>NZ_JACSCY010000018.1 GCF_014333615.1 Hymenobacter citatus | reverse complement strand
TGATTCTGTAGCTCAGCTGGTAGAGCAGTACACTTTTAATGTACGGGTCCTGGGTTCGAATCCCAGCGGGATCACACAACTTCAGCCCCGAATGCTTTGTCATTCGGGGCTTTTTTGTTTTCTGGCGGCTTCAGTTGCAAGCACAGCTCTACAACGTGTATCACGCGTATCAATTTTATACAATTATCGCTATGTTTGGCTGTCTCAATCAGTCATTTTACTAGTTTCTATACCCGCTAGCTTTCTGTATATGCAAAAACCATCTAACGCATTTATAGCTGCGTCCTGGGTAGCGCTCCTGGTTGGTATGGTCGCTTTTATGGTAGGGCTGTGGAATGCTACTATGCCGCTCAGCGAGAAAGGCTATTATTTCACGGTATTGCTCTACGGATTGTTTGCGGCCATATCGCTGCAAAAAAGCGTGCGC
This sequence comes from Hymenobacter citatus, assembly GCF_014333615.1. Lineage (GTDB taxonomy): Bacteria > Bacteroidota > Bacteroidia > Cytophagales > Hymenobacteraceae > Hymenobacter > Hymenobacter citatus. The sequence goes on along the minus strand of NZ_JACSCY010000018.1, from coordinate 91,945 downwards.
GACCAGCTAGAGGGAATTCCCGTCACAAGCATCTACTACGGCCTGAGTTGGTTTGCCACGCTCTCGGCTATTTTGCTACTGGCGGTAGGGCTGTGGAATGCTACCCTGCTCTTGAGTGAGAAAGGCTTTTATGCTATGTCGTTTATGCTGGCGCTGTTTGGCGCTATTGCGGTGCAGAAGAACACGCGCGACGCGCAGAGCAGCCGTTCGGCAGACCAAACCGCAGAAACGGGTTTCACCGTCCGCTAGGGCACAAGCGCTGTTTGCTGTATCTTGCGGTCCGCCCAAGCGCCTCTCCGGCCCCGGCGGACCGTTTTTTATTCTGCTATTTGGCAACTCACAACTGGCAACCCCTATGCTGCGCACCGACTGGACCCTCGACGAAGTAAACGCAATTTATCACCAACCCGTGCTGGAGCTGGTAGCCCAGGCCGCCGCCGTGCACCGCGAGTTTCAGGCTACCGGCGAAGTGCAGGTGTGCACGCTGCTGAGCGTGAAAACCGGCGGCTGCCCCGAAGACTGCGCCTACTGCCCCCAGGCCGCCCGCTACCATACCGGCGTGCAAGCCCACAAGCTTCTCCCCGACGCTGAAGTGCTGGCTTCGGCCCAGCGCGCCAAAGACTCCGGCTCTACCCGTTTCTGCATGGGCGCCGCTTGGCGCGAAGTGCGCGACAACCGCGACTTCGACCGGGTGCTGAATATGGTGACTGAGGTAAACAACCTGGGTCTGGAAGTGTGCTGCACCCTGGGCATGCTGAACGAGTACCAGGCCGAGCGCCTGAAAGAAGCCGGCCTCTACGCCTACAACCATAACCTGGACACCAGCCGTGAGCATTACGGCGACATCATCACTACCCGCACCTACGACGACCGCCTCGATACGCTGGAGCACGTGCGCAAAGCCGGTATTTCGGTATGCTCGGGCGGCATCATTGGCCTGGGCGAGACGGACGAGGACCGCGTGGCCATGCTGCACACCCTGGCTACCCTACCCCAGCACCCCGAGTCGGTGCCGGTGAATGCGCTGGTGCCGGTAGAGGGCACGCCCCTGGCCGAGCAGCCCCGCGTGAGCGTGTGGGAAATGCTGCGCATGATTGCCACCGCCCGCCTGCTAATGCCGAAAACCATCGTACGCCTCTCGGCTGGCCGCCAGGAAATGCCTGTGACGGAGCAGGCGCTTTGCTTCCTGGCCGGTGCCAATTCTATCTTCTCCGGCGAGAAACTCCTCACGACCCCCAACCCTGACTTCGACGCCGACAAGCAGATGTTTGAGCTGCTGGGCCTGAAGCCGCGCAAGGCGTTTAAGGACGTGCCGCAGGGCGCCACCGTATTAGGAAAGCAGGAAGCTGCAACCGTTTAGGGTAGGCGGTTCTTCTATTGCGTCTGCAAGCCTTTGTCTGTCATCCTGAGCAGCGCGAAGGACCTTCTCACGACAGAACGACACGTGTCACAACGACTCGTTCACATATGAGAAGGTCCTTCGCGCTGCTCAGGATGACAGGTGTTTTGTAGTCTACTATGCCAACCCCTCCCCTCCACCAACGCCTCGCCCAGCACCTGGCCAAGCGCGAAGCCGAAGGCACCCGCCGCCGCCTTTCCCTACCTGCCGAAAACCTCGTTGATTTCAGCTCCAACGACTACCTCGGCCTGGCTCGCTCCCCTACCCTGCGGCAGGCGTTGCAAGCGGCCATGCAGCAAGAAGCCGCTGGTAGCACCGGCTCCCGCCTGCTCACCGGCAACTCAGCTGCCGCCGAAGATTTGGAAGCGCACTTAGCGCAGTTCCACCGTGCCGAAGCGGCCCTCCTCTTCAACTCCGGCTACGCGGCCAACCTGGGCTTCTTTGCCGCCGTGCCCCGTCGCGGCGACACCATTTTCTACGACGAAGCCTCGCACGCCTCCGTGAAGGACGGTATTCGCGGCAGTTTTGCCACGGCCTACAGCTTCCGTCACAACGACGTGGCCGACCTGGAGCGCCGCCTACCCCGCGCCACCGGCGCCGTGTTTGTGGCTGTGGAGGCGCTTTATTCGATGGACGGCGACATGGCTCCCCTACGTGAGTTGGCCAATTTGTGTCGGCAGCGGGACCTGTATCTAGTAGTAGACGAAGCGCACACCAACGGCCTCTACGGTCCGCACGGCGAGGGGCTGGTAGCCGAGTTGAGCCTGGAAAACGACGTATTCGCCCGCGTCCTCACGTTTGGCAAGGCCCTGGGCAGCCAGGGCGCCGCCGTGGTCGGCCCAGCCGTGCTGCGCGACTACCTCCTGAATTTCAGCCGCCCCTTCATCTACACCACTGCCCCGGCTCCCTACACGGTAGCGACCTTGGCCGCGGCCTATCAGCTGCTCCCTACTCTGGAGGCAGAGCGGCGGCGGCTGTTTGCGTTATCTGAGTATCTGAAAACCACTTTGAACGCGGTGCCCGGCCTGCACGTGCCGCCCGACAGCCACGTAATTCACCCGGTGTTCTTCCTCACCTCTTCCGGTCCCGAGGCCGTGAAGCACATAGCCGCCACCGCCCAAGCCGCTGGTTTCGACGTGCGCGCCATTGTGGCGCCTACTGTTCCCGCCAGCACCGAGCGCCTGCGGCTGATTGTGCATTCTTATAATAAAGAGGCGGAGATTGACAGGCTGGCGGAGGTGTTGGGAAAATGATGACGGCAGCCCGTCATTTCGGTTGGCGGGAGAAATCTCGCGTGCTCCCGCTAATCTCAATCATCAGAGAATTACTCACAAGCAAGATTTCTCCTGCTGGTCAAAATGACGTTCTTTCATTATTGCACCTTACTATCTTTATCTCTATGAACCTCAGCCCGGCGCTACTCGCTACTATTCACGGCATTATCACGCAGGCGCGGGACCGGGCCATCCGCTCGGTTGACGCGGAGCGCGTGCGGATGTATTGGCAGATTGGCCAATACATCTTCGAGGAAGAGCAACACGGCGAAGACCGGGCGGCGTACGGCACGTTCCTTATCAAAGGCTTGGCCGAAGCGTTGCAACCGCAGTTTGGCAGCGGATTTTCGAGTCGACAGCTGCATTGGTATGTGCAGTTTTATCGTGCTTTTCCGAATATGAACGCGCTGCGTTCACAATTCACCTGGACGCATTATCGCAAGTTCATCCAACTTGACAATTCCGACAAACGGGAGTTCTACAGCGCCGAAGCGGCCAAGAACAACTGGTCGGCGCGGCAGTTGGAGCGGCAGGTCAACAGCCATCTGTTTGAACGGCTATTGCTGAGCAACGATGTAGCCGCCGTGCTCCAGGTAGCCCGCGAAGAAAAGCCGCCCGCTACGACCCGCGACATCATCAAAGACCCGATGATACTGGAGTTTCTGGGCCTGAAACGGGAAGCCGCCTACTACAAAAAAGACCTGGAAACTGCCCTCATCACGCACCTGCAAGAGTTTATGCTGGAGTTGGGCAACGGCTTTCCTTCGTGGCCCGGCAGCAACGCCTGCACCTAGATGGCGACGACTTCTTCGTGGATCTGGTATTCTATAATCGGCTGTTGCAGTGCTTCGTGCTAATCGAAATCAAAACCGACAAGCTCACCCACCAAGACCTGGGCCAGCTCCAGATGTACGTAAACTATTTCGACCGTTTCGAGAAGCAGACGTACGAAAACCCCACCATCGGCATCCTGCTCTGCGCCGATAAAAATGATGCGGTAGTAAAAATCAGCCTACCCGAAAACAACCAAACTATTATGGCCAGCAAATACCAACTCTACTTACCCACAGCGCAACAGCTGCTGGCGGAAGTGAAGAAGAAAATGGATAAGTTGGATAGTTACTGATTTAGCATCAAAATGAAAAGACATAAAATACGAGGAATAAGAAGACGACATAGAACAATAAATGTATGGTTGAACAATAACCTACTATTGAAGTATGGCCTGCTTGAAAAATATGGCGAGGATCATTGCGACCTTCTTGTTCACCCTTGGTGTGACGTATCAGTCATCAATAGTACAATACCTCAACCAAAAAGAGAAACAAGAAACTTAATGGTTAGCGGGCTGATAAAAATATATTATAATTGGAAAGAGCAATTAGACAAGTTAAAGAAACCTTATTATTTAAAAATTTGGCTCTATTATCCCCGTTTCGAACTTTCTCGCGTTGTATGCGCGATAGGTGAGAGGAAAATTTTCTATGAAAATTCATTGAACGAAGCTCATGAGGCAGAGCTACCTGCAAATTTACTTAGTAATTCATACTCTATATTGAACAGCTTTTCATGGAAATTAGGCTTAGACAATGATTATTATAGCAATAATGATTTAGGAGAAGAAAAAAATTACGCAAGTAGTCAAGATTACTTAGAGTCAAGAAGATGGTTTGCTAAAATATTAGCAAAGCCTCATATTACTATTCCGTTTAACGATTCAGAAGGAAACATTTTAGATGTTTATTGTTTTAAAAGAGGCAATATTTGGATTGGAACTGTGGACAAATAGTTTCAAACTAAATTATTATAATTTACAACTCATGTAGAGTTATAAACCATTGCAACACCTCTTCATCACCGGCATCGGCACCGACGTAGGTAAAACCGTCGTAGCCGCTATTCTCACCGAAGCCCTGCGCGCTGACTACTGGAAGCCCGTGCAAGCCGGCCTCATGCCCACTACCGACGCTGCCACCGTGCGCCAGTTGGTCAGTAACCCTGCTTCCCGCTTCCATCCCGAAGCCTACCGCCTGGCCCTACCCGCCTCGCCCCACGCGGCAGCGGCGGCCGAAGGCATTGCGCTTACGCCCAGCGCCTTCCGCCTACCCCGCACCGATAATCACCTGGTAGTAGAAGGCGCAGGTGGCCTGCTGGTGCCGCTGGCGCCGGGGTTTCTGATGGTGGATTTGCTGGCGCAGCTGGGCCTAGCGGCCGTGGTGGTGTCGCGCAACTACCTGGGCAGCATCAACCACACCCTGCTGACGCTGGAGGCGCTGCGGCAGCGCCAGATTCCGGTGCGCGGCCTCGTGTTCAACGGCGAGCCTACCCCGGCCACCGAGGACTTCATTGCCCAGCACACCGGCGTGCCCATCATGCCCCGCGTGCTGCCCGAGCCGGTGCTGGATGCGGCCGTAGTGCGTCGCTACGCGACGGAGTTTCGGGCGTGGTTTGCGCAGGTGTAGGGGCGCGTTGCACGCGCCCGTCGTAGGGTACGCTCTGGCTTCACGAGGTTGTCCTGCGCAATCAGGGGAACTCATCTTCTCCTCCAACCGGCGCGCGGGCACCATACGACGGGCGCGTGCAACGCGCCCCTACGGCGCCGGGTGCTACCTTTGCCGCATGTCTACGCTTGCCGAACGGGACCACGCCGTGCTGTGGCACCCCTACACTCAAATGCAAACCGCCCCGCTGCCGGTGCCCATCGTTAGCGGCGAGGGCGCCTGGCTGGTGACCGACGACGGCACCCGCTACCTCGACGGCATCTCCTCGTGGTGGGTGAACCTGCACGGCCACGCCCACCCCCACATTGCCGAGCGCGTGAGCGCGCAGCTTCGTACCCTGGAGCACGTGTTATTTGCCGGCTTCACCCACCCCGCCGCCGTGGAGCTGGCTGAGCAGCTGCTCGAACTCCTACCTGGCAACCAGGCCCGCGTGTTCTACTCCGACAACGGCTCAACGGCCGTGGAAGTGGCCCTGAAAATGGTGCTGCAATACTTCCATAACCAGGGCCAGCCCGAGCGGCGGCGTTTCCTCTGCTTCCGCGACTCCTACCATGGCGACACGTTCGGGGCGATGTCGGTGAGCAGCCGGGGGGCGTTTACCGAGCCGTTTTGGCCATTGCTGTTTGAGGTGGAATTTATCGACGTGCCGGTGCCGGGCCGCGAGGCGGAGGTGCTGGCGCAGCTGGATGCGGCCTTGCAGCAGCCGGAGGTAGCGGGCTTCATCTTCGAGCCACTGCTGCTGGGTACGGCGGGCATGGTGGCGTACTCAGCCGAGGTACTGAATGAAATGGTGCGCCGCTGCCACCAGCACGGCGTACTGTGCATTGCCGATGAGGTAATGACCGGCTTCGGCCGCACCGGGCCGCTATTTGCCAGCAGCCAGCTACAAGAGCAGCCTGATATCATGTGTTTCTCGAAAGGCCTCACGGGCGGCACCCTGGCCATGGGCCTAACCACCTGCGCCGCGCCGCTCTACGAGGCGTTTCTGAGCGACGACAAGATGAAGGCATTGTTTCACGGCCACTCCTATACCGCCAACCCGGTAGCTTGCGCCGCCGCCCTGGCTAGCCTGGAGCTGACTCGCGCTGAGGTCTGCACCCAGCAGCGCCAGCGCATTGCCGCCGCCCATGCCGCGTTCAAGCAGGAGCTGGACGGCCAACCCGGCATCCGGGCGGTGCGCCACGTGGGCACGGTGCTGGCCGTAGAATACAACCCCGGCGAGGGCACCAGCTACTTCAGCCGCCTCCGCGACGCATTCTATCAATTGGCCCTCGATAACCACGTGATTCTGCGGCCCTTGGGCAACGTGGTGTACTTGCTGCCGCCCTACTGCACCACCGACGCCGAGTTGGAACTGCTCTACCAGGTGCTGCGCCAGATGCGCGAGTTGGTGCTGAACTTCACCCCCGCCCCTACCCTGCCCGAGTACCTGCATGACTAACGCTCGCGCCGACGAATACATCCTTATCCGGGGCCGGGGCCGGGTATCGGCATTGGGCGAGCAGGCGTTTCCGTCTGCTTCGGATTCGCCTTTTTCCGCACACCCCAACGGCCTGCCCGTAGCCGCCCTACCCCCCGCCACCGAAGCCGCCGTGGCGGAGTTGCGCCATGCCCACCCCGCCTATCGTCAGCTCGACCGCACCGTGCTGCTGGCCCTGCTGGCCGCCCGCCAAGCCGCCGCGGCAGCGGGATGGCGCACTACGTCAACGGAAGCAGAGCCAGGCAAGCGTGACCACCTAAACCCCACTCACCACTCACTACTCACTACTCACCGCTCCCTGTCCGTCAGCATAGGCAGCAGCCGCGGGGCCACGCACCACCTGGAGCACTACCACGAGGAGTTTTTGCGGGCGGGCAGTGTGCCAGCCGCCGCGTCGCCACTCACAACGCTGGGCAACGTGGCGAGCTGGGTAGCCTTCGATGCGGGTAGTACCGATGGGGCCATACTGAGCCATTCCAGCACGTGCAGCAGCGCGTTTCAGGCGCTGGGCAATGCGGTGGCCTGGCTGCGGGCGGGCATGGCAGAGCGCTACCTAGCTGGCGGGGCCGAGGCGCCGCTCACTGATTTCACGCTGGCGCAGATGCAGGCCATCGGTATTTACTCACCGTTTGCGGCTTCCGAGTGGCCCTGCCGGCCGGGCGCCGGGCGGCCTTCTACCTTCACGCTGGGCGAAGGCGCTGCCGTATTTGCGCTGGAGAAAGTAGCCGCTGCTACCGCCGCCGAAGTCGCTGCTGCGTCCGACCGGCCATTGTTTCGGCTGGAAAGCGTGGGATTCGGCTTTGAAGCCATTGGTAGCAAAACGGGCATTTCGGCTGATGGACAGCATTTTCAGACTGCCATCCGGCAGGCCTTGCAGCAGGCGGGTAGGGAGCCGGCCGAGGTAGACGCCCTAGTGCTGCACAGCCCCGGCACCCCCGCTGGCGACGCCGCCGAACTGGCGGCCGTACGGGCGGTTTTTGGCGAAAACCAGCCACAGCTACTCTCCAATAAGTGGCTGGTGGGCCACACGTTGGGCGCCTCGGCGGCGCTCAGCCTGGATTTTGCTTTGCAGGTGCTGGAGACGCAGCAGTGGCCGGTGGCGCCGTTTCTTACCTACCTGGCCACGGCGCCGGAGCGGCCGATCCGACGTATTTTGGTGAATGCCGCCGGCTTTGGCGGCAACGCAGCCAGCGCGTTGGTGTCTTTGGTGTAAATCCGATTGGCGGACGCCTGCCGGTCCGACGCCGTAGGCGTCCGACCGGTCGTCGTTGCTGAGGTTGAACGGGCTTCTTGTTGCTATTGCATACGTCTTGTGTAAGCGGCGCGGACATTCGCAGACAACAACTGGTCGGACGCCTACGGCGTCCGACCAGTTGTTGTCTGCGAGGACCAGCGGGAGAAATCTCGCGTAGTAGTAATTTCCTGACGCGTAGCTTTACTACCGCCCGTCAGCACGCGAGATTTCTCCCGCTGGTCGAAATGACGTTCAATTTTGACTGACCACTAAAATTGGCAACTGATCAACACCAAACCTACTTCACATGACGCTTCGCTCTACCCTACTTGCTGCTTTCCTCCTCCCCGCGCTACCCCTACTCGCGCAAACCAAACCATCGACAACACCTGACCCGACCATCAAAAAGATGGTGAATGAGATTTCGGAGAAGCGGTTGAAAGACGACATTGACAAACTCGTGAGCTTCGGTACGCGCCACACGCTGAGCGACACCAAGAGCAAGAAGCGCGGCATTGGGGCGGCGCGCAACTGGGTGGAAGACGAGTTCAAGAAGTACAGCAAGGCCAGCGGCAACCGCCTGGTAGTCACCCAAGACACCTTCACCATCAAACCCGACGGCCGCCGCATCGACCGGCCGGTGGTGATGGCCAACGTGATGGCTACCCTCCCCGGCACCGACCCCAACGACAAGCGCATCTTCATCGTGAGCGGGCACATCGACTCACGGGTATCAGACGTGATGAATGCCACCGCCGACGCGCCCGGTGCCAACGACGACGGTTCCGGCACGGTGGCCGTGATGGAGCTGGCCCGCGTGATGAGTCAGCAGCAGTATCCCGCCACCATCATCTTCGTGGCGGTGCAGGGCGAGGAGCAGGGCCTTTACGGCTCGACGCACCTGGCTCAGCGGGCCAAAAAAGAGGGTTGGAACCTAGTGGCCATGCTCAACAACGACATCGTGGGCAACTCGCACGGCAACGACCCTTCGGTGGATGATGCCAAGCACCTGCGCGTGTTTAGCGAAGGCGTGCCTGCCACCGAAACCGAGGCCGAGGGTAGGTTGCGCCGCACGCTGTCGTCTGAAAACGACTCGCCCTCCCGCGAGCTGGCCCGCTACGCCCAGCAGGCCGCCGCGGAGTACGTGGACGGCCTCGACGTGGTAGTGGTCTACCGCCCCGACCGATTCCTGCGCGGCGGCGACCACACGCCCTTCAACCAGCAGGGCTTCACGGCGGTGCGCTTCACGGAGATGAACGAGGATTTCCGCCACCAGCACCAGGACTTGCGTACCGAAAACGGCACCGAGTACGGCGACCACGCCAAGTTCATGGACTTCGCCTACCTGCGCAAAAACACCGGCGTAAACCTGGCTACCCTGGCAAGCCTGGCCATGGCCCCGGCTTCGCCGCAAAACGTGGGCGTGCTCACGGCCCAGCTCACCAACCGCACCCAACTGAAGTGGGATGCCCCCACGGCCGGCCCCAAACCGGCCGGCTACTACGTGCTCATCCGCGAAACCACCTCGCCCAAGTGGGAGCAAAAAGTATTTGTAACGGACACCAAAGCCGACCTCACGCAGAGCAAGGACAACTACATTTTCGGGGTGGCCTCCGTGGATGCCCAGGGCCACGAGAGCCTGCCGGTGATTCCGAAGCCGGTGCGGTAGGAAGCAGTATGCGTCGTTGCTACTGCTCGCTTTTTCTGCTCCTTGGCTGTGCCTGCACGCATTCCGCTTCCGAAGAAACTACTGCTTCGGGAGCGGAACCGCCTGCTACTACGCGTGTTGCCGTCGACACAGCAGCCGCGCCGGTAGCGACAGTACGACAGTTTTTGCGCTGGTATGCGCTACGGGTTGATGATCTGAACCAGCTGCCTTTGGTACCAGCGGCTTATTCCGAAGACAGCACCGATGTGTATACTGTTGATTATAAAGCAGTAGACACTTACTTAGCCACGTTGCGCAGCAGCGGTTACGTGTCGGCGGCTTACACCGCCGCACGCCGGGCAGAATACCAGCAGTGGGCCGACACGCTGCGGCTGCACCCGCAATACGACGGGCCTCCCGCGGGCTTCGACTACGACCCGGTTATCTTCTCCCAGGATTCGGAAGAACTAACGGAACTACTACGTGTTACGCCGCTCCTACAGTACCAAACCGCCGACTCGGCGCGTGTAGTATTGCCGCAACCCAGTTACGCGCAGACGCCCCGCACAGGCCTGGCCTTCGGCTTGTCTCGACACGGTAGGCGTTGGCTGATTGATATGATTTGGCCAGTATTCGCTGATTAACTAGTTCGCTAGGAAAGTGTGGTTTGCTTGCTACAGCAACATAATGCGAGACTTTCTCCTTATTGCCCAGCCAGCGCTTTGCCAATCAACGCCTGTGCCTCGGGTGACAACGGAAGCTGCAAAGCCAGCCGATGGCCTTCGGTCGTCATTTTGCGCCAGGTTTTCTGCACGATGTCGATGACCTTTTCTTCGGGGTGCCGGGCGGCGAAGTCGAGGAAATAATACTGCAAAAACACCAGGCATATCACATCTTCCAGCAGCTGTACTTCGGGGTCGAGGTGCAGCTGTTGCTTTTGCAGGAGCGCCTGCACCCGCTGGATGGTATCGGCGTCGTAGTCTACCTGCGTCAGGATGTCGCCGGCCACTTGGGCGTGAAATTTCTTGAGCGTGTTGCGCCAGTGGTGGTAGCCGGCGCGGTCCATGGGAAAATCCTGACGCGGAATGGTCCAGCGGCGGATGTGCTGGCAGCGGGCGGCCAGCTGCACCGCCTCCGAGGCGTTGGGAGCCACCGCGTGCAGGCAGGCGCTCATGCGCTGCCCGTAGACCAGCTCCTTGGGGTAGGGCTGGCCGTCTACGATTTCCTGGTTGGGGTCTTCGGCGTTGGCAGCGTCGAACAGGCGGATGGCTTCGTCGAAACGGGCTTGGTGGAGAATCATGCGGGCAAATAGGTCGGGTAGCACGGGTAAAGATAGAGCCTTGTTCTTTCGCCCCTCCTACCTTTGGCTTCCCTACCTATTCCTGTTGCTTTATTTAGGAGTACATGCACAAGCTCGTTGTCTGCCTTTTGATCTTTTTGCTGAGCTATCCAGCAACGGCCCAGCAACCGGCTTTCCGGGTGGTACCGCTGGGTGTGCGCGGCGGGTTGGATGAGAGCAACCTCTCGGCCTACCTGGTGGCGCCAACTGGTTCGGCCGACTATGCTTGCCTGGATGCCGGCACTGTGCGCACAGGCGTGCAGCGGGCTATTGCGCAGCGTACCCTCATCGGCTCGGCCGATAACATCATTCGGCGCCGCATTCGGGCCTATCTGCTCTCCCACGCCCACCTCGACCATGTGGCCGGCTTGCTGCTGAACGCACCCGACGACACCACCAAAACCGTGTACGGCCTACCCAGCTGCCTCGATATCATTCGGCAGCACTACTTCAACTGGCAGAGCTGGCCCAACTTCGGCGACGCCGGCACGGCGCCCACGTTAGGCAAATATCACTATCAACCTCTGCTACCTGGCACGCCCGAAACCGCCGTGGCGGGCACGGCGCTGCTGGTGCGCACGTTTCCGCTCAGCCACGGCACCGGCTACGAAAGCGCGGCTTTTTTGCTCCGCCACGGCTCCAGCTACCTGCTGTACCTAGGCGACACCGGCCCCGATGCGGTGGAGCGCAGCACGCGCCTGGCCGAACTGTGGCAGGCGGTGGCGCCGCTGGTGCGGGCCGGTACGCTGCGGGGCATTTTCATGGAAGTATCCTACCCCAATGCCCAGCCCGACGCGCTGTTGTTCGGTCACCTTACGCCCCGCTGGCTGCAGCAGGAGCTCTCGGCGCTGGCCCGGCTGGCGGGACCCGATGCCGTGCGCAATCTGCCCGTGATTGTAACGCACAGCAAACCTACAGTCGACAACATCACCCAAATCAGGCAGCAACTCGAAGCCGCAAATACGTTGCGCCTCCGATTCATTTTTCCGGAGCAGGGTCTGTCCTTTGAGTTGTAGCGTACGTAAGGCCGTTGTCAGCTTGCCTTACTCCACCACGGCCATGGTGGCTGTAGCTTTGGCTACCAGCTTGTCATCGCACCACACCTCGGCCTCGCAGAAATGCAGGCGCCGGCCGGCTTTCAGCACCCAGCCCACGGCGCGCATCTTTGCCCCTACCCCCGGATGCAGGTAGGACACCTTGATTTCGGCCGTAACGACGCCCGTGCCTTCCGGCACCAGCGTGACGGCCGCAAACCCGGCTGCCAGATCGGCCATGGTGGCTACCAGGCCGCCGTGCGCGAAGCCGCGGTGCTGCTGGTGCTTTTCTTCTAACAACAGCTCGGCCTCTACCCTGCCGGGCTCGATGCGGGTGAGGTCGGCGCCAATGAGGTGCATGAAGTTCTGGCGCACCAGCTTGCGGCGGATACGGGTTTCGAGCGTCTCTTCGGGAGCGGGGGTAGGGAGGTCGGGCATAGGGCAAAGGTAGCAGCCCCTACCCCATGGGCCGCACCTTTTTGGCCTACTGCCGTATAGGCTACCCTTCGCCTACTTATTTTCGATGCCTGATACGCCTACTCCAGACTCTTCCCTCCTTGCTGCCTATGCTCACCAGGTGCGCGTTCGGCCCTGTGGTTTGCTTATTCACGAAGGTGCGCTGCTGTTGGCGGCCCACCGGGGCCTGCTGCCAGATGGTGCCCCGTTTTGGTCGCCGCCGGGTGGTGGGTGGCAGTTTGGGGAAAGTCTGCACGAGTGTTTGCGGCGGGAGTTTCGGGAGGAAACCGGCTTGGCTGTGAATGTGGGCCGCTTTCTACACCTGCACGAGTTCAAAACCGACACGCTGCAAGCCCTGGAAATGTTTTTTGAGGTGACGGCCGCCGACCCCACCGCCCTACCCCAACTCGGCACCGACCCCGAGCATGCCGCCGACGCCCAAATCCTGACGGAATTGGCCTTTCTAACGCCCCGCCAGCTCATTGCCCTGCCCATGCAGCAGGTGCACCCGGTGCTGCGCCAGATCATCAGCCCCGATGATATTTTCATCCCGCAGTTGCGGTTTGCCCCCTAAGCTGCGCGCCGCCTGGTAGCGCACAAGCCTGGCACGGCCGCCCGATAAGTGCTACCTTTAGCGGCTCAACCCACTTCTGCTTGTGTCTGCTACGCTTGTCCCTACCGCTTCTGCTGCCCCTACCGTTCTGGCCCATCTGCGCGACGAAACGCTGGACGCCAGCCGCTTAGGCGCCTATAACCTCTACCTCACGGTGGGGCCGGCCGGCGTGCGCATAGGCATTGCCGATGTACAGCGCAACAAGTTTGTAGCCCTGGAAGACTACGCCACCCAGCCGGGCCTACCCGCCGCGGCGCAGCTACCAGCGCTGGCTGCCCAGCACGATTTGCTGTCGCTCGCGGGCTGGAACAAAGTGCGCCTGGCCGTGCACAACCGCGCCTTCACGCTGCTGCCCGCTCCTCTGTTTGCCCCCGGCGATGAGGCCACCTATTTGCAACTCCACCACGCCTGCGCCCCCACCGAAACGGCCTGCGCCTACCGCCACACCGGCCTGGATATCGTGAGCGTATTTGCCGCCGACCGCCCGCTGGCCGACTGGTTTCGGCAGGCCTACCCTACCGGCCGGCTGCTGCACCAGACCAGCGCCCTGCTCGAAGGTGTGCTGCACCAAAGCGAGGCCGCCGCGCCGCGCCGCGTCTACCTCAACATTGGCCACCAAGAGCTAACGGTGCTGGTGATGCGCAGCAAGCGCCCTGAGCTGTGCAACGTCTTCGCATTTACTACCCCCGAAGACCTGATTTACTACACCATCCTGGTGATGCAGGAGTTGCAGCTCAACCCCGACCAGGACCCCGTGATTGTGTGGGGCGACCTGCTGCACGACTCGGAGCTATTTTCGGTCCTGCGCAAATACATTCGTCACCTGCGCTTCGGCAACCGGCCCTTCGATCTGCGCTACAGCTACCGCCTCAACGACCTCACCGAGTACCGCTATTTCGACCTGTACGCGCTGCACTTGTGCGAATAGGTGAACTAGTGAGATGGTGAAATAGTGAGTATGACGTGCTATTTGCGCTATTAGCACCAGTAGGCCTTTAGAACGTCAAACTCACCATCTCACTAGTTCACCATTTCACCACTCACCATCTCACCACTCACCATCTCACCACTCACCGTATGGCTCGTATTGCGCTGTTTCCTGGTTCCTTCGACCCGTTCACGAATGGCCACCTCGATGTGGTGCGGCGGGGCACGCAGCTATTTGATGAAGTAATTATTGCCCTAGGAAACAACAGCAGCAAAACCCGCTACCTGCCCGTGGAGCAAATGCTGGAAATGATTGCCGAGGTGTTTCGGGATGAGCCGCGCGTGCGGGTGCAGGCCTACAAAGGCCTCACCGCCGACTTTGCCCGCGAGGTGGGCGCCCGCTACCTGCTGCGCGGCCTGCGCAACACCACCGATTTTGAGTACGAAAACACCATTGCCCAGGCCAACCGCCACGTCAACCCGGAGCTGGAAACCGTTTTCCTGATTACCTCGCCCGCCCTGGCCGCCATCAGCAGCACCATCATCCGCGAAATTCACCGCTTCGGCGGTAATGTGGACGATTTCGTGCCGTTTACGCTACCGACAGTCAGTTAAAAATTAGGGGTTAAAATTGAAAAAGCGGCTGTCATCCTGAGCGCAGCGAAGGATCTTATCACGGCTGAACGAGTCGTTGTTACACTTGTCGTTCAACTGGCATAAGGTCCTTCGCTGCACTCAGGATGACAGCCGCTTTTTCAATTTTAACCCCTAATTTTTAATTCTTAACCGTTTCCCCGGCGGTTTCGCTGAGGTAGTGGCGCACCACCAGCGCGATAGACGCGTAGGAGTCGTCGAGTACGCTCAGGGCCTCCTGGGGCGTCATCCAGCGCACTTCCTCAATGTACTCCTCAGCCTGGGGCTTCATCAGCGAGTCGTCGAGGCACTGCATGGTGTACCAGTTGGTTTTCTTGAGGATTTTATTGCCGTTGTAGGCGTAGGAGTGCCAGGTGCTGGGCAGCTTTTCGCCTAGTCCTACCTTGATGTTGCACTCTTCCTCTACCTCGCGCAGGGCCCCAATACCGGGGTCTTCTTCTTTCTTGAGCTTGCCCTTAGGCAAATCCCACTTATTGAAGCGCGAAATCATCAGCACCATGCCATCCTTCGTCACGAGGCCGCCGGCGGCTTTCACGATGCGGAACTGGTCTTTTAGATGCAAAATCAGCCGTTTTTTCTTGCGGGCCAGCAGCGTGAGAGAGGTTAGCTTTTTCAGCTTTTTCACCTCCATCATACGCAGCAACCGGTCGATGAACACGTCGGTTACGTCGCGCACCAGCACGTCGCCCACCAAATCTTTGGACGAAAATTCGTCTTCCGGATTCAGAATCAGGTCGTAGCGGTGCTTGTATATTTTCTCGCTGTTCTTCTTAATAATCAGCGGGATATCATTGATGAAAACGTTCATCGCGAAGTAGTCTTCTGGGAGGGCAAGAAAGCAAAAACAGGCCGAAGTCTGTTGCAAAACACAGCATAATTATCGGCAAACGGAAATAGCTGTGTGGGGCAAGATACGGGGAACAGCCGAGGTAGTTACTTTGCACCGCGTTCTGGTAAGGCCGCACTGGCCGCCAGCTTTCCAAAACCCGCCGCCACTGGCGCGGGTTAGCCCTTCCTACCCTTCTTCCTACCCCGTGAAATCTATTGGCTTGCTTTCCGACACCCACGGCTACCTCGACGAGCGTATCCTGCACCACCTCAGCACCTGCGACGAAATCTGGCACGCCGGCGACTTTGGCAACGTGGCCGTGGCCGACACCCTGGAGGCCATAGCGCCCCTACGCGGCGTCTACGGCAACATCGACGGCCAGGACGTGCGCGCCACCGAACCGCTGGTACAGGCCTTTGAAATCGAAGGCCTGCGCGTGCTCATGACCCACATTGGTGGCTACCCCGGCCGCTACACCCCAGCGGCCAAGCCGCTCATTGCGGAGTTCCGCCCCGGCTTGTTTATTAGCGGGCACTCGCATATTTTAAAAGTAATGCCCGACAAGCGCAATCATTTGTTGCATCTGAACCCCGGCGCGGCTGGCCGCCACGGTTTTCATACGGTGCGCACCATGCTGCGCTTTCAAGTCAACCAGGGCAAGGTAGAGCAGCTGCAAGCCATTGAGCTGGGGCCGCGTACGGAGAGGGGATAGGAGGGTATGGGAGTGTGAGGGTATAGGGGGTAGGAAGTATTGTCATCCTGAGCTTGCGAAGGACCTTATGCCCGCAGAATAAGTCGTTGTTACGCCAGTCGTTCTCACGTGATAAGGTCCTTCGCAAGCTCAGGATGACAATACTTCCTACCCTCCTACTCCCATACCCTGACTCCCCTCTCAACGCAAAAACGCCTTTCTACCGAAGTAGAAAGGCGTTTTCAATTCTATAAAGCAAAAGCCAACCGACGCCGGTGGCGACTTACTTACAGCGCGATTTCGGGCTTGGGCTTCTCGCCTTCCTGGCCGTCGCTGTTCACCTCTTTTACCACAGCCTCAGCCTCGTCGAAGCCTTCGGTGCCGGTTTGGTTTACTTTAGCGATGTTGGGCGAAGTCGTCGTTTCCGAGGTAGCGGCAGGGGCCGTGCCACCGTTGAAACGGGCTTTCAGCTCCTCCGTATCCACGTTCTTCAGAACGGGGGTAGCGAGCAGTTGCTTGATCACGCGCTGCTTGTTGTTAGCGCGGGCAATGTTCTTGCGGTGTTTCCGCTTGAGACGGGTAGCAGTCATATCCGGGTCGGTTGAATGTCATTTTTTGAATGAGGGGCAAAAGTAAGTCTTATTTTTGACTTCGAAAACCTTTAGCCCTCTTCTTTATGTCCTTGCCAACCGTCGACCTCCGCTCCGATACCGTTACCCGCCCTACCCCCGCCATGCTGGAAGCCATGTTTCAGGCCCAGGTGGGCGACGACGTGTACGGTGAAGACCCCACCGTGCGGGCGCTGGAAGAGCAAGCCGCCGCCCGCTTCGGGCTGGAAGCTGGCCTGTTTTGCCCGTCCGGCACCATGACCAACCAGATTGCCATCAAAGCCCACACCGAGCCGCTGTCGGAAGTGATTTGCGAGCAAACGGCCCACGTGTACCTATGGGAGGTAGGCGGCATTGCGTTCCATTCCGGCGCCTCGGTGGCGCTGCTGCCCGGCGACCGGGGCCGCCTCACGGCCGCGCAGATAGAAGCTGCCATCCGTCCTCTCGACAACGTGCACTACCCCGACACGCGCCTGATTTGCCTGGAAAACAGCCACAACCGCGGCGGCGGCAGCTGCTATACATTGGATGAAATTGCGGCCATTGCCGACGTGGCCCGGCGCCACAACTTGGCCCTGCACCTCGACGGCGCCCGTATTTTCAACGCGCTTGTCGCTACTGGCCAGCGCGCCGAGGACTACGGGAAATACTTCGATTCGATTTCAGTATGCTTATCCAAAGGATTAGGCACACCGGTAGGCTCGGTACTGCTGGGTAGTAAGGCGTTTATCCATAAATGCCGCCGCATCCGCAAGGCTATGGGCGGCGGCATGCGCCAGGCCGGCTTTCTGGCCGCCGCGGGCCTCTACGCTCTGGAGCACCATGTAGACCGCCTGGCCGACGACCACCGCCGGGCCCGCCAGCTGGGCGAAGCGCTGGCCGCGCAACCCTATGTAGAGTTTGTGCTGCCTCCCGATACCAACCTGGTTATCTTCAAGCTGACGCCCGAGATGCCTGCCGACACCTTTCTCCAGCACCTGGAACAGCAGGGCATCCGGGCCTCCTCGTTTGGCCCACAGATGATTCGTTTCGTCACGCATCTGGACGTAGATGATGCCATGGTGCAGCGGGTAGCGGAGGCGCTAACTGGCGTTGCCGTTAGCCTGCCCGGCTAGTTTTTTCGTAGCAAGTCTACCTGCGTCAGCCCCTACCCTTGGTCAGTTGGGTTGCGCTTCACCCGTATAGTCCACTTTTCATGTATTTGAACTTATACAACGTTCTGGCGCTGCTGCTGGTAGTCGCCGCCTTGTTTGGGTATGTCAACCACCGGTTTTTGCGGCTGCCTTCTACCATTGGTCTTATGGTGTTGGCGCTGGTATCGTCCGTTGGCTTGGTGCTGCTAGGGCGTTTTGAAATAGTCGATGTTTCCAGCATCATCGATGCAATCAAGCAGATTGACTTTCAAACCATTCTGATGCAGGTAATGCTCAGCTTCCTGCTATTTGCCGGCGCTATTCACGTTGATGCGCAGAAGCTGGGCCAGCAGCGTGTACCGGTCTTCACGCTGGCCACCATTGGCATGCTTATCTCCACGGTATTGGTTGGTTCGATGCTCTATTGGCTGCTGCCCCAGTTTGGCTTATCCCTACCCTTTATGTGGTGCCTGCTGTTTGGCTCTCTCATTTCCCCCACCGACCCCATTGCCGTGCTGGGCATTCTAAAAGAGGCCCGCATTCCCAAACAATTGGAAATCAGTATTGTGGGCGAGTCGTTGTTTAACGATGGGGTAGCAGTAGTCGTGTTCGTGAGCCTGGCCCAGTTTGCTACTACCACCGGCGAGGCAGCCCCCGAAGGGCACAGCATCGGCACGTTGTTTTTGCAGGAAGCCGTGGGCGGAGTGATGCTGGGCGCGGCTCTGGGCTACCTGGGCTACCTGATGCTCCGCACCATCGACAACTACCAGGTGGAAGTACTCATCACCATTGCCCTAGTAACAGGTGGCACGGCCCTGGCTACCGCGCTACATACATCGGGGCCGCTGGCTATCGTAGTGGCCGGCCTTATTATCGGGCAGCAAGGGCGACAGTTGGGCATGTCGGATACCACGCGGGAGTACGTCGACAAGTTCTGGGAAATGCTCGACGAGATTCTCAATGCTATCCTGTTTGTGCTTATTGGCTTTGAGATTCTGGTGCTCCACTTCGAGACGGTGTATCTGTTGGTAGGCCTGTGCACCATTGGCATTGTGCTGGTAGCCCGACTGGTGGCCGTTGCCCTCCCGCTGCGCCTGCTCAACCTGCGCCGGTCTTTCCCGCAGCACGCCGTGAAAGTGCTGACCTGGGGCGGCCTGCGGGGCGGTATTTCCGTGGCCCTGGCCCTGTCGCTGCCCAACGGCGAAGCCCGGGAGCTGCTGGTGGCCGTTACGTACGTTGTAGTGGTCTTTTCCATCATTGTGCAGGGCCTGAGCATCGGGCCACTCGTCAAGCGTCTGGGCCTAAGTATAGCGCCAAGTGAGGCGGAGCCTTTGCAGCACTAATTTTGTTATGACCTAACCGAAAGGTTGCAGGCAACACACCTGCTGATGCATACTGCCTGTCTGAGAGCAGGCAACAGAAACTCTAGTTCTATGAATTTATTTGTGGTCGGGGATGTGCACGGGTGCTACTATACCTGGCAGCAACTGCTCCGGCACTGGCAGCCAGCCAAAGAACTCCTGATTCAGGTAGGCGATTTAGTGGACCGCGGCAATTTCACGCCCGCCACCGTTGCCTCAGCCATCAGCCTGCGCCAACGCCACCCCAACACTGCTTTCTTCCTGAAAGGCAACCACGAAGCCAGCCTCTGGCAGCACTGCGGCCCCGATGGCCCCTACCCGCCCTGGCTGCAATGGGGCGGGCGCGGCACCTTGTTTCAGTATCAGCTGCACGCGCCCGCTACGCTGCGCCACCACGCTGCGTGGCTGAGCCAGCTGCCCCTGCATTGGGAAAACGACCACCTGTTCATCAGCCACGCCGGCTTGGCCGATACGACACAGCCGTTTGATGAAAGCAACCCCGACGGGATTCTGTGGCGCCGTGGCCCGCTGCGTAATATCGGGCGGCGACAAGTGGTGGGCCATACGCCTACCCCCGATGGCACGCCCGTTTTCGATGAAGCTGCCAACGTCTTTTACCTCGACACGGGCGCCTACGCTGGCCGGGGCCTCACGGCCATCCGCCTCTCCCCCACCGGCGACCTGCTCGACACCATCACCATCCCTACCCACGCCGATGACATTGCCTGACGACGCCCAGCCTTACGCCGAAGCCCGCGCTTACCTCTCGGCCGCCGATCCGGTGCTGGCGCGCATCATTGCGCGGGTGCCGCCGGTGCAGCCCAGCGCCCACGAGGACATCTACCTGGCGCTGCTGCGTGCTATCGTCAGTCAGCAGATTTCTACTAAGGCCGCCGCGGCCATCTGGCGCAAGGTAGAGGGCCTGTTCCTACCCGACGGCTACCCCGAGCCCTCGGTGTTGTGGGGTATGTCGGACGAGGAGCTGCGCGCTGCTGGCCTCTCCTACCAGAAAGCCAGCTACCTGCGCGCCATTGCCGAGTTTGCCCTCCGCGACCAGCTCGACCACGCCCACCTCAGCCAGCTTTCCGAGGAAGACTTCACCCAGCACCTCACTCAGATAAAGGGGGTAGGCCGCTGGACTGCTCAGATGATTCAGATGTTCGCCCTCGACCAGCCCGACGTGTTTTCGGAAGGCGACCTGGGCATCCAGAACGCCATGCGCCAGCACTACGGCCTGGAAGAAACCGGCCGCCCCCTCCTGCGCCGCATGACCGAACTAGCCGAAACCTGGCGCCCGTATCGGTCCGTGGCGTGCAAGTATCTGTGGCGCAGTTTGGACTAATGGTGAAGTGGTGAAGTGGTGAAGTGGTGAAGTTTTGAATTGTCTGTCATCCTGAGCGCAGCGAAGGACCTTATGCACGCAGAACGAGTCGTTGGTACGCTCGTCGTTCACGCGTGATAAGGTCCTTCGCTGCGCTCAGGATGACAGACAATTCAAAACTTCACCACTTCACCACTTCACCATTTACTTCGCCTTCCCCCGCTTCACCATGTAGGCGTGCAGCACTTTATCAAACGGCTCGCGGATGTCAACCGGCACGAAGTCAATCTTGTACTGGCCGCACCGTAGAGCCAATTCCTGCTCGTATTCGCGCATGGCAGCGCGGTACTGCTCGCGCACCTGGGCGGGTTGCAGCTTGATGGTTTCGCCGGTTTCGATGTCCTCGAACAGGTAGGGCCGCTCGGCAAAATCGAAGTCTGACTCGGTGGCGCGGTCCATCACATGGAACAGCAGCACCTCGTGCTGCTGGTGGCGCAGGTGCTGCAAGGCCGCCAGCGCCGCTGTTTGTTCTTCGGGTGCGCGGCCCAGCATATCGGAGAAAAGTACCACCAACGAGCGTTTCGGGATTTGCTGGGCAATGCGGTGAATCACGCCCGCCACGTCGGTAGGGCGGCGGGGGGCGGCGGGGCGCTCCAGCAGCTGTTGCAGCGTGAGCAGCAGCGTGTGGCGGTGCGTGCTGGTGGAGCGCACCGGCGTTTGCAGCTCAATCTGCTCGGCGAAGGTGACGAGGCCTACGGCGTCGCGCTGCTTTTGCAGGAGCGTGATGAGGGCCGCGGCGCACAGAATGCTGAAGCGCAACTTGTCGTGGGTAGGCTCGGGGTAATACATCGACGGCGACACGTCGAGCAGCAGGTGGCAGCGCAGGTTGGTTTCTTCCTCATAGCGCTTCACAAACAGCTTATCGGTGCGGGCCAGCACCTTCCAGTCGATGTGGCGGGTGCTCTCGCCGGGATTGTAGAGACGGTGCTCCGAAAACTCCACCGAAAACCCGTGGTAGGGCGACTGGTGCAAGCCTGTGATGAATCCTTCGACCAGCTGTCGGGCCAGAAACTCCAGATTTTCGAAGGAACGAACTGCGGCTAAATCGAGCGCCATAAGTATATGAGCTAAAAAATGAGCGGTGCCCAATGGCAGCCGAATCTGTGCTAACGGTAAAAATACGGGAAACAGTGTCGGTGGCTGGTAACCCCAACTGGTCATGCTTCGCTATTTTCTCAAAATGGTACATTTTCCGGCAAAAAAAGCCTGCCTTCGTATTTTTATATTCACTGTATCTGATTTACTTTGAGCCTACAAAAAGTTCATTTTGGAATAATTCACTCTTACTGAAGATTCTGTGGAAGACCGTCACGATCAAGAAGAAATTTACTCCCAACGCATTAAAGCCGGCAAGCGCACGTACTTCTTCGACGTGAAGGCTACCCGCGGCCAGGACTACTACCTTACTATTACGGAAAGCAAGCGTCGTCTCCGGGATGATGACACCTTTTCCTACGAAAAACACAAAATCTTCCTTTATAAAGAAGATTTTGCCAAGTTTGTAGATGCGCTGCAAGACGCCGTTGATTATGTACGCGAAGAACTGCTTTCGCCTGAAGAAGTAGCCGAGCTGGACCGCCCCCGTCCCGCCTACGACAACGATTCGTACAATAACAGCACCGACACCTACTAACCAATCGGCCTAGCGAAACAGATCGTACTATCCCTTTTTGCTACTCGATTTATTCAAAACGGCGCGCGTCGGCTCAGGCTGATGCGCGCCGTTTTTTGGTTATCAAGTATGCTGCCTAAGTAGCACTATCCTACTTCGTCGTAGATAAACAACGACGGGCGCGTGCAACGCGCCCCTACAAAACCCTTACCTTTGTGCCCGAATTGACGCAACGGAAAGAACGTCAACTCACCATCTCACAACTTCACCATTTCACCGTATGGGTCTCCGCTGCGGAATCGTCGGTCTGCCGAACGTGGGTAAGTCCACGCTGTTCAACGCGTTATCGAATGCCAAGGCCGAATCGGCCAATTATCCTTTCTGCACCATCGAGCCTAACGTGGGCGTGATTACCGTGCCCGACCCGCGCCTGCAAGTGCTGGAGGAAATTGTGAAGCCCCAGCGCGTGGTGCCTACCATTGTGGAGTTTGTGGACATTGCCGGCCTCGTGAAGGGTGCCAGCAAGGGCGAAGGCCTGGGCAACAAGTTCCTGGCCAACATCCGCGAGGTAGATGCCGTGATTCACGTAGTACGCTGCTTCGACGACGACAACATTGTGCACGTAGCGGGTGGCGTTGATCCAGTGTTTGACAAAGACGTGATTGACACGGAGTTGCAGCTCAAGGACCTGGAAAGCATCGATAAGAAGCTGGCTAAATCGGAGCGCTCGGCCAAGAGCGGCGACGCCAAGGCCAAGAAGGAAGTAGCCGCCCTGCAACGCTTTAAAGACCACCTCGAAGCCGGCCACAACGCCCGCTCGCTGGGCGCCAGCGAAGACGAATTGGAGGCCGTAGAAGATCTGCAATTGCTGACCATCAAACCGGTTATCTACGTGGCTAACGTGGACGAGGGCAGCATCCAGAACAACGGCAACGCCTACGTGGATGCGCTGCGGGACCATGTGAAGAACGAGAATGCGCAAGTAGTAGTGGTGTCGGCCGCCATTGAGTCGCAGATTGCGGAGATGGACGACCCCGAGGAAAAGGAGATGTTTCTGGGCGAGTACGGCCTCACCGAATCGGGCCTGAACCGCCTGATCCGGGCCAGCTATGAGCTGCTGAACCTGATTACTTACTTCACCGCCGGCGTGCAGGAAGTGCGCGCCTGGACCGTGCACCGCGGCGACAAAGCCCCCGCCGCCGCTGGCGTTATCCACTCCGACTTCGAGAAAGGCTTTATCCGCGCCGAGGTAATTAAACTAGCTGATTACGAGCAATATCGCTCGGAAGCCAAGATCAAAGAAGCCGGTAAAATGGCCGTAGAAGGCAAGGAATACGTGGTGCAGGACGGCGACATCATGCACTTCCGCTTCAACGTCTAGGACCACGGATTCGCTCGGATTTATCGAATTTCACGGATTTTGTGGTAGGGAGCCCATCGTTGCGTGATGGATGCACTACGCCTTCACGCCCTACCCCACACAACACACGCACATGGACGTAAAGGACAGCAACGGCAACTTGCTCGCCGAAGGCGACTCGGTGACGCTGATTAAGGATTTGAAAGTGAAAGGCTCATCGCAGACGCTCAAGCGCGGCACGCTGGTAAAGAACATTCGCCTCACCAACAGCCCGGCCGAGATTGAAGGCCGCGCCGGGGGTAGCACAATGGTGCTGAAAACGGAGTTTTTGAAGAAGGCGTAGCGGCACCGTTTTCGGTGCCATTGCTTATCAGGAAGCGCTCCGGTCGATAGTCGACCGGAGCGCTTTGCTTTTCAGGGCTACCGCACTGGGCACATAGCAGCGCAGCGGGTGGGTGCAGGATGGATCGACCTGGCGCTTTCGCGTACTTGGGTTCTTTCCTTACCGTTTGGTTCCTATGCGCTTACTCACTCATTTCCGGCTGGTTGCAGGGCTGGCGTTGCTGGCGGCAATGCTGGCAAGTGTAACCCAACGGCCTACCCCGCACCCTACCCTCTACCTCATCGGCGACTCTACCGTCAACAATAATAACGCGCCCCAAATGGGCTGGGGCGCCGCTTTACCGGCTTTTTTTGACACCACCCGCTTGCACATTGTAAACCGCGCTAAGGCCGGCCGCAGCACCCGCACGTTCGTGTCGGAGCAGCGCTGGCACCAAGTAGATTCGCTGTTGCGGCCCGGCGACTTTCTGCTGATGCAGTTTGGGCACAACGAAGGCAGTGTGCCCGACACCACCAAGGCCGGCCGGCGCGGCGTGCTGCGCGGCACCGGCCCCGAAACCAAGGAACTCACCTGGCCCGACGGCCACCGCGAAACCGTGCACACCTACGGCTGGTATCTGCGCCAGTTTGTGCGCGGAGCCAAAGCCAAGGGCGCCAAACCCATCATCGCCTCCATGATTCCGCGCAACGAGTGGAAAGACGGCAAGGTAGTACTGGCCGACCAGGATTTTGGGCGCTGGGCCGCCGAGGTGGCCCGGCAGGAAGGCGTGCCCTTCATCGACCTGAACGGCATCACAGCCGCGAAATACAACCAGCTCGGGCCGGAAAAGGTCAAAGCCTTTTTCCCCGGCGACCATACCCACACCAACGCCGAGGGCGCCCGCCTCAATGCGGCGTCCGTGGTGGATGGCATTCGGGCCGAGAAGAAAATTGCGCTGAACAAGTATTTGCGCAAAGGCTGAAGCACTCTTTGCGTTCTGCCAAGTCATGCTGAGCTTGTCGAAACATCTCGCGTGCTAAGGTGAGATAGTATCTTTCGTCAGCACGCGAGATACTTCGACTCCGCTCAGCATGACCCGACTTATCATCCTCCTACCCATCTTATCCTCTCCTACCATGCCTACTCCACGCCCGCGCTTTCGCCTTTTGCTTTCGGTTTTGCTGCTCACGCTCACGCTAGCCTCGTTCTCGCGGCTGGTGCGGCCGCGCCCTACCCTGTACCTCATTGGCGACTCGACGGTGAAGAACGGCAAAGGCCGCGGCGACGGTGGCCTCTGGGGCTGGGGCAACTTCCTGGCTGCGCACTTCGACACTACCCGCATTCAGGTGGAGAACGATGCGCTGGGTGGCACCAGCAGCCGCACGTTTCGCACGCTGGGGCTGTGGGAGAAGGTGCAGGCCAAGCTACAGCCCGGCGACTACGTGATGATGCAGTTTGGGCACAACGACAGCAGCCCCCTCAACGACACCCTCCGCGCCCGCGGCACCATCAAAGGCACGGGCGCCGAGACGGAGCAAATCAACAACCTGCTCACCAAAAAGCCCGAAACCGTGCATTCCTACGGCTGGTACCTGCGTCAGTTTATTGCTGAAACCAGGGCCAAAGGCGCCACGCCCATCGTGTGCACGCTGGTGCCGCGCAACCAGTGGACCAACGGCAAAGTCAACCGCAGCACCGACGGGTACGCCGGCTGGGCCGCCACGGTAGCCCGTGAAGAAAACGTGCCCCTCATCGACCTCAACCAGCGCGCCGCCTACCGCTACGACCAAGCCGGCGAAGCCGCCGTGCGCGCCACTTACTTCAACACCACCGACCACACCCATACCATCAAAGCGGGAGCACGCCTCAACGCGGAACTCGTAGCCGACGGCATTCGCAGCCTTAAGCGCCTGCCGCTGCGCAAGTATTTGAAGAAGGAATAACTAAAACTCTATTAGAACTTTATAACTTGAGCTTCTCAGTTTACAAATCACATAAATCATTCATCTTGTGTATGGTCAAAAAATGAAATTATTTATTCTTACTATTTTAGTTATCTCGCTTAGTAGTTGTGTTCAAGAGCCTAAAGAATTCCAGGAAACTGGCATTTTAGTACTTGACAATGCACGTAATTGTATGTCTTTCGACTATTTCATTCCGTGCGAAATTAATGACAGCCTTTCGCTGAGTATGAACGTTAAAAAAGTAAAAACGAATATAGCCAGAAGAATTGACCCTAAAGGATTTCAGTATCACATGACTAATGTATCATGGATTAGCAGTGCTGATTCATTTTATATCAAAGACATGCATAAAAATTGGTTTTATATATCGGCAGTAGAGCTGACCTTAAAGAAGAGCAAAGATTATTTAGACGAAAATAAAATAGAAAACATAGACTCTATGAGAATAGCTGATAATATATGTATAAACAAAACTTACGGAGGTATATATGAAATAAAACACATTAAACAGATTATATTATCACAATACTAGTTGAGTGAATTATTCTATTCAAAGAAAAAATACATATCTATTTCCCCATTTCCACACTCGCCATAATAAACGGCCCTACCCCTTTGAAGTCGTTTTGCTTGATGGGCTCAGAGAGGTAGTACTCGTAGCTGCCGTCGCGGTAGGGGTTGCCGCCGAGGCCGCCCACGCTGACGGTGCCGTTGAGGGCCAGCAGGCCGTTGGGCTGGGTTTCCACGAACTTCTTCACAATGCCCTGGTAGCCTTTCTCGGCCACTTCCTGGTACTTCTTATCGATGTAGCCCAGGCGGGCGCCTTTGGCCAGGGCGTACACAAACATGCAGGAAGCCGAAGTTTCGATGTAGTTGCCCTGGCGGTTAGCCTGGTCCGTTACCTGCCACCAGCCGCCGGTGGCGGGGTCCTGGTATTTCTCCAGCACGGGGGCCAGGCGCTGCAAGTCCTTGATGAGCTGCTGCCGCTGCGGGTGGTTCTGGGGGAAGTAATCGAGCACATCCACCAGGGCCATGGCGTACCAGCCCATGCCGCGGCTCCAGAAGTTGGGCGACTGGCCGGTTTCTTTGTTGGCCCACTGCTGCTCCCGGCTTTCGTCGTAGCCGTGGTAGAGCAGGCCGGTTTTGGGGTCTACCAGGTTTTTCTCTACCTGCGCAAACTGGGTGGCCACGTGGTCGAAGCCCTCGGGCTGGTTGAACAGCTTGGCGTATTCGGCGGCGAAGGGCTCGGCCATGTAGAGCCCATCGAGCCAGATCTGGTAGGGGTAGCGCTTCTTGTGCCAGTAGCCGCCGCCCTTGGTGGTGGGCTGCTCGGCTAGCTGCTGGTGCAGCAGTTGGGCCACGCGGCGGTATTTCTGCTGATCCAGGCCGGGCTGCTGCATCAGCGTGAGCACCACGCGGCCCGAGTTGATGTTGTCGAGGTTGTAATCGGCGGCTTTGTAGAACAGGATGGAGCCATCGGCCGGGAACGAGTGGTCCAGCGTTTTCACGATGTAGTTGAGGTACTTCTGGTCGCCGGTTTGCTGCCACACGCGCTCAATGGCCTTCAGCATCAGGCCGTGCTCGTAGCCCCAACGGGCGGCGCGGTTGCGGGCCGCCGGCACCGAGTCGGGGTAGAGCGCCATAAACGAGTCGGCCATCTGCTGCGACAGAGGCTTTTGGGCAGTCGTTTTGGTGTTGGTTTGCGTGGTGGTGGCACAGCTGAACACAAGGAAGCTCAGCAGAATCAGGCAATATTTCATCAGGTGAAGTAGGTAGGAGGATTAGCGTTGCGAGACTGTTACCGCTTTTTTCTTCATGCCGGCTCCCAGTTCCAGGGCCTGCTTGGCGGCGCTGGTATCGGTGTGGAGCAGCTTGATATTACGGGCCTTCTCGGCCCCCGATACCCGCAGCAGGGTAGTGGCATTGGCGGGGTAGCGAATAGCGCTGAGCAGGATGTTCTGGCTGTTGTGCACCTCCAGCACGGGGTCGGTGGCGGTGGAAAGGAAAGCCACGTTGTGCAGCCGAATGTTGTCGGCTTCGATGCAGATCAAGCCTTTCTGACTTTGTAGCACGGCATTTTCGAGGCTGATGTCCTTGATGGCCATTTCGGGTAGGCCGCGCACCATGAGGGCGGTGCGGGCGCCGTTGCAGGTGACGTTGCGCATGTGCATGTTGCGGAACTGCGGGGTGCCCTCATCCACTGGCTTGGCCGGCGACGCGGGCCGCTCCTTGGAGCCAGCCACCTGCGGCGTGGGGTCCTTGATCATGTAGTACATATCAAACAGAATAGCCTCACCGCCAATGTCTTTCATATCGATGTTCTCCATGAAAATCCGTTCCACCACCCCGCCCCTACCCCGCGTGGTTTTGAAGCGCAGGCCGATATCGGTGCCGATGAACGTGCAGTTCTGCACGTAGATGTTGCGCGCCCCACCCGACATCTCGGAGCCAATCACGAAGCCGCCGTGGGCGCGGTACACCGTGCAGTTACGAATCAGGAAGTTCTCGGTGGGCATGGCCCGTATCCGCCCCTGCTCGTTGCGTCCCGATTTGATGCAGATGGCATCGTCGCCCACGCTGAACGTGCAGCCTTCCACCAGCCCACCCTGGCACGACTCCAGATCCAGGGCGTCGGTGTTGGGGGTGTAGGGGCCATTGAGGACGGTGATGTTGCGCACCACCACCTCTTGGCTGCGCATGGGGTGCACCGTCCAAGCGGGGGAGTTCTGGAACGTGACGCCCTCGAACAACAGCCGCTTGCAGCGGTCCAGCACGATGAAATCGGGGCGCAGGTAGTCTTTGATTTCCTCAAAATCCTTGATTTCTGACTTCTCCGCCGTGAGCACACCGGCTTCTTTTACGGTAGTGCCTTTCAGGCTCTGGGCCGAAGGGTACCACCGGTCCTGCTTCTCGTTGAGTACACCGCCCGAGGCCACCAGGGCTTTCCACTCGCCCTCGGGCGTGCGGGCTTTCTGCACCATCCACCACGCCTCGCCGGCTCCGTCGAGAATGCCCTGGCCGGTGATGGCCACGTTTTCCAGGTCGTGGCCGTAGAGCAGGGGCTGGTTGCGCACGGCGTCGAGGCCCTCCCAGTTAGTTTTGATGAGCTGGTAGTCGCTGCGCTGGTTGCTGAACTGCACCAGCGCCCCGGCGGCCACGTGCAGGTTCACGTTGGAGCGCAGCGTGAGCGGGCCGGTGCGCCAGTGCCCGCGCGGCACCAGCACCACGCCCCCGCCCTGCTGGCTGCACGCATCAATGGCCTGCTGAAATGCCTTGGTGTTGACTGTCAGGCCATCAGCCACGGCCCCAAACTGCGTGATGCGCGTGGTATCCGCCCGAAACGAGGTGGTCTGCATCGGCCGCAGATTAACCGGAAACGACTGCGCCGCCGCCAGGGCAGGCAGGGCAAGCAAGGAAAGCAACGATAAGTATTTCAGCATTATACTATAGTGTATAGTCGATTAGAAGTGAATAGTAACGCGAAGCTCTGCTTCGCGGCCGTTCGCGCCATTAGCACAAAATCGGCCCATGGGTTTCGTGCTGACGGGCGCGAAGCAGAGCTTCGCGCTACTACCCGCATGCCTTATGCGGTCGTCTTAAATATGGCATTCCATCGCTCTGCTCAGGATGACAGACGTTTTTTTAGGCTGTCAGTGGTATCGTTCAACGATTTTACCACCCCGGCCTTCGGCCACCCCTCCTTAAAAAAAAGGAGGGGAATCAGTGCTACTACCCTACGGCATCTTTTGGAGGCCTTCCCACTTCACCTTCCAGCCTTTTGGGATGCCGGGGTTGGTGGTTGGGCAGCCGTCGTAGCCGGCGCACATGAGGGCCACGGCCGTGAGCAGGCCGCCGTTGCCGGGCAGGTAGAGGGGCAGGCGCTCGGCCTGGTAGTTGTGGCCGCTGGGCAGGTAGGTATTGGTTTGGATGGGCATGAGCAGGGCATCCACGGCGCGGTCGGGTAGGCCGAGGCGGGTGGCGGTCATGGCGGTCATGGGGAAGTCCCAGCCCCAGGTTTTGTCCCAGCTCCAATCTTTCCAGATCAGGTTGAAGGTGCGGCGCATGGTGGCCGTGTCCTGCTGGCCGGTGTTGGGCATCATGCCCAGGGCGCCCAGCACCGAGGGGTGGTCGGTTTTGAACTCGGGGTTGGTATAGGAATCGGTAGCGCTTTCGGTGGCCAGGTACACGCCGTTGGCTTGCGGGAGCTTCGAGAGCTTGTGCAGCACATCGTCCCACCTGGGGTTGCGGGGCAGGCCCTGCCGCACGCGCCACTGCTGGGCCGTGCTCAGGGCCCAGTGCCAGTACACCAGCTCGAAGGTAGGGTTGAAGGTTTCCTCGGCCTTGAAGCGCTCCTGCGCCGGAATCACGCCCGGCCCCAGCGTGTAGCGGTCCTGGTCCTTCTGGTAGAAGGGGTAGGACGCCATGAACTCGGCCGTGGCCTGCACCTGGTCCTGGTACTGCCGTAGGGTGGCCGCGGTGGGGTGGGCGCGGTGCAGTTCCTCGGCAAAATAGATGAAGTGCGGCTGCTGCCAGATCAGAAACGCCCCCACCGACGACGGCCCTTCCTGCCCCCAGGGGTCGGTCATTTTCTGCCAGCGCACGCCCTGGTAGCCCTGCACCTGGGCAATGCGCCGGGCCTCGGCCTGCACGTCGGGGCGGGCGTACCAGCCCAGGCTGCGCGCCAGCAGCTCGGCCCTACCCCACAGCGGAAAATGCGCCGAGTGCCACCAGTGCATTTCCAGGTGCGGGCGCCCGTACCAGCTGTTGAACACCAGCCCGGTTTCCTGGGGCGGGTACTGCCCCGCGCCCTGTATGCGCGTGAGGTACTGCGACAACACCACGCGCCGCTCCAATTCCCTGGCCCGCGGATCAGCGGTGCCGCCAAAATCCACGGCGCCGCCGCTTTTCCAGAAGGCTGCCAGCTGCTGCCGACTGTTCTGTTTCGTATCGGCAAACGATGGGGCGGCCGCGCTGGGCTGGCGGGGCGCAAAGCGGGCGGTCAGCTCCAACACCTTGTCTTTCTTGCCGGGCGTGAGCAGGTAGGCGTGCGGCTGCGCGCCGGCCGCCAGCCGGGCGTTTTTCTGATTCCAGCGCAGCGCCACGAAATACTTCGTCGTGTCGAGTTGGTGGGTGAGCAGGGCGCTGGTTTTCGTTTGCTGGCTGATGCCGGATTGGTGCTGCTCGGGGTGGTCGTAGTCGGTGCCCATATCGGCCCAGGCGGCCGTGGGGAACGGGAAGCGCACCCGCACCTGCAGCCGGCCCTGCCTGAGCAAGTCCGACTCCACGCGCACGGCCACGGCGTCTTGCTGCTGGTGGCCTACCGTCAGCACGTCTACGGGTGTGCCTTCCAGGGTGAAGTGGCTGCGGATTTCGCCGGTCCAGGGGTTCAATTCCTGCCGCAGGTCGCGCAGGTCGTGGATGGTGGCTTCCGAGCCGTTCTTTTTCAGCAGCACAAAGCCCACGTTGCCCAGCTGCAACCGGTGCGGATTGGCCCGAAAATACTCCACCGCCGCTTTGTTTTCCGCCTCCTTGCGCTGCACCGAGTAGGTGACCTTGCGCCCGTTCAGCACGTAGTCGCGCTGCGTTTGCTCGAACCTGTAGCCCGCGGTGTTCGGGAAGCTGTGCCACCCCCATTCCGACTCCGTACCCAGCGGCACGCCCTTCTCATAGTACTGCGGAAACGTCTGCAACCCGGTTACGTCCACCGTCACCGCAAACGCCCCGTTCCCCACCGACAATGACGATAAGGTATCGGTAGTAGTGTTGCGCACCGTGTGCCGCTCCACCACGGCCTGGCGGTCGATGGGCGTTTGCCGGGCCGCCAGGGGTAGGGCGGCGGTTAGGAGAAGGAGTATAGGAAGGAACCGGAGGTGGAACATGGTGGATGGTGTAGAGACGCAATATTTTGCGTCTCGGCGTTGCTGATGTTGTTTGAAATGCTATCTGATGCGAGTCGTTCTAAACAGGTCGTTCAACGACGAGACGCAAGGATGCGTCTTTACATCGTCTTGGACACTCACTTCCGCACCAGCGTCACGCCCATCAGGCCAATCACGACATCGTTGGCCAGGGCCTGCACGGTGAGGCTGCGGAGTTTCTTTTTCGGGTTCAGGGGTAGGTCGAGGATGGTGGCGGCGCCGCCCTCAATGGCGCGGGTGCTGAAGCCCTTGATGCTGGTGTAGCTGGGGGCGGCCTCGTTGGTGAGCAGGCCGGTTTTGAGGTGCAGGCGGTAGGGCCGCGGGGCGTAGGTCTGAAACGCGAAGCCATCCTGCAAGTAGTCCTGCTCGATGGGCCACCAGTTGTCGGGGTTGCGCAGGGCCAGGGTTTCGCGGGTGCCGTCGGTGTAGCGCACCACCACCGCGCCGTTGGTCAGCTGGCTTTGCATGGGGTTGGTGGAGCCCGCCAGTAGCAACTGCGCGTGGCGCGCTTTGCCCTGCAGCGGCACCGTAGCCGAATCGGGGTAGGCCCGCCACTGCGACACGAACAGCACATTCTTCTCCCCTACGCCGCCGGGCGTGCGCAACGGCACGTTGCCGGGCAGCATGATTTGGTTTTGCGCGCCGGCCAGGCGGCGCAGCCCCGCGTCATCAATCACCGCCTGCGTGAGCGGGTAGCACCAGTTGCCAATGCCCTGCGTGGGCAGCTGCAAGGTAGGCCCCACGGGGCGGTCTGCCTGGTATTTATTGGGTTGGAAGATGTTCGTCACCTGGTCGTTGAAATAGGGCGTCAGGTCGATGGGGTCGTAGGTAGCGGTTACTTTTTTGGCGAGTTTTCGCACCGATGTCGCGCTGGCGGAAGCCATACCATCCGCCTTCACGTCGAAGGCCAGGGGCGCCCACCACGTCAGGGAGCCTTGTTGAAGCTGTACGAAGGCCGTGCGACTACCCTCGGCATCCGGTACGTGCGCCAGCAGCCCCGCGCCGCCGGGAGACGCATTGTCTGCCACCGCCGGAGCAACAAAGAGCTGGCGTAGTGCCCCTTGTGAGTCAAACACCTTCCCTATCGTAGCGTGCTGCGGCTCGAAGGCTAGCTCCGAGCCGGGCCGGTACATTTTTGCGCGTGGTACTGCCTCCGGCGCATCACCAGCCCACCTGATTTTCACTACATAGTTATCCTGCAGCGGGCTATCGACTTCAATTACCGGCTGGCCCACCGCATCGGGGAGGTTGCGCCATGGGGTAGGCCGGCCGTTCACCGTCAGCGCTGCCACTTCCACGGCGCGGGCCGGGAGTTGCAGGCGCAGCTGCAAGGGCTTAGTGAAATGCGGCGTGATAGTGTACGTCTCCTGCTGCCCGGCGCGGCGGAAGGCAAAAGCCACATCGGGCACCGTGAGGGCCGCCGAATCCCAGGCGGCGGGTAAGCCGGGCCGGATGGTGAGCGTGCCATTTAGCGCATCGGGCCGGATACCGAACAAACCTTCCACCAACGAGCGGGCGGCCATGCCAATGGGGTCGGCAAAGTCGCGGTACAGCTCGCCGCGGTGAGCATCGTAGAAGGACACCTGCTGAAAATTACCGGGGCTGCTGCCCAGGTACATGCTTTCGAGCAGGGCGCTTTTCCAGAGCAAAAAGGCTTCCTCCGAGCGCCCGGCCTGCCAGTTGGCCAGCGTGGTGTGCAGCACCTCGGCCAGGGCTACGTTGTTGATGGACCAGTCGTAGGGCTGCCAGTTGGTGGTGGAGAGCAGGTAGTAGCCGGCATCGGGCAGCCCCTCGGCGCGCACCGGTATGTGCGGAATCTGCGTGTCGATGTAGCGTAGCGACTGGTAGGCCTGAAACGGGTCGGGCACTTCCGAGTCGAGGGCGTGGTAGATGGTCCAGAGGCCGGCCGATGGGTGCAGCTGCCGTAGACCCTGCGCGTCCTGATACTCGGCGTACCAGCCGCGGTCCGGCATCCAGAGGCGACGTTGCAGGGCTTGTTTGATCTTGGCGGCCTCGACCTGGTAGGGCTGCGGGTCCTTGCCCAGCTTGGCCGCCAGCTCGGCCGCCATCTTATTCGACCAATAATTGTAGGCCGACGAATGCGTGACGGCCCCGCCGCTGTACTGCAAGGCATCGGAGGCCCAAATGGCCGCGTAGGCGTCGTAGAGGCCGTCGTTGTCGGGGTCGAAGTTGCGCTTTTCCCAGGCCAGGTGGCGCTCCAGCACGGGCCACACTTCGCGGGCAAACGCCAGGTCGCCGGTCCAGCGCAGGTGGCGCAGCAACTCGTCGATGTAGACGAGGTTCATGTCGTAGTGGTGGGGGCGGGCGTCGCCGTTGGGGTTGCGGGCAATGTAGCCGTCGCTATATACCGAGGTGCCCAGCTTTTCGAGGCTGCGCGCCAGGTTCAGGGTGGTGTCCATCACCACCGGCCCGGCCGGCGTCGTCAGCTGCGACTTGGCATAGGCCCGGAAGTGCGTCTGGGCGCGGTCGTGCCAACCCAGGGGGTCGGCTACGTAGGGGCCGCGCCAGCCGGGTA
Source organism: Hymenobacter citatus (assembly GCF_014333615.1). GTDB lineage: Bacteria > Bacteroidota > Bacteroidia > Cytophagales > Hymenobacteraceae > Hymenobacter > Hymenobacter citatus. The sequence goes on along the minus strand of NZ_JACSCY010000018.1, from coordinate 57,671 downwards.
GGCGCATGCGCCACGCCACCGAGCCGTGCAGGTAGGTAGGCGACTCCCAAATGGCATCGGCGGCAATACCAAGTGCCCCGCCCAGCGTGTTGATGTATGGGTCGGGCGTGCTGACGTGCACGCGACCAGCCAGCGCGGCGCGGGCAGTTTCAGCTTTGGCCCAGGCCTGCGGCAGCTCGGCGTAGCGTAGCGGCACGGCCGTTTCGGCCTTTTGCACCGCGAAGTACAGCGCTTTGGCAGTAGCTGGTATGGCTCCAACTAATACAGGAGCGCTAGGTGGTAGAAGACCACCTAATGTTGGAATATTGGATTCATAAGAATTCCATAGCTGCTGGGGCGTGGCCTGCTGGGTGGCATCGGCAATGTGGGTACGGGAGGTAGGCGGCACGATGCCCAGCAGGCTCTTGCGCCGCTCGGGGGTAGGGCGCTGGCCGTTGGGTGGGGTATGGGACAGCTCGTAGCGGGTGGTTTCGTCGGGCTTGGGCTCGGCACCGTAGTAGAGCGCGAAAGTGTTGGCTTTCAGCTGAAACGTGTTGCCCTGGCAGTATTCAGGCTTGAGGTAGAAGCTGGATTCGGGGTCGGCGCCGATGTCGCCGTCGCGGCTGAATTTCTTGCCGGTAGCGCCCCCGAAGGCCCATAGCAGCTGCACGCTGGTTGGCGCGGCGCCTTCCAGTTGGGCTTCTATTAATACGCCTTCGGCATCACTCATGGCCAGTACATGCAGGTGCAGCGTGCTGGTGCCCAGCAGCGGGTCCCGGATGTCGTAGAGCATGGTGCCGGGGCGGTAGCGCGCCGTAACATCACTCTCGATCAGCCACTTGCTCTGCCCATCGGCCCCGAGCAGGCCAAACTTCAGGTTGCCGCCCATGCCGGGCAGGTAGAGCGCAAACTCGGGCAGGTCGCCGGCCTCTACCCGAAACGCCGTATTGGTGCCGTACAAAGCACGCGTGAAGCGGTGCGTGCCGTTGCGAATCACGAAATCCTGCCCCTCGGGGTGGTAGCGCAGGGTGCGGGGCTGGTTGTGCCACAGCGCGGGCACAGTAGCAGGGGTAGGGCTTTGACCAACTGCTAGATGCGCGAGCAACAGCAACCCTACTCCCTGACAGCGGAATAGTCTTCTTATAAACCAGCGTTTTGCTTGCCTCATGCGATACTCCATACAACGGCTCGGCCTGCGCGTTTTCAGTCACCCGAAAACGTGCAGGCTGAGTTTGGCGTGTTACGACTAGTAGCCAGGATTCTGCTCATACAGATACCCGGAAGCGGCCAGCTCACTCTGCGGCACCGGATAGATTAAGTCGTTAGCCACAATGGGTTTGCGAATACGGTTGCGCGTGTCTTCCGAGTTGATCCAGGCGTTCATCACCGTAAGCGCCAAGCCTGAGCGCACTAAGTCGTGCCAGCGAAGGCCTTCGCCTACAAACTCGCGACGGCGCTCCTCCATCAATTGGGCCAGCGTTACGTTGGCGATGGGCGTTGTCAGCCCAGCGCGGGTACGCACCTGATTCACAATGTCATCCACTTCTTTCTGCGTGCCGCCCCCACCACGCAGGATGGCTTCGGCCTTCAACAGCAGAATATCTGTGTAGCGCATCACAATGAAATTGATGGGCCAATCGGCGCGAGTGGTGCCGCGCAGGGCACCGTTGATGTACTTTTTGAACGCAGCCCGCTGCTCCGTAACGCCACCGCCGGTGTAGCCTACCTGCAACGAGACGGCCTTGCGTACGTCGCCGGTAGCGTAAGTTTTCAGCAGGTTATCCGAGGCGGCCCGCAACTCGTCGCCGGTGCCAAAGGTGGTGCCTACCCCAATGGAAGCGAAGTAGTTGTTGTTTACCAGAATAGAGGGGTAGGTGGCGCCCAGCCCTACCCCACCGCTGATGTACTGCACATCAAACACAACCTCTTTGTTGTTCTCGTTGGTGTAGGAGAAGATATTGGCGTAGGCGTTGGCACCAGTCAGGAACTGGTATTGGCCGCTTGCAATTACTTCATTCAATAGCGTAAGCGCGGCGGCGTAGTCGTTGGTGCCCAGGCCAGGACCGGCAATGCCATAGGTAGGGCCCGAGCGGGTGAGGTAGACCAGGGCCAGCATACCCTTGGCGGCACCGCTGGTGGCGCGGCCTACATCAACGCCCGTGTAGGAAACGGGCAGAGCGGCAGCAGCGGCCTGCAAATCGGCAATAATCAGGTCGTATACCTGCGCTACCGGCGCGCGCGGAATCTGCACTACCTCATTGGGCTCCAGCGGCTTATCAATCAACGGAACCGGCCCAAAATAGCGCACCAGATCAAAGTAGTACAGTGCCCGCAGAAACCGGGCTTGCGCCTCCATACGGGTTCGTGCGTCGGCAGCCAGTACACTACCGTTTTGCTCCAGCTGGCTTAAGAGCACGTTGGCCCGGAAGATGCCGTTGTAGTCCGAGCCCCAGGTAGCGTCGGGGTACTCGTTGGAAGCAATGGCAATGGAAAAGTTATTGACGGGCTCCCAGGTACGCAGGCCTTGCGCGCTCACGCCGTAGATATTGTCGGAGCGGGTTTCGGAGAGCGTCAGCTGGCGGTCGGGGTAGTTGCGCAGGCCGCTGTACACGGCGTTTAGGGCCTGGGTGAAATCATCGGCCGAGCGGTAGAAGGTAGGCACCGAACCGCTGGAAATAGGGGCCTGCTCCAGCTCATCCTCACAGCTGCTCAGCGCCAGCGCACCGGCCAAGGCCAGTAGAATACGAATATTTTTCATGGGTAGGAATGATCTAGAAAGTAACATTCAGGCCTAGCGTAGCCGATTTGGTGAGGGGTAGTCCGCCGTAGTCGGTGCCCACCGCGAAGTCGCTGCCGGAGTTGGAGTTCACGGCATCCACGTTGTAGCCGCCGCGGTAGGTATCGTGCCCAAAGTAGTTTTCCAAAGACACAAACACGCGGGCGCCCTGCATCACGTTCTTGCTGATAATGTTACCCAGGTTATAGCCCAGCGTGATGTTGCGAATGCGATAATAGTTGGAAGAATACAGCCAGGAGGTGCTTTTCAGGGGCGAGAAGTTGGTAACGGCTTTGCCCCGCTCGCCCGCGCCGGGGTCGTCTACCGAGCGCCACCGGTCGCGCTGCAAACCCAGTGTATTTTGTATCACGCCCATACCGCTGTTGTCGATGGCCCGGCCGATGAGCGAGTAGAGGCTGCCGCCGTTCTGCCCCTGCACCAGCACGCTCAAATCAAACCCTTTGTAGTTGAAGGTGTTGGTAATACCCCAGGTGTATTTGGGGCTGGGCTGCCCCGCAATGATGCGGTCTTTCTCGTTGATGACCCCGTCGCCGTTGGCATCCAGGTATTTGGGGTCGCCTACCGTCTGTCCCTGAATAATGGGCACGCCGCTATCCACGTCGCCTTGGGTAAGAATACCCGTTTGCTTGATCACATAGATAGAATAGATAGGCTGCCCCACTTGCAGCAGTACGCTGGAGGCACCGTAGGGCGAGGCCACTTCAATGGTAGCATCGCCGGGCCCCAGGTGCTTCACCTCATTCCGGTTATGGCTGAAATTGATGGAGGTATTCCACTGGAACGCGTGGATCAGGTTGCGCGTGTTCAGCTCCACTTCCCAGCCGCGGTTCTGTACCTCGCCTATGTTCACAAGCTGAGAAGAATAGCCGGATGCGCTGGGGCGCGGCACGTTCAGCAACAGGTCGCTGCTGGTTTTGGTGTAGTAATCAAACGAGCCAAAAATGCGGTTTTTCAGGAAGCCAAAGTCTACCCCCACGTCCACGGTGCGCGACTTCTCCCACTTCAGGGTGTTGTTGGCGGCTACGTTGGGTGCTTGCCCGGTGGCAACTGCGCTGCCAAAGGTGTAGTTGTAGATGCCCAGGGTAGCAATGCTGCTGTAGTCGCCAATGCCGTTGTTGCCCGACAGGCCGTAGCTGCCGCGCAGCTTCAGCTCACTCACGGGCGTAATATTGCGCATAAACTCCTCCTGCGAAATGCGCCAGCCCACCGAGCCAGCCGGGAAAATGCCCCACTGGTTAGCGCTGCCGAAGCGCGAGGAACCATCGCGGCGCACGCTGGCCGTGGCCAGATACTTGCCCTGGTAGGAGTACTGCACCCGCCCGAAGTAAGACAGCAGCACGTTCTGGGTTTCGGTGGTGCCGTTGTCGCTGGTGCCGCTGATGTTGGTGGCGCCGTTAAGCGTGGTCACGGCGCTGTTCACGAAGCCGCCCGAGGAGCGCAGGCGGTCGGCTTCGGTTTTGAAGAAGTTATAGGAATAGCCCACTAGCGCCGACAAGTCGTGCTTCTCGGCAATTACCTTGCTGTAGCCCAGCGTGTTTTCGTTTACGAAGGCCTGCTTGCGGTAGCCGCTGAACGTGCCCGTGGCCCCACTGCCCACCAAGCGCGAGTTAGGAATGTATGACTTGGCCCGCGAATCGGTATTGTCGAGGTTTAGGGTAGAACGCAGGCGCAACCCCGGAATGATTTCGTACTCTCCGTAAATCGTGCTTAGCGTGCGAAACTGGGTGGTGCTTTGCTGGCGGTTGCGCAGTTCCCCTACCGGACTAATGCCAGAGCCCGCCCAGGCATACCGGTCGTTGTCGCCGTAGTTGGTGAGCAGCCCGGCCGAGCTTTCGGCCACGGGCACCATGGTGATAAACTTTTGCGTCAGGTTGTCTTTGCCCTCCACCCCAGGGTCGCGCGACACAGAGTAGGTAGGCGTGATGTTGAGGCCAAATCGCACTTTGTCAGTGGCTTTAATATCGACGTTGGCGCGCGCCGAATAGCGCTTGTAGTCTACGCCCAGCACAATGCCCTGCTGGTTGGTGTAGTTGCCCGACACGTAGTAATTCACATTGTTGGTGGCACCGCTGGCCGACACTTGGTAGTTCTGCACCTTGCCCGTCCGGAACACCTCGTCCTGCCAATCGATGTAGTCGAGGCCGGGGTGGCCAGGCTGAAACCACCGGTCGTCGGTTATGTAGCGGTTGTCTATGGCACCAGGGGCCAGGCCCAGAATCTGGCGGCGCTGGTCGTTGGTTTGGTCGGCGGTGCGGCCCGCGCCCGAGCGCACCCAGGTGGTATTGATGATTTCGGTGGCTCGCTCCACCCACTCCTCAGCCGAGAGCAAATCCAGCTTTTTGGCCTGCTGCGAAATACCCGCGTAGGTATTGAAGCTGATCTGTGGCTTACCAGTTTTGCCGCGTTTGGTGGTCACAATTACTACCCCGTTAGCCGCCCGCGAGCCATAAATGGCCGCCGCTGCCGCATCCTTCAGCACCTCAATCGACTGAATATCATTGGGGTTGATATTATCAAGCGGGCTACCCGTAGCATAGTTGCCGTTGCTGTTAGGCGAGGCTGCCTCCAGTGGAAAACCATCAATGACATACAGCGGCTGGTTGTTGGCCGTGATGGAGCCATTGCCGCGTACCTGAATGCTGAAGCCGCGGCCCGGCAGGCCGGTATTTTGTTGTACCTGCACACCCGCCAGCTGCCCCACCAGCGCCTGATCGACGCGGGTGATGGGGCGTTCCTCCAGCTTGCTGGCGTCGAGGGTAGCAATAGCGCCCGTCACGTCGGCTTTTTTCTGGGTGCCGTAGCCTACCACCACAACTTCCTCCAGGCTCTTGGTATCCTCAGTCATTTTGATAGTCAGCGCCCGCGGCCCTTCAAACCTATGCTCCTGCGTCTGGTAGCCGATAAAGCTGAACACCAGCGTACCCGCCGCTTCGGGCACCGCCAAGCTGAAGTTGCCACTGGCATCGGTGGTGGCGCCGTTGGTAGTGCCCTTTAGCACCACCGTTACACCCGGTATGCCCTCCCCATTCTGCGACACTACTCTGCCGGTGAGCTGCCATTCGGCCACCAGCACGTTGCCGGGCCGGGCCTGTAGCGTTGGTATCATGGGCCCCGCCATCAGGCACAGAGGCAGACACAGAAGCAGCCGCGAGTGCCGCCAGTTGTAAAATCGTTTCATACAGGGTAGGTGATAGAGCGTTAGATGCTGTGCAGCCAAAGCCTATTGCTTTGGTGAGACGAACTTAGCCCGGCCGTTTGCCCAAACCCTCCTGTTGCGTACTGTACCGCAAACGTTTTTTGTGGAAATAGCCTACCCACATCCACACCCCTTCCCAACCGCAAGCCTTATCAACACCGCACAAGGGATAATACTCTTGTTATCATATAGGTATAGAAAAACCATGCGGGCAGCAGAGCCATTAGAAGCTCTGCTGCCCGCATGGTACCGCACTACAGGAAACGTTTTCGATTAGGCCGCCAGATAATTCCCAATCCCTACCACTACCGTCGAAAATACGACCAGCAGAATCCCCACCGAAATAGTCCGCAACGTAGCCGAGGAAGCCCCTTTCCACTCGTGCAGCACTAGGCCCCACATGCTGCTGAAGGCAATAATAAAGGCCATGTGCAGCGTCCAGCCCGAAAAGCGGTACTCGCCCATCTGGCTGTCGCCCATGCCGTAGAAGAAGAACTGGAAATACCACGTAAAGCCCGCCAGCGCGCAGAAAATGATGTTGCGCACAATGGGCGCCGACACGCGGGTGTAGTCGGTATAGGTCTTGTTCTTGATGTTGAGGTAGATGGTCCAGATGGCGTTGGTGGTAAGGCCACCCAGCAGGATAATCACCAGAATGGCATTGTTGACGTAGAGCGGGTTGGCGCCGTTTTGCGCCGCCAGCTCGGCAATGGGTTGCCCGGCGGTGAGGCCAAACGACATGCAGGCGCTCATCACCCCCGAAAACACGGCCACGCCCAGCCCTTTGCGCAGGTCGAATTCGGCCACGCCGGCTTGCTTTTCGGCAGTGGTCTGGCTGCGCTCTTTCATGATGCCGGCCCGGCCGCACAGCAGGATGCCCGCCACGCAAATACCCAACCCCAGCAGCACGTAGCGCCCCGAGGTGGTGGCGAACAACGTGCCCAGCGTGCCCTCCCAGATGGGCGGCACCAGCGTACCAAACACCGCGCACAGCCCCAGCGTAACGGCCATACCCAACGACAACCCCAAATAGCGCATGGCCAGCCCAAACGTGAGGCCGCCCAGCCCCCACAATAACCCCCAGATGTAGGTCCAGACCACGGTGCTGGTCTCGGCCTGGCCCAGCACGCCCCACAGGTTGGGCACCGTGAGGTAGCCCAGCAAGATGGGCGCCAGCAGCCACGAAAACAGCCCGCCCACCAGCCAGTAGCTTTCCCAGGCCCAGCCGTTCACCTTCTTATAGGGTAGGTAGAAGCTGCCGGAGGCGAAGCCGCCCAGCGCGTGCAGAATAACTCCGAGAAAGACACTCATATACTAGATCGAAGGTTGGTGGGTATCGTCAAAGCTGCTGTTATCCTACCGCCAAACCCTCCTGTGCTCTCCTGACCCACCCCTACCCTGCCGGGCAGCCGTGGTTGTTGCGTTACGGGCCGGTTAATTTTCGGGAAGGCAGGAGAGTGCAGGAGGTTGGCGCCGGGTAAGTAGCTTTCTTTTGTTGGTGTATTACCCCAACCAGACTCCGGTATCCGCCGGCCGTTTCAACTTATGGAAAAAACGTTAACCTTTCAGCACGTCAGCTACTTGTGGGACGAAGCGAAGGCGCTGGAGCTTGCCGGCGACGAAGTAGCGCTTTTCATCTACCGCAGCAACCTGCTCGGCGCCGACCTGCGCCTGACCAACTACGCCGGCGGCAATACCAGCTGCAAAATCACCGAAACCGACCCCGTGACCGGCCAGCCCGTGGAGGTGATGTGGGTGAAGGGCTCGGGCGGCGACATTGGCACGCTCACCAAAGCCGGCTGCGCCAACCTCTACGTAGAGAAGCTGCACCAGCTCAAGCACCGCTACCGCGGCCTGGCGTTTGAAGACGAGATGGTGGCCCTGTTCAACCACTGCCTGTTCGACCCCAAGTGCGCCGCGCCCAGCATCGACACGCCCCTGCACGGCCTCCTACCCTTCAAGCACATCGACCACCTCCACCCCGATGCCCTCATTGCCATTGCCGCCAGCAAAGACGGCGAGCAGATTATGAAGGAAATCTGGGGCGACACGATGGCCTGGCTGCCCTGGCAGCGGCCGGGCTTCGATCTGGGCTTGCAGTTGGAAAAAGTGGTGCAGGACAATCCCGGCGTGCGCGGCGTGATTCTGGGCGGCCACGGCCTGTTTACGTGGGGCGATACGTCGTATGCTTCCTACCTCAACACGCTGGAAGTGATTGAGCAGGCCGCTACCTACCTCGAAGCCAACTACGGTAAGAAGCGCCCCGTGTTTGGCGGTGCTCAGCGCGAAAGCCTCTCGCCCGAGGAGCGCCGCGCCCAGGCCGCCAAGCTCATGCCTACCCTGCGCGGCCTGGCCTCGCAGCAGCGCCGCATGCTGGGCCACTTCACCGACGACGCCCGCGTGCTGGAATTCGTGAACTCCCACGACCTGCCGCGCCTGGCTCGCCTGGGCACCTCCTGCCCCGACCACTTCCTGCGCACCAAAATCCGCCCCCTGGTACTCGACCCCGAGCAGGTAGGCCAGGACGATGTGCAGGCCTACCTAGAAAAGGAGTTCGACGCCTACCGCCAGGACTACACCGCCTACTACGAGCGCAGCAAGCACGACAACTCCCCCGCCCTGCGCGACCCCAACCCGGTAGTGATTTTGCTGCCCGGTGTGGGCATGTTTAGCTTTGCCAAAGACAAGCAGACCGCCCGCGTGGCCGCCGAGTTCTACACCAACGCCATCAACGTGATGAAGGGCGCTGAGGCCGTGAGCGAATACCAGGGCCTACCTGAGCAAGAGGCGTTTGATATTGAGTACTGGCTCTTGGAAGAAGCCAAGCTCCAACGCATGCCCAAGCCCAAGTCGCTCTCTGGGCAGGTGGCCTACGTAACGGGCGGTACCGGCGGCATTGGCAAGGCCATCTGCGAAGTGCTGCTGCAAAACGGCGCCTGCGTGGTAGCCGTAGACCGCGACCGACTGGAAGAAACCCAAACCGAGCTGCGCAAGCGCTACGGCAAAGACAACGCCCTCACCGCCGCCATCAACGTGACCGATGCCGAGACCATAGCCGAGTCGCTGCGGCAGAGCGTGTTGCAGTTTGGTGGGGTAGACATTGTGGTGAACTGCGCCGGCCTGAGCATCAGCAAGCCCCTGGCCGACACCACCCAGGCCGACTGGGACATTCTGAACGACGTGCTGGTGAAAGGACAGTTTTTGGTCAGCCAGGCCGCCGTGGAGATTCTGCGCCAGCAGAAGCTGGGCGGCAGCATCGTGAACATTGCCAGCAAAAACGGCCTGGTAGCCGGCCCCAACAACGTGGCCTACGGCACGGCCAAAGCCGCCCAGCAGCACATGACGCGCCTGCTGGCCGCCGAGCTGGGCCCGGACCGCATCCGCGTGAATACCGTAAACCCCGACGCGGTGCTGCGCGGCAGCAAAATCTGGGAAGGCGACTGGGCCGCCGGCCGGGCCAAGGCCTACGGCGTATCGGTGGAGGAGCTGCCGGCGCACTACGCAAAGCGCACGCTGCTGGGCGAAGAAGTGCTAGCTGAGGACATTGCCAAGGCCGTGCTGGTGTTCGTGGACGACCAACTGGCCAAATCAACCGGCAACATCCTGAACGTGGATGGCGGCGTGGCCATGGCTTTCGTGCGCTAACTTTTGATTTTTATATTTTATATTCTTTGTCATGTGACCGGATTGGCGAGCCAATCCGGTCTATTTTTTATACAGTCTATTCCCTCCCAATAAGCGCGTAGTTTTTATGGGAACGTTCCCGAAAACGTTTGCAGTATTTTATTAGCGAATACACTACGCATCATTTCGAAAACCTTGTAGCTTATGCGTCTGCCAGTGTCTGCCTTGTTTCCGCTCTATCTGTGCCCCCTGGTTTTATCCAATCATTGGGCCTATTTTCTACCCACTAAAACCGCTGGCTCATCTGCTTATGGCTACCCTGCTTTCTCCCACCCAAAGCATGTATAAGCTACAGTTTAAGCCCTTTGATAAAACGCCGAAATACAAGCAGATTGTGCAGTCGGTTATTGCCGATATTGAGCGCGGCAAGCTCCACAAGGGCGACCAGCTACCCAGCATCAGCGAGCTAAGCGCTGAGTATTATCTAGCCCGCGACACCGTGGAAAAAGCCTACCGCGAGTTGCGCGAGCGGGGCTTCTGCACCTCGGTGCAAGGCAAAGGCTACTACGTGCAGGCGCCCGACAACAACAAGCTCAAGATTTTGCTGGTGCTCAACAAGCTCAGCTCCTATAAGAAAATCGTGTACTACGCCTTCTTGCAGGCCCTGGGCGAGCATGCCACTGTCGATTTGCAGATTCACCACTACAGCGCTTCTATCTTCCAGGAAATCATGGAGAAGAACGCGGGCAAGTACAACCACTACGTAGTGATGCCCCACTTCACCCAGGATCTGGGCAAGGCCGACTACAAGAGCATTCTGAACGCCATTCCGCCCGAGGAGCTGGTACTGTTGGACAAGGAAATGCCCGAGCTGAAGCACCAACCGCTGACGGTGTACCAGGATTTCGACAAGGACATCTTCACCGCTCTGGAGGGCACCAACGACCTGCTGGAAAAGTATCAGCGCCTGGTGCTCATCCTACCCAGCGTGGGCAACAACTACCCCATGGAAATTGCCTGGGGCTTCCGCAGCTTCTGCATCAACTACAAAAAGGAGTTTGCGGTGAAGGAAAGCGCCATTCCGGAGGTGATGGAGCCCGGCACGGCTTACGTGGTAGTGGAAACCACCGACCTGGCCGAGCTGATCAAGAAAGTACGGCAGACGCACTACCTGCTGGGCCGCGAAATCGGGATTCTGTCGTTCAATTCCAGCACCCTGAAGGAGCTGTTGGGCATCACCGTCATCACCACCGACTTTGAGGCCATGGGCCGCACCGCCGCCGAGCTGCTGCTAGACAAGCAGCGCGTGAAGGTGAAGAATCCGTTTTATACGATTCGGCGCGGGTCGCTGTAACCTCTATGATACTCAGATAAGGCTGCTGAGGCTATTTAAGTTAGTTGGAACGATGTAGAGACGCATACTTGCGTCTCGTCGTTGAACATCTGTCGGCCGCATCGTTCAACGACGAGACGCAAGCATGCGTCTCTACATCGTTCCAACGGCTCACCGATATAACTTAAACACAGCTTTTAAGCAGCCGGTAGCCGTCTTTAGTTATACCCAAACGGGTATAAAAACGGTCAATCTACCACGCAGTATACTCGTTCGGGTATACTGCATAATACTTCGGCTGCGCAACTGACAGGCGTTTTTTTCGAAACGTAATGAAGCGATAACAGGCCATTTAATCCTGCCCATACAGGAGAGTTCAGAACAGTTTGCGGCGGTAGAAAAGGTAAGTTGCTTCTCTAAAAAACTATGTCTCACCATTAGGTGCGTGCCACTGCCAGAAGGCTGTCAAGCCCCCTACCCCACCCTGCCCCAGACGCCGCTATGCTTTCCGACCAACAACTCCACGACTTCAACCGGTCGCACCTTTCCGACCACGAGTTTCGCTACCAGTACCTCACCGACCTCCTGAACCGCCGGGGTACCGACGTGGCGGGGGTAGTGCAGAAACTGGTTGATTTTCAGGTGGCTATTCCGAGCTGGGCTTTGGGCACGGGCGGCACGCGCTTCGGGCGCTACCCGCGGGGCGGCGAGCCGCGCAGCCTGGAAGAAAAAATTGCCGACGTAGCGCTGCTAAATCAGCTTAACGGCTCGTCTAACTCCATTTCGCTGCACATTCCGTGGGATATTCCGCAGGACGTGCCCGCCGTGCAGCAGCAGCTGCAAGAGGTAGGCCTGACGATTGATTCGATGAACTCGAACACGTTTCAGGACCAAAAAGAGCAGCCCCACTCCTACAAATTCGGCTCCCTGAGCAGCACCGAAGCCGCTGTGCGCCAGCAGGCTATCGACCACAACATTGCGTGCGTGGAGTACGGCCAGCAGCTGGGCGCCAAGGTGCACACTGTGTGGCTGGCCGATGGCTCCAACTTTCCCGGTCAGCAGCACCTGCGCCGCGCCTACCAGCGCACGGCCGAGTCGCTGGCCAGCATCTACGAGGCCATGCCCTCCGACATGACCCTGCTGATTGAGTACAAGCCCTACGAGCCGCACTTCTACTCCATGGTGATTCCCGATTGGGGCACGTCGTACTCGCTATGTCAGTATTTGGGCAAGCAGGCGCAGGTGCTCGTAGACCTGGGCCACCACTTGCCCAATACCAATATCGAGCAGATTGTGGGGCGCTTGTTGCACTTCGGCCGCCTGGGAGGCTTCCACTTCAACGGCTCCATGTACGGCGACGACGACCTGACCACGGGCAGCATCAAGCCCTATCAGCTCTTCCTGATTTTCAATGAGCTGGTAGACGGTGCCCAGGACGAGGCCGTGACCAACCCGGCCGTGGCCTACATGATTGATGCCAGCCACAACACCAAAGACCCGCTCGAAGACCTCTTGCAATCGGTAGAAAGCATCCTGGGCGCCTACGCCAAAGCCCTGCTGGTAGACCGCGCCGCCTTGCAGGAAGCGCAGGAAACCAACGACGTGGTGCGGGCCGAGGAAATCCTGCGCGACGCTTTCCTGACCGACGTGCGCCCCCTGGTGCAGGAGGCCTACCGCCAGAGCGGCGGCGTCCTCAGCCCGGTGGCGGCTTACCGCGCCGCGCAGGTGCGCGAGCAGCTCATTCAGCAACGCGGCAAACTCAGCCTCTCGACCGGCCTGTAAGCATGAAAAAACCAATTTACGCCGTGTTCGACGTTGGCAAGACCAACAAGAAAGTTATCCTGTTTGATGAGGCGCGCCAGATCATCGACGAGCACCAGCAAGTGTGCCTGGAAACCGTGGATGAAGACGGTTTTGCCTGCGAAACCCTGAGCCGCCTCTCGCAGTGGGTGCTGGACCGCTGGCAGGCCCTGCGCCAGAACACGCACTACAACCTGAAGGGCGTGAACTTCACCTCCTACGGGGCCAGCTTTGTGCACCTGGGCGCCAATGGGCAGCCGGTGTTGCCGCTCTACAACTACCTCAAGCCCCTACCCGCCCCGGTGCAGGAGGCCTTCTACGCTGAACTGGAGCAACTCCCTACCGAGTTTGCCACCGAAACCTGCTCGCCGCAGATGGGCATGCTGAACTCGGGCATGCAGCTCTACTGGCTGAAGCACACGCAGCCCGAGCAATTTAGCCGCATCCGCACGTCCCTGCATTTGCCACAATATCTCTCCTACCTCATTACTGGCGAGGCCTTTAGCGACTATACTTCCGTGGGCTGCCATACGGGCCTGTGGGATTTCAAGCTGGGGCGCTACCACGATTGGGTGTACCGCGAGGGCATCGACGACAAGCTGGCGCCCCTCACCCGCGACTCCATTGCCTCGGTGGTAGATGGCATCCTGGTAGGGGTAGGCCTGCACGACAGCTCGGCCGCCCTGCTGCCCTACATGCAGGAGAATGAGAAGCCGTTTCTGCTGATATCTACGGGCACGTGGGCTGTCACGCTCAACCCCTTCAACCGCGAGCCACTCACGCCCGAGCTGCTGCGCCGCGACTGCCTCAGCTACCTTTCGCCTAAGGGCGATATGACCAAAGCATCGCGCGTGTTTTTCGGGCGCGAGCACGACTTCCAGGTGCAGCGCATTGCCGATTATTTCCATGTGAAGCCCGATTTCTACCACTCGCTGATGGTGGCGCGGCCCTACGATGCGGCCTCGGCCAGCTTCCGGCCGTGGTGCATGAAGGGCACCGGTCCTTACCCCGACCAGCCGGTTGCGGAGTGGGACCTAAGCAGCTTCAGCACCGCCGCCGATGCCTACCAGCATCTCATGCACGGGCTGATGACCATCCTCACCGAATCCATTAACTTGGTGCGGCAAGACGAGAAACTGATTTACGTGGACGGCGGTTTTGCGCGCAACCCGCTGTTCATGCAGCTGCTCGGCCAGAGTTTTCCAGATGCCAAAATCCGGACGCTGGAAGTGCCGCAAGCCACCGCCCTGGGCGCCCTCATTCATTTGGAACAGGGCGAAGCCTGGAAGAAAACGCAGCTGTTGTTCAGCTGAACAGCATAGATTCGTTGTCATGCTGAGCTTGCCGAAGCATCTCGCGTGCTGACGTTGGACATAATCTATCGTCAGCACGCGAGATGCTTCGGCAAGCTCAGCATGACGTTCAGAGTAACTCATGAAAGTAGCCCTTTTTATTCCCTGTTACGTCGATCAGTTTTATCCGCAGGTAGGCATTGCCACCCTACAATTGCTGGAAAAACTGGGCGTGCAGGCCGATTTTCCCAAGCAACAGACCTGCTGCGGCCAGCCCATGGCCAATAGCGGCTGCGAGCAGGACGCCATTCCGGTGTACTACAACTTTGTGGATACGTTTGATGGGTATGAGTACGTGGTCGGGCCGGCTGGTAGCTGCGTCTACCACGTCCGCAAGCACTTCGACATCATCGAGCAGACGCCGGCCGTGCAGCACGTGCGCGCCAACACCTACGAGCTGTTCGATTTTATCCTGAACATTCTCGGCATCAGCGAAATACCGGGTTCTTTTCCGCATAAGGTAGGGCTGCACCTGAGCTGCCACGGCCAGCGCGGCCTGCACCAGGCCAACGAATCGGAGATGACGCCCGTGCGCGACGGGCAGCTGAAGCGGCTGCTCAGCGGTATGCAGGGCCTGGAGCTGACCGAGCTGGACCGCAACGACGAGTGCTGCGGCTTCGGCGGCACGTTCTGCGTGAGCGAAGCCGGCATTTCGGCCCGCATGGGCCAAGACCGCGTGGCCGACCACGTCCGCAACGGCACCCGCGTGCTCACCGGCGGCGACATGTCGTGCCTGATGCACCTGGAGGGCATTGTGCGCCGCGCCAAGTTGCCCATCAAAGTGATGCACGCGGCCGAAATCCTAAACGGCGCCATTCTGTGAGTCGCCCGCCCGGTCCGACGGCTCAGCTGTCCGACCGGTACCGTTGCTGACATCTGCGCCATTTGGGTAGGCGTCGGCACGAAGCCTGTTCAACGATACCGGCCGGACGCTACCGGCGTCGGACCGGAGCAGTTTACCATTCGCTAGTCATTACCCACCTGTGAGTCATTCCAAACGTTCTGATATCTTCCTGCTCGACACTGAGCGCACCACCTGGCACGACGCCACCCTGTGGTTTGTGCGCCAGAAGCGCGACAAGGCCGTGTACGCCACGCCCGAGTTTCAGGAGCTGCGCCAGCTGGCTTCCGATATTAAGGACCACACCCTCAGCCGGCTGGACTTCTACCTGCAACAGTTCGAGGAAAACGCCCGCCGCAACGGCGTGCAAGTGCACTGGGCCGCCGACGCGCACGAGCACAACCAGATTGTGCTCGGCCTGTTGCAGCAGCACGGCGCCACCCGCGTGGTCAAGAGCAAGTCCATGCTGACGGAGGAATGCCACCTCAACCCCTACCTCATCAAGCACGGGGTAGACGTGATAGACACCGACCTGGGCGAGCGGATTATCCAGTTGCGCGACGAGGCGCCGAGCCACGTGGTGCTGCCCGCCATTCACCTCAAAAAAGAGGATGTCGGCGACACGTTTCACCTGCACTTGGGCACCGAAAAAGGCAACAACGACCCGCAGCAGCTCACCGAAACCGCCCGCCAGCACCTGCGCGAGAAGTTTCTGGTAAGCGAAGTCGCCATTTCGGGCGTGAACTTCGCGGTGGCCGAAACCGGCTCGGTGGTGGTGTGCACCAACGAGGGCAACGCCGACCTGGGCGTGAACCTGGCCAAGGTACACATTGCCTGCATGGGCATGGAAAAGCTGATTCCGCGCCTCTCCGACCTGAGCGTGTTCACGCGCATCCTCACACGCTCGGCCACCGGCCAGCCCATCACCACCTACACGTCGCACTTCAGCAAACCCGCCGAGGGCAAGGAGCTGCACGTGGTGATTGTGGACAACGGGCGCACCAAGCAGCTCGGCCGCCCCGATTTCCGCAACTCCCTGAAGTGCATCCGGTGCGGGGCCTGCATGAACACCTGTCCGGTGTACCGCCGCAGCGGCGGCCACTCCTACGATTTCACCATTCCGGGGCCGATTGGCGCGATTCTGTCGCCCAACATCGACATGCGCAAGCACGCCTCCCTACCCTTCGCCAGCACGCTATGCGGCTCCTGCACCGACGTGTGCCCGGTGAAAATCGACATTCATACCCAGTTGTATAAGTGGCGGCAGGTGCTGGGACAAGAGGGCGAAATTCCGGCCAGCAAGAAGTGGAGCATGCGCCTGCTCAGCCGCGTGCTGGCCAAGCCCGCCATGTATGGTTTGGGCGGCAAAGTGGCCCGCCAGGGTCTGCGTTTCCTACCCCACGGCCTCACCCACGGCAAGGGCTACAACCCCTGGGCCATTGCCCGCGAGCTACCCGAGCCGCCCAAACAAAGCTTCCGCGAGTGGTACGCCCAGCAAATGGTGAAATTGTGAGGAGTGAGATGGTGAGTTTGACGTTCTAATATGCAACCTGCGCGGTCAGAACATTAAATTAATCATCTCACCCCTCACAATTTCAATACTCACAATTTCACAACTTCACAATTTCACCTCTTGTCCTCTTCCCGCGAGAAAATACTAGCCGCCGTGCGGGCCAACCAGCCCGATGAGTTGCCGCTGCCTACCGTGCCGTCGTTTGAGGGCGATGATTCGGTGGAGAAGTTTACCAGTATTGTGCAGGGCATTGGCGGCACGGTGGTGGAGGTAACCGATGCCGCCCGGCTGCCCGAAGTGATTCACCAGCTGTTTCCGGCCGATTACCGCATTGCCTCTCCCCTGCTGCCGGAAGCCAACGTGCCCGTAGACGCGCAAACGCCCATCGAGGTGCTGGCCGCCGTGGACCTGGCCGTGCTGCAAGGCGAGTTCGGCGTGGCCGAAAACGGGTCTATTTGGGTGCCCGAGGCCAACATGCTACACCGCGCCCTGCCCATGATTACCCAGCACCTGGCCCTGGTGCTGGACCGGCGCAACCTGGTAGCCACCATGCACCAGGCCTATGCCCGCCTGCCCTCGGTGGGTGGCTACGGCACGTTCCTGGCCGGCCCGTCCAAAACGGCCGATATCGAGCAGTCGTTGGTGATTGGGGCGCACGGGGCGCGTAGTATGGTGGTGTTGCTGGTATAAATAGCAGAACGGGGTAGCGGCACTTTGTGGTCTCGCTACCCCGCCCTCCCTAGCGAAGACGCTCCTTTATAAGTTGTTTTCATCAACTAGTGAACGGTGTAGAGACGCAACCTTGCGTCTCGTCGTTGAACGATTTCGCCCAAACGGCGCGGCCGACGAGACGCAAGGTTGCGTCTCTACACCGTTCCGGCAGCCTTTTCAGCTGACGCAAACAATTTTTTAATTGTTCAGCTTAATGAAGCCGCCGTCCAGCGGGTAGTCGCAGCCGGTTACGAAGCCGGCTTCGTCGGAGCAGAGGTAGAGGGCCAGGGCGGCTACCTCCTCGGGCTTGCCCATGCGGCCGATGGGCTGGCTTTTCGACAGCTTCTCGAAGATTTCCTCCTCGCGGCCAGCGTAGTTTTTGGCAATAAAGCCATCCACGAAGGGCGTGTGCACGCGGGCCGGCGAGATGCTGTTGCACCGGATACCGGCGTCTAGGTAGTCGCGGGCCACGGAGAGCGTCATGGCGAAGATGGCGCCCTTGCTCATGGAGTAAGCAAACCGGTCGGAGATGCCCACCACGGCGGCGATGGAAGCCAGATTCAGAATGGCCCCGCCGCCCTGCGCTTTCATCAAGGGTAGGGCAGCGTATAGGCAATTGTAAGCGCCTTTCACGTTCACCTGATACACGCGCTCGAAGTCGGCCTCGGCGGTGTTTTCCACGTTGCCTACGTGCGCAATGCCGGCGTTATTCACCAGAATATCAATCTTACCGATTTCCTGAAACACCCGTACTACCTCCGCCTGCTGGCTGATATTGAGGTGATGGGCCTGGGCCTGGCCGCCAGCCTGCGTAATGGTGTCTACGGTTTGCCGGGCGGCTTCTTCATTCAATTCAATGATGTGCACCGTGGCACCTTGCTTGGCAAATAATTGAGACATGGCCTGCCCAATACCACTACCGCCGCCCGTAATGACGGCGCTTTTTCCTTGTAAGCTAAACATGAAATCCTCTTAAAATGTCATGCCCGTGCTGTTTTGCACGGCCACGGGCTCCTGATCTTCGGCCGTAATATCGAGGTTTTTGATATGCCAGCCCTTGGCGAAGTCAATTTTGCCGGCCGTTTCGGTGGTGATGGTCACGTTTTCCAGCGTGAAATTCTCCAGCACCGACGCCGCCAGCCCTTCGGCCGAAATAGCCTCTTTAGCACCGGTAGCGCGCAGGTTGCTGATGCGCACGTTGCGGAAGTGCGGGGTGCCACGCTCGGGCTCCACCTTAGCCAGCATCTTCTTCCAGTGCTCGGGTAGGGTAGCCTCGGTGTAGCCGGCGGGCAGCGAGGAGTAGCTGTAGGCCGGGTTCCAGTTCATGGTCATGATGATGGGCACGCGCACGGCGTCCATCGTAATATCCTCTACGATAATATCTTCCACCACGCCCCCGCGGTTGGTGGCCGATTTCAGCCGGATGCCATACTTGGTGCCCTTGGCCGAGAGGTTGCGGGCCAGCACGTGCCGGATACCGCCCGACGTCTCGGAGCCACACGTCACCAGCCCGTCGCCGGCCCCGGCCACGCAGTCCCGAATCACCACGTACTCGGTGGGGCGATTCACGCGCAGGCCGTCCCAGTCGCGGCCGGCCTTCAGGCAGAAGTTGTCGTCGTTGCAGTCGATGTCGCAGTTCTGCACCAGCACGTGGGAGCTGGAGTCGATATCGATGCCGTCGGTGCTGGGGCCGTGGCCGCCGATGTTGTTGCGCACCACCAGGCCGTCGGCCGTTACGTGGTTGGAGTACAGAATGTGCACCGTCCAGAAACCGGCGCGCTGCAAGGTGATGCCCTTCAGGGTGACGTTGGATGAGTTGGACACCAGCAATGTGCGCGGACGCTTGGCATCGTAATCTATAATCCAGCGCAGGCCTTTGGCGTCGTATTCTTTGCGCATGGCCCAGTACTTATCCCAAAAGGGCTTGCCCTGCCCATCTACGGTGCCCTGGCCGGTGATGGCCACGTTCTGCTGATCCAGAATATTGATGAGGGCAGCGGGCCACACCATTTCTACCCCCGCAATGCGTGAGGGCATGTCGGGGTAGTCTTTCAGGTCCTGGCTACCGAGCAGCGTTACGCCCTTGGGGATGTTCAGCGTCACACCTTTTTTCAGGAAAATAGAGCCCGTGAGGTACTCGCCCGGCGCAAACGTGACCACGCCGCCTTTCTTAGCCGCCGCGTCGATGGCCTTTTGAATAGCCTGTGTGTTGAGGGTTTTGCCATCGGCCACGGCGCCGTATTTCGTTACCAGGAAAGTGGTTTTGGCCGTGGGCTGCGTTTTGGCGCCTACCTCCTGCACCCAGGCAGGGTCAGTGGCGGGAGCCGATGAGGGAGCAGGCTGCCAGGCCAGCAGCGGCAGCAGCAACGAGAGCAGCAGTTTCATACGGGTGGGGAGTTGGGAAGCGAGAGAATAGGCAGGCAACAAAGCGCATGGCTGGGAAAGTAGCACGACGGATTCCCACGGCCGCAGCACCGGCATCCAGCCACGCCTTTGTTTGTAAAGTAGCCTACTTCAAAGCTGCATCTTTTCTCTGGCCCTACCCTCCCGCACTCTCCTGTTACTTAAGAGACTTGTTCCCAAATTAAAATCTACGCGAAAACGTCTGTCATGCTGAGCTTGTCGAAGCATCTCGTGTGCTGATGAAAGATAGTATCCAACATCAGCACGCGAGATGCTTCGACAAGCTCAGCATGACAGACGTTTTTTTCGATTCTTAATTGTTCAGGAATAAGTCTAAGATGTAAGCCGAAATACACACGGCAGGGGCGTTACTGCGGGCGAGTTGTCG
Organism: Hymenobacter citatus; assembly: GCF_014333615.1. Taxonomy (GTDB): domain Bacteria; phylum Bacteroidota; class Bacteroidia; order Cytophagales; family Hymenobacteraceae; genus Hymenobacter; species Hymenobacter citatus. The sequence goes on along the minus strand of NZ_JACSCY010000018.1, from coordinate 37,734 downwards.
GGGTTGGTTTCCATCAGATCGGCCATGTAGGCCCACCATTTCTGCATGATGGGTAGACCGGGCAGGGCGTCGGTGGTGTGGCTGGGTAGGCGCCGCTGCACGGCAAACAGCAGCCCGCTTTCCCGGTGCAGATAGATGGCGTAGTCACGGACACCGGCCGCCACAAGTGCCTCCGACAGTTCGGGCCAGATGGCATCGTGGCGGCGCTGGTATTCGGCTTCCACGCCGGGCTTCAGCTGCATCGTAAAGGCTATTTCTTCCATGTAGGGTAGTGGGTGAGGATGCAGTAGAAAGTGGCTACGCAGCTATTCCGCAACGTAGTTCAGGTAGGGTTGTCAAGTGATTTTGAACACAAATCCCGAGGCCGTCATGTGCTGGCCGCCCTGTGAGGCGCAAAACATGTACTCGGGCTTGCCGTTGCGCAGCAGCAGCTGGGGGCGCTCCAGGCGGCCGTAGCGCTTGAGTTTGGGCGGCGCGGGCGGCTCCTGCACGCCGTAGTCGCGCAGGGGTAGGAAGGCAATTTTGGGGTAGGTCCAGGCCTTGCCGTCTTTCGATTCGAGGTAGAGGCCCACCTCATGGCTGTACACGCCCATGTCGCGGGCCAGCAGGTTGAAGCGGCTGTGCTGGTGCCACACAAAGGCATCCTCAAACTGCTTGTTGTGCCCCTGCCCCGAAAAGTCGATAACGGGGTTGCCGACGTATTTCACGTAGGGGCCGTGCAGCTGGTCGGCCACGGCCAAGCCGTACTTGCGGTTGCCTCGGATGGTAGGGTCCGTCGAGGTTTCGTACTCCGCCGTGTTCCACGATTTGTAGTAGAGCCAGTATTTCCCCTCGTACTGCACGAAGGCCGGGTTGGTGGTGCAGTGGTCGTCCCAGGCGCCGGCGGGGCCGGGCAGCAGCAGGGGCTCATCGGGGCGGGTCCAGGGGCCGGCGAGGGTAGGCGCGGTAGCCAGCCCGATGCGCTTGGTGTTGGTTTTGCCGTTGCTGTTGCCCATGAAAAACAGGCAATACTGCCCATCCACGTAGTGAATGGCGGGGTTGTGACAGGTGGTGGCATCCCAAAAGCCGGGGCCACGCGGGGACAGAACGGTTTCCTGATACACAAACGGCCCCGCGGGCGAGTCGGCCACGGCGCGGGCTATTTCCGACCCGTTGATCCAGCCGCTCATACCTTTTTTGGCCTCCCAGCGCGAGAAAAAGACGTGCACCTTGCCATCGGGGCCGTAAATCGGGCTGTTGCACCACACGTAGTAGCCCTCCATTTCCAGCGCTCTACTCATGGGCTTTAGGTGCTTGCTGAACCTGGCGAAAGCACTTTTGGGGTAGGTAGGCGCGTCGAGCAGCCGGCCGGCAAACGCCCGCGCCAGCGGCGCGAGGGCAAGCGTGGTCAGGAAGTGGCGGCGGGTTGGCATGGGCTGTTTGTTCTGGCGTGAGGTTACGGTGCCTGGTTTGACACCGGCGTGAGCGTGACCGGGCCGAGCAGACCCGAAGGCTGGGGCTGCCAGCCGGCCGTGGTGAACAGGCCATTGGGGCCGCGGTTTTCCTTGAGCTTGGCGGGGAAGTTGGTGTTGTAGAAAATGCGGTACTGCTGGCCGGCCTGGTCCATACCGATGATACGGTTGGCCATGCCATTGCTGACGTTGACGGTGAGCGTGTTGCTGATCCGGAGCTTTGCCTTCGGAATAAATACTTGATAAACAGGGCCTAAAAGAGTACCCAGCGGCTCCCCGTTGAGCTGCACGCTGGCGCTTTCCCCTACCCTACCCAAATCGAGCAGCCAGCCATCGGCGGCAGCAGCCGGAGCAGCAAACGTGGCCGTGTAGGCCGCCGTGCCCGAAAACTGCCGGCCGGCCTCGCCGCCGAAATCCGTCCAGGACGTTAGCTGACTGAGCCGTTGCGAAGCAGGCAGTGTAGGGCCGCCCGCCGTGAAGCGCACCTGCCAGGGCCCCGCCAGCGGCTGGGCCGGACCAGTGGGCCGGGGGTAGGCGTAGGTCGGGCCGGTGAGGGCATTGGTGCTGGTTTCTAGAATGCACGACTCGCCGGGGGCCAATTGCACGTATACTTCGGCCCCGTTTGGTGTGGCGTTGCGTACGGCAGCCAGGCCCAGCTGCTCGGTCATGGGGTTGTAGAGGGCCGCGGTTTGGGCGGCGGTGTGCAGCGGCACCCAGCCCGCCACGGCCTTCTCGCCCCAGTTCGTCACGAAGTAATAGTGCCCGGTGGCGTGGCGGCGGCGTACAAATTCCAGGCCCTGGTCCACCATGGTTTCGCGGCGCACGCCGACGGCCGTTAGGAGCTGGTCTACATCGGTGCCTACCAGCACCGTGCCTTTACCGAGGGTAGCGCGCTGCCCGCCGCCAGACGCAGCCTGTAGCTTCAACGTTTTCAGTTGCTTTTGAAACGCTTTGCGGCGCTTTTTGAGGTCGTGGAGGCCGTTTACATCGGTAGGCAGTTGGCCCTGGAACACTACCGTGGCGCCCTCGTGGGCCAGGTGCAGGAGCTGGGCCAGCGTGGCTTCGGGCATGGTGTGGGCTGCGGGCACCAGGATGGTTTGGTAGGTGGTGCCGCCGGTTTGCAGGGCGCGGCCGGCCGTTTTCACGCCCAGCAATTGCTTATCGGAAATGAAATCGAAGCCGTAGCCACGTTTCAGCAGCTCCTCGCCCGTGGCCCCTACCGGCATGCCTTTGAAGCCGTGCTCGATGCCGTCGAAGTGCTGGAGCAGCACCTTGCCGGGGCGCTGGTAGGCGTCGTAGATGGGCAGGTACACCAGCACGTCGTTGGCGGCTTGGCCGGCTTGCAGGAAGCTCTGGCAGTGCGCAGCGTAGCGGTTCAGCTGCCCGAAATCGGGCCAGAAGGAGTTGTTGGGGTTGAAGTGCACGGCCGCGTAAAACATCCAACCGGGCCACGCGGCGGCCTGGGGCGAGTAGTTGGTGCCGTGGTAGAAGATGTGGTTGACGCCGCCGAGCAGCATCCGGTCCACGGCCTTTTTCACGTCGGAGAGCTTCGACAGAAAGTGGTCGTTTTCCCAGGTAGCGGTTTCGGCCGAGGTGAGCGGTTTGCCCGCCACGTGCGCCGCCGAGGAGGCAAACTTGATGCGCAGCAGGTCTTCGCCCTCCGTCTCCGGAATGTCGGTGGCGGCGTAGAGGTCGAGGATGTTGGCCGGCGAGCCGTGCGCCTGGTTGCGAATCAGCGCGTTGTGGGTTTTGGCCCAATCGTGCCAGGTTTGGGTGTAGTTTTCGAGCAGCAGCTCCGACACGGTTTCGCGGAAGTCGCTGAGCACGCGCCGGTGCTGGTCGTTGTCGGCCTCCTGGCTGAACAGGGCCGGCAGGTGCTGACGCAGGTCGTAGCCGCGGCGCTTTTCAAACTCCTGAAACATGCGCGGCGTCCAGTTGGCCTCGCCCTGCGCGTCGTCTACCTCGTAGGAATCGTTGAAGAAAGCGCGCAAGTAGCTGATATCCTTTTCCTTAAAGGCAGCGTCGAAGGGTTTGAGGTAGTCTTCGGTGGCTTGTTTGGAGAAGTGGTCTACCACGTCGCCCTCCCCGCCGGGGCCGGCGCGCTCCACCTGCTTGCCGTGCCAGCCCTCGAATACGGCGTAGAGCGTCCAGGCGCTGCCGGTTGGTGCGGTCCAGTTCAGCTGACCATCGGCACCTACCTTGCTGGTGAGGTCTAGCACCTTGCCATTGGCCCCGTAGGCCATGAGCGCCTGCAAGGGTAGCGGCCGCTCGAAGCGCACCTGGTCGAAGGCATGCAGCTGCAAATCGGGGTTTTTCGCCACGGGTTGGGCCATTTGCTTGAGGTCCATGGGCTGGCCCACGGCGCGCATAATGGGCTTCTGCACGTAGCGCACCGGCTCGGCAAGCTGCCCGCCGCCGGGCACGGTATAGGTCTGGCAGACCACATATTTGCAGGCGTCGTCGGGTGTCACCCACGGCCCGCCAAACGGCCACCCTGAGGCCTGCGCCATATCAATACCCAACCCCAGGCGCTTGGCCTCGCGCAATGTGTACGTCAGTCGGTCTGCCCACTGCGGCGACAGAAAGTCGATGAATTGTTTTTCTGCACCCTTCACCCCATAAATGGTGGTGATTTCCATGCCGCCCAACCCCGCCTGTTGGTACTGCGTGAGCAGGCGCGTGAGGTCCTGCTCGTTCACGGCGCTTCCTTCCCACCACCAGCGCGTCCAGGGCTTGTGCTGCTGCGTGATGTCAGGCCACTTTGGGGCTTGGGCCTGTACTTGGTGCAGCGCAGCGACAGTTAGTAATGCGAGAAGAGACTTTTTCATGAATAGTTGATGTGCACAACGGTTTTAGCCCGCAGAAGACGCAGAGGGTTACGCAGAGGACGCAGTGCGCGGAACCACCTCTGCGCCCTCTGCGCAACCCTCTGCGTCTTCTGCGGGCTAAACTCGCCTTATTTCATCTTATAAATCTCACTACCCGCCAGCAGGAAGCAGCCCAGGCCATAGTCCTCGAAATCGGGGGTGCTAGTGTAGCTCACGGGCTGGCCATCTTTGGGCTCCTTGCCGGTGCCCTGCACAAACCCGAGCTTGCCATCGGGGTGCACCGCCTCCTTGCTCATGGCGTTCCAGGCTTTGGCAATGATAGGGCGGTACTTCTGCTCATCGAGCAGGCCGTGGTTGATGCCCCACGCCATGCCGTAGATAAACAGCGACGTGCCCGACACCTCCTTGCCGCCGAAGTGAGTAGGGTCGTGTAGGCTCACGTTCCAGTAGCCATCGGGGCGCTGCAAGGGGGGTAGGGCCTGCATCATATTCAGGTACATCTGCTCGTACTCTTGGCGGTGGGGGGCGTCTTTAGGTAGGATGTCGAGCACGCGCACCATAGCTGCTACCACCCAGCCGTTGCCGCGGCTCCAGTAGCAATCTTCGCCGTTGGGCTCTGTGTAGGGCGGCACAAAGTCCTTGTCGCGCCACCAAAGCTGGTCTTGGGGGTTGTAGAGGCCGTGGCCGCCGTGCTGGGTTTTGGAGTAGTTGTAGATGCGATACATCTTGCCGTAGTAGGCGGTATCCTGGGTCATCACACCCAGCTTGGCATACACAGGCATAGCCATTTGCAGGGCATCAATCCACCACCAATCATCCACGCCAGGACTCTGCACCATCCGGTCGATGCTGGCCTTGATATCGCGCAGGCGCTCGGGCTGCGGGTCAATTTCGTAGAGGGCCAGGTAGGTTTGGCCGGCGCACTGGTTGTCGGCGTTGCGGGTTTCTACCCCACGGTTCAAGCCCCACTGGTGCTGCTGGCCCCAGTCCACGGCGTAGTCGTAGTAGCGTTTTTGCTTGTCGATATCATGCAGCGCCATCAGGCCCTCGTAGTACACGGCGCGGGTCCAGATGTGGCTGGGGCGGGCTTTGTTGGTCACGATTTCCTTGCCGGTGTCGGGCCACTTCTGCATGAAGTAGTCGTTGGCGCGGGTCATCGTCTTGAGAATGGCCTTTTTCTTAGGCAGCTTCTGCGCCTGGGTAGGAAGCGTAAGCAGGGCCAGCAACGCGGCCGTGAGGATGGATTTGAGCATTAGGCTAGGCAAGAAGCGGTTGGGATGTGTAGGGCGTGAGTGATTCATCAGGAGCTGACTTTGGCGATTTCCACGGCGTACACCTGGCTCTCGCCCTCGAAATTAGCCCGAAAGACCAGCCACTTGCCGTCGGGCGTGAAGTGCACGTTGGGCTCCAGCTTGTAGTCGTGTTTGGCGAGGTTCACCAGCTTTTCGGCATCGAACTTGTCGCCGTTGGGACGGAATAAGTAGATCCAGTGGCCGTTGGGCGAGTGGGCCACGGAGGTAGGGTAGCCGCCGTCGCCGGCAAACACTTTCTGGTCGGGCGAGCTGGTGTAGTGCACCGACCACTCGTCGCGGGTTAGCTGGTAGCGTTTTTCCTGACCGGTTTTCAGGTTGGTGCCCGTCACGAAAAAGGTGGCGCCGCGTGGCAGCTGGTGGTCAAACCAGATGGTATTGCCGTCGGGCGCAAACCACTCGTGGCCGAAAATCTCGCGGTCCATAGTGCGTTTGTGCACCAGTTTCACCTGCTTGCGCTGCGTGTCAATGGTCCAGATGCGGTCTACCAGCTCCCAGGGGCCTTCGTGGCAGAACATGAGCAGGCGCGGATTGGTGGGCGAAAACTGCACGTGGTTCAGCCAGGCCGAGTCGGTGAAGAGCTTGTTGAGCTTACCACCCTGGGTGCTCACCGTGAAGAGCGTGCGCGGCAGCTTCGCTTCGTAAATGCGCCGAAAGTAGTCCTTCTTCTCCGGGAACTGCCGCGAAATTTCCTTTTCTGCATCGCTGGCCCAGGCGCCGCCGAGCTGAGTTTCATCGGCGTTGAGGGTGGTGATGCTGGCCCGAAAATCCTTCGCAAACACGTATACTAAGCGCGTCTTGCGGGTGTCTACGCGGGTGGCGTATACTGAGTCGCCGGTCTGGTAATATACCTCGCCGCGCTTGGGCGCCACAATCTCGCCGCTCACCTGCTTGAAGTAGCGCGTGAGAGGCGTCACCTGCCGGGTTTTCAGATCAAGCACGCGCAATTGCTTGCCCTGGGCATCGGTGTGGTAGAACACCATGCGCGGCCCACCGCCCTTGAGCGCCGGCAGAAACGGGTTGTTATGAAAATAGAAACTCTGATTGCTCCCATCGCGGGGTGTGAGGCGCACCACGCGGTGCCCGGTGTCCTGGTCTACCCACTCGGCGGGCATGGGCGTTTGGGCGCCGGTAGCAAGCCGGGTCTGGGCCAGCGCACTCGATGCCATCAGCATCGACACCCCCAGGGCCAAGACAGGCAAGAAGCAATTCGTTTTCATGGGCGGGAAGGTAGGGCGGAACAGCGGTGAGGTGAAACGCAGTCGGCCTTAGTCAAAATGACCGTGACTTCCAGCGCCTACGCAAGAAAACCGCTGCCGAGGGCTGCACCTTCCTGTACTGTTCGGTCCCAGGCAAGATGCCGCCTCACGCTGCCTACCCCACAAAAAAGCGCCGCCTGCACAAAGGCAGGCGGCGCGTGAAAAAGGACTCATTTGCTCCGCCGTAGCCGCGTAGCAGTGCAAGAAACCTTGACGTTTCTTGCACTGCTACGCGGCGCGGGTATTTTGGAAGAGACCCTGCTACAAACCTAAAACCGCTACGCAGCTTGCGACACCCTGCTTCTTTCAGGAAAACTTCTGTTACTGATGAAAGGGACAACCGGCCGTTGCGGCTGCGGCCGCAACTGTTGGAGCGGTGGCAATGGGCGCTACGGCAGCCGTTGTGGCGGTGGCGCGCACGTTGCGGATGATGAAGCCGCTTTCGGGTAGGGTTGGCATCCGGGTCATATCAATGCTTAGGTCTTGCTCGGGCACTTCATAGGTCATGCTGGTAGCCAGCAGCACGGCGGTGGTTTTCAGGGCTTCGATGGTGAGCCACTCGCCGGCGCAGCGGTGGTTGTGGGCGTAGTCGCCGCCGCCCTGCGGAATGAAGTTGAACGGGCTGCCGTTCCAGTCGCGGAACCGCTCGGGGCGGAACAGGTGCGGGTGCTCCCACTGGCGCTCGTCGTGGTTGATGCCGTGCACGTCGAGCAGCGTGAGCGTACCCTTGCGGAAACGGTAGCCGTGCCACACAAAATCGGCGCGCACGCGGGCACCCAGCAGCGGCGTGAAGGGGTAGAAACGGCGTATTTCCTGAGCAAACCACTCGGGGTACTGAGCCGGGCCGGTGCGCAGCAGCTCAACGCAGCGCGGGTGCTCGTGCAAAGCCAGCGCCTCAAACACCACGAAGCGCCCAATGGCCACAATGGGCCGTATCAGATTCAACAGCTCCACGCTGGCCACGTGCGTCGACAGCAGCTTGCCGTCCAACTCCCGGTGCCAGGAAATGGCATGCAGCGCCTTGCCTTCCACGGCGTATTGCTTGCCAGCGCGCACGTTGTCAACCATTTTGCCTACCCACCGCTCGGCGCGGTGGCGGGCCAGCTTGCCCTTGGCGTGGCGCGGCCCTACCCCACCAAAGGCGTCAATCATGGCGCTCAGGTCGCGGGTCAGGGGCTTGATGTCTTTCTCCTCGAAAGGCACGCCGGCCCAAGCGCACGCGGCCCGGCACAGCACTTCCTCCACCTCTGGAAACAGCTCTACCTGCTCCAGTTGCTCCCACCGGCGCAGGTAGGCACGCCAAGTCTCGGCCACCAGCGTGCTGTACTGGTGCAGGCTATTGGGAGTCATTAGCTTCATAAACAGCACTTTGCGGTGCTGGTGCGCGGTATCATCCAGCGTTTGCACGCCGCCCTGACCCATGAGGGTCGTGAGGATGCGCCGGGGTAGGGCGCCCTCGCGCTGGAAGTGCTCCTGATTGTAGAACAAGGCCGCGCCTTCCTCACCGCTCAGGCACACGGCCTTCTCGCCCATCAGGCGCATCTGAAAAATATTGGAGTGGTAGCGTTTGCGCCGCTGGGGCAGAAAGTGGTACCCCTCGCGTAGTAGACTCAAGGTGCTGTCGAGGGCTTTGTCTTTCGGAATAGCAGTCATTAGCTGATTGGTTGTAGTAGGTAGGTAGAACGGACTGTAATGCTAGTAGGCAGTCATTTCGACCAGCGGGAGAAATCTCGCGTGCTGATGGTAGAGAAGAATTACTATCAAGCGAGATTTCTCCCGCTGGTCGAAATGACGGTCTGACGGAGCACGTGAGATGCTTCGACTCCGCTCAGCATGACAAATGGTCTTACGAAAAGCCCAGCACCGGATGCGGCTGGTAGGGCTCTTCCAGCCGCTTGATTTCATCGGCCGAGAGCTGCACATTCACGGCCGCAATAGCGTCATCGAGGTGACCGGGCTTGCTGGCGCCCACGATGGGCGCGGTGATGACCGACTTCGACAACACCCAGGCCAGCGCAATTTGCGCGGCGGGCAGACCGCGCTCCTCGGCAATTTCCGTTACGCGGTTGGCTACGGCAAAGTCATCGTCGCGGCCATACAGGCTTTTGCCAAAGGCGTCGGTTTTGGCGCGCTCCGTTTCGTTGCGCTCCTTGCCGCGGCCGCCCGTGAGCAGCCCCCGCGCCAGCGGCGACCAGGGAATCACGCCAATCTTCTGATCCTCACACAGCGGCAACATCTCGCGCTCTTCCTCGCGGTACACCAGGTTGTAGTGCGGCTGCATGCTCACAAAGCGCGTCCAGCCGTGCAAATCGGCCAGGTAGAGCGCCTGCGCAAACTGCCAGGCGTACATGCTGCTGGCCCCAATGTAGCGCGCCTTGCCGGCCTTCACCACGTCGTGCAGGGCCTCCAGGGTTTCCTCAATGGGCGTGTTGTAGTCCCAGCGGTGAATCTGGTAGAGGTCCACGTAGTCGGTACCGAGGCGCTTTAGGCTGGCATCAATGGCACTCATGATGTGCTTGCGCGAGAGGCCCTTATCGTTCGGGCCTGGGCCCATGGGGTTGAACACTTTGGTGGCCAATACCACCTCATCGCGCTTGGCAAAGTCGCGCAGGGCGCGGCCTACCACTTCCTCGCTGGCCCCGTCGGCATACACATCGGCGGTGTCGAAGAAGTTGATGCCTTTTTCCAGCGCTTGCTTGATGAAGGGGCGGCTCTGCTCTTCTTCCAGCGCCCAGGGCCAACGCTCGGTCGGCTTACCGTAGGTCATGGTGCCGAGGCAGATGCGGGAGACGTGCAGGCCGGTGTTGCCCAGTCGGATATAGTCCATAGATGTAGTCGTAAGGGTGAGGCTGCCCAAGTGGGCAACGCAATTGTTTCCCCTACTACGGCAATCTTTGCGCCTTCGATTAGACCTTCTCCCCACTTTCCCATGAAGCTGAACTGGACTCTCAAGCCCTACCCCGCCCTCTCCCTCGACGAGCTATACGCCCTGCTCCAACTCCGCAGCGAGGTGTTTGTGGTGGAGCAAACCTGTGCTTTTCAGGATATTGACGGTCAAGACCAAACGGCTCTGCACCTACTGGGCCACACCGAAACCGGCGAGCTGGCCGCCTACACCCGCCTGTTCGACGCGGGCGAATGTTACGAGCAAGCCAGCATTGGGCGCGTGGTGGTGTCGCCCGCCTACCGGCGCTACGGCCTGGGTAGGGAGCTCATGCGCGAATCTATCAACGCGTGCGATCAAGCCTTTGGGCCGCAACCCATTAAAATTGGCGCGCAGCTGTATCTGAAAGCGTTTTACGAGAGCTTCGGCTTTGTGCAACAGGGCAACGTGTATTTGGAGGACGGGATTGAGCACATTTATATGTTTCGGCCGTAACCACAATCCGTTTTCTATGTCCGCAGCGCTTTTTCCGAAAGCTGTTTCAGTTGGCGTATACAGCTTTCCGGGCTTCCTGCACCTTATAGCTGCTGTGCTGGCCTTGCTGCTGGGACCTTGCGTGCTGCTCTTGGGCCGGTGGGGTACCCGTGTGCACAAGGGCTTGGGCTACGCCTACCTCAGCAGCATGGCAGTGATGCTACTGACCGCCTTTGGTGTATATCGTGTATACCATGCGTTCGGTATTTTTCACTACGCCGCACTGCTTACGACAGCCACTTTGCTGGTTGGCATGGTGCCCGTGCTCATCAAACGGCCAGCGCCTTCGTGGCTTACGTGGGGCACTACTACGGCATGTATTGGTCGGTAATGGAGCTATACGTGGGCTTGGTGGCCGAAATACTCTCGCACCAAGCTCACCTCTCTTTTCCGGAAGTAGCTAGCTGGTCTGTGGCGTTGATATTTTTGCCTAGCGGTGCTGTTTTTTGGTGGTATCACCGGCAATGGCAAGCACGGCTGCAACGCTTTCGTCCCCTTCCAACCTAAGCAACGCCTGCTTTCCCTACCCTACTTCGGGTCGCTGGAGTACGCAATGAAAATAGCGCCGGCCCCCATCAGCGTGGCACCTACAATCAGTTGCCAGTTTACCTTTTCCTTCAGAAAAAAAACGGCCAGAATAACTGAGAATACCAGCGAAACCTTGTCGAACGAACTGGTACGGGAGGCTTCGCCCATTTTCAGGGCCTGAAACGAGAACAGCGACGACATGCAGGTGATAACGCCCGCCGCCACCAGAAACATCCAAGAGCGCCGGTCAATACGCTCCAGCTCGCTCACATGCCCCTGAAAAAACACCACGCTCCAAGCCACTATCACAATCAGCACCGACTGAATAGCAAAGCCTACGCTCGACTCGATATTTTTAATTCCGATTTTCGACAACGTGACAACTGCCGCCGCCGATACGGCAGCCAGCAAAGAAAATACAATCCACATAAGGCTATTGAGGAGATACCACCCGCGAGGTTGCAGGCAGTCAGCACATTTTCACCACGATACGTGAGATGAGCGTGCAGTGGTAACTTGTTTTGTCGGAAATGAGTTTTCTTCTGCTCAAACAAGGTGAAAGTATCGCCCGCCGGTCCGACGCCTCCGGCGTCCGACCGGCGGGCGAGTTGCCCTACCCCTGATAAACCAAAAGTCCGCCGGCAGCGGGCCGGCGGACTTTCATCAACTGCAATAGGGCGTGAGCGACGTTAGATAATGGTACTCATGCCCACAGCAATGTTTTCCTTATACATCTGGCAGTCAATACCACCGGCTACCTGGTAGGCAATAAAGTTGCCTACCTGCTCGGTGCTGCACGGTGTAAGGGCATTCAGCTCCGGCGTCAGGATGTTGCTGTCGAGGGCGGCTTGTACGGCGGCTTTCACCGCGTCGGCTTCTTCCTGCAACCCGAAGTGTTCTAGCAGCATCGCACCCGACAGAATCGTGGCAATGGGGTTGGCAATGCCCCTACCCTTGGCCTGGGGGTAGGACCCGTGAATAGGCTCGAACAGGGCCACCTGGTCGCCCACCGAAGCGGAGGGTAGCAGACCCAGCGAACCGGCAATCACGGAAGCTTCGTCGGAGATGATGTCGCCGAACATGTTCTCGGTCAGAATCACATCGAACTGCTTGGGGTTCAGAATCACCTGCATAGCGGCGTTGTCGACGAACAGGTAGTCGACGCGCACCTCGGGGTACTGCGGGGCAATCTGCTGCACCACTTCGCGCCACAAGCGCGAGGTTTCCAGCACATTGGCCTTGTCGACCAGCGTGAGCTTGCGGCGGCGCGTTTCGGCGGCCTGGAAGGCGCGGTGGGCAATGCGCTCAATCTCCTCGCGGGAGTACGTGCAGTGGTCGTAGGCGCCCTGGCCGTCGTCGGTACGGCCCTTGTCGCCGAAATAGATACCGCCGGTCAGCTCCCGGAAAATCAGCATATCGGTGCCGCTGATGCGCTCCGGCTTTAGGGGTGAGTGCGCCAGCAGGGCGTCGTAGGCCGTTACGGGGCGGATGTTGGCGTACAGGCCCAGCGACTTGCGCAGGCGCAGCAGGCCCTGTTCGGGGCGCACTTTGGCCGAGGGGTCGTTGTCGTATTTCGGGTCGCCGATGGCGCCCAGCAGCACGGCATCGGCCGCGAAGCAGGCATCCAGGGTTTGCTGGGGCAGCGGGTCGCCGGTGGCGTCGATGGCGCAGGCGCCCATCAGCTGCTGATCGAAGGTGAACTGATGGCCGAAGCGCTCGGCTACAGCTTCCAGCACCTTGATGGCCTCGCGGCACACTTCCGGCCCGATACCATCACCGGCCAGCACGGCTATTTTCTTCTTTAATACGTCCATGGTCGGGAGGTTTCATAGGCCGCAATGGCCTCTTTTTGGCTTACTAAGAAATCAATGTCGTCGTACCCGTTCAGCAGGCACTCTTTTTTGTAGGCGTCGATGGCAAACGGAATGCTTTCTTCCCACACGGGCACGCTCAGGGTCTGCGCGGGCAGATCTACCACCAACTCGGTCTGCGGGTCCTGCTCTATCTGCGCCAGCAGGCGTTGCAGCACCTCCTCCGATACTTGCAGGGGTAGCAACCCATTGTTCAGCGCGTTGCCCCGAAAAATATCAGCAAAGTAGCTGGAAACAACCACCTTAAAGCCCGCATCAAAAATGGCCCAGGCGGCGTGCTCCCGGCTGGAACCACACCCAAAGTTCTGACCTGCCACCAAAATCCGGCCAGAAAAGCGCGGGTTGTTGAGTACGAAGTCGGGCTTGGGCTGACCATCGGCCGCGTAGCGCCAGTCGCGAAATAGGTTTTCACCGAAGCCCTCGCGGGTGGTGGCTTTCAGAAAGCGTGCTGGTATGATCTGGTCGGTGTCTACGTTTTCGTTGGGTAGGGGCACCGCGGTGGAACGTAGGATCTGGAATTTTTCCATGATATGAAGTCGTGCAACGATTCGCCTCACCCCCTAGCCCCCTCTCCTCAGGGAGAGGGGGGACTAGTTTTTAGTTTTTTAGCTCCCCTCCTCAGATGAGGAGGGGATGTTTTCGCGTAGCGAAAACTGGGGTGGTTGACTCGTTGCTGATGTTGTTTAGTTGCTGACGATAAACGAGGTAGGGGTGATTAGCAGTAAATCGTTCAACGATTTTTACCACCCCGCCCTTCGGGCACCCCTCCTTAAAAAAGGAGGGGAACTAGCTTCTAGCCTGCTAGCTCTAGCTCATTGTATGCAGGCACGGCGCTGATTTTGCCTTCCACCGCCGCAATAGCCGCTACCAGCGGCGAGGCCAGCAGCGTGCGGGCGCCGGGGCCCTGGCGGCCTTCAAAGTTGCGGTTGGAGGTAGACACGCAGTAGGCGCCAGCTGGAATCTTGTCCTCGTTCATGGCCAGGCAGGCGCTGCATCCTGGCTCGCGCAGGGTGAAGCCGGCGTCGGCTAGGATTCTATCCAAACCTTCTTCCTTGGCTTGCTTTTCTACCTGCTTGGAGCCGGGCACGATGATGGCCTCCACGTGAGGTGCCTTGTGCTTACCCTGTACGTAGGCCGCCACGGTGCGTAAGTCCTCGATGCGGGAGTTGGTGCAGCTCCCAATAAACACGTAGTCAATGGGTTTGCCCAGCAGCGACTCGCCCGGCGTCAGGCCCATGTACTCCAGCGACTTGCTAAAACCGGCGGCCTCGCTCGGCACCACGTCCAGCGGAATGGTGCCGCCCAGCGGGATGCCCATGCCGGGGTTGGTGCCGTAGGTAATCATGGGCGTGATGTGGGCGGCGTCGAAGTGGTGCTCGGCTTCAAACTCGGCCCCTTCCTCGGAGTAGAGCGTTTGCCAGTAGGCCACGGCCTGCTCCCACTGCTCGCCCTGGGGCGCGTAGGGGCGGCCTTGCAGGTAGTCGAAGGTGGTTTGGTCGGGGGCAATCATGCCGCCGCGGGCGCCCATTTCGATGCTCATGTTGCAGACCGTCATGCGGCCTTCCATGCTCAGGCTGCGCACGGCGCTGCCGGCATACTCCACAAAGTAGCCCGTGCCGCCGCCGGTACCCAGCTGCGCAATCACGTAGAGAATCAGGTCTTTGGCGCCTACCCCGGGCCGCAGGTCGCCGTCCACGGAGATACGCATGCGCTTGGGCCGGTCGATGAGCAGGCACTGCGAGGCCATCACCTGCGCCACCTGGCTGGTACCAATGCCAAAGGCAATAGCGCCAAACGCGCCGTGGGTGGAGGTATGGCTGTCGCCGCACACGATGGTCATGCCTGGCTGCGTGAGGCCCAGCTCCGGCCCGATGACGTGCACGATGCCCTGGCGCTCGTGGCCCAGGCCGTATAGCTCCACGCCATACTTAGCGCAGTTTTCGGTCAGCTTATCCACCTGCGAGCGGCTGAGGGGCTCCTGAATGGGCAGGTGCTGGTTGAGGGTAGGCACGTTGTGGTCGGCGGTGGCGATGATCTGCTGCTGCCGGAAAAGTGGCAGCCCGCGCGCCTCGATTTCGTCGAAAGCCTGCGGGCTGGTTACTTCGTGAATCAGGTGACGGTCGATGTAAAACACCGACAAATCGCCCACGGTCTTGACAACGTGGGCCTCCCAGATTTTATCAAATAAGGACTTGGGCATGGGGTGGGGTGGAATCTGACTTTTAGACCGTCATGCTGAGCCTGTCGAAGCATCTCGCGTGCTGATGAAAGATAGTATTCAACATCAGCACGCGAGATGCTTCGACAAGCTCAGCATGACGGGCTGCTTTGCTCTGCTTTATTTCTTACTTCACTTCAAAAACTCTACTCAACGGCCACCAACTTCTCCTGCTCTACCAGCGCGTGCAAATCGTGGTCCTGCACTTCTTTTTGGCAGTCGGCCAGCACCAGGAACGAGGCGTAGGCTTTGTTGAGCGACTGGCCGCCGAAGGCGTAACCGAGCTTCTGCAAACGGTAAGCCAGCGCGGCCCGGCCCGAGCGGGCCGTGAGCACAATGGCCGAATCGGGGGCGCCTACCTCCTGCGGGTCGATGATTTCGTA
This sequence comes from Hymenobacter citatus, assembly GCF_014333615.1. Taxonomy (GTDB): domain Bacteria; phylum Bacteroidota; class Bacteroidia; order Cytophagales; family Hymenobacteraceae; genus Hymenobacter; species Hymenobacter citatus. The sequence continues at coordinate 22,468 of NZ_JACSCY010000018.1, read as the reverse complement.
GGTAGCGCGGTGCTTAATCACACCGTCTTGGTGAATGCCGCTGCTATGCGCAAAGGCGTTGGCGCCCACAATGGCCTTGTTGGCCTGCACCGGCATCTGCATCAAGTGCGATACCAGGGCCGAGGTTTCGGTGAGCAGCTTGGTGTTTACGCCGGTGGTCAGGCCCAGGTCGCCGTGCTGGCGCAGTACCATCACCACTTCTTCCAGGGCCGTGTTGCCGGCCCGCTCCCCTACCCCGTTGATGGTGCACTCAATCTGCCGGGCACCGTGGATAACGCCCGCAATGGAGTTGGCGGTAGCCATGCCCAAGTCGTTGTGGCAGTGGGTAGAGAGCGTCACGTTTTCGATACCGCGCACGTTATCAGCCAGATACTTGATCTTGGCGCCGTACTCGGAGGGTAGGCAGTAGCCGGTGGTGTCGGGGATGTTGAGGACGGTGGCGCCGGCCTTAATCACGGCCTCGCACACGCGGGCCAGGAATTCGTTGTCGGTGCGGCCGGCGTCTTCGGCGTAGAACTCCACGTCTTCCACGAAGGATTTGGCCAGCTTCACGGCGGCCACGGCGCGTTGCACTACGTCTTCCTGCGTGGTGCGCAGCTTGTGCAGCACGTGCAGCTCAGAAGTGCCAATGCCGGTATGGATGCGGGGGTAGCGGGCGTTGCGCAGGGCATCGGCGGCCACGCGAATATCGTTTTCCACAGCGCGGGTGAGGCCGCACACGGTAGCAGTGCGGGTTTGGGCGGCAATGGCCTCCACGGCGGCAAAGTCGCCGGGGCTCGACACCGGAAAACCCGCCTCAATCACATCCACGCCGAGTAGTTCCAGCTGCCGGGCAATCACAAGTTTCTCTTCCTTGTTTAGCTTGCAGCCCGGCACTTGCTCGCCGTCGCGCAGCGTGGTATCAAATATCTGGATGTTGTGCGCTCCCATAGTAGATGCGAAAATTGTAAGCAGATTTCAGTTTACTAACTACGGCGAGAATGTCGGGCTTTGGAAAAAGGCTTTCGAAATTGTTACTATTTCTAATGCCTTGAACATTTCCAAAAACATTTGATTACCATACTATTACCTTCCGCATTCTTACAATGCCAAACGAAGCAGGCGAATCGGTATTTCAGCTCATCAAGTCGCTGACCCGTTCCGAAAAACGCCATTTCCGCCTGTCGGCCGACCGGCCCGGCGCGACCGAAGAACTAAAGTTCCTACAGCTTTTCGACGCCCTCGACCAGCTCCCGCACTACGACGAAGAACGCATTCTGGCGCTGGCGCCGGCCATCAAAAAGGCCCAGCTCGCCAACCTCAAGGCCAATCTTTACCGGCAATTATTGTCTGATTTGCGCCTTTATCACGCCGGCCAAAACGTGGATATTCAGCTGCACGAGCAGCTGGGCTACGCCCGCGTGCTCTACAACAAGGGCTTCTACCAGCAAAGCCTGAAAATGCTGGACAAGGTGAAGAACACGGCCACCCAGCAGCAGCTTTCGCACATTGCCCTGCTGGCCCTGGATTTCGAGAAGCTGATTGAATCCCAGTTCATTACGCGCAGCCTGGAGGGTAGGGCCGAGGAGCTGGCGAGCGAGTCGGCGGGCACGGCGGGGCAGGTGAGCCAGCTACACGCGCTGTCGAACGCGGCCTTGCAGATGTATGGGCTCTACCTGAAAACCGGCCACGCCCGCAACCAGCAGGACTACGAGCAGGTAACGGCGTTTTTCCGGGCTACCCTCCCGCCTACCAACGTGCAGCAAAGCGGCTTTTTTGAGCAGCTGTACTACTACCAGGCGCACGTGTGGTACTACACCATTGTGCAGGACTTCACGGCCGGCTACCGCTACGCCCACAAGTGGGTGGAGCTGTTTGAGCAGACGCCGGACATGAAAAACCAGCAGACCATGCTCTATATCAAGGGCTTGCATAATCTGTTGGCGTATCTATTCAATACCTTATACTATAGCCGCTTCCGGGAGGTGCTGGCTACCCTGAAGGCGTTTGCCAACGACCCCAACCGCCGCTCTACCCCCAACATTGAGTCGCTGCTGTTTCAGTACATCGCCACCAACGAAATCAACCTGCACTTTCTGGAAGGACGCTTCACCGAAGGATTGGAACTGATTCCAGGCTTGCTGGGGCAGCTAGAAGAGTACCGTCTCCAACTCGACGTGCACCGCCGGCTGGTATTCTACTACAAGATTGCCAGCCTCTACTTCGGCAGCGGCGACAACGAGAAGGCCATCGAGTACCTCACCAAAATCATTCAGTTCAAAGAAGTGAGCCTGCGCGAGGATATCCAGTGCTTTGCCCGCATCCTGAACCTGATAGCCCACTACGAAGCCGGCCAGGACGAGGCCCTAGACTACCAGATCAAGTCGGTGTACCGTTTCCTGGGCAAGATGAACGAGCAGCAGCAGATGCAGGTAGCCATCTTCCGCTTCCTGCGCACCGTAGGCGACCTCACACCCGGCGAGCTAAAAGGCGCGTTCACCAACCTCAAAAACCAGCTCATCGCCATTGCCGTGAACCCGCTGGAACGCCGGCCCTTCCTGTATTTGGATATTATTTCCTGGCTAGAAAGTAAGATTGAAAACGTGCCCGTGCAGGAGATTATGCAGCGGAAGTTTCGGGCGATGAAGTGAGGTTGTGAATTGTCTACGCTTTCGCTCGACTGTGCTGAGCGAGGGCGTAATTATTAAAGATTATCTATTATATCCTTTTTAAACATTCTATTCTCTCTTCGTTCTGCTGGTTTCATATCAAAAAAAGTTTTCCATCTAGAATTCATATTGACTGGCAGATACAGAACACCCGCTAGACAAAAGGAGCAGGCATTTATCACTTCTTTTTTATTACTGGAAATAGTATCAAGTGAACAAGTCATAGACATTACAGAATAAATTCTTGTTTGATCACGGCTTTTGAAGTGCCAGTAATACGTGATGTGTGGATTCGCAGCTTGATTCACAAAGTATTCCTTTTCTACCTGCCTTTTGGTCTGTTCATCTACATCATTCCCTAAAGACGATAAGTACTTTCCATTCTTTATAATTTCTGGATTAGCACGTGCAATTGATAGCATTGTCGTGAAGTCTACCCTGTTCTCAGAATAATTTTCCCAAAGCACGGCAAAAGCCTCATGGATAGGTTTGGTTGATACTTTTGCATTGTCGTAACAGGATAAATAAAAAGGGGCATTTATTAGTTTACATGAAGCTAAACTAGCCCCTATGAGTATGTAAAGAATATAGGTTACATAGATTCTTTACATTCGCAGGAATTTATTTATTAAAATCTATAATGTCCGATGATAGCGCGGGGCTATGCCCCGTGCCGATTATGCGCAGGCCTCTGGCCTACTATTGTCCGCGCCATCAGGGACGTTCGGGTAAGTCGTTCTGACGGGTAGGCCAGAGGCCTACGCATAGTCGGCACGGGGCACAGCCCCGCGCCATTACTGCACCCTACCGCTTTACTGCTTTAAACTCCGACCCCTCTTTCCATTGCGGGAACGTGGTTTCGCTGGCGAGTTTCTTGCCTACCTCAAAATACAGCTGCGCGTCCTGGGCGATGCCGGACAAGTCCCAGTTGGGGTCGAACTGGTCGGCGGGCTTGTGGTAGTAGTTGGTGGTGTACTCCTGGCGTTTTTGGGCGATGTAGTCTTTGCCGTGGGCGCGGCTTTCGTAGCCACCACTGGCGTAGAGCGAGGGCACACCTACATGGGCAAAGCTGAAGTGGTCGGAGCGGTAGAACATGCCGGTTTCGGGCTGCTGGTCGGGTAGGATGTAGCGGCCCTGCGCCTGGGCGGCGGCGCGGGCGTATTCCTCCAGCTCTGATTGGCCGTAGCCGATAACCGTCAGGTCCTTCATCTTGCCGAAGGGCCAGAGCATGTCCATGTTCAGGTCGGCCACGGTTTTGCTGAGCGGAAACGGCGGGTGATGGGCGTAGTAGGCCGAGCCCAGCAGGCCCTGCTCCTCGCCGGTTACGGCCAGAAACACGATGCTGCGGGCGGGCTTCTGCGGGGCCTCGGTGAAGGCCTTGGCAATGCTGAGCAGAGCGGCCAAGCCGGTGCCGTCGTCCACGGCGCCGTTGTAGATGGAGTCGTTGGCAATGGCTTTGCCTACCCCAAAATGGTCCCAGTGGGCCGAGTAGATGATGAACTCATCGGGGCGGGTGGTGCCGGGCAGCACGGCCAGCACGTTTTTGCTGGTCTGGCGGCGCAGCTGGTTTTGCAGGCTAGTGCTGAAGGTAAGCCCGCCCATCGGCCGGGCGCGAAAGCCCTTGGTGTTGGCGGCGGTGTATAGCTGGTCGTAGTTTTGGCCAGCGGCCGTGAACAGGCGCTTGGCCGCGTCCAGTGTCAGCCAGCCTTCGATGGCGCACTTGCTGGCGCCTTTATCGTCGGTTTGGGGGCGCAGCTTGGGGCCTACCGCCCCGCTCAGCACCACCGACCAGGGGTAGGCGGCCGGCTTGGTGTCGTGCACGATGAGCAGGCCGGCGGCGCCGTGGCGGGCAGCTTCCTCGTATTTGTAGGTCCAGCGGCCGTAGTAGGTCATGGCCTTGCCCTTGAAAAAGGTGGTGTCGTTTTCGGCGTTACCGGGGTCGTTCACGAGCACTACCACGGTTTTGCCTTTCACGTCGAGGCCGGCGTAGTCGTCCCAGCCGTACTCGGGCGCCACCACGCCGTAGCCGGCAAACACCAGCGGCGAGTTCTGCACCGATACCGTGGGCTGCTCACGTTGGCTGAACACCACGTAATCATCCTTATAGTTCAGCGTCAGCTTTTTGCCGTTGCCGGCCACCTGAGCCGTGGGCGCAGGTTTCACGCTGATTTCGACCATGGGCACGGGCTGGAAGTAGCTGCCCGATGGGGCCGGCTTCAAGCCCAGCGCCTTGAACTGCGCGGCCAGGTAGGCGGTGGCCTTGTCCTCACCTTGCGTGAAGGGCTTGCGGCCCAGCATTTCATCCGACGACACTTCTTGCAGGTAGCCACCGATGATGGCGGCCGTGATGCTGTCGGTGCCCGCGGCGGCGGTGTTTTCGGTAGTGGCGGTGCCGGTGGTGGTAGTGGGCTGGCTGTTGCAGGCGGCCAGCAGGGCCAGCGCGGGTAGCAGGCAGGAAGGGTAGAGAAATTTCATATTGAAAGAGCAGAATGAGGTTCGCAATAGTAAGCAAAGAACGTGGGCTGGCCTACCGATGCAGCTCCGCAGTAGGCTCGTTGAGCTATAACCTTCCCGCCGCGAAGACAGTACGTATGCACACAAGTTGCAGAGCGCCAAGCTTTGTGCCGTGCCCGAAACGAGACACACTACCTTATGTTGCGTGGTGGTACAACTCGCGGGAGGGCGCGTGCCGGTCCGAACGAGCTTCGTGCTGATGACTGCTTACGCGTTGACCACGTGGCGCGGGCGTCAGCAAGCGGCAACCGGTCGGACGCCTCCGGCGTCGGACCGGCACGCATCCAGCGGGTAGGGATTACTCAACCAAACTACCTCAGCAACTTGTGCTTCTACTCTACCTCATTATTCCTTTCCGCCGATGAAAACCACTGACTTTGTTACCCGCCGCCGCCAGTTTGTGCAACGCCTTTCGCTGGGCCTGGGCGCTACGTTGCTAGGCCTACCCCTGTTTTCGGAAGCCCGGCCGCAGGGGCGCAAGCTGGGTATTGCGCTGGTGGGGCTGGGCGGTTATAGCAAAGGGCAGCTGGCGCCGGCCTTGCAGGAAACCAAGAACTGCTACCTGGCCGGCATTGTCACGGGCTCGCCGGAGAAGGTGCCCGAGTGGCGACAGAAGTACAACATCCCGGAGAAAAACGTCTACTCCTACGAGACGTTCGACCAGATCAAAGACAACCCGGCCATTGATATTATATACGTGGTGCTGCCTAACGCCCTGCACGCCGAGTACGTGGTGCGGGCGGCCAAGGCGGGCAAGCACGTCATCTGCGAGAAGCCCATGGCCACCTCCGCCGCCGACTGCCGCCGCATGATTGAGGCCTGCCGCACGGCCGGCAAAAAGCTCAGCATCGGCTACCGCCTGCACTTCGAGCCGCACAACCTGGAAATGATGCGCCTGGGCCAGCAGAAGGTGTTTGGGCCGGTGAAAAAGCTGGAATCGGACAACGGCTTTACGATGGGTAAGAACGAGCGGCCGTGGCGTATTCAGAAGAAGCTCTCGGGCGGCGGCCCGCTGATGGACATGGGCATTTACTCGGTGCAGGGCGTGATTTACACCAAGGGCGCGCTGCCAGTGTCCGTCACGGCCAACTACCCTAAGAAGACGCGCCCCGAGCAGTTCAACGAGGTGGAGGAATCCATCAACTGGCAGTTCAAGTTTGCCGACGGCTCTACCGCCGACTGCCGCACCAGCTATACCGAAAGCATGAGCCGCCTGCGCGCCGAGGCCGCCAACGGCTGGTTTGAGTTGCAACCCGCTTTCGGCTACGGTGGCTTAAAGGGCGACACCAGCAAGGGCAAGATGGACAAGCAGAACATCAACCAGCAGGCCCGGCAGATGGATGACTTTGCCACCTGCATCCTGCAAAACAAACCCACCCGCGTGCCCGGCGAAATGGGCCTGCGCGACGTGCAGTTGCTGGAAGCCATCTACCGCGCCGCCGACACCGGCAAAGCCGTGTCAACCAAAGACATAGCGCAGGCACTGGACCATGTAGGCAAGTAATGATCGGCGCCTGTGGCCAGTGGCGGGTGCGGAGTGACCTTGTGCGGGGCGGCTAAGCGCGGGACGCTTCGCGAGATAGGTGTATCTTTCCCGCGAGTACTGCGTATCCGCGCTGTACCCGTCACTTTGCGCTTCAGCTTCATGCCTACTCCCGCCCTGCCCATCGACTACCAGAAGCTCTTTCACGCACTGCCCGACAATTTTATGTTGATGGCCCCAGACGAGGAAGCCACCGTGCTGGACAACACCGACAGCCACGAAGCGGTGTCGTTGAAGAAGCGGAATCAGGTAGTAGGCAAGCCGTTGTTTGACGCCTACCCGGCGGCTAGCCAGAACGAGGCCTCCATCCTGGCCGACTCGCTTGCCCATGTGCGTGAGCACCGCGCCCCGCACACCATGCCTCTGATTCGGTACGACCTGGAGCGGCCCGCCGAGCAGGGTGGCGGCTTTGAGGAGCGCTACTGGCAGGCCACGCACTACCCCATTCTGGACGAGCAGGGTAGCCTGCAGTACGTGCTGCAAAAAACCGAGGACGTGACGGAGGCTCACCAAACGGCCCTGCGCAACCAACAGATGCAGCAAGAGTTAGCCGAGCAACAAGAGCGCATGCGCTTCATCCTGGAGGCCTTGCCGGTGATGATCTGGACCACCCGGCCCGATGGCATCCCGGAACACTTCAACGCCCGTTGGCTGGAGTTTACGGGCACCACGCAGCCAGACCTGGAGGGCCAGAGCTGGCTGAAGCTGCTGCACCCCGACGACGCCCCGCGCGTGGCGCAACAGTGGCAGCAAGTGGTAGACAAGCCGGCACCGTTCCAGATTGAATACCGCCTGCGTCGGCACGACGGGCAGTATCGCTGGCTGCTGGTGCAGGCCCTACCCCGCTTCACGCCCGAAGGCGAGGTGAGCATGTGGCTTGGCTGCGGCATTGATATTCAGGCCCAGAAGCAGATGGTGGAAGAACTCCTGGTGACCAATGAGCAGCAGGCTACCCTTTCCGATCAGGCGTATCAGGCGTATCAACTGGCGGAAAGTCAGCGCAAAACCCTCAACAACCTGCTGATGAAGGCGCCAGCTGTTATCTGCATTTTGCGGGGCGCCGAACACCGGTATGAGTTTGTGAACCCCGAATACCAACGCCTGTTTCCGAACCGGCAGCTGGTGGGCAAAACCGTGCTGGAAGCCCTACCCGAGCTGGCTGACCAGGGCATTCAGCAACTGTTGGATCAGGTGTATGAAACCGGTGTGCCGTTCGTTGGCAACGAAATCGAGATATTGCTGGCCCAGGGGGGCACCGATGCGCTTCGCACGCATTACTTTAACTTCACGTATCAGCTCTTTGAAGAAAACGGACAGAAAGCAGGCATCACCGTCTTTGCTTTCGACGTGACGGATTTGGTGGACGCTCGCAAGCAGTAAGTCCCCGCGGCTCAGCTACCACTCTTCGCTACATCCCGTTATCTCGGTAGCGTTTTTGCTACCTTTCTTTTGGCATGGATATAAATACGCTGGATTTTCAACAGGCGCGCATCAAACTGGTGCTCTTCAAATCGCGCTTACGCTCCGTGCTCTACGGCGTGCGCGAACCCGAAGACAGCCTGTTTGTGCTGCGCGAAAATCCGTTGGGACAGTGGCTGTACACCGTGGTGAAGCCAAAGTACAGCGACTTTCCGGAGGTGCGCGCCATCGAGCAGCAGATGCAGACGATGCTGGATACCGGCCGCGACCTGGTGCGCCAGTACCAGCGCGACCAGATTGAGCAGGCCCGTACCGGCCTGGAAAAAGTGGAGCAATTTGCTGCCCAAATTGAAACGCTCCTGCTTCAACTAGAGCAAAACACGCGCTCCGCGGCTTAAGCACCCCGACCTTTTTTCGCATATTGCGCGCCCCGGATCAGGTGATTCGGGGCTTTTTATGGTGCATAATGCGGCTTCGTTCGGTTTGTCTTCTTTTTAGTTCTTTGCTGATGGTGCCGGCGGTTTCGGCGCAGTCTCTTACTCCTGCCAAGCCAGTGGTGCGGGCCATGCAGGCGGTGAAACCCACCGACATCAAAAAGCACATCTGGTACTTGGCCGATGATAAGCTGCGCGGCCGCCAGCCCGGCACCCCCGGCTACCAGCTGGCCGTCGACTACGTGGTAGGGCAGTTGAAGGAGCTGGGCATGCAGCCCGCCGGCGACAACGGCACCTACACCCAAACCGTGCGCCTGCGCCGGGCTACTACCCTACCCGGCGCCACCCTCAGCATCGACGGCCGCTCCCTCACCTACGGCCCCGATTTCACGCTCAATCCCAATCCTGGCGCGCCTGATAATACTGTAGGGGCCCCGTTGGCCTTTGCCGGCTACGGCATCAGCGCCCCCGAGCTGGGCTACGACGACTACGCCGGCCTTGATGTGCAGGGTAAGGTAGTGGTGGTAGTGCGCGGTGCCCCCGGCAGCTTCCCCAGCACTGTGGCTTCGGCCAGCCAGGATTTGTTGGTGGTGATGCAAACGGCCTTGCAGCACGGCGCCGTGGGCGTGCTGGTGGGCAGCACCAATCCCAAGGCGCCTACCCCCTCGCCTACTGTAAAGCGCCAGACTTATAACGTGTTGGACGCGCAGGGCCAGGTGGCCAACTCGCGCACGTCTTTGAAAGGTATGCAGGTGGTCGGCAACCTGAGCACGCCTGCTTTCCAGCGGTTGCTGGTGGCCTCGCAGCTGGATACCACGCAGGTACTGCCGGCTTTGCGGAGCGGCAAACCAGCCTCCAACGCACTTGCGGGCACGTTGCAGGCCAAGTACCAGTCGGGCTACCAGGATTTTGAGAGCTACAACGTGGTAGCCAAGCTGCCCGGCACCGATGCGCAGCTACGCGACCAGTACGTGGTGCACAGCGCCCATCTCGACCACCTGGGGGTAGGCGTGCCCGTGCGCGGCGACTCCATCTACAACGGCGCCCACGACAATGCCTCGGGTGTGGCCTCGGTGCTGGAAATTGCCAAGATCTACAGCAAGCTGAAGGGCCAGGACCGCCCCAAACGCTCGGTGCTGTTTGTGCTGCAAACCGGCGAGGAATTGGGACTGCTGGGCTCCGCGTACTTCGCCAGCCACCCCACCGTGCCGAAGGAAAATATCGTGGCCGACATCAACACCGACATGCCCACGATTATTGCGCCGCTGCTGTCGGTGGTGGCGCTGGGGGCGCAGCACTCCTCGCTGATGACGCCCGTGGAACGGGCTACGAAGTATATGGGCATTAGTCTGGAGCAGGACCCTGAGCCGGAGCAAAACCGCTTTATCCGCTCTGATCAGTACAGCTTCGTGATGCAGGGCATTCCGGCTTTGCACATCAAATACGGCAACAAAACCGCCGACGGCCGCAACAACCTCAGCGAGCAAGTGCAGGTGTGGCGCGCCGCCACCTACCACAAGCCCCAGGACGACACCACCGGCACCTTCGACTTTGAGGCCGGCCGCAAGTACGCCCAGCTCAACTTCCTCATTGGCTACCAGGTAGCCCAAAATCCGCAACGCCCCACCTGGAACCCGGGCGACTTTTTTGGGACGCGGTTTGGGAGGAAATGAGGGCAGGGAGCCTCAGAAATTGGTGTAGAGACGCATACTTGCGTCTCGTCGGCCGCGCCGCTTGGACGTCAACTGTTTAACGACAAGATATAAGGTAACTGCTGATCAGCGCCTGCTCGTTGATGCCCGGACGGCGCTTGTTCAACGCCGAGACGCAACTATGCGTCTCTACACCATTCCAGCTAACTCAAGCAGGTTTGCCGGCACTACGGGCAGCGGCGCAGGTTCCGCGGGCCAGCGCGTAGCTTTGCGTCATGATGTTTCTATCCTCCTGCACTACCCTCCCCCTCCGCCGGACGCTACGCTTCTTGCTGCTGGCCGGCTTGGTGAGTGCTAGCGCCTGCACCGATGCGCCCGACCCCACCGCCCCTACCCGCGACGACAACCTGGCCCTGGGCAACCCCAGCGGCGCCACCACCGACGAGAATCAGCCCACCAACTACCTGCTCAGCAAGCCGCAATTTGCGCTCAGCTACCACCGCGACCGGGGCATTCCGAACTGGGTATCGTGGCACCTGAGCGGGGCGTGGCTGGGCACGGCCCCGCGCCAGGATAACTTCCGCACCGACGCGGCCCTACCCCGCGGCTGGTACCAGGTCACGACCAGCAGCTACACCGGCTCGGGCTTCGATAGGGGCCACAACTGTCCCTCCGCCGACCGCACCCGCACCTCGGACGACAACGCGGCTACCTTCCTGATGACCAACATCATGCCCCAGGCACCCGATAACAACCAGCGCACCTGGGTAGGCCTGGAAAACTACTGCCGCACGCTGGTCGACCAGGGCAACGAGTTGTACATCATCTGCGGGAGCTACGGCCGCGGCGGCACCGGCAGCAACGGTTACGCCACCACCCTCGACCAGGGCCGCGTGACCGTGCCCGCCCGCTGCTGGAAGGTGGTAGTGGTGCTGCCCGTAGGCACCGACGACGCCCGCCGCGTCTCGGCCGATACCCGCGTCATTGCTATCAACACGCCCAATCGCAACGATCTGAACCCGGACTGGGCCACCTACCGCACCTCCGTGGATGCCATTGAGCAAGCCACGGGGCTGGATTTGCTCTCGGCCGTTTCTACCGCCGTGCAGACTACTCTGGAGGCGCGGGTAGACGATGGCCCGACGCAGTAAAATCACTCTTCCGCACGTGGCCAGCCGCCGTGCCAGCGCTGTTTGGCTGGTGGCCATTGGAGCACCTACCCACACTGCTGCCACTGGAATTTCGGTATCTTGACTTTGGCTGCACTATTTCCCACAAGCCACCAACGCCGCAGGGTAGCGGCGGGTTTGCCCCACGCAACGGTGGTTTCAGCCGTAGCTATATATCAAAGTTCTTCTTCCGCCCACCCGAAAAACCTTTCTGTCCGTTGAGAATTCTCCTCGTTGAAGATGAAGTAAGTCTGGCCTCGTTTATCCGCAAAGGCATTGAAAGCGAAAATTATGAGCTGGAAGTGGCCTACGATGGTCTGATGGGCCAACGCTTATTCGACCAGCAGCCCTACGACGTGGTGATTCTGGACGTGAACCTGCCGCACATCAACGGGTTTGAGCTGTGCCGCTACATCAAGCAGCACTCGCCGCGCCAGGCGGTGCTGATGCTCACAGCCCTGGATGGCATGCAGGACAAGGAAAGCGGCTTCGGAGCCGGCGCCGACGACTACCTGGTGAAGCCCTTTGTGTTTCGGGAGTTGCTGCTGCGCATCCGGGCGCTGGCCCGCCGCAGCGTGTCCTACGCCGGCCAGCACGCCCTGCTACAGGTAGCCGACCTGGAAATGGACGTGGACGCCCGCGTGGTGCGCCGGGCCGGGCAGCGCATCGAGCTGACCACCCGTGAGTATGCCCTGCTGGAATTTCTGATGGTGAACAAGGGCAAAACCGTGAGCCGGGTGGAAATTGCCGAGAAAGTGTGGGACTTGCACTTCGACACCAACACCAACGTGATTGATGTGTACATCAACTATTTGCGCAAGAAAATCGACAAGAACTTTGGGCAGAAGCTGCTGCACACGGTGGTAGGCATGGGCTATTTGATGCAGGGCTGATGGCGGCGCGGCTCCAGATCAAGCACAAGCTGCTGCTGTGGTTTAGTGGCCTGGTAGGGCTGATTCTGTTGGCTTTCTCTGCCTACGTATACCTGAGCTACGTCGATTTTCGGCAGGAGTCGTTTGCTGCCCGCCTCACACGCAAGGCTGCCGTGGCCCACCAAGTGCTCGGCGACACGATTATCAGCAACGTGCTGGCGTCCCTACCCGAGCAGGCCGAGTACCTCTACGCCCCCGATAATACGCCGCTCTACAGCAGCCTGCACGGGCAGGACTTTCAGCCTACCCCGTCGTTTCTGGCGCAGGTACGGCAGGAAAAGGAGCACGCCTTTTCGTTCAGCAGCCCTGGTCATCAATATCCCAAAGACGGCGTGGCCATCACCTACCACCTCCCCGACACACCCGGCGAGTATGTGGCCATTGTAACGGCCTACGACAGCAACGGCTACACCCGCCAGTACAGCCTGCTCAACTCCCTGCTCTACGGCAACCTGATGGCCGTGGTGGTGGTAGCCGGGCTAGGGCTGCTCTTTGCCAGCCGGGCGCTGGCCCCACTCACTTTTCTGATTCGGCAGCTGCGGGCGCCCGGCTCGCAACAATCGGCGTTTCGCCTGCGGGCTGCTAACCCGCACGATGAGGTAGGCGTGCTGGCCGCGGCCTTCAACGACCTGCTGACGCGGCAGGAAGCTCTGGCGGCCAGTCAGCAGGCATTTATTGCGCAGGCCTCGCACGAGCTGCGCACGCCCCTTACCACCATCAAGGGCTGGCTGGAAACCTCCCTGGACTACGACTCCGACGTGCCGAGCCTGAAAGAAAGTATCAGCCACGCCGCCCAGGAGCTGGACAAGCTCACGGAGCTGACCAACGGCCTGCTGCACCTGGCGCGCCTCGGCGGCCTTGCCCCTACCCTCGACCGCCAGCCACTGGAGGTGATGGACCTTCTGCTGGATGTGGTGGATACCGTGCAGCACCAACGCCCCCAGCAGCGCCTGTCGCTGGACGTGGGCGAGGGCGTGGAGCGGCAGCAGGTGCCGCCTACCGTACTCGGCAACCGCCACCTGCTGCGCACGGCGCTAGTGAATCTGGTAGACAATGCCTGCAAATACTCGGCGGAGCAGCCCGTGGCCCTGCGCCTGGAAATGAACACCGACCAGGGCATCAGATTATTCATTGAGGACCAAGGCATTGGTATTGCACCGGCCGAGCTGCAACGTGTTTTTCAGCCGCTGATTCGGGGAAGCAATGTGGAGCGCATTGGCGGCTTTGGCATTGGCCTGACGCTGGCGCACGAGATTTTGCAGCTGCACCAGGGCATGCTGCGGCTGCTGCCGCGGCCAGGAGGCGGCACCATTGCTGAGGTCAGCCTACCTCTAGCTTCTCTATAAATTTCTCGCAGTGCTCAGGTAATTATACACTGCGTCAACACTACGGAACACTGCGAGAAACCCGTTTTGCTTATTGAGCTTCGCCACTTCCTACCCTAGCGCTGCGCCGTTCCAGCTGCACGGTGTTGCGCCACACGCCGTGGTGCTGGCCTATCCGTTCGCGGTAGCCGACGATACGAAAACCGGCCTGCGTGTGCAGGGCGATGCTGGCCGCGTTTTCGGGGAAAGTGCCGGCTTGCAGCGTCCAGATGCCGTGGCTTTCCGAGTCGGCAATCAGTGCCTGAAGCAGCTGCCGCCCTACCCCGCGGCCGCGGGCATCAGCGGATACATACACGCTGAGCTCGGCCACGCCCCCATACACGCACCGGCTCGACACCGGCGATAGGGCCGCCCAGCCGCACACCGTGCCGCCGTCATCAACCGCCACCAACCGGCTGTGCGTTAAATGGGCCTGGTCCCAGGTGGCCCATTCAGGCGCCTGCGTTTCAAAGGTGGCGTTGCCGGTGGCAATGCCGGCTTCGTAGATGGCCCGCACGGCGGGCCAGTGCGCTTCGGTGAGGGGTAGAATCATCATGGGGGAGAATAAGTAGAAGTTCTTTGAGTTAACTATGAACGTGTAGAGACGCATACTTGCGCCTCGTCGTATGCGTCACAAAACCCCATTTCGTTCAACGGTGAGACGCAAGTATGCGTCTCTACATCTTTCCAACGGCCTAACACAAATAGCTTCTTAATAGGCCCTGCGCAGCATATCGGCGTACTCGTTGGGCAGCGGCGAGGCCTCTACGGCGCGGGCGGCTTTTTCCACATCATATTCTACCCGCACCAGTTCCGAGCGCACCCCGGCGGGGTCCGTCAGCGTGGTTTGCGTATCTAGGTGCAGCAGCTGGTAGGCGGCGCGCGGGTCGCCGTCTTTGGGCTTGCCCACCGAGCCAATGTTCAGGGCGTGGCGGTAGCGCGTTTCGCCCTCGTGCTGGTAGGCGAAGGTGCGGTAGTAGGGCTTGTGGGTGTGGCCGAACAGCAGCACGTCGGCCTGGGCGTCTTGCAGCACCCGCAGGAAGCTGGCCTCGGGCCGGTCTTCAAACAGGTACTCATTAATTTTACGCGGCGAGCCGTGCACCATCAGCAGGCTCAGCGTGCAGGGCTCCTCCTGAAAATCGAGGCGCATGTGCTTGGGTAGCAGGCGCAGGTAGCGCCGCTCCGCTTCCCCTATTACTTGGTTGGTGTAGGCAATACTTTGCGCGCCCAATGCCTTATCAGCATCGGTTTTGTAGGCGCAGCCGCATTGGTCGCTCGCCAGCCCGATACCCTGGTCGTAGTTGCCGGCCAGGGTAGGAATACCGCGGCGGCGCACCTCGCGCACCACCTCGTTGGGCCAGGGCGCGTAGCCCACTAGGTCGCCCAGACAGAAGATCATGTCGGGGTGGCGCTGGTCGATATCGGCCAGCACGGCCTCCAGCGCCGGCAGGTTGCCGTGCACGTCGGAGAAAAAGGCGATGATCATCGGAGAAGAAAGAGTGGGAGGAAAAACGAACCGGCGCGGCCAGGAAGGGCCGCGCCGTGGGGCCACGTCATTAGCAGCACCCGCCGCCCGGCGTGCAGGCGGCACCTGCTATCTGCAACTGGGGTAGGGCAAACGGTTGGGCGTCGGGAATGCCGCAGGCATCTTGTGCCAGGCAGGCCGTTTGCTTGGGCGTGAGCACGAAATCGTTGCCTTCTCGCGTCAGGCCGAACTTGCCGATGGTCGCCTGCTGGTACTCCACCTCAATATCGAGGTCCTTGGTGCCCAGGATGCGTTGCGACATCTCCAGGATATGCAGAAATTTCTGTGGGGCCAGCCGGTGGTCGTAGTCGCCGGCCTCCCAGAGCTGGAAATTGGCCACGGTTTCCTGGCGCTCCATGCCACCACAGTCAATAAAATGCTTGCTGACCAGACCCACTTCCGTCACGTGGAAATGCGCGGGCAAGTACTCGCCCGAGGGTAGGCGAAAATTAACAGCTTCTACTTCGGCAAGGGCCTGCTTGATTTCGGAAATTTTCATGGCGTTGCGTTGTTGATAATAAAATGAAAAGGTGAGGCTGTTTAGAATGTCAGCCTGCACGTCATGTTGAGCAAGACTGGCGGCTTTCTAAACAACGTCGGTGGGTGAGCCTAGCACGCGCAGGCATCGTCGCCTGGCCCGCAGACCGCGCCACCACGGGTAGCCTCGTCGAAAAAGGCCGTAAACTGCTGCTGCACCTGCCGTAGCAGCTCCGTGTTGAGGCAGTAGCACACCGTGAGGCCGTCGATTTCGCCGCGAATCAAATCCAGCGCTTTCAGCTCTTGCAGGTGCTGCGACACCGTGGTGCGCGAGAGTGGCAGCTCGGCCGCAATATCACCGCTGATGCAGGTCTGTTTGCTGGCCAGAAACTGAATGATGGCCACCCGCGCCGGGTGGGCCAGCGCCTTGGCTACGCGGGCTAGCAGCTGCTGCTCTGGGGTGAAGGAGGTAGTTTTAGCGTAGGTCATGAGGGTAGGGCGCGAAGTATGTCATAAATATACAACTTATCATGACGTATGTTTACGACATACGTTTTAACGAATATATTGTCAGGCTATACAAGGGCTTTTGGTGAGCAGCATCGGGGTAGACGCTGCTCTTAGGGGGGTTCTAATAACTTCTAATCCATCACTAACATCAGTCTAATACCGCCGCTATAGCTTTACTGACATCATGTTAGCAAAGCTTCCCTTTTCGCGTATCCTAGTGGCTGGCCGCTGCCGCCTGCTGGTGATGGCCGCCAGTCTGCTGGGCGTTGCCGGCATGGCCCAGCCCACCGCCGCACAGTCTTCGGGGCCGCTTACCCTAACGCAGGCGCTGGAGCTGGCCCGCACCAACTACCCGGCGCTGCGGGCGCGGCAGGCCGCCGTGGCCGCCGCCGCCGCCGATGTGCGGACAAACCGGGCCAACTTCCTACCCCAGATTACGGCCCAGGTGCAGGCCGCGCACGGCACCGCCAACCAAGTGCGCGGCGCCGTGCTGCCGGGCGGTGCCCTGGGCATTGCCGGGGTACGGCCCGATTTCAGCAGCCAAACCACCTGGACCAGCCAGGGCGGCCTGGTGGTGGAGTGGCCGGTGCTCACCTTCGGGCGATTCCGCGCTACAATTGAGCGCGCCAACGCCGCCACCAACCAAGCCCAGGCCGACTACGAGCAGGAGCTGTTTGCACACCAGGTGCGCGTGGCCGATGCCTTTATGCTGGCCCTGGTGGCCCAGAAGTCGGTGGCGTTGCAGCGGGCCAACCTGCAACGGGCGCTGTCGTTGCAGCGGGTGATTCGGGCTGGCGCGCTGTCAGGTATCCGGCCGGGTATCGATAGCTCAACCACGAATGCCGAGTACTCGCGGGCGCAATTGCAATTTCTGACCAGCCAGCAGCAGGCCTTGCAGCAGCGCGTGCAGCTAGCCAGCCTGCTGGGCACGCCCATGCAGATACTCCAGCTCGACTCGATGGAGTTCTACACCAAGCTGCCCAACATTGCCCCGGCCGTGTACTCCGATACGGCGCGGCTGCCGCCCATTTTGCGCGCCGCCCAGCAGCGCGTACGGGCCAGAGAGGCCCAGCGTACCCTGCTGCTCACCAACAAGCGCCCTACCCTGTCGCTGGTGGGGGCTACGTGGGGGCGCGGCTCGGGCATCGGCAACCGCACCGGCCCCGACGGCACCTACCCCATTGATGCGTCGCTGGGGGCGGGCCTACCCTTCAAGGCCTACAACTACGTGCTGGGCGGGGCGTTGTCGTGGAACATCACCGAAATATGGCGCACCAATTACGCCACCACCGCCCAGCAGCAGCGCGTGAAGCAGGCCCAGGCCGAGTACAACCAGCAAGTGCTGCTGCTGCAAACCGAGCGGCAAAACGCGGTGCTACAACTGGAATTGGCCAACCAAACGGCCCAGGAGGCCCCGCAGCAGCTCGACGCCGCCCGCCGCGCCTACGTGCAAGCCAAAGCCCGTTACGACGCCGGCCTCGACAACTTGGTAGTGCTCACCCAGGCCGCCCTCACCCTCAACCGCGCCGAAACCGACCAAGCCCTGGCCGTGAACAACCTCTGGCGCGCCCTGCTCCTGCGCGCCGCCACCAACGGCGACCTGCGCGTGCTGCTGGAGCAGCTGTGAGATGGTGAAATAGTGAGATAGTGAGTTTGACGTGCCGGTGGCGCGATTTGCGCAAATGGCGCAGATAGAACATCAACTCACCATCTCACCACTCACTAACTACTCACCATCTCACCATCTCACTATTTCACCACCTCACCCCCATGATAAAAGCTGCCTTAGCCAAACCGATTGCCGTGATAGTGGCGCTGCTGGGCATCCTCGTGTTTGCGGGGTTGGCCCTGGGGCGCATCCCCATTGATATTTTCCCGCGCCTCAACCTGCCTACCATCTACATCGCGCAGCCCTACGGGGGCATGACGCCCGCGCAGATGGAGGGCTTTATCTCGACGCGCTACCAGAACCAGATGCTGTACGTGTCGGGCATCAAGGATGTGGAGGTGAAGAACATCCAGGGCTTGTGCCTGATTAAGTGCACGTTCTACGAAGACACCAACATGGCTCAGGCCGCCGGCGAGGTGGCCAGCCAGGTAAACCGCGTGGTGAATTACCTGCCGCCGGGCTCGGTGCCGCCTACGGTGGTGCGCTTTGATGCCTCCAGCCTGCCGGTGGGACAGCTGGTGTTCAGCAGCCGCTCGGCCACGCTGGGGCAGATGCAAGACTTGGCTTCTACGCGCATCCGGCCGTTGTTTTCGCAGATTCCGGGGGCGTCGGCGCCGTCGCCGTTTGGGGGCAACGAGCGCACCATCGTGATTCGGGTGAACCCCGAGCGTATGAAAAGCTACGAGCTGACGCCCGACGAAATTGTGGAGGCCGTGGTGAAAAACAACAAGATTTCGCCGGCCGGCTCGGTGGGCATTGGCGACTACATGATTATGACGCCCAGCAACTCGGTGATGGACAAGGTAGGCGACTTCCTGAACATTCCGCTGCGGCAAGGGGTAGGGCCTACGGTGTTCATCCGCGACATTGCCACCGTGGAAGACGCCACCGACGTGCCCGTGGGCTACGCCCTCATCAACGGCAAACGCTCGGTGTACATCCCCGTCACCAAATCGGCCGACGCCTCTACCATGAGCGTGGTGACCGCCCTGAAAGCCAAGCTGCCGGAAATGCAGAGCCTGCTGCCCGACAACATTCGCCTGAGCTACGAGTTCGATCAGTCGGTGTACGTGGAGCAGGCCGTGCACAGCCTGCTGGTGGAGGGCGGCATTGGGGCCCTGCTCACGGGCCTGGTGGTGCTGCTGTTCCTGGGCGACTTCCGCAGCTCCGTTATCGTGATTCTGACCATTCCGTTTTCGCTGCTGGCGGCCGTGCTCATGCTCCAGCTCACGGGCCAGACACTCAACATTATGACGCTGAGCGGCCTGGCCTTGGCCATTGGCATTCTGGTCGACCAGGCCACGGTGGTGATTGAGAACATTCACCAGCACCTGGAAATGGGCAAGCCCAAGGCGCGGGCCATTCTGGATGCGTCGCAGGAGGTGTCGTTTCCGCTGCTGCTCATCACGCTTAGCATTCTGGCCGTGTTTGCGCCGGCGTTTCTGATGACGGGCGTGCCGCGCGGCATGTTTATCCCGTTGTCGCTGGCGGTGGGCTTTTCCATTATCGTGTCTTACCTGTTGTCGCAGGTGTTTGTGCCGGTGGTGGCCAACTGGTGGCTGAAAGACCACCCCCACGAGGCCGCTCCGGAACACAAACCCGGCCTACCCGCCGCCGCCCCCGACCCCGCCCACCACGAGGCCGGCCAACCCGAGAAAGTCACTGGTTTTGAGCGCGTGAAGGTGCGCTACCTGCGCTTGCTCGACGGCCTGCTGGCCCACCGCGCCCTTACCCTCGCCGTGTATGGCGTGGCCTGCGCGGCGCTGATTGGGTGGGGTTTCACCACCATTGGGCAGGATATGATGCCCCAAATCACGCACTCGCGGCAATTTCAGCTGCGCATTCTGGCGCCCCAGGGCATGCGGATTGAGCGCACCGAACAGCGCACCAAGGAGGTGATTCAGCTGATTGAGCAGATTGTGGGGCCGAAAAACGTGGGCATCACCTCGGCCTTTGTGGGCATGACGCCCTCCAGCTACGGCACCAGCGCCCTGTACGTGTTCAACGCCGGCCCCAACGAGGCCGACTTGCAGGTGAACCTGGCCGACAGCTACGAGGTGGCGTCGCTGGATGCGCTGAAAGACCAGATTCGGGCGGCCGTGCGCGAGCACCTGCCCGACGTCGACATCACCTTCGAGCCCATCAGCCTCACCGATAAAATTATGAGTCAGGGCGCCCAAACGCCCGTGGAGATTCTGGTAGGCGGCAAGGAGCTGAGCGAGGGCGAGCAGTATGCCGAGAAGCTGGTGCGTCGCCTGAAGAAGGTGCCGTTCCTGCGCGACGTGCGCATCAACCAGCCCCTCAGCTACCCTACCATGCAGGTGGAGATTGACCGGGAGCGGGCGGCCCAATTCGGCCTTACGCCCGACCAGATTGCCCGCTCGCTGGTGGCCGCTACTTCCAGTAGCCGCTTCACGGCCAAAAACCTGTGGCTCGACCGCAGCAAGGGCTTTGCCTACCAGGTGCAGGTGCAGATGGAAGCCCAGCAGATGCGTTCCAAGGCCGACATGCAGAACATTCCGCTGGTGCCCGGCCAGCTGCGCCCTACCCTGGCCGACGTGGCCACCCTGCGCCCCGCCACCCAGCCCGGCGAGTACGACCGCATCGGCCCGCGCCGCATCGTAACGGTGTCGGCCAACATCAACCAGCAGGACCTGGGCACGGCCACCCGCGCCGTGCAGGCCGCCATCGACGAGGTAGGCGACCCACCCAAGGGCTCGGTGGTGGAGCTGCGCGGCCTCTCTCGGCTGCTCCAGGAAACCATGAGCAGCCTGCAAACCGGCCTGGGCCTGGCCGTGGTAGTCATTTTCCTGCTGCTGGCGGCCAATTACCAGTCGTTTAAAGTAGCAGGGGTAGTACTTGTGACGGTGCCGGCCGTGCTGGCCGGGGCGCTGCTGCTCCTGCTGGCCACGGGCCAGACCCTGAACCTGCAATCCTACATGGGCCTGATTATGTCGGTGGGGGTGTCGGTGGCAAATGCGGTGCTGGTGGTGACCAATGCCGAGGGCCTGCGCCTGCGCTACCGCGACGCCGTATCGGCCGCCCGCGACGCCGGGGGCGCCCGCCTGCGCCCTATCCTGATGACCTCCATTGCCATGGTATTCGGGATGATTCCGATGGCCTCGGGGCTGGGCGACGGGGGCGAACAGACTGCGCCGCTGGGCCGCGCCGTGATTGGCGGCCTGCTGGCCTCTACCGTGGCGGCCTTGTTTATCCTGCCCGTAGCCTTCGCCGCCGTGCAGCGCAAAACGTCCTTCACCTCCGTCTCCCTCGACCCCGACGACCCGGCCAGCAGCACCTACGACGCCGCCGAAGCCGACACGCCCGCGTCGCGCCCGGCCCTGGCCGAGCCCGTGCACGCTTAGGCCGCTGTCGGCCTTCTCCATCCCCGTATTTCCTACTGCCTCATCCTCATGACAATTGCCCGTTCTTTTCTGACACTCTGTCTGGCTACCGGCCTGCTCGGCAGCTGCTCCCACGCCGACACCAAGGAGGTAGTGACCGAGGAGCCGGCCGCCGACCTACCCTACGACGCGGTGCAGGTGACGGCCGCACAGCCTACCCGCTCCCTCAGCCTACCCGGCGAGCTGGACAGCTATTACCAAACCGACATCTACCCGCGCGTGAGCAGCTACCTCAAGCGCCTGCACGCCGACATTGGCGACGCCGTGCGGCCGGGGCAGCTGCTGGCCGAGCTGGAAGCGCCCGAGCTAACAGCTGCCCTCAGTGAGGCCCTGTCGCAGCTGAAGGCCTCGCAGGCCAGCTACAGCTCCAGCCGCGCCGCCTACCACCGCTTGCTGGTCACGAGTCGCACGGCCGGCGCCGTGTCGCCCCTGAATCTGGAGCAGGCGCACGCCAAGGCCTTGTCGGACAGCTTGTTGGTAACGGCTGGGCGGGCGCACTACGAGGCGGCCAGCCAGATGGCCGGCTACCTGCGCATAACGGCGCCGTTTGCGGGCGTGGTTACGGAGCGTAACCTGGCGCCCGGCGCGTTTGTGGGGCCGGGCGGGCAAACCAACCTGCCTATCTTTAAAATCCGGCAGCTCAGCCGCCTGCGCCTGCGCCTGGCCGTGCCCGAGGCCTACGTGGGCAGCATCCACGTGCACGACACGGTGCGCTTCATGGTGCGCACGTTCCCGAGCGAAACCTTCATGGGCACCATCAACCGCGTTGCCAACAGCGTGCGCCCCGAAACCCGCTCCGAGCAAATCGAAATTGACATTCCGAACCCTAAAAACCGGCTGCGGCCGGGCATGTTTGCCACCGCCACCGTGCCCGTAGACGCCGCCAAAAGCAGCTTGTTTGTGCCCCGTTCATCGGTGGTCAGCACGGCCGAGCGTACTTATGTTATCCGGGTAAAAAACAACCGCGCCGAGCTGGTAGACGTGCAAAAAGGCGACGAAACAATGGGCCAGATTCAGGTATTCGGCCCCCTGAAGGTAGGCGACGTAGTTCTGAAAGCCGGCAACGAGGAAATCACCAACGAAGAGCCCCTGCGGGTAGAGCTGGCGGAGAGATAGTGAAATGGTGAAATGGTGAAATGGTGAGTGGTGAGTTTGTGAAGTTGTGAATGGTGAAAAAAGCGTGTGTCATCCTGAGCTTGCGAAGGACC
>NZ_JACSCY010000017.1 GCF_014333615.1 Hymenobacter citatus | reverse complement strand
CTTTATGACCCCAACCGAGTTTCGTCAAGCCGCCTGACCTCTATTTTTCACTGGCCTACCGGACAGGGAAGCCTACAACAACACCCTATCAGCTAGGGTTAATTGCTTTTTTATTTACGCTTTCGCTACCTATCCTTCTGCTTCGTACTTGCTACTCTGACTCGACCGCTCTCGTAATGCCCCAGTTACCACTCGATTTGCTGCCCGTCTTCAATGCTCAGCCTGGCGCTACCTTACTACTGTCACCGGACTGGATGATTGTGGGCGCCAGCGACGACTATCTGGCCGCAACCCTCACGGAGCGGGCCACTATTGTGGGGCAGTACGTCTTCGACGCCTTCCCCGAGAACCCCGAGACGCCCGACGCCAATGCCGTGGTCAATGTTCGCGCATCGTTGGAACAAGTGATGGCGACCAAGCAGCCGCACGAGATGCCCCCGCAGCACTACGACGTGCCCGACCGCACCCAGCCCGGCCGGTTTGTGGAGCGTCATTGGCAGCTGCGGCACACGCCCGTGCTCAATGCGCAGGGCCAGGTGCAGTTCATCATTCAATCTGTGCAGGATATTACGGCTCGCCACCACGCCGAGCGGCAGCTCCAGCAAAGTCAGGCCCGTGAGCAAGCAGCCCGCGCGGCGGCAGCCCAGCAGCGCACCGAGTTCCAGCACTTCCTCGAGCAAGCGCCGGTAGCTGTGGCGGTGTACCAGGGCCCTGCGTTTCACATCGAGATGGCAAACGCGACTACGCTAGCCCTTTGGGGTCGCACTTTAGACCAGGTGTTACACCGGCCCGTGTTTGAGGCGCTGCCGGAAACGGCTACGCCCGAGGTCGTCGCCCTATTCGAAAGCGTGTTTACCACTGGCACCCCCCACACGGTCTATGAGCAAGCTACTACCCTGCACCGCCATGGACGGTCGGAGCAGGTGTACTGGAATGTAGTCTTTGAACCCCAACGCGGGGCCGACGGTCGTGTCAGCGGTATTTTCACCGTCGGCACCGACGTCACCGAACAGGTGCGCGCCCGCCAGCAGCTAGAGCAGCTCAACCAGGAACTGGAAGCCCACGTTCAGGCGCGCACCCACGAGTTAGAGGCGACCCGCGCCACCACTGAGCGCCAGCGCCGACAATGGCACGAACTGTTTATGCGGGCCCCGGCTGCCATCTGCATTTTCGACGGGCCGGAGTGGGTGTATGAGTTTGTAAACCCCGGCTACCAGGCCATGTTTCCCGGCCGCAAGCTACTGGGCAAACGTCTGGTGGATGCCCTGCCCGAGGTGGCCGACCAGCCGCTGATGGCCATTCTGCACCACGTCTACGATACGGGGGAACCCTTCCAGGAAAGCGAAGTCCTGGTGCCGCTGGTCCGCACCGAGGACGGTCCTATTGAGGATATTTACTTTGACCTCACCTACCTGGCCCGGTACGACGAGGCCGGGCAGATTAACGGCTTTGTTACTTATGCTTACGATGTGACCCAGCAAGTGCTGGCCCGCCGGGAGCGGGAAGCGCAGCAGCAGCAGTTGCGGGCGGTGTTTGAGCAGGCCCCAGTCGCCATTTTCGTGCTGCGCGGCGCTGAGTACGTCTACGAAGTAGTGAACCCCAGCATGGGGAAGATGCTCCACTCCGCACCCGAACAGCTCCTGGGCCGACGCTACTTTGACATGTTCCCGGCGCTGGCCGGCCAAGGCTACCGGGACTTGCTCGGGCATGTCTGGCGCACGGGCGAAACGTACGTGGCCCAAGAGCAGGCGGCGAGAATGCCGCATCACCACGCCGGAGAAACCGGCTATTATAATTTCACCTACGTGGCCCTGCGTGATGCCCTGGGAAGTATTACCGGCATCATGTGCGTGGCCATGGACGTCACCCCTCAGGTACGGGCGCGCCAGCAGGTACAGAGCCTGAATGAGGAACTGGCAGCCATCAATGAAAAGTTGCGAGCCAAAAATGAGGAACTCCATCAGAGTAACACTCAGCTTATGCGCACCAACGTGGACCTGGACACGTTTGTGTACACGGCTTCGCACGATTTGAAAGCGCCTATCAACAATATTGAGGGGCTGGTTCAGGTACTGGAGGAAGAAACGACCGCAGGCCACTGGAGCGCTACGGCAGCTCACGTGCTGACGCTGATGCAGGATGCTGTCGGGCGCTTCCGTAGCACGTTGGGTCACCTGACCGAGATAACGCAGTTGCAATCGGATGTTGGCGCAACGGCCCCCGTGGATCTGGCTACGGTTATTGCTGAGGTTGAACTGGACCTGACCCCGTTGCTGGCCGTGGCCCGGGCCAGGGTACAAGTGGAGGTGGCCGCTTGCCCGGCCCTACCTGTGCCAGCCAAAACCGTGCGCTCGGTCATTTACAATCTACTCAGCAACGCGCTGAAGTACCGGGCGCCGGAGCGGCCACCCATCGTCTGCATCCGTTGCCGTGTGGAAGCGCAACACTTTGTGCTGGAAGTAGAAGACAACGGGCTGGGTATCGACTTGGCCCGACAAACAGGGTTATTCGGCATGTTCCGCCGCTATCACACCCACGTCGAGGGCGCGGGAGTGGGGCTGTACATGGTCAAGCGCATGGTTGAACACGCTGGTGGAGACATTGCGGTGCGCAGTCAACTTGGCGTAGGCAGTACGTTTATCGTCCGGTTTGCCCGCTCGCTATAACTGACAGCGGCTAACTCCACAGTCTGGACGCCGTGCAACTAGGCCACTACTCGCGTACTGCGCGCCTGGCAAAGCCATCAGATGTACAAAGGATGTGCTGTAAGCCGGCATAGAGCTCCACAGCTACGCTCGGGGCAAGCGATGCAAGTCCTGAACTACCTGGGGCCGGCTGGCTCATGGTTTCTTTTTATGACAGCAGCTGCCACTGGGTCAGGGTGGTCACGTGGTGTGAATCTCTTCAGTGAAGGTATCAGAAACAGTTAGCGAGGCGAGTGGCGCAGTTTACTTAGCCGCGCAGTTGCTCAAGCAAAACGTTTGCTTCTTTTGTTAAGGCGCACTGTAGCACAAAGGTTGTGAACACAACAGTGAGCTTAAACAAAGAAAGCCTCTCATCCGAGGGACTTTCTTCGTCAATGTGCATCTTACCTTACTCCTGGACCCAAGCGAAAACTGCTTATAGACTCTGCAAAAAGGCTATAAGAGCAGTATTTACTTCTTCCGGTCGTTCCTGCTGTAACCAGTGGCCTGCATTCAGTACCTCAAGAACAGGCCGCAATTGGGGTACTAGACTGGGCATCGTCGCAATAATCTCCCGCATTCCCGGTATACTCAGGCCTACATCCCGCTGCCCTATTAGAAACAAGGCCGGTACCTGCACTGGCAGACCGTGGAAAGGGGCTAGCAGTTCGCGGTTACGATCCAGATTTCGGTAGTAGCTCAACCCTCCGGCAAAGCCACTGGCGGCGAAGGCAGCTGCATAGGTGTCCAAGTCCGCTTCCGTCAGCCAGCTGGGTAGCGTAACTGGCTCTGGCAGGGGGGGCAGTAAACCCTGCTGCCGGGACACCATGCCGAAAGGGGTGGGTGTCCCGTCGCCCGGCTGCCGGGGACCAGCCTCGCCCGAGGCTGCGAACAGGATTTTGCGCAGCGTTTGGGGTACTTGTCGCTCGAACTCGGCTTCGGCCAAGCCAGGCTGCTGGAAGTAGAGCGTGTAATGCAGGGCCTCCTCGGTCTGCGGAAAAAGCCGTGTGGGTGCCACTGGTGGTTGGCCCATCATCGGCACACCCAAGGCCACCACGGCCCGGAAGCGGTCGGGCCGTAACAGGGCCGCGTGCCAAGCCACAGTAGCGCCCCAATCATTACCTACTACGACGGCTTGTTCTACAGACAACGCATCCAGCAAGCCAACCAAGTCTCCGACCAGCTGCAAGAGGGTGTATTGGTCACTGCTCTCTGGGCGAGTAGTGCCACCATACCCGCGCATATCGGGTGCCACAGCGTGAAAGCCTGCAGCCGCTAGGGCCGGCAACTGGTGGCGCCACGCGTAGCTAGTTTCGGGAAAGCCGTGGCAGAGAATTACCAATGGGCCTTCACCCTGCTCCTGCTCTGTGAATTGCATAGTCAAGCCATTGGCTTCGACAATACGGGTGCGAAGTGCGCTCATAAGATGAGGTTATGTCTCATATTTGAGACATGAGTGAATAAATAAAAAGCGTTAAAGCCCAATGCCTTTGCTGAAGGAGAACCAGGCGAACTGCTTCACATGTGCTGCATCCACTGCCCCAAACGAATCGGCATGAATGGTAGCCGAGACGATACCACTCATGAGCATCTTGACCCATTCAGCCGTGATGTGGGGACTAATGATACCTTTTGCCTGCAATTGTTCCACGATGCGGCGGTAGCGTCCGTGTAGCACATCGTAGTCGGCTTCACCCGCATGGGGAATGCCTCGATGTTGCGGCCGCGTGTGCAGCTTATGAAAAAACGAGTACTTCGCCCCGCAGTCGACGACGGCATAGAGCATGTTTTCCAGCTGTGTAAGTGGATCCGTGGAACTGTCCAAGGCCTGGGTTAAGGCCAGGCGGCAAGTGCGCTGCATCTCTAACTCACAACAGGCAAGCAGCTCCTCGCGGCCCGTAAAATAGCGGTGCAACGTGCGCCGCGTCACGCCGGCTTGCGCAGCGACTTGTTCCAACGAGGCGGAGTAGTCCTCGTTGAACACGTCGATAGCGGCATCGATAATGGCTTGTTGGGTAGGCGGCATCGGTGAGGCAAAGGTAGTAAAATGTCTCTAATTTGAGACATCCGGTTTGCTCTTTTTCAGAACACATGAAGTATATACTATTCCATGGCTTGCGAGAAAGGGACTTAGATAACAATAGCGCAAGAGCATCGCAATCTGACGATTCGCTTGAAGGGTGTTTTACCACTCGCTCCCAGAGAAGAGAACATGTGACGGATAACAATTACCACGCATAGGGTAGGCTTTCTTCGTTCAAGAGGGATTAAACGCTATTTGTTAGCATACTAAGGAGAGAGGCGCCACTGCATTTGATGGTGGCGCCTCTTTCCGATTCCGTTTGCTTAAACCAGGCAGCTGCTTGTTCCAGTATGAGGGGCTGACGGGTTTGCTGGTTAGCGTACCGCAATGGCCTCCATCTCTACTTTTAGTCCCTCATACGCCAAAAAGTTGATTTCCACCATCGTGGCTGCGGCTTGGATGGCATGCTGGGTTACCCAATTGGTAAATACATCAAAGCAGCCCTCCGGGCCAAATAATGCGGCCGTATCCGTGGTGTATAGGCGGATGTGTACGATGTCGCGCAGGTGGTACCCGGCTGTCGTTACGACCTGCTCCACGTTGCGGAGTACTTGCTGCAACTGGGCTCGCATATCGCCCGTGCTGGGGATGCCGTTGGCATCAATAGCTGCTTGGCCCGCGCAGTAGAGCGTGGCAGACGGTTGTCGTACTTCGACGGCCTGATTATAGGCACTTGTTGCTTGCCACTGCCAGGGATTACTAATTCTTTTTTCCATTGTTGAGTGCGTGTGGATACGGGGACAAAGGTCTCACCCGGTTTCACGCATCACCTGTGATCTACCGCACTATTTTGGGGGACGTTGCTCGGCCAGCCGGCTTAAGGTTTCGCGCGAAACGCCCAAGTAGGCAGCCAACTGTGTTTTCGAAACCCGCTGTGGCAATGTAGGATACTGGTGTAGCAGTCGCTCATATCGCTCTTTGGCTGGCAAGGTGAGCAGCGAGAGAATACGCTGCTGCGCCGCCAAGCCACCCCGGGCGAACTTGACCATGAAGAAGTAGGTAATTGCAGGGAGACGGGCGCAGAGCTGCTGGTAGCCGGCCAGCGGCAAACACCACACCGTTGTCGGCTCCACGCACTGCAGAGAGAGCGTGGCCGGGGCCTGAGCCAGATAGGCGGCAAAGTCTCCTTCCCACCAGTCTTCCAGGGCAAATGAAACAATGTGCGCTCGGCCCGCCGAGTCGGTGTGCACGAGTTTGAGTAGCCCCTGCACCACGAAGTAGATATAGGGCACACGTTCTCCTTCCCGGAGTAGAAACTGGTGCTTACGAAAGCGACGGCAGCTGAAGTAGGAAAGCACCAAGGCGAACTCTTCGTTCGTGAGCGAGACTACTTGCTCTAGGTGTTCTCGTAACGGGTGTGGCATAGCGCTTTTCCTACGCAGCCGTTGTGGGTATGGGTTGTGTGGTGCAAGGAGCCGGCTCATTAACTGCACTGATGCTGCCTTCTTGCAACGAAAGAAGCGCCTCATGTAAAGGACTTTCGTGTATGCCAGCTATACGGTCCGCCAGGTGAGGCGTCGCACGAGGAGCGAGACCGTGGGCCGGCTGACGCCAAACCGAGTGGCCAGTTGCTGGTAGCTGTGCCCCTGCGCAGCCAGGGCGCGAATTTCGCGCACAAGCGCCGGTGTGAGTTTGCTGTTAGCGTTGCGGGCGCCACAGCGGTGAAACCGCTCCAGCACTGCTTGGTCCTCCTGTTCGCGCTGATCGACCCACTGCAGATTCTCTGCATGTAGATTCAGATGATTGCCGTCCTTGGGAATCACATGCCGAAAGCGCTCCTGCGCCGGGGGCGGCAGAAAGTGGTGGGCTACCAGTCGGTTCAGTCCCACTTGTTTCATCCCGGCCGCATGGTAGAGACTGACAGAGGGGTAGCGCTGGGCGCCGGAAGCCTGCAGAAGCCGTTGCCGGTCCGTGTGCCGGTAGCCTAAGCTGACCACTTTGCCATGTGAGGAGAGCAGGTACTGGTCGGCAAAGTCTTGGATGGGAAGCCAGCGCTCATCCGTCACGACGACGTGTAGGGCCTTCA
The DNA here is from genome assembly GCF_014333615.1 of Hymenobacter citatus. Classification (GTDB taxonomy): domain Bacteria; phylum Bacteroidota; class Bacteroidia; order Cytophagales; family Hymenobacteraceae; genus Hymenobacter; species Hymenobacter citatus. The sequence goes on along the minus strand of NZ_JACSCY010000017.1, from coordinate 110,440 downwards.
CGGGGACCAGTGCGCCATTGTCCAGCTCGGCCAACGGGTGGCGGAGTTCGACGATGACGGCTTGAATGGTAGCTGAGTGTGGGGGCAGACTGGTATAGGTAATGGTGCGGCCGGCAACTGGCCGCGTGCCGTTTTGGGCAAGAAACATGCAAGTAGGAGGCTTATAGTAGAGCAAGAGCAGCAGAATAAGGAAGGCTTCGCTACCAGAGATGCCACAAGAATGGGACCCTTCTTGCGCGGGCACCTGGCACAATGCCGTCGTCGCTGGCGCGCCTACGTAGGATTTCGCAGCGTAAGTAGAAGAGCAGTAGAACGCTCTGTTTCCCTTCTACGGAGAACGGCTCTGCTGCCTATTTTCTGCAAGAGTAGGCCAGACGACATGCGCATGAGCGTGTATGTTCGCAGGTACTTGCATAAGCGTAAAAGGGCAAAACATGATAGCCCTACCTACCTGTCTACCTAAGCGTCCGCTTCCTTGTAGTCCATGAAGTCGGCCGTATAGAAGTAGTTGGGTTTTAGGTAGACGATGTTCTGTTGCAGGTCCAGCAGCACCTTGAATCGCTTCAAGACCTCGTTGCCCAGCAGGTGCATATTTTTGCCTGGTAGCGGCTTGTTGGTCGTCAGCAGCTGCACGAGAACCTGCTTGAGCTGGTAAGGGCCGAGTTGTAAGGTGGCGAGTTGCGCGGTGAGGACCGACATTTCATTTCCCTGCGCTCCCTTCCTGAGGGCCTTGCTGAGAACGGGCATCTTTGCGGTGGGAAAGCCGCTTGCTGCAACAGGGTATCCGTCCAGCAGCGCCATGCGCTAATAGCCTGTATCGAATCCGTATTAACCACGCCGCTTTGCTTGATGGAGCTTGGAATGAGCAGCAGGTCTTTGTCTTTGGCAAACGTCAGGGCGAGCTTCGTGTAGCGCTTGCCCCGGGCTACCCTCGGCAGCAGCTGCGCGTGCACGGTCAGCATCAGCAGTCCCTTATCATAGTCCAGCTCCACGACTTTGTGCCGGAATAGCCTCCACCCAAACTAGCCATCTGCTTGCTCGGCCGTGAGCTTGGCATCGTATACCCTGGTGTGATAGGCTGTGCGGTCCAGTTGCAGGCCGTAGGGAATACTATACAGGCAGAGTGGGCGTCGTTTTTAGCTTGCCACTAAGCACGTTGCTGACCCGCGCAATCTTCGAGCGAGCGGTGCCGGCCGCTGCCTTCGCTTGGCGCGGCCCACTGCTTTGGGATTAGGCCAGGGCCTTGTCGCGGGCCAGCTGCTGGTACTTGGCCACAGCCGCGTCTTTCCCGGACTCTAGTTCGGCCAGCAGGGCTGGATCGACGATGGTGGCGGCGTGCTTGGCGCCCCATCGCACCAGCTCAACAATAATGGGGACGACATCTACCCCTTTTTCTGTTAGGCGGTAGGTGAACTTGGATTTCTTATCGGCGGCCACGGTCTTGGTGACGATGCCCTGCGCCTCAAGCAGCGCCAGGCGGTCGGCCAGCACGTTGGTGGCCATTTTTTCGGCCGATTGCAGAAACTGCCCATACGAGGACTTGCCTGAAAATACCATATCCCTGAGAATCAGCAGGGTCCATTTATCTCCCAACACGTCGAGCGAGGTGCTGACCGGGCAGGTAGAACGCTGTTTAAGCTCCTTCATGAGAAAAATATTTTTACTTGCTTTTTGCAAGCTTATTAGCTTATATTTGCACTTGCAAATTGCAAGTAAATATAGGTGTTTTTTGGTTGCCTTGCTACTGGTCACCCGGCCGGTTCGGCGTCAAAACATCCTCTGGAGCCTTCACGGCCTCTGCACCATTTCTTGCGACTTGCGCTTTCCACGGGCTGTTTCTTCTGCTCATTATATCCTTTTCTTGCCGACCACGCAGTCGTGGTTTTCAACTTTTTTTCCCATGATCTTAATAACAGGAGCCACTGGTGGTTTAGGCCACGAAACCATTGACGTGCTGCTCACCACCACTCCGGCCTCGGAAATTGCCGCCCTAGTGCGCGACACCAGCAAAGCCACCGACCTAGTGGCGCGCGGCGTGGACGTGCGCCAAGGCGACTACTTCGACCGCGACTCGTTGGTGCAGGCTTTTCAGGGCATCGAGAAAGTGCTGCTGGTGTCCGCCGTGGCCTTCACCGACCGCACCATCCAGCACCGCAACGTGATTGATGCGGCCAAGCAGGTCGGCGTCAAGCATCTGTTCTACACCAGCATCCAGCGCAGCTCCAACTTCGTGATGCCCCAGGTGACGGAAAGCGACCTGGCCACGGAAGCCTACCTAAAGGCCTCGGGCCTGACCTACACCATCATCCGAAACGGCTACTACTTCGACAGCTTGCTGCTTCTGATTGGGCGCGAGGTGCCCGAGACAGAAATTCGCTTCACCGCCGGCGACGGCAAAGTAGCCTTTATCAAGCGCACCGACCTAGCCGCCGCCACGGCTGCCCTGCTCACCAGCGAAGGCCACGACAACCAAGAATACACGCTGAGCGGGAGCGAGGCTTACTCTTTCCACGACGTAGCCCGCGAGTTCTCCCGGCTCACGGGCCGGTCCATTGCCTACCACAACCTTGAACAGGAGCCTTACGTGGCCGAGAAAGTAGCGGCTGGCCTCCCCGCCCCCGTGGCCACCTTTTTCGCCCAGTGGGGCCTAGCAACCAAGCACGGTATGCTGGCCGACACGCACGACACGGTGGAGCGGCTGCTGGGGCGCAAGCCCACCTCACTGCCCGAGTACTTGAAGCTGCAGTACTTCTCCGAGACCTCACCGCGTGCAGCGGCGGCTTCTGCCTAGGGGCATAAGTCCCCAGCCCTGGTAGGACCTTCTCTAGGAGAAGGTCCTACCAGGGCGAACTGGTTCTCCCCGACCATTTTCGGCGCCTGCCAGATGCAGTGTTTTTCTTCTGCTCCCCCAAACTTCCCCTACCCTGTCTTCTCTAACCATCGACTTTATCGGCCTGGGCTACGTTGGGGCCCTTTATGTGCCCCTGAGTCGGCCGCCTTGTGGTCGCCGCCACCAACCCTATCCTGGCCGATGGCAGCTACGTGGCCCTGGACGAGCGAGGTGGTGGCGGCCCCAGGTGCCGGGCGCGCGGGTGGTGAAGGGGAGCACGACCAAAGAGGTACTGCTATACCTTTGCAGCGCACTTTAGGTACAGCGAATGAGGTGCTGAATTCGCTTGGAAAGCTTCTACAACAGTCACCATACCTCTCTGGCTCTACCACCGCACAGCATGAGCTAGGTAAAGCTGCTGATTGGCTCGTTTACCCGCTATACCAAGCTTTTAACCAAAGCTACCCTACCGGCTCACCTGTAATAGCGCTGCGCAAACTGCACGAAGGTTTTATAGGGCAAGTTATTTTCGGTGCCCTTGCGCTGCACAAAGTCGAAGTGGCGCACCAGGTTCAGGTCGTGCACGGGCACTTCTACCAGCTCGCCGGCCGCTAGCTCCTTTGTCACGGCCTGGCGGGGTAGGAAAGCCAGGCACGTATCTACGCGCACAAAGTTTTTGAGCGCTTCGGTGCCGCCCAGGCGCACCTTCACTGGTAGGTCGGTGAGCTTGATACCCTTTTCGGCCAAGGCCTCTTCCAGCACCGCCAAGGTGCCCGAGCCTACCTCCCGCAGGGCCACGGGCACCCGCAGTAGGTCCTTCGCTAGCAACTCTTTCTGCCGAAACGGATTACGCGCCGAGCATACCGCCACCACCTCGTCGGTGAGCAGGGGCGTATAGGTCACGTTGCTTACTTTGTGGATGCCTTCGATAATGCCCAGGTCGATTTCGTGGTCGAGCAGGGCCTTGAGGATGTTCTCGCTGTTGCGGTTTTTGAGCGTGAGCTGGGTGTTTGGGAATTTGCTGAGGTAGGCCGAGAGTACCGGCGGAATCACGTAGAGCGAAATGGTGGTGCTGGCCCCAATCACCATGTGTACTTGCGGTGAAAACGCCTCGCTGAGCGCCGCCATATCGCGGTGCAGCTCGTGCTGGAGCTGCCGGGCCAGCAGCAACTTCTGGTACAACAGCTCGCCGGCGGGCGTCAGCTTCACGGTATTGCCGAGGCGCTCAAACAGGCCCGTTTTGTAATGCTCTTCCAGGGCCTTCACCTGCTTGCTCACCGCCGACTGCGTCACGAACAGCGTTTGGCTAGCCTTGGTGAAGCTCAGCTGCCGGGCCACTTCCAGGAAAACTTCGTGCGGGTAGGAAAGCATCTTTGAGGAAGTGTTGCGTTGTGCGTGTTGCATGTTGAGGTAGGCTCTGGCGCGGCAGGTTTTCTTACCTATCACTGCCTATTACGTTGGTTTCTAGTGTTTTCCTACCCTTTTACCACTACCCCCACAACTCAACATTACGCATTACACACGAGTTATAAGGCTCGCTGCCGTACCTTTGCGGCATCGTTATGACGATTTACCTTCTCGCGCCCATTCCTACTCCACCCTGAGCAGCCTTGGCTCAGTTCCCTGGCCCCTACCTTCTGTAGCGGCCTTTTCGCGCGTTTCTACGTTTTCTGATTTTCTAATAGACAGCCGCTCACGGCTGTTCTAACCGACTGCGCACGCTGGTCGGAGCACTCCCTTTTTGCATGATTCTGCTTGATAAGTTAACCAAGGGCTACAGCCCAAAGGACGAAGTATTGGCTGGCCTCACCACGGCCCTAGCCCTGGTACCCGAAGTAGTGGCCTTTGCCCTGCTGGCCCACGTTAGCCCGCTGGTGGGCATCGGTTCGGCGTTTATTATTTGTTTGATTACCAGCATCCTGGGTGGCCGACCAGGCATGATTTCGGGTGCGGCCGGCTCCGTGGCCGTGGTCATTGTGAGTTTGGTAGAGCAGCACGGCGTAGAGTACCTGTTTGCCGCTGTGGCGCTCATGGGCCTGATTCAGATAGGGGTAGGGCTGCTGCGCCTGGGAAAGTTTATCCGGCTGGTGCCGCAGTCGGTGGTGTTTGGTTTCGTGAATGGCCTGGCTATCATCATTTTCATGGCGCAGTTGGAACAGTTTAAGACCGAAGACGCCAGCGGTGCCACGCACTGGCTCACGGGCGCTTCGCTGTGGTTGATGATGGGCTTGGTGTTGCTCACCATGGCCATTGTGTATTTCCTACCCAAGCTCACCAAGGCCATGCCGTCGTCGCTGGTGGCTATTCTGGTGGTTTCGGCGCTGGTCATTTTCGGCAACCTGCCCACCAAGTCGGTGGGCGATATTGCGTCCATCAGCGGCGGCCTACCCCTCCCCCACCTGCCAGCCATTCCCTTCACCTGGGATACGCTGGCGCTGGTGTTTCCCTACTCCCTCATTATGGCGCTGGTGGGCCTGACGGAGAGCTTGCTGACTCTGACGGTAGTAGACGAGCTGACCGACACCCGCGGCCGCGGCAACAAAGACTGCGTGGCGCAAGGCCTCGCGAACGTGGCCTCGGGCCTGACGGGCGGCATGGGCGGCTGCGCCATGATTGGCCAAACCATGGTGAACATTGAGTCGCGGGGGCGGCACCGGCTGTCGGGCATTGTGGCGGCGGGGGCGCTGGCGCTGTTCGTGCTGGTGGGCTCGTCGCTGATTGAGCGGCTGCCGTTGGCGGCGCTGGTCGGCGTGATGTTTATGGTGGTCATTGGCACCTTTGAGTGGGCCAGCCTGCGCATCATTGGCCGTATGCCGCTCACCGATGTAGTGGTGATGGCGCTGGTGACGCTCATTACGGCCATATCGCAGAATCTGGCGCTGGCCGTGCTCATGGGCGTGGTGATTTCGGCGCTGGCCTTTGCCTGGGAAAACGCCCTGCGCATCCGTGCCCGCAAGCACCTCGACGAGCAGGGCCGCAAGCACTACGAGATTTTCGGGCCGCTGTTCTTCGGCTCCGTGGTGGCCTTCAACGAGAAGTTTGATCCGGCCGGCGACCCGCAGGAAGTTATCATCGACTTCCGCGAAAGCCGCGTGACCGATCTATCGGCCATCGAAGCCCTCAACAAGCTTACGGAACGCTACGCCAAGCTGGGCAAAACCCTGCACCTACGCCACCTCAGCCCCGACTGCCGCCGCCTACTCACCAACGCCCAGGCACTGATTGATGTGAATTACTGGGAAGACCCCACGTATAAAGTGGTGGCCGATACGGCAGAATAAACGTTATGCTTTCATAATTAGCCCGTCCTGCTGAGTGGAGTCGAAGCAGGACCGTCTTTCGTACCCTACCCTGTTCCTGCTCACTATGCCTTGGCTTCTCTTATTTATTGCGGGTTTATGTGAAGTCGGTTTTGCGGCCTGCCTGGGCAAGATGAAAGAAACCACCGGCACTACGGCTACTATGTGGCTGTTGGGGTTCTTCGCCTTTCTCACGCTCAGCATGACGCTACTCTACCGCGCCACCCAAACCCTACCCATCGGCACAGCATACGCCGTCTGGACGGGCATTGGGGCCGTAGGCACAGTGCTGGTGGGCATCGTGGTGTTCCGGGAGCCGGCCGACTTTTGGCGGGTCTTTTTTCTGACCACGCTCATTGCCTCCATCATCGGGTTGAAGTTCGTGTCAAATGGGTAATTAGTTTAGCTGCTAGCTGATGGCTGTTAGTTGTTAGCTTTTCATTACCCATATTTGAAGCCATTGGCTGATAGCTAACAGCTAACAGCTACTCGCTAACAGCTCAAAAAAATGCCCCTACCCTACCATCGTCTCGTCGTCAAGATTGGCTCCAACGTACTGACCCAGGCCGATGGCACGCCCGATCTGGCCCGCATTGCCCACCTGGTAGAGCAGATTGCTGCCCTCAAACAGCCGGGGCGGGAGGTGATTGTGGTGTCGTCGGGGGCGGTGGCAGCGGGGCGCAGTCTGGTGCAAGTACCCGAAAAGGCCGATGCCGTGAGCAGCCGCCAGCTGCTGGCTGCCGTGGGGCAGGTGAAACTGCTGACCACCTACGCCGAGCTGCTGGCCCGCCACCAGCTCACGTGCGCGCAGGTGCTGGTGACCAAAGAAGATTTCCGCGACCGGCAACACTACCGCAACATGCAGAACTGCTTCCGGGCGCTGCTCCAAAACAACATCATTCCGATTGTGAATGAGAATGATGTGATATCCGTGACGGAGCTGATGTTCACCGACAACGACGAGCTGGCGGGCCTGCTCGCCGCCATGCTCGACGCCGATGCCCTGCTAATTCTCAGCAATGTGGACGGTATCTACAGTGGCGACCCGAAAGACCCGGCCTCACAGGTTATCCGCGAAATTGGCTCCGACACACCCGATTTTTCGGCGTTTGTGACCACCCAACGCTCACAGTTCGGGCGCGGCGGCATGATTACCAAGTGCCACATGGCCCACAAAGTAGCCCAGTTGGGCATTGCGGTGCACATTGCCAATGGCACCACCGAAAACGTGCTGCCCCGCGTGCTGAGCGAAGAGGTCGTGAACACACGCTTCTTACCCAGCCGCACGGCCTCGGGGCGCAAAAAATGGCTGGCCCACGCCGAGCCGGCCGCCAAGGGCACGGTGCGCCTCAACGCGGGCGCCTGCGCGGCCCTCACGGCGCCTGGCAAGGCTACCAGCCTGCTACCGGTGGGCGTGGTGGCCGTGGAAGGAGAGTTTGAGAAAGGCGACATCATCCGGCTGCTGGCCGAAGACGGCCGCGCCGTGGGCCTGGGCATGGCCGAATACGACGCCACTACCGCCCGCGAGCGGCTGGGCCAGCAGCAGCAGAAGCCGCTGGTGCACTACGATTATCTGTTTTTGAACGCTGAGTAATTAGCTGTTAGCTGCTGGCTGTTAGCTGATAGCTTTCGTTTGTGATTAGAGCTAACAGCTAACAGCCAGCAGCTAACAGCTGACAGAAACCACGCCTATGAACCTGACACATACCTTCGAAGCGACGCAGCAAGCCAGCCGAACCCTCGCACAGATTTCCGCTGATACCATCAACGCAGTACTTCAAAGCGTTGCCGAGGCGGCCTTGCAGCAAACCGAGTTTATTCTGGCTGAAAACGCCAAGGACCTGGCCCGCATGGCTTCCGACGACCCCAAGTACGACCGGCTCCAGCTCTCGGCAGCGCGCATCCAAGCCATTGCCGACGACCTGCGTAATGTGGCCTCCCTACCTTCGCCGCTGGGCAACGTGCTTACCGAAACCGGCCTCGCCAACGGCCTGCACCTGCGCAAAGTGCGCGTGCCGCTGGGCGTGGTGGGCATCATCTACGAAGCGCGGCCCAACGTGACATTCGACGTGGTGGCGCTGTGCCTGAAAACCGGCAATGCCTGCGTGCTGAAAGGCGGCTCTGATGCCGATTTTTCCAACCGCGCCATTATCTCCGTGATTCACGAGGTGCTGCGCCAGCACGGCCTCGACCCCGCCGTGGCTACCCTGCTCCCCGCCGACCGCGAAGCCACCGCCGCCCTGCTGCAAGCCGTGGGCTATGTGGATGTGCTGATTCCGCGCGGCAGCCAGCAACTCATTGATTTCGTGCGCGACAATGCCCGCGTGCCCGTCATCGAAACCGGCGCGGGCATCGTGCACACCTACTTCGACGAAACCGCCGACCTCGCCAAGGGCCGGGCCATTATCAACAATGCCAAAACGCGCCGTGTGAGCGTGTGCAACGCGCTGGACTGCCTGCTCCTGCACGAAAGCCGCCTGATCGACCTGCCTACCCTGTTGGCTCCACTGGCCACTGCCGGTGTGCTGCTGCACGCCGATGAGCGCGCCTACCCTGCCCTGCGCGGTGTGTATCCCGCCGAGCTGCTGCAACCTGCCCGCCCCGAGGATTTCGGCACCGAGTTTTTGTCGTTGCAGCTGGCGGTGAAGACGGTAGGGAGCCTCGACGAGGCGCTGGACCACATTGCCCGCCACGGCTCCAAGCACAGCGAGGCTATTGTGTCGGAAGATGCGGCGCATATCGAGCGGTTCCTGAACGCCGTGGACGCCGCCGCTGTGTACGCCAACGCCTCCACCGCCTTCACGGACGGCGCGCAGTTTGGGCTGGGCGCCGAAATCGGCATCAGCACGCAGAAGCTGCACGCCCGCGGCCCGATGGGCCTGGAAGAGCTAACCAGCTACAAGTGGCAGGTGCGCGGCGACGGGCAAGTACGAGCGTAACTGCACGCGTCGTCCGCCGGTCCGACGCCGTAGGCGTCCGACCGGTCGTCGTTGCCCGAGCCTCGTGCTGACGCCTGCCTCTCCTACCCCTATTAGCGCGAACAGCACCAGGCGGCAACCGGTCGGACGCCTACGGCGTCGGACCGGCAGACGACCGCAAGGAGCTACAAATCTTTAACGCACCGAAAGCCCACGTGCATAAGGGCGGTTTCGGAGGTGCTGCCCGCCCTACCCGACACGCGGTAGCCGTGGCACCAGCCCGGCTCGCATAGGAAAGAGCCGCCCCGCTGGGCACGCTCGGTGGTAGGCGAGTTGGCCACGGCCACCGAGTCCATGATGTTGGCGTAGGTAAGCTTGTAGTTGGCGCACCATTCCCACACGTTGCCCGCCATATCGGTCAGGCCCAGCGGCGACGTGCCGAACGAGCCTACCGGCGCGGCGTAGTGGAAACCGTCGGTCTGGCGGTCGAAGTCGGGGAAGGTGCCGTTCCAGGTGTTGGCCGTGAACCTGCCATGCACTTGCAGGCTGTCGCCGGCGGGGTAGAGTGTGCGGGTGTTGCGGCCGTTGCGAGCGGCGTGCTCCCACTCTATTTCGTCGGGTAGGCGCTTGCCGGCCCATTTGGCATAGGCCTGCGCATCGTTCCACGACACTTGCGTGACGGGCTGGTTGGGCGCGGCAGGGCCGGCCTCGGGGCCGTAGGGAAACTGCCAGTTGGCCCCATCTTTCAGGCCCCATTGCTTGGTGGTTTCGTCTAGCACGCCGCCGTTGCCGAAGTGCTCGGCCTCGGTTTTGTAGCCGGTGGCCTGCACAAACTTCCGAAACTGGCCTACCGTCACTTCGTGCTGATCTATTAAGAAAGGCTTCACGAGCACCCAAAACATGGGTTTTTCCTGCGCTGAACCATCGGCGGCACCAATCTGGGTGTAGCCGCCGGGCACGTATACCATGCCGGCCGGTATGGTGGCGGGCGGGGCGGTGGTTGGAGCCATTTTCTGCGCCGGCTCGTGGGCAAATACGGTGATGGTAGAAGAATACTGCCGCTGCGCAAGTGGCCCGGACTCACAGGCGCTCAGTGCCACTACCCAGCTACCGATACTTACACTCTTCAGCAGAAAACGACGCCTCAGCATACCGAAAAAGGAGATTGGGCAGTGAAGTACAGCAAAAATAAATTTCGACAGACGCTTTTTGTAGAAGCAACACAATTGCGGCTTGCTTAGACTTTGATTTGGAATCTGTGTAGGAAGTCTAGCAATTCAAATTTGACTATCATGCTTCTACAGGCGGACGCTAGATGGAGCATGACGGTCTGATAACTTCCTACACAGATTCTTGTGCAAATCTTTATAGTCATCATCCTCAATATACTAAAATGATTTAGCTTGGACACAGCTTCGTCTGAAATACTGGAGCTAACGACATTGGCCGCAGCAGGCTTGCGTATCATTTATCTATCAACCGTATGTTTCCTGTATCAACTAAAAACACCGGGCGCTACGCCTACCACGCCGTGAGTACGGCGCTGGCGTTGGTGGTACTGCTGGGCTCTATGGCCTTCACACGGCCTCCTACCCAAACCGCCAAGCGACCCAACATTATCCTCATCATGGCCGACGACCTGGGCTACTCGGACCTGGGCTGCTACGGTGGTGAGATTAAGACACCTAACCTCGACAAGCTTGCCAAGGATGGGCTGCGGTTCAACGCCTGCTACAACACAGGGCGGTGCTGCCCTACCCGCGCCTCCATGCTCACGGGCCTGTATCCGCACCAGGCAGGCATTGGTAAAATGACCTTTGCCGAGGGCAAGTCCGGCTACCAGGGCACGCTGGACAAGCATACCGTGACCATTGCCGAGGCCCTGCGCGCGGCAGGCTACCAAACGGGCATGGTAGGCAAGTGGCACATTTCGGAGACGGTGGAACGCAAAGACAAGGACGAGCAGCTGAAGTGGCTGGCCCACCAGGCCGATTACAGCCCCTTTTCGGACCCCACTACCTACCCCACGGCCCGCGGCTTCGAGAAGTTCTATGGCACCATTTGGGGCGTGGTCGACTACTTCGATCCGTTTAGCCTGGTGTATGGTGATAAGCCGGTGAAAACGGTGCCGAAGGATTTCTACTACACCAATGCCATTGGCGATACGGCCGTGTCGTTTGTGCGGCAGTTTGGCAAGCAGGCCGATAAGCCCTTCTTCATGTACGTGGCCTACACGGCTCCGCACTGGCCTATTCAGGCCTTGCCCGAGGACATCAAGAAATACGAAAACACCTACAAAAACGGCTGGCAGGCCCTGCGCCAAAGCCGTTATAAGCGCATCATCGACCTAAAGCTGTTTGACGCGGCCACCACGCCGCTGCCGGAGTTTATGTTTCCGAAGAAGGATTGGGCCACCAACCCTACCAAGGACTGGGACGCGCACGCCATGGCTGTGCACGCCGCCATGGTCGACCGCATGGACCAGAATATCGGCCACCTCATTGCAGAACTGAGACGCACCAAGCAGCTCGATAACACTGTCATCCTGTTTTTGTCCGACAACGGTGCCAGCCCGGAGGACCCCACCGAGTATGGTCCCGGCTTCGACCGGGCCGGCAGCACCCGCGCGGGGCAACCGGTAGCGTTTCCGAAGAACAAAGAGGTGCTGCCCAATGGCCAGCTGGTGCACGCCGGCATTGGCACGGTGTGGGCGCACAGCATCAATACACCGTTTCGCTACTACAAGGCCAAGCAGCACGAGGGCGGCATTGCTACCCCCCTGATTGTGCATTGGCCCCAGGGCGTGCAGCAGCCCGGCCGCCTGGTGCGCGAGCCTCTGCACGTGATAGATATGATGAGCACGTTCCTGGATGTGGCCAAGGCCTCCTACCCCAGCACCTTTGCGGGGCGCACCATCACGCCTACCCCTGGCAAAAGCTTTGTGCCGCTGCTTACCTCGGCCAAGGCGCCCGCTCAGCGCCTGCACCCGGAGCTGTTCTGGGAGCATTTCGGTGCGGCCGCTTTCCGGCAGCAGGACTGGAAGATTGTGCGCCTGGGCGCCAACGACCCCTGGGAGCTATACGACCTCAAAACCAACCGCTCCGAAACTAAGAACCTGGCCACCCAATACCCCGACCGCGTAGCCGCCATGAGCCAGCGCTGGCAGCAATTGGCAGAACAGTACCAGGTATTTCCGAAACCTACGGCCCAGCAGTAACCCTGGCGGTCGGCGGGGTAGAGACACAAAATGTTGTGTCTCGTCGTTGCTGATGTTGAAGCTGTTTGCTTGGCTGACAGGAACGTAAGTCGTTCAACGACGAGACACAAAATATTGCGCCGGACTACCCCACACAGCACTGTGCGCTCTTTCTCCCACCTACGCTCTTTCCACTATGATTCCCCGCTTCCGCTTCGCCTTTCCGCTGGCACTCCTGCTGCCGCTGGGTAGTCCGGCGCAAACACCTGCTGCCACCGAAAACGCCGCTTTCCACCCCAGCGCTTTCCAGACGCTACCGCTGGGCGCGGTGCGGCCCGCGGGTTGGCTCCAGCGCCAACTGCGCATTCAGGCCGATGGGCTGACAGGCCATTTGGATGAGTTTTGGGCCGACGTGGGGCCGAACAGCGCCTGGCTGGGCGGCTCGGGCGAGGGCTGGGAGCGGGGCCCCTACTACCTCGACGGCCTGCTACCCCTGGCCTACCTCCTCGACGACCCTACCCTGAAAGCCAAGGCCCAAAAGTGGATTGACTGGACCCTGCAAAGCCAGCGCCCCGATGGAGCCATTGGCCCGGTGAAAAACAACGACTGGTGGCCCAACATGTTGGTGCTCAAAAGCCTGATGCAGTACCAGGAAGCCACCGGAGACCAACGCGTGGTGCCGTTTATGGAGCGGTATTTCGCCTATCAGAGCAGGCAGCTGGCAGCCAATCCGCTGCACGAGTGGGCGAAATATCGTTGGGCCGAGGAACTGCTGCCCATTCGGTGGGTGTACGAAAAGACCAAAAATCCGCAGCTCCTGACGTTGGCTCAGCAGCTGGCTGGCCAAGGGTACAACTGGCAGCAGATGTACGCGCAGTTTCCCTTCACGGAGCCAACGTCGACGGAAAGCCTGGGCTTATCGAAAGGCTTGACCGACAAATCGTTGCAGGCTCATGGCGTAAACAACGCTATGGCCTTGAAGATGCCCGTACTCTGGGGTATGACGGGCGGCACCGCCGCCGACCGCCAGAGCATCTACCAGCAAATCAAGGTGCTGGACCAGTACCACGGCCTGCCCAACGGCCTATACAGCGGCGACGAACACTTCTCGGGCCGCAGCCCGTCGCAGGGCATCGAGCTGTGCGCGGTGGTAGAGGCGCAGTACTCGTACGAGCAGCTGCTGGCCCTGCTCGGCGACCCGCAGTTTGGCGACCGGCTGGAGAAAATCACCTTCAACGCCCTACCCGCCACCTTCGACCCCACCATGTGGGCGCACCAGTACGACCAGCAGCCCAACCAGGTGCTGGTGAACAAGGCCAAGCGGCAATGGTCCACCAACGGCGACGACTCCAACGTGTACGGTTTGGAACCGTGGTTTGGGTGCTGCACGGCCAACATGCACCAGGGCTGGCCCAAGTTTGCGGCCAACCTCTGGATGGCCTCGCCCGACGGCGGCCTGGTGGCCGCGGCCTACGCGCCCAGCGAGCTAACCACCAGGGTAGGCAAAACGGACGTCACCATCCGCGAGGAAACCGACTACCCCTTCCGCGAAACTATTCGGTTTCTAGTGTCAAAATCCAGCAAGAAAGCAACTTTCCCGCTACGCCTGCGCATTCCGGCCTGGGCTGATAAGGCGATGGTGACCGTGAATGGTAAAGCCGTGGCCGACGCCCCCAAGGCTGGCACCTTTTACCAACTGAAGCGCCGCTGGCAGCAGGGCGACGTGGTGGAGCTGCGCCTACCCATGGATGTGCGCGTGCAGCCGGGTTACAACCAGTCGGTATCGGTGGAGCGTGGGCCGCTGGTGTACGGGCTGAAGCTGGGTGAGCAGTGGGACAAGCTGCGCGACCGGCCCAACCAGGCTGATGATTACACGGTGCGGGCCACCACGCCCTGGAACTACGGCTTGCTCCTACCCCCGGCTATCCCCGCCACCGCGTTCCAGGTGCAGGAGCGCCCGACTACCGGCGTGGTGTTTTCGCCCGATGGCGCCCCCATGGAGCTGCGCGTGCAGGGCGTGCGCCTACCCCAGTGGCAGATGGAGCAGAACTCGGCTGGTCCGCCGCCGGCCAGTCCGGTGGCTAAGCCCGCTGGTGCTACCCCCGAAACGCTCACGCTCATTCCGTACGGTGCCACCAATCTGCGGATTACGTCGTTTCCGGTGGTGCGCCCGTAATCTTAGCCTATGGAATTCACGGTAGTAGCCCGCCGAACACCATTTGGTAGTACAGGGAGTGCCTTATGCCTACTACAGCCTAACTGGTCTACCCCCGGCTACCGTCATCAACGCTATAATCAACCCACTCCAGAGCGAAGACCGAGAGTACGCCAACAGGCTGAAAGCAGCCAGTATCTGGGGCACAGCAAAGGTGCCGTGAGGGTGTTACGCGCGAGTGATTCGGCATGGCTGCGGTAGCGCCCAGAACCCACAAAGCACAGATTTTAGCGGCAGCAGAGCTCAAGAAAAGCCTACAGTCCCCTCTTTCTTTTCACAAGTAAAACGGCCTGGTTTCCACAGGTTGCCGTGCGGTTTTACTTGTGAAAGGCGCTACGCTTGCTCAATGCGGGCAAGCGTAAGAGGGAGAACTACGTGGTGACAATAAGCACGTAGGCCATTACATTTGTTGTAGCAAAGCTATTTAAGAGGCTTTCAACCACAATACAAAAGGACCGTCAAGCGGACGCTACATCAAGCATGATGGCCTGACGACTTCCGAAACAGATGTAACGAAACAGGAAGGGCCAGGAGCAATCTGCCACCGCGGATTACCTCCTGGCCCTTTCTGTTAAGGCTACATCCGTGTTCCTTCTTTTTCTGTTCTCATGTCCTGCTGGCGGCGCGCCCAGCAGTGTTTTCTGGCTATTTCATGACCACTCAGCGGTATTTCTTTCTCATCCTCATTCTGGGTGCCCTCACGGCTTTGGGGCCCTTCTCCATTGATATGTATCTACCGGGTTTTCCGGCCATTGCGCAAGACCTGCACACCAGTGTGCCGCAGGTAGCGCTTTCACTGTCGAGCTTTTTTATCGGCATCTCGGCGGGCCAACTGCTCTACGGCCCCCTGCTGGACCGGTTCGGACGCAAAAAACCGCTGTACTTTGGGCTGGCACTCTACGTAGTGGCCTCGCTGAGCTGCCTAGCGGTTCATCGTATCGAAACGCTCATTGCCTTGCGCTTTGTGCAGGCCATTGGTAGCTGCGCGGCAGCCGTAGCGTCGGTAGCCATGGTGCGGGACTTGTTTCCCGTTAAGGAAAACGCCAAGGTCTTTGCCCTGCTGATGCTGGTACTGAGCGTTTCGCCGCTGTTAGCACCTACCCTTGGGGGCTACGTGACGGCGGCCTACGGCTGGCAGGCCGTCTTTCTGGCGCTGGGCGCACTGGGGGGCCTGCTGCTGCTGGCTTCTTTCCTGTGGCTACCCAATGGCTACACCCCCGACACCACCCTCTCGCTGCGGCCACGGCCCATCCTGACCAACTTCTGGACCGTACTGCGCGAACCTCAGTTCGCCACGTACGCACTGACCGGAGCCGTGTCGTTTAGTGGCTTATTTGCCTACGTGTCGGGCTCGCCGCTGGTATTTATGGGCCTGTATCACGTTGAGGGCAAGGTATACGGGTGGATTTTCGCCTTTCTCTCCGTTGGACTTATTGGAGCCAGCCAAATCAACAGCCTGCTATTGCGCCGCTACCAGAGCGAGCAAATTGTGTTGGTTGCTCTGATCTGTCAGCTGCTGACCACGGTGGTCTTGCTCGGCCTGACCAGCGCGGGGGTACTGGGCCTGGGCGGCATGGTCGCCTTACTATTCGTCTTTTTGGGTTGCCTGGGTTTCACCAGCCCCAACACGTCGGCGCTGTCCTTGGCTCCGTTCACCCGCCACGCGGGCAGTGCCGCCGCCCTCATGGGGGCCCTACAGATGGGCGCGGGCGCCCTCGCGTCGTTGGGCGTGAGCCTGTTCGACGCACGCTCTGCAGTGCCGATGGTGGCTCTCATGGCCGGTGCTTCTCTGCTGGCGCTGCTGCTATTGTTGGTGGGTAGGCAGCGGGTAACGCACCTTGTGGCGGCTACCCCTGGCGTGGGCGGGGCTATGCACTAGCCGTATAGGTTTCATCGTGGGACAGGAGTTCGGGCAGCTTACTACCTAGGTGTTACATAGCATTTGACAACCCAACCGCTTGTGCTACTCCTACCCCAACAACTCCCGAAGCAACTGATGCACCTGCGGCCACAGCCCCAACCCCGATTCGGAGTTCAAATGCCCGAGCGCACCCACGTTCACACACCGACTACCCCAGGCATCGGCAAACTGCTGGGCTCTGGCCAGACTGACGTATCGGTCATCGGTACTGGCTACTACGGTGCTGGGAAACGGCAAGCGTGCCAGCGGCATAGGCGCAAAGCCTATCACTTCGGGTGGAAAGTCGGGCCGGTCGACATCAGCCGGCGCTACGAGCAACGCGCCTTGTAGTTGGTGACGGGTAGTGGCTGCCCAATGCGCTACCGTAGCACAGGCTAAGCTATGCGCCACCAGCACCACCTGGGAGCCAGCGGCAGCCACAGCGGCGTCAAGGGTTTGTACCCACTCGGAGCAAACAGGATGGTCCCAATCGGGCTGCTGCACGCGCCGGTAGCCGTACTGCTGCTCCCACAGGGTTTGCCAGTGCGTGGGGCCGGAGCCGCCTAGTCCGGGTACGGTGAGAAGGGTAGTAGCCATGAGGAAGTGGTTGTCTGGCGAAGGTAGGCGCTTGCTGTGTACGTTACGCCAGCGTGGAGCAAGGTAGCTGACGCGAGTTTAGCATAGCATGCCCAGCCTGACAGCCGCTAATGAATTAGCGTTTCTGCTGCTGCAGTAGCTTCTGCGTATCTTTAAGCAGCTATCTAGCCCTCGTCGTTATGCCGCCCATCACCAGCCTTTCCCAACTCGACCTTAGCAAGCGTTACACTTACGCCGACTACCTGACATGGCAGTTCGACGAGTTTGTGGAGCTAATTAAAGGCAAGGTCAGCCGCATGAGCCCCGCGCCGCGAGTAGTGCACCAGGATATCCTATTAAATATCTCGGCGGCGTTGAAGTATACTTTACGGGGCCGTGCGTGCCGACCCTATGTGGCACCGTTTGATGTGCGCCTGAACAACGTCACTCCCAACGGGGACAGTGGCATTGCTACCGTAGTGCAGCCCGACATCTGCGTTATTTGCGACCCGGCGAAAGTAGATGCCAAGGGCTGCGCAGGCGCCCCCGACTGGATCATTGAAATCCTCTCGCCCGGCAACGCTACCCACGATATTCGCGTGAAATTCGACCTCTACGAGGAAAACGGCGTGGGCGAGTACTGGATTGTTTTTCCTGACGAGAAGAACGTGGCCGCCTACGTGCTGACCGATGGCCGCTACCAACTGCGCGGCGAGTTCTACCAGCCCGGCCCCATTCCGGTGCACACGCTGCTGGGGTTTAGTTTGGAATGGGATGAGGTGTTTGAGGGGGTGTAGGTAGCATGCTGGCGCGGGTGTAGCGCAGCGTCACTCGTGCAGACTATACCGAGAGGCTGCGCCTTTGGAAGAACGATGAAGTTTGAGTGGCACAATTACATTTTGTAGCTGCGCGGCAGATAAGGAATAACCTCATCGTCAAGGCAAAACATGAATTGCAATACACCAAACTCGCACTAATCATGAACTGAATTTGCGTCGCTCTAACCTAATTATTGATCCTCTGGAAATACATCAATTATTCGAAACTTAGATTCCCACTGTCTCTTAATAATCATTTGCACATCCTCCGGTCTTTCCCAAACCATACCTCTCATATAAGCTACTAATGGCTTTATATCAAGATGATTGAAAGCGCCTAGTAATATATTACACTCAAGGTATTTAGTACCTCCATACCATGCTTTAGGCAAGCTTTCGTCTTCTACAGACATGATATTGAAAGGAAGATTTCTATAAGTAAACTCTCGGAGCGTTTTGATAATTGTTTGTTCATCTTCATCAACAGAGAAGGTAATCATCAAGTTAGTTATTTCGCTCATCTCAAATTTTTGAATTAAACATATATAAAAGTTAATACAAACTATCGTTTTCTATACCTTACCCCCTCTATCCAACTATCCTATCCCCGCAATGCCCCGCCTACCCCGCTTGCCGCTGCTGTGGCTGCTGCTGCTATTGTGCGCCTGCTCGAAAACCACCTCCCCGACTGACCCCAACGGCGAAGAAATCGACCCGTACCAGAACCTGGTGTTTGAGTTTGACCGGGCGATGGTGGGGCCGGAGCGGCAGGACCGCTGGGATACCGTGCAGGTGGTCACATTTGAGCCGGCGGTGCGGGGCAAGTTCAAGTGGGCCAACGACCGGGAGCTAATTTTCTCGCCGCTCACGCCATTTCGGCCCAGCACGACGTTCCGGGTGACGCTGCGGGCGCAGGCCCTACCCGATGATAAACGGGATACCAAGCTGCCCGAGAACCGCCGCGTGTTTCACACGCCCTACCTCCAGCCGGGCACGGTGCAGGCGTTTTGGGGCCGCTCGCGCCGGGCGGCGGGCACCGCCGAGCTGCGCCTGGATGTGCCCTTCAACTACGCCGTGCGGCCCACCGACGTGCGGCCCCTCCTGCGCCTGACGCAGGACGGGCAGCCGGTGGCCTTCGAGGTGCTGACCACCGAGCCCGACCAAACCATCCAGCTCGGCCTTATGCAGGACGTGCGGCCCGGTTCCCCGCTCACGGTGGCGCTGGCGGCCGGCCTGCGTGCCGCCGGCAGCGACCAGCCTACCACCCAGGATTTCACCCTCCCCGTGGACGTGCCCGACCCGCAGGCGCTGGCCGTGAGCAGCGTGTCGGGCCGCTTGCAGGGCGCCGACCCGGTGGTGACGGTGCGCACTAACCAGCCGGTGGCCGAGGGCGACCTGAGCGCGGCCGTGGCCGTGTCGCCGCAGGTGCCGTTTGCGGTGGAAACGCAGGAGGGCGGCTTCACGCTGAAGGGTGGGTTTGAGGTCGGCAAGAGCTACCAGGTGCGCATCGGGAGCGGCTTGCGCGGCACGTTGGGCGGGCAGCTCGGCGAGGACGTGACCCAGACGGTGAGCTTCGGCGACGAGCGGCCCACCATCAGCTTTGCCAGCGGCGAGAAGGCCCTGTACCTCGACGCGCTGGGCGCCCGCAACCTGGGCGTGCGCATCAACGAGGTGGCGCAGGTGAAGGTGACCATTGCCAAGGTCTACGCCAACAACATTCAGCAGCTGTTGCGCAGCGGCACCCAGTACGGCTACCCCGAGTACGACCCCGATTCGGAAGAAGAAAACACGGACGACAACGGCGAGTACATCGACCGCTCCTACCAGTATTACGACGTGGAGAACTTGGGCAACGTGCTGTCGGAGCGCACCTACACGGTGGCGGGGCTGCCCAAGCAGCAGGGCTTGCGCTTGCTCAACCTCAGCCTGAAAGAGCTGGAGTTTACCGACGGCCTCAAAGGCCTCTACATCATCAAGATACAGGACACCGAGCGGCAGTGGCTGCAAGTGAGCAAGCTGGTGGCCGTCACGGATATCGGCCTGATTGTGAAGCAGGGCGCGGCGGGCAGCACGCTGGTGTTTGCCAACTCCATCCGCGACGCCAAGCCGCTTTCGGGCGTGGCGGTGCGCTTTGTGAGCAGCAACAACCAGGTGATGGGCACCGGCACCACCAACGCCGACGGCGTGGCGAAATTCGACAGCACGGCCGCTACCAGTCGGTTCCGGCTGGGCATGGTGATGGCGCAGCGCCAGGCCGATTTCACGTTTCTGGATTTGAGCCGGAGCCGCGTGGAAACGTCGCGGTTTGAGGTAGGGGGCTTGCAGAGCAACGCCGCGCGCTACCAAGCCTTCCTGTACGGCGACCGGGACCTGTACCGCCCCGGCGACACCATCCGCACGAACACCATTATCCGGACCGAAACCTGGCAGACGCCGCCCAAAAACCTGCCCGTCAAGATTCGGCTGCTCCTACCCACGGGCAAGGAGTACGCGAGCTTGCGCCAGCAGCTGTCGGCGGCGGGGGCGTTTGAGGCGCGGTTTATCCTGCCGCCCAGCATCATGACCGGCCTCTACACGCTGGAAGTCCTCACCGGCAACGACGTGCTGCTGACCTCGCGCCAGCTGAGCGTGGAAGAATTTATTCCGGATAGACTGAAGGTGATGGTGAAGGCCTCGCGGGCCGTGGTGAAGCCGGGCCAGCCGGTTTCGGCCCTCATTACGGCGCAAAACCTGTTCGGCCCACCCGCCGCCGACCGCAAGTTTGAGGTGGAGTTTTCGCTGAAAGAAAAGCCCTTCAACCCGAAGAATTACGCCGATTACACCTTCGTCCTCAACAGCGGCGAGAAGCAGCGCGGCGCCTACGGCAGCCAGACTACAACGCCCATTTCGGCCCGCTTCGAGAAGACCCTGCGCGAAGGCACCACCGACGCCGCCGGCCGCGGCACCGCCCCCTACCAGGTGCCCGACTACACCGACCTGGGCACGCTGGAAGGCGCGGCCTTTGCCACGGTATTCGACGAAACCGGCCGCCCGGTGAACCGCCTCGCTACCTTCGAGGTGCAGACGCAGCCGGTGCTGTTTGGCATCAAGGAGCTGCCGGAGCTGGTGAGCACCCGCGAGGCCGTGCCGGTGCAGGTGGTGGCCCTCACACCTGGCGGCCGGCCTACCAGTGCGCCGGCGCGGGTGCAGGTGGTGCGCCTGCTCTGGGAAACCGTGATTGAGCGCCAGGGCGGCCGCTACATCTACAACTCGCAGAAGCGCGAGCAAGTGGTTTCCAGTCAGCAGGTTTCGGTAGGCGCGAGCGGCGGCAAGACGGTGCGCTTCGCCCCTACCTACTCCGGCGAGTACGAAATCCGGGTAGGGCGGCCGGGGGCGGCTACCTACGTGGCCCAGCAAGTGTACGCCTACGGCTACGGCGATACCCAGGCCAACAGCTTCGAGGTGAACAACGAGGGCGAGGTGACCATCGAGCCCGACAAGCCGAAGTACGAGCCCGGCGAAACGGCCCACCTGCTGCTGAAAACGCCCTTCCCCGGCCGCGTGCTGGTGACGGTGGAGCGGAACCGGGTGCTGAACAGCTTCTACGTGACCACCGACGAGAAATCGGCGAAGGTAGACGTGCCGATTCGCGCCGGGCACGTGCCTAACGTGTACGTGACGGCCACGGCCATCCGCGAAATTCGCGACAACCGCCTACCCCTCACGGTGGCCCGCGGCTTCGTGCCGCTGATGGTAGAGAAGCCCGGCTCGAAGCTGAATGTCAGCATCAAAGCGCCCGCGCAGAGCCGCTCCCAAACCTTCCAGACCATTGAGGTGAGCACCGCGCCCAAGGCCCAGGTGACGCTGGCCGTGGTGGACGAGGGCATTTTGCAGATGAAGGACTACCGCACGCCCGACCCGCACGGCTACTTCTACCAGAAGCGCGCCCTGGAGGTGCAGGCCTACGACGTATACCCCTTCCTGCTCCCCGAACTCGGCACCAGCAGCAGCGGGGGCGACGCCGCCGACCTTTCCCGCCGCACCACGCCCGTGCCCTCGCGCCGCGTGAAGCTCCTGGCTAAGTGGAGCGGCGTACTCACGGCCGATGCCAACGGCAAAGTGCGCTACCGCGTGCGGATTCCGCAGTTTTCGGGAGCCGTGCGCGTGATGGCCGTGGCCTACAAAGACGACGCATTCGGCGCGGCCGAGCACACGATGCGCGTCGCCGATCCGGTGGTTATCAGCACCGCCCTACCCCGCTTCCTCAGCCCCGGCGACACGATTGACGTGCCGGTGACGCTGACGAATACGACGGGGAAGAATATGGCTTTAGAGGTAGTGCTTAATACAGGCTCAGGTGCATTTGCAGAAGTATTTGCTAAAAAGGGAGATTTTGACAGGGACGTTGACTACAAGAGTGCAGACTACCTTGCTCATACCGAAGGTCATCAAATACGCTTGAAGCCAAATACGGAACAACGCGTGCTTTTCCATTTGACAGCAAAATCGATAGGCAACGCTCCAATTGAGGTTGATGTGTTCCCTGAGAGCCACCCAAAGGAAAATGGTATTCCAATCATTTTACGCGAAACCATCGAACTCCCCATCCGCCCCGCCTCCCCCTTACAGAAGCGCAACGGCTCCGGCGAGGTAGCGGGTGGCGCGACGCAGCCGCTGAAGCTGCAAACGGATTTCATCCCCTCGTCGCTGCGGAGCCAGCTGGTGGTGAGCAGCTCGCCGATGACGGTGTTTGCCAAGGACTTGCGCTACCTGTTGCAGTACCCGTACGGCTGCTTGGAGCAAACCGTGTCGGCGGCTTTCCCGCAGCTGTATTATGGCGATTTGGCGGCCACGCTGGGGCAGCAAACCGGTAAGACCACAAAGGCGAGTCCGTACAACCCCAACTACCACGTACAGGAGGCCATCCGCAAGGTAGAGGCCCAGCAGATGTACAACGGCAGCCTCAGCTATTGGCCCGGCGGCGACTACGACAACTGGTGGGCTACGGCCTACGCCGCCCACTTCCTGCTCGAAGCCCAGCAAGCCGGCTTCACGGTCAACGAAACCGTGCTGGATAGGGTGCTGCGCTACCTGCAAGCGCGGGTGCGCCGCCGCGAGACGGACACCTACAACGTCATCCAAACGGGCGGCGCCATCCAGCCCGTAACGCGGGCCAAGCGCGAAACCGCCTACTCCCTCTACGTGCTGGCCCTGGCCGGTCAGCCCGACGCGGTGGCGCTGAACTACTACAAGGCCAACCGCGCCCTGCTCACCGAGGATGCACGTTGGGTGCTGGCTTGCACCTTTGCCCTGGCCGGCAACCAGCGCAGCTTCCAGCAGCTCCTGCCCGCCCGCTTCGCCCCCAAAACCACCGACGGCCGCGAGCTAGCCGGCTCGTTCTCCTCCCCCATCCGCGACGAGGCACTGGTACTCAACGCCCTCCTCGCCGCCGACCCCGACCACCCGCAGGTGGCCCCGCTGGCCCGGCAGCTCAGCCGGCAGGTGCAGCAGGCAAGCTGGCTGAACACCCAGGAGCGGGCGTTTTCGCTGCTCGCCCTGGGCAAGCTGGCCCGGCGCAACGCCGCCAGCACCGTCACGGCCGCGCTGCTGGCCGATGGCAAGGTGGTAGGGAGTTTTTCGGGCAAGGACGTGTCGGTGACGAATGTGGCCAACCGCCCGCTGATGCTGCGCACGCAGGGTAGCGGCAAGCTCTACTACTTCTGGGAGATGGAGGGCATTTCGCCCACCGGCCGCGTGCCCGAGGAAGACCAATACCTGCGCATCCGCCGCGAGTTCCTGGACCGCAACGGTCAGCCCGTAGGCAGCACCTCGTTCCGGCAAAACGACCTGGTGGTCGTGCGCCTCACCCTGCAAGCCGCCGAAACGGCCGGCGCGGTAGAAAACGTAGCCGTCACGGACCTACTGCCCGCCGGCCTGGAAATCGAAAACCCGCGCATCGGCGCCGTGCGCGATTTGGATTGGGTGAAAGACGCCGCTCAACCCGACTACCTCGACGTGCGCGACGACCGGTTGAACCTGTTTACCACGGCTACCGCTCAGCCGAAGGTGTTTTACTACCTGGCGCGGGCGGTTTCTAAAGGCACGTTCAAGCTAGGCCCGGTGAGTGCTGATGCCATGTACAACGCCGCGTATCACTCGTATTCCGGCGCGGGCGTAGTGCGGGTGCGGTGATATTATTGCCGGGGGTAGAGGCACAACATTTTGTATCTCGTCGTTGGCGATGTTGCTTGGTTGAACGGCGCGGACATGGGTCGATATAAACAACATCACCAACGACGAGACACAAAATGTTGTGTCTCTACTTCGCTTATGTCTGACGGGCTTTATCAGGACAAATAGCATGTTGCCTCCACTCGCTGGGCGGGATACGATTACAGCCAAAACGGCATCTACTTTATTACCATCTGCACTCAAAACCGCCAGCCATACTTTGGTGAAATTCAGCAAGGCCAACAACTCGGTGATGCCGCTTTTCTACGCCCAACGGCAGTAGCCCGCCGCGCAATGGAATGTTGGCAAAGCATACCGCAGCATTTTCCTTTTGTTGAATCAGATGTCTTTGTAGTGATGCCGGATCATGTGCACGGCATGCTGTTCTTTCATAAATCCGACGCAGAACCTACTCGCCAAAGCCTCTTCGGACCACAACGCCAAAATCTGGCGTCCGTTGTGCGTGGCTTTAAAGTTGGTGTCAAGGTTTGGGCGACGCAGCAGCAAGTTCCGTTTGCGTGGCAAAGCGGTTATTTTGATCGGGTAATTCGCAGTGAAGAAGAATTGGAAAAAGCACGACGCTATGTTGCAGGCAATCCTTCTGCCTGGTTGCGCGACAAAGACAAGCCAGACAGTATTTTCCGATAGAGACGCAATATCTTGCGTCTCCTCGTTGCACAATCAAATCAGCGGCAATGTGACAGTATCAGCAACGACGAGGCTACTACCACAGCAGTTTAAACAACATCAATAACGAGAAGACACAAAATGTTGTGTTTCTACAGCTTAGCAAAACAGCGCGTCGTTTTTCCCTACCCTATGCACCTACTCTACCTCGTATTCGGCACCAATATCAAAAACCATTTTCAGGCAAATTTTTCTATTCTTTCCTTCTTGCAGCAAAGCAAAGCACTGAATGGTATTACGGTCGTGACAGATGCGCCGGATTTTTATCGCCATTTGCAAGGGCATGTAGCTGTGTTGCCTATTGATGAGACAAGATTGCGCGAGTGGAAAGGCGAGTTTGATTTTTTCTGGCGTATCAAAATAAAGGCGCTAGAATATGTAGCCCAGCAGCGGCCCGGCTCTGCCCTGCTCTACCTCGATTCAGATACGTTTTTATACGGTTCGCTGCCGCAGATGCAGGCAGCCCTGGCAGATGGACAAGCCTTTATGCACGAGGCAGAAGGCAAACTGGCCACCCTACCCAGCAAAACGGAGCAGCGCATGTGGCAGCAAGTGCGGCAGCAGACGTTTGGCGGCATTCAAATGCACGAACAACATACGATGTGGAATGCGGGCGTTGTGGGTATTCCAGCTGCGCAAGCCACCGAAACCATTGCTTTAGCCCTGCGCATCTGTGATGATATGAGTCGGCAGCAGGTTACGCCTCGGCTTATTGAGCAATTCGCACTTTCCGTAGCGCTGGCCGAAATGGGGCCGTTACAGGCTGCATCGCCATACATTGGCCACTATTGGAGCACGAAGGAGGAATGGAATGAAGCCATTACGGCTTTCCTGTTGGAATCGCACCTATATCAACGGTCGATAGCCGACGAAGTAGCTGCTATGGCTACGTTCGAGTACCGCACAATTCCGATTAAAAAGCGAGTCAAGAGTACACAAGGCCGTTTGGAGAAGTTGGTGCGGCGGCTGTTTCCGCCTCAGAATATTACGTATATCAAGCCGACTGAGTAATTAACTATCTGATGTACAAAAGTATTTAAAGCCAGCTCAACGTTCATAAGAATTTATCTTACAGCCATGAAACGGCGCACTGGTATACGCTTCCTCGCGGCCCTGGGGCTGCTGGTGCTGCTCCTACTTGGCCTCGACTGGCTATTTCCCCTACCTCCTACCCCGCGCTATTCTCCTCTGGTGCTGGCGGCCGATGGCTCGGTGCTGCACGCCTACCTCAACCCCACGCAGAAGTGGCGGATGAAATCGGAACTGCGGGACATTACGCCGGCGCTGCGTAAGGCGATATTAGAGAAGGAGGACCGGTATTTCCGCTACCATTTCGGGGTGAACCCACTGGCGATAGTGCAGGCCGCCGGGCGCAACCTGCTGGGCCGCGGGCGTACTACGGGGGCCAGCACCATTACCATGCAGGTGGCGCGGCTATTGGAGCCGAAGGAGCGCACTTTTGGCAATAAGCTGCTGGAAATGCTGCGCGCCGTGCAACTGGAGGCGCACTTCAGCAAGGACGAAATCTTGCAACTCTACCTCAACCTAGTGCCTTATGGTGGCAATATTGAAGGCGTGAAATCGGCGGCGCTGCTCTACTTTCAGCAGCCGCCCCACTACCTCTCGCTGGCTCAGACGGTCACGCTGGCCATCATCCCCAACCGTCCTACCAGCCTCGTGCTGGGCCACGACAACGCCCGCATCCTGCAAGAGCGCAACCGCTGGCTTCGGCGCTTTGGGCGCGAGGGGCTGTTTCCGAAGAAAGACATTGCCGACGCCCTGCTAGAGCCGCTGGATGCCCGGCGCCATGCCGCCCCTACCCTGGCACCGCACCTAGCGCGGCGACTGGTGCAGCAGTTTCCGCGGGAGGCCATCATCCAGAGTACGTTGCAGCGCAGTCAGCAAGCCCGCGCCGAGGACCTGACGCGCAACTACGTGCGCCGCCTGCACGAGCTGGGCATCACGCAGGCCGCTGTGCTGGTCGTCAGCAACCACACCCGGCAGGTAGAGGCCTACGTGGGCTCGGCCGATTTTCGCGACTTTGCCAGCCAGGGCCAGAACGACGGCATTATGGCCGTTCGCTCGCCGGGCAGCACGCTCAAGCCGTTTCTGTATGCGCTGGCCTTAGACCGCGGCCTGGTCACGCCCAAGCTGCTGCTGCACGACGTGCCCACCAATTTCCAGGGCTACCGCCCCGAGAACTTCGACAAGCACTGCCAGGGCGAGGTGACGCTGGAGCGCGCCCTTGCCTACTCCCTCAACATTCCGGCTGTGCGGGTGCTACAAGAGGTAGGCGTGCCTACCTTCACCGAGAAGCTGCAACGAGCCGGCTTCCGCAGCATCACCCGCAACCGGGCGCGGCTGGGGCTGAGCAGCATTCTGGGCGGCTGCGGAGCTAGTTTAGAGGAACTGACGGGCTTGTATGCGACGCTGGCGAATGGGGGTAGGTATAGCCCGCTTACGTACACCCTACCCCCCGACCCCCTCCCCTCCGGGAGAGGGGGAGCCGAACGTAGTGAGCAAAAACAAAATCGTCTGGCTCCCCCTCTCCCGGAGGGGAGGGGGCCGGGGGGTGGGGTGCTTGTCTCCCCCGCCGCCGCTTTCCTCGTCACTGACATCCTCTCCCAACTCACCCGCCCCGACCTACCTATCAACGCCACGAGCAGCTTGCGCCTGCCCAAAATTGCCTGGAAAACCGGCACCAGCTACGGCCGCCGCGACGCCTGGAGCATTGGTTATAATAAGGAGTTCACGATTGGCGTGTGGGTAGGCAACTTCAGCGGGCAGGGCGCCCCGACGCTCACGGGCGCCGATGTGGCTACCCCGTTACTGTTCGACCTGTTCAATACACTGGCGTACAACTCGCCCAACAACTGGTTTGCCCCACCCGCGGCGCTGGACTTCCGGCTGGTGTGCGCCGAAACCGGACTGGTACCGGGCGAGAATTGTCCCAATCAGATTATCGACTACTTCCTACCCAATGTGAGCAGTGGGCGGCGCTGCCAGCACCAGCGCGAGGTGCTGGTGTCGGAAGATGGGGCCTTTGCCTACTGCCGGGCCTGCGCGCCAGCTACGGGCTACCGGCGCGTGCTCTACCCCAATTTGCTGCCCGAGGTGGCCGCTTACAAAGAAGCCCAGGGTATTCCATACCGCCGCCTACCGCCTCACAATCCGCAGTGCCAACTGGTGCGCGGCGGGGCCGAGCGCGCCCCTACCATCACCTCGCCCCTACCCAACACCGAGTACGTGCTCAACCCGCACGAGCACCAGCAGCTCCTACTCAGCTGCACCACCGACAGCGAGGTGCGCCAAGTGTACTGGTACGTGAACGACCAGTTTCTGCGCGCTGCCGGCGCAACCGAGCGGGTGTTTTTTCGTCCTTCGCCGGGCCCACTGAAAATCTCCTGCGCCGACGACCACGGCCGCAACGTGGACGTGCAGGTGCTGGTGACGGAGTTGTGAGATTCTCTTCGCGAGTCATCGGCACAAAAAATATCAAACTGTAACCATCTGTATTACAGATGTAAACCACTGTAATCCAGTGGTGTTTGCAAACTAAAAACGTCATCGGGTAAAACATTCGCCCCTATAAATAGGTAGATAACGGGCTTGCGCTCCGCCGAAACCTGTTTTGAGTAGGCCGCGCAGCTCGGCAAAACGATTGCAATACATGATACAAGATGTACTCGGGCTGATGCCCCGGCCACTCAGTTGGCCGCGCATTAACCCTCGGCACTGGCTAGCAGCCTTGGCTATGCTGCTGGTGCTGCACAGCGCCTCGGCCCAAGCTCCGACTGCGCCCGTAGGCCAACCCCTGCCCGCCAACGCTACCCTCGACCAATGTGTGGAGTTTGCCCTGCGCAATCAGCCCCTTGTGCGGCAGTCGCAGCTGGATGAGCGCATTGCCGAACGCAATGTGCGCATTGGGCTTTCGTACTGGCTGCCGCAGATCAATGGCACGGGCGTATACACCCGCAACATTCAGTTGCAAGCCTCTGTTTTGCCCAACTTTGCTGACCCCGCAGCCGGGCAGCAAATCATTCGTATCGGTCTGAAAAACGTATCGACGATTGGGTTGCAGGCTACACAGCTGCTGTATAGCAACGATGTGCTGCGGGCCGCCCGCTCGGTGCGGGCCACGCGCCTCAACTACGCACAAACCACATCGCTCAACAAGATTGATGTGGTGACCAACGTGAGCAAGGCGTTTTACGACATTCTGCTGACCGAGGAACAACTTCGCATCTTGAAGGAGGACATTCAGCGCCAGGAACGTCAGGTGCGCGATGCCAAGGCGCAGTACGAGGTAGGCATTGCCGATAAAACAGACTTTTTGCGGGCTGATATTTCGCTGAAGAACGCCACTGCCCAGCGCCGTAGCACGGCCGCTTCCCTACCCGGCAAGTACGCTACCCTCAAGCAGCTAATGGGTGCGGCGCCCGACAACAAACTGGCCCTCAGCTACGATACCCTGGAAATGGTTCGCCAGACGCTGTTGGATACTACTGTGCAGCTGGCTTACGAAAAGCGGGTAGAGATTCAGCAGCTCCAAACGCAGAAGCAGCTCCAGCGCTACAACATTGACTACTACCGCTACGGCTTCCTCCCCTCGCTATCGAGCTTCTACAACTACAACCGCGTCTACCAGAACAACGAGTTTTCGGAGTTGTATAAGCGGGCCTTCCCCAACCAACAGGCCGGTTTGCAACTGGCCCTACCCATCTTCACGGGTACGCGGCGTTTACAAAACCTGAAGATTGCGGAGTTGCAGGATGAGCAGCTGGACCTAACCATTTTCGACGCCAAAAACCAGATCAACAGCGAGTTTGAGCAAGCTATGGGCGCTTACAAAGGCTCCCTAAACGAGTTGTATACCATCGAGCAGAACGTGGCCGACGCCAAGGAGGTGTACCGCATCCTGAACCTGCAATACCGCGAGGGCCTGCGCACGTTCCTAGACGTGATTATCGCCGAAACCGACTTGCGCACGGCCCAGCTCAGCTACTACAACGCGCTGTTCAACGTGCTGTCTACCAAGCTAGACGTGCAGCGGGCCTTGGGCAACATTACCTTCAATCAGAATCAGTAAAAAACGAATCCCATGACGTGGAATTCTAAGCGAGTGTGGCCCGTGTTTGTGAGCAGTGCGCTGCTACTAGCCAGCTGCGGCTCCAAGGACGAAGAAGCACAACAGCAGCAAGGGCCGCCCCCGGCTGTGCCAGTGGCCGTATATAAAGTGCAAAGCGAAGATGTGGTAAGCACCGACACCTACCCCGGCACGGTGGTACCCCTGAACGAGGTGCAGCTGCTGGCCGAGGTGACGGGCTTCCTGACCAATATCTACGTGCAGGATGGCCAGCACGTGACGAGAGGCCAGAAGCTGTATACCATTGACCGCACCCGCTACGCAGCCGCCACCAACGAGGCCCAGGCCCAGCTGGACGTGGCCAAAACCAACTACGACCGCGCCGTGCAGGACGCCCAGCGCTACGAGCGTCTCGATAAGCTCGACGCCGTGGCCAAGCAGCAAGTAGATATTGCCCAGGCCAGCCGCGCCAACGCGGCCTCGCAAGTAGAAGCCGCCCGCGCCAACCTGCGCAGCGTAAACCTCGATTTGCGCCACGCCACCATCACGGCCCCCCTTACGGGCACCATTGGTATTGCGCAGGTGAAACTGGGCGGCCTCGTTACGCAGGGCCAAACGTTGATTAATACAGTGTCGGCTGAAGATCCGATTGCAGTAGACGTGAACATTGGCGAGGCTGATATTACGCGTTTTCTGGAGTTGCAACGCAATACCAGCGCCCGCCAAGATTCGCTGTTTACGCTGCTGTTGCCTGGCAATCAAGAATACACAATGCCTGGTAAGATTGTGACGGTAGACCGCGCCGTAGACCCGCAAACCGGCACTTTACGCGTACGTGTGCAGTTCCCGAACCCGAAAAAGCTCCTGAAAGCTGGGATGAACGTGACAGTGCGCGTGCGCAATCAGGACAACGGCAACCAGCTCGTGATTCCGACCAAGGCATTGGTGGAGCAACTGGGTGAGTTCTACGTGTACGTGGTAGGCGACAGCAACAAAGTAGCCCAGCAAAAGGTAGCGACCGGCGCCAAAATACAAGGCAAAACCGTGGTGCGCCAGGGTCTGAAGCAAGGCCAGACCATCGTCAGCGACGGTGTGCAGAACCTGCGCCAGGGCGCTGTGGTGCAGGTAGGCGACCCTAACCAACCCGCAGCCGCCCAAGGCCAGGGCAAATAAATAATAAAGGCCGTCATGCTGAGCGCAGCGGAGCGGAGTCGAAGCATCTCTACCGCAGCGGTAATCCTACTCATCAGGAATTACTATCAGTAGAGATGCTTCGACTCCGCTCCGCTGCGCTCAGCATGACGGTCAACATCAGCAACGATACGCGCGTTTTTCCTCCGCGCTTCCTTCTATGATTTCAGACGTATTTATCCGGCGCCCCGTCACAGCCATTGTGGTGTCCATCGTCATTGTGCTGATTGGGGTGCTGTCCATTCTGAACCTGCCCATCAGCCAATACCCTAATATCTCGCCCCCGGTGGTGCAGATTTCGGGAAGCTTCACGGGGGCCGACGCCCTCACGGTGGAGCAAACGGTGATGACGCCCATCGAAACGCAGGTGAACGGTACGCCCGGCATGGCCTACCTGCAAAGCAACGCCACCAGCGACGGCAACCTGTCGTCGAACGTGACCTTTGAAATCGGAACCGACATCGACATTGCGACGCTGGACGTGCAGAACCGCGTGAGCGTGGCCCAGCCCCAGCTCCCCGACGAGGTGAAGCGCCTGGGCCTGACGGTGAAAAAGCGGAACCCAACCATTCTGATGGTAGTGGGCCTGTATTCGCCCAAGGGCACGCACAACGTGCAGTTCCTCGACAACTACACCAACATCTACGTGCGCGACGCTTTGTTGCGTGTGAAGGGGGTAGGCGACGTGACCAGCATTGGGCAAGACTTTTCGATGCGCGTGTGGCTGAACCCCGATAAGATGTCGCAGCTGGGCCTAACGGCTACTGACGTGACGACGGCCCTGCGCGAGCAGAACATTCAGGTAGCGGCGGGCTCGGTAGGCTCGGCGCCGCAGTATGGCTCGCAGGCGTTTGAGTACACCATTTTCGTGAACGGCCGCCTGACCACCGCCGAGCAGTTTGGCGACGTGATTGTGCGTACCGACCCGCAAACCGGCTCACTGGTGTACCTGCGCGACATTGCCCGCATTCAGTTGGGCAGCTTCAGCTACTCCCGCGCCGCCACCGTGAACGGTCAGCCCGCTACCCTGCTGCTGGTGAACCAGGTGCCCGGCGGCAATGCTCTGGAAACCGCCGACGGTGTAAATGAGGCGCTGAAAGAGCTGTCGAAGAAGTTTCCGCCGGACGTGGCTTACCGCGTGCCGTTTGAATCGGTAACGGTGGTCCGCGTATCAATTGAGGAAGTATTGCACACCCTGATTGAAGCCCTGGTGTTGGTAACGGTGGTGGTGTTTGTGTTCCTGCAAAGCTGGCGCGCTACCCTCATCCCCATTCTGGCCGTGCCAGTAGCTATTGTAGGCACGTTCATTCTGTTCATTCCGCTGGGCTTCACTATCAACACGCTCACGCTCTTTGGTTTCGTGCTGGCCATTGGTATTGTGGTAGATGATGCCATTGTGGTGGTAGAGGCCGTGCAGCACTACATCGACACGGAAAAACTCTCCGCCCGCGAGGCTACCGAAAAGGCCATGAAGGACATCACGGCCCCGGTTATTGCCATTGCCCTGATCTTGGCGGCGGTGTTCGTGCCGGTGGGGTTCATTCCGGGTATTGTAGGGCGTTTGTATCAGCAGTTTGCCATCACCATTGCCATTTCAGTGGTGCTGTCGGCCTTCATTGCCTTGTCGCTCACGCCGGCATTGTGCTCGTTGCTGATGCGCCCCTCGGAGCAAAGCGCCGATGCCAAGGGCATCAACAAGCTGTTCTACAAGTTCAACCAGTGGTTTGGCCGCGTCACGCATTCCTACTCCAACGGAGTGAAGCGCAGCCTGAAATTTACGCCGTTGGTAGTTATTCTGCTGGTGCTGGTATATGCGGGCACGTTTGGACTGTTCCGCGCCAAGCCCTCGGGCTTTATCCCGACGGAGGACGAAGGCCGCCTGTACGTATCCATTGAGCTGCCGGCGGGTGCCGCTAGTAGCCGCACTCGCGCCGTGATGGCGCAGATGTCGCAGATCTTCAAGGAGAAAGCGCCGGCCGTGAACAACTACTCCGGCATTGCGGGCCTGAACGCCCTGAACTTCTCCTTTAAGCCCAGCAGCGGCACCTACTTTGTACAGCTTAAGCCCTGGGACGAGCGCAAGGACAAGGCCCTGCAATTGCAGGGGGTAGTGGCGTCGTTGCAAAAGGAGTTTTCGGTGATTAAGGGCGCCAACATTCGGGTAGTGCCGCCGCCGGCTATTCCGGGCCTGGGCAACACGGGTGGTTTCAGCTTCCAGCTGGAACAGCGCGAGGCCAGCACCGATATCAAGGAGTTTGAGGCCAACATCAACAAGTTTGTGGCCGCCGCCAACCAGCGCCCCGAAATTGCACGGGCCTACACCTTCTTCACGGCCCAAACGCCTGGCTACCAGGTAACGGTGAACCGCGAGCAGGCCAAGAAGCTAGGCGTGCCGCTCACGAACATCTTCAACACGATGTCGACGTTCATGGGCTCGGCCTATATCAACGACTTCACCAAGTACGGCCGCAACTTTAGGGTAGTAGCCCAGGCCGACACTGCCTATCGCCAGAACATCGACGACTTGAACGGCTACTACGTGCAAAATGCGCAGGGCCAGCAGATTCCGCTGGGCTCGCTCATCACCTACAAGCTGGTAGAAAATGCCCCGCTGATTTCGCACTTCAACCTATTCCGCTCCGCCGAAATCAACGGTGACGCTAAAGAAGGTTACAGCTCGGGCCAGGCCATTACGGCCTTGCAGGAGGTGGCCGCCAAAACCCTACCCGCCGACTACGGCTTCGACTTCTCGGGCCTGAGCCGCGAGGAAATCAATGCCGGCAACAGCACGATTATCATCTTCGGTCTGTCGATTTTGTTTGTGTTCCTGCTGCTGGCGGCGCTGTACGAGAGCTGGTCGATACCGTTCTCGGTACTGCTGTCGGTGCCGCTGGGAGCGTTTGGCGCCATTGTGGCCCTCACCCTGATTCCGCGCCTGACCAACAACGTGTACGCACAGATTGGTCTGATTACGCTGATTGGTCTGGCCGCCAAAAACGCCATTCTGATTGTGGAGTTTGCCAAGGAGCGCGTGGATAGCGGCGTGCCCGTGATGGAGGCTACCATTGAGGCCGTGGAATTGCGCCTGCGCCCCATCATCATGACCTCGTTGGCCTTTATTCTGGGCGTGTTGCCGCTGGCCTTCGCCTCGGGCGCAGGTGCGGTATCGCGCCAAACCATCGGCTGGACCGTGACGGGCGGGATGCTGGCGGCTACCTTCCTGGCCATTTTTGCCGTGCCGGTGCTGTTCCTGAACATCACCAAGCTGGCCTACGGCAAGGAAAAACTAGCCGAAATGTCGAAAGACTATAACCCTGAGGAGCACGGCCACGCCCAGCACGGCTCGCAGGAGCCCAACACGCCACCCAAAGGCCCTTCGGAAGAAGATAAAAAGAACGATAAGCAAACCGAAAAGCAGAAGCGCGACGAGCAAACGCCGCCAGAGCTGGGCACGTAATCTGTTTTTTTCTTGTCATCCTGAGCAGCGCGAAGGACCTTATCACGTAAGAGCGAGTTGGTGAAACGACTGTTGTTCTTCCGTAATGAGGTCCTTCACTGCGTTCAGGATGACACTGTATTTAGCATACTATGAAACACCTTGCCCTTGCTGCCCTGCTCCTGCTTAGCACTTCGCCCATGCTCCACGCCCAACAGGTTTTGCCACTTTACAAGGGAAATATTCCCGATTCTAAACCCAGTGAGGTGAAGGAGACCAGCATTACATTGGCCAATGGCGGCGTGCGCATCAGCAACGTGGTGCAGCCTACCCTCACGGTCTTTTTGGCCCCGGCCGATAAGGCGACGGGCACGGCGGTTATCATCTGCCCCGGCGGGGGCTATGGCCGCCTTTCCATCGACCACGAGGGCTACGATGTGGCCAAGCGCCTGAACCAGATGGGCGTGACGGCCTTCGTGCTGAAATACCGCTTACCCAACGACCAAAGCCAGCCGGACAAAACCACCGCCCCGCTACTCGATGCCCAGCAAGCCATTCGTATGGTACGCGAGCAGGCTACCGCGTTCCGGGTAAACCCCAACCGGATTGGGCTGATGGGCTTCTCGGCGGGCGGCCACTTGGCTAGCACAGCCGGCACGCACTTCGCCCAGCCCGCCTACAGCAAAGCCGGCCCCACTTCCGTGCGCCCCGATTTTCTGATGCTGCTCTACCCGGTCATCAGCTTCTCGGATAGCCTGGCGCACGCGGGCTCGCGGGATAATCTGCTGGGCAAAAACGCGCCGGCCGATCAGCTTCGGTTGTATTCCAATGAGTTGCAGGTGAAAACCCAAACGCCCCCTACCTTCCTGGTGCACGCCCAGGACGATAAAACTGTGCCCGTGCTGAACAGCCTAGTGTTCTACCAGGCCCTCACCCACCACCAGGTGCCCGCCGAAATGCACCTCTACCCCAAGGGCGGCCACGGCTTCGGCCTGCACAACCAAACCACCCAGGACGAGTGGACCGAGCGCCTGCGCAACTGGCTGGCGGCCAATGGCTGGCTGACCAAGTAAAAGTGCGTTATCTTGTTACAATGCAAAGTCCCCGGTAATAATTACCGGGGACTTTCACTTTCATAAAACAAAAAAATCCACTTGGCAGTATGTGCCGTATATGCCCCCTGTGTCCTCAGAGCGCGATAATCTGATATGGCACAATGCTTGTAAAAACTTGTCAGAATCAAATACTGATTTCTCACCTTAACGATCTGTCATCATGAAAAAGGCCAGTTATATTTTCCTGCTCGTGCTTTTCCTACTGGCAGCTGTGCGCCCCGAAGCGCAGGCCCAGAAGAGAATCAGCCCACAGGCCAAAGGCACCATCATTGGTGCGGGTGCGGGTGCCCTGGGCGGCGCCCTCATCCATAAGCGCAACCGGGCCGCGGGCGGCGTGGTAGGTGGTGTAGTAGGCGCTGGCGCCGGCTACGCTGTGGGCAAGCACATCGACAACAAACAGAAAGAGCGTGCCCGCATTGCGGCCGCCAACCGCGCCGCCGCCCAACGCGCCGCCGCTGCCCGTGCCACAGCCGCTCGCAAGGCTTCTGCCACCAACGGTGTAGCCGCTGCTCCAGCGGCTATGGCGCTTACTTCGGCTTCGACTCAGCCAGCTGCCAGCACCGTATTGGCCAACGGCTATTTGGTGAATAGCACCTATGGGGAGCGGGATACGCCTTATCCTACCTCCGAGTATCGTCGCAAGAGCTGGTAATACAAACCGTTTT
This sequence comes from Hymenobacter citatus, assembly GCF_014333615.1. GTDB lineage: Bacteria > Bacteroidota > Bacteroidia > Cytophagales > Hymenobacteraceae > Hymenobacter > Hymenobacter citatus. The sequence goes on along the minus strand of NZ_JACSCY010000017.1, from coordinate 74,298 downwards.
GCATTGGAAAGCGCAGGCGTGCGCGTGCACTTGCGCTTTCTACTCTCTTTGTCTCTCCTACCTTTTACTTTTTATGAGAATCCTTTTTGGCCTCCTGCTCGGCGGCGTGCTGGCATCGTGCTCTTCCAATACGGCTTCCGACGCTGTGAACGTGCAAAGCCTTAACCAGCAGTTTATTGGTGCCTGGAACAGCAAGAACACGGCTCAGCTTGATTCGCTCCTGGCCGACGACGTGCAGTTTGTACAGGGCGAAACCCACTACAAAGGCAAAGCCGAAGTAGCCGATAAGTGGGTGCGAGCCACCATTGGCAGCATCGCCAACCTGAAAACGTATACTGCCAGTTCTAGCGCCGATACGCAGCTCGCCTACGACGCCGGTACCTTCACGGCGGAGGTACTACCCGAAACCGCTGGCGGTCCTCAGGGCGAAGGTGAGGGCAACTACATGCTGCTTTGGAAGAAAGACGCCAACAACAAATGGAAACTCAGCTACGCCCAACTCGAAGACTTGCCCGTGCAGGTGAAGTAGTTTCGCTCTAGGACGGACCTATTGCTCGTTTGTAGCCCCAGAGGGGCGACATTCCCTCAGGCAACGAGTGGTGTCGCCCCGCTGGGGCTTGATACGTCAAAAACTGTTTTTTTACTTACGCACATGTCGTCTGCCAGTCCGACGCTGTAGGCGTCCGACCGGTTGCCGTTGCTGACTACCGCGCTATCTATTGATATCGAGGACGCATGCATGCACCGATGCGTCCGCTACGTCTTCATGTCGTTCGTGCAATGGCGGCAGGCGGCAACCGGTCTGACGCCTACGGCGTCGGACCGGCAGACGACATGTGCGTAAGACCTATTTTACAGAAAACAGAAAGCCCCCGCTACCAGTAGTAGCGGGGGCTTTGTACTACGCAAGAGGTGCTTAGCTAAAAGCGTCCTTCACGTTGCCGATGATGGTGTCCGTGACGGCCATTTGCTCTTTTTGGGCGTGGCCTTCGGGTACGGGTGGCGCCAGTTTGGGCTCGTCGCCGTAGGGCTGGGCCTTCAGTACCGAGAACTGGCCGTTGCCGTCGATGCTGGAGCCGTGTGTCCAGCGGCCTTCGGGCGTGCCCGAACCATCGATATTGGGCGTGATGAAGGCGTAGCTAAACTCCTGATTTTCCTTGCTTTGTGGGAACGAGTTGGGAATGGGTAGGCCTTTGGCACCGCCCAGTTCTTCAATTACGGCCAGCCATTGCTGCTGGTGCATGGTGTCGCGGGCAATCATGAAGGACAGCATGTCTTTCATACCGGGGTCGTCGGTGATTTCCCAGAGGCGGGTAGCCAGGGCGCGGCCAGTACTTTCGGCAGCTACGTTGGTATACATATCGGCCATCAGGTTGCCGCTACCTACCACATAGGCACCGCTAAACGGTACGCCTTCTGAGTCGTAAGCCAGGGCGCCCAGGCCAGCCGATAGGAACTGGCGCGGGTTCATGCCACCCAATACGGCGCCTACTACGCCATCTTGTTTAATAGCCGATTCCTGCACGCTCAGCGGGGCGCCTTCCAGGTTGAGAGCCACGGCCGTAGCTAGCATTTCAATGTGCGAAATTTCCTCCGTACCCGTGTCGAGTAGCATGTCGCGGTACTTTACCGGGCCGCGGGCATTCCATGCCTGAAACAGGTATTGCAAGCACACGCGCATTTCGCCTTCAATGCCGCCAATGGCTTGTTGCAACATGCGCGCAAACGCTGGATTAGGCTTCTCAACCCGTACTTTGTACTGGGTTTTCTTATCGTGGTAGAACATAGGAAAGGTGTAGGATGTGGTGGATAGAGCCGCAGTCACGCTGCGGCTGTCTATCTATACGCCCTACCCTACCGCTGCAACAGCTCAGAAAATACGGATTTTAGGAACACTTTTTTGTCCTTAGGTCTCCGTATAAATCCCTCACCACCGCATTTATACGGGTTTAACGTGCAACATTTGGGTATTCGTCGCCGTCGAATACGGGCGTGAGGTTGTCGGCCTCTTCTTCCGTAAACATGCGCGAGCGAATCAGAAACCGCACGCCCAGCGGGATTTCCAACGAAAAGCTGGCGCCCCTACCCTTCACTACGTCCACCGTGAGCTGGGTATGTTTCCAGTACGCAAACTGGCTAGCCGACATAAAAAAATTGCAGCCGTGGATGCAGCCCAGCCACACATCGTTGGCGCCTACCCGAAACTCGCCCGCCGCAAAGCACATCGGAGAAGAACCGTCGCAGCAGCCGCCACTCTGATGAAACATCAGCGGGCCGTGCTCGTCGCGCAGCAAATCGATAGTGGCTTCGGCGGCGGGGGTCACTAATACTCTGGGCGTTAGGTCGGATGGCATGGGTAGGAGATCAGGTTGAAACGAATGCTACTTCGCTTTGCGAGCGTAGGTATACACGGCGCCCGTGCGCTGCTCGCGCACCAGCACCGACTTATCGGGTGCCATTTCGTCGGGGCGGCTCACCCACTCATACGCTAGTTGGCGCTTTGCATCCCACACGCGGCGGTGGTTGCCGGCGCTCGAAATGCTTTGTTGTATGGCGTTCGGCATGGCGTCGGCGGCGGGAGGCGGCGCGGTGGCAATACCGGCACTGGTTTGTGCTTCCACTTTCTGAAGCGTCCAATCGGGGTTTTGCTGATGAGGAGTTGGTAGCAGCTGTGCCTGTGCAACAGAAGTTGCACCGAGGGTAGCGAGTAGCAATAGGTAGAGTTTCATAGCAAAGTATATACTGAATGGCTATTCCAGAGACGCAACTTGTTGTGAAAAAGATGCTTGCTTTCAAAAACGCGTGTCATCCTGAGCAGAGCGAAGGACCTTCTCACGCGTGAACGAGTCGTTGCTACGATGGTCGTTCACGCGTGAGAAGGTCCTTCGCAAGCTCAGGATGACACGCGTTTTACCTCACAACCTCACCTGCTAAAAGAAGCCCAGCGGCTTTTGGCTGTAGCTGATCAGCATGTTCTTGGTCTGGCGGTAGTGCTCCAGCATCATCTTGTGATTCTCGCGGCCGAAGCCCGACTTCTTATAGCCACCAAACGGTGCGCCGGCGGGGTAGTCGTGGTAGCAGTTCACCCACACGCGGCCGGCCTGAATAGCGCGGGGCACCTGGTACAGCTCGTGCGCGTCGCGGGTCCAGACGCCGGCGCCGAGGCCGTAAAGCGTATCGTTGGCTATTTCAATGGCTTCGTCTACCGTTTTGAAGGTCGTTACGGCCAGTACCGGCCCGAAGATTTCCTCCTGGAAAATCCGCATTTTGTTGTGGCCGCGGAACACCGTGGGCTGAATGTAGTAGCCCTCGGCCAGGGCGCCGTCCTGCTGCTGGTAGGCCTCGCCACCGGTGAGCACCTCGGCACCTTCGTCCTTGCCAATTTCCAAGTAGCTCAGGATTTTCTCAAACTGGTCGTTGCTGGCCTGGGCACCCATCATAGTTTCCTTGTCAAGTGGGTTGCCGAGTTTGATGGCCTTTACGCGCTCAATTACGCGGGCAATAAACTCGTCGTAGATATCTTCCTGCACCAGCATCCGCGAGGGGCAGGTGCAGATTTCGCCCTGGTTCAAGGCAAACATCACGGCGCCTTCAATGGCTTTGTCGAGGAAATCGTCGTCGGCATCCATCACGCTCTTGAAGAAGATGTTAGGCGACTTGCCGCCCAGCTCCATCGTCACGGGAATGATGTTTTCCGACGCGTACTGCATAATCAAGCGGCCCGTGGTAGTCTCGCCCGTAAACGACACTTTCTGGATGCGCGGCGACGAGGCCAGCGGCTTGCCGGCTTCCAGTCCGAAGCCGTTCACCACGTTTACTACCCCAGCTGGCAGCAAGTCCTGAATCAGCTCCATGAGCACCATAATGCTGGCGGGCGTTTGCTCGGCGGGCTTCATCACCACGCAGCAGCCGGCGGCCAGCGCGGGGGCCAGCTTCCAGGTGGCCATCAGCAGCGGGAAGTTCCAGGGGATAATCTGTCCCACTACGCCCAGCGGCTCGTTGATGTTCAGCGACAACGTGTTTTCGTTCAGCTCGGTAGCGCTACCTTCTTCGGCCCGAATGACGCTGCCGAAGTAGCGGAAGTGGTCTACCACCAGGGGTAAGTCGGCGTTCAGGGTTTCGCGGATGGCTTTGCCATTTTCCACGCACTCCACGGCGGCCAGGTGCTCCAGGTTTTCCTCAATGCGGTCGGCAATTTTCAGCAGCATATTACTGCGCGTGGTAGCCGACGCGTTTTTCCAGGTCTTGAAGGCTTCGTGGGCGGCATCCAGGGCCAGCTCAATGTCCTCTTTGGTGGAGCGGGCCACCTTGGTAAATGCCTTACCATCAATGGGCGACGGGTTATCAAAATACTGCCCTTTGGTGGGCGCTACCCACTTGCCGCCAATGAAGTTATCGTAGTGGTCTTTGAAGGTAGGGCGCTCCACTAGCGTGGTAGTTTTTTCCATCGTTTCCATAAAAGCGGGATTTTTTAGAGTGTGTTCGGATAGAGGCAAGCTACTTTTTACTCTGCTGAAAAAGATGTACTATTCTCGCAGTAAAGCGTTCTATTGTCGCAAGTTGGGCCTCCCTCTACTAGAGCTAAACCTAGCTTGTCCGTTTGCCCTACACCTCACCCGCCATGTCCCACCCTACCCTGTCGCACCCGCTCCACACCCACGAGCAGCTGACCACGCTAGTCGAAAATCGCACGATTTACTCGCTTGATGCCTTCGAGCTGAACGTGTTTGAGACGCACCGCGTAGCCGAGCAGGTGCCCCTGAGCATGGGTCACCTGGTGCTCACCACCATGCTGCGCGGCAAAAAGGTGATGCACCTGCCCGGTCGCCCGGCGTTCGACTACCTGCCCGGCGAGTCGGTGCTGGTGGGCGAAGATCAGACGATGGTCATCGACTTTCCGGAGGCCACCGAGGACGCCCCTACCCAGTGCCTGGCCGTGGCCATTCCTACGGAAACCATCCGGCAAACTGTTGATTTGCTGAACGAAGAATACCCGCACGCCGAAGCGCACCTACCCTGGCGCCTCGATACCGCCGAGCACGCCCACCTCACCAACACACCGGAGCTAACGGGTACCCTGGAGCGCCTTGTGCAACTCTCCCGCGATACGGGCCGCGTGAAGGACGTACTCGCCAACTTCACTATCCAGGAAATGCTGGTGCGCCTGATGCAGACCCAGGCCCGGCAGCTGCTCTTTCACAACTACGCCCAGCACGCTACCTCCCACCGCTTTGCGGCGGTGGTGCAGTACATCAAGCAGCACCTCGCCGACAAGCTCACTATCGACAAGCTCAGCAACCTGGCCTGTATGAGCAAAGCCACGTTTTTCCGGGTCTTTCGGCAGGAGCTGGGCATCACGCCCGTAGAGTACATCAACCAGGAGCGCCTAGCCGAGGCCAAACGCCTGCTGCGCCAGCCCCTGGCCTCGGTGGCCGATGTATGCTACCGGGTAGGCTTCACCAGCACAGCCTATTTTCAGCGGCTTTTCAAACAAGCCGAAGGCCTCACGCCGGGCGCCTACCGCAAACGCTGCCTTTAATATGTCCCGCTACAACTATTGCCGGCGCTTGGCAGGCAGTAGTTGTATCACAACCCCGTTATTCCATTTATACTATTAGTGATAATACAATTTCTCTTCCTTCGTAATATTCCAAAACTTCATCATTTTACTTTGCTCCTCCGACCTTTTATAATCCGTAATAGTACCCCAATCCATTACAGAGCAATTCTGTTCTAAATGAACAATTTTATCAGGAGATTTAGCAATGATTCTCTGTGCATCTACCTCACAGTTATTCTCCTTTAAATTAGAAATATCATTAACAGAATAGAATGCAATTAGCAAAAATAGATATGATATGTAAAATCTTATATGCAAAAACTTTTTGCAGTATATAATATATAGAGACGAAACCCCTACTAAATACATCAAACACAGCGTAACTGGCATTACCGTATCTCTTCTCAAGAGATACGGCCTATATGTACGATAACCCCCGAAAGGCAAAAGCGCTATATACACAACCGACAAAACTAACAGCCATTTAGCAGCAGTAATAATTCTGCGAGTACGGTCGTTTTGAGGTAGCTGATTGATGATAATCAAATTAATAATAACAGACAACACCAGTAATGGAAAGCCTGCATATTGACCTAACTCATACCACAAGCCTTCAATAAGCTTTTTATACAATTCCTTTAATCCGAACTCATTGACGTTTTCTACATTGAAAGTCCCGATATACAATGAATATATACACAGAAATATAAAAAATACAATCTGCCACAAAACGCCTTTAGGTATATCTCTATAGGCTAGTTTGACTCTATCTTTCACCGAAATAGTCATGTACGAATTCATCTGTATGTGATGTCGTACTAGGTAAGTAATGATACCAATCGACATTAGGCCTGCTACGGCTGGTATCAGAGGCCCATTTAGGGCTAGCACCAGCGCGAGTACAGGTAGAAAAAGATGCCATAAGACGGATATTTTCTCTTTCCTCATAGAAAACACCTGCTTATATATTGGCATAAAATAGATGAGTAACAATCCTAAAGGAAATGAATAAAAAAATGTGTAAGTAATTGAACGATCAATGATTCCCATCTGACCATTATAGATACCTGCTGTTTGAAAAAAAGGCGTAATGATAACAGCAGCTACAATAAAATATTTACCATACACAGAAGCTCTATCTGAAATATAATATGAAAGCATTACAATAAGTAAGGCTTGAAAAAGCGTTTTGGCTATTGCGCTGGCCATGTAAACGCTGTATATCGCATCTACGAAATGCTGCAAAATAAGCGGCATATTTCGCATATAGGTGTAGAGCGCCTGATGTGCAAAATATCGATTAGGATTAGAATATCGCTCGCCATGCAATAACACTTTAAGTGCCAACGGGTTTTCTAGTACTATACTATTCCAATAACGAGGTAAAATAAGTGCTACCATGTCTCCATCGTGCGGAACATTGATATGCTGCACATAAGAATAGCCAAGATCTAGCAAAAGAGGAATACATAATAATACGTAAGCATACTGCCATAATTTACCGATGACTCCTCCAGCCTTTTGCAACACCCCATTTTCTGCAGAACTACTGGCTAGCTTATTTTGATCAGTAGCTATTGTTTGTTTTTGTAATGTGGGGCTGCCAAGCCACTTCTCTAGTTTTTTCGTTTCTGTAGGAACAGTCTCCGTTAATAATTCAACGGGTCCTTTTGTTAGAAGCAAACTATCACCAATTCGTATATCTAGTTGTTCATCGACAATGCAAATTCCTACCTCATAAAAAACAACTGCCTTGGTAGGTAATTCCCTATACTGAAGCTGTGTTGCATCTGTGTCTGAGCATTCTCCTTCCGTTAGCTTATAATGCCCGTACCGCTGCGCATGATATGCGGCACTATGCTGCTGCGCCTCTTCTTCCGTAATTTTTTTCAGACGCACCAACGCCGCCACAAGCAGTTTCTGGTACTGCTCCTGTATCGTATAGCCATACCTTCCGGCACGGATAAAAAGCAGCAGTTCCCGCTGGATTTGTAGCACTGCCCTGTATACTTCCTGTTGATGTGGCGTGAAGCTCCCGTTGAAAGCGATGCTACGCGTGAAACCCGCACTGTATTCCTGGCAGGAGGCAGCCGCCGTAATCAGTATGGTATCAGCCTGTTGGCAACGTGCGTGCCCATCCCGATAACGAAGGCCGCTGGCAACTTCTTCTGGCGCAACCACTTGCAGATGCCCTACCCAATTGACCTGCTCATAGGGAAGGTATGCCGCTTGAATGGCTGCTCTACCTTCCGCTACCGTAGAGCCGGCACGTAGGCTACGGATTGCCTCTGTGAAACCAACTACTGAAAGATGCGCTGCACGCCGCACCATAACGAGTTCTGCCGGAGTTTTCTGTTGACGCAGACGGGTAAGCAGCGGAGATGCCCGCTGATAGTTGTGCAGCGGAAAATTATGCTGGCACCATCGCGCAATGTCATTAGCCTCAAGCAAATTGGGAGTTTCGGGCTGCGGCTGCTCGCTGGCAGTAAGATAAACATGGGTAGCTAGCGGCAGCATCTTACCGAGAACACGCAGCACCTCGGTTTGCCAGTATATGGTAGCAATTCCTGTGCTGCGTGCGATGTCTGCCACTGCTGCTTCATCGCTTTGCCGAACAAATAGTATTTCACGTAGCGCTTTATCAGGATGCTCTGGAAAGAGCAACAGACAAGCACCCGCCTGCTGTAATCCTGTAAGCCAATACACATCCGACTGATTACCACAAGGGGTAGTATCCGGATCGGAAACTCCTGTGCTATTATCAACGACAAGCGCTATGGATTCTGGAAGTAGCTCGTCAGCAAAGCGTTGTCTATTCTGTATAGCGAAAGTAGTGGAAAGCATTAGCTAAAAGGAATACGGAGCGGTGCTTTCAAAACTACTACAATTTAAAATTGCCCCTGTAGAGTTTTGAGGAACGGCTCGGGCTTTACCACTTACAGACAGCGTATTACTCTACCTCCTTGCTAGCCTGCACTCTCCCCGAAACACGCCGCTACAACCATTGCCGGCGCTTGGTGGTTAGTAGATCTAACCCCAGTTGTTCGGGTGCCTTTTGCTTTTGTGTTATGCCTACTTCGCCGGCCGCTGTGCCACTTGCTGTTGCCGCCCCCGATCGGCCTACCGCTCCTACCACCCAACCGCCCATTGCGCCGGCGCTGGTGTGGCTTATGGCCATTACCTGTGGCTTGGTGGTGGCCAACCTCTACTACAATCAACCGCTGCTGGTCGAAATCAGCGACACGTTTGGTATTACTGAGGGTAGGGCCAGTTTGGTAGCCACGGCCACGCAGGTAGGCTACACGCTGGGCCTTTTGTTTATGGTGCCACTCGGCGATAAGCTGGAACAGAAAAAGCTGATTATCCTGCAATTGCTGGGCGCGGCGGCGTGTCTGGTGGTGGTGGCTGTAGCACCTAGCTTCGGCATTATGCTGCTTGCCAGCCTGCTTACCGGCTTATTTTCCTCGGTACCGCAACTCTTGATGCCCTTGGCTGCCCACCTCGCCAACGACCAGGAACGCGGCCGGGTAGTGGGCAAGGTAATGAGTGGCTTGTTGATTGGCATTTTGCTTTCGCGTACCATCAGTGGCTACGTGGGGGCGCATTTTGGGTGGCGCACTATGTTCTGGGCCGCGGCCGCTACCATGGTGGTGCTCAGTGCTGTTCTATTTCTGATGCTGCCTCGCCATCAACCGCTTTTCAGCGGCAGCTACAAGGATTTGCTCCGCTCTCTGGGCAAGCTCACCCGCGAGCAACCCCTGCTGCGCCGCTCGGCACTGGTGGGCGCCTGCATGTTTGCGGGCTTCAGCGCCTTCTGGACTACTCTCGTGTTTTTTCTCGAAAGCCCTGCCTATGGCTACCATAGTGACACAGCTGGTCTCTTTGGCCTGATTGGGGCATCGGGTGCATTGGCGGCGCCACTGGCCGGCAAATCGGCCGATAAGCGCGGGGCCGAGTACGCGTTGGGCGGTGGTATTTTGCTTTTTTTAGGCGCTTATGTGCTGCTGGCGCTGGGCGGCCACTACCTCGTCGGGCTGATTATTGGGGTAGTCATTCTCGACGTAGGCCAGCAACTCACGCATATTTCCAATCAGTCGCAGGTGTTTGCGCTGGTGCCTGATGCCCGCAGCCGCCTCAACACAGTGTATATGACAGCCTGCTTTATCGGCGCCTCTCTAGGTTCCTACGCCGGCGGATTGGCCTGGACAGCCTTTGGCTGGCTGGGCGTGTGCGGGGTAGGGCTGGCGTTTGTCGGAGGGGCGTGGCTGATTAATCGGTTTTACGGGCGTTGAGTAAGAAAAAGCGGACAAAATAAGAGTGTCGTTCTTCGCAAGCTCAGGACGACACCTTGTCTACCCTCGACTCACTCATTCACTGCCTCACCACTGCGCCTCCGGATGACGGCGCACGTAGGCGGCTACCTCGTAGATCAGCCCGGCATGTCCGGTTTCTAGTAACACCGTGCGAGCGTTGGTGAGAGTGGCAATAAACTGCTGTAAGCCCGCATGCGGAATCACCTGATCGTGGCGGCCTAAGAAGAACGTGACGGGGGTAGGGCGTCTGTTTAGCAGGCGAGCCAAAGCTCTCAGCGAAAACGTGAGCTTGCGAAATCCTACCCAACTGCGGTAGATGCGCAGGCGTTTCTCGCGGCTATCGAGCTGCCACTCGGCAAAGCGCACCAGGCCGGCGTCTACCAAGCGCCGCTGCCGCAACGAGTCGATGAAGCCCAGCAGGCGTTGCGGGCGCAGCACCGTACGGCCCAGCAAGTTGCGCATAAACGGCGGCGCGGTAGCCAATGTGTACCAGAGTTGCCGTTGCAAGCCATCGGGGGCTAGCAGCCAGAGCTGCTCTACCTTATCGGGGAAGCGCTCGGCCGCGGTGAGGGCAAACTTAGCCCCCATGCTGAACGCCAATAGGCCAAACGTATCAATCTGCTGTTCGCGTAGGAAATCGGCCAGCAGGTCGCCCAGGCGCTGTTTGGTGAGGGGCGCATCGGTGCGGCTGAGGCGGCTCTGGCCGTGGTAGAACAGGTCGAACGCGTACACGCTCACCCGCTGCTCGCCCAGCACCGATACCAGGCTGCGCCAATGTCCATGCCCCTGCCCGTAGCCATGAAACGCCAGCACCACCCGTGGCCCGTGCCCGTAGCGCTGGAAATGAAGTGTAGTTTTCAACTGCGGTATTCTAATGAGAAAATAGCCCTTTAGAACACTGTGGCGGCGCAATACGTGCCCGTTTTCCTACCCTACCGTCGGCGTTAGGGTGGGCCGTTGCTATTCCTCGTCGCGTGGGGCTGGCACTCCCCGGATGCTGGATACCCCACCCGAGACGATAAACTTCATGGCCTCGCTGCTGGAGATGTTGAGGTAGGTGATGCTCTCTATGGGCACCAGTTGCAGCTCCCCCGAAAAGTTGTAGGAGTGCGGGTAGTACACGGCCACCAAATGCGGCTGGTCGAGGGCCACAATGTTTTCCTGGGTGGCAAAGCCCATTCGATAAGATGGCAGTTCGGAATTGGTGCGTACTAGTACTGGCCGGTTGAACTTCTGATTGTCGCCCACAAACGCCGCAAACAGATCTTTGATACTGGAATAGATGATGCCCACCAGCGGCATACGGTGCAGCATCCGCTGTGTAATCGTCAGCCAGGGGCGCACCAGGAAGGTAGTGGCCAAGAAGCCGATGCTGGTAATCAGCGCAGCCAGCAGCAATAGGCCCAGTCCCGGCACGCCTTCCACGTAAAAGAGGTGGTCGAGCCAGGTGAAGGCGGCTATCAGAATGTAGATGGTAAGGGCGATGGGCGCCACTACCAGCAGCCCGCTCAGGAAATAGTTAGCAAGTTTACGCATGCAATGAAATCGGCAGTTATGCAGAAGGCAGGGCGCAAATCATGCCATACCCCCTACCCTATTATAGCAACTGCCCGGCTGGAAGGGCACCAGCCGGGCAGTTGTCTGCTGTATTGCAATCAATTAGCTTATACCAGTTCGCCAATCTCAGCAATGCGGTCGGCTACCTGCTGCATCAGCCACATGGGCGTGCTGGTAGCCCCGCAAATCCCTACCGACTGTGCATCCTGGAACCAGTCGTCTTGCAACTCTTCCTCGTTTTCCACGAAGTAGCTGCGCGGGTTGGTTTTGTTGACTACGCCAAACAGGGCCTTACCATTAGAGCTTTTGCGGCCGCTCACAAACACGATGACGTCGTGCTGGGTGGCAAACTTGGCCAAGGCGGGCTCGCGGTTGCTTACCTGCCGGCAAATGCTGTCGTTGGCGTCGAAGGAGGCTCCGTCGGCTCCGGCGGCGGCAATGCGCTCCTCAATCACCTGCTTCATGTGGTAGAAGCCGGCCGTGCTCTTGGTCGTCTGGCTGAACAACGTAACGGGGCGCGAAAAGTCCACTTGGTCCAGGTCCGACTCGTTCATGACAATGATGGCTTGGTTGCCGGTCTGACCGGCCAAGCCTGCCACCTCGGCGTGGCCGGGCTGCCCATAAATGACGATTTGCCCTTGCTGGCGGTTGCTGATATCGAAGGCGTGCTTCACGCGATTTTGCAGCTTCAGCACCACGGGGCACGAGGCGTCAATCAGCTCCAGGTTGTTCTGCATGGCCAGCTGGTAGGTTTCCGGCGGCTCGCCGTGCGCCCGAATCAAGACCTTGCAATCGTGAAGCGTGCCCAGCTGCTCGCGGTCGATGATGCGCAGGCCCAGGGCGTGCAGACGCTCCACCTCCATCCGATTGTGCACAATGTCGCCCAGGCAATACAGGGTTTCCTCGTGCGCCAGCTCATCCTCGGCCATCTGAATGGCGAATTCAACGCCGAAGCAGTAGCCCGAATTTTTGTCGATGATGATGTTCATAGCTTTTTGTTCTGCAAACAGAGCGCCAATTGCCAACCGGCTGCGCAATTTTACTGATATAACCGCTTAGCTGCCATTCCGTTCACTACCCGCCGCCATAGGCGCAAATAAGGCAGCTGAAGCGCGTTCCAGCACAAAGTCCACCTGCTCATCAATGGTCATGTGGGAGGTATCCAGCAACACGGCATCGGGAGCGCGGCGCAGGGGGCTTTCGGCGCGGGTAGAGTCGATGTGGTCGCGCTTTTCGAGGTTGTCGATGATGTCGGCCAGCTCTACCACTTCGTTTTTCACGGCCAATTCTTCCTGCCGACGCACAGCGCGGGTATGGGTGTCGGCCGTCATAAAAATCTTGACCTCGGCATCCGGAAACACGGTGGTGCCAATATCGCGGCCGTCCATCACAATACCCCGCTTGCGGCCCATTTGCTGCTGCTGACGCACCAGGGCGTGGCGCACGGCCGGAATTATGGACACCTCACTCACGGAGTTGGAAATACGCATCTGCCGAATTTCGTCCTCGCGCACGTGTCCATCCAGGCACAGCTCGTTGCGGCCGGTTTTGCGGTTGCGCTTAAAGGAAATCTGCATCTGGTGCAGGGCTTCCTCAATACGCGGCAGGTCGTCGAAGGCAATGTGGTGCTCCAGCAGGTAGAGCGTCACGGCCCGGTACATGGCCCCGGTGTCGATGTACGCGTAGCCTAGCTCGGCAGCTACGGCCTTGGCCGTGGTGCTCTTGCCACAGGAAGAGTGACCATCGATGGCAATAACGAGCTGGCGCATGGCGAAGGGGCTAGGCGAAGGAAGGGTGTCCACTAAATCCAGTTTTTACGACGTTGAGCAGCTTGCAGATGCGCAGGCACCTGGGCAAAAAATACGGCCACCGACTCAGATGGCCCGTGCGCCAATTGCTGCGACACGCGGTAGAAGGGGTTGAAGAAACTTTTGCCGCCGATGCCTACCCCTGTAGTATTGTCGAGGCCGGCGGCCCACTCGCCCTGGTAGGTGTGCACCAGGCACTGCCCCAAGAAGCAGCCTAGCGCGGTGATAACACCTTCTCGTTCACTAGGCTTAATGGTAGCGCGCTGCTCTTCGATAAAAGCAGCCAATCGCTCCACCGACGCCACATCATAGGCGTTCAAGCGCAGCTGCTGCCGCACAGCCTCGGCGGCACGGTGGAGGGAGGCAAGGGGCGATTCGGCGTCGGGCATGGCGCACAAAAGTACGAAGCTCCTCGGAAGTGGCCGCTCTGCGGGGTAGTTTATTGCCGCGGCGCCGCCGATTGTGCCTGCTGCCACTGCTGATATTTCTCCAGAATAGCCGCAGCGTCGCGGCGGCGGTAGGCGCGGGCTTGCAGGCGTTTGGCCAGTTCCGGATCGTCGCCCACCACGCTCAGCATCTGCCGGCTGAACGCGGCGCGGCCGCTGCGCAGCTTCACCACGGCGCCATCGGGACGGCGCAGCCACCACTGTGTGCCTAGCAACTGCCAGACGAAACCCGCTTCCATATCCTGGTATTGATATAACCCCAGCTTGCTCCCCACAAATAATTCCTTCGCAAAATAGCGTCCTACCCTGCCATACGTGGCGTCGGGCAGCACCACACGGATTACCTCCGTGGGGAGGTAGGGAATAGCTTGTTGATAGTCGTTAACGAGGTAGACGCGTTCGGTCTTTAGCTGGTGAAGCTGGCCGTCGTGCCACTGGCGGTCGGCGGTTTGGTAACGTATGGGCTGGCTATGCCGCACGTTGGAAATGGTACCGGGCAGCACGTTCGGGAACATGGTGCGCTGGGCTGGCTCCTGGGGCCTGAGCTGGGCCGCGGCGGGTAGGGATAGGAAAAGTAATGGAAGTACTACTTGCTTTATCATCGATAAGGATAACGTAGTAAAGATTGAATATTGCTTTCAGATAAATTATAAAGCCTGCCCTCCTGAACGCAGGGAAGGACCTTCTCATGCTAGAACGGCAGACGTGACAACGACCTGATCTAGCGTGAGAAGGTCCTTCCCTGCGTTCAGGAGGACAGACGTTTGTATAAGTCCTATTACCCCTAATTACTCTCACACGGGCACGGAATCTTGCCCTTCGACCGATGTTTATATGCGGCTGTTTTCTTGGCCAAAGAAGACCGGTGAGCACAGCTCGAAGTCAGGAGACCGGAGCCCATGAGCAGCGCTGCCAGCGCCAGAGTTGTAATCTTTTTCACGCCTAAGGAAGTTTAGTCAAATATAAAGCTCTTTACTCCGCCGCCCGTTGGGTTGGCTTCTTTTGCTACTCCGTTGCTTATGGCTTCTTCTTTCACACGCACGGCCAACGTCGTCGACTTATTCGCCAACACCATATACCCTGCCATAATTCACGTGGCAGATGGCCGTATAAGCCGCCTGGAGACTACGGGCGCCGCGCCCGATCCGGCCCTACCCTACGCCCTGCCGGGCTTTGTGGACGCCCACGTGCACGTGGAAAGCTCCTTACTGGTACCATCGGAGTTTGCCCGCCTGGCGGTGGTGCATGGTACGGTGGCAACGGTATCAGATCCCCACGAGATTGGCAATGTGCTGGGTGTGCAAGGCGTGGAATATATGCTCGAAAACGGCCGGCAGGTGCCGTTTAAGTTCTGCTTCGGGGCGCCCTCGTGCGTGCCGGCCACACCGTTTGAGACGGCCGGGGCGGTTATTTCAGCCGCCGATATCGAGCAGCTATTTCAGCGCTACCCCGAAATTGGCTACCTAGCCGAGATGATGAACTGGCCCGGCGTGCTCAACCGCGACGCCGACGTGATGGAGAAAATTCGGCTGGCCCAGCAATATAACCGCCCCGTAGACGGCCACGCGCCCGGTCTCACTGGCGCTGACGCCGTGCGCTACATTCAGGCCGGCATCAGCACCGACCACGAGTGCTTTATGGCCGGCGAAGCGCTGGACAAACTGCAGGCCGGCATGAAAGTGTTGATCCGGGAAGGCTCGGCGGCCCGCAACTTCGAGGCGCTCATTGACCTTCTACCCGAGCACTACGAAAACATGATGTTCTGCTCCGACGACAAGCATCCCGACACGCTGGTGCTGGGCCACATCAACCAATTGGTACAACGGGCTGTGGCGCGCGGCCAGGATGTGCTGAAAGTGCTGCGCGTGGCCTGCCGTAACCCCGTGGAGCACTACCGCCTACCCGTGGGCCTGTTGCGCGAAGGCGATGCCGCCGATTTCATTGTGGTGGATAACCTCCAGGATTTCACGGTGCAGCAAACCTACCTCAACGGTGAGCTGGTAGCCGAAAACGGCCGTACGCTGATTCCGGCCGTGCCGGTGGCCGTGGTCAACAACTTCGTGGCGCACCCGGTGCAGGCCCAGGATTTCCGGCTGCCCGCGCCTACCCCCCAGCCTATCTTGCGCGTGATGGAGTGCTTCGACGGGCAGCTCATCACCGCCCGCCACGATGTACCCGCCCGCGTCGAGAACGACCTGGTAATACCGGATATAGCGCAGGATATACTCAAGCTCACGGTAGTAAACCGTTATGCCGCAGCACCGCCGGCCGTGGCGTTCATCAAAGGTTTCGGCCTGCAACGCGGCGCTCTTGCCAGCAGTGTGGGCCACGACTCGCACAATATCACCGCCATCGGCTGCGACGATGCGAGCCTGGCCCGCGCCGTGCAGCTGGTAATGGAGGCCAAAGGTGGCTTGGCTGCCGTGGGGCCCGATGGGCAGGAACTGCTCCTACCCCTACCCGTGGCCGGCCTGATGTCGGATCAGGATGGCTACGCGGTAGCAGCCGCCTATACCGCCGTAGATGCCTTAGCCAAAGAGCTGGGCTCTACCCTACAAGCACCCTTCATGACGCTTTCGTTTATGGCCTTGTTGGTTATCCCCAGCCTGAAGCTGAGCGACAAAGGCTTGTTTGACGGTGAGGCGTTTCGGTTTGTGGAGGCGGTAGTGTAGAGATGGTATAAGGATACAAAGAGAGCGGCTGTCATCCTGAGCTTGCGAAGGACCTTCTCATGCGTGAACGAGTCGTTGCTACGATAGTCGTTTACGCGTGAGAAGGTCCTTCGCAAGCTCAGGATGACAGCCGCTCTTGGCTTTCCTTACTCTAAAACCGCTTCTCCAGCAGTTTCTGCATTTTTTCCTCCGTCAGCGGCTTGGCCAGGTATTCTACCCCTTCGTATTGCGCCACGCGGGCGGTGTCGGCGGCGTGCATGGAGGTGGTGAGGACGGTGAGGACGGTTTGTTGCTTGATGTCGGCGGGCAGCCGGTCGTACATACGCAGGAACTCGAAGCCATCGATACCGGGCATTTTCAGATCCACAAACACCAGCTCCGGAATGGCTTCGCCGCCGCGGCTGGCACCCCACAGAAACTCATAGGCCGGCTCGGCTTGCGTAAACGTGTGGATGGTATCGGCTACTCCCAAACGATTCAACAGACGATTGTTCAGGAAGCTGGTGGTTTCATTGTCGTCCACCAGAACGATATTACGCAGTTTCTTCGGCATACAGTTGGTAACCCGCTGGCAGCGGTATCTATCAAATATAGTGGATGGTGGCGTAGCTTACAGCCAGCCCTGCTCACGCATCCAATCGTCGTTGTATATTTTGGCCAGGTAGCGTGTGCCGTGGTCAGGTAGTACCACTACCATCGTATCGTCCTCAGTGAGATGCTCGCGGGCGTATTCCAGCGCGCCGTACACCGCCGAGCCGCACGACCAGCCCACAAAGAGCCCCTCTTCGCGGGCCAAGCGGCGCGTCATTACGGCTGCGTCTTTGTCCGCTACCTTGATGAACAGGTCGATCAGGTCGAAGTCGACGTTCTTCGGCAAAATGTCCTCGCCAATACCCTCTGTTTTGTAAGGGTAGATTTCGTTTTCGTCGAAAATGCCAGTTTCCTTATACTTCTTGAACACCGAGCCGTAGGTGTCCAGCCCAACCGTTACCAGCTCGGGGCGCTGCTCTTTCAGGTATTTGCTGATGCCGCTGATGGTGCCGCCCGTGCCTACCCCGGCCGCAAAGTGCGTAATCTTGCCTTCAGTCTGCTGCCAGATTTCGGGGCCGGTGGTTTCGTAGTGGGCCGCGGTGTTGGAGAGGTTGTCGTACTGGTTGGGGTAGAACGAGTTGGGAATCTCTGCGTTCAGCTTACGCGCCACCGAGTAGTAGGAGCGCGGGTCGTCGGGGGCCACGTTGGTGGGGCAGATGATGATTTCGGCGCCTACGGCCTTCAGAATGTCGCGCTTTTCCTGGCCCTGCTTGTCGCTCATCGTGAAGATGCACTTATAGCCTTTGGCAATAGCGGCCAGCGCCAGGCCCATGCCCGTGTTGCCGCTGGTGCCTTCGATGATGGTGCCGCCGGGCTTCAGAATGCCCGCTTTTTCGGCGTCGTCAATCATTTTCACCGCCATACGGTCTTTCACCGAGTTGCCGGGGTTGAAATATTCTACCTTCGCCAGCACCGTGCCCCGGATACCTTCCGTGACCTTTTGGAGTTTGACAAGAGGGGTGTTACCGATAGCTTCGGTGATGTTATTCAGATACATAGCCTGGGGTGGGGTGGGCAATTGAGGCCGCAAAGGTACGGATTTTCGGCGGGCTGATTAGTACCAGGTCCACTTTCTTGTATTTGCTTTAGAGCAAAAGGGAGCCGCAACAACGCACATTACAGCGGGCTTTGTGCCGCCTATAAATAAAACCTACTTTTGTGCACGGCCGCCCCGACGGGCAGCCGTCGTTCCAGCGAATATCTCCCTTAAAACCCATTTCCTAATGAGTGTTCTGGTTAACAAGGATTCCAAAGTGATTGTGCAGGGCTTCACCGGCTCTGAAGGCTCGTTTCACGCGCAGCAAATGATTGAGTACGGCACCAACGTGGTAGGTGGCGTAACGCCTGGCAAAGGCGGCCAGCAACACCTCGACCGCCCCGTGTTCAACACCGTGGCCGACGCCGTGCGCGAAACCGGCGCTGATGTGAGCATCATCTTCGTGCCCCCGGCTTTTGCTGCCGACGCCATCCTGGAAGCCGCCGACGCGGGCATCAAGGTGATTGTGACCATCACCGAAGGCATCCCTACCAAGGACATGATTGCCGTGAAGCACTACCTCAAAGACCGTGAGGGCGTGCGCATGATTGGCCCCAACTGCCCTGGCGTGATGACTGCCGGTGAGTGCAAAGTGGGTATCATGCCGGGCTTCATCTTCCAGAAGGGTAAAATCGGTATCGTGTCGAAGTCGGGCACGTTGACCTACGAAGCCGTTGACCAGCTCACCAAAGCCGGCTTGGGCCAGACCACGGCCATCGGCATCGGCGGTGACCCCATCATTGGCACCACTACCAAAGAAGCCGTGGAGCTGCTGATGAACGACCCTGAAACCGAGGGCATCGTGATGATTGGCGAAATCGGCGGCGGCATGGAAGCCGAAGCTGCTCGTTGGATCAAAGAAACCGGTAACAAGAAACCCGTCGTTGGCTTCATTGCCGGCCAGACGGCTCCTCCCGGCCGCCGCATGGGCCACGCCGGGGCCATCGTAGGTGGCGCTGATGATACAGCTGCCGCCAAAATGGCCATCATGCGTGAGTGCGGTATCCACGTGGTGGATTCGCCCGCCAACATCGGCGAGACCATGCTGAAGGTGCTGAATGGCGAGAAGGTAGAGGCGTAGGTGGTCACCTAATGTGTACACATAAAAAGGCCCTGGCAGATGCCAGGGCCTTTTTATGTGTACATAATTTCTTGTATTAATAATTAGTAAGGGCCCTTACTTCCTACCCTCCTGCCCACCCAGATTCACCACTACTCCCAATTGAAACACCGCGTTGGCCGCCCGCAGGTACTTGCGGTGCTTCAGGCCAAAGTTGCCGCCGCTGATGAGCTGCAACTGCACCGGCCCCAGCACTTGCACGCGGGAGAAGGTGATGGGCTCCAGGAAGATGTTATCCTCACCGGGCGCGGCTACCCCGTCGAGTTTGAAGTTGCTGAGCTCCACGTGGCTCAAGCGCAGGGCCGTGCCGTAGCTAAGCGGAAAATGATTGCCGAACAGGTGCAGCGTTTGGTGCTTTTTGGCACTGTAGTTCACCTGCAAAAACAACTTGTTCAGATTTCCCTCCTGGCGCTGCTCTACTACCCCCTCGCGGGTACGGTCGGTGCGGTCGGAAGAGCCCAGGCCGACGCCACCGTAGATTTCCAGTACCCGATTGTCGGGTAGGCGGGTGAAGTAGCCCGCACCAGCCTCAAAGAAATCAAAATTGACAGCTTTCTTGGGCTTGTTGCTATGCAGAAACGAGGCCGAGCCCATCACGCCAAGCCCATTGGTAACGGCGTAGGCGCCCTGTAAGGAAGTATTACCGCCAAAATTGGAATGAATTCCGCCACTGAACTCGCCTTGCTGCGTGAGCAGCGGCACCTGCGGCGGTGGCGGGAAGTAGAGCGAAGCGCAACCAGACAGCCCCAGCAGGAGCAACAGCACAAGAAAACGGACAGAAAGCAGCATACAGCCGAAGGCGGTCGAAAATGAGGCCAAAACCAGCGTTTTTTTACGACATTCTACCCAGCCCTTAACGGCTGAGCTTCGTATAGCTGTCCAATGCAAGCGCACGGCTACAAGCCAGTTTGCTGGTTTTGTCGCCTAAAGTTCTGCTTTTATGCCCGAATCTTTCGATGTTATTATAATTGGCTCCGGCCAAGCCGGCAATCCGCTAGCTACGGCCTTTGCCCAGGACGGCCGCCGCGTGGCTTTGGTTGAGAAAAACTTACTGGGTGGCTCCTGCATCAACTACGGGTGCGTGCCCACCAAAACGCTTCTGGCCTCGTCGGAACGGGCACACCACGCCTACACCGACGCGCACTACGGCATTGAGGTGGCGGTAGAGGCCATTGACCTACCAACTATTGTGGAGCGAAAGGACGCTCTATTAGAAAAATTGCGCCAAGGCATCCACAAAAACCTGACGGGCCAGGATAATCCCGTGCAGCTTTTTGATGGGCACGCCAGCTTCACAGCGCCACATACGCTTACTGTGGACCTTACGACGGGCGGCACCGAAACGCTAACGGCTCCGCTTATTTTCATCAATACTGGCACCCGTGCTGCTATTCCCAAGATTGACGGGCTGGAGGGCACCGACTTCCTGACACCTACGACCATCCTGAACCTTAAAGACAAACCCGAACACCTGATTATTATTGGTGGCGGGTATATTGGCCTGGAGTTCAGCCAACTCTACCGTCGCTTGGGCTGCGAGGTGACGATTGTAGAGTCGTCGGATGTGGTGCTGGAGCGTGAGGACGACGATGTGTGCGAGGCCATGCAGCGACTATTGGAAAGCGAAGGCGTCGAATTCCTGCTCGGTTCGCAGGCACACCGGGTTTCGCAGAATGCTGAGAAGCAATTTACGGTATCGGTGACTACTCCTGATGGGGAACGGCGCTTGCGCGGCTCGCACGTGCTGGTGGCGGTGGGTAGGGAGCCCAACACCAAAGAACTGGGCCTCGACAAAGCCGGTGTAGAGATGGATGAGCGCGGCTTCGTGCTGATCGATGACCAGTTTCATACCAACGTGCGCGGCATCTACGCATTGGGCGATGTGCACGGTGGCCCCCAGTTCACGCATATGAGCTACGATGACTACCGCATTGTGCGCGACAACATCATAAAGGGTAAAAATCGCTCGAAAAAAGGCCGCGACGTGCCGTATGTGGTCTTCACGGAGCCGCAGCTCGGCCGCATCGGGCTTTCAGAGCACGAGGCCCAGGAGCAAAAGCTGGACTACCGGGTAGCTAACATGCCCGTCAAAACTATTGGTCGGGCGCAGCAAACAGGCCTTACCGAGGGATTTATTAAAGTGCTGGTAGACGGCAAAACCGACTGTATTCTGGGCACGGCTGTGTTCTGCGAGCAGGGCGGCGAGATTATGTCGATGCTCCAGTTGGCCATGCACGGCAACATCACCTGCGAGATGCTGCAGGATATGATTTTTGCCCACCCCACCTGGGCCGAATCGTTGAATAACCTGTTCTCAAAACTCGAAAACCCCAAGAAAAAATAACGTCGAGGTACGGGAGTTCCTACCTCTTTCGATGCTTTCTATTGAGCGGTTATGCAGCGTACGGCGCTGCGTAACCGCTTTTTTTATGCGTTGTCGATAGCCACACACCCTAATCGTGGCAGCTCAAAAACCTGAGGACAAGCGACGCACCGTGCCGTGCCGGGAATAGTAGAATTTCTTCCGCGTCGGGGTTGACGCTTCATACCGGCTTCATGTAGCAACGCTTGTTTTGTAGCACCAACCTCGCCTACCCCCCTTGGTGGCGACTTTGGTTGACGCGTTCCAAAAGTACCCTGCTATCTGCCCTACCCTACCCACCGCCACTATTTCTGGCATCGCCAACTGTCTGTCATATTACCCAAAGTTCTTATGAAAAAAATGTTCCTGCTCATGCTCGTGAGCTGGTGCGGCCTGTACGGTTTTACAAGCTGCGCGGACAAAAAAGAGGAAAAGGAAGAAAAGGTAAAGTATCTAGTTACCAGCCCTCTGCAAAAAGACACCACGATTACCAAGGAGTACGTGGCGCAGATTCACTCCATCCAGCACATCGAATTGCGGGCGCTGGAAAAGGGCTACCTCCAGAAGATTTTTGTGGACGAGGGCCAGACCGTGAAGCAGGGGCAGCTCATGTTCCAGATCATGCCTATGATCTACCAGGCCGAGCTGAAAAAGTCGCAGGCCGAGGCCAACTACGTGAACTTGGAGTACCAGAACACCAAGCGCCTGGCTGACAACAACGTGGTGTCGAAAAGCGAGCTGGCGCTGGCCGAGGCCAAGTACGACAAGGCCAAAGCCGAGGTGGCCCTGGCCCAAACGCACTTGGGTTTCACCACCATCCGGGCGCCGTTTGATGGCATCATGGACCACTTCCAGGCACGGCTGGGTAGCTTGGTAGACGAGGGCGACCTGCTCACGACGCTGTCCGACAACAGCAAGATGTGGGTGTACTTCAACGTGCCCGAGGCCGAGTATCTGGCCTATAAGGAAGCCAAGACCAACAACCTGGAAAAGGTGAACCTGCTGATGGCCAACAACCAGGTATACCCCCAGCCCGGCGTGGTGCAAACCATTGAGGCTGATTTCAATAACGAAACCGGCAACATTGCCTTCCGGGCTACCTTCCCCAATCCCAACCGCCTGCTGCGCAACGGCGAAACCGGTAGCGTGCTGATGACAGTGCCGCTCAAAAACGCTCTCATCATTCCGCAAAAAGCCACTTTTGAGGTGCTGGAGAAGAAGTTTGTGTACGTGGTAGACAAGGACAAGCACGTGCACCAGCGCGAGGTGACAGTAGGCTCCGAAATGCCCGACCTCTACATCATCACCGACGGCCTGAAACCCGGCGACCGGATTATGCTGGAAGGCATCCGCAAGGTGAAAGACGGGGAGAAAATCGACTACGATTACGAGAAGCCAGCCAAAGTGATTTCGCACTTGAAAGTGTACGCCGAATAGGGTCGGCTTGCAGCCGAGCGCTTGTAGCAAGCCTAACTCCTGCTGGTCCTACCGATTCCGTTTCAACGACGGGCGGCTGCAAGCCGCCCCTACCTTAGCCTTATCTTATGTTCAGTAAATTCATTCGTAGGCCAGTCTTTGCCATTGTTATTTCGGTGGTGATTGTGTTTATGGGCGTGCTGGCTATCAAGACGCTGCCCACGTCGCAGTTTCCGGAAATTTCGCCGCCCATGGTGATGGTGTCGGCGGCCTACCCTGGTGCCAGTGCCAAGGTGCTCACCGAGTCGGTGCTGATTCCGCTGGAGCAGGCCGTGAACGGCGTGCCCGGCATGAAGTACATGACCTCTGACGCCGTATCGGCCGGCGAAGCCAACATCCAGATTGTATTCAACCTGGGCACCGACCCCGACCAGGCCGTGGTGAACGTGAACACGCGTATTGCACAGGTGCTCAACCGCTTGCCGGTGCTGGTACAGCGCGAGGGCGTGATTGTGAACCGCGTGGTGCCCAACATGTTGATGTACGTGAACCTGTACAGCAAAGACAAGAACACGGACATGAAGTACCTGTTCAACTTTGCCGGGGTGAACATGATACCCGAAATCCAGCGCATCAACGGCATTGGGCGGGCCAGCATCCTGGGTAGCCGGCAGTACGCCATGCGTATCTGGCTGAAGCCTGACCGCATGCGTGCCTACAACGTTTCGGCCGACGACGTGATGAAGGCCCTTGACGACCAGAGCGTGATTGGCTCGCCGGGCCGTATTGGCCGCTCCGACGGGGGTAGGGCCGAAGCCCTGGAGTATGTGCTCACCTACCAGGGCCGCTTCAACGACGTGGACCAGTACAAAAACGTGATTATCAAGGCCAACCCTGACGGTGAGATTCTGCACCTGAAGGACATTGCCGACGTGCAGCTGGGCTCAGAGTTCTACGACATCTACTCCAACCTCGACGGCTACCCCTCGGCGGCTATTGTGCTCAAGCAAACCTACGGCTCCAACGCCTCGGAGGTGATTGAGAACGTGAAGGCCAAGCTGGAGGAGCTGAAGAAAACCATGCCCCCCGGCATGGACTACAAAATCAGCTACGATGTGTCGAACTTCCTCGACGCCTCCACAGAAAACGTAATCCACACCCTGCGCGACGCCTTCTTGCTGGTGGCGCTGGTAGTATTCCTGTTCCTGGGCGACTGGCGCTCTACCCTCATCCCCATTATTGCGGTGCCCGTGTCGTTGGTGGGTGCATTTGTGGCGATGCAGGCGTTCGGGCTCACCATCAACATGATAACGCTCTTTGCACTGGTGCTGGCCATTGGTATTGTGGTCGACGACGCCATTGTGGTGGTAGAGGCCGTGCACGCCAAGATGGAGGAAAAGCACCTCTCGCCGTACGGCGCGGTGCGCGAGGTGATTGGTGAAATCAGCGGCGCCATCATTGCCATTACTATTCTGATGACGGCGGTATTCGTGCCGGTGGCCTTCATGAGCGGCCCGGTGGGTATTTTCTACCGCCAGTTCTCCATCACCATGGCTACTTCCATTGTGATTTCGGGTGTAGTGGCCCTCACGCTCACACCGGTGCTGTGCGCCATGATCTTGAAGAACACGCACGGCCAGCCGCGCAAGAAAACACCCATCAACCGCTTTATCGACTGGTTTAACCGCGGCTTTGAGAAGCTGACTGGCCGCTACATTGGGGTGCTGGAAAAGGTGGTGGACCGGCGCGTGGTGACGTTCGGCGTGCTGATTATTTTCGGCTTGGGCATTATGGGCATCTCCTCTACCCTCCCCTCGGGCTTTATCCCGAGTGAGGACCAGGGCATGCTCTACGCCATCATCCAAACGCCCCCCGGCTCCACGCTAGAGCGTACCAACGACATTTCGCAGCGCCTCTACGAGCTGGCGAAGGACGTACCTGGCATCCAGAGCATTTCTACCCTGGCCGGCTACGAGGTACTCACGGAGGGTAGGGGCTCCAATGCTGGCACCTGCTTGATTAACTTAAAGCCATGGTCGGAGCGCAAGGAGTCCATCCACGACATTGTGGAGGAACTGGAGAAAAAGGCCAAGCAAATTCCCGGCGCGACTGTGGAATTCTTCGAGCCACCAGCAGTACCGGGCTATGGCGCGGCAGGCGGTTTCCAGCTCCAACTGCTCGACAAAACCAACACCGGCGACTATAAGGCGCTGGAAAAGGTGAACGAGGACTTTATGGCAGCCCTCAACAAGCGTAAGGAACTGGCTGGGCTGTTTACGTTCTACTCGGCCAACTACCCGCAGTACGAGCTGAAGATCGACAACCAGCTGGCCATGCAGAAAGGCGTGAGCATTGGCAACGCCATGAACACACTGAGCATCATGATTGGCTCGACCTACGAGCTGGGCTTCATCAAATACCAGCGCTTTTTTAAGGTGTACGTGCAGGCCTCGCCCGAGTACCGCCGCCTACCCAAAGACGTGATGGACATGTGGGTGAAAAACGACCGGGGTGAGATGGTGCCGTTCTCGGCCTTCATGAAAATCGTGAAGACCCAGGGCGCCAACGAAATCAACCGTTACAACATGTACACCACCGCCTCCATCCGCGGCGATGCCGCCGCCGGCTACAGCTCGGGCGAGGCCATTAAGGCGGTGCAGGAAGTGGCCCGCGAAACCCTACCCCGCGGCTACGACATCGACTGGGGTGGCCTGTCGAAAGACGAGGTGAGCCGCGGCAACGAGGCCATCTACATCTTCCTGGTGGTGCTGGCCTTCGTTTACCTGGTGCTGGCTGCGCAGTACGAGAGCTTCCTGCTGCCCTTGGCGGTAGTGCTGTCGTTGCCGGCCGGGATATTCGGCTCCTTCGCCTTCATCAAGATGCTGGGCCTGGCCAACAACATCTACGCCCAGGTAGGACTGGTGATGCTGGTGGGCTTGCTGGGCAAAAACGCGGTGCTGATTGTGGAGTTTGCCGTGCAGGAACACGAGCACGGCCTCTCAGTACGCGATGCGGCTATTGCCGGTGCCAAGGCTCGTTTCCGCCCTATCCTGATGACTTCCTTCGCCTTCATTGCCGGTCTGATTCCGCTGGTGCTGGCTACGGGCGCGGGGGCCATCGGCAACCGCACCATTGGCACGGCGGCGCTGGGCGGCATGCTGTTCGGCACTGTGTTCGGGGTGGTGCTGGTGCCCGGCCTCTACTACATCTTTGGCAAGCTGGCTGAAGGGCGCAAGCTAATCCAGGACGAAAATGAATATCCGATAAGCGAAGGCGTAGAGCCTCGCGTGCTAGTTGAAGAAGTTGAAGCTCATGCTTAGAAAACGCATTTATCAGTATATAAGCGTAGCCTGTTTGTCGTTGGCGGTAGGGAGCTGCAAGATGCCGGAGCTGGTGGTGAAAGACGCCAATCGGCGTGTGCCCGCCAGCTACAACAGCGCCGCGGCCCAAGATACGGCCAGCGCGGCCCAGGTGCGGTGGCGGCAGTTCTTCACCGACCCCAACCTGGTAGCCCTCATTGATACCGCTCTACAGCACAACCAGGAGCTGAACATTGCCTTGCAGGAAATCCAGATTTCCCGCAACGAGGTGCAAATCCGCAAGGGCGAGTACCTGCCCTTCGTGGGCCTGGGAGCCAACGCCGAGGCCGAGCGCCCCGGCCGCTACACGCTGCGCGGCGCCACCGAGGAGGCCGTGAACATCAAGCCCGAGCACCGCACGCCCGACCCGCTGCCTAACTACCGGGTAGGCGCGTTTGCGAGCTGGGAAGTGGATATTTGGCACAAGCTGCGCAACGCCCGCAAGTCGGCCGCCCTGCGCTACCTGTCGAGCGTGGAAGGTAGGAACTTTACGATTACCAACCTGATTGCCGAAATTGCCAACTCCTATTACGAGTTGCTGGCCCTCGACAACCAACTGGCGATTGTGCAGCAGAACATCGAGATTCAGACCAATGCGCTGGAACTGGTGAAGCTGCAAAAGGAATCGGCGCGCACCACGGAGCTGGCCGTGCAACGTTTTGAGGCCCAGGTGCACAACACCCGCAGCCTGCAATACGGCATTCAGCAGCGCATCATCGAAACCGAAAACCGGATCAACTTCCTCACCGGCCGCTACCCCCGCCCAATTGTGCGCAACGACTCCACGTTCAACGACCTGGTACCGACGGTGATTCAAACGGGCGTGCCCTCGCAGCTGCTGCAAAATCGCCCCGACATCCGGCAAGCCGAGCAGCAATTGGCCGCCACCAAACTAGACGTGCAGGTGGCGCGCGCCAACTTCTACCCTTCGCTACGCCTCACTGGCTCGGTGGGCTTCGAGGCGTTCAAACCTGGTTTGTTGTTCTCTACCCCCGAGTCGATGCTCTACAACTTGGCCGGCGAGCTGGTGGCGCCCCTGGTGAACCGCAACGGCATCAAAGCCGTGTACGGCAGCGCCAACGCCGTGCAGACGCAGGCCGCCTATAACTACGAGCGCACCGTGCTGAACGCCTATGTGGAGGTAGTAAACGAGCTGGCCAACATCCGCAACCTGGCCCAGAGCTACAACGAAAAGGCGCTGGAAGTGCAGTCCCTGAACCAGTCTGTTACGATTTCCAACAGCCTCTTCCGCTCGGCTCGCGCCGAGTACACGGAAGTGCTGTTCACACAACGCGACGCTTTGGAATCGAAGTTTGACCTGATCGAAACCAAGATGCAGCAGCTGAACGCTACCGTGAATGTATACCGCGCCCTAGGCGGTGGTTGGCAGCAGTAATGCGAGCAGTTAGCCGCACATCGGCAAAAGCAAAAGGCCCGCCCGGAAAATTCGGGTGGGCTTTCTGCTTTTATGACTTTGAGACCATTAAAGCTTTTAGAACGTCATTCCGAGCTTGCCGAGGAACGATGCTCTCTTAATACCGCTCCCGTTTAAAGCGGTGCGGATATACCACAATCCCAATGGAGGTAAATAAGTTACCGGCCTTCACATCGGTAAGTAGTGGGCCTACTGGGGCCGACCTTCGCACCAGATCGGCCGACCACGAAGAGCTGAGCGTGAGTTGCAGCTGGGCCCACTGTAATACGCCCTGCCGATTGCCAAAGCGCATAAACAGCATGGGCTCGTTGCGCGTCATGCGGCGCAAGCGGATAGGCTGCCCGTTGTTGGTGAGAGTGGTAAAGCGTACCTGCGAAAGCCGGTAGGCCATGCCCATCGTGAACGGGCCATCCTCATACGCCACAAACACGTCGCCAAAAGGCTTCCCGTAGCGTGCATCGTACTGGTACGTGATAGTAGAATCGCGGCGAAAAATGCCCAAGTAGCTTTCGTCCTGATACCCGCGGCTGCTGTGCCCCCAGCCGTACCCCATAGAGCCCCCTACCAACCACCGCTGCCCAAGCGCCCAGTAAGTACCGGTGCCTACTTCCAATTGGCGCGTACGAGAGTACGTTGCGGTATCGCGCTTGTCGGTGCGGAGTGCACCCGCGGTCCGCACCACCACATGCCGCACCGGCGAGTACGCAGCCGAGCCCTCTAAGCGGCCGGAGAAAAGGTAGGTGCCGCCACCTACCTCGGCCTGCCCTTTCTCGCGCAGCATAGGTGCACTGGGCCGAAGTGGTGTGTAGAGCACACAGCCGCTCAGGCTCACCGATACCACCAGCCAAAGAAAAACTCTATCCCAGCGCACCGATTTTGTCATACACATAAAAGGCGATGGTCTACTGGCTGGCGCAGCAACATGCTCCGCAACAACCGGCAGACCATCGCCGGATAGGAATAGTGTAGTGGATAATACAGGTACAAGAGCCTATTCAAGTAGCATAGGTTGCAAGCAGTTAGCGTTTTCGTTAAAAAATTTATTTGCCACAAAAAAGCCGCCGCAACTCTCGTTGCGGCGGCTTTTCTACGTTGGTTGCCTTACCCTACTTAGCGTAGGCCACGGCGCGCATCTCCCGAATCACGGTAATCTTGATCTGACCGGGGTACTGCATTTCCTTCTCGATTTTCTGCGAAATCTCGTAGCTCAGCTCCTGGGCGCGGTCGTCGGTTACGTTTTCGGCATTCACCATCACGCGCAGCTCACGGCCGGCCTGGATGGCGTAGCACTGCAACACCCCGTCAAACGACACAGCGGTTTCTTCCAGCTGCTTGAGGCGCTTGATGTAGCTTTCCATCATCTCGCGGCGGGCGCCGGGGCGCGAGCCCGAAATGGCGTCGCAGGCCTGCACCAGGGGCGCAATCATGGCCGTCATCTCCATCTCGTCGTGGTGGGCGCCGATGGCGTTTACCACGTCGGGGTGCTCTTTGTACTTCTTGGCCATCTCCATGCCCAGTATGGCGTGGGGCAGCTCGGGCTCCTCGGTGCTTACCTTACCGATGTCGTGCAGGAGGCCGGCGCGTTTGGCGTGCTTCACGTTCAGGCCCAACTCGGCGGCCATGGTGGCGCAAAGGTTGGCTACCTCACGCGAGTGCTGGAGCAGGTTCTGGCCATACGACGACCGGAAACGCATGCGCCCTACCATCTTCACCAGCTCGGGGTGTAGGCCGTGGATGCCCAGGTCGATGATGGTTTTCTCCCCGATTTCCACGATTTCCTCGTCGATGTTCTTGCGGGTTTTGGCCACAATCTCCTCGATGCGGGCCGGGTGAATCCGGCCGTCCTTCACCAGCAGGTGCAGGCTCAGACGAGCCACCTCGCGGCGCACCGGATCGAAGCCCGAAATGATGATGGCCTCGGGGGTATCGTCCACAATAATCTCAACGCCAGTAGCGGCTTCCAGGGCGCGAATGTTCCGACCCTCGCGGCCGATAATCTTGCCCTTCACGTCGTCCGACTCAATATTGAATACCGACACGCAGTTCTCAATGGCGTGCTCAGCAGCAGTGCGCTGAATGGTTTCCAGCACCACCTTCTTAGCATCTTTGGTAGCCGTGAGCTTGCTTTGCGCCACCACGTCTTTGATGTAAGATGATGCTTGCAACTGTGCCTCGTTCTTCAACGATTCCACCAGCTGCTCGCGGGCTTCGGCGGCCGTTAGGCCCGAAATAGTTTCGAGTTGCTGTTGCACTTGGCGGGCCTTTTCTTCGGCCTCTACCTCACGTAGTTGCAGCTTGGCCAACTGGGCTTCGTGAGCCGTTTGGCGCTTTTCCTCTTGGGCATCCAGCCGGTCGCGCTGTTGTTGGGCGTCGTTCTGGAGCTTGTCGCGCAGGGTATCCAGCTCTTTTTCTTTGCGCTGAATCTGGTCGAGCTGTTTTTGCGTGGTTTGCGTGAGCTGCTTGATGTTCTGCTCCTGCTCCACCACGGCTTGACGGCGCTGGGTCAGCTCGGTGTCCAGCTCAGCTTTTTGGCGGCGGCTTTCCTGCTCAAACTCATGCTTGAGGGTCCGAAACTTGTCTTTCGACTGCTGAATCCGCTCGTCGCGGATGCGGTTGGCTTTCTCTTCTGCTTCTTGCAGAAGCTGTTGGGCGCGGGCGCGAGCCTCGGCCTCATGGTCCTGCCGGGCCTTGCCGGCCAGCAGGCGGCCGACAAACACGCCGGCCACAAGGGCAACGACGGCAGCCAGCGCGATATAAACATAGGGTGACATGTGCTATGGTTTTTGGGGAAGGGGTATATAAAAACCATAACAAAAAAACTAGTCCAACGCGTGCCCACCCGCACGGCCGATTGCCACGGGGGTAGGGAAAGCGTGAAACCGAAGCCGGGCTACGATTAGCCCAGCACCAGCGACGAAAGCAGCTCGTCCAAGCGCGCGAGGCGCTCGGTAAGGGCTGCATCGGTGCCGTCCTTCTCCTTGCCGACCTTCAGGCGGTCGACCATTGTGGTTAGGGCAATCATGGCCAAAAGGTCCTGTTTGTCCTGGATGCCGTACTGGTCGCGGAACTCCTTAAGCTTTTCATTCAGCAGCTTACCGGCCATGCGCAGGCGCTCCTCATCGGGGGCGGCAACGCGCATGGGATATTCCCGTTCAGCAATACGAATTTTTATGGCTAAGTCGCTCATGCGAGCAGTGCGTTTTTAGGTGGATGGGGATAGGTCGTTACTCCTTCAAATAGGCAAGGCACTTATCTATTTCGCGGATGTATTCGTTGAGGCGCAGTTTCAGCTCGTTGACGTGGGCAGGTTTCTCTGCTACGGTATTGACAAGTTTAGCGATATTCTCCCGGTTCTGGAAATCCTTGAGCTGCCGGTCCCGGTCGCGCACATCGGCGCGCAGCTGCTCAATGGTGGTTTGGGCATCGCTCAATTCCTCCCGCACCTGCTGATAGGCAGCCACTAAGCTGTTCACTTGCCGCTCCAGGCGGTCGAGTTGGGCTAGTTGCTGGGAGGAAGCCATTTTTCAGTTTTTGGTTGATTGTTTTTGGTTTTGGCTAAGTAACGGTAAGAACGTCATGCTGAGCTTGTCGAAGCATCTCGCGTGCTAATGTAAAAGCAGTACTCCACCATCAGCACGCGAGATGCTTCAACAAGTTCAGCATGACAACATCCTTATTTCAAAACCAGCTTCCTATTTACGGGCTAAGATGTATATACCGAAGATAATCAAAGGAAACATTGACAGAAGGCAGATAGTGCTCCAGAAAGGCCCCATAGGTTCTCCATATCCTATTCCTCCTAGAAACCAGCCGCAAACTATAAGAACTAATCCGCCTACCTTATTCCAATATTCATCACTCATGATAGAGATACTTCGACAAGCTTAGCATGACAATACTATCCATTCGTCAGCACGCAAGATTTCTCATCTATGCTTGATGCGCAGAATGTTCAAAATGACGTGCTGACTTCCCCAAAAACCACTCCTTACTTCCTAATCAGGGCGCCGGCCTGCTTCTCGAATTGCTGGATGAGGCGCTGCATCACCTGGTCGATGGCTTGGTCGGTGAGGGTTTGGGTAGGGTCTTGCAGGGCGAAGCTCACGGAGTACGACTTCTTGCCCGCCCCCAGGTTATCGCCCTCGTACACGTCAAACACATTCAGGCTTTGTAGAAGTTTCTTCTCGGTGCGGCGCGCAATCTGCTGTAGCTGGTCGAAGGTCACGGTTTTGTCGACTACCAGTGACAGGTCGCGGCGTACTTCCGGGAACTTGGGCAGCTCGCGGGCCACCAGCGTGTTCTTGTACTTGCGCACCAGCCAGTCCCAGTCCAGCTCGGCGTACCACACCGGCTGGTTCACGTCGAGCTGTTTCAGCACGCCCGGCGACACGGCGCCCAGGTGCACCACCGGCTGGTTTTGCACCAGCAGCGTCAGCCCACCCGCAAGGTAGGAATGTTGCACGGGCTGACTGGCATAGTTGCTGAAGCCTAACGACGCCAGCACCTGTTGCACGGCCCCGGCCAACTGATGGAAGGAGGTCTTTTCAGACTTCTGCTGCCACGTTTCGGCAGCCGTGTTGCCGGTGAGCAGCAGTACAAGTTTGTTCTGCTCCTGGTGCTTGCCCGTCTCGGGCTTCTGAGAGTAGGCTTTACCGAACTCGTAGAGCTTCAGGTCTTTCTGGCGGCGGTTGAGGTTGTAGCGCACTACTTCCAGGGCCGAGTGCAGCACCGTGGGGCGCATGATGTCGAGGTCGGCGCTGTTGTAGTTGTGCACGCGCACCAGCGTAGCATCCTTGGCGCCGCCTTTTTCGAAGTAGGCCGAGTTGGTGAGCGAGTTGGTAATAATCTCCGAATAGCCCTGCCCGCTGAGCAGGCGCGCCGTGTTCTGACGCAGCACTTCGGGGTCGGGGTTCGGGAACTTGGCGAGGTAGGAAGCTGAGTTGAAGGGCCGCAGTGCCACGTTGTTGTAGCCGTAGATGCGCAGGATTTCCTCAATCACGTCGGCCTCACGGGTCACGTCTACCTTGTGCGGCGGTATTTTCAGGTGCCATTCCGTTGCGGATGGGTCGTTGGTTGCTGGCTGAGCGCTGAGGAGCGTGAGATGCTCGGCCAAGTCCTCCCCTATTGCATTACCTGGTGCCGGTTGTTCCTCAATCTCAATATCCAAATCCGTTAGGATCTGGCGGATGCGTTCCTCGCCTATCTCCTGCCCTACCAGCTGGGCCACGCGGGGTAGACGTAGGCGCACTTCCGTAGCAAGGATAGGGGTAGGATATTCGTCGACCACCGGCGCGGCGATGCGCGCCCCAGCCACTTCCTGCAACAGCAGCGCCGCCCGCTTCAGGGCCACGGGCACCATGTCGGGGTCGGTGCCGCGCTCGAAGCGGAAGGAAGCGTCGGTTTTGAGCTGGTGGGTCTGGCTGGTTTTGCGTACCACGGCTGGCGCGAAGTAGGCGCTTTCCAGGAACACGCGGGTAGTGGCGTTGCTCACGCCCGATGTCTTGCCGCCGAACACGCCGGCCAGCGCCATGGGTGCGCCGTTGGCATCAGCAATAACCAAGTCCTCAGCTTTGAGCGTGCGCTCCGTGCCGTCCAGCGTCACGAATTTCTCGCCGGCTTCGGCCCGTTTTACCCGAATCTGGTTTCCGGTAATTTGGTCGGCGTCGAAGGCGTGCAGGGGGTTGCCCAACTCGTGCAGCACGAAGTTGGTCACGTCCACCACGTTATTGATGGGCGACAGGCCAATGCTGCGCAGGCGGCGCTGCAACCACTCCGGCGATGGGCCTACCTGCACATTATCCAGCAGCAAGCCGGCGTAGCGCGGGCAGGCGGCTTCGTCTTCGATAGTAACGCCAATGGTGTTTTCGGCCGAGGTAGGCGCCGAGAAGTCACTCACGTCAGGCAAATGGCAGGGCTGACGCAGCAAGGCGCGCAGCTCGCGGGCCACACCGTAGTGCGAGGCCGCGTCGGCGCGGTTGGGCGTCAGGCCAATCTCAAACACCGAATCGGAACCCAACCCAAAGTACTCGGCGGCTGGGGTGCCGTTGGGTAGGTCCGTGTTCAGCACCATAATGCCTGCGTGCGACTCGCCCAGCCCAATTTCATCTTCGGCGCAGATCATGCCTTCGGAAGCCGCCCCGCGAATCTTGGACTTCTTGATTTTGAACGGCTCGCCCGCGGTGGGGTGCAGCATAGCGCCTTCCAGGGCCACTACTACTTTCTGGCCGGCGGCCACGTTGGGGGCGCCGCATACAATCTGGCGCGGGGTGCCGTCGCCCACGTCTACGGTGGTGAGGCTGAGCTTGTCGGCGTCGGGGTGTTTTTCGCGGGTGAGCACGGTGCCCAGCACCACGCCGCGCAGGCCGCCGGGTACGCTCTCCAGCTCCTCAATGCCTTCCACTTCCAGGCCGGAGCCCGTCAGCAGCTTCCCGATTTCCTCGGCAGACTGGGTGGTAGGGATGAGCGTACGGAGCCAGTCGTATGATATTTTCATGGGGTTATTTGCTAGTTGTTCGTTGTCAGGCACTAGTTGTTAGTTATCTGTTTTGCATGACGCGAATACGCATCATCTGGCAACCAACAGCCAGCATCTGACAACTGATGCTGTCCGCAAAGGTAGGAATTTGGCAGGCTGCCCGAAACGCGGTTTACCCCGGCTTTTCGCCTATTTATCGGAACTCCCCTATAACACCAACGTCCTTTCATCTGAACCCCGCCTGTCATCCTGAGCGGAGCGAAGGACCTTCTCACACGTGAACGACTCGTTGTTACGTGAGAAGGTCCTTCGCTCTGCTCAGGATGACAGGCGGGGTTAGGAGATGACAAGCAGGGTATAGATATATATCCTCTACCCCTACTCGTGAAAGGCCTTCTCCCCTGCCGGAATTTCTACGTTTAGGCGGTTCTCTGCCGGCGGCAGCGGGCACACGAAGCTGTTGTTGTAGGCGCAGTAGGGATTGTAGGCGTGGTTGAAATCGAGGGTAATTTCGGTGTCGTCGGGGGCGGGTACGGCGGCATCGAGGTAGCGGCCGCCGCCGTAAGTAGCGAGGCCGTTGGTGCGGTCGGCGAAGGGAATGAACAGCGTGGTATCGGTGCCGAACGCGCGGCGATAGAGCGTGAGCTTGTACTCCTGCTTGTTCAGGATAAACGTGGCCTGGCCCCAGCGCAGGTAGGCTTCGGGCTGGGGGCCGGTAGTGGCCATGCGCAGCGTGTCGCGCAGCGTGAAGCCCTGGTACTGCGCGTCGAGGCGGTAGGCGCGGTCGGGGGCGTAGTAGGGCAAGTTCTTGAATGTGTCGCGTTGGGCCTGGCTGAGCGGCGAGCCATTTACGCGCCGGAACGAGTCGTCTTTTTCCTGGCGTTTCTTCTTTACGCCAATGATGTACTGGCTGTCGCTCAGCACCAAGTCTTGTAGGAAGTAGCCAATAATCAGCAGCAGGCCCAGACCAATAAAGAATTTCGGATTGATTTTCACGGAGGCAAAGGTAGGGGACTTCCATTTGTCATCCTGAGCCGCATTATTTACAGCATCCCCTCATCCGCGAAGCTATAATACCCCAAATCGGTGTAAATCAGGTGGTCCAGAATGGGTAGGTCCAGGAATTGGCCGGCTTCTTTGAGCTTGCGGGTGAGGGCAATATCAGCGGCCGAGGGGTTGCGGTTGCCGCTAGGATGATTGTGCACCAGAATGATGCTGCTGGCCAACTGCTCCAGGGCGTGCTTGAAAATGAGTTTGGGGTCGGCCACGGTGCCGGCCACGCCGCCGGTGCTCACAGGCTGCTTGCGCATCACCACGTTGGCGCGGTTGAGTAGGACCACCCAAAACTCCTCGTGCGGCAGATCCTGCAAGTTGGGCCGGATGGTGTTGTAGATGTCTGTAGAGCAAGTGATGACGGTGCGCTGACTGGCGGTGGCCTCCTTGCGGCGCCTACCCAGCTCCAGGGCCGCCACAATGGTAATGGCCTTGGCTTCGCCGATGCCCTTGTGGCGCATCAGCTCTTTCACTGACAGCTTCGCCAAGGCGTTCAGATCGTTCTCTACCGCCTGCAAAATAAGCTTTGCTACGTCTACCGCTGAAAGCTTAGCCGTGCCCGAGCCCAGCAAAATAGCCATCAACTCGGCGTCGGAGAGGGCGGCGCGGCCTTTGGCCAGCAGCTTTTCGCGGGGGCGGTCTTCTTCGGCCCAGCTCTTGATGCTGAAGGAGGTAGGCGCCGAGTAAGTAGAAGCAGGAAGCTGCTCGTCGGCTAAACTATTTACCGGATTCATTGTACACCTGGGTGGAATTACGTGCTTCCGGTAAGCAAACATAATACCGGCCACTATACAGTAAACCCTCCGTTTCTTCGTCTACCCTCACGCGGCCGTCTTATGGCTGTTTTTCTCCTTCCTTCGTTGTTGCATGTCTCGTTTTCTGTCGTTACCAGTTCTGTTTTTCTTTCTTTTAGTTGAGTGGTACGGCCTGCAAGCCGTACGCACCGCCATCCAACCCGACACAGCCGGCGGCCGACGGCTGACTGCGGTGGTGTATGTGGCCG
Source organism: Hymenobacter citatus (assembly GCF_014333615.1). Taxonomy (GTDB): domain Bacteria; phylum Bacteroidota; class Bacteroidia; order Cytophagales; family Hymenobacteraceae; genus Hymenobacter; species Hymenobacter citatus. The sequence goes on along the minus strand of NZ_JACSCY010000017.1, from coordinate 38,092 downwards.
TAACGCTGCTGGTCTGGGGCTTGGGCATTTGGGCCATTAGCACCCGCCGCACCGCGCAGCCGCATTACAAAGTCTATTTTCTGGGCCTGTTGCTGGGGCTGATTGCGGCCAAGCTCATAATTGCCCTACCCTTGCTGTTGGAAGATGTGGTGCGGGCCGGGCGCTTCGTGGCGCGGCAGTTTAGCGGCAACTCAGCGGGCGGTGAGCCTATTTCGCGCAGTGCGTTTCTAAGCCGGGCGGCGCTATTGCTGGGTGCCGTGCCTTTAGTGGCGCTAGTCTGGGGCATCGTCCGCGGTGGCACCGACTACCAGGTGAAACGCCGCGTGCTGCGCTTCCCCAATTTGCCGGCTTCGTTCGACGGCTTCAAAATCTTGCAAATCTCCGATCTGCACACGGGTTCTTTCACCTCGAAGGAGCCGTTGCAGCGCGCCGTCAAACTCATCAACGACCAGCAAGCTGATTTGATCTTCATGACCGGCGACCTGGTCAACAACGTGGCGACGGAGGTAGAAGAGCACATTGACACGCTGGCGGGCATTCGCTCGGAGCGGCCTATCTACTCCATCCTCGGCAACCACGACTACGGGGATTATGTGCAGTGGGAATCGGCGGAGGCCAAGCGCGCCAACCTGGAACGCCTAATGCAGAACCACGCCAAAATTGGGTGGGAGCTGCTGATGGATGAAAGCCGCACCGTGGAGCGCAACGGCGAGCAAATTGCCATTCTGGGCGTGCAAAACTGGGGAACTAAGTTTGTGCAGCACGGCAACCTCTCCAAAGCGCACGCCGGCTCCGGCAATGCCCCGTTCAAAATCCTGCTCACCCACGACCCTACCCACTGGGACGCGCAAGTGCACGAGTACCCCGATATCGACCTGACGCTTTCCGGCCACACGCACGGTGCGCAGTTTGGCGTGAACCTACCACACCTGAAATGGAGTCCCGTGCAGTACGTGTACAAGCAGTGGGCGGGCCTGTATAAACGGGGCAAGCAGCACCTCTACGTAAATGTAGGCCTGGGCTTTCTGGGCTACCCCGGCCGGGTTGGATTTTTACCTGAAATCACCGTACTGGAACTGCGCAGAGCGTAGGACTAAAAAAGGGTTAGCAACGTGGGCAAAAAGTAACCTCTGATGGCTGGGCGCGTATATGCCGCACATTCCTTTTTTGCTTCTCCCTCTAATCTGACTCCTCATGAAAAAGACTTTTTTGCTGCTCAGCTGCGCTGCCGCGCTGACCATGGCTTCTTGCTCGGACAACAAAACCGAAACCGCCACCACCACGGATACCATGGATACTGCCGCGTCCACCACCGACGCGAATGACGCTACCTACCGCTCGCAGGCCGATGCCACTGCTCAGCGCATGGCCACCGACCTGAACGTGACAGACACCGCCGCCATATCAAAAGCCCGCGATGTGTACTACAACCGCGCCCGCAAGCTGGCCGACGTGCGCAACCAGTACACCAACGACACCACTGGCTTGGGTGCCGCCAAGCGCGCTGCCTACCTCGAGTCGAACGAGGAGTTCCACGATTTCCTGACGCCTGAGCAATACACAGCGTATACCAGCAACCCTGGCCGCTACTACGAGGAAGTAGATATTGTAACTGTGGCGCCCGCTCCGGCCCCCCTTACGCCTGGTCAGAAAATTGAGCGTGCTGCCGCTGGTGTGGCACCCGGTACCAAAGTAAAAGGCCCCGATGGCAGCAAGATTGAGGTCGATAAAGACGGTGACATCAAAATTAAAGATGCCCAGGGCAACAAAGCCAAGAAAGCCGGCGACGATGGCACCGTGAAGCTGAAGCCTGAAGACGGCGACAAAGTGAAAATCAAATAGCCTTTTTCTCTCCTCTGAAAAGCCCGCCCGTGCAACGGAGCGGGCTTTTTTCGGCTCAATCCTCAGACAACGGGCAATAGTGCCGAAAGTCTGCGTTAGCTTTGTTTTGTGAGTATGCTACCTTTTCCACGTCTTGCGCAGTTGCGAGTGCTGCGGGTGCTGGGGCTTCTGCTGCTGGTGTGGCTGGGTGCGGCTGGCGCCGTACAGGCCCAAGTACGCGTGACGGGGACCATATCGGATGCCGAGACGCGCAAGCCCGTGCCGCGGGTTACGGTGCTGCTCCAGGGCAAGGGCCAAGGTGTTATTGCCTCCGACCAGGGCGATTTCAATCTGACCGCCACGGCCCGCGACACGCTGGTGTTTCAGGCGCTTGGTTATAAAACCCAACGCTTGGTGGTAGGCAATAGCGGCTTGTCGCAAATTATCCTGCAAATCAAACTGCAACCAACCAGTATCGAGCTGCAAAGTGTAGAGGTGCTCCAGGGACGCCCTTCGGACGCCGTAATTAACCGGGCGCTTCGCAATATCAAGCGCCCTACCCCCCCCGACAATGCTGTGAAGCGCACGGCCCCGCCCAAACCCCTGTTCCCTGTCGACAGCACGGCGCCAGCAGCGCCCTCGGCCTCGGCTACGGTGCAGAATCCTGTGAGCCTGCTCTACGAGCAATTCTCTCGTGAAGGCAAGCAGCGTCAGAAAATGGAGGAAATCAAGGCCCAGGAAAGACTCCAAAAAGCCATTAAGGCCCGGAAAGAATACAATAAGTATTTTCTGGACAACCGGGGCTACGAATAGCTATTATACGGCCTCGCCACGTATTTTTTATCAGCCTAGCCGCGCAGCTTGCTAGGGTAGCAAATTAACAATCAATACAGTATAAATTTATATATACTGTGTATAACCTTTTCAACAACCTCGTCCAGTGGCGCCCGTACGGTTGTAATATGAGAATCGGGTATCCTTGTGTTAATGAATCGCTTGATTGTTCCTCTGCGTCCACGTTTCGGCTGGCATCCTATTCAGATGCCCGCGTAGAACAGACTGTAGCCAACAATCTGGCTTGTTTGCAGCGTATTCTGACGTATAACGTAGAAAACGATCTGCTCTTTTTCCGGATTGGATCGAATATCGTACCGTTCGGTTCGCATGCCATCAACACCTACCCGTGGCAAACCCGGTTTGCGGCAGAGTTCAGAGCCATTGGCGACTACATCCGGCAGCACCATATGCGCGTGTCGCTGCATCCCGACCAGTTTGTGGTCCTGAACTCACCCGATACAGGGATTGTAGAGCGTAGTATTGCTGAGCTGGTGTACCAGGGCTCCATGCTGGATCTAATGGGCATGGATACCACTGCCAAGCTGCAAATTCACGTGGGAGGCCTCTACAACAACCGCGAGCTAGCAATTAATCGGTTTGAGGACACATACCTAGCCCTACCCGAGCAGGTGCGTAGTCGGGTGGTTATCGAAAACGACGACCGGCTGTTCAGCCTGCGCGACTGCCTGCGCCTGCACGAGGCCGTGGGTGTTCCTATCCTGTTTGATACCTTCCACCACGAATGCCTAAACCATGGCGAGCCAATGGCAGAAGCCCTGCGCTTGGCCGCGGCCACGTGGCATCCAGTCCACGACGGCGTGCCGATGCTGGACTATAGCTCGCAGCAGCCCGGTGAACGCAAAGGCAAACACACCACTACGCTGGTCGACGCCTTGTTCCACGACTTGCTACCGCACTTGCAAGGCCTCGACGCGGATATCATGCTGGAAATAAAAGATAAAGAATCCAGTGCCCTACGTGCGGCAACTATTCTACGGCAAGCGGGTCTACTACATACCGCTTCTTAATTCTCCGCTCCCTCATCTCATTTAGCTATGGCAAACCTCCCTTCCACTCACTCCAGTGACGTACTCCTCACCCATACTATACAGGCCCTGTTACAAGGTCCTACCGGTATGCCTATCAGCACAGCACTTACCCACATCGACCAGTGGTATCAGCTTCTAATTGACAGTGGTATACCAGCCTTTCAGGACATTGCCCGCGAGCTGGGCAACTTGCAATCATTAATCAGCGCCGAGTTAGATCTTTTCGACGGCAAATCCATCGGCAGCTCGCTTAGTATGCTGGGAGCTCAAACCATTCAGGCCGCTGATAAAGTGGAGGATGCTCTGAAAGCAGATTTGAGCAAGCTCGGCGACTTACTTATTAAGTTTGGCGGTGATTTAGAGAATCATATCTCGCCGGCGTAAGAAGTTGACGCCACTTATACGCAAGCCCGTTTCCCTCTATGGAAACGGGCTTTTTTTCGGCCAAACAGTTCGTTACATAGCGCCTTGCATGAGTGCCATCGTAGTATAAATAGATTACGAATACATTATGGGATTTTTAAACTACTTCAATACCAACCACATGCGATAGTAATACATAATTATATTAGGTTTTGCAAAATCGTACTAAGCTTAGTATATTTCCAGAACCTTTAAACGCCCTATTCCTGTGTTTAGGCCGTTCTGCTCTCTTTCTCCTTACCCGTCCCGCCCATGTATACACCAGCTGAAGAACTCGAGCTTACTTGGTATGAGAAGCTACTCATGTATGGCGCGTTGAGCTGGTCTGGCGTGGCAGGCTACTGCCTCGTGCATATACTTTCCTAAGCTCAGCAACGACTACTTATAAAGTAGGCAAGCTATTTTTGCATAAGAGCGAAGTAGAAACCTAGTGTACTGGATTTCTACTTCGCTCTCTCTGCCACGACTTAACACATCGTTGCTAAAACAGAGTAAAAAGAATAAATAGCAGATAGAAAAGCCCGTTTTCGATATGGAAACGGGCTTTCTTATGTTACAGGACCTATACTACATCATTCAACTCAGAATTCTGGTGTAGCCTACCAATATTCTTCTGAAGTACTATATTCAGATGCGAGCTTGCTGATGGTAGGTGATGAGCCGCTTGCCTTCCCTCACTGTACATTAAATCTAGTGCTTAGTAGACCAGACTCAGTGAATTTGAGGTAGCGCTTGAAATGATCCGATTACGCTGGAAAGTTGAAGGCTACTCAAAACACGGAGGCCAGGGTTGCTACTCTGCTGCTAAAAAATCGCGAACTGCTTGTTCGGTGATAAGATAGCTAGCGACATTGCGCCGGGCTTTATCGTTGTCGTGCCCAGAGTATTGAGAACGAACTTGACCACTCAATACGAGTGCCCGCGCTTCTTCCTCTGTGATACTTAACCGATCAGCCAATTTTCGCTCCATAGGACGATTGACGCCGATGCGGTACACTCTACTCAGTTTCCGCTCCTCTATAAGAGCTTCCATTAATACATCGAAGTGCTTTCTATTTTCCGCTAAGCGCTGCGTCAAGTCCTTAGCCGCAACTGCTGAGCTATCAAAGAGCAATGGATCATGAATTGCATTATTCGCTTGCAGCATATCCCCCTCACCTAATACAAGCCAATCCATCTGCACTTGTGGTAATGCAACGCCTATCTTTTGTAGGATTGCCACCGTGGGCGCACTTTGTCTGCTACCCAAAATTGCACCCAGCCTTTGGTAGCTGATGCCTACTACCTTCGCAAAGGCTGCTTTATTACCCTTATGATAATACTGTACCAGCTCAGCTATTCGCTGATTGACAGATTTCGGCTTCTTTTCATCCATAACGTATGCATCCACTTTCTCGTCATTTTGCATAAAACAGAACAACAGATGCAAATTTGGATTATTCCAGTGAATACGCCAAAACATGCGTAACAGTGAATGCTAAATAACTCTTCGCTGCCCACAGCCTTAGCGTTATGACTCACTTTCAGCCTTTGCTCTCTGTGCAAACGCATAGTCCGCCCCCTAGCTGTACCCCGGAAAAACAAAAAGCCCGTTTCCATCTTGGAAACAGGCTTTTTCTGTGGAGTCGCAGGGATTCGAACCCTGGTCCAGACAAGGAAGGCGTCGGGCTTTCTACGTGTGTATCTATGCTTGGATTGTCGGGGTAGCCCGGGCGCATATCAGGCCTTTGGTCTACCCGTAGATGCAGTTGGGTTTCGCGGCGCGGTCACACCTCCCTCGCCGCTAGCTTCTACTTACGACGCCCCGAACTCACCCGTGTAAAAGCAAACGGATGCGGGACGATGGCATTACTTAGTACCTAGACTAGGCAGCCATGGCGTAGGAATACTCGCCAGTTATTGTTCGGACGACTTTTTAACGGGAGATTCATCCAACTCCCGACACGCTTACTCGCGACTTGCACAAGCTGTCAATTCCATGTCGACCCCAGATTAGAAAGAACGGTACCCGCCACAACAGGCGGGGCGCAAATGTACGCGGATTAGGGAGAAAACGTTGCAGCGGGGCAAATTTGTTCCGCTCACGGATTTTGCGGATTATTCGGATTGATCGGATTTTGTGGACGATTGCGAAGCTGGTTTTGTCAGTTGATACCGCAACGCATTTTCACAATGATAGTATTCAGCAGCCGGCAGAGGTGCCGGGTTGAAACGCCACGTTGCAATCGTCCACAAAATCCGACGAATCCGAATAATCCGCAAAAATCCGTGATCTGGGCTGTATCTTTGTAGGATAGCACTATGGAGAATTTCGTTGTTTCGGCCCGGAAATACCGTCCGGCCACGTTTCGGAGCGTGGTGGGGCAGCAGCACGTTACTACTACCCTGCAAAACGCCATTGCCTCGCAGCACCTGGCGCAGGCCTTCCTGTTTTGCGGGCCGCGGGGGGTAGGCAAAACCACCTGCGCCCGCATCCTGGCCAAGACCATCAACTGCGAGTTTGTGGAGGAGCACGTGCGCAAGGGCCGCTCGGTGGCGGAGCTGGTGGCGGCGGGCCGGCAGGACATCATCCCCGACTCGGTACTCAACTCCTCTACCCCCGACGCGCCCACTGAGCTGGAAGCCTGCGGCAAGTGCTCATCGTGCCGGGCGTTTCAGGAAAACGCGTCCTTCAACGTGCACGAGCTGGACGCGGCCTCCAACAACTCAGTGGAAGACATCCGCTCCCTGGTGGAGCAGGTGCGCTACGCCCCGCAGCAGGGACGCTTCAAGGTGTACATCATCGACGAGGTGCACATGCTCTCAAATGCGGCCTTCAACGCGTTTCTGAAAACGCTGGAAGAGCCGCCGGGCTATGCCATCTTTATCTTGGCTACCACCGAGCGCCACAAGATTATTCCTACCATCCTGTCACGCTGCCAGATCTTCGACTTCAACCGGATTCGGGTCGACGACATTCGCGGGCATTTGCGTTATGTGGCCAATCAGGAGAAGATCAAGGCCGAGGACGATGCGCTGCATCTGCTGGCGCAGAAGGCCGATGGTGGCTTGCGCGACGCGCTGAGCATGTTCGACCAGATGGTGACCTTTGCTGGACACGACCTCAGCTATAAGGATGTGGTGCAAAACCTGCACATTCTCGACTATGAGTACTACTTCCGGCTTGTAGATGCGCTGCTCAGCGAAAACCTGTCGCAGACGCTGCTCTTACTGGATGAGGTAATGCAGAACGGTTTCGACCTGCACAACTTTGTAGTGGGCGCCGCCGAGCACCTGCGCGGCCTGCTGGTGTGCAAAGACCCTGTGACGGTGCAGCTGCTGGAGGTGTCGGAGGGCATCCGGCAGAAGTACGTGCAGCAGGCCCAGGCCGCGCCGCTGGCCTTCCTGCTTTCGGCCCTGAACCTGGTAAGCCAGTGCGACCGGGAGTTCAAGCAGGCCAAAAACCAACGCCTGCACGTGGAGCTAACGCTGATGAAGCTGGCCTACCTCAACGGCGCCGTGCAGTTTGCCCGCGACCTGAGCGGCCCCGCCACCAACGGCGAGGCGAAAAAAAAAAATAGTGCCGTAGCCTCGCCTACCCCGGCGGCAACAAACAACCAGTTGGTAGCGGATGGCACCGCCGAGGCTCCGGCTACGTATACGGCACCTCCGGCTACCCCTGCCCCAACGCCACCTGCTACCCGTTCCCTACCCTCGCCTACCCCAACAATGGCTGCCCCTCCGGCAGCCCCTGCCCCAGCGCCGCAACAAGCCCCTACCCCCGTCTCTGGGCCCGCTGATCCACAACCCATTGTGCCGATAGAAAGTGGTGTGGAAGAGTTGCACGACACACCCAGCATTGAGGACGAAACCGCCGACGCGCCCAACCCTACCCAGCAGTTTCGGGATACGCAGCCGCACGTGGAGGTAGGGCGACCCAGCTTCGAGGGGCACGAGCCGGCTCCTGGTCTGCCCCTCCCCCCAGTTACGCGTCCCAGCGGTCCTATCCAGTCGAAGGTGCCGAGTCTGCCGAGCTTATCGGCCCTGAAAGCGAAGGTGGCCCAGCAGGCTAGCACCACTAAGGCGGACCCTACCCTCGACGTAGAACCCACCGCCGTGGACGGCCTGCCGCCGGTAGATGCGGAGGTGTTGCACCGCGTATGGAATGAAATAAAGGAAGAGCGCAAGGCCCAGGAACGGATGAGCGAATACATGGTGCTCAACCGCCCCGTACAGGCCAACGAGCGACACGTGATTGAGCTAATTGTGGACAATCCGGTGCAAGTAGACCAGTTCAACGAGTTTCGGGCGGAGCTGCTGACGGAGCTGCGGCGGCGCACGGGCTACCCCCGCCTCACGGTGCAGGTAAGCGTGGCCCCGCAGGCCCAAACCGCCCGCAAGCTCTACACGTCGTCGGATAAGTTTGAGTACCTGGCCGAGAAGTTTCCGATGCTGCATGAGATGAAGCAGCGCCTGGGATTGGATACTGACTTCTGATCACGGATTCGATCGGATTTTTCGGATTGGTCGGATTTTGTGGACGAGTACTGGTTGGCTGTCATCCTTCATCTGGCGTCCGCTTGCGAAGGACCTTATGCCCGCGGAACGAGTCGTTGGTACGCTTGTCGTTCTGGCGTGAGAAGGTCCTTCGTCACCGCTTGATGCGCGGAATACTCAGGATGACAGCCAACCAGTACTCGTCTACAAAATCCGTGTAATTCGTTTCAATCCGCGCGAATCCGTGGTCCGTGGCTCCTTCATACACAAAATTTCGCACTTCGAGGGCGCGGCAGGGTATTTCGGGGATGGTTGGGCTTTTTATTCCAAAAGAGGCCCCCTATCTTTGATTTCTTAACCCCTCCGCACCGCCTTCCTGTGAAAAAACCCTTTCTACTAGTACTTCCGGCCCTGGCTACGCTGGGTTTCACCCAGTGTCAATCCAGCAAACCGGCTGCTACTGCTCCTGCCACCGAAGCCCCCGCTACCGCCGCGAAGCAGAAAGAGTACAAGTACGAAACGGTGGCAGGCGACCCGCTGAAAGCTCGTATCTACACCCTGGATAACGGCCTGACCGTCTACCTCTCCGACTACGACGACGCCCCGCGTATTCAGACGTACATAGCCGTGCGCGCCGGCTCCAAAAACGATCCGCACGACGCTACCGGCCTGGCCCATTACCTGGAGCACATGGTGTTCAAGGGTACCTCCAAGCTAGGCACGCAGAACTGGCAGGCCGAGAAGCCTGAACTAGACAAGATTGAGGGTTTATACGAACAATACCGCGCCACGCGCGACGCCGCCCAGCGCAAAAAGCTCTACCACCAGATCGACTCTGTATCGAGTGTGGCAGCTAAGCTGGCCGTAGCGAACGAGTATGACAAGGTGATGGGCGCTATTGGCTCAAAGGGCTCCAACGCTTATACTTCGGTGGAGCAGACGGTGTATCAGGAGGATATTCCGAGCAACCAGATTGAAAAGTGGGCCGCCATTCAGAGCGAGCGACTGAAGGAGATGGTGCCGCGTCTGTTCCACACAGAACTGGAGGCGGTATACGAGGAGAAAAACCGCACCCTCGACAACGACTTTTCCAAGGAATATCAGGCGCTGAACGCGGGTCTGTACCAGAAGCACGAGTACGGCACCCAGACCACCATCGGCACGATTGAGCACCTGCAAAATCCGTCGATTACGGAGATTAAGAAGTATTTCGGGCAGTACTACGTGCCCAACAACCTGGCCCTGGCCCTGAGCGGCGACTTGGACTACGACCAGACCATCCGCCTGATTGACCAGTACTTCGGGCAGCTGGAACGCAAGCCGGTACCGCAGTTTGAAGCGGCCAAGGAAGCGCCTATTACTACCCCACTGGTGAAGGAAGTGGTAGGGCCGTCGGCCGAAAACGTGATGCTGGGCTTTCGCTTTCCCGGTACTACCACCGACGATGCGCTGGTGTTGCGCATGATCGACAAGATCCTGACCAATGGCCAGGCCGGCCTCATCGACCTCGACCTGAACCAGCAGCAGAAAGTGTTGCAGGCGGCCTCGTTCACGGATTTGAATGATGATTACTCCTCGCACATCATGTACGCTACCCCGCGCCAGGGTCAGACCCTGGATCAGGTGAAGGCACTGCTGCTGGGTGAGCTGAACAAAGTGAAGAAGGGCGACTTTCCGGACTGGCTGATTCCAGCCATCATCAACAACGAGGAGCTGCAACGCACCAAGAGCTACGAGGACAACGAGGCCCGCGCCGGCGCCTTCGTGGCGGCGTTTATTGCCCGCCAGGACTGGCAAGACTACCTCAAGCAGTTCGACGACTTCGCCAAGATCAAGAAGGAAGACGTGGTGCGTGTGGCTAATCAGTATTACCAGAACAATTACGTGGTGGTATACAAGCGCACCGGCCAGGACAAAACCACCGAGAAGGTAGTGAAGCCGGCCATTACGCCGGTGCCCGTGAACCGCGACGCTGCTTCCGACTTCTACAAGCAGGTGACAGCTATGCAGTCGCCGGAATTGCAGCCGGTGTTTGTGGATTATAAGAAGGATATTCAGGAAGTTAAATTGAGTTCGGGCGTGCCGGTGTTCTACACCCGCAACGCTGAGAATAACCTGTTCAATCTCTACTACGTGCTCGACATGGGCACCAACGCCGACCCACGCCTGGGCCTAGCCACCGACTACCTCCAGTACTTGGGCACTGATAAGTACACGGCCGCGCAATTGCAGCAGGAGTTCTACAAACTAGGCTGTTCGTTCTCGGTGAGCAGCGGGCAGGACCGCACGTTTGTGAGCCTCTCTGGCCTCGACAGCAACATGGAGCCGGCGTTGCAGCTGTTTGAAAGCCTGTTGCGCGCTCCCAAGGCTGATGCCGAGGCCCTGAAAAACATGGTAGCCGGCACGCTCAAAGCCCGCCAGGACGCCAAGCTAAATAAGAACGTGATTCTGCAACAGGCCATGGTGAACTACGCCAAGTACGGCCCCAAGAATCCGTTTACTACCCAACTGAGCGAGAAAGAGCTAAAGTCTCTGAAGCCGCAGGACTTGATTAGCCGCTTGCAGCAGCTCACGGGCTACCAGCACCGCGTGTTGTATTATGGTCCGCAGCCTACCGACAAGGTCGTAGCTGTGCTGAACGCCGACCACAAAACGCCCGCTACCCTCAAGCCTGTGCCGGCCGACAAGGACTTTGCCGAACAACCCATGAACCAGCGCCAGGTGTACTGGGTGGACTACAACATGGTGCAGGCCGAAATCCTGTTCCTGACCAAGGGCGACGCCTACGACAAAGCGCTGGTGCCCACGGTGAGCCTGTACAACGAGTATTTCGGTGGGTCGATGGGGAGCATTGTGTTCCAAGAGCTGCGCGAGAGCAAGGCGCTGGCGTACTCAGCCTCGTCGCGCTACGCGAGTGCCGATAAGCTGGGCCGCTCCAACTACATCACCTCCTACATCGGCACGCAGAGCGACAAGCTGCCCGAGGCTATGGCTGGCATGGCGGGTTTGCTGAACGATATGCCCGCGGCGGAAGCAAACCTAACAATTGCTAAGAACGCCATTCGCAACAGCATTGCCACGGAGCGCATCACCAAGTCGAACATTCTGATGAGCTACGAGCGCGCCAAGCGCCTCGGTCTCGATTATGATGTGCGCCGCGACGTGTATGAGAAAACGTACAACATGAGCTTTGACGACTTGAAGAAGTTTCAGGAGGCTAAGGTGAAAGGCCAGAACCAAACCATTCTCATTATCGGCTCCAAAGACCGTTTGAATTTCAAGGAGCTTGCTAAATACGGCAAGGTTCAACAACTTACCCTGAAAGAGATTTTTGGGTATTAACCCTGTCATCCTGAGCGGAGCGAAGGACCTTCTCACGATAGAACGTGTATCGTGCAGCAACCGCGCTACCGTGAGAAGGTCCTTCGCTCCGCTCAGGATGACAGTCATTTTACCAATCGTAACACTTTATAGACCGTCACCTAACAACTGACACTTTTCACAATGGCAGAACAAAAAATTACCATCCAGAACGGCAAATTGAATGTGCCGGACCAGCCCATCATCCCATTCATTGAGGGCGACGGTACGGGTCCCGATATCTGGGCGGCATCCGTAAAAGTATTCGACGCAGCAGTGGAGAAAGCCTATGGCGGCTCCAAGAAACTGGTGTGGAAAGAGGTTCTGGCCGGTGAGAAAGCATTCAAGCAAGTAAACAACTGGCTGCCCAACGAAACGCTGGACGCTTTCCGCGAGTACCTGGTAGGCATTAAAGGCCCCCTGACTACCCCCGTAGGCGGCGGCATTCGCTCGCTGAACGTGGCTCTGCGCCAGGAGCTAGACCTGTACGCTTGCGTGCGCCCCGTGCGCTGGTTTGAGGGTGTACCCTCGCCTGTGAAGCAGCCCAACCTGACCGACATGGTGATTTTTCGCGAAAACACGGAAGACATCTACGCCGGCATCGAGTACATGAACGGTACGCCCCAGGCTCAGAAAATGCTGGAATTCCTGCAAGACGAGATGGGCGTGAAGAAAATCCGCTTCCCCGAGTCGTCTTCGTTCGGCATCAAGCCGGTGTCGAAAGAGGGCACGGAGCGTTTGGTGCGCGCGGCTATTGAGTACGCCATCACGCACAAGAAGCCGTCGGTGACCATCGTGCACAAGGGCAACATCATGAAGTTCACCGAGGGTGCCTTCAAAACCTGGGGCTACGAGCTGGCCGAGCGCGAGTTTGGCGACAAAGTATACACCTGGGCCCAGTACGACAAAGTGCTGGCCAAGCAAGGCCAGGAAGTAGCCGATGCTCAGCAAAAAGCGGCTCTGGAAAGCGGCAAAATCCTGATCAAGGACAGCATTGCTGATGCATTCTTGCAGCAGATTCTGCTCCGCCCCGCTGAGTACTCGGTAGTGGCTACCCTGAACCTGAACGGCGACTACATCTCCGATGCACTGGCCGCCATTGTGGGTGGTATCGGCATCGCACCGGGCGCCAACATCAACTACACCACCGGCAACGCCATCTTCGAGGCTACCCACGGCACTGCGCCCAAGTACGCCAACCTCGACAAAGTGAACCCCGGCTCGGTTATCCTCTCGGGTGCCATGATGCTGGAGTACATGGGCTGGCAGGAAGCCGCCGACCTGATCTACAAAGGTCTGGAAGCTGCCATCGCCTCCAAGCGCGTTACCTACGACTTCGAGCGTCTCATGGACGGCGCTACCCTGCTGAAGTGCAGCGAGTTCGGTGACGAGATTGTAAGCAAAATGTAGTAAGTTGGCTTAGGCCAAATAATAAGAACCCCCGCGTTGGCTGAAAGGCTGGCGCGGGGGTTTTGATTTTGTAACATGGAAAGTCGCTTCCGTATCCACTACCTTTTCCTTTCAAGCATTCTTCTACTTCTTTCATCATGCAATTATAAATCGCATGCTCCCACTAACTTCTCAGTTCATTTAATTTATGGGTATGATAAAGTGTATATCAGTAATGCTACTCAAACTTTTACTAGAGAAATTATTTTTGCAGGTGATACCACAGTCAACATTAAATTTAGTCAAACACAGCTAGATAGTATTTACAAGGAGCTGTCTGATATAAACTATTACGTACTACCTACAGAGGTTACAGCTTTATGCACCGAAAGAGTTATTCCTAGGGGTAGCCAGTCCACGTTGACAATAAGTGAAGATGGGAGAATTAAGAAGATACTTTATAATGATGATTGTCACCGCTATGACCTGAACGATATCAGAGCCAAAAATCTGCGTCATGTTATAGCTGTGATTATACATATGGCGAGGAGAAAGCTACCAGTAAAAAGTTTACCAGAATCAGGTTTTATAGTTTTGTGAGTTCGTTGCCGTATGCCTATAACTCGCACTCGCTCAGATATGCCGAGTGAGGACTGCGTTTAAGGTACCTACCCTAAACGTGACCAAACTCTACTAACTACCGAATCCTGCTACCATGCAAACCCAACAACAACTTAAAGCAATCCTCCGCGACCTAAAGCCGCTGTTAGCTTCCCGATTTCATGTGCGGCGGTTGTGGTATTTTGGCTCCTTTGCTACTGGGCAACCGGGTCCGGAAAGCGACGTGGATATCTTGGCGGAGTTTACAGAACCACTAGGGCGGGATTTTTTCGAGTTGGAAAAGCTGTTGAAAAATGCCTTGCACCGGAAAATAGACCTCGTAACACCAGATGCGCTGAAACGGCAGTTGCGGGAAAGTATCATGGCCCAAGTCCGGTATATCTGATGGCTACTACGCGCACTCGCTCGGCTGCGCCGAGTGAGACTTACGCTTGAGGGGCTCTGCCCCGAATTCGGCCGCGCCGCTTGAACAATACTACCTAACGACCACAACCGCACGCAGCAGAGCTGCTTGAGCGTAGGGCTCACTCGGCGCAGCCGAGCGAGTGCGGGGTGCGGGAAGTGTGGGGAGTGCGGCGTACAGGAATTGTGAATTGACATGTTGCGCACTATGTTTAGCTTCAATACATAATTCTATTTCCTGTGTCAGAACTTCGTAAAGCGTACCCCGGAGGATTGTTCTTTTTAACGTTGACTGTAGTAGGATGGGTAGATGTATTTATTCGCCCGCAATACACAGATATTATTCTTGATAGCCTACGATATTGCCAGCATCATAAAGGGTTGGAGGTGTATGCTTACGTCATTATGAGCAGTCATATTCATCTGATTGCTGCTCGAACGGAGGGTAACCTCAGCGACATATTGCGTGACTTGAAAGCGCATACAGCCCGACAGCTGCTCAAAGCTATTGCCGAGAATGAGCAGGAAAGCCGCCGAGAGTGGATGATGCGCTTGTTCGCGTATTATGCCCGACCACAACGCCAAAACGAACAGTATATGTTTTGGCAAAAAACCACTTTCCCTATTCCGCTCTGGACACCGGCCGTAGTACAGCAGAAGATGGATTATATTCATAATAATCCGGTAGCGGCTGGCTTAGTTACAGCACCAGAACACTACCCTCTGAGCAGTGCCTGCTATTTCAGCCCTCTCCAAACACTACCTCTATAAATTCGTTTTGTATCGATGCCTCTACGCACGCCGCACCGCCGCACTCCCGCCGCACTCGCTCGGCTGTGCCGAGTGAGTTCTACGCTTGAGGGGCTTTGCCCCGAATCCGTATGTGCCATATGGGCAAGGCTGCGCTAACGTCAGGCAGACGCGCGCAGCAGAGCTGCTTGGGCGTAGTCGTCACTCGGCATAGCCGAGCGACTGCGGCGTGCGCTCAGCATGACAGTTTCCTACCCTTCCACCCGCCTACCCTGCTCCAGCCGCAGCACCTGCGTCACGCTTTGCGGGATTTCGTGGGGGTAGTGGCTCACGTAGATGAGCGTGACGTTGCTGACTTGGCAGATGCGGTCGAGGACGTGGCGGAAGTGTTGTTGCTGCTGGGCGTCGAGGCCCTGGCAGGGCTCGTCGAAGAGGTAGAGGGGCGGGTTGCGCACCAGGGCGCGGGCCAGCAGGCATAGGCGCTGCACGCTGGTAGCTACCTGGCGGAAGGGGGTAGCGGCGTGCTCCTCCAGGCCCAGTAGGCGTAGCCAGCGGCGGGCAATGGCGGCCTTGTCGGGTTGGCTGGGGCGGAGCAGGCCCAGCGTTTCGTAGAAGCCCGACTCGATGATGTGCAGGCAGCTTTGCCGGGCCGGGAAGTACTGGAACAGCTCCGGCGACACAAACCCGATCTGGCGTTTGATGTCCCAGATACTCTCGCCGCTGCCGCGCCGCCGGTCGAAGAGCGTGATGCGCTGGCGGTAGGCCTGGGGGTTGTCGCCGTTGAGCAGGCTGAGCAGGGTGCTTTTGCCGGCGCCGTTGGGGCCGGTCAGCGCCCACCGCTCGCCGGGCTTCACTTCCCAGTTGATGTGGTCGAGCACCGTTTTGTTGCCATAGCTGATGGTCACGTCGTCGAGGCGCACGATGGTTTGGAACTGCGGGGGCGGCGTGAGGGCCAGCAGGGCGCGCAGCTCGGTTTCATCCAGGGTAGGCAAGCCGGCTGCGGTGAGCTGGTCGGGGTGAAAACCGGCCTTCTCCACGGTTGCCGCTACCCTACCCGCTTGCAACACCGCCACGTGCGTGATGCCGGCCGGCACCTCGTGCGGGCTGGTCGCCATTATCACCGTAATACCCGAGGCCATGATGGCCGCCAGCAACTCATCGAAGGCGGCGCGGCTTTGCGCGTCGAGGCCGGTGAGGGGCATGTCGAGCAGGAGCAGCGCGGGGTTGCGGAGCAGGGCCGCAGCCAGCAGCAGGCGGCGGGTTTCGCCGTTGGAGAGCTTGATGAGGCGCTGGGCCTGCAAGTGCGTCAGGCGCAGCAGCGTTGCTACCCGCTCGTAGGTCCAGTGGGGTGCGGCGGCGGCCAGGGGCACGGCCCGCAGGTAGTCTTCTACGGTGGGCACGCTGTCGGTATCGGTGGCGTTGAAGCGCTGCTGGTAGTAGATGTCGGTGGTGTTGGCCAGCGTGCGGAAGCTGGGCCGGGCGGGCACCAAGCTCACCAGGCGGCGCCACGTGAAGAGCGGGTCGTGGGTGGCGGCGGCGCGTTCCTGGGCCAGGGCATCGAGTTGGGAGTAGGTGGCCCGGCCGCCGGTGATGGTCAGCTGGCCGGCCAGGGTGGTGAGCAGGGCGCTTTTGCCAGAACCACTTTCGCCCACCAGCGCCCAGTGCTGGCCGGGTTCCAACCGAAAAGTCAGATTTGAAAACAGAACGCGGTTGAGGTGACGAACAGTGACGTTTTCGAGGGCGAGCAAAGGTTCAGACATCAGCAAGATTGATTTGGGCTGGCAGCTTACGCACGCGTATTGAAATTTCCCAATACCATATCGGCTGTGCTACAACGGCCAACCCACTGCCGCAGCTACCTTGCGTGCATGAACGCATATCCTACCCTGAATACGGAACGCCTATTGCTGCGCCAGCCGCAGGCTCACGATATTCCAACCATCGTACAACTGGCCAACGAGCCAACAGTAGCCCACATGACGCTGAACATTCCGCATCCATACGCAGAATCGGACGCCATCTATTGGCTGAACGCTGCCAACCAGGGTTTTGCCAGCGGCTTGCACCAGGTATTTGCCATCGAGCTGCGGGAGACTAATCAATTTATCGGCGGCATTGGCATCACCGTGGAGCCGCGTTTCAACCGGGCTGAGGCAGGCTACTGGGTAGGCAAGCCGTTCTGGAACAAGGGCTTTGCCACGGAAGCGCTGCGGGCCGTGCTGGCTTTTGGCTTCGAAACGCTGGAGCTGCATAAAATATTTGCCACGCATTTGACTGAAAACCCGGCTTCCGGCAAAGTAATGCAACGCGCCGGCATGCACTGGGAAGCCGAGCTGCACCAGCATGTGCGCAAAAACGAGCAGTATCTTGACCTGATGCAGTACCAGCTCACGCGGCCGATTTACCTGGCGTCGTCTGCCGGTCCGACGCCGTAGGCGTCCGACCGGTTGCCGCCTGCTGACGTTGGGCAGGCCTCGCGCTGCTGTTTCCGATGCTTGTAGCACGCGGCGCGGATGTCAGCTTGCGACAACCGGTCGGACGCCTACGGCATCGGACCGGCAGGCGACCCACTCACAACAGTTCAAAACTCGAAACCCGCCGTTAGCTGCGCGCCTTCGTACTTGAACTCCTCCACGCTGGAGCGCTGGCCCAGGCCCACGTGGTTGAAGCCGCGCAGGTAGCGGGCCGTCAGACTCAGGCGGTTGGTCAGCTGCACGGCCACGCCGACGGTGCTCAGGATGCTGCGCTCCTCCGTGTCGTGGGTGGTGTTGGTGGTGGTGCCGGCCGCGGTTTGCTCCGCCCGAATCAACAGGTCGAACTGAGGGCCGGCCACCACCCACAGGCGTGGCACCACTTGGTAGCGCACCGTGAGGGGTAGGGAAAGGTAGGCGAAGCTGTACTGGCTATTGGTGGTTTTGTTGGCGCCGCGCATTTGGGCGAGCAGGTAGTCTTGCTCCAGCGCCCATTTGTGGCCCAGCGGCACGCGCATTGTCAGGCCCGCCACGGCGCCTACCCGGTAGCTGGCCGCTACCGGCACGGCGGGGCGGGGCACCCCCCGATTGAAGTTCATATTGATGAGGTTGGCGCCGGCTCGCACGCCAAATACTACTGCTCGCTTTTCGCCGTCAGAAGGCGCGACCGGCGCTGGCTTGCCAGGGCGGTGGGAAGCTTGGCCGATGGTTGGTCGAGCCGTGAGTAGGGTAGGCAGCCCCAGCAACCCGATAAGGAGTAGCGTGTGTTTCATGCAAAAAGGCAGCCTGGTAGCTGCCTCAACCGAAGCGCCAGCTGTACGGCATAAATATATATGCCCAACGCTATTCTTTGCGAATACCGTTGGGCATATTGTGGTTACCAGGACTTACGCGCTAAGCGTGTGCAGACGTCTGCCGGTCCGACGCCGTAGGCGTCCAACCGGTCATCGTTGAATGAGCCGCGTGCTGACGCTTGCAGCCCGCCTACCCACGCGGCGCGAGCATCCGCTACGATACCGGTCGGACGCCTACGGCGTCGGACCGGCACACGCTCAGTACGCAAGTCCTGATTACGTGTTTGTGCAGAGCCGCTTAGCGCGGCTCATCGCCAAATTTCTCGTTGCGGCCGCTGGTGTCGGGCTGGCCGGTGAGGGCACCTTTAGCCATCTGAAACAGGCTGTTGACCTTGCCGCCGGGCTTGTCCCAGTACTCGGCCTGGTGGAAATCGATTTTGAGCAGGGTGATGTTCGGGTCATCTTTGCCTTTCGGGAACCACGCTTTCAGGCCGTCGTTCCAAAGCGCGTCGATTTTGGCCTTGTCTTTCCGGACTTCGGCAGTACCAGCTAGGCTCACGTAGGTCTCGGCACTTTCGTTGGAATAGTTGATGCCTACCCGGCTATTGGCTTTGATTTCTTCTACTTTGCGCGAGTCCTCGTAGGTGAAAAACCACAGCGTGCCGTCGTCGTCGAGGCCGTGCGTGTACATGGGGCGGCTGTGGAAGTCGCCGTCGGCTTCCTGCGTGGTAAGGATGGCGTAGCGGATGTCTTTGATTTTATCCTTGAGCGTATCTAGCTCCTGGGGTCGGATGGCGGCTGACATAACAGAATAGTGGTTGGTGGAAGGTTTAGCATAGAACGACCCACACCGCTGCGGGTTAGACTATTCACGGCATTCACCAACATTCTGTACATCAGCCACAACTGCGCTAGCCCGCAGATACGCCGGGTTTCCGATGGCGCCACAGCCAGCCACCGGCCCCTAGCACCAGCAGCAGCCCTACCCCCATCACGCCCAGCATCAGCCCGATGGAAACCGGATACAGTAGGCTGCCGCCCACAACGACGGCCACGCCTAGCCCCCAGAGCACTTCCGCACCAGCCGGGCCGGTGCGGAGCGGCAGTTGGTGCAGCGCGGCCGGGTGAGCGGGCGGGTAGAGCAGGAACTTCAGGCGGGGGTAGTCGTGCAGCAGTAGGCCCAGCGTGAGCACCAGAAACCCCGTAACTAAGTAGGGCGTGCCCACCCAGTGCTGCGACCAAGTAAGGAAAATGATGTTCAGCCACATGGGCACCAGCATCAGTGCACCCAGCAGGGCAAAGCGGCCCGTGAGCAGCAATATGCCAATCAGCAGCTGCGCCACCCCAATGAACTGGGCGAAGATTTCCAGGCTGTGCTGGGCCAGAAAGGCGTGGTCCATAGGCGGCCCCATCAGCCCCGGAATGTGATTATCGGAGAGCTTATAGAGGCCGCCGCCCAGCATAAACGCGCCCAGCAAGAGGCGGGTGCCCACCACATAGAGCCGCCGCAGCCAGCCCCCTACCCCCAGCGCTACCGCCGTAGCCGCGAGGGGTAGGAGAATGCAACACGCATAGAAGATACTGACCATCGCCCTACCCTATTCGCGTGCCAAGGCACGCAGCGCCGCACCGGGCAGCGTGGCCCGAACACTATCCGAGAACTGGTAGCGCAGGTCGGAAATCGTGGGCGCATCCAGCGTGAAGGCACTGTTATGCTGAAAGTTCAGCCGCGCCGCCCCAATGGTATTGGTTTTGGCGATGCGCACGTTGGCTGTACTGCCGGGCGTGGTGCCGGCCACTACCCGCAGTTGCCCCAGTTGGTTCTGCCCCAGCTCCACCGAAGCGTTCTGATCGGCAGCGAGAAGCAGGCTGTCTTGGTGGAAGCCGTTCAGCTGTACAACGGCTGAAGGCAAATCCGGATTCAAGGGCATTGCCGGAGGCGCTTGGGCCACACCGGCCGCGGAGGAGTTGACGAGTAGCATAGCCAAGCGGGGGCAGTTCACGACGACGACATTTGGCGTCCAATGGCTGCGCGAGTTGCGTTGCTTGGCGAGGTCGATGATGCGCAGGCGGCGCCCGGTTTGCACCACCTGTATCGAATCGGCTTTGTTGTGTTGCCGCACGGCAAACGGGCCGGCTTCGATTTTCACGGTTAAGCGGCTGCCGGGCGCTAGCTCTACCTCATCAAAATCGCGTAGCGTTAAGGCGCTGTAGTCGCGGTAGGGGTTGCGGAACTCGCCGCGGTTGTACTCGGCGCGCAGAGCCACGTTGTAGGTAGCCAGCGAGGCCACCAGGATCAGGATTCCGACAAGCAAAAGTTTGGTGCTGGTTTTCATGGCTAGGAAGAAGGTAGAGTGGCGGCTTGCTCCTGCTGAAACCGGGCGTAGCGCTCCTGCACTTCGTCCAGGCTGATGTCGAGCAACGACACGGTTTTGAAAAACTCGGGCAGCTCCTGTTGCAGGAACCGCTCCTTGCGCAGAGCTTTCACCTGCTGCGCGGCCTCGGGGGCCACAAAAAAGCCCAGGCCGCGCTTGTTGTAAATCACCTCCTGCTGTTGCAGCAAATCATAGGTTCGCATCACCGTGTTGGGGTTTACCTGTAAGTCGCCGGCCAGCTCGCGCACCGACGGAATCTTCTCGTCGGCCTGCCACTTGCCCAGCAGAATATGGTCGCTCATGTACCCGGCTATTTGCAGGTAGATGGCCTCGTTGTCTTTAAATTCCATGTCGATTTTCCTCCTGATTACACCTGCTTTTCGCGCAGGCGGGCGTAGGCAGCGGCCCAGAAAAGCAGCGTCAGCACCGCAAAGGCCAGCCCTACCCACTGCGTTTGCTCGTCGGGCAGCCCTACCGTATAAAACGAGTGCGTTGTGCTAAAACGCAACTCATTGAACGGAAAGCTGAGCGCTAGCTCCGACCCGAAAATTGTTTTCAGCACTTGGAAGTTGAGCAACGTTAAGACGCCCAGTATTCCGAAAAAAACGAAGGCAGTTTTCACAAAATGCGCCTTCTCGAAGGCAATGGCACCTATCAACATCACCGCATGCAGCACCGCGTAGATATAAAAAGCGGAATAAGGCCGGTGCTCACCCGAAAACAGCCCCACGGCCTCATGGTAGTTATCGGTAGTATTGAACAACAACAGCACAATACTATTTGCCAGGTAAAACACCGGCACATACACCAGCAGAAACAGCATAAAGGAGTAGAGCCAGCCCACCAGATATTTCTCTAGGGTAGACGCGGGCAGGCACAGAGCGGCAATAGCGCGATTTTTGGAGCCAAACTGCTGAAATACCGTGCTGGTGAAGAACGTGCCTGCTGCCAGCAGAAACAACACGAAGAAGATAGTTTGTACGTCAGCGTTCATCGAGCCGCCTTGCAGGAGGCTTAGCGCCAGCATCACCACCAATATTCCCCCAAATAGCACGGCCGCGCCCATCAGATACTCGCGCAGGTGCTCGGCGGTGTGTTTGCGAAACAGCCGCCCAAAACGTCGGAAACTAAACAGGTTGTGCATAGGAAGGCTGTTTTAGAAATGGCAAAAGAGTAGAGCTGCCGCTGGTGGCGGCGTTGAATAGCAGTTCCAGGTCTACCCGGCTGTAGGCGCCGGTAGCGTTGGGCACAATGGCCTGCCGACCGCGCACCGAGTCCTCGGCGTAGAGTACGGGCGTGGTATCGGTGGCGGGGAGGGTAGCGAAGGTGAGCTGCTCGGTGAGCTGATCCAGGCTGTGGTTGAGGGCAATTTGGCCGTCGTGCAGCACCACCACCGTATCGATGAGGCTGTCCAGGTCGCGCACCTGGTGGGTGGAGATGATCATGCACCGCTCCTCCGTAAGGGCCGAGGCCATAATGCGCCGGAACTGGGCTTTAGACGGAATATCGAGGCCGTTGGTGGGCTCGTCCATCACCAACAAGCTCGTGTTGGTGGCCAGGGCGAAGGCAATCATGAACTTCTTCTGCTGCCCGAAGGAAAACTTACTAAGCACGGCGTGGGCCGGCACCTCAAACTCGTGCAGGTAGCGCGTCAGCTCCTCCTGGCGGAAGCGGGGGTAGAAACCAGCCGTGTTGGCCACAAACTGCGCCGCCGTGAGGGCCGGCACGTACAGCTCCTCGGCCAAAAAATACACCTCCTCCAGCACCGAGGGTAGGCGTCGCTGCGCCGATACGCCGTCAATCAGGCACTGCCCCGCTTGCGGAAAGGCCAAGCCCACCATGTTCTTGAGCAGTGTGGATTTGCCCGCGCCGTTTTTCCCCAGCAAGCCATAAATATGGCCACGGGAAAGGGAAAGCTGCACGTTTTGCAGCAAGGGGGAGTGCCGGCGGTAGCCGAAACTCATGTTCTGGATGTCTACCATAGCTATTGCCTTAGTGTATTACTTAACTAGTACACTACAAACATAAGCGTAAGCAGATGATCTGTACAATAGTCTGACGATATTTATTTTTGAGGCGAAGGCAACAGACAAAAAAGGCCCATTGCGCGTGATGCGCAATGGGCCTTTCTCCTTAAGAACACTCGTTATTATTTCGATTGAATACTGCCAAACGCGCCGGGCAGGCCGCTTTTATCGGGCTGAAACTCCATGGAAATAGAGTTCATGCAGTAGCGCTTATGCGAGGGCGGCGGGCCGTCGTTGAACAGGTGGCCCAGGTGGGCGTCGCAGCGGCCGCAGAGCACTTCTACGCGTTCCATGTTGTGGGTGTGGTCGGCTTGGTAGCGCACGCTTTTGGGGCGCAGCGTCTGGAAAAAGCTGGGCCAGCCGCATTCACTGGCAAACTTGGCATCGGAGCGAAACAGGGCATTTCCACAGGCCGCGCAGTAGTACGTGCCTTTGCCGGTGGTGTTCCAATACTGCCCCGTGAAGGCCCGCTCGGTGGCTTTGTTGCGGGCTACCTCGTAGAGTGCCGGCGACAGCACTTTCTTCCATTGCGCATCGCTTACGTGCAGGCGCGTAGTATCAGTGCGGGAGTAATAAGGGTTGGCGGGACGCGTGACAGGGGTAGCCGCTTTGGCTTTCGATGGCGTGGTCTGGCCGAAGGTGGTCAGGCTGCCAGCGCTTAGCAGGACGAGCAGGAAAGAGCGAATAAACATGCGGGCAATGAATGTAAAAGGAATATGCATCATACGTAGCTGCCTTCCTGAGCGGATGTGCACCTATTCTGTACGCAACAGCGCGGCGCGGCATCCTGTTCCGCAGGGTAGCAGCCGCAGCCTATCCTACAGCGAGGTTAACTCGCAGTCCCCTACCCTCGTTTGTACCAATAAACCGCAACGCATGGCAAAATCCAACGAGCCTTCTTACCCGCACCTGGCCCTTTCGCTCAGCGACCGGCTGGCCCTAGAGCGCACCCGCCTAGCCAACGAGCGCACCTTGCTGGCCTACCTGCGCACTGGCATGGCGTTGATTATCGGGGGCTTATCCCTCATGAATTTCTTCCGGGACCATGTCTACGTCTGGATCGGGGCAGTCTTCGTCCCGTTGGGTGTGGCTGTTGTGGTAGGCGGCTGGTCGCGCTACCGATTCAAGCGGCAGCGCATCCACGCCAACATGCTCACGGCCCTGGCACAGGCTTAGCGTTCCTGCGGATGGGCAGCCCGTAGCACCCGCGCCGTCACCGACAATTGCCCCACGTGACGCATGGTGTGCTCGGCGGCGTGCGTTAGCAGCCCAACCACAGTGGAGGGTAGCCCCGCCCGCCCTACCCCCCGATACTCGGGCAGCGTGGTTTCATCAGTAGCACGCAATTGAGCCAAGGCGCTGTCTACCTGCTGCGCAAAGGCTGCCACCAGAGCGTCGGGGGTGATTGGCGCGTTGGTATCGTCGTGGCCCTCGGCGGCCAGGGCGGCTAGCTGGACTGGCGTGAGGGCCTCGGCGCGGGCGTAGGTGAAGATGCGGTCGAGCACGCCGGTGAGGTGCTGCAAATGGAAACCCACAGAAGCCACACCGGCCGGCCGTTGCCACAGCAGTGAGGCCGGAAAACCAGCCAGTACTTCCTGTATTTCTTCGCGGGCTTGCAGCAGAGCGTGCGCCACGGGTTGGAGCAGCGGCGGCACCTCGGACAATGGGCCGCGCAACCATACTTCCGGCATATCAGGCATTTGGGTGGTAGCTAAGTGATGCGGTGTGCGACGTAAACAAGTAGCAACAGGCACGCCAAAACAATAAGTGCTATAACCTGCAACCAGTTTCAGTTGTTGGGTCTAGTATCTTGCCTTTAGACGAAAATTTCTTTCTTTTTTGCAATCGATACCGGTAACGTTTTCAGCGAATTACTTGAAAAAAAGCTGTGGGAAGCTGGTTTTTTCTGTGTTCATTTGGCACCACCGGTTCGCGCTACAACGGCCAATGAGTATCAATCACTTGGCTCGCGGCGCCGGTGGTTCTACGATAGTCTGGCCTTTTCGATCTGATCTTTCACGCAATTCCGCGCCTCTGTTTCTTTTCTATTCCCTATGCCCCCCATCGTTTCGCCCCAGGTTGAGTTCAATGCCTTGCTCGCGCAGGTAAAGCAGTACACACCCGAGATTTTTGACCAGCAAGGTCAGTTTCTGAACCTGCTGGAAGGCAAATGGCAGGAGCCGGGCAAACCACGCTCGTTCGTATCGCCCATTGATGGCACGGTGCTGGGCAGCCTACCCATGTTGGAGCGCGTCACTGCCTTACGCGCGGTAGAGTTTGCCCGCGGCGAGTTTCCAGCCTGGGCGGCTACCGACCTCGATGAGCGTCGCCGCCGCGTGCAGGACTGCCTGGACCAGTTGCGCACGCACCTGGAGCTGATTGCCAAGCTGTTGATGTGGGAGATTGGCAAAACGTACAAGCTGGGCTTCACCGACATCGACCGGTGCATAGACGGAGTGCAGTGGTACAACGACAACATAGAGCAGATGCTGGGGCGCCGCAAGCCGCTGGGCCTGGTCAGCAACATTGCCAGCTGGAACTACCCTATGTCGGTGCTGCTACACGCGGTGCTGGTGCAGGTGCTGTGCGGCAACTCCGTTATTGCCAAAACGCCCACCGACGGCGGCTTTATTTCCCTGAGCTTCACCTTTGCCATTGCCCGCCGCTGCGGCCTACCCGTGACGCTGGTGAGCGGCCCCGGTGGCGAGCTGAGCGACGTGCTGGTAAAAGACCATCATATTGATTGCCTGAGCTTTGTGGGCGGACGCTACAACGGCCGCAACATCGCCGATGCCCTCGACGAGAACCAGAAGCGCTACATGCTGGAGATGGAAGGCGTAAACACCTACGGCATCTGGGACTACTCCGACTGGGATACGCTGGCCGGCCAGCTGCGCAAGGGCTACGACTACGGCAAGCAGCGCTGCACGGCCTACGTGCGCTTTGTGGTGGAGCGCCGCCTATTCCCGCGCTTCCTGGAAACCTACTGGAACGTGATGCAGTCCCTGAAAATTGGCAATCCCACGGTGGTGCAAAACGCCAACGACCCGCTGCCCGAGTTGGCGTTTGGGCCGGTTATCAACGCCGCGCAAGCCCAGGAGCTAGACCGCCTCTACCAGGATGCCATGAAAACCGGTGCTACCCCCCTGCTCGAAGGCCACCTGCCCGACGAGTTGTTTCTCCCCGGCCAGGACCGCTCGGCCTACCGTGCCCCACGTGCCCTCGTGAACCTGCCCCGCCAGAGCGAGCTGTACTTCAAAGAGCCTTTCGGCCCCATTGATACTATTGTGCTGGTAGACCGCCAGGAGGAATTGGTAGGCGAGATGAACATCTCCAACGGTGCGCTGGTAGCTGCTATAGCCTCCGATGATGAGCGGCTGGCCCAGCGCACGGCCAAAGAAATCCGCGCCTTTAAAGTAGGCATCAACCAGCTCCGCTCCCGCGGCGACCGGGAAGAGGTGTTCGGCGGCCTGGGCGAGTCTTGGCGCGGGGCCTTTGTGGGCGGCAAGCTGCTGGTAGAAGCCGTGACCGAAGGCGCTTCCGACCAAGCCCTGTACGGCAACTTCGACGACGCGATTCTGCTGCCGGATAATCCGTAGTTCAGTTAAGAATTAAAAAAGCAGAAGGTAAAAGGCGTCTGTCGTCTTGAGCAGAGCGCAGGCCTTTCTCACGAGAGAACAACGACTCGTTCGTACGTGGGAAAGGCCTGCGCTCTGCTCAGGACGACAGACGATTTTATGTTCTCTCCCTGCTACCCTACCCATCTACTCCGCCCGCAACGTGTTACCTTGCACAGAGTTTGTAGGTAAGCCGAAAATTGTAGTTGTTATGTTGGAAATTTCGCAGCGCGGGCAGCAGATGCCTATGTCACCCTACCGCAAGCTGACGCCGTATGCTGACGCGGCCCGGCAGCGTGGCACGGAGGTGTATCACCTCAATATCGGGCAGCCCGATATTGAAACGCCCCCCGAGATGCTGGCGGCGGTGCGCGAAACGGAGATTAAAGTACTAGAATATAGCCCGAGCGCCGGCAGCGGTAGCTACCGCCAAAAGCTGGCGGCCTACTACCAGCGCAACCTCATTCCAGTGCAGCCCGAGGATATTCTGGTAACGGCGGGGGGTAGCGAGGCTATCTTCTTCGCCTTTATGAGTTGCCTGAATCCGGGGGATGAGGTCGTGATTCCGGAGCCGTTTTACGGTGCGTATATATCCTTCGCCATTGCCACCGATGTGCGCATTGTGCCCGTGGTGTCTACTTTGGATGAAGGCTTTGCCCTACCCCCTATTGAGGCGTTTGAGCGGGTGATTACGCCCCGTACGAAGGCCATTATGGTGTGCAATCCCAGCAACCCTACCGGCTACGTGTACTCCGAGGCCGAGCTGTTGCAGATGCTGGGCCTGTGCCAGCGCCACAATCTGTTTTTCTTGTCCGACGAGGCCTACCGCGAGTATTGCTACGAAGGCTTTGCCACCAGCGCCCTGCAACTGCCCGGCGCCGGCCAGCACGTGGTGATGGTAGACACTATTTCGAAACGCTACAGCGCCTGCGGGGCGCGACTGGGCGCCTTGGTTACGAAGAACCCCGACGTGCAAGCCGCGGCCCTCAAGTTTGCCCAGATGCGCGTGAGCGCGCCCGCCTTGGCCCAGCTGATGGGCGAGGCCGCCGCCGAGCTGCCCGACTCCTACTTCGACCATACCAAAGCCGAGTACCGCGCCCGCCGCGACCTGATGGTGCGCCGCCTGCGCGCCATGCCCGGCGTAACGTGCCCCGTACCCGGCGGCGCCTTCTATGTAATGGCCCGCCTACCCGTAGACGACGCCGGCACGTTTGGGCGCTGGCTGCTGGAGGAATTCAGCTACCAGGGCCACACCGTGATGGTGTCGCCGGCGGCTGGCTTCTACGTAACGCCCGGTCTGGGCCGCGACGAAGTACGCCTGGCCTACGTGCTGAATCTGGAGAAGCTGGACGCCGCGCTGGACTGCCTGGAGCAAGGCCTGGCCGCCTACCCCGGCCGGTTGGTGCAACCAGTCGGGCAGGTATATCAATCTTCACTGTAGCTACCTGCCCAGAGCCAGTAGGCGGCAGCCATGTTTGCCCTTACCCTGCCGCGACGGCGCCTCACGCAGAATATTGTGCTATAGCCATTTGTAAGAGACGGACTTACGGAGTAGTTTGTGGAACAACGGCACGCGCCGACAACACGTCGGGGGCGTGGCCGTACGCATACCCTCCTCCACTCTTACCCCCTCCACCAATGGCTACTACGCTCACCTCCCCTACTGTCAAAAAGTATTCGCTAGGCATGCGCCTATGGCATTGGGGCAATGCTTTTCTGATAACTGCCCAACTGGTCACTATCCTGTTTATCTCGGTGATTGTGAATACCAAAAGCCTGCGACCAGAGTTTCAGCAGGCTTTTCAGAAAACAGGCGGTTCGTTGAGTGAGCAGCAGGCGCGCTCCCTGGCCCACATTGTATCGGAGCGTATCTGGGACTGGCACGTGTATTTTGGGCTGGCGCTGGCGGCGTTTTTAGTGTTTCGCATTGTGCTCACGTTTGTGCAGCCGGCTGCGCAGAGTTTCCGCACGCGCTTCCGCGAGGCCCGGCAGGAAGGTGGCACCGCGCTTTTTGCCAAGTACACCTACATTGCGTTCTACCTGTTTTTGGTAGTACAGGTGGCTACGGGCCTGGCACTGGTCTACGGCGACAACTTGGGCCTGGCCCGCGGCGCCGAGCACACCATCAAGGAGATACACGAAGTGAATATGTATTTGATAATTGCCTATACCGTGCTGCATATTGTGGGTGTAGTGCGCTCCGAAATTGTGGAGCGGTATGGGCCGCTGGGCAGCATGATTCACGGCCGGGCCGTGGGCGAAGAGCGGTTGTAGTCCCGCAAGTTGCCGCACCTGCGAAGAATGCGTAGCTTACAGCATCTATTCAACCACTTGATGCTCTATGCTTTATCAACCTTCCGGCCTTGGCCTGCTGTTTCTGTTTGGAATTGACCTTGCGGCGCTAGCGCTTCTGTATTTCCTGGTTCGGTCGCCTCAGCGCTGGGAGCGGGTGTTGCTGTATGGCTCGGCTGTGTTGCTGGTGCTCTTTTCTTCGCTGCTTAAACTGATATTCTCGGATCCGACGTTTGGGGTTTCATCACCAGCTGATTTACAGATTGAAAATCGGCTGAGCAGTTCATTTCAGACTTTCTATTACCTAGCTGAAAATGAAGACGGTCAGTTGCAAGCCTTTTGGAAAGAGTATATGTTGGGTCGCCACAAAACCCGCACGTTTGAAGGGGAGGGCTTCCAGGGCGTGCTCATTGCCAAGAAGCTAGATGGGCAATGGCAGTACCAGCGCGTTTTACCACACCACTTAACGGCTGTACTCGACCTCACCCATTTCCAACCCGACACCTCCGGGCGCGTTGCGCGAGCCATCTGGACTCATGCTGGCGTCGAACTCGGCACTTACCTGTCGGAGTTGCTGACGCTGGCGCTGCTGTTTCTGCTGGCGCAGCGCCTTCCCACCGCTTTTCGCAAGCAGCCGGACACCCCGTATATCGATGTAGTACTCACCTGATAATAGGGTGGGGGCGTGTCTTTTCCTCTCTCAACGAGTGAGAACAGTACCATTACGAGTCGGCTCAGGCAGCGCGCAGGGCACTGGTACGCTTATTGTCTAAGACAGAGCGTCTTAATTTTTATGCTCCATGCTCGCTCCCGAAATTCATTTCCGCGCTGCTCTTCATGAGGAGCGTTTTGCCCTGGCCGCCGTTCTGCTCTCCCAAGCGGTAGAAGCGCGTGCTGCCCAGCCATTCCCGTTGGTGCAGCTGATGCACTTGCAGCGCGCCTGCCAGCTGCTGCTCGCGCACCGGGAAGGGCACACGGCCGACAGTCTGTTGCAGGCGGCGGAGGACTATATGTATACGCTTTCTCCTATTCCTAAAGCAGGCCTGGAGCTAGCGTAGCACTAGCCCCTACCCACAATAAAAACGCCAGCCTCTCACGAAGCTGGCGTTTCTGTTTTTTGTTGTGTGACCTTCAACGAAGCGACACAAAACAGTGTGCCTCTACAACGTCTGCAAGTCAATTACGAAACGATAGTGTACGTCGCCTTTGATCATGCGCTCGTAGGCCTCGTTGATGTCTTTCATCGGAATCATTTCGATGTCGGACATGATGTTGTGCTCGGCGCAGAAGTCCAGCATTTCCTGGGTTTCCTGGATGCCGCCAAT
Source organism: Hymenobacter citatus (assembly GCF_014333615.1). Classification (GTDB taxonomy): domain Bacteria; phylum Bacteroidota; class Bacteroidia; order Cytophagales; family Hymenobacteraceae; genus Hymenobacter; species Hymenobacter citatus. The sequence continues at coordinate 8,063 of NZ_JACSCY010000017.1, read as the reverse complement.
AAGCGAACCGGCAATGCGGCGGCGCTTGGCAATCAGGTTGAAGGCATGAATCTCGGGTGCCTCTGGCGGCACGCCCAGCAGCACCATGGTGCCGTCGAGGCGCAGAGCGGCCAGGTAGGGCGTCAGGTCGATTTTGGCTGATACCGTGTTGATGATCAGGTCGAAGTAATTGCCGGCAGCCTTCATGGCTTCCGCGTCTTTCGACACGATGAACTTGTGGGCGCCCAGTTCTTTGGCGTCTTTTTCCTTTTCGGGCGAGGTGCTGAACACCGTTACTTCGGCACCCAAGGCGGCAGCTAGTTTCACGGCCATGTGGCCCAAGCCGCCCAGGCCTACCACGCCTACCCGGTCGCCGGCTTTCACTTTCCACTGGCGTAAGGGCGAGTAGGTGGTGATGCCAGCGCACAGCAGCGGCGCTACGCGGGCCAGATCCAGCTTATCGGATACATGCAGCACAAACTCCTCACGCACCACAATGTGGCTGGCGTAGCCGCCGTAGGTAGGCGCGCCGGTTTCCCGCTCGCGGCCGTTGTAAGTGCCTGTGAAACCTTCCTCACAGTACTGCTCCACGCCTTCGTTGCAGCTGTCGCAGTGCTGGCAGGAGTCGACCATGCAGCCTACGCCGGCCAGGTCGCCTTGTTTAAATTGTTTTACGTGGCTGCCTACCTCCACTACGCGGCCCACAATCTCATGGCCGGGCACCATGGGGAAAATCGAGCCGCCCCACTCGTCGCGCACCTGGTGCACGTCGGAGTGGCACACACCACAATACTGGATTTCGATGAGGACATCGTGGGGGCCTACCTCGCGGCGCTCGAAAGAAAAGGGCGCAAGCGGGACGTTAACCGCTTCGGCGGCGTATGCTTTGGTTTGGTTCATGAGAGGGAAAATGAGAACGGATACTTTAAGTCCTTATTAACTCCCTGCCATATAGAAAGTTTGGTTTACGTCTATTTAATTTTACAAAACTAATCTTTTAATCAGTTCGGTCTTTTTCGCTTTGTCGTTGGGTAGCTAGCTGATTCGCAGTAGGCCATGGTTCTTTGCCACTCACCAAGCCTTCTACCTGCGCCCGCATCCGTTTCATCGATTCGCGGGCGAATCGGCGCTGCAACATCCGCCCAAACAACCGAAACCCTACCCAGTAAATTGGATTGCGGATGCTGCCCAGCTGCGAGTAGGCGTGCACATGGAAGTTGACCTGGCCCGTTGTCAGGTTTTTGTGCACGGTAAATTCAATTTCGCCGCGCTCGAAATGGCCTTCCAGCGTGCGGTAGTTGTAGCCCCACACCTGCTCCTGCTGACCGTCGTTGGTGGTGCGCTGCTCGTCCGTAACGCCGCCAATGCGTACGCCAAACCAAAACGTGAAGAATAGAAACTGCGCCCGCAGCACCATAATACGATGGTCAAGCTCCGAATCGGGCGGAAAGATGCCGGTGATGAGGTTGGGGGGCGGAAACGAGTAGCGACGCAGCACTACCTGAGCAGCTTGCCAGCTACCGTGCTCCTCGGGCGGGCCCGGCTGCTCAGCCAGCAGTTCGGTCTGATAATCATCAATGCGCCAGCCGCTTTCGGCAGTATATTCACTGCTGCGCTCGGGGTCGAAGTTGTACTTCGCGTCTTGGTAGGCGGCTAGCCGCGCCTGCTGTTGCTCCCATAAAGGCGGAGTGGTTGTGTTAGCCATGGGCAGAGACAACGGCACCATTCTCAATTGTATCTATCTGTACCTCAGACAGAGTAGCACCACCGCTAGCCTCAGCTACCCGCTCGCAGAAGATGCGCCAGGTTTGCTCCTGCACCCGTTTGCCGGCGCCAAGCTTATCGTACATCAACGCTACCAGACCGTCGCGGCTGCGAGCCCAGGAGTGAATTTCGAATCGAATAGCGTCGGCGCGGTCGGGGTGTGGCAGCAAGCTGAAGCGGATGCGGCCGGCCTCGGGGTGTCCATCGAGCGTAATAAATTCGAAGGCAGTCGGGCTGATGTCTGTCACGCGTACCTCGCCGTTCCACGGCCCCAGGATCTTGATCTTGAATTCATCGCCCACGGCCAGGCTATGCTGCTCACCAGCCGTTTTCTCGAAATCGGCTAGTAAATCGGGCGAGAAGTGCGCTACATCGCATTGAATTTGCTGCATCAGCTCAGCAGCCGTGTGGCGTGGGCGGATGATATCGAGGCGGTAGCGCCGCTCTAGAAAAGGACCGGAGCCTGTATCCGCAGGTTGTTCAGATTTAGCCATAGCAGTAAAGCAGAAAGGCTTCTTCTAACGCAGGGCGCGGGCAGGGGTTGGCCGCAGAGTAACCCTACTCCCAATTCGCAGTACATCTAACTCTACCCTTCCGCTACCTTATGTACCGCCCCTACCACCCCCCAGCCGACCCGCTTGTTGTACGCGACCTAACCCAGCAGCAAAACGACCTGCGCCAGCGCGTGCAGCTGATGCCCCTACCCGCCGCGCCGCGCCTCATCGCCGGCTGCGACTCGTCCTTCCCTACCCCCGATACCATCTTGTCGGTGTTCGTGGTGCTCACGTTTCCGGAGTTGCAGCTCGTCGAAAAAATATATCACCACGACACCGTGACGCTACCCTACGTGCCGGGTTTCCTAGCTTTCCGCGAGGCGCCCAACCTGCTGCGCGTCTACGAAAAGCTTCAGCACAAGCCCGATGTGATTATGGTAGACGGCCACGGTATTGCGCACCCGCGCCGCATGGGCATTGCCACCCAACTGGGCGTGTTGCTCGACGTGCCTACCTTCGGCGTAGCCAAGCAAAAGCTGACGGGCAACTACGAGGAACCCGGATTGGAGAAGGGCAGCATCACGCCCCTCACCGACAAATCGGGCGAGCTAATCGGGCAAGTACTGCGCTCCAAAGACAAGATCAAGCCCTTGTTTGTCAGCCCCGGCCACCGCTGCGACCAGGCTACCGCCATGCAACTCACGCTGGCCTGCCTGCGCGGCTACAAGCTCCCCGAGCCTACCCGCCTGGCCGATTATTGGGCCGAGCAGTTCAAGAAGGAAATCCGGTGACCCCACCCCCGACCCCTCCCCTCCGGGAGAGGGGTGCCAGACGATCAGAACAATTCGTAGAACGCACCCCTCTCCCGGAGGGGAGGGGCCGGGGGTGGGGTCACGCCGCCTGCAACGCTGCTAACGACTCGCCTGCCGCTTCTGGCAGCCCCAGTAACCGCGCTACCGCCGCATATACCACCCGTGGACTACCCGCTTCGGCCATAATACCACGCTGCGTAGACGCCTGCGTTGACTTCGACAGCTTCTCACCGTCGGCGCCGGGTAGTAGGGCGTGGTGTGCGAACTGCACGTGGGTAAACGAGGCAGTGCTTTCAACGTGCCCAGCCAGCCACAATTGCGCGGCTGTGCTGGGCAGTAGGTCCAGCCCGCGCACGATGAAGGTAGTACCCAGGCGCACATCATCTACCACAGAAGCAATCTGATACGCGGCCACGCCGTCTTTCTTGCGTACCACAAAGTCGCCCATGTCGGCAGCCAATAGCACCGCTGTATGCTGCTGCCATTGGTCCTGAAACTTGATGGCGAGGCCGTTGGGCACGTGGGCGCGCCAGGCGGTTGCGGGCGTATCCAGGGGTAGGCGCTGCGCCTGGCAGGTGGCGTCGGGGTGGTGGCCGCCGGCGCGTTGGATGTCGGTGCGGGAGCAGTGGCAAGCGTACAGCAGGCCGGGCACCTGGCGCAGCTCGTTCAATACTTGCTGATACTCGGATAGGTGGTGCAGCTGCGAATAGTGACGCTCAAAGTCCTCGGGGCCGCTGGGTCCGTGGTCGTAGTCGAGACCGAGCCACTCGATGGTCTGAAAGATATTGTCGAGGTAGGCGGGGCGCAGGCGTTGGCGGTCCAGGTCATCGATGCGCAGGTGCAGTGTGCCGCCGGTGCGGCGCGTGAGTAGCCACGTCAGCACAAAGTTGACGGCATTGCCCAGGTGCAGGTAGCCGCTGGGGGTAGGCGCCAGGCGAGAGATGATGGGAGCAGTTGTGGGAAGAGACAAGAAATCCATGATAAATTGTGTCACTCTGAACGCAGTGAAGGACCTTCTCACGCGTGAACGACTATCGTAACAACGACTTGTTCTAACGTGAGAAGGTCCTTCGCTGCGCTCAGGATGACAGGCGTTTTTTACTACCTATCTTCCACCGGGCGGGCAGTTGTCTTTCAGAAACTTGGTGTAGGTAGCGGCCAGGTGGCGGCTGGTGCCTTCGCCTTCCGAGATGCTGTGCGTGCGGTTGGGGTAGCTCATCAGCTGGAAAACCTTGCCGTGGCGCACCAGTTCGTTGATCATCTGCTCGGCGTTGTTGTAGTGCACGTTGTCGTCGCCGGTGCCGTGGATGAGCAGCAGGTTGCCGCGCAGCTTGCTGGCGTGGGCCAGCGGCGAGTTGTCTACAAAGTAGTGCTTGTCTTCGGGCAGCAAGCCCATGTAGCGCTCCTGGTAGATGTTGTCGTAGTTCAGCTGATTATCCACAGCGGCAATGCTGATGCCGGTTTTGTAGATCTGCGGGTATTGAAACAGCAGGCTGAGGGTAGACGAGCCACCGCCGCTCCAGCCCCACACCGCCACGCGGCTGGTATCCACAAACGAGTTTTTCAGCACTTCCTTCGCGCCCATGGCCTGGTCGCGGATGTTCAGGGCGCCGATGTTGTGGTAGATGGCCTTGCGGAACTCCCTACCCCGCGGGGCGGGCGCACCGCGGTTTTCCAGCGAAGCGTAGATGTAGCCGTCATCAGCCATGCTGCCCTGGTAGAGGCGGTTGAACCCGGTGCCGAAACGGTCGGTCACGGTTTGGCTGGCCGGCTCGCCGTACACGTAGAACACGATGGGGTATTTCTTCTTCGGGTCGAAGTTGGAGGGCTTCACCATCCAGCCGTCCAGGGTTACACCGTCCTCGGTTTTCACCTGGAAAAACTCCGCTTTGGGCAGCTCAATGCTGCGGGCCTGCGCCGAGGCCTCACCGCCGCTCAGGCGCTGGTGAGCGGGTAGGCTCACCACATCCGACACCGGAAACACCGTGGTGCTGGAGTAGTTGTGCAGAGCAATTTTGCCATTGGGCGAGATGTCGTAGCCGTGGGTGCCTGCTAGGTTTTGGGGCGTCACGCGCTCGGCCTTGCCGCCTTTCAGGGGCACTTTGTAGAGGTACTGCTGGGTGGCATTGGTAGGCGAAGCCATGAAGTAGATAGTGCCCGTAGGCTCGCTGATCTGCTCAATGCTAATCACATCGTAGTCGCCTTTGGTCAGCAGTTTTTCTTTACCCTTGCGGTCTACAGTGTAGAGGTGGCGCCAGCCATCCTTCTCGCTGCTCCACACAAAGCTTTTGCCGCCGTCTACCCAGTTCCAGCCTACGGCGCCGTCCTTGGCGTCAATCCAGGCTTTGTCGGTTTCGGAGTAGATGGGCTTGGCCGCGCCGGTGTTGGCATTAACCAGCATCAGCTTGCTTTCGTTCTGGCGGCGGTTCAGCTGCTGCAAAATCAGTTCGCCGTTGCCAGCCCATTCCATGCGCGGAATGTAGTGTTGCACTGCATCGCCGGGCACGTCCATCCACTTGGTTTCGCCGCCGTTTACGGCTACTACGCCAATGCGGCAGCGGCTGGGGTCCTCCCCTACCACGGGGTACTCCACGGGTACGTTGAAGGGGTAGAGTGCATCGGTGGTATTCAGCATCAGATAGTTGGGCGTTTTGCGGGCGTCCAACTGCCAGTAGGCAATGTGCTGACCGTCGGGTGCCCAGCGGAAGCCGTCGCGGCAGTCCAGCTCCTCTTCATACACCCAATCAAAAGTGCCATTGATGAGCTTGTCGGTGCCGTCGGTGGTCAGGGCTTTGCTGGTGCCGCTGGCCAGGTCCTCCACGTACACGTTGTGGCCGCTCACGTAGGCCACCTTCGAGCCATCGGGCGAGAACTTGGCAAACATCAGCGACGACGCGGGTTTGTCTTTCCCTACCTGCTTCAGCGTCTTGGTGGTCTGGTCGTACACCCAGTAGTCGCCGCGGGTGTCGTAGCGCCACACTTTTTTGGTGTTGGTGTTGATGAGCACCTTCTGGCCGTTGTCGGAGAAGGCAAAGCGTCGCACGCCAATGGGCGCTTGCTGGCCGGCGGGCGTCAGCATTTGCTTGCTTACCAGCGTCACTTTCTTGGCCGGGTCGCGCAGGTCGAGCTGCACAATTTCGCCGTCCTGGGCGCGCATATAGCCGTAGCCGTCTTTGGTCCACTGGGTGCCGGGGCCTACCTGCGCCAGCGCGGTTGTAGCTCCAGTAAAGAAAAGCACCGCCGCCACACCGGCGCTGCGTACTGCGTGTTGAATCATTCGGGGGTTGAGAATTTTTGAGGGGTGGAAATTAGTTTTTTTTGATGGGAAGGCGGCCCCGGTCCGACGGCGCAGCCGTCCGACCGATATCGTTGCTGACGCCTGCGCCGGTTGGGGCAAATGGTGGCATACATCAGCACGAAGCTCGTTCAACATCAGCAACGATACCGGTCGGACGGCTGCGCCGTCGGACCGGGGCCGGTTGGTGTTGCAGGGTCGTGCAGAAGCAAAGTAAGGTTGCACGCAACTTTCATGTACCTACATAGGTTATACACACAAAGTAGTATCTTGCATTCCCCTTCGACTTATATTGTTCATTCCCGTGAAACACGCCCCCACTACCTACCCCGTGCACGAGCTGATTCGGCAGCGCTGGAGCCCCCGCTCGTTTGCCAGCCAACCCGTAGCGCACGATACGTTGCAGCAGTTGTTTGAAGCCGCCACGTGGTCGGCCAGCGCCATGAACGAGCAGCCCTGGCGCTATATCTACGCCCACCACGCCGACCACGACAATTTCCAGCAGATGGTGGATTGCCTGCTACCCGGCAACCAGCCCTGGGCCAAAAATGCGCCCGTATTGATTCTGGCCCTCGCCAACACACAGTTCAGCAACGGCACGCCCAACGGCGCCGCCCTCCACGACCTGGGCATGGCCAACGCTACCCTGTCGCTGGAGGCTACGGCCCAGGGCCTCTACACGCACTTCATGGGTGGTTTCGACCGGGCCAAAGCCCAAGAGGTTTTCCACCTACCCGATACGCTGCAACCCGTGGTGATGATTGCGCTGGGCTACCTCGGCGACGCGGAGCTGCTGGAAGAACCTTTCCTGAGCCGCGAGAAAGCCGCCCGCCAGCGCAAGCCCGTTTCCGAAATTGCCTTCCACGGCTCCCTACCCGCCTAGCGCCATGCCCCACCGCCTCACCCACGCCCACGACCGGGGTCTGAAAGACATCGGCTGGTTGCAAAGCAATTTCTCGCTCAGCTTCGGCCCCTACGCCAACCCCGAGCGGGCGGGTTTTGGGCTGCTGCGCGTGTTCAACGATGATTTTGTGGCGCCCGGCAACGGCTTCGGCCTGCACGCCCACGCCAACATGGAAATCATCAGCATCATGCTGGCCGGGCGCATGAACCACATCGACTCGCTGGGCTACCGCGAGGAGGTAGGCACCGACTGGGTGCAGATTATGAGTGCCGGCTCGGGCCTGCGCCACGAGGAGCACAACGTGGGCGACGACACCGTGAACTTCCTGCAAATCTGGATTGAGCCGAAGCTGCAAAACGTGACGCCCCGCTACCAGCGCCGCCACTTCCCCGCCGAAAAGCGCCGCAACCAGCTCACCACCGTGGTCAGCAACGAGGAAGGCACGGCGCACTGCTGGATCAACCAGAACGCCCGCCTCTCGCTGGGCTTCTACGATGCCGGCCAGCAGCTCACCTACTCCCTCAACCCAATGAATAAGTGCGTGTTCCTTTTCGTAATGGAAGGCGCCCTGACGGTGAACGGTCAGGCCGTAGCCCAGCGCGAAAGCCTTGGACTGTGGGAAACCAGTGAAGTGCAGATCAGCTGCGAGGCGGAAAGCAAGTTTATCGTGATTGAGGCGCCCATCAATCATTAAGCGGCTTTCTGAATAGAACGTCCTTTCGCCCATCAAAACGTCCTTTCGAAGCAGGGAGAAAACTCGCGCGCCACGGTAATCCAATCGTAAAGGAATTACCGTGGCGCGCGAGTTTTCTCCC
>NZ_JACSCY010000016.1 GCF_014333615.1 Hymenobacter citatus | reverse complement strand
CCGCCAACTTTATTTTGTGCGCTCGGGCCCCGGCCCGCGTCCCTACCCCAGGGATGCGGCCGGGGCCCGAGCCATTATAAGGCCCTGCCCACGATCATTCTTACCCTAACTACGCAGTTGTAACGTCTCGGTACACTGAGCTAAACAATTAGTAGCTATGATCAAAGGCCTAGAGGCAATCGCCTCTAGGCCTTTGATCATAGCTACTAATTGTTTAGCTCAGTGTAAACTACTGCTAACTGATAGTGTGGGGGGGCAAAGAAATATTGTAAGAACCTACTTAATTATATGTAATTATCTTATGGAAAGTATTGGCAATTTTCTTTCTATGAAATCTTCTTGCATGATAAACGTTAGATTTGAGAAGCAAGCATATTGCTGCTTTGACTAGTTTTTCGATAAGAATGACTTTAACCTATCCATGGTTTTTACTAGGGTTGCTAGCTTTAGCAATTCCAATCTTTATTCATCTCTTTGAATTACGCAGGCCACAACGTATAGCTTTCACCAACGTTGGATTTATACGAGAAGTGAAATTAGTTACGGCGCGGCAACGCAAAGTGAAGCATCTACTTATTTTACTATGCCGTTTATTCTTCCTGTCTTTTTTGGTTTTGGCTTTCTGTCAGCCTTTTATTCCAGCAATAAAGGAGGGCGAAGACAGTAATGGAAATGTACAAGTAGTGTTGGACACATCAGCTAGTATGCAGGCGTTGGGTAAGGATGATCAATCTTTATTTGAACAAGCTATACAACAGGCTCATGATTTACCTACTGCGTACACCTCTTCAACTCAGTTCTTTTTGAACAACACTCAGACTTCACTGTCACCCGAGGCATTTCAGAAAGAAACAGAACAGTTAAAGCCAGTAGCTAATGGAAACTCAGCTTCGGTGTTGTTAGCGCATCAACAAAGCAGAGTAGCAAATAAGACTTCACAAGTATTTGTGTTTTCTGATTTTCAGAAGAACAGTTTTTCTGTTAAAACTCTCAATGCTTTAGATTCAAGTAAGCAAGTGTTTTTGGTGCCGTTGGCGGCAACTCCTACTCACAATGTGTATGTGGATAGCGTTTGGATTGAGGATGCCTTTGTGCGGGCCGCGACAGATTTTCCTCTGCACATCCGGTTGCGAAATGGGGGTAGTGTTACGGCGCCAGCGTGTCGGGTAAAAGTGTTGGTACAAGAGCAGCAAGCGGCCACGTTGCAGGTGACAGTGCCAGCAGAGCAAGAGGTAGCAACCACTGTGCATATTCGACTTAAGAATGGTGAGCGGCAATTATGTCGAGTGGAGGTAGAAGATTTGCCAGTAACGTTCGACAATACTTATTTCTTTGTGTTGCAAGCTTCTCCTCGGATTGCTGTGCTGGATGTAGCTGGTAATGCACAGCCCCCCACCCAGCGGCTGTATGCGAATGAGGCCTTGTTTGCTTACACTAGCGCGCGACCTACACGGCTACAATATGGACAGTTGGCTAGCGCTGATGTAGTATTACTGCAAGAACTACCACAGATAGAAGCAGGATTACGTGACAATATTCGCCAAGCAGTAGCGCAGGGTAAATCGGTGGTAATTATTCCACCTGTTACAACTTCAGGTAGGGCTTCCTATACTCAACTTTTCCAGGAATTAGGGCTTGGTAACATTCAATGGGAGCCTGTGGCCACGGGTTCTCCGGTGCTACGGGAAATAGCTACGCCTGACTTACAAAATCCGTTTTTCCGGGGCGTATTCACTGGCTCAACACGACAAGCATTGATGCCGAAGGCTGCACCAGTGTTGCGCTGGTCACGCTCAAGTAATGAAATTCTGCGCCTGCGTGATGGAGATGGATACTTGGCACAATTTGGAAGTGGCCGTGGCTCCGTGTACGTATTTGCAGCACCTTTTAGTGGTGGTTATTCGGATTTCGTCAATCAGGCGCTCTTCGTACCGGTAATGTATCGGTTAGCTATGCAGAGCTATCGGCAGGCTACATTGCCCGCTTATCGGCTCAACCAGGCGGTGGTATCTGTATCAGTACCTAATGGCCTACAGAGCAACGGCGACCAAGTATTTAAGCTTACGAAAGACAGCTTAACATTCATTCCAGCACAGCGGAGAATAGAAAGCATTGTGCAGTTAGATATACCATCAGCTATGCGCCTGCCAGGCTTCTACTCACTCACACGCAATGGCCAAACAATTGCCACAGTGGCATTCAATGTAGATAGGCGCGAGTCGGAGTTGGCGAGCTACTCAGCAGCCGAGTTACAGCAACTGATTGGACCCAATCGGCCAAATATACAAGTATATAGCGCAGCCAACGGCGAATCAGTAGCAGCGCGCTATCGAACGGAACGGGTAGGCACACCTTTATGGCGTTACTGCTTATGGGCTGCGTTAGCCTTTCTGCTGGCAGAGATACTAGCAGTTCGGCTGTTGGGAAAAAGAACAACAGGTAACGCACCAGCCCGCGCCGTTACGGCGTAAGGCTAATCGGGGATACAAACGGGTATTTGTTGCGAAAGACTTCTATCTTGCCGCTTTCCTACGAATATTTCCGTGCAATCTTCTTCTTCGCTTTCACATCCGGTGCTACGCACTGCATTACGATTTGGAGTAGGTGCTGGCTTGCTGAGCGTAGCTTGGGTGGCAGCGCTTTATCTGGTTGGTGTTAATCCATTTGGAGGTAAAAGATTGCTTACCATGTTATTTGTGGTAGGAGCAGTGTTGGTGAGTCAATGGTGGGTGCGGCGCTATTTTCAGCCAGAAGGGCCCGGCTTGGGCCGCTCATTTGGGGCTGGTATCATAACAACCGTAGTGGCTGCCGCTCTATCAGCTACGGGTTTGTATGGCATTGCACAAGTAGCAGGACCAGAAGCCATGCAGCGCCACTTAACGGAAATGCGACAGTTGCTGGAGTCGAATAAAGAGGCGTATCTGCAACAGCGCAACGGGCAAGAACAGTATGAGCGTACGCTGCAAAATCTGGCTAGTACACCGCAGGGATTAGCCGCCGACGATTTGAAGAACAAGCTACTTTTCGGCTTGCTTATTAGCTTGCCAGGGGCAGTATTTTTTCGCCGATAGCACCATCACACCTATAACTAATTTTAATATGGAAAACACCTCTACTTCCACTGTTAGTACTGCTAGCGCAGGCGTACGTTACGGGCTACTAGTAGGCATTGCTAGCGCTATTCTATCTCTAATACTCTATGCTACCAATTTAGAGCAGAGTCCGGTACGTTGGGTGAGTATGGTTGTACTGGCCGGCGGTATTTTCTTAGCGCATCAGTTCTTCAAGCAACACAATAATGGCTTTATGAGCTATGGACAGGGCCTCGGTATTGGCGCTGTGCTAGGGGCAGTTTCTGGTTTGATCGGCGGTATTTACATGTTTGTTTACACTCAATTTATTAATCCCGATTTCCTGACAATTGCCTTAAATAAAGCTCGCACCGATATGGAGGCTAGAGGTAACCTGTCGGATGAGCAGATTGAGCAAGGCTTGCAGATGTCAGCTAAGTTTATGGATGGACCTTTCCTATACCTTGGTGCTGTACTGGGCACGCTATTTTTTGCTTTTCTGTTAGCTCTAGTAATCACAGCCTTCACTAAACACAAGCGACCCGAGTTTGAGTAAGCGTAGTTCCTATTTTCCTGTTGAGCTTTCCATTGTCATCCCTCTGCTCAACGAGGCCGAATCGTTGCCAGAACTAACGCGCTGGATTCATCGTGTACTCACGCAACACGGGCTTACCTATGAGGTACTGCTGATTGACGACGGCTCGACGGATGACTCGTGGGCGGTGATTGAAGAACTAGCTGAAACAGATTCGCACTTGCGGGGCATCCGCTTCAACCGCAACTACGGCAAATCAGCAGCTCTGAATGTAGGCTTTAAGGAAACGCAGGGTAGGGTAGTGTGCACTATGGATGCAGACTTGCAAGACTCGCCGGAAGAACTGCCCGAACTCTACCGCATGATTACGCAGGACGGCTACGACTTGGTAAGCGGCTGGAAGAAAAAACGCTACGATCCGCTCAGTAAAACTATTCCTACTAAGCTGTTCAATGGCGTGACACGCAAGATTTCGGGCATACAACTGCACGATTTCAACTGTGGTTTGAAGGCGTATAGTCAGCGTGTGGTAAAGAGTATTGAGGTGTATGGCGAAATGCACCGTTATATACCGGTCATTGCCAAATGGGCTGGCTTTCGCAAGATTGGCGAGAAGGTAGTGCAGCACCAAGAGCGGAAGTACGGTACTACCAAGTTTGGGCTGGAGCGTTTCGTGTATGGTTTTCTGGATCTGCTGAGCATCACCTTTGTAAGTCGGTTTCGGAAGCGGCCCATGCACTTTTTTGGAACTGTTGGGGCGCTATCGTTTCTGATTGGCATGCTAATTACGCTGTGGCTGGTAGGGGAGAAGGTGTATCTGGCTTCCTTGAATTTACATGCCCGCGACGTAACCAGTCAGCCGCTGTTTTTCCTTGCGCTGGTGGCCGTGGTAGTGGGCGTGCAGGTATTTGTGGCGGGTTTTTTGGCGGAGATGATTCAGTTGAACGGACCGCGTAAAAATCAGTACCTTATTCGGGAGAAGCTGAATATCAATTCATAACAGATGAAAGTCGTCATCATTGGGCCGGCCTACCCCTTGCGGGGTGGACTGGCTACTTACAACGAGCGGCTGGCCCGAGCCTTTCGCGAAGCCGGTGATGAAGTGCGGCTGATTACGTTCTCATTGCAGTACCCTGATTTTTTATTTCCTGGCCAGACGCAATACAGCACAGAGCCGGGGCCCGACGACTTATCAATTGAGGTCAGTATCAACTCCGTAAATCCACTGTCGTGGTGGCGGGTAGGGGAAAAGCTGCGCCGCGAGAAGCCCGATTTGGTCGTGTTTCGGTTCTGGTTGCCGTTTATGGGGCCGGCATTGGGTAGCATTGCCCGCCGTATTCGCCGCAACCGCCACACGCGCCTCGTTGCCATTACCGACAACGTAATACCCCACGAAAAGCGCCCCGGCGACCGGCCCCTCACACGTTATTTCCTGCGTGCCTGCCATGGTTTCGTAACGATGAGCCGGGCTGTGCTGGCCGATCTACGCCGTCTGCACTTCCGCCAGCCGGCACACTATCAGCCCCACCCACTCTACGATAATTTTGGTGCACTTCGTACCAAACAGGAGGCGTTGAAAGCACTTGGGCTTGATCCAAAATTCGGTTATCTGTTATTTTTTGGCTTTATCAGAGCTTACAAAGGCCTTGATATTCTGCTGGAAGCATTTGCCGATGAGCGGTTGCAGCATTTGCCCATCAAACTGATTATTGCGGGCGAATTTTATGAAGACGCCGCGGCGTATGAGTCGCTTATTCAGCAATACAATCTGGAAAACCGATTGGTGCGGGCCACTGATTTCATTCCTAACGAGCAGGTGGCAAACTATTTCTGCGCGGCCGATATAGTAGTACAGCCTTACAAGCATGCCACCCAAAGCGGCGTTTCCCAGATTGCTTACCACTTCGAGCGGCCTATGCTGGTGACCGATGTAGGTGGCCTAGCCGAGTTGATTCCGGATGGTGAGGTAGGCTATGTAGTGAAACCCACGGCCACGGCCATTGCTGATGCGCTGGTCGATTTCTACCAGCACCAGCGGGAAACAGAATTTGCCGCGGGCGTATGGGCGCGCAAGAAACAGTTCTCGTGGAGCGAAATGGTGAATGCGCTGAAGCACGTAGGTGCTGAATAGGTGGCTGGCTTCAGCGCTACCCTTCATCAACTGATAAAAGCTGACAGTCAATAGCTATCAGCTAACAGGAATACTCTCCTGCACGGCCGCAAAGACCTTTTCCGCCGGCAACTCTTCCATACAACTGGTGCCCAGCTTGCAGGAGCCTCGATAGAAGCACACACACGGACGGTCGGGTTGCACAATTTGGCCGCGACCGTAGAGGTCAAACTCGTACGGATTGAAGATGTTGTTCATCAGCACGGTGGGCTTGCGCAGGGCAATGCTGATGTGCATGGCCATGGTCACCTGCGTCACAATGACGTCCATTTGGTGGAGCAGATTGATGAACTGCTGCAACGGAAATGTGCCGGGGTAGGCAGCGCCAGTAGCCGCATGCAACCGGCGGTTCCGCTCGTCTTCGGCCTCACCGCCGAGCAGCACGGGCGCGTAGCCAGCCTGTTGCAACTGTGTGATAAGAGCAATCCATTTCTCATCTGACCACAGGCGCGTAGTCCATCGGTCGCCGCAGCCGGTATTGAGGCCAATGCGTGGGCTACCCTGGGGTAGGGCGTTCCATATATATCCTTTGTCTTCGTGCGTGTCGAACACGTACTCTTCACCCCGGAACTCGAAGCCGCACAGCTCAAAGATTTCCTGCACGTAGGGCTTCCGGTTTTCCAAACTCAACTGATCGAACACGCCCGTCAGAAACTTGTGATTGGCCAGCTCGTTGCCGGGCCACGCCACGCCGTACTGCGGGTGCAAGCGGTAGCCGAATTTCTGAGTGGCCCGAATGGTATCGTGCAGGGCGCAGGCTTCTTTATCCTTATCGAGGTTGAAAAGCAGATCAAACTCCCGCGCCTGTACATGTAGTGTAGCCGGTAGGTCGAGCTTCAATACCTCGTCTATTTCGCCTTGTGGTAGAATGGCGGGTGTGAGCGTGAGCCACGTAATTTTTGCGGCCGGATATTCCTGACGCAGCCGCCGGAGCAGCGGCGTGGTACGAATGACATCACCAATAGCGCCGAGCTTGATGATGAGAATGCGCTGTTGCACGGGCGTATACGCCGGGCAATCGGCGCACAGGTAGCCATGTTCTTTATTGGGACGGCAGGGAATATCACCCCGGAAATGGCGGCAGTCGGGACGTACTACAACGCCGGCGAGAAGCTCAGACACAGGAGAAAGCAGGAGATGGAAGCGATAAAAATAGCAAGCGAAACTTGATAAACCGGCGTACACGCTGTGCGGTCAGATCAAATCAAAAGCCCGTGCGTATTGCGACAGGTCAAAAAAAGTATCAGCGTGCAGCTTTTGCTTGATGTTGCGGCGGTGCGTTTCTACGGTGCGCTCGGAGATGAACAGACGCTCGGCAATGTCGGCAGCGCTATGGCTAAGGGCCAGCAGATGCAGTATTTCCCGTTCTCGTTTGGTTAGTTGCGCGAATCGCTGGTGATGCCGGCGCAGAAAATCCCGCTCATCCAGCAAGCGCTGCATCTTGGGGGTTAGGTGCGTGCTAGCATCCAACGGGCTGGCAAAGCAGAGTAGCAGCAACGGCAGGCCATCGTGGCCGCGCAACAGCAAACGCATGGTTGTCAGGTGCCAGTGCCACTCCGTATTAGAATTGGGACGAACCTGCTGAAAGAACGTAATAATCTGGTCCGGGTCGTTGTTGGCTACCAAGTTCAGAATACGCGGTACGTATTCCAACGATTCCTCCTGGTTGAAGAAGCGGGTATGGTAGGTAGGGCCAATAGCGTGCAACTCAGACAGAGTAGTCTGCAACAGACGGAGTCCTGCCTCCGACATATACTCGACGCAGGTAGTGCGGGTGTTTAGAATGATGATAACACCCGGATACGAATCGGCCGAAGCAGCTATTTCGGCCACTTTTGCTTCTATCAACGCACGACACATGCTGGAAATGGTATGGTAGAAGGACAAGTAGGTCATTACAGCACTCAATGGCAAATTGAAGCGCTATAATGAATACTCATTTTTACCTATATACCCACGTAGTTTGTTGGCGAAATAGCACGCAACTCCTCCCTAACTCCTTCAGAGACTTCCAGCGTATCAATAAACTCGCGGATGGTATGCTCTGTGATGGGGCCGTGAGTGCGGGTGAGAGCCTTGAGCGCGTTGTAGGGGTCGGGGTAGTTTTCGCGGCGCAGAATGGTCTGGATGGCCTCAGCCACTACCGGCCAGTTGGCTTCCAGGTCGCGGTGCAGGGCGGTTTCGTCGAGGGCCAGCTTGTTGAGGCCGCGTTGCAGGGCCTGTAAGGCTATAAGCGCGTGGCCAAGCGGCACACCCAGGTTGCGCAGCACCGTAGAATCGGTGAGGTCGCGCTGAAGGCGCGAAATAGGCAGCTTGGCGGCCAAGTGCTCCAGCACAGCATTGGCCATGCCCAGGTTGCCCTCTGCATTTTCAAAATCAATAGGATTGACCTTGTGCGGCATGGCCGACGACCCTACCTCTCCGGCCTTAATGGTCTGCCGGAAGTAGCCTAGCGAAATGTACTGCCACACGTCGCGCGCCAAATCAATGAGAATGGTATTGAGGCGCTTGAGGCCGTCGCAGAGCGCAGCCAGGTGGTCGTAATGCTCAATCTGGGTAGTAGGGTAGGAGCGCGAGAGGCCCAACGACTCCACAAATTGGTTGCCGAACTGGTGCCAGTCGGTGCCAGGGTAGGCCACGTGGTGGGCGTTGAAGTTGCCGGTAGCGCCGCCAAACTTCGCCCCAAACGGCACCTGCGCCAGCAGCGCTACTTGTGCATCAAGCCGGGCCACAAACACCTGAATCTCCTTACCCAGGCGGGTAGGCGAGGCCGGCTGCCCGTGCGTGCGTGCGAGCATTGGCACCTCAGCCCAGTCCTGCGCCCGCGCCGCCAGCTGGTTGCGCACGGCCGCGTAGGCGGGCAGCAATGTTTCCAGCAGGCCTTCGCGCAGGCTTAGGGGAATAGCTGTGTTGTTAACGTCTTGAGAAGTGAGGCCGAAGTGAATGAACTCCAAGTAATCAGCTAGGCCCAAGGCGGTAAACTGGTCGCGCAGAAAGTATTCTACGGCCTTCACGTCGTGGTTCGTTACCTTTTCGTGTGCTTTCACCGCCTCGGCATCCTCCGTCGAAAAATTCCGATAGATGATGCGCAATTGCTCGAACACTTGGCTGTCGACCCCACGAAGCTGAGATAGGGGCAGCTCGCACAACGCAATGAAATACTCTACTTCTACCAAGACGCGGTAGCGAATCAAAGCCAGCTCGGAGAAGTAGGGTGCCAGTGGAGTCGTGGCGCGGCGGTAGCGCCCATCGAGAGGCGAGAGGGCGGTGAGGGGCGAAAGCGAGAGATAGGCAGAGGAGGTCGACATGCAGAAGAAAAATAACCCAGTAGGGCCAAAGGTAGTAAAGCCCATCAGGATGCCGATGCGGCACACCTGCCTTTTCGTACCTTTGTATCTTCTCTCTACCTGAGTCCGGCACGAATCCAGTGCGCCGGGCAACTTAGTTTACTCCTCCCAAACGTTCGCGTGACTCCAGCAACGAAGAAAAAAATCGGCATTGGTCTGGGCATCCTAGTGGTGCTACTGGCAGGTGCATTTGGCTTGTTCCTTCTCAAACGTCAGCAGCTGCTGCAGTATGCCATGCAGCAGGTGAAAAGCAAGGTAGAGCGCAAGTACCCCCTCACGCTGGCCTTTGGCCCGGCCCAGTTCACGGACTGGAACTCGGTGCAGATTGATGGTGTGAGCCTGGTGCCCGTAGCCGGTCCGGCCGTAGCCGCCGATACGCTGCTGCAAGCGCGCCTGATTAAAGCGTCGGTAAGCCTACGGTCGTTGTTTGCATTACGGCCCGTGTTCAGCAACCTCGAAATCAACGATGCTCGCCTCACGGCCCGCAAAACGCCAGCTAAGGATAACTTTTCGTTTCTCTACAAAAAGAAGAAAGGGGAGCCGGTAGTGAAGCGCGATACTACCAAAGGTACCAACTACGGGCTGCTGGCCAATCAATTGCTGGAAGCGGCTTTTGATAATGTACCCGGTGAAGCCAGCTTCCGGCGCTTTCTGGTCACATATCGTAGCCCCAAGCACGATGCAACTATCGAAATGCCGCAGCTGGTAATTGAGGATGGCGACATCAGCGGACAGCTGCTGACGAATATTGACTCGGTGGCAAACCAATTGGGCGTACAAGGCCATATCGAGCCCGGCGACTATGAGTTGAACGCTTCGTTGTTTGGCCTGAATCGGCAGG
Organism: Hymenobacter citatus; assembly: GCF_014333615.1. Classification (GTDB taxonomy): domain Bacteria; phylum Bacteroidota; class Bacteroidia; order Cytophagales; family Hymenobacteraceae; genus Hymenobacter; species Hymenobacter citatus. Next base: position 117,034 of record NZ_JACSCY010000016.1, on the reverse strand, counting down.
CTGTCACGCTGCCCTACCTGCAACGGCGCTTCAACGCCCGGGTGCAGTTTGATACGCTACAGCTCAGCCTGGATGGAAAAGACTATAGTAGCGACGCGCTGACGGTACGCGGCACGGCGTCGGCGGTTAACTTCAAAGTGTACCAGCCCAAAATTTCCGCGCGCGATATTGTGGTACGTCATGGCGGCCTCAATTTTATTACAACCTTGGGGCAATCCTCGTTTGAGTTGGAAAAGGGTTCTAAAATCCGGCTGAATCAGATGGAATTGTATCCTGAGTTTAGCGTGCGGAAGCTGCCCTATAAGCAACGGGTGATTGGAAAGAAAGTGAACGGAGTAACCTCACGCAACGATCTGCTAGCAGGGTTGCAGGTGGCTATCGACGTCAACTCAGCCGAAACCAAAGCCAACGACTTCTTTGCTTCGCTACCCGAAGGCATGTTCGAGTCGTTGGAAGGCATGCAGGGAGAAGGCACACTTACCTACAGCCTACACACGGCCCTGAACATGAACCAAGTGGATAGTCTGCAATTCAACTCGTCGTTGAAAGGGAATAACTTCCGCATTACAAAGTTTGGCGCCGAAAACCTGAACAAGCTGAATGAGGAATTTGCCTACACTGCCTACAACGACAAGGGCGACTCCATTAAAACCTTCCTGGTAGGACCATCTAATCCCGATTTCACGCCCTACAATCAGGTTTCTAATTACCTGAAAGGAGCTATTCAGACGGCCGAAGACCCACGCTTTTTCTCGCATAAGGGTTTTATGGAAAAGGCATTTGTAAAATCGGCTATTCAGAACATCAAGGAACGGCGCTTTGCGCGCGGCGGCAGTACCATCTCCATGCAACTAGTGAAAAACGTGTTCCTGACGCGGCAGAAAACCGTGGCCCGTAAGGTAGAGGAGATGCTGATTGTGTGGCTGTTGGAGAATACCCGCATTGTATCGAAGGAGCGGATGTTTGAGGTGTACCTGAACGTTATTGAATGGGGGCCGAAGATTTATGGCGTGAAAGATGCTGCCCGGTTCTACTTTGCCAAGCAACCCGCCAACCTCAATCTGTCGGAAAGCCTGTACTTGGCCAGTATCATTCCCAAGCCCAAGTTTTACCGTTACTCCTTCGACAGCTACGGCAACCTGCGCGGCTCGGCCCGCTACTTCTACCGCCTGATTGCGGGCCTGATGGCGCGCAAAGGCCTCATTCCACAACAGGACTACGACAACCTGTCGTTGGGGGTAGCACTGAACGGTCCGGCCCGCAAATACATCGTGACAGCCGTAGATACCGTGCGGACCGTAGTACCCGCCGATACCGCGCAGTTTGAGCCACTGGATCTTATCGATTTGCTCGGTGGCGGTACCCCCCGCACCCCCGATGAGGGAGCTAATACGGCGCCGCCTACTACTGCGCCTCCGCGAGTTCCGTAGTACCGTTTATCTATGAAAAAGCGCACTCTTCTAATGAGGAGCGCGCTTTTTTTTGGGGCTTCATGGAAGCGATTTCTCAGCTTTGGGGAATAGAACCGATAGGAGCACAGAGCCAAATAAGATAACGCCTACTGTACCCAGTGCTACACCCATAGGAATATGCACATACTCACTAAGCAACAGCTTGCCGCCAATAAAGACCAGAATAAGGGATAAGCCATAGTGCAGATAGTGAAATAGGCGCATCAGCCCAGCCAATGCGAAATACATAGCCCGCAAGCCTAATAGCGCAAACACATTGGATGTAAACACAATGAAGGTATCGCGCGACACGGCCAGAATAGCTGGAATAGAATCGGCGGCAAAGACCACGTCGGTGGTTTCTACCATCACCAGTACCACAAAAAGCGGGGTAGCAAATAAAACTCCATTGCGCCGTAGAAAAAAATCAGGGCCATCGATGCGGTTGGTGATGGGGAGGTGGCGGCCCAGGAACTTGACGATAGGATTGGATTCGGGGTCAATTTCGGGGTCGTCGGCGCTGATGGCCATTTTGATACCGGTGTACACGAGGAAGGCTCCTAGCAAATAGAGTAGGAAGTGAAATTTTGCCAGCAACGCCGCACCTGCCAGAATAAAGGCTGCCCGCAGCACCAGTGCCCCCATTATTCCCCAAAATAAAATCTTGTGCTGATACTGTGCAGGAACCTTGAAGTAGCTGAAAATCAACAGAAAGACAAACAGATTGTCAACGCTCAACGACTTCTCGATGAGGTAGCCGGTCAGGAATTCAAGGCCAGCTTGGTGGCCCATGGTGCGGTACACCAGATAGTTGAAGCTTAGGGATAACGCTACCCAGAAAGCGCTCCAGCCGAGTGCCTCGCGCATGCGCACGATGTGCGCTTTGCGGTTGAGCACCAGCAAATCGAGTAAGAGCATGGCCAGCACGAATACAACGAAGCCGACCCAGAATAGAGGAGAATTTTCCATGCGTAGCTCAAGATACGAGGCTCCGCATATTTCGGTAAGCAGCCGATTGGAATCAGGCGGAAAGCACTAGCGACTTTTGGCAGCAGATGATAAAGCGGCTTCCTCATTTTGAGCTGATGCCTGGGCTGACGCCCGGTTGAAGCGCCGAAACCAACTGGACGCTTTCATCTGCAACACGCCAAAGAAAGCCTCCTTGAAAATGCCTTTGCTCATCTTGGAAGTGCCCCGCGTGCGGTCGGTGAAGATGATCGGCACTTCCTTGATACGAAACCCATATTTGTAGGCCAGCCACTTCATCTCAATCTGGAAGGCATACCCCACAAACCGGATTCGGTGGCGTACCACCGTGCGCAATACATTGGCTGAGTAGCATTTAAAGCCTGCCGTAGCATCCATAATAGGCATGCCGGTAATAATGCGCACATAGGCCGAAGCAAACCACGACATCAATACGCGGTCCATGGGCCAGTTCACCACATTCACGCCCTGAATGTAGCGCGAGCCAATGGCCAGGTCATAGCCCTGCTGCGTGCAGGCTTCATACAGCTGGATAAGATCTTCGGGATTGTGCGAGAAATCGGCATCCATCTCGAAAACGTAGCCGTAGTCGCGCTGTAGTGCCCACCGAAAACCGTGGAGGTAAGCCGTGCCTAGTCCTTGCTTACCCGCCCGCTCTTCCAGAAACAGTCGGTCTGGAAATTCTAACTGTAGCTGCCGGATAACGTCGGCGGTGCCATCGGGTGAGCCATCATCGATGATGAGCACGTCGAAAGTCGTCGGCAGCGAAAATACCTTTCGCACGATCAACTCCGCGTTTTCGCGCTCATTGTAAGTAGGAATCAGGACAATCCCTTCGTTCATGCGGCAAAGGTAGGAGGATGCGGGAAATGGTACGAGTATGCGGGGAAAAGTTATGGGTAGGGTAGCGTTTCAGCGAAAAGCTAGCGCCTGGAGCAGCCTACATGTCTATCAACTGACGACTCAGCTTACGGGCGTGGCGGATGCAGTCGGGGACGCCCACTCCGGCTAGCCAGTTGGCAGCAGTGTAGATACGGTGCTCGGCTAAGGTAGCAGCAGCGGCATGGGCGGGCACAATGCGGGTATCAAATTGCGGAATAGCCCGCTCCCAGTAATAGCGAAATTGCCACGTTGGCTGCCCTTCAATGCCATACAGCTGGCTTAGCTCCTGATGAACAGCAGCTTTTTGGGCTGCTTCGGGTTGGCGGGCTTGTTCTTCATATTGAGCACCGCCTACAAAGGTCGTAAAGAGCACTTCGCCGGCTGGCGCACGGTCTGAAAACAACGACGTGGTCCAGACGCTGCCGGCGGCGTAGCGATTCTCTTTTTTCGGATGCAAAGCCCCAAAGCCATCGAGTGGGTGCGTGACGGCCTCGCGAGGGTAGGACGAGTAAACAGCGGCCATGGGTGGGTAATATACGTTGGCCAAAGCTGCTGCCTCCGGTGCAAACAATGGTTTGAGCAAAGCCGCAGCAGCATACGCGGGTAGTGCCAGCACTACAGCCGAGTAGGGGGTAGGCATTGCCTCAACAGATGTGCTCAGCTGATAAGTGCCGTCGGGCTGCCGGGCGATGCTGTTGATAGCTTGGTTACTATGATAATGGACAAGGCGCTGCGTAAGCGTGTCGGTTAACGTCTGCAAACCGCCTTGTAGCGAAACTATACGTCGTCGTTGCCCGCTACCGCTTTTGGCAAAACCCTTCAACACAGAACCGTGCGCTTGCTCTAATGCTGCTAATTGCGGAAATGTCTTGTGCAGAAGTAACTGTTCGGGGTCACCGGCATAAATACCGGAGATGAACGGGTTCAGTGCATAGTCAACCAATTCCTGATCGAAGCGGCGCCGGATGAAGCCGGCCAGCGTTTCGTTGGGGTCGGTAGGGGCGGCCGGACGGCTCAGCTCCCGCAAAATGTGGTAGCGAGCTTTCAGGCTGAAAAACCCGTCAAACAGCAACTGTTGGGGTTTGCCAGGTAGCTTGCGGTAGCGGCCATTGCGTAGCACGTAGCGGTTAGCACTCACAGCGGCCGTATCCCGAAGCTGCTCAGTGAGGCCGAGGTCCTGCACCAAGTCGCGCAAGTCGTCGCTGAGTTGTAGGGAGTTGGGGCCGGTTTCGAGTAGGTAGCCATCTGTGGGCTGGGTGCGGATGGTGCCGCCCGCCCGGTTGTTGGCTTCAAAAAGGTCGTAGGCAACGCCAGCCTGTTGCAGATACCACGCTACGGTGAGACCCGAGATACCGCCGCCGATGATGGCTATAGCCATGAGGTAGAAAGAGTGAGATACTGAAAAAGGACATGTTAAAACCCCATTTCAGCGTGCTTAGTTTAGAAGTGCAGGAAAGAAGGATAAGCCGAGTGGATTGCCTGCTTCTGTGCAAAAGACGCAAATTTGCGCTTGTCTTTGCCCTCACTACGTACCGTTCATCGCATTTTCCTATGTCGCCTACCCTCAACAAAGCCATTTTCCTGGACCGCGACGGCGTGCTAAACGATGAAATCGGCGACTATATTCTGGAACTGGATAAGTTCGTTGTGTCGCCGGGGGTACCCGAAAGTCTGGCCCGGTTGAAAGCCGCAGGATATTACCTCATCGTGGTGACCAACCAGGCCGGTATTGCCAAGCAGCTCTACGATGTGCAGCACGTAACCGCCTGCCACGATAAGCTGCAAGCTGCTTGCAATCAGTTGATTGATGCGTTTTACTATGCGCCGGGGCATCCATCGGTGAGCGAGTCGCTCTCACGCAAACCCAACTCGCTGATGCTGGAAAAAGCCATAGCCCGCTTTCACCTCGACCCCGCGCAATGCTGGATTATCGGCGACCGGCTCCGCGACCTGGAAGCGGGGGCACGGGTAGGCGTGCAGGGCATTTTGGTGGGCCATTCCGAAGCCTATGCTACCACGCCCTATGCGGTAGATCTGGCAGCCGCTACGGATCTTATTCTGGCTGCGGGGTAGGGGCAGCTTGGGCCGTGAGTACCACGGCCGGTACAGCACGCGGCGGGGTAGGTGGCGTGTGGGTGTAAGCAGGGCAACTGGATTTGCACGAACCTAACCCCACCAACCCAACAAATACCAGAAGCAAAGTTTTTCTCATTTTCTGTAAATAGGAGTAAGTGAATCAGCTTATTAACGCTGATGAAGTGGTGAAATTGCGCGTTGCCATTAACTAGTAGAAGTCACTTAATAACAAAAGCGCCTTCCGCACGAGGCGAAAGGCGCTTTTGTTATACAATGAAGCAAGGGTCTACTGACGCACGGCTGGGGTAGTAGCTTCTGAAGCCGTGATGGTCGAGGAAATCCGGTTGGCTGCTTTGGTGCTGGTGTAAGCCGGGCACTTGGATTTGTTGCAGGCGCTCAAACCGGACAGAGCCACGAGGCTGAGCAGAAGTAGTTTTTTTGCCATGAGTGAAAGCGAAACTGAAGTCGTCTGATAAAGTTGAGGCACTAAGGCCTGAGCAACAAAGATACCAGAATGCAAAAAGGGAAGAGGTCGTTCCAAGTGCAATGAGGAATCCGGCAAATTCTTACTCAGATTCCTCGCTGCGCTCAAGATGACAATTACGCTTGGTACCCCAGAATCTTCATCATCGTTTCAGGCTTTTGCTCGTCGGCAAACACCCGGTCAGTAAGGGTGCCGTCTTCGGCCCTGTCTAAGATAATGTGCTTGGGGGCCGGAATCAGGCAGTGCTTGATGCCGCCGTAGCCGGAGAGGCTTTCCTGGTAGGCGCCGGTATGGAAGAAACCCACATACAGCGGCTTCTTATCTGCCTCTTTGCGTTCGGGTAGGAACACTTGGTAGATGTGCTTCTCGGCGTTGTAGTAATCCTGCGAGTCGCAGGTGAGGCCACCGAGCTGGGTGCGGCGGTAGTTCTTCTCCCAGCCATTCACGGCCAGCATAATAAAGCGCTGATTCAGGGCCCAGGTGTCGGGTAAGTTAGTGATGAACGAGCCATCAATCATGTACCACAACTCCTTATCGTTCTGTAGTTTCTCGTCCAAGATAGAATACAGAATGGCACCCGACTCGCCTACCGTGAAAATACCGAACTCGGTGAAGATATCCGGCTCCGGCACGCCCTGCTCGCGGCAAATGCGCTGGATGGTACGCAACACCTCCTGAATCATGTAGGGGTAGTCGTACTCCGGCTGGATGCTGGTCTGGATGGGTAGGCCCCCGCCGATGTCAATAGTCGTGAGGGTAGGGCACACCTTGCGCAGCTCGCAGTACTTGTGCACAAACCGGCTCAGCTCCGACCAATAATAGCTGGTGTCTTTGATGCCCGTGTTGATGAAGTAGTGCAGCATCGTCAGCTCGAAGCGCGGGTCTTCCTTGATGCGCTCCTCGTAGAGCGGAATCACGTCGGCGTAGCGCACGCCAAGGCGTGAGGTGTAGAACTGGAAGCGCGGCTCCTCGTCCGACGCCACCCGGATACCGATTTTGCACTTCTCACGCACGTGCTCGTGGTAGAAGTCAAACTCGCCGAGGTGGTCTAGAATCGGCATGCAGTTCACAAAACCATCGTTGATGAGGGCCGAGATTTCCTGGCGGTACTCTGTGCGCTTAAAGCCGTTGCAGATGATGTACGTATCCTTCGTGAGCTTGCCCTTGGCGTGCATGGCCCGAATGATGCTGGTATCAAACCACGACGACGTTTCGATGTGCACGTTGTTTTTCAGGGCCTCCTCCACTACAAAGGAGAAGTGCGAGGCCTTGGTGCAATAGGCGTAGGAATAGCTGCCTTTATAATCGATATTCTTGATTCCCTGCGCAAACCACTCCTTGGCCCGCTGAATCTGGGAGCTGATTTTGGGAAGGTAGGTGAGCCGCAGCGGCGTGCCGTGCTTCTCAATAAGTGCCATCAGGTCGATGTCGTGGAACTGCAGCTCGTTGTTCTCGACGGTGAAACCCTGGCTGGGAAAATCAAACGTCTGACTAATCAGGTCGTGGTAAGTATCCATGGAGGAGGGTAGGGGTGGAAGTGAGGCGAAAAGAATGTAGGCTGTCATGCTGAGCGCAGCCGAGGCATCACTACTGATAGTAATCAGATTACTCACGGTAGAGATGCCTCGGCTGCGCTCAGCATAACGGTCCGACTGGTCATCATAACAACCAAATGCGCGCTTTTCGCGAACTTTAGACTTGCAAAGATACCCCGCCCGCGGGGTTTTGGTTGTGCTTTGTTCGTTGGCCGCCGCGGAAGGTCCGCTGGCGCCAAGCCTACCCCGGTCCCACCCCTGGCAATCGGCAAGCATTAGAACCACTTAACCTTTTTCTGCCCATGTAGTATGCGTCGCATTAAGTTGCTCGAAGTCCGCTCTGAGTTGGGAGCGGGTACCCGAGGGTCCAGCCTCGGCATTGATGCCCTGCGCATTGCCTGCCTCAACCAAGGCTCCGATTATTTCCGCCGGTTCAGTGCCGTGGTGGTGCCCGACCAGAACCAGGCGCTGTTCGACGAAAATCAGTTTCCCTTCGCCAAGCACATCGATGCGGTGTATACGGTGCAAAAGGCCATTGCCGGCGCCGTGGAGCAAACGTTGCGCTTCGGCGAGTTTCCGGTAGTGCTGGCGGCCGACCACTCCAACGCCGCCGCCACCATTGCCGGCATCAAGGCGGCCTACCCCCACAAAACGCTCGGGGTAGTGTGGATAGATGCCCACGCCGATATTCACTCGCCCTACACCACGCCCTCGGGCAACATGCACGGCATGCCGCTGGCCCTGGCTCTGAACGACGATAACCTGCTCTGTCAGCGCAACCAGGTGCCCCCCGAAACCGAATTTTTCTGGCGCCGCCTCCAAAACCTGGGCGAGCCCGGCCCTAAGCTCCTACCCGAACACTTGGTGTACGTAGTAGTGCGCGACACCGAAGCCGAGGAAAACGCCATCATCCGGCGCCACGGCATCAAGAACTTCACGCTGGAAGAAGTAATCGAAAAAGGTGCCCACCAAGTCGCCCGCGAAATCTATGAGCGCCTGCGCTTCTGCGACATGGTGTACATTTCCTTTGATGTCGACTCGCTGGATTCGCGCTTCAGCAAGGGCACCGGCACGCCCGTGCGCGCCGGCCTCGACGTACCCCAAGCCACCGCCCTCTGCCAGGCCCTGCTGGAAAACGAACGGGTAGTATGCTTCGAGATGGTGGAAATCAACCCTACCCTCGACTCAGAGAATACCATGGCCCACAACGCCTTCACGATTCTGGAAGCCGCCACGGAGACCATTCAGGAGCGCCTGCGCGTGGACGCGGTGACCTCGCGCGGGCCGCGGGGGGAGGTGGCGGGAGGGTAGAATACTTATTCTAGTGGCTTGCTTTAAGAAAGTTGGTATTTAGCCTATACTTTTCACTGAGTTGCCAAAAGGGGAAATATAAAGACTAAAATGATATGTAATTAGCTATATGCTAGATGTATAGTTGGTAGGATAAATCAAAAAACAGCTGTGACATCCAGGGAATTACATACTTATTTCGAATTAGAAGAACTGCTTAGTAAAAGGTCCTCGCCTATATAACTATAATCAGAATGAATGAAGGCCGATTGGATGTACATAGATTAAGAATTAATCTATATTTTTAGGACAAAATTCCTTTACAGTTTAATAAAACTAACAATACTATACCTCCCTTGGCATCTATCTATACATCCGTTACAACTCCTCCAAAATACTATCCTGCTCTGACGGGTGTTCGCGCTGTTGCTGCCTTGATGGTATTCCTCTTCCATGCAGCACCAGTTGCTCCTATGGATGCACAAAGCCACCTTTTTAAATGGCCTATACGGTTTGTTCAACAGGGATATATAGGCGTCAATATCTTTTTTGTGCTTAGTGGTTTTCTCATTACCACGCGATATTTTGATAGATTCGAATTGACGGGATTGTGGTTTCGTCATTATCTGCAAAGTAGATTTGCCCGAATTTATCCAATTTATTTTTTACTAACATTATTTACTTTTTTGGTAATGATTTTCCATTATACAGGTAGTTGGTATGAATGGCCTCAGTCTTTTGAATTGCATGATAAGATTATAACCGTATTTATAAACATTACTCTTACACGAGCTTTTTTTAATGATATAGTTTTTGTGGGCGTCCCAACTGCATGGACTCTAACCGTTGAAGAAACCTTTTACTTATTTGCGCCATTTCTATTTCTAGGCCTTAAGCAGAGCATTCGTTGGATATATGTTTATCCCCTTCTTCTGCTGTTAACCGGTGGATTACTAGTAGCTTTTTGCTCTAATTTCTTGCCTTACTATGGCTTGATGAAAAGCATGGGCATGATGTTATCTGATACTTTTTTTGGGCGTTGTGTAGAATTTATCATTGGAATCGGGTTGGCCCTGTGGATGAACCGACGGCCTCATGCAGAGCTATATAGCACGAGAAAAATGGCTACCTTGGTAGGTGGGCTTGGAATCTTAGCGTGTATGATTTTAATGACTATATGTGAGCGAATGTCGTCGCCTGAGGATACAGTAATTGATTACGGAAATCATTTATTGATTTATGCTATACTGCCTGTTTTTATTGCTGTTACGTTTTGGGGATTAATTCACGAGCGTACCAAGCTACAGCAATTATTGCAATCTAAATTATTTATTCTGTTGGGTAAGAGTTCTTATGTATTTTATTTAATTCACGTAGGCGTTGTCGATCTTATTTTTAGTCAATTTATAGCCGGGCATTGGATGATACGGTTATTAGCTTATACACTCTTCTCAATAGCTCTTTATAAGTGGGTAGAATCGCCAATGCAAAAACTTTTGCGGCCTACTTCATTGAAGAGTGAATATTTGATGGTTAGCTAGAACTGATGAATAGAGTATTCAGTGAACTTCCAAGCTAAATACTTTATGGAATATACTTTGTGATTATTTGTAATTTTAAATTATTCTATAATAGGTACAGAGCATCATATCAAGAGTATAGATTATAAAATAAATAAGCCCACCTTCCCCGCCACCTCCTACCTTTGCAGCAGTAGAAACCGGTTGCGGCTTCTGCTGCTGCCCGTTGCGCCCTATCCGTGACGCAGGGTAGAAGCAGTAGCGCCACCCCAGTAGCTCTCCCGTGCAACAACTCGAACAGACCCTAAAAGCCGCCCTTAGCGCGGCCATGCAACACGTATTCGGGGCCGATGTGCCCGCCCAGCAGCTCGCGTTGCAGCCTACCCGCAAGGATTTTGCTGGCTCGTTTACGCTCGTCACGTTTCCCTTCACCAAAACCCTAGGCAAAGGCCCCGAGCAGATTGGGCAGGCGCTGGGCGAGTGGTTGGTCACCAACGAGCCGGCCGTGACGGGCTACAACGTGGTAAAAGGTTTCCTGAACCTAGAAGTGGCCGTGCAGGAGTGGGTGAAGGTGTTTCAGCAGTTGCGTCAGCAGCCCGCCGATGCACCAGTAGCCACCGGCGGTCCGCAGGAAGTGGTAGTGGAGTATTCGTCGCCAAATACCAACAAGCCCCTGCACCTGGGCCACTTGCGCAACAATTTCCTGGGCTACTCGGTGGCCGAGATTCTAAAAGCTACAGGTGCTACGGTTAGTAAGGTAAACCTTGTAAACGACCGGGGTATTCACATCTGCAAGTCGATGTTGGGCTACCAGATCTTTGGGCACGCTGAAACACCACAGGAAGCCGGCATGAAGGGCGACCATCTCATCGGCAAGTACTATGTGTTGTTTGAGAAACACTACCGTGAGCAGGTGAAGCAGCTTGAAACCGACGGGGTAGCCGCCGATGTGGCCAAACGTCAGGCTCCCATGATGCTGGCCGCGCAGGACATGCTACGGGCTTGGGAAGCCGGCGACGAGGAGGTAGTGAACCTCTGGAAGCAAATGAACGGCTGGGTGTACGAAGGCCACAACGCTACCTATGCGGCTATTGGTGTCGATTTCGACAAATTTTACTACGAATCGGGCACCTATCTGCTGGGTAAAGAGCGCGTGGAGGAGGGTTTGCAGAAAGGCGTATTCTTTAAAAAAGAGGACGGTTCTGTGTGGGTTGATCTGAAAGAAGAAGGCCTCGACGAAAAGCTGCTGCTCCGTGCCGATGGCACCTCGGTATATATTACCCAAGACCTGGGCACGGCCGAGCTGAAGTACCAGGATTTCCACTACGACCTGAGTGTGTACGTTATTGCCGATGAGCAGAACTACCACATGCAGGTGCTAAAGGCCGTGCTCAAGAAGTTGGGTAAGCCGTATGCCGACGCTATTTACCACCTCAGCTACGGTATGGTAGACCTACCCACAGGCAAGATGAAAACCCGCGAAGGTACAGTGGTAGATGCCGACGAGCTGGTAAGCGAGGTGGTGGAAGCTGCCAAAGCTGCTACCCTCGAAAAAGGCAAAACCGAAGGGCTCTCAGAAGAAGAAGCGCAGCAACTCTACCACATGCTGGGCCTGGGCGCGCTGAAATACTACCTCTTGAAGGTAGACCCCAAGAAGCGGATGCTGTTCAACCCCGAAGAATCGGTGAGCCTGGAGGGGCACACGGGGCCGTTTATTCAATATTCGCACGCTCGTATTTCAAGCATTATTCGCAAAGCAGTTGAAAGGAATATAGACTTTGCTTTGGTTTCGGACAGCATCTCAGAATTACAGCCTACAGAAATAGAGCTAGTGCAAGAAATAGCGCGGTATAGTGGTGCTATTGCTGAGGCAGCGCGTATTCAATCGCCAGCCATTATAGCACAATATGCTTATGACATAGCTAAAGCATACAATCGCTTCTTCACAGAAGTGCCTATTTTCCCTGAACCCGATGAAACGAAACGAGCTTTCCGCGTAGCATTGTCAGCGCAAACTGGTAGTGTTATCAAGGCCAGCATGGGGCTGTTGGGTATTCAGGTACCGGAGCGCATGTAATACCCGCGCATCAACCCGCTCTATAGCTTAAGGCGTAGACTCTAGGCTGTAGAGCGGATAAAGTTTATAATGCAATTATGAAATCAGTAGCAGTATACTGCGGCTCCAGCATCGGCCGCAACGACCTCTACCGGCAGCAGGCGCACGAAATGGGACGTATTCTGGCCGAGCGTGACCTGACGCTGGTATACGGCGGCGGGAAGGTAGGGCTAATGGGCGCTATTGCCGACAGCGTGCTCCAACACGGCGGCCAAGCTATTGGCGTCATTCCCGAATTCTTAGCCAATAAAGAAGTAGCGCATCTGGGCCTGACGGAGCTGCACGTGGTGCAATCCATGCATGAGCGTAAGTTGAAAATGGCCGAGCTAGCCGATGGCTTTGTGGCTATGCCTGGCGGCTATGGTACTCTGGAAGAGCTGTTTGAGGTGCTGACTTGGGGGCAGTTGGGCTTACACCCCAAGCCCATTGGGGTGCTGAACGTAGCCGGTTTCTACACCCACCTGCTCCGCGCCCTCGACCACATGGTAGACGAAGCTCTACTCCGCTCCGAAAATCGCCAGCAACTGCTGCAAGCCGAAACGCCCGCCATTTTGCTCGACCACATGGCCGCTTATCAGCCTGCGCAGGTAGAAAAGTGGCTGACACCCTCCAAAACGTAAGCGCAGAGCTGTTTTCCGCGAGAAAGCAGAACCGTTGTATCCAACAAATACGTACCTTCTCCTGCCGAAACCAATGAGCTAGTTTAGTGGTTTGTCGGTTGCATATCTTCCACTTCTCCCTCGATTACTCTCATGAAAATTTCGTCGCTGTTTCTGCTCGGCACCTTGGCTATTGCTGGTCTCTCGGCCGCCACGTTTGCCACTCAACCTACTCCTGCCATGACCGAAGCGCCCGCTGCCCCCGCCACTGTGTACGACTACACCGTGAAAACCATTGACGGGAAAGAGGTGAAGCTGAGCCAGTACAAGGGTAAAAAGCTGCTCATCGTGAATACGGCTTCTAAATGCGGCTACACGCCTCAATACAAAGAGCTGGAAGAGTTGTCAAAAAAGTACGCTGGCAAGGTAGTCGTGCTGGGTTTCCCATCAGATAGCTTTAACCAAGAGTTAGACTCCGATGCCGAAGTAGCCTCGTTCTGCGAGAAAAACTATGGTGTTACGTTCCCGCTGTTCAGCACCGTATCGGTGAAGGGCGATGATGCCGCACCACTGTACAAATTCCTGTCTGACAAATCGAAGAACGGAGTTGTGAGCGACGCTCCGACATGGAATTTTTGCAAATATCTTGTCGATGAGAAAGGCCACGTGGTAGCGTTCTACCCATCCAAGGTGAAGCCTATGAGCGACGAACTGGTAGCCGCCATCCTGAAGTAAACTAGTTACTAAATTGTAGTATTCCGGACAATAGGAGAAGGTTCTGCCGCTTCCTGCTGTCCGGATTATTATTTTATGTGGGTAGGCTGCCTACCTTCGTGGCTCCTGCCACCACAAGCTGCTTTTGTATGATACGCACGGTTATTTTTGATATGGATGGGGTGATTGTCGATACGGAGCCTGTACACCGTTATGCTTTTTTTCGGCATTTTGAGGAACTAGGTATCGATATGTTGGATGAGGAATATGCGACGTTCACCGGATCTTCCACCAAAAACGTGTATCAGCAATTGAAAGAGCAGTATGGGCTTTCTGCTGGTGTTGATGAGTTGATGGCCCGAAAGCGGGAGTTCTTCAACCGTGCATTTGATGAAAAGCCAGACCTCTACCTGCTAGGTACTGTTCGTGCCCTTATTGAAGACCTGCACGCGCACGATTTTCAATTGATTCTGGCTTCTTCGGCTTCAAAAGGAACGATAGGCCGGGTTATGAAGCGGTTCGACCTGTACCCCTATTTCGACCACGTGCTTAGCGGCGAGGACTTCACATACTCTAAGCCCGATCCAGCTATTTTCGAACAGGCTGCGTCCCTAGCCGTCGGCTCCAAAAAGGAGTGCGTCATTATTGAAGACTCTACCAATGGTATTGCTGCAGGCAAAGCCGCAGGAATTTATTGCATTGGCTACGATAGTGAGCACTCAGCCTTGCAGGATCTAAGCCAGGCAGACTTGGTTATTCATGATTTTTCTGAGTTGAACGCTGCCACCATAGCGGCCATTGAGCCAGCATAAGTCTGGCTTTCCATCCTCTCATTTCCCTACCCTGTATTTCTGCTTCACAATGGCTGCTTCTGCTTCTGCCACGTCCTCTGGTGCCGTTAGTCCAGCCAAAGCCTGGATTTCAGCTTTCCGGCCGCGCACCCTACCCTTATCGCTGGCCAGCATCTTCACTGGAGGATTTCTAGCGGCAGCTCACGGGCAGTTTCGGGGTAGCGTGTTTGCCATAGCTGTCCTGACTACCATTCTGCTGCAGATCTTAAGCAACCTAGCCAACGACTACGGCGACTCCCAAAATGGCGCCGACAGCATCCACCGCGAAGGACCACAGCGGGCGGTGCAGGCCGGCCACATCACACCAGCCCAGATGAAGCGCGGCATGCTCCTTTTCGGGGCTCTGTCCCTGGCCTCTGGCATTGCGCTGCTGTGGGTCGCGCTGGGACTGGCAGCTATGTGGATTACAATTAGCTTTTTTCTGCTGGGGCTGGCAGCTATTTGGGCAGCCATCAACTACACAGCAGGAGCCAAACCCTACGGCTACGCTGGGCTGGGCGACATATCGGTTTTCTTATTTTTTGGATTGGTTGGTGTGTGCGGCACATACTACCTCCAAACCCAAGCGTTGCCGCTACTAGTGCTACTGCCAGCTGCTGCGCTGGGGTGTTTCGCAACTGCTGTGCTGAACGTCAATAACATCCGGGATATCCGCTCCGATAAGCTGGCCGGCAAAATCACGATTCCGGTGCGGCTGGGGCCAGTAACTGCTCGTCGCTACCACTGGCTACTGATAGGGACGGGCTTCTCCTGTGCGGTAGTATACGTCATACTTACCTATTGTTCGCCCTGGCAGTGGCTGTTCTTCTTATCAGCACCTCTACTATTGCGCAATGGTCAACAGGTTTGGCAACGCCAGGAGTCGATGCAGTTAGACCCTTTATTGAAACAGATGGCTATGAGCACGCTGGCTTTTACCCTCCTGTTTGGGGTAGGGCAGGTAGTAGGTAGCTAATAGGAGCTAAGCTAGTCTATTAGATAGAATTCCTTATACAAACAGCGCAAACGATTTCGTAAGCAATGAATAATATCTCATTATCCATTCACCATGCTGTTGTTTTTTATTTGTAAAGGCTGCTCTTTCATCTGCCAGTAATAGCCAATACGCAAGGGTCGGAAACATCACTATGTGTGTAATAAGTGTATAACGTAAATTGTGCTACACCTGAAAAAGCTGATTTAAACGTAATTACCAAGCTTTTAAAGTTTGCATTTAGCACACTCGCCACTCTATATTTGGTTACCTTTCCACAAGGGACCACTCGTTAGAAGCGCATTTATCCAAAAAGCGCAAACGTTATAGCAAGAGTACATTTGCATAGCGAATCACGCATCCTCGGCGCATGTCATAGCTAGCTTATGAACGGGTACCAAAAGTGGAATAGGTAATTCTGCCCCTATCTACAATCCCACTCTTTATGGTGCTACGTTTCCACCAGTTCGTTGCTCTGAACAGGCAATGGACTTGTCTGCTTACTGGTTTGCTGATACTTCTTTCTAACAGGAGCGAAGGGCAGAGCCTGCTACGAGCAAAAGACGCTACTATTGTAGATGCACAAGGAAAGGAAGTTGTCCTGAAAGGAGTAGGACTAGGAGGCTGGTTGTTGCAAGAAAGCTACATGCTAGGTACCGACACGCTGAACGCGCAAGGACGCATTAAGCGAGCCATGCGCCGCACAATGTCAGCAGGTGAGGTAGAGAACTTCTACAAGCAGTACCGCGACGGATTTATAACGAAGGCTGATATTGATTTCGTTGCCGCTCAAGGTTTTAACTGCGTGCGCCTACCTATGCACTATGACCTGTTCCTGACGACTGCCCAGCGTCGTTTGCGCGAACAGGCCTTAGACCAGGCCAGTGCTGTGCCAGCCTATGTGGCGGCACTGGCAAAATGGTACGATGCAGACCAGCTATTCGCGAATCCGAAAGAATTGGATGGATTCCGTTACATCGATAACCTGCTGGCATGGTGCAAGGCTAATAAGCTATATGTAATTCTCGACCTACACGCGGCTCCTGGTGGCCAGGGTGCCGACCGCAACATCAACGACGGTATTGTGCCGTTGGATCTATGGAAACGGCGTGATGGCAAAGGACGCCTTATTTACCAGGACATTACTGTGCGGCTGTGGCAAAAGCTGGCCGCCCGCTACCACAACGAGCCTTGGGTAGCAATGTATGATGTTATAAATGAGCCGCATGGCATGGATGCCACTCACGGCATGGCCGGTGACAACTCAGAAGCGCAAACCCTGTATAGTCGTCTGATTACGGCCATTCGGGCGCAAGGTGATAAGCACCTAATTATGCTGGAAGGCAACGGCTACGGTAACGAATACACAAATCTGACACCTGATAAGCTACTAGTAAAGGACAAAACAAATTTGGTATACAACGCTCACCGCTACTGGTGTACCAACGACCCTACCATAAGCGACGCAAATCCTAACCAGATCAACCTGATTTACAACTTGGTGGCTTTCCGGGAGCGATGGCAGGTACCGGTGTGGGTAGGGGAGACCGGCGAAAACTCCAACGAATGGCTAACTGCTGCCGCACAGGCTTTGAATAAGCAGCATATTGGCTGGTGCCATTGGAACGTGAAGCGAGTAGCTGGCACTACCAGTCTACTTAATATTAAGCCCTACGGCTCTATCCTAACGCCGGAGGGCAGGACTACTCTGCTGCGCAACATTCAGTTCCGCAACTGTGAGCCCAACCACGACGTGCTCGACGCGTTGATGCGACAGCCTGGCACGACAGCTACTACGCCCTACACAACACTAACGCTACCTGGTACTATAGCTGCTACCCACTATGATATGGGTAGGGCAGGAGTTGCCTACCAAGATAGTGTGTATCAAAAAACGGACTACCGCCGACCCGACCGCTGGAACCTGGGTGGCGCCAGCCGTAACGATGGCGTAGATGTGGGCGTGGCCCACGATGGTGGTGACACCGCGCTGGCCGTGCAACACATGACCGCCGGAGAATGGCTCCAGTACACGGTAAATATCAAACAGGCTGGACGTTATACCATACAGGCACGAGTGGCAAATGAAGGTGCGTCTCCCGCTAAGCTACAGCTACGAGTGGCCGACAAACTCATTGCTACCCTGGCCGTTCCGCCAACAGACAATGCCGGCACCTGGACTACATTGACAACAACGACAACTGCTCTGCCAGCTGGACAGCATACGTTGCGTGTGTACGTGGCAGAGCCGGGTGCCCGATTGGGCTGGCTACAATTCAATTTAGTAGCGGCGTCAACTCAGAGTGGCCAGTAAACAGGCGCTAAGTCGTTTCATATCCTGATAAAAGACGGTATGAGTCTTCCTTACACAGTGTTGTGGCATTCCACCAAGTGGTTTTCGCTGGGTATAGTATGGTTAATAAGCTTATTGGGTGGTAGTTCGATATGTCGTGCCGCAGTGCGGGAAGACACGCTGCACATTACCACGAACATAGACGAACTGTTTCTTACCCCCGCTGCCTATAGTGTACTGGAGGATCCTACAGGCCGGCTCACCATTCAGGATGTGCACAAGCCGGAGTGGTCGCGACGTTTTATGGTTGCAAGCCAAGCGTTTACTAGCATTCAGCATCCATCGGCTACTTATTGGCTGCGCCTAACGCTGCACGATGCCGAACAGGCGGAGCGCCACTGGTACCTGGAGTTGCTGGACTCCCACATTAACAACATCTCACTCTACCAGGATGAAAATACTGCCCCTGCAGTGCGTACGGGAGCAGACTTGCCTTTTAACAGCCGGCCGTACTTCTACAAAAATTTTCTGTTCCGGCTCCCGTTGACCCCAAATAAGACACATACTTATTATATCCGACTACAATCGAGCTCTAGAACATCCTTTCTGGCCCGACTGCGCACGGAAACAATCCTTGCCGGTCATTTTCAGCGCGAGTATGGCCTGTTGGGTGGGTTCTATGGTGTGCTGTTGATTATGGTCATCTACAATCTATGCATCTACCTGTTTATTCGCGAACAGATGTATTTGCGGTATGTGGCCTATGTGCTGAGCTGTAGCCTAGTGTTTTTATCAGAAGATGGGTTGGGCTTTCAGTATCTGTGGCCTACGCTACCCTGGCTGAACCAGCTAGTGAATGCGGTAGCCCCAGTACTGCTGCTGCTCACGTTCAGTTACTACGCCCGGCAGTTTATGGACTCTGCAGAGCGGCTGCCGCAGTATGATGCGTGGGTGCGGCGTGTAGTGCTAGGTAGTGCTGCGCTACTATTAATCGATGCCTTAATGCTGCATTCAGGGCTAGGGTTCTGGCTTTACCCACTACCGTATACCATGGTGTGCTATCTAGCCGTGCGGGTATATCAGCGCGGCTTTCGGCCGGCCATTTTCTTTTTAGCTGCTCATAGCTTTGTTGCTATCAGTGTGTTATTTCTGGTTTTACGAAAACTGGGTATTCATGCGCTTACCAATACCTTCACGGTATACAGTATGAACGTGGCCTTCGTGCTAGAAATAGCTGTGCTGTCTTATGCGCTTGGCGATAAGATAAAGGCCATCAAAGACGCTACTATTCGGGCACAGGAGCGGTTGGTGAAACAACTACGCAAGCGGCAGCATGCCCAAAGCCAGTTGCTGGAGCAATTGCAACAGAATCAGCACCTGAAAGATCAACTTAACTCCGAGCTGGAAGCTCAGGTGGCGCGCCGAACGGAAGAGCTGCGCCATCAGAGCGAAACAATTGCCGGTCAGAACCGCGAATTGGTACAGGCAAACCGGTTGCTGGCGCTACAATCGGCAGCCATTGAGAAGCTAAATGCGGAGCTACAGCACGATTTACAACAGGCGCAGGAGGCACGGGTGCTCTCTCGCGAGGTAGATTTTGGAGAGTTCAGCCAAATCTACCCAGACAAAGAAGCGTGCTTAACCTACCTAGCCGAACTAAAGTGGAGCAGCGGCTACCAATGTCGTCGCTGTGGCCACGAAAAGTATTGCGATGGGCGCGAGGCCCATTCTCGGCGTTGTACCCGCTGCCGGTACGTAGAGTCGGCCACTGCCTACACACTTTTTCAGAAATGTAAATTCTCGATTGTAAAGGCTTTCTACGCAGTGTTTTTGCTGCACACGCACCACGGCAATTATTCTTCTCAGGAATTATCGCGGGTATTAGATCTGCGGCAAGGAACCTGTTGGAGCTTCAGCCAGAAAGTAGCCGAAGCAATGCGCCGCCGAGAGCAAACTCCTGAATATGACGAACAAGAAAGTTGGACAAAGTTACTCTTAGATACGCACGAAGTAGGTGTAGAAGACTCACTAGTAGAGCAGGGTTCGGCAGAACAATAACTATCTAGGTGTTTTTAACTGCAAACGATTTCTGTATTTCATGATGAATGCAAAAAAATAATCTGCTTAAGCCTTTCTTAAAGCATTGTTTTTTAACTGTACGAATGAGTCATGTGCAAATCAAAGAACAGGATCTAAACCATGAATATGTATGTGCAACGTGTGTAGTAAGTGTGTAATTTACTTGTGCGGTAGTTGAAAAATAGCCATTTACACGTTGTGTAGAGGGTTTTTAGGTTTGCATTTGCCAAACAAGTCAGGATATCTTTGACTTGTTGATTACGCCGCTTACAAGAGCAAGCATTCTTATCAAGCCATGGGTTTGACCATTGTGCTGATGAGTGTTGATGTTAGAGGCTTTTTCACTAAGATATTATCGTTGAATTCCTAAATCGATTTCTGAAAACGCTTTCAGTATTCGGTATTTCCTAATTCCCACACCATTTTCTTCATGAAGCACAACTCCTACTCACTCTTTTTCAGGCGGCGGGTAGTACTACTGGCTGCCTGTGGGCTACCGGTAGCAGCGCTACCCGCAGCAGGGGCCAAGGCACCCGTCGGTCCGTTCTCGATGCTGCCGGGGAAGTACTTGGCAGATGTTCCCGTATCAGGCCGCGTAACGCAGGCCAACGGCGAAGGGCTTCCCGGTGTCACTGTAATTGTGAAGGGTACTACCCTGGGTACTTCTACAGGCGCCGATGGGTCTTTCTCATTGAATGTTCCAGAGGGAAGCACACTGGTAATTAGCTCAGTGGGCTATATCAGGAAAGAGGTACCCATCACAGGCGCAACTAGCAACATCAATGTCAGCTTGCTGGAAGACCGTCAGGCGCTGGGCGAAGTGGTGGTAGTGGGATACGGCACCCAGGAGCGCGGCAGCGTAACGGGCGCTATTTCGTCGGTGAACGGGCAGGAACTGGTACGTCAGCCAGTGGCCGATGTGACGCAGGCCTTGCAGGGCAAAGCGGCCGGTGTGACTATCACCTCAAACGGCGGTGCCCCCGGTGGCGCTGCTGGTACATCGGTGCGGATTCGCGGTATAACGTCGGCTGGCAACAACGCACCGCTGTATGTAATAGATGGCTTTCCCTTGCCTTCCGGTAGCGAAAATCAGCTTAATGCCATTAGCCCTAATGATATTGAGACGATTGATGTACTGAAGGATGCCTCTGCTACCGCTATCTACGGGGTGCGTGCGGCCAACGGGGTAGTAATTATTACCACCAAACGAGGCAAGGCCGGCAAGACTACGTTCAACGTAGATGCTTACCGGGGTGTGCAGACGGTAGCGCGCAAGTTGGACCTGCTCAACGCGGAAGAGTACGCTACCATCAACAATGAAAGCCGGATAGCCGCTGGCAAGCCCATTGTGGTAGACCGACTGCGTGACCCCGCCGCGCTAGGAGAGGGCACCGATTGGCAGGATCTGGTCTTCCGGCGCGCCAAAATTCAGAACTATGCTCTCTCAGCTACTGGAGGCAGCGAGAAAGCACGCTTCGCCTTGTCTGGAACCTATTTCCAGCAGGATGGTATCATTGTGGGTTCACATTTTGAGCGTTTCACGTTGCGTGCTAATGGCGACGTGCAGGTGAATAAGATGCTGAAGCTAGGCAACAGTATTCAGCTCACACACCTAAATGACCGCCAGATCACATCAAACGACGGGGAGTATGGCACTGTGCAGCAGTTACTGCGCATTCCTGCCATTGTGCCGGCATATCGTCCCGATGGGTACTGGTACCAGCCGAACGGCGCAACGGACAATTTTACCGAAGAAAACCCGCTGGCCACGGCACAACGTGTCAACCAGAAATTCACGCGAAACCGTGCTCTGAGCACATTCTTTGCGGAATTGGAGCCTCTGACTGGATTACGATTCCGAACCAACGTAGGCTTTGACTTTGTATTCGACAACTTCAATTCCTTCGCGCCGGCCGGGCCGGTTCTGGCGGGCTACACCCAGCGCTACAACACTGCCGGTGCTTCGGCTACGGCCAGCTACGCGCCCAGCTACCTTATCGAAAACACGCTGACCTATGACCACCTGTTTGCCGACAAGCACCAGGTGACGTTTCTGCTCGGTCAGTCGGCGCAGGAGTTCAACTATAGCAATGTAGAGGCCTACCGTTCGCTGTACCTGCGCAACGATTTGCAGGTTATTAACGCCGGCCCCATCAATACGCAGCTGAGCAACGCGGGTGCCATCAGCCCCTCGCAGCGTCTGGCTAGCTATTTCGGGCGTCTTAACTACGAGTTTGCTGGTAAATACCTGTTGTCGGCTGTGGCACGCTACGACGGCTCTTCCGTATTCCCTCCCGGTGATAAGTTCGGTTTCTTCCCCGGTATTTCGGCCGGCTGGCGCATTTCGGAGGAGGAGTTCCTAAAAGGTAGCCGCGTCATCAGCAACCTGAAGTTGCGGGCCGGCTATGGCAAGGTAGGTAACCCGCTGAACGCCGGTCGTTTCGCCTACCTCTACGCCATCAACTTCGGCATTACCTACCCCTTCGGACCAGATGGTACCATCAACACGGGTGGAGCTCCTACCCGGCAGGCCAACCCCAACCTGCGTTGGGAAAACAACAACCAGACAAACGTTGGTATAGATGTAGGTTTGCTGGAAAACCGTTTAGAAGCCAGCATCGATGTGTACAACCGCAAATCGCCCAATCTGATTGCCGGGGTGCCGGTTTCCTACGTAACAGGTACCTACGAAAACGTCAATACCAACGCGGCCTCGGCCTACAACCGTGGTATCGACTTCTCGCTGACCTCGCACAACTTCACAGGAGCGGGCCAAGCGCTCAGCTGGACTACTACGCTGAACGTATCGGGCTACAAAACCAAGCTGGAGTCGCTGGGGGCAGGCCTACCCTACAACGGGGCTGGCACGCTGAGCGGCAATAGCATTGTGCGCTACGACGAAGGGTACGCCTTTGGCTCGTTCTACGGTTGGGTAGCCGATGGCTTGTTCCAGACGCAGGAAGAGGTAGATACGCACGCCACGCAAACATCCGGCACGCGCCCAGGCGATATTCGTTTCAAAGACCTGAACGGAGATGGTATCATCAACGCCGACGACCGGAAGTTTATCGGCAACCCAAACCCGAACTTTACTTTTGGTATTACCAACACGCTGAACTACAAAGGCTTTGATCTGAGCTTCTTTATCCAAGGTGTGCAGGGCAACGATGTGTATAACCTGAACCGCTACCTGTTGGAGAGTGCGCTATACGGCTCGTTTAGCGGTGGCACCCGGGTGCTGAACCGTTGGACTGGTCCTGGCACCAGCAACGATGTGCCCCGCGCCATCGACAGCGACCCGAACCAAAACCTACGGGTGTCTACGCACTTCATTGAGGATGGCTCATATGTGCGTCTCAAGAACCTGACGTTGGGTTATTCACTGCCCCAGAGCATTACAAATCGTTTCGGCTCCTCGCAGCTGCGCGTGTACGTAACGGGGCAAAATCTGCTGACACTGACCAAGTACAGCGGCTTCGACCCAGAGGTAAGCGCTAGCGGTGTCGACCAAGGCATTTATCCGCAGTCGCGGGTGCTGATGGGTGGTATCAACATCGGTTTCTAATCTGTTTCAATTCCCACGAGAATGACTATCACAAAATATACCTGCGGTGCTTTCCTGCTGTCGTTGGGCCTGTTGACTACCAGCTGCGGGGAAAAATTTCTGGAGGAATCTCCCTCTGACCAGATAACGGACGCCAACTTTTACAAAAACCAAACCGACGCCATTCAGGCCGTAACGGCCGCGTATAGCGAGCTAACCAAAGCCGGTCAGTACAACAGCGCCCTGTGGGGCATGGATATCATGGCTGATATCTCGACCACAGGTGGCGGTGGCGGTAGCGACGGGATTGAGTATACCCAGCTCGATGACTACAACATTCCGACTACCAACCTAATAGCGCAACAGCTCTGGCAGGGTAGCTACATCGGGGTAGGGCGGTGCAATATTGTGCTGCAAAAAGTGCCGCTTATCACGGAAATTGACGCCACCATCCAGAAGCGTAGCCTGGGGGAAGCACAGTTTCTGCGGGCGAAGTACTACTTCGATCTAGTGCGGGCTTTTGGCGATGTGCCGCTGGTGACGGTGCCCCCCGCCAGCGCTGCGGAGGCCAACGTGGCCCGCTCCCCAGCAGCCGACGTGTATAAGCAGATTGAGCAGGACCTGAAAGACGCTATTGGGAACCTGCCCGCGTCGTATAGCGGTGCCGACCTGGGCCGGGCTACCAAGTGGGCAGCCACGGGCCTGCTGGCGAAGGTATACATCACGCAGGGCAACAAAGCCGGCGCTGCCGAGCAGGCCCGCGCGGTCATTTCGGGGTCGGGTAAAAGCTTGTGGGCCAACTACGGCGACAACTTCAAAACGGCCAACGAAAATGGCAAAGAGTCGCTGTTTGAGGTGCAGTACATCAACGGCCGCAACGAGTACGACCGCAACAATGTGGGCTCGGCGCTGAATGAGTTCCTGGGGCCACGCGGCCAGAACCAGACGCCGGGTAGCGGTTATGGCTTTGATATTCCGGAGCCGGATTTCGTGAATGGCTACCTGGCCGGTGACACGCGGAAGCCCGTCACCATCTGGGCGCCTGGCGACACCTACCCCGATGGCACCAAGAACCCTGCTACGCTAGGTGGCTCGCCATTTGGGTACAGCTGCAGAAAATGGTTTGTAGGTAAAGTGAATACCAACATCTGGGATTCACCCCTCAACGTGCCAGTACTACGCTTAGCCGAAATGTACCTGATTCTGGCCGAGGCAGTAGGACCTACACCCGAAGGCTTTGAGGCTATCAACAAAGTGCGCCGTCGTGCACTTGGGGTAGACTATAACACGGCCAATGCTACCGCCGACCTGAATGCCGGCAACACACCTGATTTCACAGCTGCTGTTCTGCGTGAGCGTAAGTACGAGTTAGCGTTTGAGTTTGACCGGTGGTTTGATCTGAAGCGCTACGGCGGCACCCCATACGGCCTGGTAGCGGTAATGACCGCGCAGAGCGCCTACCTCAAAACGCTGGGTATCAACAGAGGGGTGCCCACGCCCAACAACCTGGTGCTGCCTATCCCGCAGTCGGAGCGCGACGTGAACCCCAACCTGACCCAGAACCCCGGCTACTAAGCCGCTTTTACAGACGCTTTCAGCCTATTTGATATGAAAATTACCAGGAACAAAGCAGTGTGGGCGCTATTGGCGAGCCCACTGCTCTTCACCGGCTGCGACAAAAACGACGAGGGGCAACTGGAAGGCGCACTGCCGTCGCCCAGTTTCACCAGCACCGTCAACTCGACGCAGTTTCCCGTGAAAGTCACGTTTAACAACACCAGCGAAAACGGCTTCATCAACGAGTGGGAATACGGCGACGGCACCACTGGCACTGGCTCGCCCGCCACGCATACCTATAATACGCCCGGCACTTATAAAGTACGGCTGCTGGTATCAGGAAAGGGTGGCTTCGCGCAGACATCGCAAACCGATGTGGTAGTGCCTTCGGCCTGCGGCAACACCGGCTTTTCAGTGCTGGTAGCCTGCAACGGCAGCGCACCATCGGCGCGCGTTTGGACGTTTTCGAATGAAGCCGGCGCAATTAAGCGCTTAGATGCCAATAACAACGTTACGTCTTCGTCGGCCGCCAATGCCCTGGCTTCTTGCCAGGCCGATGACCAATTCAGCTTCAGCGGCAGCTCTTTCACCTACACATATACTACGAATAATAAGTGCGGTAGCGAAGCCAACGCCTCGACCAGCTTTGTGTATAAGCCAGGTAGCAATGGGCTAGGGCAGCTAACCCTGAGTAGCAGCAAAGCCTACATTGGCGAGCAAGTAGCGCTGAGAGACAGTACTTACACCATTGTAGAAGCCAGCAATACCATTCTGCGCCTGCGGGGTACACTAACAAACGGTACTAAAACTGAGGTGACGCTGGTGCCCTTCGATGCCGTAACCCGCGTGAAGCAATTGCTGACGGGCGGTACCCAGAAAACCTGGATGCTCGACAACTCGGTGGAAAAAACCATTACGGTAGGTACTGAGGGTAACCCTACCCAGTATTACGGTGGGGGCAGTGTTGGTGCTCTGCCTGCCTGCCAAGCTGATGACGAGTTTACGTTCTCTGCTACCGATATGTTTACCTACAACGCCAAGGACGAAACGTTTGTGGCTGGTAGTCCTGGTAGCTGCCAGGCCGCTCGTTCGGGTACTTCGGCCTACACCTTTGGGCCGGCCGATGGCGCTGGATTAGCCCAGTTGGTATTTGCGAAAGCGGGTACGTTTATCGGCATCACCGATGCACCGGATCTTACATACCGTATTCTTTCCATCACGGATAAAAACATGGTGATACGTGCTGGTACGGGCAAAAACAACGGTACCGTATTCGATATCAAGCTGATTGCCAAATAGCTTCTCGTGCCGGATGAACTTGTTCATCCGGCATTTGCCTTTCTCTTAGTATGAAGAACCCCCCCATACCTTCCCGATCTTTTCATTTCCGCAAAGCCGGGACCAGTGCACTGCTGGCCCTGAGCTTACTAGCCTGTACGGAAGAAAAAAAGCCAGATATTCCGGCGCCTACCCCCGACCCGACCAGCACCACCGCGAATGCAGAAGCCAAAGACTACGCGCAATACACTGAGCTGATCTGGAGTGATGAGTTTGACGGTGGCGGCGCCGTAGACCAAGCCAAATGGACGCAGGAAACCGGTGGCAGTGGCTGGGGCAACAACGAGCTACAGTATTACACCAACTCCATAGAAAACTCTTACGTGTCGGGTGGTAATCTGGTCATTGAAGCCAAGAAACAAAGTAAAGAGGGCCGCGATTATACGTCTGCCCGTCTCATTACCAAAGGCAAACAGAGCTTCACGTTCGGCCGCATTGATGTGCGGGCCAAACTGCCCAAAGGGCAAGGAATGTGGCCCGCCATCTGGATGCTGGGCAGCGACATCGACCAAAACAATTGGCCGGCGTGTGGCGAGATTGACATTATGGAGCTGCGGGGGCACGAGCCAAACAAGATACTCTCTACCATGCACTATGGTAGCAGCACGTCTACCCATCAATACAAAGGGTCGGAAACCACACTCGCCAGTGGCGATTTCGCCAACGATTTTCACATTTTCAGCGTGGTGCGTAGCAAGGATAAAATTCGTTCTTACGTAGATGGACGCGAGTTTTATTCTTTCACGACGAACGATGTTTCGCCCTACGCATACCCGTTCAATAATCCATTTTTCGTGATTCTAAACGTAGCGGTAGGAGGCAATTTTTTGGGCAATCCTACACCGGCGACTATCAATACAACCACTTTCCCTCAGCAGATGCTAGTGGATTACGTGCGCTTCTATCAATACAAGTAAAGTGTGGGGAAAGCAGCGGGGTATAGGGGTAGGAGCGATGCTTGCTATGGTATAGGAATGTTGTTCTTTGCCTTCATCAACAGGCAGGCTTGCAGTATATTATGAATTTGTGTCTGCCTGTTTAGGCTTAAAAGCAAAGTGATTTTAGCAAAATAGTATCGCTAGTGTTGTCAGCTATATCTGCGGTGTGGCATAGCTGCACCGAGTTTCCGGGAGCCGGTTCCGCTTGTTGTTAGGGTAGCGGGCCGGCTCTTTTGGAATGGCCTATCTGCGTTATTCAGTGTAAATGTTGGAAAAAACCGGGTAATTGCGTCATTCTTCCAATTATTCTTTCATTCATGGCTGGTCCTCCACAATCCAATTCACCAACTCTTGCGGTTGATAACCTCCCTGATGGGGGTAAAAGTTACACCTCAGCGCTAGCTTCTCTAACGGTCTTGTTCTTCATGTGGGGGTTCATCACCTGCCTGAACGACATACTGATTCCCTTTCTCAAAGTCATCTTTAGCCTCAGCTATGCGCAGGCTAACCTGATTAATTTTTGCTTTTTTGGAGCTTTTTTTCTCGTGAGCATTCCTGCCGGTAAGATGGTGGCGCGGGTAGGCTACAAAAATGGCTTGCTGATAGGACTGCTAGTTGCTGCATTGGGCTGTTTCCTGTTTTACCCTGCAGCTGGTAGCAGAGCATACCCTCTGTTTCTGGGGGCCTTATTTATTCTGGCTTCTGGTATTACGATACTACAAGTAGCTGCAAATCCATACGTAGCCATCCTGGGCAAGCCGTCGTTGGCTTCGGCCCGACTCACGCTTACGCAGGCCTTCAACTCGCTGGGGGTATTCATTGCTCCGTACATCGGCTCCATCCTCATCCTCTCGCATTTGCCCGAGCTGGACAATGTAGCCCCCGAAACGATTGACATTGGAGCATTGCAGATTCCCTACCTGGTATTCGGCGGTATTTTGCTATTCGTGAGCATCGTGCTGAGCCGGCTCAAACTACCGGTTATCGCACACACCACCCCCGATGGCTACTCTGCTGCCGACATGGGGCGGGCATGGCACCGCCGCCACTTGGTGCTGGGGGTAATTGGCATTTTCACCTACGTAGGTGCCGAGGTAGCCATTGGCTCGCACATCGTCAACTACCTCAACCTGCCCGATGTGATGAATATGTCGCCAAAAGAAGCCGGCATTATGCTGATGTTCTATGGCGGTACGGCCATGGTAGGGCGCTTCCTTGGCGCGTATCTGCTAGGTCGATTCCCAACGGGGCGGCTGCTGGCCATCAACGCTGTGGGAGCAGTGCTGCTGATCTTACTTTCCGTAAGCTCGACCGGCGAAGTAGCCATGTGGACACTGCTGGCTGTAGGCTTTATGAACTCCCTGATGTTCTCCGCCATTTTCACGCTGGCAGTGGCAGACCTGGGTTCCCTCACGGAAGAAGCGTCTGGCTTATTGTGCACTGCCATCGTAGGTGGCGCGCTCATTCCGCCGCTGTTTGGCTTAATTGCTGACTATCAGAGCTTGCGTTTAGCTTTTATCCTACCAGCGTTGTGTTATGCTTACATTGGATGGTATGGTTTGAGCGGCCACAAGCAAAAAGCACTTTAGTGCTCTGCTAAAACGAATTAGCTAGTAAAAAGAACACCCCCGGTACCAATAGTACCGGGGGTGTTCTTTTGCTGTAGATGGCGCGCTACTCTGCGTTGGAAGAAGCCGGCGCTGAGGTAGGCATGGCTGATGCTTCTGAGGCTTGGCCTTCTGGGCGTGGCCCACGGCCGCCGCGGTTGCGGCCGCCACGCTTCCGGCGGCGTTGCCCTTCGCGTGCCGGCCCCTCGGTGCCAGCAGCTTCGGCAGTAGCTCCCTCTGGGCGCGGGGCGCGGGGAGGGCGGCTATCCGTAGTGGCAGCCGGCGTAGTGCCATCGGCAGCTGTGGTAGGGGCACCCTGGCCTTCGCGGCGCGGGCCACGGCCATTGCGTCGCTCGCCACCTTCGCCGCGGGGCCGGTCGCCTTCGCGGCGGGGGCGGCCACCATCGCGGCCAGAGCTGCCGCGCCCATCGCGCCCACCTATTTTGCCGCGCAGGCCACTAAAACGCTTGGGATCAAACTCGGGGGCTTCGCCTAAGCCCAGCTCTTCCGTGATGTTCTGCTTTTCTACCTCGCGCTCCAGCAGCTTCTCAATCTTCACTACGCGGTCTTGGTCTTGATCCGAAATGAAGGTGATGGCGGTGCCAGTAGTGGCGGCGCGGGCCGTGCGGCCAATGCGGTGCACGTAATCCTCGGCAGCACGCGGAATGTCGTAGTTCACCACGTGGCTCAAGGAGTCGATGTCAATGCCGCGGCTGAGCACGTCGGTGGCTACCAGGATGGGGAACTGCTTGTTCTTGAACTCGCGCATGATCTGTTCGCGCTCCTCCTGCGTGCAGTTTGAGGAAATACCTTTGGCCGCGTAGCCCAACTTATTGATGCTGCGCACAATGCCGCCTACCGCCGCTTTCTGCGAGGTGAACAGCACCATGCTCTGCACTTGCTGATTCTTCAGAATGTGCTCCAACAAGTAGATTTTCTGGCGGTCGAAAGCCATGTAGAACTGCTGGTTGATGCCCTCTGCCGGCTTGGATACAGCCAACCGGATTTCGTCGGGCTCCTGTAGCAGCTGCTTCGAAAACTCCCGGATTTTGTTGGGCATGGTGGCCGAGAACAGCAGCGTTTGCCGCTCCTTGGGCAGGTGCCGCACAATGCTCAGAATATCATCCGAGAAGCCCATGTCCATCATCTTATCGGCCTCATCGAGTACCAGATAGTTGAGCTTCTCGAAGTTTACATAGCCCATCTGCATATGGGCAATCAGGCGGCCAGGGGTTGCAATGATGATGTCGGCGCCGCCGGTGAGAGCACGCTTTTGCTGCTCCCAGCCTTCGCTTTTGCCCCCGCCGTAGATGGCAATGCTGCTGGCCTCTACGAAGTAGCCGAAGCCCGTCACCTGCTCATCAATCTGGGTGGCTAGCTCGCGGGTAGGCACCAGAATGAGAGTGCTGGTGTGCGTGTGCTGAGCGTGCGAAATCTTGTCGAGCAGCGGAATGAGGTAGGCGGCGGTTTTGCCAGTACCCGTCTGGGC
The DNA here is from genome assembly GCF_014333615.1 of Hymenobacter citatus. Taxonomy (GTDB): domain Bacteria; phylum Bacteroidota; class Bacteroidia; order Cytophagales; family Hymenobacteraceae; genus Hymenobacter; species Hymenobacter citatus. The sequence continues at coordinate 86,711 of NZ_JACSCY010000016.1, read as the reverse complement.
GCAGGCAATCAGATCTTTGCCTTCGATAATTTTGGGAATAGCCTGCTCCTGAATAGGCGTGGCCTGTTGGTAATTCATGGCATCCACGCCGGCCAGTAGGTCTTCGTGGAGATTGAAATCGTGAAACGTCAAGGGACAGCAAATATGAAGTGAAAAACAGGCTGACCTTGCGTTTCCGGTCAGCAAAACAGCGGGTAATGTGGTAAAGATACGGCATTTGTACGGTTAGGACCGTACACAAAACCAGGATGCTACGCTTGTGCAACGCTAGTAGCTCCGCAGAAATTCCTCCTATTCTTTGCCTTTGTATGCCTCCGCTCGACCGTTTTTCCTTGCAAGCTGCCCAATATGCGCAGTACCGCATCAACTACCCTCGGGAGTTGTACACCGATCTGTTGGCTGGCCTAGCGTCCCGGCAGCGCGCCTGGGACTGCGCCACCGGCAACGGACAGGTAGCCACCGCGCTGGCCGAACACTTTGCGCAGGTAGACGCCACCGACAGCAGCGCGGCCCAACTGGCAAATGCCGCTCTGCGACCCAATATCACCTACCAAGTGGTCACTGCCGAAGCAACGCCTTTCGCCGACAATACCTTCGATCTAATAACCGTCGGGCAGGCTGCGCACTGGTTCGACTTCGACCGATTCAACAACGAGGCGCAACGCGTGGCCCGGCCAAGGGCTACCGTTGCCGAGTGGGGTTACCAACTGGCTCAGGTGCAGGCCGAGCTGAACCCGGTGCTGGCGCATTTCTATGCCTACACCATGCGCCCGTATTGGGATGAAAACCGCTGGCACATCGACGACCAGTACGCGCGCATTCCGTTTCCGTTTGCGCAGGTGCAGCACCGTACCTACCACGTGCGTCGCAGCTGGACGGCCGCGTGGTTTCTGAAGTATCTGCGCACGTGGTCGAGCGTGGTGAAATATGAGCAGCAGCATGGTACCGACCCGGTGCTGGCCATCGAGGAGGAGGTGACGCAGCGCTGGGGCGCTGGGGAGCGGGAGGTGGTATTTCCGGTGTTTCTGCGGCAGGGAATAGTAGATAAATAGAGGTAAGAAAAGAGAAAATTGCACGCGGCTTATACAGATTCGGCACGCGCAGATTGGCTTGATTTTGTATACTAGCAGCTTGTGTTAACTCAGTTTTCAGCCGCTGTGCGGCCTTGTGTACTTTAACGCGCCGCTCGGGCGGCGCCCTTTCACTTATGGACGATACGCCCCGCTCTACCCCGCCGGCTGCTTTCAGCCCTGAGCAACTCCCTACCCCCAAAAGCGCCACTGCGCCTACCCCCGATACCACGACGGCAACGGCAGAAGAAACCCCCGACCGCCTGGATCAGATCTTTGATGGCCTCAAGCAAAAGTCCTCGGCCAAGCAGCAGATCTACCGCAATACCATTGCCGCATTTGATTTGCTGCGGCAGGTATCGCAGGAGCTAGTGGTGGAGTTGAGCCGCAAGATTACGCCCCTCGATTCGAGCGTGGTGGTGGAGTACCGCCCCATCAACGATATGGAATTCCACATCAAGTTTTCGGGCGATTTGCTGGTATTTGTGCTTCACTCCAACATCGTCACTTTCCCCGACGACTATGGCCCGATGAATACGGCGTATGTGGAGGCTGATTTTCGGCGGCGCTTCTTTGGGCACATCATGGCCTACAACTTCATGGCCGACAGCGTGAAATTTCAGCGCATGAACGACCCTGGCTACCTCGTGGGGCGCCTGCTCGTCAACATCGACAACCACTACTTCCTGGAGGGCGTGCAGCAGCTGGAGCTACCCGACCACGACATGGCCGCCTCGCCCATCACCCCAGAAATGCTGCGCCTATTCGTGGAAAGCGCTATGATTGCGGCCGTCAACAACGACCTCATCGCGCCCCCCATGAACGAAATCAAGAAGATTACGGTGAAGCAGAAGCTTGAAAATCAACAAGTAAGTCGTGGCAGCAAAGTGGGTTTCAGCTTCTCCCACCAGCAACACTTCGGCGAGGGATTAGTGTATTGAGTGAGTGGTGAGATAGTGAGATGGTGAGTTAAAAAACGCGTGTCATCCTGAGCTTGCGAAGGACCTTATTACATTAGAACGATTTGTTGTTACGTCAATCGTTCACGCGTAATAAGGTCCTTCGCAAGCTCAGGATGACACGCGTTTTTTAACTCACCATTTCACTATCTCACCTGATACCCCACCTTCTCACGGACTTTATTGAGGACGGTGCTGCCATAGGCTTGCGCTTTACGGGCGCCTTCGGCGAGGCGGGCGTCTATTTCGGGTAGGTTGTTCATGTAGTAGGCAAACTGCTCCCGCTCGGTGGCAAACCGCTCCCGGATTAGCTCGTACAGCGCCGTTTTGGCGTGGCCGTAGCCGTAGCCGCCGTTCAGGTAGTTGGCGCGCATGTCGGCAATCTGCTCTGGCGTGGCCAGCAAGGAGTAGAGCTTGAAGGTGGTGTCGTTGTCGGGGTCTTTGGGCGCCTCCAGGGGCGTGCTGTCCGATACGATGCTGCGGATGGTTTTGAGCAGGGCTTTGTCGTCCACAAAAATGTCGATGATGTTGCCGTAGCTCTTGCTCATCTTCTGGCCGTCGATGCCGGGAATGGTCATCAGCTGCTGATCGACGCGGGCCTGGGGCAGCACGAAGGTTTCGCCGTAGCGGTTGTTGAAGGCCGCGGCAATGTCGCGGGTGATTTCCAGGTGCTGAATCTGGTCTTTGCCCACGGGTACGATTTCCGCATCGTAGAGCAGAATATCAGCCGCCATCAGTACAGGATAGGTGAATAGGCCCGCATTCACATCGGAAAGCCGGTCCGATTTGTCCTTGAACGAGTGTGCGTTGGCCAGCATGGGGTAGGGCGCAAAGCACGACAGGTACCACGTCAGCTCCGTCACCTGCGGTACGTCCGACTGCCGATAGAACATATTCTTCTCCGTGTCGAACCCGCAGGCCAGCCACGCGGCGGCCACCGCATAGGTGTTCTGGCGCAGCGTATCGGCGTCGCGCACGGTGGTAAGGGAGTGCAGATCAGCAATAAACAGCAACGACTCGTTGGTGCTGGTTTTCGACAGCTCGACGGCCGGAAGAATGGCTCCCAGCAGGTTGCCTAAGTGCGGGCGGCCGGTGCTCTGAATGCCAGTGAGAATGCGGGACATAAAGTTTAGCTGTTAGCTACTAGCTGTTGGCTGTTAGCTGTTTTCAGGGTGATAGATGTGAGTTAGCTAACAGCCAACAGCTAGTAGCTAACAGCTCGAAATTACACGCTCACGTCGGCGGCGGCTTCTTCTTGCAGCTCCTCGGTTTCTTCCCGGCCCAGGTATCGGTCGATGAGGCCGTGGGCTACATAAAGCACCGGCGTGAGCAGAATGGCTGCTGCAAATTTATACCAGTAGTTGGTGTTGGCAACCTGCACCACTTGCGCCAGACTCCAGTTGCCGAACAGGTAGAACGCCACATACAGCACCACAAACGAGTCGACTAGCTGCGAAACCAGCGTGGAGCCTGTGGCGCGCAGCCACACGTAGCGTCCCTTGGTGAGGCGCCGCAGCCATGCAAAAATGGTGGCATCCAAGGCTTGCCCAACGCCAAAGGCCACGATAGAGCCCGTGATGATGCCCAGGCCCTGCCGGAAAATACTTTGGTAGGCAAAGTCGATATTGAACGGTCTACCCTGAGCGTCGGTGCCGTTCACGTCCAGCCAGAACTTGGCCGGCGGCAGGTGCGTGGTGGCCAGAATCACGAAGAACGCGTACAGAATCAGCCCCATCGTGAGAAAGCTCACGCGCAGCACGCCCGCCTTGCCAAAATACTCGTTGATGATGTCGGTGGTGATGAACACCACCGGCCAGATGAGTACCCCGGCGGTCAGGTCGCCGGGTAGGGTAGGGGGTAGGCCCAGGAGGGCATTGGCGGAGAAAATCTTCACGCCGATAATTTCGGCCAGCAGCGCATTCACAATGAAAATGCCGCTGAGCACCAGGTAGAGCTGTTGTTTCTTCTTCACCATAACGGCGGATAGTAAGCCGTAAATCCGTGTGTAGAGTCTCTAGCAGAGCTGGTTAGCTTACTTATTTCGACAGATAAATCGTTTTGCCTTCCTTGGCCGACTGCCGGGCCGCGTCGAGAATTTCCACCACAATTAAGTTGGTATCCAGCGACGACAATTTGTCTTCCTGAATATCGCCCCGCACCACGGCGGCCAGGTAGGCAAACGGCTCATCGTAGGGGGCCTTTGGGGCGGCAATGGTCAGCTCCTGGGGCGCGGCTTTTTCGGTTGGGCGCACGCGCAGCTGGCGGCTATCCAGCGCAAACACGGCGCCGGTTTGCCCATAGATTTCCATGTCTTTGCGGGAGTAGGGCCAGTTCCAGGACGCCTGAATAATGCCCTGCGCGTGTGGGTAAGTCACGACAATCGTGGCCTCGTCATCCACGCGAGGATATACCTGGGGCTGCAAGTGCTGGGTCACGGCCGTTACAGATTGGGGCCGTTGGCCCTGCATCAGCCAGGTCATCAAATCAGCGCCGTAACAGCCGAAGTCGATCAGCGCGCCGCCGCCGTTCTGCACTGGGTCCGTCAGCCACTCCAGAAACTCCGGGTTTACGTTGATGGCCTTGGGGCCTTGGTGGCCATCGTGCACCACCATCTTGCGAATATCACCGATGGTTTTTTGCTGCGTCACCAAGTCGTAGGCGCGGTGGTTGGTGCCGTACCAGCTGGTTTCGTAGTTGGTGAGCAAATGAATATGGTGCTTGGTAGCCAGCGCGGCCATCTGGCGGGCGTGGTCTACGCTCACGGCCAAGGGCTTTTCTACCATCACGTGCACGCCGCGGGGCGCGCAGGCTTGCACCACGGCCAAATGGTCGTAGATGCTATTGAAAGCCGTGACGGCCTGGGGCTTGGTCTTCGTCAGCATCTCCTCCAGGGTAGGATACACCAGCTTCATGCTTAGGCCATACTGCTTGGTGATGCGTTGGGCCAAGTCGCGGTTGGGCTCGGCAATACCCACAATCACTACGTCGCCGCGTTGGGCGCGGCCCAGCAGCACGTGCACGTGCGCGTGTGTGAGGCCGGCAATGCCCACACGTACGGGCGCCGGGGCGGCACTAGCAACAGCAAAAGAGCTGAGCAATAGGGCAAGCAGTAGAATAATTTTGGGCATGGGTGGGAGGGGATAGAGTGGAAAGAAGCTACTTATAAACTTATCGAAACGTCCTGCTGAGCGGAGTCGAAGCATCTCGTGCGCTAACGACCGACAGATAGTATCCAACGTCAGCACGCGAGATGCTTCGACTCCGCTCAGCAGGACGTTCTTGTTTATTTTTCAATTCTTATAAGCTAACCGTTTTGCCTTCCACACCCAATTCTGTATTCGGAAATACTGCTTGGGCTTCAGCCAGCAGTGGTGCCAGGTCGCGATAGCGCGACGAAAAGTGCCCGATAAGCAGCTGTTTCACCTGCGCCTGCTGTGCAAGCAGCGCCGCTTGGTGGGCCGTGGAGTGGTGCGTAAGCGCCGCCCGCTCCCGCATTTCGTCCAAAAACGTGGCTTCGTGGTAGAGCAGGTCTACACCGTGCAGCAGCGTCGCCAGGCCCGGCAGGTAGAGCGTGTCGGAGCAAAAGGCGTAGCTGCGCGAAGGGGTAGGGTCGGTGGTAACGTCGGCGTTGCGGACGAGCAGAGCGCGGGTGGCCGGGTCGTACACGTCTTCGCCCTGCGCGAGGGACGCAAGCTGGGTAGGGGTGAGGCCAGCGGGTAATTGCTCCTTGACGAGATGGCGCCGCCTGGGTTTTTCCCGAAACAAGTAGCCGCAGCACGGAATGCGGTGCTGCATGGGTAGGGTGTGCACCGTCAGCTGCTTGTCCTCAAAAATCTGCTGGTGCTGGGTGGTATCTACCGCCGTAAACAGCAGCTCAAAGTTGAGCTTGGTGCCGGAGTAGCGAAACTGTGTGGTCAGAATCTCGTCGAGGCCGGGCGGGCCAAAGAGTTGCAGCGGATCAGTGCGCCCATGCAGGTGCATGGTGCCCAGCAACCCGAACAGCCCAAAGAAATGGTCACCGTGCAGGTGGGAGATAAAGATGGTGTGGATGCGCGGGTGCCGGATCTTGTATTCCAACAGGCGCCGCTGCGTGCCCTCCCCGCAATCAATCAAGTACTGACTGCCGCCCACCGTGAGGAGCTGTGCCGTGTGGTGGCGGTCCATCACGGGGGTAGCCGAAGCGCTACCGAGTATTTTTAGTTCAAACTCCAAGAGAGTTGTCGGTTGTCAGTTGATAGTTGTCAGTACCAGCGGTATGAAATACAAATTGGTTGTCAGGTGCCGGCTAGATAAAGCCTGACAACTGACAACCAACAACTGACAACCGAAAACGCTATTCTTTGTTGGTCAGGTCGCGCTCGATGGCGTGCAGGAAAATGCGGTCAATGCCTTCTTCTACGGTCGGCAGAATGTGCAGTACCGATTCCAGTTTGGAGATGGTGATGAGCTTCATCACGTGGTCTTGCAGGCCGGTGAGTACCAGCAGGCCGCCGGTGGAGTTGCACAGGCGGTTGGCAATCAGAATAGAGCTAAGGCCCGACGAATCGGTGTATTTCACGTTAGCCAGATCCAGAATCAGGTTGTTGGTGCCTTCGGCATTCAGTTTCACAAATTCCGACTTCAGATCGGGCGCGACAGTGGTATCGAGCTTCTTCTCGTCAATCGTAATTATGGTGTAGGTGTCCTTTTTATCAATCGAGTACTTCATACCGCGTGTTTCGGTGGTTAAGGGAGTTGCGAAGGTAGGAAAAAAATGTTCGAGACGGAGAGAAGAAAGGTACGGGAAAGATAGTAGAATTTTAATAACTAGTTGGACCTACCGTACCGAAGGTGAGGGAGGCCCATGTACTATGCCAATCGGCGCGGGAGTGGTCGGCGGCGGCGGCCATTTGCACGGTGCTTAACAGGTAGCTACCAGAGGTAGATAAGCGTAACAAAATTCGGCCGCTAAGGTTGCTGTAAAGGCGCGAAGCTTTGGGTTTTTGTCCGGGCGGATGCTGCCACACCTGCACCAGCGCCCCCGCAACGGGCTGGCCGGCCTGCTCTACGCGCACCGTGAGCACGGCTCCTGGCCGCAGCAGGTAAGGATTTTGTTCCGGTATCAATTCTAGTGGCAGCCCAAGGGGGTGGGCGTAGGCACGGGCCGTATCGCGGGAGTTGGGCTTGCCCACCTGCATTAGCGTTTTGGCGCATCGTTGGTATGCCTCGCGGGCAGGCTTCATAAGCTCATTGCGCTGCTGGCGCAGCACCAACACCTTGTCCAGCCCCTCCTCCTTCAAATAAGTGTTGAATTGCTCAGCCGTTTGCTCCAGGTAGGCGTCGTTGGTGATGAGGGCTACTACATGCGTGCCGGGTTGGGCAAAGGTGAGGGTCGATTGTATGGTATCGGCTTGGGTGGCGCTAGTGGTGAGGTCTTCGGTGCCGGCCGGACCAACGTGTACAAAGCGCGTGATGCGGCCGCTCTTGCCGGCCCAGCGCTGGCCGGTGAAATTCTCGCCTACCCAGGTTTGGAGCCGAACCGCTTGCCCAACGGCCACCACGTACTGTGGGGGCGCCAGCCAAAACTCGTGCGCAGCCGCCAGCAGCGCGGGCAGGCTAATGGCGAAGGTAAGAACAGTGCTTTTCAGCGCAAGCCGCATATGGGCGAGTGAAAGTTGGGTGGATACTACCGCCTAGGCAGCGGCCTGAGAAACGCACACTGCCCAGGCAGTAGTGCATTCAAGTTGTCAAAAAAGAATGTGTAGGAGATGAAGTTGCCCTACTTGCTCTTTACAACGTCATTTCGACCAGCGGGAGAAATCTCGCGTGCTGACGAATGTTACTATCTATCGTCAGCACGCGAGATTTCTCCCGCTGGTCGAAAGGACGTTTCAGAAATCGAGAAACTAAAACCGCTCCAAGGCCAAGGCATAAGCGCGGTCGTAATACACGCGCAGGTTTTTCCAGTCGAATAGCTCGGAGGAATTTTCTACCCGGTTGCGCTGGGCAATTCGCTCGCGGCGGTTTTGCAGCACGAAGTTCCAGAGCATGTCGGTGAGTTCTTCAGCTGCTTCGTGGAAGGAGCGCTCCTGGCGGTGCACCACGTAGATGCCTTTGTCCTCGTGGTCGGGCACGTGCTGCATCACATAGTCGCCGAAGCCGGAAAGGTCGGAGGTGATGGCCGGCACGCCGCGGGCAATGCACTCCAGCGGCGTGTAGCCCCAGGGCTCGTAGTAGCTCGGAAATACGCCCAGGTGGCAGCCCCGCACAAACTGCCCGTACTCCATGCCAAACAGCGGCGAGGTAGGCGACACAAAATCAGGGTGATACACCATCTTCACGCGGTCGTGCTGGTAGTTCAGCAGGTTGGCGCGACGCATGAAGTTGAGGATGTCGTCGTTCTGGTCGTCGATCAGGTTGTGCGTGATGATGGAAGGTAGGGCGTTGGTTTTCCAGCTTTGCAGGGTGCGGCGGTAGCGCAGGCGCCAGTAGTCGTCTACCATGCCGCTAAGGTCGGGAAGGCGGTGGTCGGTGCCCGCAGCGGCAGCGTAGAACAGTCGCTCGCCTACTTGCTCCTGAATGGCCTCGCAGGTTTCGCGCACCTCATCCAAGATAGCGCGGTTTTGCAGCACCAGCGGGTTGATGCTGGTGAAGGGCCGCTTGGTGATGAAGAACATCACCACGTTGCCTTCCAAGCCGCTTTGTTGCAGGCGGTAGTTGAGGCGGGCCAGAGCTTCCAGCGTTAAGTCGAAGCCCTTATTGTGGTACTCGTAGCGCCCCGAGGTGAACAGGTACAGCGTGTTGTCCAGATCAAACGAATAGCTCTGGAAAAAGTGCGCCATCACAAACTCGTTGATCTTGTCCTTGTACTGCTTGTGCAGGTTCTGGAACTCGTGCAGGGCCACAAACCGCTCAATGTTGAGGCCATTGGGTAGCACGGCATCGGGGAACCGGTCGAGCAGGTAGATGCACTCGCGCACGGTCAGCTCGCTCACGGTGGTAAACACGTGCGAGCCATGCGCGGCAGCGCGCTCTATGCTCACGGCCGTTTCGATGTTGAAGTGGCGCGCCTCGGCCAGCCAGTCTACCTGCATCAGGTGCTCGTAGAAGTTGGGGTCGTTCATGGCCAGGTAGCGGCCCAGCAGGGTAGCGTGTGTGGTAAACACGATGTGCGCCGGCACCTGGTCGCGGCGCAGGTCGGGAATGGCCACGCCGGTCATCCACTCGTGGAAGTGCGCAATCACGCGGCGCGGCGGCACCACCTCGGCGGTCAGAATCTCAATGAAAATCTTGGCCAAGTGCCCAAACGCCTCTACCTGGTGTAGCAGGTCGTCGGTGTCGGGGGTAGGGATGCCGTGGTGGTGCCACAGGTCGCTTTTGATGGCGCCCAGATGCCCGTATACCTGATACGGGTTGATGAGCACCGTGCGGGGCCTACCCGTAACAAGCCACACGCCGTACTGCACATCGTAGCCCCGCTGCCGCATCTGGCGCACGGCCCCGGCAAAGGGGTCGGAGAGGAGCGTCAGCTGTATATCATCGAAAGGCTCAAACTCGCTTTGGGCCTGCTGCGCGAAGTAGGGACCCAGCAGGCAGTACCGGTCGCCCCAGCCCTGCACGGCGGCGGGCACTTTGGAGCGAATCACGGTATAGATGCCGCCTACCTGGTTACAAACTTCCCAGGCGGCTTCAACGAGCAACGCGTCCAGGGCAATAGCATTGGAGTTGGTACGGGTGGGGTATTGCATATAAGAGAAAGGGTAGCAGGGAGGTGTATGGTAGGAGTACGGGCAATATAGCGGGCAGAGTTGGCAGATGCAGCAAGATTTTCCCGATTTGCGCTGGTAGTGCTGGCCAGAAAGGTATCGATGCTGGATAAAGCAGCTTCTTTTTTCGTTGTGTCGTATCTTCGTCAAGCCCCTTCTGTTACTGTGCTATTATGCCCCTCATCACCGATATTTCCCAGCTTGACCTTTCGCAAACGTATACCTACGCCGACTACCTCACGTGGCAGATGAGCGACTTTGTGGAGCTGATTCGGGGTAAAATATGGCGTATGAGCCCCGCGCCGCGGGTGCGTCATCAGAAGATTTCTTTTCGTCTGAACACGCTGATTGGTACCGCATTGCGCGGCAGCAAGTGCCAGGGGTTTGCCGCCCCCTTCGACGTACGCCTGAAGCGCTCCACTCCCGACGGCGACGCGCAAATTACCACCGTAGTGCAGCCCGACCTCTGCGTTATCTGCGACCCTACCAAGCTGGACGAGCTAGGCTGCGTGGGTGCGCCCGACTGGATTATCGAAATTCTGAGCCCCGGCAGCATGGGCCACGATAGCAAAACCAAGTTTGACCTGTACGAGGAAAACGGCGTGCAGGAATACTGGATGGTAGACCCCGGCCTCAAGAATATTGTGGTGTGGGTGCTGGCGGAAGGGGAATACCAGATTCGAGGCGAGTTTTTTGCGCCGGGTCTCGTAGCGGTGCACACTCTGCCAGGCGTAGCCCTGGAATGGGAAGAAATATTTGAAGGAATCTAACGTCATACGACGATAAATAATTGGTATATAACTATAAACGCCTACCCCGCAATGAAGCAGGGTAGGCGTTTTGCGTTGCCGAAATCAGGCCGCTGATTACTGCGGGTTCTGCGAGATAATCAGCACAGAGTAAGGCGCCAGGCCAAAGGTGCCATAGTAAGGTTGGTCGTCGTAAATTCCTTCCTCTGCGTGCGTGCCGGTGCTCTGGAAATTGCCAAATTCTTCGTCGTATCCTTCCCAGTCGGAGTTGAAGCGCACGTGCCATTCGCCGCTGCGGGGTAGGCCGATGGCATACGCATCGTAGGCCTGGTTGGCAAAATTGGCGAGTACGATGGTGGTGTCGCCGGGGCCGCCCTGGTCGCGGCGCGCAAAGGCAATGACTTTGCTTTCGTTGTTGAGGTGGAATACATCCACGTACTGCCCCATCAGGCCACGGGTATTGCCGTGGAAGTTGCGGCGGAGCGCCGCCATATCGCGGTAGAGCTGTACGAGGCCGCTGTGCTGCTCGGCGTGTTCCCAGTTCAGCGGTTGATCATCAGAGAAGAACCCATCGGCCAGCATGGCCTGTCCCTGAAATACCATGGGGATGCCGGGTGCTGTGAAGACCAGCGCGGCGCCCAGGGTAGCCCGTTTTTTCGGGAACCACGTGTGGGCATTGCCGGGCATAATCTCCTCCGTCACGCGCGATTTGCCGTTGGCTACCTCATCGTGCGACTCGGTGTAGATCACGCGCTGGAAAGCGTCGCCGTTGTATACTTTGGTGATGGCCGCCGCCACGGCATGCATGTCGCGCTCCTCGTCGGAGTAGGCTGTAATGGCGTGGCGAATGGGGTAGACAAAGGCCGAGTCCCACTGGGTTGAGAAACCCTGGCCGCCGTCTTCGGGCATGCGCGTGATGTAGTCGTTGCCTAGCAAATCTTCAGCAATGGTAATCTTCCAGGGCATGCGCTGGCGGATTTCTTCGTTGATCCAGCGCATCAGCGACCAGCCATCGGGTAGGTCGCGGGAGGGGTCCTCGGAGCCGTCTACGTTGCGAATGTGGGAGATGGAGTCGGCGCGTAGGCCGTCTACGCGGTAGTCTTCCAGCCACATCAGAGCGTTGTCGCGGATGTAGTAGCGCACGGCGTCGCGGCCGTAGTCGGGGCGGTTGTGGCCCCAGGGCGTTTCGGCGCGCCAATCGTTGTAGAAGTAGATGCCGCCGCCGTTGTTTTCCGACCAGCCATCAAACTGCCACAAATCCAGGTCGCCGGGGCCGAAGTGGTTGTACACCACGTCCAGAATCACGGCAATGCCGTGGCGGTGGGCCTGTTTCACCAACTCTTTGAAGGCCTGTGGTCCGCCGTAATCGGTTTCCAGAGCAAAGGGATGCGCTGGGTTGTAGCCCCAGGAGCGGCCACCGGGAAACTCCGTGGCCGGCATCACCTCAATGGCATTGATGCCCATGTCGCGCAGGTAGTCCAGCTTGTCAATCACGTCGTAGAACGTGCCGGGCTTTTCGGGGTCGGGAGCGTTGAAGGTGCCCACGTGCAGCTCATAGATAATCAGCTCGTTCCAGGCGGGCATCTGGAAGTTATCGTCTTCCCAGTCGAAATTGGGGTCCAGCACCACCGAGTTGCCGGCCGAGTGCGTCACCTGGCGGGCGTAGGGGTCATTGCGCTGTAGCTGACCGGTGGGCGTATTCAGCCAGAATTTATATTCCGTACCGGGGCCGAGGTCGGCAAAATCGGCGGCCCAGTAGCCGTCGGTTTCGTGGGTAAGCGGGTGCGACTCGTGGTTCCAGTTGTTGAAGGGGCCTACCAGCGCTACGGCCTCGGCCGAAGGCGCCCACACCCGAAAGGTGGTGCCGTGCTCGTGCGGAATGGCGCCCATGCCGGGCTGAAGAGGGGTAGGTGTAGCGGTAGGGGCGGGTGAAAGGTCAGTTTCAGGCATAATAGTTCAAAGAAAATCCCAGCGGGAGTGTGAGCCTTTAACTGTCCGGTTTTCATTTAGGTTGTGCTGCTGAGGTTAGGGGGCCATTGCGCGTAATAGAAATGCTGCTTACAGCCCAATAGGCGAAGGTGTGGGACAATTTTCAAGCGCGTGTATTGTTAGAGCCACGTAGGTTGGAACGGCTGCTATAGGAGGAGGGGTAGGCCTGCCGTTCTTCCCACAAAATGGGCTGGGAATGAACAAGGCCGTTTTGATGTTGGTTTAATTTCGCCAAATCAACCCACCCGCCGCAACGCCTATCTTTGCGGCTTCACTACCTGCTTTTCTGTGCCCCGACCAAAACCTGTTGTATACGGCCTCTATGCCTGGACGCCGGCCTACGGCTACCGCTACATTCACCCCGCCAACCGCCGCACCTTTGAGTGGCTGGAACCGGTAGGCAAGCTCTTCGAGAAGATTGACGAAACCGACGAGTGGCTGCTGCTGCGCTACGATGAGCAGCAGTTTAAAGTCAGCCCCGAGCTGTTTAAAGAGCTCTACAACCGCCCTACCTTCAGTTTTGGCGACTTGGTAGAAGAGGTGAACCCACCCGCCGGCCGGGCTGCCCACCGCGGCCTCATTTCCGATGTATTCTGGGACGAAGCCACCGACCGCGCCACTTATCAGCTAGTGGAGCGCAAACGCAAAGTGCGACAGGTGTTTGAGGCCAATGAGTTGCGGCTGGCGTAGGAGGGGCACCTTCTAAAGCGCAGTCCCTAGCTTTAGCTTCGTTGAGGTGCCATTGCTACGGCCGCATGGTAGTTTCTTGGCAGGCCCTCTCAGTGCACTGTGTGCAGCAGGGTAGGAGGCGGGTATGCCGCGCTCCATCCCTGTCGCTAAGTCTGATTTCTTTGCTAACTGTTCCTCAAGGGTGCTAGGATTTCACCTCCTGTTCTCTGGCGTAGAATGATAATTTCACGCGGAGGAAACGGCAGTTGGTCCCGTGGCGCAACTTCACAAGCGCGACCGTGGTACTATAGATGGGACTTCGCCTATATAGAAATATGAGTATGATGAATCCGGCGGCTTTTCTACAGACGATGGTCGAGCAGATGCCGCATGTTTTCTTTATCTATCAAGTGAATACCAGGCAGGTGGTGTACGCTACCCCCGCCTGCGAGCAACTGCTGGGGGTAGCGCCCGCGCGAGCCACCGAGCAACTGCCGCAGTTGCTGAGTCGCCTCCATCCCGATGATAGACCCTATCTGGCCCGGTGCTGGAACCTGTGGGTGCGCGGCCATCTGCACGATGAGTTGGAATTCCGAGTGCGCCGCACCGAGGCCCCTGACCAGTGGATGTCTCTGGTGTTAAGCCCTCATCAACAGCAGCTTGCAGACGGGGAGGTGCTAATTGGTGGCTTCCTGCGCGATGTTACCACGGAGCGCGATAACCTGGAAAATGCGAATAGGTTCAATGCCAAAAAGAACGCCACGCTGGAAATCCTCTCGCACGATCTGGCGGGGCCACTGGCGCTGGTGCAGCAAATAAGTGAAATCATGCAGGCACAGGTGCTACCCCTGGGAAATGCCAAACTCACGGAAGCGCTGGGCATTATGCAAACCATCTGCCACGACAGCGTGAACCTGATTCGCGACTTTGTGGACAATGAATTCATGACGTCTGCCAACGTGGAGCTGAAACTGGACCGGGTGGACCTGGTGTGGCGTGTAAACCTGACCATGGAGGAGTACCAGCGTGCGGCGGGGCAGCTCAATAAACAGTTTGTTTTCCTGCCTGCTTCAGCGCCTATCTATGTGAACCTCGACGAAAACAAGTTCTTGCAGGTGTTCAACAACCTGATCAGCAACGCTATTAAGTTTACGCACGATGGCGGCCGCATCACCGTGCGCGTAGCACAGCAGCCGGGCCAGGTGCTCCTGACGGTGCAGGACGACGGCATTGGTATTGCGCCGGAATTGCATCCCGTGCTGTTTGAGCGTTTCACGAAGGCGCGCCGCCCAGGACTGCGGGGCGAGAAAACCACAGGCCTGGGTATGTCCATCATCAAAACGATTGTGGAGCTGCACCGCGGCCGGATCTGGCTGGATAGTGCCGAAAATCAGGGTACTACGTTCTACATTGCCCTACCCACGTTCCAGTCCTGATACACTGTTTTTGGGCCGGCATACTGCGCCGCTACACTCAAAAACCGGGTGGCGTGTGCTGGCAGGCGGCGGCGGGTAGTAAGCTGCGCACTAGCAACTCTGGGGCCTGGGAAGTCGTTTTTGAGGTTGGCCACGACTCACATTGTAGCTATTGACCTCAACAACCAACACCCTGATGGACAACAAACCAACCTCCCTACCCCCGCAGGCCCAGGACCAACAGCCTGGCCTCGAAACAGAAATGACTCCACAACCGGAATATATCCGGGCGAACTACAAAGGCAGCGAGAAGCTACAAGACAAGGTAGCCCTCATTACGGGCGGCGACTCCGGCATTGGCCGGGCCGTGGCCATCCACTTTGCCCGCGAAGGCGCCGATGTGGCCATCACCTACAAGCCGGAAGAAGAGCAGGATGCCTACGACACGCGCCAGCTGGTAGAAGCCGAAGGTCGTCGCTGCGTAACCCTCGCCGGCGACCTGCGCGACAAGCAGTTCTGCGCCGATATTGTGCAGCGCACCCTAGATGAGCTGGGCAAGCTGAACATTGTGGTGAGCAACGCCGCCGAACAGTTTGTGAGTACAGATGTGTCGGAGCTGCCCAACGAGCAGTTTGAGGATACCTTTAAGGTGAACTTCTTCCCGATGGTATACGTGGTGAAAGCCGCCTTGCCACACTTGCACGAGGGCGACTCCATCATTGCTACCTCCTCGATAAATGCTTACAAAGGCAACGAGCAATTGGTGGACTACACGTCTACTAAAGGTGCCATCACGGCCTACATTCGCTCCATTTCGCAGCAGTTGGCGGATAAGAAAATACGCGCCAATACCGTAGCGCCCGGCCCCATCTGGACCCCACTAATTCCGGCCAGCTTCCCGCCTGATAAGGTGGCTAAGTTTGGCCAGGACACCACCATGAAACGCCCCGGGCAGCCCTCGGAAGTAGCGCCGGCCTATGTATTCCTGGCGTCGGAAGACTCGTCGTATATCACGGGTCAAGCCATTCATCCCAATGGTGGATCTGTGTTAAATACGTAAGAATTAGCTATTTATATGAAAGTATCGGGTGTAGCCGGGTAGTATACTGCTACCCGGCTACACCCGATGTCGTTTAAGCCAACTCCACCACAATGCCCACCACCACGGCCACCGCACCCAGCGCAAGCAGCAGGAGGTAGAGGGGAAAAGCAAACCGCCACCACGCATCAAACCGCACGCCGCAGGCCGCCACAATGGCCATCAGTGCACCGTTGGTGGGCGTAATCAGCTCGCACAGGCCGGCACCGTACTGGTAGGCCAGCACCGTTACCTGTCGGGGTAGGCCCAGCAGGTCGGAGAGGGGTGTGAGGATGGGCATGGTGAGTACCGCCTGCCCGCTTACCGAGGGCACCGGTAGGTGCAGGGCCGTGTGCATGCCCATCATGCCCAAGGCCGAGAGCGTAACCGGCAAATGCCCCAGCGGCGCCGACAGGCTATGAACGATGGTATCAACGATTTGCCCTTGTTCCAGCACCACAAAAATGGCCCGTGCAAATCCAATCAGCAAAGCCGAAAAGGCCAGGTCGCGGAAGCCGGCAATGAACGCCTCGGCGGTACCGTTGAGGCCCAGCCCGCCCAGTAGTCCGGCAGCTACTCCCAGCCCGAAGAATAAAGCCCCCATTTGCTCAAACTCCCAGCCCAACCGGAGCACGCCGTAGGTGAACACGGCAAACGCCAGCAGCAGCAGCGCCAGCACCAGTCCGTGCCGGCCGTGGCTGGTTTCGGCCAGCTCCGCTTCCTCCATTGCCACGTCTACCAACGGCACCTCCCGATGGCGCCGGGCAAAGCGCATGGTGCCGCCAATCCAGATCAGCAGTGCGCCGGCCAGAAATACTAATCGAAAGCTGGCCCCGGATAGCAGCGGCAACTGCGCTAGTTTCTGGGCAATGCCTACCTGAAATGGGTTCAGGGGGCTGAAGGCGGCCCCCACCGCGGCCGCGCCCAGGCTCACAGCCGCTGCCGTGAGGGTAGGGTAGCCCAGGCGGCGCATCAGCACGAGCAATACCGGTACCAGCGGGATGATTTCTTCCTGCATATTTTCCAGGGCACCCATGGTAGCAAACAGCAGCGACACGATGGGAATAACCAGCGCTTCGCGCCCACGCAGCCGCACCAGCAGCCAGTCTACCCCGTGGCGCAATGCCCCCGTCTGATCTACCACGGTGAAGGCGCCGCCCGTCAGGAACACAAAGAAAATAACGCTGGCCGCGTCGGCCATTCCCTTCGGAATGTCCACAATTGCGGCCAGCGGATTCACGGGGGTGGAAGGCACCAGGTGGTAGGAGCCCGGCACCACTACCTCCCGGCCCGTAGCGGGGTCAGGCATCCGGTTGAACACGCCGGCCGGCAACAGGTAGCTCAACAGTAGAGCTAAAACAATAAAGCCAAGCAGCAGCACCAACGGATGCGGGAAACGGAGAGTTTTTTTCATGCCTAACGGCGGTATAGGTAAGATAAAATTCAGAAAATCAAAGGGTAGTACACAGGTGGAGGCCTCGATATTTTGCGGAAAATTTGCTTTCCAATGCTGCTGTCTGTCTACCGTATGGCGCACAACCTGCACCGAGCGGGAACCTGCTACGGTGGTGTTGCAGTTGCTGCTATCATCGTCCTGCTTATGCAATTTACCGCTTTCAAGCTCCTGCCTCTTCCCCGGCAAACCGATTACCTGGTGCAGCACGGCCGCTTTTTGGCCGCGCTGCACCAGGATAGTTTTGATCTGCAACTATTTGCCTGTCATGACTTCTACGCAGAGATGTGGCGGGTGCAAGGAGAGGAGCAAGTGCTTTTTATTCATATTTTCCAGAATCCGGATTGTCTTTTCCATTATCTGGAAAAAATCATACTGCCGGGCATATAAAATCCGGAACAACTTAGGTAGCTTTGCTCAGAAGGAAAACGAAAGGATACGATGTCAACTATCAACGAGGCAGAATACTGGAAAACGCGCAAGCAGGTGCGCGAGGATATCCTGTCCATTCGCAATGAATTACTGGATATAGTAGCCAGAAAAAGCGTTATTGAGCGTCGGCTGGAACAAATGCAAAACGAGCTGGCGGTGCTCAACAGCGCCCTGCTCAACGAGGCGTACTACCTGCGCCTAGGCTACGCCGACTACGCGCTGGATGCGCCTAATATCTACGATACCCCCCTGGTGGTGCACGCCGTGCCAGTGCCATTTGGTTCATATCGGGACGTTAGCCCCGATGGGGAGCAACCGGTTCAACTATTCGGCCACGAGCGCACAGTGGAAGGATTCCAACGGGTAGCCATGCCCGAAACCGTACCCGAGCTGACCCACCACACTGGCCGCTACATCACCGACGCCCTCGGCAAAACCCGCTACCTGCTCGACGACCGCGTGCTGGCAGCCCTGCTACAGCTCGATCCGGAATCCTTCCGCCGCATTACCCGCAAAGACGCCGAGGGACAAATCCTGATTCAAGGTGAGTTCGGAATAGTACCATCCTACCAGGAAGCAGCGCCCGGCCGCATTTATGCCGATGAGGCAGAGTATTACGGCGCGTTGGCTCGCTATTATACAGATATGTCGAAGCTGGCCGGCCTGAAGGGTCGCGAGCAGCACACCGCCGCATAGGCAGCCGTTGATGAGCACCACCGCTGCCAAACTGCCGGTATGGTACACTGCTGGTTGTTCAGCTCCGCCGGTCAAAACCACTACATTAAACGCCCTCTACCACATAGGTCTGGAGGGCGTTTATTTTTTGCGTTATCTTCCGGCGCTGGTGTCCGCATACCTTCTAGTAATCCGCATTAAGCTGCTTCTGTTGTGCCAAAACGCACTGTTCCTCTGCTGTTTGCGCTGCTGAAATTTGCAGTGGGCTTTCTGCTGGCTAGTCCCGCCTACGATCTGCACCGCGATGAATACCTCTACCTCGACCACGGCCGCCACCTGGCGTGGGGCTACCTGGAGGTGCCACCCTTGCTGGCTGCCCAGGCCTGGCTGACGCACGCGCTGGGTGGTGGCTATTTCTGGGTGAAGTTCTGGCCTTTTCTGTGGGGTGCTCTCACGGTGTATCTGGTGTGTCGGCTGGCGCAGCGGCTTGGGGGCGGCTGGTTTGCGGCGGCACTGGCTGGCAGCTGCTACCTGGCCACCGCCTACACCCGCCTGAATTTTCTGTTTCAGCCCAACTCGTTTGAGGTGCTGGCTTTCACGGCGTGCCTCTACTGGCTGGTGGCTCATTGGCAAACGAAGCAGCCGCGGTACCTATACTACCTGGGGGTAGGGGTAGGGCTGAGCTTACTGAACAAATACACCACGTTCTTCTTTGTGGCGGCGCTGGTAGGCGCGCTGCTCCTCACGCCGCAACGCCGCTTGCTCCTGAGCCGACATGTGTGGGCGGCGGCCGGTGTGGCGCTGCTGCTGTGGCTGCCCAACTTGCTCTGGCAGCTGCGCCATGGCATTCCGTTTCTGCACCACATGCGCGAGCTGCACGACACCCAGCTGGTGCACATGTCGGCTGCCGATTTCTGGAAAGAGCAGCTGGTGATGTGCCTGCCTGCCCTCTGGGTGTGGGTGCCGGGGGTGGTGGCGCTGCTGCTCTACCCACCGTTTCGGCCCTACCGCGCCGTGGGGCTCACCAGCGTGCTGGGCCTGCTGCTGCTCACGGTGCTGCACGGCAAGGGCTACTATGCGCTGGGCTACTACCCGGTGCTGTTCAGCTTTGGGGCAGTGCTGTGGTCACGGTGGCTGGCCCGGCTGCGCTACCACGCCTATGTGCAGCCCGTGCTGGTGGCGCTGCCGGTGCTGATTACGCTGCCGCTGCTACCGTTGCTGTACCCGCTCTATGCCCCCGCCCACATGCAGGCCATCAGCGCCCGGTATAGCAGTCTGGGCGTGACGCGCTGGGAGGATGGCCGCCAGCACGCCCTACCCCAGGACTACGCCGATATGCTGGGCTGGCGCGAGCTGGCCAATAAAACCTGGCAGGCCTACCAGGCATTGCCTGCGGCCACGCGCGCCCGCACGCTCATCAAATGCAGCAATTATGGGCAGGCCGGCGCCATCAACTACTACAATCGCCACCGCCACATGCCGCCGGCGCAGAGCTTCAATGGCAGCTACCTGTTCTGGTTTCCGCAGCAGTTGCAAGGCTACCAGCACCTGATCAACATCGACGACGAACCCGACGACCTGACGGCCTATTTTACCAGGTATCGACGCGTAGCGGAAGTGCAGAATCCCTATGCCCGCGAGCGAGGCACCGCTGTCATGGTAGGCTCCGGCCCCACACCGGCCTTATTAGCACGAGCGAAGCAGGAGCATCAGGCGGCGCTTGAAGCGTGGGAAGGCGCCGCGGCCAGATAAGGAGGACGTTATCGGCACGGATACGGCTGGTTTTAGGTAAAAAACAAACTTGTTTTAGTGCTTAGACATTGTATTTTACTTATTTGCTATTGATTGAAAGTCAAAGCCATAGCTTTTTTATCCTTCGATTTAGAAATAGTAGCGCTCTACCTGCTCGGCTTTTCAGGTGGCAATGGGGCCTGTTAGTTTTGATACAATGGATGGCAGCAAAGTACCTGCTGGCTTCGCTGCAAATCCTACTGTTGTCTCCGTCAGTTGCTCGTGTTATGTGCGTCGTTCTGGTCATTATTCAAAGCCTGTGGGGCTGCTAGAAACCGCTACTTATTGCTGCGCATAAGAGCCTTTCTAAGCCCCTGCTCAGAAAGGCTTTTTGTTGATGTTCTCTCTTACTCTCTGCCTGCTTATGTACTTCACCAACCACACGCTCGTTTTTCACGGCGGCCAGTTTATACCAGCCGAGCAGGCGCAGTGCAGCCTTTATGCCTCCAGCCTGCACTATGGGCACGCCGTGTTTGAAGGCATTCGGGCCTACGATACGGCCAACGGTACGCGCGTTTTCAAGATAAAGGAGCACTACGAGCGCCTAGCGTATTCCTGTCGCGCCACCAGTATTCCGCTGGCCTACTCGGTGCAAGAACTGACGGACATCACCTACCAGCTGCTCAAAAAGAACAACCTTTCCAATGCCTATATCCGGCCGCTGGTATACGCCCCCGACCCGATGATGAGCATCAAGGCGCCTACTTCTAGCAGCCTGTTTATGGCAGCGTGGGAGTGGGGCAACTACTTCAGCAATCAACTCACGCGCCTTACCATTTCGCCCTACCAGCGCCCTAATCCCAAGTCGGTGCCCATTGAGGCAAAGGTGAGCGGCCACTATGCCAACTCCATCATTGCCAGCCACGAAGCCAAAAGCCGCGGCTACGACGAAGCCCTACTCCTGGACATCAATGGCTACGTGGCCGAAGGTCCCGGCTCCAACTTCTTCTACGAGTGGGACGGCGCCCTCTACACTGCCCCGGCTGGCAACATCCTGCAAGGCATCACCCGCAACACTATTATCGAGCTGGCCCGCAACATGGGTATTCCAGTGTTCGAGGAGTTCTTCACGCCCGAAACCCTGCACCATGCCACCGGCGCCTTCCTCACCGGCACCGCCGCCGAGGTGGTAGGCGTGGCCTCTATTGATGACCATGTATTTGAAACGCCCTACGAAGCAACGATTGGCGCCCGCCTGGCCGCCGCTTACGCAGCCTTAGTACGCGAGGAGGTAGGGGCGCGTGCGACGCGCCCGGCCGTTGAACACTCCGCTTAAATATCCTAACTACGAAAAACGGGCGCGTGCAACGCGCCCCTACCCACACCACCACCACATGATTCTCAATAAATACAGCCGCATCTACACCCAAGACGATGGCCTGCCGGCCTCCCAGGCCATGCTCATTGGCGCGGGCCTCTCGGATGCGGATTTGCGCAAGCCGTTTGTGGGCATCTGCTCCACGGGCTTCGAGGGCAACACCTGCAACATGCACCTCAACGGCCTGGCCGACGAGGTGAAGCGCGGCGTGACGGCGCAGGGTCTGGTCGGGCTGCGCTTCAACACCATCGGGGTGAGCGACGGCATCACCAACGGCAATCCGGGAATGCGCTACTCGCTGGTTTCGAGGGAGATTATTGCTGATTCGATTGAGGCCATGGCGGGCGCGCACTACTACGATGCCATTGCCACAGTGGTAGGCTGCGACAAGAACATGCCCGGCGCCCTCATCGCCATGGCGCGGCTCAACCGGCCCTCGCTGATGGTGTACGGCGGCACCATTCGGGGCGGGGAGTTTAAAGGGCAGCAGCTCAATATTGTGTCGTGCTTTGAGGCCTACGGCAAGAAGGTGAACGGCCAGATTTCCGACGAAGACTACCGCGGCATCATCCACAACGCCTGCCCTGGCCCTGGGGCCTGCGGGGGTATGTACACGGCCAACACCATGGCGGCCGCCATCGAAACGCTGGGTATGTCGGTGCCGGCGTCGTCGTCGCTGCCAGCTGATAGCGCGGCCAAAACCCAGGAGTGCCTGGATACGGGCGCCTACCTGCGCCGTTTGCTGGAGCTAGACCTCAAACCCCGCGACATTCTGACGCGCGAAGCCTTTGAGAATGCGCTGGTTATCATTACGGTGCTGGGTGGCTCTACTAATGCCGTGCTGCACCTGATTGCCATTGCCCATGCCGCCGGCGTGCATCTGACGATGGACGATTTCCAGGCCGTGAGCAACCGCGTGCCGGTGCTGGCCGACCTCAAGCCTAGCGGCAAGTACCTGATGGAAGACCTGTCGAAGCTGGGCGGCGTGCCGGCCGTGCAGCGCACCCTGCTCGACCACGGCCTGCTGAACGGCGACGTGATGACCGTGACCGGCCGCACCTTGGCCGAAAACCTGGCCGACGTGCCGCCCCTCGGAGCCGGGCAGGATTTGCTGCGCCCGCTGGATAACCCCATCAAAGCCGACGGCCACATTCAGATGCTCTACGGCAACTTGGCCACCAAGGGCAGCGTGGCGAAAATCAGCGGCAAGGAAGGCCTGCGGTTTGAAGGGCCGGCCATCGTGTTCAACTCTGAAGAAGAACTGAACCAGGGTATTACCGACCACAAAATTAAGGCTGGGCAGGTGGTGGTCATTCGCTACGTGGGGCCCAAGGGCGGACCCGGCATGCCCGAAATGCTGAAGCCTACCTCCGCCATCATGGGCGCCGGCCTGGGCGACAAAGTGGCCCTGATAACGGACGGCCGCTTCTCGGGCGGCACCCACGGCTTCGTGATTGGCCACGTGTGCCCCGAGGCCTACGACGGCGGCGGCCTGGCCCTGGTGCAAGACGGCGACTGGATCATCCTCGACGCCACCGAAAACACCATCAACGTGCAGCTCTCCGATGAGGAGCTGGCCCAGCGCCGCACCGCCTGGCAGCGCCCGCCGCTGCCCGTGCGCCAGGGCGTGCTGCTGAAGTACATCCGCACCGTGAGCGACGCCAGCCACGGCTGCATCACCGATCTACTCGAAGAAGACTATGTCAACGAACCAGCCCTTAGCCCAGCCAGTCGCTAGCGCGGCCGTAGCTACCGCAGCCCTCGAAACCACGCCTACCTCCGGCGCGGTCGCCACGCTGGAAGCCCTGCTGACCGAGGGCGTGGACACGATTTTCGGCTACCCCGGCGGCGCCATCATCCCCATCTACGACGCGCTCTACGACTACCGCGAGCAGCTGCACCACGTGCTGGTGCGCCACGAGCAGGGCGGTATTCATGCGGCGCAGGGCTATGCGCGGTCGTCGGGTAGGGTAGGGGTGGTGTTTGCGACCAGCGGACCGGGGGCTACTAATTTGGTAACGGGACTTGCTGATGCCCAGATTGATAGCACGCCGCTGGTGTGCATCACGGGGCAGGTGTTTGCGAGTTTGCTGGGCACCGATGCGTTCCAGGAAACCGACATCATCAACATCACCACACCCGTGACCAAGTGGAACTACCAGGTGACAGACGCCACGGAAATACCGGAGGTGCTGGCCAAGGCGTTCTACATTGCCCGCAGCGGCCGGCCCGGCCCGGTGCTCATCGACATCACCAAAAACGCCCAGATTCAGAAGTTCGACTTTGCCGGCTATACGCCCTGCCAGCACATTCGCAGCTACCGGCCCAAGCCCATCGTGCGCAACGAGTACGTGGAGCAGGCCGCCGCGCTGATCAATCAGGCCAAAAAGCCGTTCATCATCTGGGGCCAAGGCGTGATGCTGGGCGGGGCCGAGCAGGAATTCAAAACGTTTGTGGAGAAAAGCGGGATTCCGGCCGCCTGGACCATCCTGGGCGTGGATGCCCTACCCACCGACCACCCGCTGAACGTGGGCATGCTGGGCATGCACGGCAACTACGGCCCCAACGTCCTCACCAACGAGTGCGACGTGCTGATTGCCATTGGGATGCGCTTCGATGACCGCGTGACCGGCCGCCTGGATAAATACGCCAAACAGGCCCAGATCATCCACCTCGACATTGACCCGACTGAAATCGGCAAAAACGTGCCCACGGCCGTGCCCGTGTGGGGCGACTGCAAGGAAACCCTACCCCTGCTCACGGCCCTGGTGGAAGAAAAGCAGCACACCGCCTGGCGCCAGCACTTCGATGAGTTCCGGGACAAAGAGGTGGAGGCCGTGATTCAGAACGAGCTGTTTCCTACCTCCGAGGAGCTGACGATGGGCGAGGTGATTCAGCAGCTGAACGAGCTGACCGGCGGCGACGCCATTGTGGTGACCGATGTGGGCCAGCACCAGATGGTGGCCTGCCGCTACACCAAGTTCAACCGGAGCCGGAGCAACATCACCTCGGGCGGTCTGGGCACCATGGGCTTCTCCCTACCCGCCGCCATCGGCGCCAAGTTCGGGGCTCCCGACCGCACGGTGGTAGCCATCATCGGCGACGGTGGCGTGCAGATGACGATTCAGGAGCTGGGCACGATCATGCAAACCGGCGTCAACGTCAAAATCATCATCCTCAACAACCAGTTCCTGGGCATGGTGCGGCAGTGGCAGGAGCTGTTCAACGACCGGCGCTACTCCTTCGTGGACATTGCCAGCCCCGACTACGTGCAGGTGGCCAAAGGCTACCACATTGAAGGCCAGCGCGTTTCAGAGCGTGCCAACCTGCGCGACGCCCTGTGCACCATGCTGGACCAAGACGGCTCCTACCTGCTGGAGGTGATGGTGACCAAGGAAAACAACATCTTCCCGATGGTGCCGCAAGGGTGCAGCGTGGCGGAAATCCGGTTGAAGTAGAGACGATGTAGTAGAACGTCATTTCGACCAGCGGGAGAAATCTCGCGTGCCACGCTAATCTCAATCGCAAGAAAATTACTGATGCAACGTCAGCACGCGAGATTTCTCCCGCTGGTCGAAATGACGTTCTGAATAACAACGCTATGAATCAAAAACCCATCGACCGTCAGGAATACAACATCACGGCCTACACCGAAAACCAGATTGGCTTGCTCAACCGCATTGCCATCATTTTCTCGCGCCGCAAAATCAACATCGAGAGCCTGAACACCTCGCCTTCGGAGATTGAGGGCATCCACCGCTTCAACATCGTGATTGAGGAAACGGAGGAGGTGGTGCGCAAGATTGCGGGGCAGATAGAGAAGCAGGTGGAGGTGCTGAAGGTGTACTACAACACCAACGAGGACGTGATTTGGCAGGAAATGGCCCTCTACAAAGTCCCTACCGACGTCATTGCCGAAAAGGCCCTGGTAGAGCGCCTACTGCGCGAAAACGGCGCCCGCGCCGTGGTCATTCGCAAGGATTACACGGTGTTTGAAACGACCGGCCACCGCGAGGAAACCGACAACCTAATCAAGGTGCTACAGCCCTATGGCCTGATTGAATTCGTGCGCTCGGCCCGCATTGCCATCATCAAAGACAGCGAGGGCTTCAACAAGAAGCTGCGCGAGTTTGAGCAGCGCGAGCCGGGCTCGGAGGTAGTCGAAAACGAGTACCTGAACAACCGCGAGAAGGTCTTTACGATGTAACAATGACCCAGGGTTGAAACCCTGGGCTACGGAGCAGACAAACCGTTTTACCCTTCCGCAAATCATCAATAGCCCAGGGTTTCAACCCTGGGACACGGAGCGGAAACGATAGAAACATCAGCAACGACGAGACACAAAATATTGTGTCTCTACCCCAATAACTCAACATTCAACCCTTAACACTCAACATTTCCATCATGGCAACCATCAACTTTGGCGGCGTCGACGAAACTGTAATCACCCGCGACGAATTTCCGCTGTTTAAAGCGCAGGAGTTTCTGAAAGACGACACCATTGCCGTGCTCGGCTACGGTGTGCAGGGTCCCGGCCAGGCCCTGAACCTGCGCGACAACGGCTTCAACGTGATTGTGGGGCAGCGCGAAGATTCGGCCTCGTGGCAGAAGGCGGTAGAAGATGGCTGGGTACCCGGCGAAACGTTGTTTGGGCTGGAAGAAGCCGCTGAGCGCGGCACCATCGTGTGCTACCTGCTCTCCGACGCCGGCCAGATTGCCCTGTGGCCGAAGATCAAGGAGAAACTTACGCCCGGCAAAACGCTCTACTTCTCGCACGGCTTCGGCGTGACCTTCAACGACCAAACCGGCATCGTACCGCCCAAGGACATCGACGTGATTCTGGTGGCACCCAAGGGTAGCGGCACCAGCCTGCGCCGCCTGTTTGTGGCCGGCGGCGGGTTGAACTCGTCGTTTGCTATCTTCCAGGATGCCAGCGGCGAAGCCTTCACCAAGGCCACGGCCCTGGGCATCGGGGTAGGCTCGGGTTACCTGTTCCAAACCGACTTCAAAAAGGAAGTATACTCTGACCTCACCGGCGAGCGGGGCGTGCTGATGGGTGCTCTGGCCGGCATCATTGAGGCGCAATACCAGGTGCTGCGCCAGCGCGGCCACTCGCCCTCCGAGGCCTTCAATGAAACCGTGGAAGAGCTGACCCAGAGCCTGGTGCCGCTGGTAGGCGAAAACGGCATGGACTGGATGTTTGCCAACTGCTCGGTAACCGCTCAGCGCGGCGCCCTCGACTGGAAAGGCAAGTTCCGCGAAGCCACCCTGCCCGTGCTCAACGAGCTGTACGACAGCGTGGCCAGCGGTGCCGAAGCCAAGCGCACCATCGAGCGCGGCTCTACCCCCGACTACCGCGAGAAGTTGCAAGAAGAGCTGAAGGAAGTACGCGAATCGGAGCTATGGCAGACCGGCGCCAAAGTGCGCGAGCTGCGCTCGAATACGACGAACGTAGAGGCGTAAGGTGAGCTAAAAACTAGAGCTAGAAGCTAGTTCCCCTCCTTTTTTAAGGAGGGGTGCCCGAAGGGCGGGGTGGTAAAAATCGTTGAACGATGCTAGAGCTAAGGGCTAAAGCTAGACGTCGTTCAACGATTACCAACCACCCCTAGCCCCTCCTTGGCTAAGGAGGGGCACTAGCTTTTTAGCCTTAGCTCTAAAAAAGATTGCCATGCAGTGGAACGCCGACACCTACACCCAAAAGCACGCCTTCGTCTTCAAATACGGTGCGGGACTGCTGGATTTGCTGGCCCAGCAACCGGGTGAACTGATCCTGGATCTGGGCTGCGGTTCCGGCGAGCTGACGCAGCAGATAGTCGCTGCGGGTGCTGAGGTTATTGGCTTAGATGCCTCGGCCAGCATGATTGCCAAAGCCCGCACGCAGTTTCCTACCCTTGACTTTCGGGTAGGCAACGGCGCCACCTTTGAGTTGCCGGAGCGTTTTGACGCCATCTTCTCCAATGCCGCTCTGCACTGGATGCCCGATGCCGCAGCAGTAGCCCGGCAGATGCACCAGCACCTGAAACCCGGCGGACGCTTGGTAGCGGAGTTTGGCGGCCAAGGCAACGTAGCGCAGATTACCAACGCACTGCTGCGCCATTTGCACCGGCGCGGCCATACGCATATCCGGGTCGAGTGGTGGTACTTTCCCTCGCCCGGCGAGTACGCCACGCTGCTAGAGCAACACGGTTTCCGGGTACAGCTAGTGCAGTACTACGACCGGCCTACCCCGCTTACCGACCCTAAAACCGGCCTCACCGATTGGATTCAGCAGTTTGGGGCCAACTTTTTTGCGGGAGTAGGCGCCGAGGAGCAAGCCGATATCCTAGCGGCCGTGGAAGCGGAGCTACGACCCGCGCTGTTTCAAAACGGCCAATGGGTAGCCGATTACAAACGCCTGCGCGTGGTGGCGCAGAAATAACGCGGGGCTACTGGCGCGGGGCTGCGCCCCGTGCCGACTGTGCGCAGGCCTCTGGCCTGCCCGCCAGGACGACTTGGTCGAACGTTCCTACCGGCGCCGACGATGGCAGGCCAGAGGCCTGCGCATAGTCGGCACGGGGCGCAGCCCCGCGCCATAATTCACCTATTGATATCCCCATGCAAGAACCAGCCACTTCCATCCCCACTACGGCCGTCACCCTCGACCACGTGCAGCAAGCCGCGCGCACGCTGGAAGGCGTGATTTTGAAGACGCCGCTGCTGCAAAATCTGTGGCTCTCGCGCACCTACGAGGCCGCCGTGTACCTCAAGCGCGAGGATTTGCAGGTGGTGCGTTCCTATAAAATTAGGGGGGCGTACAACAAGATGGTCACGCTGCCACCCGCGCCGGGGGGTAGGGAAGTGGTGTGCGCCTCGGCGGGCAACCACGCGCAGGGCGTGGCTCATGCCTGCCAGCTGCTGGGCGTGCGCGGCTATATTTTCATGCCCGCCAACACGCCCGCCCAGAAGGTCGATAAGGTGCGGCTGTTCGGCAAAGAGCAAGTGGAGGTAGTGCTCAGTGGTGCTACCTTCGACGATACCTACCACGAGGCCAAAGCCTTCTGCGACGTCCACGAGTACACTTTTGTGCATCCGTTTGATGACCCGGCCATTGTGGCGGGCCAGGCCACGGTGGGGCTGGAGGCACTGCAACAGGCCACGTTCAGCATCGACTATTGCTTTATGCCGATTGGTGGCGGCGGGCTGGCTTCGGGGGTAGGGAGCGTGTTTCGGCAGCTGAGTCCGCATACCAAGCTCATTGGCGTGCAGCCGGCCGGCGCGCCTTCCATGCACGATTCCATTAAAGTGCACCAAGAGCGGCGGGCCTTGGAAACCATTGAGAGCTTCGTGGACGGCGCGGCCGTGAAGTGCCCCGGCGAGCTAACCTACCAGCTCTGCCGCGAGCTGCTCGACGATGTGGTGCTGGTGCCCGAGGGCCAGGTGTGCGCCGACTTGCTGAAGATGTACAACGAGGAAGGCATCGTGCTGGAGCTGGCCGGCACGCTCAGCATCTCGGCCCTGCGCCAGTACGCCGCCGAAATCCGGGGCAAAAACGTGGTGTGCGTCATCAGCGGCTCCAACAACGACATCACCCGCATGGAGGATATCAAGGAGCGCGCCTTACGCTTCCAGGGACTCAAGCACTACTTCATGGTGACCTTCAACCAACAGCCCGGCGCCCTGCGCACCTTCGTCAACAACGTGCTGCAACCCGAGCAGGACATCATCCACTTCCAGTACATCAAGAAAAACAACAAGGAAAAAGGCCCGGTATTCGTCGGTATCGAGGTGCAAAAATCCGGTGATGAAGAGCTGATTAAGGCCCGCATGGTGGAAGAAGGCTTCAGCTACGAATACCTCAACGGTAAACCCGATTTCCTGGCCTTGTTGGTGTAGGGGCGCGTTGCACGCGCCTATCGTTGCTGATGAAGCAGCATTTAATATTGTCATCCTGAACGCAGTGAAGGACCTTATCACGCGAGAACGACAGGCGTAACAACGGCTTGTTCTTCGGTGATAAGGTCTTTCGCTGCGCTCAGGATGACAATGTATTTGCCTGTTTTACCGTCAGTTTTCCACCGTCCTCCCGTACTTTCGGCGGAAACAACGCCCGCTATGCTCTCCGCCAAACACCTGCTGTTCCTGCTTCCTTTTCTTCCTACCCCCAGCCACGCGCAGGGGCCAGTGGTTACTACCGGCGTGTCGCAGGAGCTAGCGCAACACCGGGCGCGGGTGTTGCGGCAGGTGGCGTACCGGCTGCATTTCAACGTGCCGCCGCAGGTGACGGAGCCGATTCCGGCCACCGAGGAAATCAGCTTTCAACTGCTGGAAAACACCGCGCCGTTGCAACTCGACTTCAAGGAAAAGCCCGACCACGTAACCCGCATTGTGGTGAACGGGCAGCCGCAGCCGCTCACGGTGCAGCAGGAGCATGTGGTGGTGCCGGCGGCAGCGTTGCGGGTAGGGGAGAACCGCGTGAGCATCGACTTCACGGCCGGCGACTTGTCGCTGAACCGTAACCCGGAGTACCTCTACACGCTGCTGGTGCCCGACCGCGCCCGCACGGTGTTTCCTTGCTTCGATCAGCCCGACGTGAAGGCCGTGTTTCACCTCACGCTCACGGTGCCCGCCGCGTGGCAGGCGGTGGCCAACGGCCCGGTGGCCGATTCGAGCAGGGTAGGGGCGCGGCAGACCTACCGCTTTCAGCCTTCGGATACCATCAGCACCTACCTGTTTGCGTTTGTGGCGGGCAAGTTTCGGCACACGGCGCGCCAGCCGGAGGGGCGGCCCATGCACCTCTATTACCGCGAGACCGATCAGGATAAAATCAGCCGCAGCCTGGGGCCGATTTTCGATATCCAGGCCGGAGCGCTGAAGTTTCTGACCGAGTACACCCAGATTCCCTACCCCTTCCGCAAGTTCGATTTTGCGGCGCTGCCCGATTTCCAGTACGGCGGCATGGAGCACGCGGGTGCCATCGACTACAAAGCCAGTACGCTGTTTCTGGACGAAGGCGCCACCCGCGACCAGCTGAACGCCCGCGCCAACCTGCTGGCCCACGAAACGGCCCACATGTGGTTTGGCGATTTGGTGACCATGCGCTGGTTTGACGACGTGTGGACCAAGGAAGTGTTTGCCAACTTCATGGCCGACAAAATCAGCGTGGTGACCCAGCCCGACGGCAATTTCGACCTAAAATTCCTCACCGACCATTACCCCGCCACCTACGCCGTGGACCGCACGGCCGGGGCCAACCCCATTCGGCAGCCGCTGGATAACTTGCAGGACGCCGGCTCGCTCTACGGTAACATCATCTACCACAAAGCGCCCATTATGATGCGCCAGCTGGAACGGCTGATGGGCCAGGAGGCCTTCCGCGACGGCCTGCGCGCCTACCTCCGGCGCTACGCCTACCACAACGCCACCTGGCCCGACCTGATCCAGATTCTGGACGAGCGCACGCCCACCGACCTGCAAGCCTGGAACCGGGTGTGGGTGAACGAGCCCGGCCGCCCGCAGTTCGACTACTGGCTGCGCGTGCAAAACGGCAAAATCAAGCGCTTCACCATCGACCAGAAAGGCGAAGACGGCAGCCGCCGTGTGTGGCCGCAGCAGTTTGAGGTGGCGCTGGTCTACGCCGACCACGTGGAGGAGCTGACAGTGGACATGCTCGCCGATAAGGTACGCGTGCGCGAAGCGGAGGGCAAGCCCGCGCCGCGGTTTGTGCTGTTCAACTCGTCGGGGCAGGGGTATGGGTTGTTTCCGGTGGATGCGCAGAGCTTGCCCTACCTGGGGCGGCTGCAAAGCCCGGTGATGCGCGCCGCCGCGTATATCAATCTCACGGAGAATATGTTGGCGGGCCAAGCAGTGTCGCCCGCGCAGCTGCTGGCGCTGGTGCGGCCGTTGCTGGCGCAGGAGCAGGAAGAGCTGAACCTGAACTTGCTGCTCGATCAGCTGGGCACCGTGTTCTGGCGCTTCACGCCGCTGGCGCAGCGCCCGGCGCTGGCCGCTACCCTGGAGCCGGAGCTGTGGCAGGCCATGCAGCAGGTAGAAGCCCCGAACAAGAAAAAGCAGCTGTTCAAGACCTACGCCAGCATTGCACTGAGCCGCGAAGCGCAGGACCGGCTGCACACTATCTGGCAAACCAAGCAGCCGCCTACGGGCGTGAAGCTCTCGGAAGACGACTACACCGACCTGGCCGCCGCGCTGGCCCTGCGCGCCTACCCCGGCCATGAGCAACTCCTGCAAACCCAGCTCCAGCGCATCCAAAACCCCGACCGGCGCCTGCGCTTGCAGTATCTGTTGCCGGCACTGTCGGATGATGTGGCCACGCGGGATGCGTTTTTTGCGGGCTTGGCCGAGGAAAAGAATCGGCAGAAAGAAGCCTGGGTGCTCTCGGCGCTGGGCTACCTGCACCACCCACTGCGCGCTGCTACCTCCGAAAAATACCTGCCGCAGAGCCTGGCGCTGCTCGGAGAAATCCAGCAAACCGGCGACATTTTCTTTCCGCAAAGCTGGTTGCAGGCCACGTTTCGGTGGTACCAGACACCCACCGCCGCGGCCGTGGTGCGCGACTTTTTGCAGGCAAACCCTACCTACAATCCGAAGCTGAAAGCGAAGGTATTGCAGGCGGCTGATAACGTGTTTCGGGCAGAGAAATTGGTAGGCGAAAAGGGCACTACTGCGGCTAGTCAGTAACAGCATTTTATGGATTGCTGATTTAGGGTTGTTTACACACGGACGCGGTGCGTTTGCGCGCACATTTTTGATTTTAGCAATACTTTGTTGCAATGCTTTGCTATATTGGAAGCAGGTAGGCGGAATGTGTATGTTCCGCTTCGCTACTTCTTACCCGCCGTTCAACCGCTCTTCTCTATGAATTTATTTACCCGTACGTTGGCTTTGGCTGCTTTTTCTGTGCTCTGTGCTCGTGCCGGGCAAGCTCAGGAGCAAGGCATTCACCAGCAATCAACGCTGTACGAGGCGCCCACCGACCCGCTGGTGAAGAAGAAGTTGGATAAGTGGCAGGATCAGAAATTCGGGCTGATTCTGCATTGGGGTCTGTACGCGGTGCCGGGTATTATTGAATCGTGGCAATTGTGCTCCGAGGATTGGGTAGAGCGCGACAGCACCGTGGCCTACAACGACTACAAAAAGTGGTACTGGGGCTTGAACAAGGACTTCAACCCGGTGAATTTCAACCCCGAGCAGTGGGCCAGCGTGGCCAAAAAGGCCGGCATGCGCTACCTGGTGTTCACCACCAAGCACCACGACGGCTTCAATATGTTCGACACCCAGCAGTCGGACTTCAAAATCACCAACGGCCCGTTCAAAGACAACCCCAAGGCCAACGTGGCCAAGTACATCTTCGACGCGTTTCGGAAGCAGGACTTCATGATTGGGGCCTACTTCTCGAAGCCCGACTGGCACTCGCAGGATTTCTGGTGGTCGAAATACGCCACGCCCAACCGCAACGTCAACTACGACATCAAGAAGTACCCCTGGCGCTGGAAAAACTACCAGGACTTCACCTACAACCAGATCAGCGAGCTGATGCACGACTACGGCGCCATGGACATCCTGTGGCTGGATGGCGGCTGGGTGCGCCCCCGCGAAACCGTGACCGACGAAGTGCGCGCCTGGGGCGCCCCCATCCCCGAGTTCAGCCAGGAGGTGAACATGCCCCGCATTGCCGCCATGGCCCGCCAGGCCCAGCCCGGTCTGCTGATGGTAGACCGCACCGTGCACGGCCCCTACGAGAACTACCAGACGCCCGAGCAGCGCGTGCCCGACCACAAAATCGACAACCCCTGGGAAAGCTGCCTCACGCTGGCCAACAACTGGGGCTATGTGCCCAACGACACGTATAAGTCGCCCACCAAAATCATCCACTCGCTGGTAGAAGTGGTAGCCAAGGGTGGCAGCCTGCTGCTAGGCGTCGGCCCCAAGCCCGACGGTACCCTGGACCAGCAAGCCGTAACGCGCCTGCTCGCCATCGGCAAGTGGCTGGACGTGAACGGCGACGCTATCTACAGCACCCGCGCTACCGACCGTTACCAGGACGGCAGCACCTACTTCACCCAAGGCAAAAAAAACACCCGCTACGCCATTGCCCTGCTCCCCGAAACCCAAGCCGCCCCCACTACCCTCACCTGGACCGGCAACCTCCCGAAGAAGGGTAGCAAAATGACGCTGCTGCAAACCGGCAAATCGGTGAAGTGGACCCGTAGCGGCGATAAGGTGAGCGTTTCCCTACCCACCTCGTTGGCCAAGCAAGCAGGCGCCTACCCGGCGCTGGCGTTTGCCTACGCGGCGGAGTAAACAACGATTCACCCCACCCCCCGGCCCCCTCCCCTCCGGGAGAGGGGGAGCCATTACCGGAGCTGTTAGCTTTTCGTTGACCAAGAGCTAGTAGCTAACAGCCCAATCGTCAGGCTCCCCCTCTCCCGGAGGGGAGGGGGCCGGGGGGTGGGGTGTTCACCAGAACGAATCCTTTATGTCTTACTCCACCCTCACCCGCTGCTTCCTTGCCCTCCTGCTCCTCGGCAGCCTACCCACGCAAGCGCAGAAAAAGCACACGTTTGAGATAAAAAACGGGCAGTTTCTGTACGATGATAAGCCTACCCAGATTCACTCCGGGGAGATGCACTACGCCCGCGTGCCGCAGCCCTACTGGCGGCACCGGCTGAAGATGCTGAAGGCGCTGGGGCTGAACACGGTGGCTACCTACGTGTTTTGGAATTACCATAACCCCGCGCCGGGCGTGTGGGACTTCAAAACTGGCAATCACAATGTGGCGCAGTTCGTGAAAACGGCACAGGAAGAGGGACTGTTTGTGATTCTGCGGCCGGGGCCGTATGCCTGCGCTGAGTGGGAATTTGGCGGCTATCCGTGGTGGTTGCAGAAGAATGAAAACCTGGTGATCAGGGCCAACAACCAGCCGTTTCTGGACTCGTGCCGGGTCTACATCAACAAGCTGGCGGGGCAGGTGAAGGGCTTGCAAGTGAGCAAGGGCGGCCCCATCATCATGACGCAGGTAGAGAATGAGTTCGGTTCGTACGTGGACCAGCGCAAGGATATTTCGCTGGCCGAGCACCGGCAATACAATGCCGCCATCAAGCAGCAGCTCACCGAAGCCGGTTTTGAGGGGCCGTTTTTTACATCCGATGCGGCGGGCTTGTTTGAAGGCGGGGCCACGCCGGGTGCCCTACCCACCGCCAACGGCGAAGGTAACGTGGAGGCGCTGAAAACGGCCGTAAACCAGTACCACGGCGGCAAAGGCCCCTACATGGTGGCCGAGTACTACCCCGGTTGGCTCGACCACTGGGGCGAGCCGTTTGTGCGCGTGCCCACCGAGCAGGTGACCAAACAGGTGGAAACCTACCTGAAAAACGGCATCAACTTCAACTTCTACATGGTGCACGGCGGCACCAACTTCGGCCTTACCTCGGGCGCCAACTACAGCAAGGAGCACGACATCCAGCCCGACCTCACCAGCTACGACTACGACGCCCTTATAAGCGAGCCGGGCTGGGCCACGCCCAAGTACACCGCCGTGCGCGAGCTGATGCAGCGCTACGTGAAGTACCGCGTGCCGGCCGTGCCCGCGCCCCTGCCCGTCGTCACCATCCCCGATATTATTCTGGGCAAAACCGTAGATCTGTTTGATCTAAAAACTGACATTCAGCCTGTTGTGAGCACCCGGCCGCTGTCGTTTGAGACCTTGAACCAGGGCCACGGCTACGTGCTGTACAGCAAGCGCTTGGCCCAGCCCATGCAAGGCCAGCTGGCAGTGCCCGGCCTGCGCGACTACGCCACCGTGTATGTGAATGGCCAGCGGGTAGGGGAGCTGAACCGCCAGGACAACCGCTACACACTACCCGTGCAGATTCCGGCTAATGGCACGCTGGAGCTGCTGGTCGAGAACCTGGGCCGCATCAACTACGGCGCCGAAATCGTGCACAACACCAAAGGCATCATCGAGCCCGTAACCCTCGACGGCACGGCCCTCACCGGCGACTGGCAGATGTATAAGCTACCCCTCGGCAAGGTGCCCGACCTGACGCGCTACCTCGACAAAAACAAAGCCGGCCACCCTACCTTCTACACGGCCAGCTTCGAGGTGAAGCAACCCGGCGACACCTTCCTGGACATGCGCGGCTGGGGCAAGGGCATCGTCTTCGTGAACGGCCACAACCTGGGCCGCTACTGGAAAATTGGCCCCCAGCAGACGCTTTACGTGCCCGGCTGCTGGCTCACGAAAGGCAAGAATGAGGTGGTGGTGTTCGAGCAACAGAACGATACCATTCAACAATCCCTGAAAACCGTCGATAAGCCGATTCTGGACGAATTGTCGCAGAAGTGATGTTCACAAAGCTGACCAGAGAGCGTAACGCGAAGCTCTGCTTCGCGACCGTTCGCGCCATTCGCGCCGTGCCCACCGTTCTGGTAGAGCCGTTCTGAGGGTCGCGAAGCAGAGCTTCGCGTTACACTCACTTACTCCATTCACTATCAACATGCTAAAACCCCTACTTCTCAGTCTTTCCCTGCTCACTCTCACCCCGGCCTACGCCCAGAAACCGCTCTACAAAGACCGCAACGCCACCACCGAAGCGCGGGTGAAGGACCTGCTGGGCCGCATGACCACGGAGGAGAAGGTAGGCCAGCTGGGTACGCTGCTGGGCTGGGAGATGTACGAGAAAAACGGCCAGCGCGTGGGCACCAGCGCCGCCTACCGCAAGGCCATCGACGAGCGCCACATCGGCGCCCTGTGGGCCACCCTGCGCGCCGACCCCTGGACCCAGAAAACCCTGAAAACCGGCTTGACTCCCGCCCTGGCTGCCGAGGCCACCAACGCCCTGCAACGCTACACCGTGGAGCATACCCGCCTGGGCATTCCGCTACTGCTGGCCGAGGAGTGCCCGCACGGCCACATGGCCATCGGCACCACCGTATTCCCTACCTCCATCGGCCAGAGCAGCACCTGGCACCCCGCCCTGATCCAAAAGATGGCGGCGGCTATTGCTACCGAGGCGCGGGCGCAGGGCGCCCACATCGGCTACGGGCCGGTGCTGGATCTGGCGCGGGAGCCGCGCTGGTCGCGGGTGGAGGAAACCTACGGCGAGGACCCGGTGCTCAACGGGCAAATGGGCGTGGCCATGGTGCAGGGCTTTCAGGGTGATAATTTGAAAAGCGGTGTGAACATCGTGTCCACGCTCAAACACTTCACTGCTTACGGCACGCCCGAGGGCGGCCACAACGGCGGCAGCATCAGCACGGGCATGCGCGAGTTGCAGCAGAGTTTCCTGCCTCCGTTTCGGGCGGCGGTGGGGGCGGGGGCGCTGTCGGTGATGGCGGCCTACAACTCCATCGACGGCGTGCCGTGCTCGGCCAACGAGTGGCTGCTGACGGATTTGCTGCGGGCGAAGTGGGGTTTTCAGGGCTTTGTGGTGTCGGATTTGAACAGTGTGGTGGGGGTGATGAGCAACCACCACGTGGCGGCTACGCCCGCCGAGGCGGTGGCCCTAGCTCTCAATGCCGGCCTCGACAGCGACCTGAGCAGCTACGGCTACGACAAGGCCCTGCGCGCGGCCATCGACCAGAAGCTGGTGAGCCCCGAAGTGCTGGACCGGGCCGTGGGCCGGGTGCTACGCCTGAAGTTTGACATGGGCTTATTTGAGAATCCCTACGTAGATACTCGAAAAGTGGCCCGGCAGGTGAAGACGCCGGCCCACGTGGCGCTGGCCCGGCAGGTAGCCCGCGAATCCATCGTACTGCTGAAAAACGAGCAGAACGCCCTACCCCTCAGCAAGAGCTTGCAACGCATTGCCGTCATCGGCCCCAACGCCGACAACCTCTACAACCAGCTCGGCGACTACACCGCCCCCCAGCCCGACGAAAACGTGGTGACGGTGCTGGAAGGCATCAAAGCCAAAGTCGGCAAGGGCACGCAAGTCACCTACGTACAGGGCTGCGCCATCCGCGACACCACCACCGCCGATATTGCGGCGGCCGTGGCGGCCGCCAAACAGGCCCAGGTGGCCGTGGTAGTAGTAGGCGGTTCCAGCGCCCGCGACTTCAAAACCGAGTACCAGAGCACCGGCGCCGCCACCGTGTCGGCCGCCAAGGACAACCAACCCATCAGCGACATGGAAAGCGGCGAGGGCTACGACCGCGCCACCCTCGACCTACTGGGCAAGCAGTTGCAGCTGGTGCAGGCCGTGGCTGCTACCGGCACGCCAGTAGTCGTGGTGCTCATCAAGGGTAGGCCGCTGAATCTGAACTGGATGGCTGAGCACGTGCCCGCTATAGTGGATGCCTGGTACCCCGGACAGGAGGGTGGCAACGCCGTGGCCGACGTGCTGTTTGGCGACTACAACCCCGCCGGCCGCCTACCCATCTCGGTGCCCAAAAGCGTGGGCCAACTGCCGGTGTACTACAACTTCAAAAGCCCCAACAAGCACGACTACGTGGAGATGGACGCCAAGCCGCTCTACAGCTTCGGCCACGGCTTGAGCTACAGCACGTTTGCGTATTCCGGCCTGCAAATCACCCCCACCGAAACGGCCGGCGCCGTGCGCGTGCAAGTGCGCTGCACCGTACAAAACACCAGCGTCCGCGCCGGCGACGAAGTGGTGCAGCTCTACCTCAATGATAAAATAAGCTCCACCGTAATGCCCCTCAAACAGCTCAAAAAATTCCAGCGCATCACCCTGAAAGCCGGGGAAAAGCAGGAGGTAACCTTCAACCTAACCGCCGAAGACCTGAAGCTGCTCAACCCGAAAATGGAATGGGTAGTAGAGCCCGGTGCCTTCACCGTAATGGTCGGCGCGTCGTCGGAGGATATTCGGTTGAAGCAGGATTTTGAGGTGAAGCAGCCGGTGAAGTTGTCGGCGGTGCAGTAGAAGGTTGGCTGTCTGGATAGTACCAGGACTTACGCGCTAAGCGTGTGCCAACGTCTGCCGGTCCGACGCCTGCGGCGTCCGACCGGTTGCCGCTAGCTGACGTTGCACGAACGGCATGCGAACGAGGTAGACGCGTTGGTTCATACGGCGTAGACGCCAACAGATGGCGCGGCTGTCAGCAACGACAACCGGTCGGACGCCTACGGCGTCGGACCGGCAGACGTCGGCACACGCTCAGGGCATAAGTCCTGAACATGGAAAGAACGTCATTTCGAACG
This sequence comes from Hymenobacter citatus, assembly GCF_014333615.1. Classification (GTDB taxonomy): domain Bacteria; phylum Bacteroidota; class Bacteroidia; order Cytophagales; family Hymenobacteraceae; genus Hymenobacter; species Hymenobacter citatus. The sequence goes on along the minus strand of NZ_JACSCY010000016.1, from coordinate 48,210 downwards.
GAGTGAGAAATCTCGCGTGCTGATGAAAGATAGTATCTGCTGTCAGCACGCGAGATGCTTCGACTGCGCTCAGCATGACATTTCAATAAAAAAGCCCCATGAAACTCCGTCTTCTTCTCGCTGCCATTTTCCTACCCCTATCCGCCTCAGCCCAATCTAACTGGGTGAAGCTGAATGAAGAAGTGCTGTTCCCGAATCCCCCGTTTCGGCAGTGCCACGCTTCCACGCTGGTGGAGGTGGAGGGTGGTCGGCTGCTGGTAGCTTGCTTTGGCGGCTCGGGGGAGGGGCAGAAAGACGTGGCTATCTGGCTGGCTTCCATCGACAAGCAAGGCCAGGTGTCGAAGCCGGCGAGTGTGGCGACGGGGGTAGTAAACGACACCTTGCGCTACCCTACCTGGAATCCGGTGCTGTTTAAAGAGCAGAAAGGCAAGCTGTTTCTATTTTATAAAGTAGGTCCCAACCCGCGCGAGTGGTGGGGCATGGTGCAAACCTCGACCAACGAGGGTAAGACCTGGGCCACCGCCCGGCGCCTGCCGCCGGGCATCCTCGGCCCCATCAAAAACAAACCGATTCAGCTCACCAACGGCACTATTCTGGCCCCTTCCAGCGTGGAGGAAACCACGGAGCGCTGGAAAGTGCACCTCGAAAAATCGACGGACCGCGGCCGGACCTGGCAGCGCATTCCCGTGGACACGGCGTCGGCGTTTGACGTGATCCAGCCCAGCATTTTGCGCTACCCCGGTGGCCGCTTGCAGCTGCTGTGCCGCAGCAAGCAGGGCTCCGTGGTGCAGACTTGGTCCACGGACAACGGCAACACCTGGGGCCCGCTATCAAAAACCACTCTACTGAACCCCAACTCCGGCACCGACGCCGTGACCCTGCGCGACGGCTCCCAGCTCATCGTCTACAACCCCGACGTGCCCGGCAAGGACTGGTTCAACGGCCGCGGCAAGCTGCGCGTGGCCCAGTCGCAAGACGGCCAAAAGTGGAACGACATAGCCGTACTCGAAAACGGCGACAAAGAGGAATACAGCTACCCCGCCATCATCCAGACCCGCGACGGCCGCGTGCACATCACTTACACCTACGACCGCAAAAACATCAAGCACGTGGTGTTGCAGGGAGGTGGGAAATAGAAAGTAATTGTGCGCAGAACGTCATGCTGAGCTTGTCGAAGCATCTCGCTCGCTTCGTTTGATTACTATCTATCGTCAGCACGCGAGATGCTTCGGCAAGCTCAGCATGACGGTCTATTAATCTTCAATCCGAAGTAGAACAGGAGTGCTGTGTTCTGTTATTTTTTACCCCTATCAGATAATCTTTTATTAAAATTTTAGTAAAGTCCTTTGACTTGTTGAAAAAAGTGGGCTTCTTGAGACATCATTTATCGAAAACCCGCTGCCATGAGTTCATTATTAGCCTTGGAAGATACGTTTCTGGCCGGGCTGAATAATGTAGAGCGACGGAAATACGTACAGAAGATAAAGATTGTCAAGCACTTGTATGTGAAGGGTGCTAAGACAAACGCCGATATCTGCGGCCGCTTTCAGATCAGCGCGCCTACCTCCACGGCCATGCTAAACGAGCTGATTGCTGAGGGCTTGGTGGAGAAGCAGGGTAGGGGCAAATCCATCGGCGGGCGCAAGCCGGAGCTGTATGGATTGCGGGATAAGTCGTTGTTTGTCTTGAGTATCCACATGGAGAAGTACAAGGCGCGCCTGGCTATTTTCGACAACAACAACAGTCCCGTAACCGGCGTGCAGACCTTCCCGATCGAAGTGACGCAGGACCTACAAGCCGTGGACCAGGTGCACGAGCAGGCCATGCGCCTGATCGAGGCGTCGGGCATCGACCCGCAAAAGCTCATCGGGGTAGGCATTAATATGCCGGGCCTGGTGGCTTCCAAGGAGGGCAACAACCACACCTATTTGCGCGTGCCGGACGGTGCGGAGTCGTTGCAGCAGCTGTTGGAGCGTAAGTTTGGCAAGCCCGTATTTATCCAGAACGACGTGAAAAGCGCCACTCTGGCCGAGTACCGCTTCGGGCTGGCCCACGGCCGCCGCGACGTGCTGGTGTTATCCATGGACTGGGGCGTGGGCCTGGGTATGATCCTGGACGGCAAGCTGCGCAGTGGTGCTTCGGGCTTTGCCGGCGAGTTTGGGCACATTCCGCTGGTGGAAGACGGCCGCCTGTGCCACTGCGGCAAGCGCGGCTGCCTGGAAACTGTGGCCTCGGGCAGCGCCTTGGTGCGCAATGCCCAGGAGGGTATTCGGGCCGGCGAGAATACCCAGCTACAAGCCCTGTCGGAATCCGAAATCGACCAGCTGGAGGTGGAGCAAGTCATCCGCGCTGCCCACGACGGCGACCAATTTGCTATCAACCTGCTGGCCGAGGTAGGGCTGAACCTGGGCAAGGGCATTGCCATCCTGATTCAGCTCTTTAATCCCGAGCTGATTATTCTGGGCGGCGATATGGCGCAGGCCAAGCCTTTTGTGGTGCCCGCCATTCAGCAGGCCATAACCATCTACTGCATGAAGCAGCTGCGCGAAAACACCCGCATTGTGGTGTCGGAGCTGGGCCGCGACGCCATGATTCTGGGCTCCGTGGCTACGGTGATGGAAAACGTATTCGAAACGCACCTGGAACAGATGTAAGTAATTAATAATGAAAAATAAACAATGAACGTCATGCTGAGCGAAGTCGAAGCATCTCGCGTGCTGACGATAGATAGTATCTCCCATCAGCACGCGAGATGCTTCGACTCCGCTCAGCATGACGTTCATACTGCCCCTCTTCTAACCGCTCCGTCCCGCAACTTCCAACCGCCTAACAACCCTTCTACCCCTCACCTACACCGCTTATGGCACGATTAAATCTACTCGAAGAAACTCGTTTTGAGAAGCTGCCGGTAACCGTTTACCCTGATAAGCAGACCGCCTCCGTGAAGGTGGCCGAGCGCATTGCGCGGCTCATCCGGCGCAAGCAGGAAGCCGGCGAGCAGGCTGTGCTGGGCCTAGCCACCGGCGCTACCCCGGTAGGCGTGTACGAGGAGCTGGTGCGCCTGCATCAGGAAGAGGGCCTGAGCTTCCAGAACGTGGTGACGTTCAACCTGGACGAGTACTACCCCATGCAGCCCGATGCGCCGCAGAGCTACGTCACGTTCATGAACGAGAATCTGTTCGACCACATCGACATCAAGCGGGAAAACATTCACATTCCCGACGGCACGCTGGCACTGGAAGAAGTGGTGGCATACTGCCTGAACTACGAGCGGCAGATTGAGGAGGTAGGCGGACTGGATTTGCAGATTCTGGGCATTGGCCGCACGGGCCACGTAGGCTTCAACGAGCCCGGCTCGGCGCCCAACTCGGGCACGCGCCTGGTCACGCTCGACGACCTCACCCGCCGCGACGCCTCCCGCGACTTCGGTGGCAAGGAAAACGTGCCCACCAAGGCCATTACCATGGGCATCGGCACCATTTTCAAGGCCCGCGAGATTGTATTGATGGCCTGGAGTGGCAAGAAAGCGCCCATCATCAAGAAAGCCGTGGAAGGCGAGGTGTCGGGGGAGGTGCCGGCCACCTATTTGCAACTAGCCGACAACGTGGAGTTTGTGCTGGATGCCGACGCCGCTTCCGAGCTGACGCGCTTTGATACGCCCTGGCTGGTGAAGGACTGCGTGTGGGACGAAATGCTGATCAAAAAGGCCGTGATATGGCTGTCGAATACGCTGCGCAAGCCCATCCTCAAGCTCACGGAGGAAGACTACAACAACAACGGCATGGCCCAACTGGCCACCGAGCGCGGCCCGGCCTACAACATCAATATCGACATCTTCAATAAGATTCAGCACACCATTACGGGGTGGCCCGGCGGCAAACCCGGCGCCGACGACTCGCAGCGCCCCGAGCGCGCCCTGCCGGCCAAGAAGCGCGTTATCGTGTTCTCACCCCACCCCGACGACGACGTAATTTCGATGGGGGGCACGTTCATCCGCCTCATCGACCAGGGCCACGACGTGCACGTGGCCTACCAGACCAGCGGTAACACGGCGGTGTGGGACGACGACGTGCTGCGCTACATGGAGTTTGCCATCGACCTGGAAAACAGCCTGGGCCGCGACAGCAGCGAGCTGCAAACTGTGTATGACAACATGCGCGCGTTTATCGAGCAGAAGCAGCCTAACCAGGTAGACACCCAGGAAATCCGGAACGTGAAGAGCTACATCCGCAAGAGCGAGGCTATTGCGGGCGCCCGCTACGCCGGCCTCCCCGACAGCCACATTCACTTCCAGGCCCTACCTTTTTACGAATCGGGCAAGACCTCGAAGTATCCCGTAACGGACGCCGACATTGAGCTAACCATGGAGCTGCTGCAACAGGTGCAGCCCCACCAGGTGTTCGTGGCCGGCGACTTTGCCGACCCCAACGGCACGCACATTGTGTGCTTCAACATCGTGACGGAGGCCCTGCGCCGCCTGAAGGAAAAAGAAGCTTGGGTGCAGGATTGCTGGGTGTGGATGTACCGCGGCGCGTGGCATGAGTTCAAGCCCTACGAGATTGAAATGGCCGTGCCGCTCTCACCGCTGGAAGTGCTGCGCAAGCGCAACGCCATCTTCAAGCACCAGAGCCAGAAAGACACGCCCGTATTCCCCGGCGACGATTCCCGCGAATTTTGGGTACGCGCCGAGCAGCGCAACCGCGAAACCGCCCTGCAATACGATAACCTCGGCCTGGCTGATTACGAAGCCATGGAGGCCTTCGTGCGTTGGCATTTTTAAGGGGTAGGGGAGTTTTTTCGCTGTCATCCTGAGCTTGCGAAGGACTTTATGCCATTTGAACGAGTCGTTGTTACGCTTGTCGTTCAGCCGTGATAAGGTCCTTCGCAAGCTCAGGATGACAGATAAAATGAATGGCGAACCCATTTGCCAATTACTATTTCCGTTCGCATACAGCAAGCCGCTTTCGGGTAGGCGCGCAGCAGTAAATAGCATGACCCAAACCAACTACATCGGCATCGACATCGGCGGCACCAAAGTGCACATCGGGGTGGTGCAGGATGGGCAGATTGTACGCGACGTTCGTTTCGAAACCTCGGCGCAGGCCCCGCAGGAGCAGATCCTGGGTGAACTGGTGCGGCACATTCAGCTGATGCTAGATACCGCCGACGTAGCTGGTATTGGTATTGGCGTGCCGGGGCTGGTAGACGAGCAGCAGGGCGTGGTGCACAACGTGCAGAATATCCCGTCGTGGCGGGAGGTGCGGCTGAAGGAGCACCTGGCCCGCCACTTCGCGCAGCCCGTGTACATGACCAACGACGCCAACGCGTTTGCCGTGGGCGAAAAGATTTTCGGGCAGGGCCAGCCCTACGCCAACCTGGTGGGCCTGACGCTAGGTACCGGGCTAGGCGCGGGCATCATCATCAACCACGATTTGCACGCCGGCACGCTGTCCAGCGCCGGCGAGTTTGGCTGCATTCCCTACCTCGACAAAACCGTGGAGGACTATTGCAGCGGTAAGTTCTTCGTGCAGCAGTACCAGCAGGAGGGCGGCGCCCTATACGCCCTGGCCCGCACCGGCGACGCCCGCGCCCTGGAAGCGCTAGCCAGCTACGGCCGCCACTTGGGCAACACCATCAAAATCATTTTGCACACGCTGGCGCCGGAAGCCATTTTCCTGGGCGGCTCGGTGAGCCACGGCTACGAATTGTTCCGGGAGGCCATGGAAGCCAGCATCCGCGAGTTTCCCTTCCGCCTCGTCACCGACCGCTTGGTGGTGGCGCCCTCCAAGCTGCGCAACGCGGCCGTGCTGGGCGCGGCGGCGCTATGCAAAATGAAGCAGGAGCTCAGTACTGCCACTCCCCAAACATTGCCTCTCTAACCGTCTATTTCAGCCCCTTCAACCCGTATAGTATGACAAAAGCAGCTACCACGTCTCCGGCGGCCGTGCCCACGGCCACCACGCAGCAAACCAAGTCCATTGTCATCATTGGGGCGCTGTTCTTCATTTTCGGCTTCGTGACGTGGCTGAACTCGGTGCTGATTCCCTACCTGCGCATTGCCTGCGAGCTGAACAACTTTGAGGCCTACCTGGTGGCATTTGCGTTCTACATTTCCTACCTCGTGATGGCCATACCGTCGGCGTGGGTGCTGAAGGCGACGGGCTTCAAGAACGGTATGTCGGTGGGGTTGCTGGTGATGGCCGTGGGGGCGTTGATTTTCATTCCGGCGGCCCTCACGCGCACATACGGGCTGTTTTTGTTTGGCTTGTTTGTGCAGGGCACGGGCCTGGCGGTGCTGCAAACGGCGGCCAATCCCTATATCACCATCCTGGGGCCGCGCGAAAGCGCCGCCAAGCGTATCAGCGTGATGGGCATCTGCAACAAAATTGCCGGCGCGCTGGCCCCCGTGGCCCTGGGCGCCGTGGCCCTCAAGGACGCCGACGCCTTGGTAGCGCGCCTCAAAACGATGGACGTGGCCGCCAAAACCGCCGAGCTGGACACGCTGGCGACCCGCGTTATTACGCCCTATCTGCTGATGACGGCCGTGCTGGTGGTGCTGGCCGTGCTGATCTACTTCTCCTCCCTTCCCGAAATCGACACCGACCACGAAGACGAAACCGTGGCCGCTGCCAACACCAACAAAACCAGCGTTTTGCAATTTCCACATCTGCTGCTGGGGGCACTGGCCATGTTTTTCTACGTGGGCGTGGAGGTAATTGCTGGCGACACCATCATCAGCTACGGCGCGGCGCAGGGCATTGCGCTGTCAACGGCGAAGTTCTTCACCACCTGCACCATGGTGGCCATGACGGTGGGCTACCTCATCGGGGTAGTGGCCATTCCGAAGTTTTTGTCGCAGGAAAGGGCGCTGCAAATTTTCGCGGTGGCCGGGGTAGCGTTTGCCCTGGCGGCGCTGAGCACCAGCGGCATCACGTCGGTACTGTTCATTTCCCTGCTCGGGCTGGCCAACTCGCTGATCTTCCCGGCTATCTGGCCGCTCGCTATTGAAGGACTGGGGCGCTTCACTAAAATCGGCTCGTCTTTCCTGATTATGGCCATTGCCGGCGGCGCCGTGCTACCCCCCATCTACGGCTCCCTGGCCGATGCCTTCAGCCCCCAGCAGGCCTACTGGCTGGTGATTCCCTGCTACCTGTTCATTCTGTATTACGGCCTGGCTGGGCACAAAGTGCGGCGTGCTTAGGCAGTTTGAGTTAACTAAAGAGGTTGCGTCTCTACACCGTCCAGCAGTTAACTCAAATAGCCCAGCCTTAATGGCAATAGAAATAAGATAAAAGCCAGCAGCTACTAGTTAACTGCACACAATACTCCGAATGTCACCACACAAACTCTTACTCCCGCTTCTCCTTCTCGCTACTCCGCTGCTGGCGCAGCAGCGCTACGAGCTGAACACCGGCTGGCAGGCCACGCCCAAAAGCAAAGTGAGCGTAGACGGCGCCGCGCTTTCGCAGCCTACCTACGCGCTTAGCGGATGGCAGCCGGCCGTGGTGCCGGGCACGGTACTCACTACCCAACTGGCCAACAAGCAAGTGCCCGACCCGTTTTACGGGATGAATAATAAGCAGATACCCGACATCTACCGCACAGGCCGCGACTACTACACCTACTGGTTTACCAAGGACTTCACCGAAAAAGTTACGGGTGATGAGCAGGCTTGGCTGCACCTACGCGGCGTGAACTACAGCTGCGACGTGTACCTGAACGGCCAAAAGCTGAACGTGCAGACCCACCACGGCATGTTTCTGCGCCAGACCTACAACATCACGTCCTACCTGGCCAAGGACGGCAAAAACCGCCTGGCCGTCATCGTCTACCCACCCGACCCTGTGGGCAACCCCAACGGCGGCCAGGGCGGCGACGGCACCATTGCCCGCAACAATACCACGCAGTACACCGCCGGCTGGGACTGGATTCAGCCCATCCGCGACCGAAACACCGGTATCTGGGACAAGGTGACGATTGAGAAAACCCAGCAGATCAACGTCAAGAACCCACACATCATCACCCGCGTGCCGGGCAAGCGCAAGCCTACCGGTCCGCAGGCGCCGGCCACCGTGCAGGTATCGGCCGAGCTGGACAACCCCACCGCCAAAGCCGTGGCGGGCGTGCTGCGCTACACGATTGATGGCCGCACGGTGGAGCAGAAAGTGACCGTGCCGGCGCGCTCTACCCAGCAGGTGAGCCTGAAGGACCTCAGCCTACCCAACCCCAAGCTGTGGTGGCCCAACGGCTACGGCGAACAGCCGCTCTACGAGTCGAAGCTGCAATTCCTGGTGAAGGGCAAAACCGTGTCGGATGAGGAAACGGTATCGGTAGGCGTGCGCGAGATTCAGCGGGAGTGGAACACCACGACGCAGAGCATGGAGGTGCACCTCAACGGGCAAAAAATCTTCATCAAGGGCGGCAACTGGATTATTTCCGACGCCATGCTGCGCTTCACGGATGCCCGCTACGACGCCGAAATCCGCTTCCACCGCGACATGAACCTGAACCTGATTCGGGTGTGGGGCGGCGCGCTGGTGGAGCGCCCCGAGTTCTACCAGGCCTGCGACAAGTACGGGATGCTGGTGATGCAGGACTTCTGGATGTCGGGCGATGCCAACGGCCGCTGGGTGGACCCCATGAAGCTGGAGGACCAGTGGACCCGCCGCCAGTACCCCAACGACCACCGCTTGTTCATCAACTCCGCGGCCGACCAGGTGAAAATGGTGCGCAACCACGCCTCGCTGGCTATTTGGTGCGGCGGCAACGAAATCACCCCGCCCAAAGACATCCTCACGGCCTTGCAGGATTCGATTCTGCCCCGGCTGGACGGCACGCGTTGGTTTGTGCCCTACTCCAACTCGGATAGCATGTCGTACAACAACCAGGGCGGCAACGGCGACGGACCCTACGGCATTCAGAACCTGCGCAGCTTCTGGGCGCACCGCACCTACCCCTTCAACTCGGAAGTGGGCTCGGTGGGGGTAGGCGATGAGGAGTCGCTGGCGCGGTTTGTGCCGCCCGCGAATATGGTGCCCCCGCGCTACCTGGGCGCCGATAAACGGCCCACGGAGGCCGTGGATTCGGTGTGGCAATACCACCTCTACATCGGCTACGAAGACCACCTGCTACCCTACGGCGCGCCCAAAAACGTGCGCGACTTCGGCCTGAAAGCCCAGCTGGTGAACTACGACCAATACCGCGCCCTGATGGAGGGCTTCAGCTCGCACATGTGGGAGTGGTACACGGGCAGCATCATCTGGAAAACCCAAAACCCCTGGACCGCCCTGCGCGGCCAGATGTACGACTACTACCTCGACCCCAACGCCTGCCTCTACGGCCTGCGCACCGGCAGCGAGCCGCTGCACGTGATGTACAATCCCGTGGATAGCGCCGTGGTGCTGGTGAATAACACCTTCGAAACCAAGCGCGACCTGATGCTGGTGGTAGATGCCTACGACATGGCTGGCAAGAAAACCAGTATGACGCAGGTAATCGTGGAAATCAACCCCTCGCAGGCCAAAAAATACCTGCCCATTGCCGGCGCCATGCGCAAGCTGGCCAAGGAGAAAGGCACGTTTCTGAACCTGCAACTGCTAGACCTGAACAAGCAGCCCGTGAGCCAGAACTTCTACTGGATACCCGACGCCAAAGGGCAATACTCGGGCCTGCAAACCATGAATAAAGCGCCCCTGGGCGTGCAGGCCCGCCAAACTGCGCCTGGCAAAGTGGAAGTGACCCTGACGAATTCCGCCAACCAGCCCGTGGCCTTCTTCAACCGCGTGTCGCTGGTGAACCAGCAGACCCAGAAGCGTGTGCTGCCTACCTTCTACACCGACAACTACGTGTCGGTGCTGCCCGGCGGGCGGCAGACCATCACGCTGGACTACACGCCCGGCGCGGAAGTAGGCACGCCGGTGGTGACGGTGGAAGGGTGGAATGTGGTGAAGCAGGTGGTGCCGGTGGCGCAGTAGGTTCACCCCACCCCCCGGCCCCCTCCCCTCCGGGAGAGGGGGAGCCTGACGATTTGCAACATACGCCTACGCCCGCGCCGCCGTGGCTCCCCCTCTCCCGGAGGGGAGGGGGCCGGGGGGTGGGGTGAACCATTGCACGACCTAACATAGCGCATGACAAGATTCTGGTATCTCCTATTCCTTCTGCTTCCGCTCGCAGCTACCGCTCAAACGGCTCCCGAGCGCTATCCGCTGATTCCCTACCCAGCTTCCCTGACGCCGGCGACGGGTACGTTCACCATCACCAAGAACACCCAGCTGGCCCTACCCAAAGACAGCAAGCGTTTTGCGCAGGAGGCCGAGCAGTTGCAAAACTTGCTGCGTAACGGGGTAGGGGCGTCGCTGAAAACCGCGAAGAAACCTGCCGCCAACGGCATTGAGTTACGCTACGATGCGTCGATTACGGCGCCGGAGGGCTACAAGCTGACCATCACGCCGCAGCAGGTGACGCTGGCGGCGAAGGAGCCGGCGGGTATGTTTCGGGCGGTGCAAACGGTGCGGCAGCTGCTGCCGCCTACCGTGGAAAAGGCGGGGAAAAGCGTCCCGTTGACGCTGCCAGCCGTGCAGATCCAGGACCAGCCGGCTTATAGCTGGCGCGGCATGCACCTGGATGTGTCGCGGCACTTTTTCGACGTGGCCTACCTGAAGAAGTACATGGACCTGCTGGCGCTCTACAAGTTCAACAAGCTGCACCTGCACCTCACCGACGACCAAGGCTGGCGCCTGGAAATCAAGAAGTACCCTAAGCTGACAGAAGTAGGCGCGTGGCGCACCTTCAACAACCAGGATTCGGCGTGTATTAAAAAGTCGAAGGATAACCCCGACTTTGCCCTAGAGCCCAAGCACCTGCGCCAGCGCAACGGTCAAACGGAGTACGGTGGCTTCTATACCCAGGACGACATGCGTGGCATCATTTCCTACGCCGCGGCCCGCCACATCGAGGTGATTCCCGAAATTGACATGCCTGGCCACATGATGGCCGCCATCCGGGCCTACCCCTTCCTGACCTGCAATGGTAAAAACGACTGGGGCAAGCTGTTTTCTACCCCTATCTGCCCCTGCAACGAGACCACCTACGAGTTCGTGGAAAACGTGCTGACGGAGGTAGCGGCCCTGTTTCCGAGCCCCTACGTGCACATCGGCGCCGACGAGGTAGACAAAACCAGCTGGAGCACGACGGCCTGCACCGAGCTGATGCAGAAGGAAGGCATCAAAGACGTGAACGGGCTGCAAAGCTATTTTGTGCGGCGCGTTGAGCGGTTTTTACAGAGCAAGGGCAAGAAAATGATTGGCTGGGACGACATGCTGGAAGGTGGTATCGACGCCTCGGCCACCGTCATGTACTGGCGCAGCTGGGTGAAAGACGCCCCCGCCAAAGCCATCCGCAACGGCAATCCGCTCATTATGACGCCGGTGAGTACGCTCTACTTCGACAACCTACCAGACAAGAATTCGGTGGAGAAAGTGTACAACTTCGACGTGGTGCCCGCTGACCTCGACCCCGCTACGGCCCAAAAGGCCATTCTAGGCGCCCAAGCCAACCTCTGGACCGAACAAGTGCCCTCCGAAAACCGCGCCGACTACATGGTGATGCCCCGCATGACGGCCTTGGCCGAGGTGGTCTGGACCAATAAGACCCAGTACGCCTCCTACCTCAGCCGGCTCCGGCAGCACTACCCCCGCCTGGCCCAGCTGAACGTGCACTACCGCGTGCCCGACCTAGCAGGCTTCTCCGAGGAAAGCGTCTTCACCGACAAAACGTCGTTGCAGGTCGAGAAGCCACTCGACAATCTGATTCTGCGCTACACTACCGACGGCAGCACGCCCACGCCCACTTCACCGGTGCTGCCGGCCGCCCTACCCATCACAGAGCCCACCACGGTGAAGTTGGTGGCTTTCACGCCGGAAGGGCTGCGGGGTGACACCTATACCATCAGGTACAAGCAGCAGCCCTACGCCGCGCCTGTGTCGGCGAAGTCTCCGGCGCCGGGCCTCACGGCCACGTACTTTACGGGCTACTTCAAAAAATCGGCGCTGATGCAGGAGGCCAAGGCCAACGGCAGCACCACCGTAACCAGCGTGCAGGTGCCCAAGCAAGCCGAGGCCGACCAGTTCGGGGTACAGTTCCGGGGCTACCTCGACGTGCCGGAAACCGGCATCTACACCTTCTACCTCACCTGCGACGACGGCGGCACCCTACGCCTGGCCGACCGCATGGTGGTCGACAACGACGGCCTACACTCGGCCATCGAGAAAACCGGGCAGGTAGCGTTGGCGAAAGGATTGCACCCAATCGCGCTGGATTTTGTAGAGGGTGGAGGCGGCTACACGTTGCTGCTCAAGTACAGCAAAGACGGCAGCGAGCCGCGGGAAATACCGGCCAGCTGGCTGAAACACTAAGTAGTAACGCGAAGCTCTGCTTCGCGACCAACAGAACGTCATTTCGACCAGCGGGAGAAATATCTCGTGCTGACGCTAGATAGAAATTACTACCAAGCGAGATTTCTCCCGCTGGTCGAAATGACGTTCACTCAACAAGCAATAAAGTCTAACGAAATAGTTTAATGAAAATACAACCCACCCGCTCTGTCTGGTCTATTGTGGCGCTGGCTGGCAGCGCTACTTTGCTTAGCGCCTGCTCCGGCACGGCCAAGGTAGCCGGCGGCTCCACCGCTCCTGCCGCTCTCATTCCGGCCCCCACGGGCCTCACCCGGTTCGTCGACCCCTACATTGGCACGGGCTTCCACGGGCACGTGTTCATGGGGGCCAACGTGCCGTTTGGCGCGGTACAGCTGGGGCCGGTTAACATTTCCGAGGGCTGGGACTGGTGCTCGGGCTACCATTATTCCGACTCCACCATCATCGGCTTTTCGCACACCCACCTCAGTGGCACCGGTATCGGCGACCTGGGCGACGTGGCGGTGATGCCGACTACGGGCGAAGTAAAGGTGATGCGGGGCTCGGTGAAAAATATGAAAAACAGCTATGTGTCGCTGTTTTCGCACGAGGACGAAACTGCCCGCCCCGGCTACTACGCCGTGCAGCTGAAGCGCTACGGCATCCGGGCCGAGCTGACCGCCTCCGAGCGGGTAGGCTTTCATCAGTACACCTTCCCGCAGTCGAAAAACGCACACCTGATCATCGACTTGCAGCAGGGCATCGGCTGGGACCAGGCCACCGATACGCATATAGAAAAGCTCAACGACAGCACTCTAGTAGGCTACCGCTTCTCCAGGGGCTGGGCCCGCGACCAGCGCCTGCATTTTGCGGCGGTTCTCTCGAAACCCATCCAGGAGTTCAACAGCGTGCAGGTAGTAGACTCGCTGGGTAACACCGTGCCAGCGAATAAGGGCATCCGCCTGAAGGGCATCGTCACGTTTGCCACGAAGGCCGGCGAGCAGGTGAAGCTGAAAGTGGGTATTTCGCCCGTGAGCAGCGAAAATGCGCTGGCGAATATTCGGGCCGAAATTCCCGGCTGGAATTTCCAGAAAACCGTGGCTGCCGCCGATGCCGCCTGGAACCAGGAGCTGGGCAAGGTGCAGATCAAAACCGAAAACCCGGACCAGCAGAAGGTTTTCTACACGGCGCTCTACCACACCATGATTGCTCCGTCGACCTTCAACGACCACAACGGCGACTATTGGGGCACCGACAAGCAGGTGCACAAAAACGCGCCTTTCACCAACCTCACCACCTTCTCGCTCTGGGACACCTACCGGGCGGCGCACCCCTTGTTTACCCTCTTGCAAACCAACCGGGTGAACGACATGGTGAACACCATGCTGGCCATCTACCAGCAGCAGGGCAAGCTGCCGGTGTGGCACCTGATGGCCAACGAAACCAACACCATGGTAGGCTACAGCGCCGTGCCGGTGGTGGTCGATGCATACCTCAAAGGCTTCAACGGCTTCGATGCCAACCTGGCCTACGAGGCTATCAAAACCACCGCCATGCGCGACGAAAGCGGCCTGAAAGCGGTGAAGGAGCTGGGCTTCATCCCGGCCAACAGTGAGGTAGAAAACGTATCGAAAGGCCTGGAATACGCCGTGGACGACTGGTGCATTGCCCAGATGGCCAAGAAAATGGGTAAGCAGGACGACTACGCCTACTTCAGCAAGCGCGCCAAAAACTACCAGAACTATTTCGACAAAAGCGTGGGCTTCATGCGGGGTCGCGTATCCAAAACCGAGTGGCGCACGCCGTTCAGCCCCTTCCAGTCGGTGCACATGAAGAGCGACTTTACAGAGGGCAATGCGTGGCAGTACACGTGGTTGGTACCCCAAGACGTGGAAGGCCTGATTGGCCTGCTGGGCGGCGAGAAGCGCTTCTCACAGAAACTCGATTCGCTGTTCACGGTGCAGGGCAACATGGGAGAAGAAGCCTCACCCGACATTTCGGGACTGATTGGCATGTACGCCCACGGCAACGAGCCCGGCCACCACATCACCTACCTCTACAGCTACGTGGGCCAGCCCTGGAAAACCGCCGACAAGGTGCGCTTCATCATGGATCAGTTCTACACCACCAAGCCCGACGGCATCATCGGCAACGAGGACGTAGGGCAGATGTCGGCGTGGTACGTGCTGTCTGCCATGGGCTTCTATCCTCTGAACCCGGCCAACGGCGCCTTCGTGTTTGGCAGCCCCATGGTGCAGCAAGCCACACTGGCTCTGCCCGGCGGCAAGTCGCTTTCTATCGAAGCCAAGAATAATAACGCCACAAATAAGTATATTCAGTCTGTGACCCGCAACGGTCAGCCCTACCTCAAGTCCTACATCACCCACCAAGACCTGATGCAAGGCGGTACGCTGGTGCTGGAAATGGGACCGAAGCCAAGCCCTACCTGGGGCGTAGCGCCGGAAAACCGGCCGCGCTCTGTGATGCAATAACCCGATCTACCTTGCTCTAACCTGCTGCACGCGTCTACACCTCGCTGTGCGCTACGCAAAGCCGACTACCTCAGGTAGTCGGCTTTCTTTTTAGTGGCGATAATCGAAGCAGATAGTGCGGGTCAGAACCAACTATTTCTCCACGTAGTAGTGTAGATTTTCTTTCGCAATAATATCCAGGGGTAGGTATTTGAGGGGAGACACTTCCTTTTTGAACACCAGCTGATCTGCCAAAGCATACAGCCCGTAATATCCCTGTTCCTTAGGGTTTTGGTTGATCAAAAAATCAATGGTGCCCTCCTGCAAATAGTGGATGTTTTCTTCCAGCAAATCGTAGCCCACCAGCCGGATAGCGGCGGGGTAGGGCTGGAGGTAGGGCGCAATGGCGTAGGCCCTGGACGTACTCACGAAGATGCCCCGTACCGGCTGGTTCTGGGCCAGCAGCCCGGTAAGCCGACCGGCGAAGGCAGGCTCGGTGGGGTAGGGGAGGTCGATGCTGCGGACAGTGATGCCAGCGGCGTGCGAGGCCGGCAGCTGCGCAAAGTAGTCGCGGAAGCCCTGTTCTTTCTGCGTCACGTGCACGGAGTTGGCAATGTCCTCGGCAATGTGCGCAATGAGGTAGGTGCCCGGCTGCGTTTGCCCAAACTGCAAGAGCTTGCCTGCCAGAAATCCGCTTTGGTAAGAGTCCTGCCCCACGTAGCTCAGCGGATTAATCTCGGTGATGTAGGTGTTGAACAGCACGTACGGAATCTGGGCGTGCTGCCACTGCTCAAAATACGGCAGCGACTCGCGGTAGAACAGCGGCGCAATCACAATACCATCGGGTCGGGCCTGTGTGGCCAACTCCATCTGCTCTCGGAAAGACTCCACCCGCGACATATCGTAGGGGTACACCGTGAGCACCACGCCGTACTGCTGCAACTCCCGCGCCGCCTTGTTGATTCCCTCCCAGGGGGCCTGCCAATAGGGGTCCAGCGTGTGGCTGGGCTGCACAGCCGCCAGCCGGTAGGTGCGGTTGGCGCCCAGCGTGCGCGCAATCATGTTGGGCTCGTATTCCAGCTCCTGCATCATCAGCAGCACTTTCTGGCGCACGTCCTCGGCCACCCGGCCGCGGTTGTGCAGCACCCGGTCTACCGTGCCCACCGAAACGTTGGCTTTGGCTGCTATATCCTTGATGCGTACGGCATTCTTGCCCATAATAATACTTGCTGCTTAAGTGGCTGATTGGTATATACTTGTAGTGCAAAAAAAACTGTGGTTGGCCGCTCCGTATGGCGCGGCCGCAACGTGCAGGTTGCGCTGCCGTGGCTATTCCCTACCCAGGCTAGCTGCGTTGGTTCAATAGGTAGCTTCGTGGCCGCAGCCATAAAGCGTGCCATTACGCAAGGAAATAAGCAGTACCAGAAGGTCGTTTAAATCGAGGTAGCGTTGCAACGCTACATGAGTAGAAGCTAAGGTACCTGCCGGGCTAGGGCAGAAGAAAGCGCAGGCTGAAGCAGTTTTCCGAGGAGGTAGGGAAATTCCTAAGCGTCGAAAATTGAATGAAAGCCGCATAGGGCATTAAGCGGCGGCCTACTACGAGTAAACCAGGACCGTAATAATGCACATTTACTAAATTAAGTCCTAAATCGTAGACTAAAATACGACAATATTACAGAGAAGAAACTTTTTTTTGTGTGCGCACACATACGTGCTTTATCTTCTGCGTGTGCCCGCACATTTTTATTTTATATTATTTGCTTTATAATTAACCGATGATTACGTTTGAGTTAAGCCACTAAAACAAGCTTCTTAAAGTACAGTTATAGTAGGTTCCCGTTGGCGCTCCGTAAGCTGATTAGCGGTACAGCAGCAAGAGTACTCTAAACCCCACTGGTTGCTACCCGGTGTGGGCATGAGAGTGTTGTGTTAATATAACGGAAAAATTACATTTTGCTTTGCGTCTACCTTTGACCTAGATTCGCCGCAGGTTTTGCATGCTGTTCATAAAAAGTAGTACATAAGTTACCTTCTGACTTCGTGTGTACGCACACATTTCTTCTATTCGCTATTTGGATTGCTTCACCACTAGCAGTATGTTTGAAAGAAAGTAGTTGCCAGATGTCGGGAAAATCTTATTACCTTAGTTTGGTTGAAACTCGTGTTTAAAAGTACGTCTGCCGTGCGTTGCCACCATCCACCACAAGGTGCAACCGATTGTGTGAGACCTGCCGCCCTGATTTCCCACCCTTTCCATATACTTCTTTTCCGCTGCTGTTGTGTACTGCCCGTTGAGCAGAGCATGAAAGCAGTTGGTGCTTTTTACTGAGTCCGAGACGCGGACTGCTTCATCATAAGTAGCTCATTTCCATCATTTCTCTCACTCCATACACCATGATAAGAAAAACTCTACAGTTCTTTGTACTACTCTTGCTGCTGTGCCAGGCCCACGCCTACGCGCAGGGGACGAAAGTCTCGGGCAAGATAACCGACAACCGTAACGAGCCTCTGATTGGGGTAAGCGTGGTGGTAAGCGGTACCACCCAAGGCGCCACTTCCGACGTGGATGGCAACTACACCGTAACGGCTCCAGACGGCGCCTCGCTGGTGTTCTCCTACATCGGCTACATCAGCCAGACGGTGCCTGTAAATGGCCGTTCTTCCATTAATATCATCCTGGCAAACGATACCAAGGAGCTAGGTGAGGTAGTGGTTACGGCCCTGGGTATCAAGAAAGACGAGCGCAAGCTTGGCTATGCCATCACGAAGGTAGACGGTGAAAAGCTGAACGTAGCCCGCGAAACCAACGTGGCCAACTCCCTGCAGGGCCGCGTGGCGGGCCTGAACGTGGGTGGCACCAGTGGCGGCCCCGGCTCCTCGGCCCGCCTCAACATCCGCGGCGTAACATCCTTCTCGGGTACTTCGCAACCGCTCATCGTTATCAACGGTGTGCCCATGGACAACAGTGTGCGCGGTAGCTCTGGCGAGTGGGGCGGCGCCGACCTGGGCGACGGTATCAGCAACATCAACCCCGATGACATTGAGTCGATGACGGTGCTGAAAGGCTCGACGGCTTCGGCCCTGTACGGTGCCCGCGCCGCCAACGGCGTTATTCAGATTGTGACGAAAAGCGGTAACCGCGGCAAAACCACTATCGAGTACAACACCAACTTGCAATTCAGCCAGGCAGTAGACAACACCGACTTCCAGACGGTGTACGGCCAGGGCAGCCAGGGCGTGCGCCCCTCCGACCGGGCTTCAGCCATCAACTCGGGTAACACGGCCTGGGGTGAGCGGCTGGACGGTCAGCCGACTATCGGCATCGACGGCCAGGAGCACCCTTACTCGCTGCACAAGAACAACATCGAGAACTTCTACCGCGTTGCCCCGTCCTGGACCAACACGCTGGCTGTATCGGGTGGCGGTGAGAAAGGCACCTACCGTTTGTCGGTATCGAACCTGGATGCCAAGTCGATTCTGCGCAACAGCGGCCTGACCCGCCGCACGGTGAACTTCAACACCCAGTACGACCTGACCAAGAAGCTGAGCTTCAACCTGACGGCCAACTACATCGACCAGAAAGACAACAACCGCCCTCAGTTGAGCGACGCGCCGCTGAACGCGAACAACATCATCTTCCTGGCGCCTAACATCGACCAGGCTACCCTACGGCCGGGCTACGACCCCGACAACAACGGCCTGGAAACGGCCTGGAACAACGACAGCTACGCCACCAACCCGTGGTTTGTGGTGAACCAGTTCAAAAACGACCTTTCGCGCAAGCGCCTCATCAGCGCCCTGTCGGCTCGCTACGCCTTCACCGACTACCTGTTCCTGCAAGGCCGGGTAGGCTACGACTACTCCAGCGACCGACGCTTCAACGTGGCGCCCTACGGCACGCTGTATTCGGCCAACGGGGAAGGTAACCTGGAAAACCTGACCCTGGGCTCGCGCCTGGAACTAAACACCGACGCACTGCTGTCGTTCAGCAAAGACCTGAACCAGGATATTTCGGTGAGTGCCAGTGTGGGTACCAACTACCGCCGCAACAATTTTGAAGCTACGCGTTTATTTGGCGGGCAGTTTATTGTTCCTTACCTGTACTCGCCCTCCAACCTGCGTACCCCTGGTCAGGAGTATCAATACAGCCTCTTGGAAACGTTCTCGGCCTACTACACAGCAGACGTTACCTATAAGTATCTAACGCTGAGCACGACGGGCCGCTATGATCAGTTCTCTACCCTGCCGCGCAACAATCGGAGCCTCTTCACGCCTTCGGTAGCGGCCAGCTTTATTTTCTCGGACCTGCTGCAGTCTTCGGTGCTGAGCTACGGCAAGCTGCGTGCCTCCTACGCCGAAACCAGCGGCGAGCCGGCTCAGCCCTACCAAACGGATTTCTATTACAATATCAACCGCTCCATCAATGGGGTTCCGCGTGCCTCATTCGATTCGCGCTTGCCCAACGCCAACCTGAAGCCGTATAGCCTCAACGAGTATGAGGTAGGTACGGAGCTGAAGTTCTTCCAGAATCGTATTGGCTTGGATGTGGCCTACTTCCGCCGCAAAACCGATGGCGAAATTGTAGGCGCCAGCTTGTCGCCGGCTACTGGCTATAGCAGCCAATCAGTGAACCTGGGCTCTACCCTGAACCGCGGCGTGGAAGCTGCCCTGACTGTAACGCCGGTGAAAACGGGTGCTTTCACCTGGACGTCGTCGTTCAACATCACCAAGCTGAAAAACGAGGTACTGGACATTGACAACGGCGCTAACAACCCGCTGCAAACCGGTACCTACCGCCCAGGCGCCAACGGCGGTGCTAACATTGCCATTGTGCAAGGCCTGCCAATTGCCCAGATCCGGGCATACGACTTCCTGCGCGATGCCAACGGCAACGTGGTGATTGGAACCGATGGCGTACCCGTGCGGGGTGAGTTGAAGCCGATGGGCTCGGGCATTGCCAACCTGTTCGGCGGCTGGAACAACGATTTCAACTACCACAACTTCAGCCTGTCTTTCCTAATCGACTACAAGTTCAACAACAAAGTACTGTCGGCCACGGAATACTATTCTTATACGCGTGGTTTGAACAAAGCCACCCTGGAAGGCCGCGAAACCGGTGTTGTGGCACAAGGGGTGAAAATGGACGCAAACGGCAACGTAACGAACGAAGTCAACGACATTGTGGTGCCGGCTTATGTGTACTATCCCAAGCTGATCAACAACGTGGATGCCTTGGCTGTGCTTGATGGTAGCTTTATTAAATTCCGCCAACTCACGCTGGGTTACACCCTCAACCAAGCTGTACTCGCAAAAACTCCTTTCCAGGCTGTGACGCTGTCGTTGGTAGGTCGTAACTTGTTCACGATTATGAAGCGCACGGATAACATCGATCCGGAAAATACAATTTCTCCGCTGGTAGCGTACGCTGGGGTAGAAGGCGGTTCTCTGCCATTTGCCCGCACATACGGCTTCACGCTCAACGTAAAATTCAAGTAATAAAGGAATATGAAAAAGCCATTCCTATTTATAGCACTCACCGCAGCACTCTGGAGCACGTCCTGCTCCGAGGACCGCTTCGACGACGTCAATACCAATCCCAACGCGGCGTCGGCTAACAACCTAAACCCCAATTACCTACTCACCGACGGCCAGTTGGGCTACGCCAATACGGGCTACGCGCAGCTGCTGTACCAGGCTCCCGCCATTCAGGCGCTGGCCAGCACGTTCAACTACTACGGCAACGGGGATAAGTACGTCAACGCAGGTGGTTTTGGGGGCTATCAGGCACTGACCTTTAACAACTGCTACACGGCGCTGAGCCGCTTGGAGCAGGCCATCCGAGTAGCCAACACGCAGAGCCCCGAGCGTTTTGCCAACGTCATTGCCGTCAGCAACATCATGAAGGTGATGATCTTTCAGCGCCTCACCGATACCTATGGGGATATTCCGTTCTCGGAGGCACTGAAGGCAGCAGATGGCATTACGGCACCCGCTTACGACAAGCAGGAAAACATTTATCCAGCGTTGCTGACGCAGCTGGAGTCAGCCATCAACAGCCTGGATGCCTCGGCCCCGCTGGCTACCGGCGACCTGCTGTACGGCGGCGATGTGGCGAAATGGAAGAAGCTGGGCTACTCGCTGATGGTGCGCGTGGCCATGCGCATGACCAAGGTGAACCCTACCCTGGCTCGTACCTGGACTGAGAAGGCTGTGGCTGGCGGTACGATGACGTCGACCGACGACAACGCCATTGCGCAGACCGACGCCTCGCAGGGTGACATACAGAATGCGACGTCGGGCGCCCTGCTCACCACCGACGACTTCCGGGAAGTGAAGTGGAGCAAGACCCTGATTGACTACCTGCGCACCAACGACGACCCACGACTGGGTGTTATTGCCGAGGTGCCACAGGCGGGTGCTGACAACAACGCCAACCAGGGGCTGACCGGCAACACTGACCCTGCCGCGCAGCTCGGTCTGCCGAATGGCTACGACCTGGCCGGTGGAGCGTTCGACATTCGGAAGCGCACCGACTACCCTGGCCCGACTGGTACAGGTGAGGACATTGCGCCGCTGGGTAAATATTCCCGCCCCCGCGTGAACGTGTACATCAAGCGCAACGCTCCTAACTTCCTGCTGACCTACGCCGAAACGGAGTTGCTGCTGGCTGAAGCCGCTACCCGCGGCTGGAACGTGGGCGCTACGGCCGCCATGCACTACGCCAACGGCCTGCGCAGCGCTATGGAATCTCTGACGCAGATGGACGCGGCGGCTACTATTCCGGGTGCTACCATTACCGCCTACGTGACTGCCCACCCGCTGAATACAACATCCACGATGGCGGCCTATCAGCAGATCAACAACCAGTACTGGCTGGAAACGTCTACTACCTTCAACTTCATTGAAGGCTGGTTTAACTGGCGCCGTTCGGGCTACCCGATGCTGACGCCCGTGAACTACCCTGGCAACGTGACCAACGGCACCATTCCGCGCCGTCTGCCATATCCGGCCGCTGAAATTTCCAACAACCCCGCTGGATACCGCTCGGGTGTAGCTAGCCTGAATGGCGGCGACCTACTGACCTCGCGGGTATGGTGGGACAGACCACAATAGTGTTCCAACCTAATTGAGAAAAGAGGCTTTACCCCGAGTAGTAGGGTAAGGCCTCTTTTTTTGTAGTAAGGTCAGCCAGTTGCCGCCCTTGCTCGGCTGTGCCGAGTGAGGGCTATACTCCAGCAGCTTCGCTGCGCGCGTCTGCTCTACCCCGAACTGTGTCGTTCAAACGGCGTAGCCGAGTTCGGGGCAGAGCCCCTCAAGCGTAGGCCTCACTCGGCACAGCCGAGCGAGTGCATAAGGGCCATTGCAAGTCAGATCAACCAGTTTTACCAAGTATTGCACGCATGCATCAATTCTTCAACTTCACGACAACAGGATTACTAACGCTACTACTCAGTGGGGCGGGCTTATCAGCTTCGGCGCAGGATAAACAGGCTTTTCAGGGGCTAGAGCACCTCTTCACGCCGCCCAAAGGCTACGTGGTGCCGCACACCACGCAGGCCCTCACTATGGATGGCAACCTGCGGGAAAGCGCCTGGCAGCAAGCCCCCTGGACCACCGATTTCGTGGATATCGAAGGCGCCGCCAAGCCGCTGCCTACCTACCAGACGCGGGTGAAAATGCTCTGGAACGACTCCACGCTGTTCATTGCCGCTACCTTGCAGGAACCGCACATCTGGGCCTACCAAACGCACCACGACGACATCATCTACAAAGACAATGACTTCGAGGTATTCATCGACCCCGATGACAACACGCACCAGTACTTCGAGGTGGAAGTAAACGCCCTCAACAAGATCTTCGACCTGTTCCTACCCAAGCCCTACCGCAACCACGGCGACGCCCTCATCAGCTGGGACGTGGCTGGGCTGCGTTCTGGCATTTCTATCGACGGCACCCTGAACCAACCCAAGGATAAGGACCGGAGCTGGACCGTGGAAATGGCCATTCCGCTGAAGGCGGTGCGCATAGGCTTTCCGTTTAATGCTCCCACTGAGGGTACCCTGTGGCGCATCAACTTCTCCAGGGTGGAGTGGGACACGCGGGCGGCCAACGGTAAGTACGTGAAGCAGCAGGACGCCGCCGGCAAAGATTTGCCCGAGCACAACTGGGTATGGTCGCCGCAGGGCGTGATAAACATGCACTACCCCGAGCGGTGGGGCTATTTGCAGTTCACGCGCCAGGCCAAGGCGCCGGCTTTCGAGCTGCCTACCGCCGAGCTGCGCCGGCGCTACCTGTGGCTGGTGTACTACCGCCAGCAGCAGTACCGCGAAAAAAACGGCCGCTACGCCGCCTCGCTGGCTGAGCTGAACATCGCGCCGCAGGTAGAGGTGGCCGGGAAGTCCAATCAGTTGGTGCTATTAGCTACGCCCGAGCAGTTTACGGCCACCCTCACGGCCGCGGGCACTGCTACGCTGCGCATCAACGATGAGGGATTGGTGGAAACGGTGAAGCGGTAGGGTATAGAGGTTATAGGCTGATAAAACACCGCCTGTCATTCCTCGACGCGTCTGTCATCCTGAGCTTGCGAAGGACCTTCTCACGTTAGGACGAGTCGTTGTTACGCTTGTCGTTTTACCGTGAGAAGGTCCTTCGCAAGCTCAGGATGACAGACGCGTCGAGGAATGACAGGCGGTGTTTTGTCCTATGTCTACCGACTCGCCAGCGGCTTCACGCCGGCGTTGCGGAGCTTGGTTACCAGATAGCGACCTATTTGCCGGCCCTGCTCGTTGCCGTTGTTGACGCTCTCCATGTAGTGAATGCCGCCGTAGAAACGCGACACGGAAGCCTCGGCGGCTGCCTGTCGGAACGACGTGAAAGCCCGCTCGCCGCTACCGAAGGGAATTTCGGTATTGTCTAGGTAGGCAATGTTATCACCGAGCAGGTAGGTGAGCATTTCGGCCACGGCGTTGGACACGACGGCGTGGCCACTGGTATACTCCGGGAAGGGCGGCGTTTGCAGAATCGGCTGCCACTTCACGTCGATGAAGCGGTTGATGTATGTTTCGGGACGGATGCGGTTGGTAGCGTACTTGGCTTCCCAGCAGCTGATAAAGGCGTCCATCAACGTTACTCCTTCCATGGTTAGCACCAGCACCGTGCGGTCGAAGCCTACCTTTTGCTGCTGCGCCACCAGCGCCCCAATGTTCATCCAGTGTCCGCCGGGACTAATTTTCTTGAAGCCGATAGACATGTGCCCTGCGGTATTGACCGCAAACGGGTTGCAGTCCCAGAACTGGGCAATCTGTAGCTGCTCGTCGGTGAGGTGCTTCGAGACGTTGTACACGGCTAGCACCTGCTTGTGAAACGCCGACGCCGTGTCCTTGCTGAACGGTACCATCGGGGCCGGGCGGAATTGCGCGGCCGAGTCTATCATCAGCGGCCGAATCGTTTTCCAGTTGGGCTCCACCGCTTCCATGTAAGCAGGTGGGGTAGGGTACCAGGCGCCTTCTGCTTTTAGGGGAGTATAGCGCTTCAGGGCGCTCAGACGGTTGTAGCGGTCGTTTTTGGAGAAGGCAACAGCCGCTTTTGCCGCCAGCTTCCCTACCCGCACCGACTGCGCCAGCACGGCCGGCTTCACGCCTTGTTTTTCCAGGCCGCGCACAAATTCCTCTTCCTCTGCGGCCAGGTTTTCGCCGGAAGGAAGCAGCAGGCGCGCCGCTTCCAGCATGCTATAATAGGCCGCTATCTGGTAGTCGTATTTGCCCTTCACCGTATCCAGCCGCAAATCGGTGGTGTAGCCCGTAATGAAGCGGGTAGGGGCGGGCAGGCTCTTGTTGTGGGCCGATACAATGATGTAGGCGCCCAGCGTGCTGTAGGCGTAGTAGCGCGCTGCCACCGGCGGGGCCACCACATCGTGTACCAGCGTCATGTTGATGGCATCCAAGGCCTTGCCGGGGTTCAGGGGGGGAGTAGGCGCGGCTGCGTAGGCCGCGGCGTGGCCGCCCAGCACCAGGCTCATCAGGAAGAGGACCTGCTTTTTCATTTTTGCTTCTTGTAAAACTGCACGGCGCCGTTGCTCACACCCACCACCAGGTAGGGCTGCTTATTCACCGTTATTTCACTCACCGATTTCACATCGCCCAGCACGCACAGGCCGGCCTGGGGCTGGGTTACGTAGCGGAATTCCCCTTTGCCGTTGCCTTGCATCAGGCAGCCGTAGTTGGCGTCGAAGCTGCCCAGCTTCAGGCGGTTGTCGGAGTGGTTGCCGAGCAGGAGCAGGTCGGGGTGGCCGTCGTGGTTGTAGTCGCCGCTGCGGATGTGGGTCACGGCCGAAAACTGCGCCTCGGTGGGTAGGGGAGTAGCTGCAAATTTACCGTTTTGGTTGAGGTAGAGCATGGTACGCAGCTCATTGGCTTCCAGCTTCTTCGCCTTGCTCAGCTCCTCGGCCGGAAAAATATCCTGCATGGTGGCGTCGGCGTAGGCTTTGTAGGACGTGAACCGCCGCCGCATCGGGTAGATAACCTCGTTGAGCTCGTCGCGGCTCACAAAGGGGTAGCTCTTGCCATCGAGGTAGAAGTTGAGGAAGGGGTCGATGGAGCCATTATTGTCGAAATCAGCATAGTACAGCTCAGCCGGCTGCTGCGCCGTGGCCCTGATCTGCGTATTCAGCCCCAGATTGCCGGCCATAATGTCGGGCTGACCGTCCTGGTTCACGTCGGCCACATGCAGGCTGAACCAAAAGCCCTGCTGCGGGGTAGCAAAGTAGTCGGCCGTTTGGTCCTGGAAGCCCTGCGGGGTGTTGATCCAGACCATCAGCGGCATCATCTCCCCGCACAGCACCAGGTCGGGGCGCTTGTCTTTATTCAGGTCTACCCACTGCGCGTCCGTCACCATGCCGGCGCGGGCAAAGGGCGCGTCGGCCACTGCCGAAAACTTGCCTTTGCCGTCGTTCAGCAACAGGTAGCTGGGCGGCGCTAGCGGGTATTGGCCGGGTATCACGCGGCCTCCCACGAAAAGGTCCAGGTCGCCGTCGCCGTCTACGTCGGCGGCGCGCACGCAGCCTTTGCTGCTGCCGTGCAGCGGGGGTAGGGCATTGGCAGCCAGCGTCAGGCGGCCGTGGCCGTCGTTCAGGTACAGCTCGTCCTGCAAATCGGGGGTGTCGGCTTCGTAGAGCGCATAGCCGCCCTTGGCCAGGTAGAGGTCGGGGTAGGAGTCGCCGTTGGCATCAAGGAAAGTAGCCGCAGCCACGGTGCCCGCGGCGGGGGTAGGGCCGCCCGCCAGCGCCGTTTCGCGGAAGGTGCCGCCTGGCTGCTGCACGTACAGGCGGCCCAACTCGCCGGGGGCGCCGCTCACAAACAGGTCGTCGAGGCCGTCCTTGTTCACGTCGGCCTGCGTGAGCACGGGGGCGGTTTTGGAATACATAAACAGCATCAGCAGCTGGCGCTTGAAGTCGTTGAGCGCCACTTCCTCGGGCTGAAAAGCAAACAGCGGCGCGGCCGGCTGAAACAGGACTTTGGGGGTAGGGGCCGGGCGGGTTGCCAGTTGCTTAGACGCTGGGCTGGTGAGCTTTAGCAACTGGTTGGCCTTCACCTTGGTCAGCAGCTGCCGGGTCTGGTTGGGCCACACAATCCGCACCGAATCCACTACCGAGCTGCTACCCAACCCGAAATGCAGGGTGGTAGGCACGCAGGAAAGGTAGCCGCGGTTGGGGTTCACCTCCTGATACTGCGCGTTGCCAGCGGCGTACACATACACCTTGGCGCCCACGGCCTGGGTGTTCTGACCCGCGCCCGTGAGCTTGAACGCCAGGTAGGCCGTGTGCTGATCCTCCACGCTGCGGTTGCGGTAGATGCTGGCGGGCTGGTTTATCGTGTTCACAATCAGCTCTAAGTCGCCATCATTGTCGAGGTCGGCGTACACGGCGCCGTTCGACATATTGGTCTGGTTTAGGCCCCAGTCGGTTTGCTTGTTGGTAAAGGTGAGGTCGTGGTTGTTGCGGAAAATGTAGTCGGGCACGGCCGTGGAGGGCATGGCCGTCACCAAGTCCATCAATAAGAACGGCTCCCGCGCCATGGCTTTTTTGATCTTGTAATCACCCCAATAGCGCAAAAAATCCTTGTTGGTGTAGTCGCGCAGGTAGCCGTTGCTGATGAAAATATCCTTGTATCCGTCGTTGTCGAAATCGGCCAGTAGGGGGCACCAGCTCCAATCGGTATTCGACACGCCGGCCAGCTGCCCAATCTCGCTGAACGTGCCGTCGCCGTTGTTGAGGTGCAGCATGTTGCGCATGTACTGGTGGTACAAATCCTGTTGCAGCATCAAGGCAAACGACTCGTAGTTCTCCTGCAACTGCAAGGATTTCTGCCGGTGGTTGTCGGCCGGCATCATGTCCAGGGTCAGGATGTCGGGGCGGGCGTCGTTGTTGAAATCGGCCACGTCCACGCCCATCGAGAAGTGGGAGTGGTGGCGCAGCACCTGCTTCGACTGGTCAGTGAAGGTACCGTCGTGGTTATTGTGGTAGAGGTAGTCGGGCTCGTTGTAGTCGTTGGTGACGTAGATATCCTGCCAGCCGTCCTGGTCGATGTCGGCCACGGCAATGCCCAGCCCGAATGTGAGCGGGTTCTGCACAATACCCGCAGCCTTGGATACGTCCGTAAAATGGCCCTTGTCGTTGCGAAACAGCTTGTTGCTCGACAGCACATCGGCCTGCCCTTTCAGGCTGGCAAAGGCCATGTTGTCAATTTTCTTGATGCTGTGGTTGAGCAGAAACATGTCTAGGTCGCCGTCGTTGTCGAAGTCGAAAAAAGTGGCCTGGGTGCTGTAGCCGGGGTCGTCGAGGCCGTACGTCTGGGCTTCCTCCTTAAAAGTCGCGTTGCCCTGGTTGATGAACAGCTGGTTGCGGCGCGTGGCTTCGTCCTTCTTACCCGAGTAGCAGATGTAGAGGTCCAGTAGGCCGTCGCCGTTCACGTCGGCCATGGTCACGCCGGTTTTCCAGCTGTCCTTGCGGCCTTCCAGCAGCGGCGAGGCCTGGCGGGTGATGTCCTTGAATTTGAAGTTGCCCTGGTTGAGGTAGAGCCGGTTGGGCCGCATGTTGCCCGTAAACAGCAAGTCGGGTAGGCCGTCGTTGTTAATATCGCCCACGGCCACGCCGCCGCCGTTGTAGAAGTACTCGTACGACAGCACGTTCAAGGCCTCCGTCTCGCTGATGTCGTTCTGGAAGGTGATGCCGGTTTCCTTGGGGCTAAGCAAGCTGAACAGGGGCTGCTGGGCCTGGGTGGGTAGGGTGGCGCCGAGGAAAAGCAACAGAAAAAAGCTGCCAGAGAAACAGTTACGCATAGTGCGAGGGTATGAGAAACAGGACGTAGCAATCGACTAAGTTAACATACAGTTGTGATTATCAGATATTTTTTTGGCTTAAATAGTAAAAAAGAAAGGCTAGCGTGCACTGTAGATGCACGCTAGCCCAGCAGTTCAACTGGCTGAACTATTGCTTTGGCTTTACTCTTTGTAAACGCTCCTTGGGCAGTGGCGCAATAAGACCCTTGGCGGCAGAAGTAGAAAGGCGTGCATGGGGAAGAGCGTCTTTTGTTGAGTCTGGAACTAGAATGCGTAGCGCGTGGGGTTTGCTTTGATAAACACCTGGGGCCGGTAATTTCTCGGCTCGCTGATGTGTAGTGCGCTCTGGCGGAGTGACAGTGCGCACGCTGATAATGGTTTCCTTAGCAGAACCCTTATCAGTTGGCTTAGATTTATCAGCTGCACGAGACTGCGCCCACAAAGTGTAGGGCATTAAACAAATAAATAGGAGAAGGGTAGCTTTCATAAGGCGTTATGATTGGTTAGTGACAGTTATCAACTTATCTACGAAATAATAAAAACATTATTTCATAAAGATTTGAATTGCAATAGAATAACATATTTTACGCTACTGTATTTCGTGAATAAATATTTGCGTCATACTGCAAAAAGGTCTTTTTCCGCAACGTTTTCTCCTAACTTCCCAGCTTCAACGCCCCTTCCTGAAGCTGATGAAACGCCTGACCCTAACCACTCTTCTTCTCGCCTCCCTACCCGCTTTCGCCCAGAAAGCTACCCCCGACAACCTCGTGCAGTACGCCCACCCGCTGGTGGGCACGGCCAAGATGGGGCACACCTACCCCGGTGCCACGGTGCCCTTCGGCATGGTGCAGCTCTCGCCCGATACCGACACCATCAGCTACGAGCAAAACGGCAAGTACAACCCCAAGGTATACGAGTACTGCGCTGGCTATCAGTATGCTGATAAAACCATCGTCGGTTTCTCGCATACCCACTTCAGCGGCACCGGCCACTCCGATTTGGGCGACTTTCTGGTGATGCCCACCACCGGCCCGCTCCAACTCAACCCTGGTACCGCCGACCAGCCCGAGAAGGGCTTCCGCTCCCGGTTCTCGCACCAAAACGAGGTTGCCGAGCCCGCCTACTACCGCGTCAAGCTCGACGACCACAACATCCTGGCCGAGCTGACGGCCTCCAACCGGGTAGGCATGCACCAGTACACCTTCCCCCAGTCCGAGCAGGCGCACATCATCCTCGACCTCACGGCCGGCATCTACAACTACCCCGATAAGAACGTCTGGACGTTTGTGCGAGTCGAAAACGACTCGCTGATAACGGGTTACCGCCAAACCAACGGCTGGGCACGCACCCGCGTGGAGTACTTCGCCATGGCGTTTTCG
Organism: Hymenobacter citatus; assembly: GCF_014333615.1. Classification (GTDB taxonomy): domain Bacteria; phylum Bacteroidota; class Bacteroidia; order Cytophagales; family Hymenobacteraceae; genus Hymenobacter; species Hymenobacter citatus. Next base: position 18,612 of record NZ_JACSCY010000016.1, on the reverse strand, counting down.
AAGCCGTTTGCGAGCTACGGCAGCCGCAACTACTCCAAGCGGCAGGTGTACCGCGGCTTCTGGGGTAGGTTCGACCAGGCCCACAACTTCCCCGAACTGGCCGGCGAGCAGTTGCGCCTGTACTTCGATTTCAAGACCACGGCCAACGAGAAAATCAAGGTGAAAATGGCCTTGTCGGGCGTGAGTACCGAGGGGGCGCTGCGCAACCTGCGGGCCGAAATTCCGGGCTGGGACTTTGAGGCGGTGAAGCGCCAGGGGCAGGCGCAGTGGCAGGAGCAGTTGGGCAAAGTGGTGATTGAGTCGCCGAAGAAGGTAGACAAGGAGAACTTCTACACGGCCATGTACCACGCCGCCCTTAGCCCTACTACCTATATGGACGTAGACGGCCAGTACCGCGGCCTCGACCAGAACATCCACCAGGCCAAGGGCTTCACCAACTACACCACCTTTTCGCTCTGGGACACTTACCGCGCCCTGCACCCGCTCTTTAATCTGCTGGAACCCCAGCGCAATGCCGACATGGTGCAATCCATGCTCGCGCACTACGACCAGAGCACGCTGCACATGCTGCCCATCTGGAGCCACTACGCCAACGAGAACTGGTGTATGATTGGCTACCACTCGGTGCCCGTGATTGCCGACGCCGTGCTGAAAGGCGTGGTGCCTGCCGACCAAGCCCAGCGCGCCCTCGACGCCTGCGTGACTACCGCCCACCAACAGCGCTACGACGGCATCGGCTACTACGAGCAGCTGGGCTACGTGCCCGAAGACAAAAGCGGCTCCTCGGTGTCGAAAACGCTGGAATACGCGTTTGATGATTGGTGCATTGCGCAGCTGGCCAAGAAACTGGGCAAAAATGACATTGCCGCCGAGTTCAGCAAGCGCGCCCAAAACTGGCAGAACGTATACGACTCGCGCATTGGCTTCATGCGCCCCCGCCTTGCCGATGGCTCGTTCCGCCAGCGTTTTGATGTGCTGAGCACCAACGACCAGGGCTTCATCGAGGGCAACGCCTGGAACTACAGCCTCTACGTGCCCCAGGACCCGGCCGGGCTCGTCGCCAAAATGGGTGGCGAGAAGAAGTTTGTGCCCCATCTGGATTCGCTGTTCACCATGCACCTACCCGACGAGTTCTTCGCCGAAACCGAGGACATCACCCGCGACGGCATCATCGGCAACTACGTGCACGGCAACGAGCCCGCCCACCACGCCGCCTACCTCTACAACTGGACCAGTCAGCCCTACAAAACCCAAGCCCGCGTGCGCATGATCCTGCCCAAAATGTACCGTCCTACCCCCGACGGCCTCGGTGGCAACGACGACTGCGGGCAGATGTCGGCCTGGTACATCTTCTCCTCCCTGGGCTTCTACCCCGTGGCCCCCGGCTCGCCGGAGTACGCCCTCGGCAGCCCGGCCGTGTACGGCGCCACCATCAACCTGGAAAACGGCAAGACCTTCCGCATCAAAGTCAAAAGCCAGAGTGACAAGAACGTGTACGTGAAGGAAGCGCGGCTTAATGGCCAGAAACTCACGCGGCCGTTCCTGGCGTATGACGATGTGGTGAAGGGTGGGGAGTTGGTGTTTACGATGGCGGGAAAGCCGTGAAAATATATTTGATTATGTATTTGAAAACTTGATAATGAGAGAAATGAAATTTCAGACTCTCCAAACAGCTATTACCACATTCATAAATCCGATAGTAGCGGGGTTAGACTATAGAATAAAAACGCGAAAGCTAATCATCTACTATCATAGCAACGGTGATGAAGACGTTGATTATCAAATCGTATTCAACAACCCCAGAGGCTTTAAACTCTTGGATGAGAGGGATATGATAAATTATTGGGAAGTTCTATGGAAAACTAAGCTATTACCGGAAAACGCACTTTTTGAGGTCCGAAGTGGAGGATGGCTTGATATGGAAGATGATGCTGGGGGATTTACCTCTAAGCTGCTCGAGTGTCGAGAGTTTTTAATTACCGGCGCGGATGATTGCGTATCGGTACTTAGTTTCACCGAACCAGAAATAAGACCGTGCTTAGCGTAGGGTAATTCATAATTAAGTATACGCCAGTATTTCTCAGTCCCGCTCTACCTTCACTATCTGCTCCTTTTGCAGCATAATCTGCAAATCCAGGGGTGTGAGGTCGAAAGGCTCCTCAGCGTAGTTTTCTGGTTTGTCGATTTCATTGAGGCGGCTGAGGTTGTCGGTTTGGTAGTCGTTGGCTAGTAGCTCCACGCTATTGCCGTGCACGGCGGCTACTTTCAGCAGCGAATAGGCACTGTCTGTCCGGACGTGGTATACATCGCCTACCTGCGGCTGCGCCACGTATGCGGTGGTGTGCTGATGGTTGACATAGTTGAACACGAAGCTCACAACAATAGCAACGGCTATAAGTATAAGGCCTGCAAAATGCCAGAATGGTATTTTAGCGTGGGCCTTTACTTGAGCTACTTTAGCTTTTAGCGCTTCAGGCATCTGCTTGCCTTCCAGCACCTGCCGACAATGTTCACACTCTGATACGCTTATTTTGCCAATAGGAAAAAACGGAACCCAGTACACGTGGGCATAGCGCCCGAAGATGCTGATCTGGAGCGTATTAGGCGTGTAGCAGGAAGCACACACCACGTCAGTTACCGGTTCAGTGAGCAAGTGAGAAGAGCGGGTGCCATAAAATATCATTGGGATAAAAGGTAAAGGGTGAAGTGAAAACGTTACAACCTACTGCTTCTAACTAATATATCCTCAAATGGGAGCTAGGCTAAAAAGCGTATTGGTGTGCAGTACAGTTAGGCAAAGCCAGAAGGAGTGCTTCTTAATCTAATTATTGAAATTCATGAAATCTTCACGAGTTTATTATTAAGTGCTTGTATAACAATAAATTATATAACAAAAATCGTTAATTTTTATTATTCGAGCAGTTGCGAAAGCGCGTAGAAGAGGGGGCAAATTCTTTCCTCCACCAAACCCTCTTCTTTCATGCACCTTTCCGACATTTTCGTGCCCACGGCGGCCAACGTAGGCGTCCTTTCCATGGTCGTGTACTTCTTTATGTTGGTGGCTATGTACGCGTTTCTGGCCAACCTCATCTTCACCCTCACCACCCACAATAGCATTGTGCCCGAGCACCGCATTACGCGGGTGATGGGCGCCATTATTGCGGCCGTGGCGGGCTTGTCGTACTACTTCATTCAGGATTACTACCGGCACATGCTGGCCGATTTGTCGGCGTTGGGCACGGAGGCGGAGCGGCAGGAACTGATCCGCACCAGCTACAACGCCATCGGGCAGTACCGCTACATGGACTGGGCCGTGACCACGCCGCTGCTGCTGCTGAAAATGGTATCGATGCTGCGCGTAGAGCCGGCTAAGGCCAAGGGCGCCATCACGGCCCTGCTGCTGGCCGACTTCTTTATGGTGCTGACCGGCTACATTGGCGAGCAGCAGCTGGATGCCGCCGGGCACATCCTGTTAGGACCAAAGCTGTTCTGGGGCGCCGTGTCCACGGTAGGCTACCTGGTGGTGCCGTTTGTGCTGTATCGCCTCTGGAGCCGCTTCAGGGAGCAAGCCAAACCCATCGAGCGCAAGTCGTTCAAAATCATTGCGCTGTCTACGGTTACCACCTGGGGCGTGTACCCGCTGGGCTACGTGCTGTCGGTGCTTGATATTGATATGAACTGGGTGCACCTGTCGTTTTCGGTGGCCGATATTGTGAACAAGGTAGGGCTGTCGGTGGTGGTGTACCTGGCCGGCAAAACCCTCCTCGACGAGCGGGTGCCCATGGAAGCCACGCAGCCAGCGTATCAGATCAACTAGCCGCCTAGCCTACCCGTAACAACCGAAAGCGCCCTGTTGCCGATTGTGCAACAGGGCGCTTTCGGTTGCCAGCGCGTCTATTGTGTAATGTCGGTACCAGCACCCAACGCCAGGCTAGCCACGCCTACCACGCGGCGCGAGGCGGTTTCTTGCACCAGCACCACGGCGCGCGCCTCCGCAGAGTGACACTGCGCGGCCAACTGGAGCGGCACCGTAGCGACGAAGCTGCCGGTGCCGTCTACCGTGCCCACGGTGCGCAAAACCCGTACGACGGGCGCGTGGCGCAGCAAGCGCCCCGCATTTTCGCCCCGCCCTACCTGCGACGACAGCCCCGCTTCGGTGAGGGCCAGCAGCACCTGGCTCTGCGTGGTGCCGGCGGGTAGGGCAGACACTTGCACGTGTACGCTGGTCGGGGTAGGGCGCGTGAGGCGAATGGTAGCGTACGGGGCCGTGGCGGCCTGCGTAATGGCCGCCGTGAGCTTCTGCCGCTGGCTGCCTACCAACTCCGCTTGGCCATTCACGACGGCCTGCGGGGTGTAGGAGCCGGTCCCGAACCGAGCCGCGTACTGCCGTTGCCGTTCCGTGAACTGCGCCGATGAGAAAGCATCTTTCCAACCCAGGCGGTTCCAATAGTCCACGTGTTCCCCCAGTGCCAGTATCTCTACGCCCGGCACCGGCTGGGTGGCAACTAATTCGCGCAACGTGGCATCGGCCGCGGGGCAGCTGGAGCAGCCCTCCGAGGTGAACAGCTCCACCACCACGGGCACGCGGGCCGCGGCTGGCAGGGTAGGAGCAGTGGTTTTGGGGGCTACCCTGCTGGCAAAGGGTAGGGCTACGCTAGCCAACACCCCCGCGCTAAGCAGCGAGAGAAAAACGGTTTTCATACACAATACACTACGAGCGAGATGCCTTGAAGACAGCACGCCGAGCTGGGTAGTTCATTGCGGCTCTCTGGCCCCGATGCACCTGCACTACAGTGTTCCTAGAGATAGGGTTGCTCCAATGCCAGGCAAGCGCACGTTACGGACGCACCGACGCCACCGTAGCGGGCGTCCGGAAAGACGTGGGCAACCTACTAGCACGGAGGAGTTTTACGACCACTTAGGCGCAGCAACGTAAAGAAGAAGTGGTAAGGCCTTATGTATTCAACGTACAAAGAGATACGAACGCGGCCGGCCAGCCGTTTACCCACTTTATCCTGCCTCTATGAAACATTGTCTGCTTCTGCTGCTTGGTTCCTCCCTGGTTTTCCTCTCGTGTTCAGATGAGAAAGAACAGGCTACCGATCCGGTGACGCCTGTTCTTACCACCGACCCGGTGGAAACCAACGCCCCCAATACCACTTATAAGCCGGCCTTCGCGGGGCAAACCCGGGTAGGCGGCGTGACTACTACCGCCAGCTACCGCGCGGAGGTCATCACGTCTTCCCTGACCAATCCGTGGGGCATCACCGGGCTACCCGATGGGCGGGTACTGGTGACCGAAAAGGCCGGGCGCATGCGCATCGTGACGGCTGCCGGTGCGGTCGGGGAGCCGATTACGGGCATTCCGGCGGTGAACCCGGCCGGGCAGGGCGGCCTGCTGGGCGTATGCCTCGACCCTGCTTTCACCACCAACCGGATGGTGTACTGGTCGTTTTCGGAAGCCCGCCCCGACGGTAACGTGACGGCCATTGCCAAGGGTAGGCTGGCAACGGACGAACGAACGATTGAAGGCGCTACCGTTATCTATCGGGCCGCGCCTGCCTACGCGGGCACCTTGCACTACGGGGGTAGGGTGGTGTTCGACCGCACCGGCAACCTGCTGGTGAGCACCGGCGAACGGTCGGACCTAGTGACCCGGCCCCAGGCGCAAGTGGTATCGTCGGCGCTGGGCAAGATTCTGCGCATCACCAAAGACGGGCGCCCGGCCCCCGGCAACCCAACGTTTGCGCAGGCGGGCGCCCTCCCCGAACTGTACTCCATCGGGCACCGGAACCCGCAGGGGCTGGCCATCCACCCCGTAACGGGCGAGGCCTGGCAGAGTGAGCACGGCCCCCGCGGCGGCGACGAAATCAACCGCCTGCAAGCGGGTGCCAACTACGGCTGGCCCACCATCACCTACGGCATCGAGTACAGCGGGCAGCCCATCGGCAGCAGCATTCAGCAGCAAGAAGGCTTGCAACAGCCTGTGTACTACTGGGACCCGGTGGTGTCGCCCAGCGGCATGACTTTCTATAGCGGCAACCGCGTAGCGGAGTGGCAGAACAACCTGTTTATCGGCTCGCTCAGCGGCATGCATCTCATCCGCCTGGTTATCGATAGCAACAACCGGGTGGTAGGCGAAGAGCGGTTGCTGGCAAACGAGGGGCAGCGGTTCCGGGCCGTGACCCAGGGTAGCGACGGCGCCCTGTACGCCATCACCGACCAGGGCCGCCTGTATCGCATCGACAAATCGTAGTGCGCCGCTGCCCTCCCGCGCAGCGAGGGTAGGGGGCAACGCTGCTCCCAACACCTGCTCCTGACGAACGGAAAATAGCCGTTTGTCAGGAGCATTTTTCGTTTGGCCGAACCGGCAACGGCTGCCTGAGATGAAGCTGTGCGGGCTTGCGTTGGCACCGCAAATTGTTGGGGGTGGCTGGCCTTGGCGTACAGGTAGGCGTGCGGATAAACCCGTCTCGCACCGGTGCGCCGCACGGGTCAAATAGGCCCTGAATGGCCTGATTACGGGGTATTTGTATAAAATGACCCCGCTTTTTCACGAGAATGTACCCACCCATAACCAGGGCGAGCCGGTAGCTTTGTCCCAAGAATCACGCCGGTTGGACATTCCTTGCAATCGATTGTGTTCGGCTTGCGCACCCCACGCAAAAGCCGCCGTGCGCAGCGCCGTTGCGCCTGCAACGCCAGAGGCCACCCAAGGGTGAACCGCAGCCAACACCCCGTAGCAGCCGATGATCTTGCCAGTACTTTTCTTTCTCTCAACCCACCTTATCGTATGAAAAACTTTCTACCCCCGCGATGGTACGCCGCGTGCCTGTTATTCCTGCTGTGCGTCTGTTCGCTGACAACCGCCTTTGCTCAGTCGGCCACTGTGCGCGGTACTGTGCGCGATGAAACAGGCGCCAATCTCCCCGGCGTAACAGTGCTCCTAAAAGGCACCACTACCGGCACCGCCACCGGCTCCGATGGTAACTTCACCCTCGATGTACCCAACGCCGGCACTGGCGTGCTGCAATTCTCCTTTGTGGGCTACAAGCAGCAGGAGGTAACTGTTGGCGGCCGCACCAACATCAACGTGACGCTGGCCGCCGACAACCAGGTGATGTCGGAAGTGGTGGTGGTGGGCTACGGCTCGCAGGAAAAGCGCACCCTCACCAACGCCGTGACGACGGTGCAAGGCGAGGAGCTGAGCAAGCTGACCGTGGCCGACGTGGGTAGCGCCCTGCAAGGCAAAGCCGCCGGCGTAACGGTGGTAGGCGCGGGCTCGGAGCCCGGCGCGGCCCCGCAAATCCTGATTCGGGGTATTTCGACCATCAACGGCAACAGCCCGCTCTACGTGGTAGACGGCCTGCCGGTAGCCAATATCGACTACCTCAACCCCAAGGATATTGCTACCCTGAGCGTGCTGAAGGATGCGGCCTCGGCGGCTATCTACGGTTCGCGGGCAGCCAATGGCGTGGTGCTGATTACCACCAAAGCCGGCACCAAGGGCGAGCCGCGCATCACGGTAGACGGAACCTTCGGCGTGTCCAACCCTACCAACGTGCCCGATATGGCCTCGGCCAGTGAGTACGCCCGCATCATGAACCTAGCGGCAGCCAACTCCGGCAACCCTGCTGTGTACCCCAACCCCGAGCAGTACACCGAAACCACCAACTGGTGGAAGCAGATTGCCCGCCGCGGCATCACGCAGAACTACTCGGTGGGCCTCTCCGGCGGCAGCGACCGGGTGGTGTACTCCACCGGCCTGAGCTACTTCAAGGAGCGTGGGCTGGTGCAGGGGTCGGATTTTGACCGCCTGGCGCTGCGCATGAAATCGGAATACCAGGCCACCAAGCGCCTGAAAATAGGGGAGGACTTCAACATCTCGATGACCTCGCGCAACTACCTCAACAGCGGCTCGCTGTTCCGCGACGCTTTCAACGACGACCCCATCACGCCCGCCCGCGTGGCTGGCACCTCCGGCAACCCCTACGACTACTACGGCGCCTCGCCTACCGACGTGGGCAACCCCCTGGCCACGGTGGAGCGCAACGACGACAAGCGCAAGCAGTACTTCTTGGTGGGCACCGTGTACGCCAACTACGAATTCATTCCGGGTCTGATTGCTGAAACGCGCTTTGGTACCAACAACAACGTGTACCGCCGCAACAACTTCAACCCGTTTTACACCATCGACGCCAACGAGCGCAACCAGGTGAACTCGGTGGTGCGGGAGCACAACATTGAAATCAACTGGAACAACACCAACACGCTGAACTACACCCACGCCTTTGGCGACCACAACGTGTCGGCGCTGGCGGCCGTGACTTTGGAGCGTTTCCAGACGAATACAGAATACACCTCGGGCCAGGGCATTCCTAGCAACGACCCCAGCCTGCGCTACCCCGACGCGGCCACCACGGGCTTCGCTATTGGCGGCAACACCTTCACCAACACCATTGCCTCGCTGATTGGGCGCGTGAACTACGATTACCGCGGCAAGTACCTGCTGGGCGCCAGCATCCGCCGCGACGGCGCCTCGGTATTCCCCACGGACAACCGCTGGGGTACGTTCCCGTCGGTGTCGGTGGGCTGGCTGGTGTCGGAGGAGAGCTTCCTGAAAAACCAGAACGCCCTGAACTTTGCCAAGCTGCGCGCCAGCTGGGGCCGGGTAGGCAACCAGAATATTGCCAGCCTGACCAACAGCGCCTACACCGGCACCATTGGCAAAACCTACTACGTGACCGGCCCCGACCGCACCCTGCAACTGGGCGCCATCCAGGGCAACGTGCCCAACCCCAACGTGAAGTGGGAAACCGTGGAGGACTACGACATTGGCGTGGACCTGGGTCTGTTGCAAAACCGTCTGACCTTGACCGCCGACGTGTTCCGCCGCAACACCTACGACATGCTCATGTTCCAGGCCATTCCGGGCCATGCGGGCTACGGCTACAACAGCCCCGTAACCAACGTGGGTAGCATGAATACCAACGGCCTCGACTTCACGGTGGGCTACGCCGAAACCAAGGGCGACTTTACCTACGGCCTGAGCGTGAATGCCACCCGCGCCATCAGCAAGATTGACAAACTAGCCAACGGCCAGGCCATCTACTCCGGCAACACGCCCATCTTCGGACGCCCTTCTAAAACCGAGGAAGGCGGCTACGTGGGCGGGTTCTACGGCTACGAAAACACCGGTATTTTCCAGAACCAGGGCGATATAGACGCCTACCGCTCGGCCTCGGGCACGCTGATTCAGCCCAACGCCAAGCCCGGCGACTTCCGCTTTGCCGACCTCAACGGCGACGGCGTGATTGACGAGAAAGACCAGAAGTACATCGGCAACCCTACCCCCGATCTGACTTTCGGCGTGAACCTGACCATGGGCTACAAGGGCTTCGACCTGCAAGCCGCCCTCATCGGCAGCCTCGGCAACGACATCGTGAACGCCAACAAAGGCTGGTGGTACTCGGGTAGCTACAACTACAACAAGATTGCCGGCCTCGAAAACATGGCGTGGAGCGGCGAAGGCACTTCCAACACGGTGCCCCGCATTGTAGCCAACGACAACAACCAGAACCTCACGCGCTTCTCCAACTTCTACGTGGAAAACGGCTCCTACGCCCGCTTGCGCAACTTGCAGCTCGGCTACACCTTCACCAAGGGCGTAAACACCATGCTGCACACCAGCAGCCTGCGCCTCTACGTGAGTGCCCAAAACCTGCTGACCTTCACCAACTACAGCGGCGTGGACCCCGAAATCGGGTACGGCCGCTCCTACACCGACGGCGCCTCGGCCTTGAACCGCGGCGTAGACCTGGGCAATTACCCCACAGCCCGCACCTTCCTGGTAGGCGCCAACATCGGCTTCTAATCCATTCCCACCGCACTGTATCATGAAAAATATCCGCATTACCCTTACCCTGATGCTTGGGCTTGGCCTGGGCCTGCAAGGCTGCGAATCGTTCTTGGACAAGCCCCCGCAGGGCCAGCAGAACGTGAACAACTACTACGCCACCGCCGAGGAATGCAAGGCGGCCGTGATGGGCTGCTACGCCCTGGCCGACCAGGATGGCTGGTGGAAGATTGACCGCACGCGCATGTTTGGCGATGCCGGCTCCGACGACGCCTGGAAGGGCAACGCCATTGCCGGTGACCAGCGCGAGTTCGGCGACTTTGCCCGCTTCTTCTGGCTGCCCAACAACGAGTGGTTCGACAACCGCTACACCCACATCTACCAGTCCATCGGCAACTGCAACGCGGCGCTGGTAGGCATTGAGTCGGCCCCCATCGACAACACGCTCAAGCAGCAGTTGCTGGGCGAGGTGAAGTTTATCCGGGCCTACAACTACTTTGAGCTGGTGAAAGGCTACGGCGGCGTGCCGCTGGTGCTCACGCCCGTAACGCCCAGCGAGTCGGTAACGCTGAAGCGGGCTACCGCCGCCGAAGTGTATGCGCAGGTAATCAAAGACTTGCAGGAAGCCGCCGCCGTGCTGCCCGCCAAGAGTGCCCGCGCCACCGCCGACCTGGGCCGCGCCACCAAAGGCGCCGCCAATGGCTACCTGGCCAAAGCCTACCTCTACACCGAGCAGTGGGCCCAGGCCCAGCAGGCCGCCGAAACGGTGATGGCCTCCAACGAGTACAACCTGAGCACCGACTTCAGCAACATCTGGACCGTGGGCAACGTGAACGGGCCGGAGTCGCTGTTTGAGCTGAATTACAGCGCCAACCAAACCTTCGGGGTAGGCACCGCCCTCACGGTAGTGCAACGTAGCCGCGCCGATGGTGGCTGGGGGTTCAATACGCCATCCAGCAACCTGGAGCAGGCTTTTGTGCGCGAAAACGACCCGCGCCGGTCGTGGACCATCATCAAGCAGGGCGACAACGTGGGGGCCAAAACCGCCAACTTTGACTACTCCAGCTACGACACCAAGCTCTCGGAAAACGAGTCGGGTCGCATCAGCCGCAAGACGTTCCTCCCCCTGGCCGACCGCCCGGCCAACGAGCTGGACCACGGCCCCCTCAACCGCATTGAGCTGCGCTACGCCGATCTGCTGCTGATGCACGCCGAGGCCTCGTACCGGCTGGGACAGGAGGCTAAGGCCCTGTCGTCGCTGAACATGGTGCGGGCCCGCGCCAACCGCTTGCAGCCCGGCACGGTGCTGCCGCGCACCTCCTCGGGCACGGCCCTGCTGAATCATATCTGGCTGGAGCGCCGCCTGGAGCTGGCCATGGAAGGCCACCGCTACTACGACCTGGTGCGCCAGAAGCGCCTGGTGGCTGTGATGCAGGCCTTCAACGCTGCCCAGCTCACCAGCACCGACCCCTACGACAAGGGCAAAGTGAAAGACCAGATTTCGGAAAAGAACAACCTGTTCCCAATTCCAACCACGCAGATTCAGCTGTCGGGTGGCAACGTAGTGCAGAACCCAGGGTATTAAGTGGAAGAGGGGTAGAGACACAATATTTTGTGTCTCCTCGTTGCTGAGGTTGTTTACTTGTTCCGAATTGCGGACGCTGCAAAGACCAAGCATCCGCCAGTTGTTCAACGACGAGACACAAGATGTTGTGTCTCTACTTCCAAACAGTCGGCTCACCCCAGTAGGTCGCGCAGGGCGCGCATCTACTGGGGTGATGAGCGTTTTTACGAATAGCTTATGAAAAACCTACCCTCTTACCTGGTAGCTACTCTGCTGCTTACGGCCGCCGCGGCCCGCGGCCAGGCACCCGTTACCGTCACCCTCGACCCCACTAAAACCTACCAGACCATCGACAACTTCAGCGCCTCCGATGCGTGGTCGTGCCAGTTTGTGGGGCAGTGGCCCGAGGCCAAAAAGAACGCCATGGCCGACTGGCTGTTCAGCACCGAGGTAGGCCCCGGTGGGCAGCCCAAGGGCATTGGCCTGTCGATGTGGCGGTTCAACATCGGGGCGGGTAGCGCGCAGCAGGGCGAGCAAAGCGGTATCAAGGATGAGTGGCGCCGCGCCGAGTCGTTTTTGACTTCGGCCAACACCTACGACTGGACCAAGCAGGCCGGCCAGATGTGGTTTCTGAAAGCGGCGCAGCAGCGGGGCGTTCGGCAGTTTTTGGGCTTCCTGTACAGCCCGCCCGTGCAGTACACCGTCAACGGTAAAGCCTACGCCACCGACGCCCACACCAACCTGGCCCCCGAGCACTACGCCGACGCGGCCGCCTACATGGCCAACGTGGTAGCCGGCGTGCAGCAAGTCACCGGCATCACCTTCGACTACCTCAGCCCCGTAAACGAGCCCCAATGGGATTGGAGCGACGGCGGCCAGGAAGGCACGCCTTTCCGCAACGCGGAAATTGCGGGCCTCACCAAAGCCCTGAATGCGCAGCTGGTGCAGCAACGCCTGCCTACCAAGATTCTGCTGGCCGAAGCGGGCAAGCTGAATTACCTGCTGGCCACAGAAGATAAACCCGAGCGCGGCAACCAAATCGACGCGTTTTTCAAGCCCGGCTCGCCTACCTACGTGGGCGACTTGCCGCGCGTGGTCCCCATCATAGCTGGGCACAGCTACTTCACCACCTCGCCCTACCCCCAGGCGGTAGCCGTGCGGCAGCAGCTGGCCGAGAAGGTGCTGCAGGTGCCGGGCCTGCGTTACTGGCAGTCGGAATACTGCATCCTAGGCGACAACGCGGGCGAAATCAACGGCAGTAAACGCGACCTGGGCATGGCGCCCGCGCTATACCTGGCGCGCACCATCCACACCGATCTGGCCATCGCCAACGCGGCGGCCTGGCAGTGGTGGGTAGCCATTTCGCCTTACGAATACAAAGACGGCCTCATCTACATCGACCGCAACAAAACCGACGGCAAATACTACGACAGCAAAATGCTGTGGGCGCTGGGCAACTACAGCCGATTTGTGCGTCCCGGCGCCGTGCGCGTAGCGGCGGATGTAGCCACGAAGCCTACCCCGGAGCAGCAACTATTGGTATCGGCCTATCGTGATGCGGCCGGCAAGCAGTTGGTGGTGGTGGTCGTCAACTCGGGCAAAGATGTGGCGGCGCTGAACGTGCAGCTTGGCCGGAAATTCTGGCGGCCGCAGCGTGCCTACGTCACCTCGGCCACGGCCAATCTGGCGCCTACCCCCGCGCCGCGTGCCCGGCAGCCGGTGCAGGTGGCACCGCAGTCGATTACTACCCTTGTCGGCAACTTTCGCTAAGTGTCACCAACAGACCGTCAGAACGTCATGCTGAGCTTGTCGAAGCATCTCGCGTGCTGATGTTGAATACTATCTAGCATCAGCACGCGAGATGCTTCGACAAGCTCAGCATGACAGGCGGTTTTCTATATGAATAGCATATAATAACGCCATAATTCCTTTCCCATGACCAGTAAATTCCTACTTGCGCTGCTTTTCGTGTGGGGCTGGCTCGCCTCCACAAACGTCCGCGCGCAAGACCGCCACACGCTCCTATTCAACGACGATTGGCACTTTCACAAGGGCAACGTGGCCGCCGGCGAAACGCCGGCCCTCGACGACCACGCCTGGCGCACCGTGCTGCTCCCCCACGATTGGAGCATCGAAGGACCATTCAGCCAGGAGTGGGCCAGCGCCACGGCTTTTCTGCCCGGCGGGGTAGGCTGGTACCGCAAGTCGTTTGCGGTGCCCGCCGAGCTGCGCGGCCAGCAGGTGTTCGTGTACTTCGATGGCGTATATAAGAACAGCGAGGTCTGGCTGAATGGTCACTCCCTAGGCAAGCGCCCCAGCGGTTTCGCCTCCTTCGAGTACGAGCTGACGCCCTACCTAAACCTGCAGGGCAAGAACGTGCTGGCCGTGCGCGTAGACCACAGCCAAGTGGCCGACTCGCGCTGGTACACCGGCTCGGGCATCTATCGCAACGTGTACCTGGTAGGCACCGCGCCCGTGCACGTGGCGCGGTGGGGGGTAGGCTTTACTACGCCTGAAGTGTCGGCGGCCGAAGCTACGGGCCAGGTGACGGTAGCCGTTACCAACGCCAGCTCGGCGGTTACGCCGGTATTAGTAAAAGCTATTCTCTCAGATGCCAAGGGCAAGGTAGTAGCCACTACGCAGCAGCAGGTGCAGGCCCAGCCCGGCACCGATACGCCGGCTGCCCTCACGCTGCACATCGGCCGGCCTACCTTGTGGTCGGTGGAGAACCCCTACCTCTACAAGCTGCGCGTGGCGCTGGAGGTGCAGGGCAAGCCCCTGGATACGGTGGAGGAAGAGGTAGGCGTGCGCACCATTCGGTTTGATGCGGCGCAGGGCTTTTTCCTGAATGGTAAGAACACCAAGCTCAAAGGCGTGTGCCTGCACGACGATGCCGGCGCGCTGGGCGTAGCCGTGCCCGCCGAGGTGTGGGAGCGGCGCCTGAAATCGTTGAAGGAAGTAGGCTGCAACTCCATACGCATGAGCCACAACCCCCACGCCGACTACTTCTACACGCTCTGCGACCGGCTGGGCTTCCTGGTAATGGACGAGGCCTTTGACGAGTGGGAGGTAGGCAAAAACAAGTGGGTGGAAGGCTGGAACGTGGGCACGCCGGCTAAGTTCGGCTCGCACGAGCACTTCCAGGAGTGGGCCGACCGCGACCTGCGCGACATGATCCTGCGCAACCGTAACCGGCCTTCTATCATTATGTGGAGCATCGGCAACGAAATCGACTACCCCAACGACCCCTACTCCCACGAGGTGCTGAACACCGGTCGCAACCCGCAGATTTACGGCAAAGGCTACCTGCCCGACCACCCGCCGGCTAGTCGGCTGGGCGAGCTGGCCCGGCACCTGGTGGCGGTAGCCAAGCAGTACGACACCTCGCGGCCCATCACGGCGGCGCTGGCGGGCGTGGTGATGTCCAACTTCACCGACTACCCCGCCGTGCTCGACGTGGTGGGCTACAATTACCAGGAGTTTCGCTACCCCGAAGACCACCAGAAGTACCCCAACCGCATCATCTACGGCAGCGAAAACGGCATGGGCCGCGACGCCTGGGCGGCCGTCGATACCAACGCCTACATCTCGGCCCAATACCTCTGGACCGGCATCGACTACCTCGGCGAGGCGGGCAAGTGGCCCCAGCGCAGCAATGGCGCGGGCCTGCTGGACCTGGCCGGCTTCCCGAAACCCGAGTACTACTTCCGCCAAAGCCTCTGGACCACCCAGCCCATGGCCTACGTGGCCGCTGCTCCCGCGCCCACAGCCGGCAGCTCGACCAACGTGAGCCACCGCCGGCTGCAACCCTCCTGGAACTGGCCCGCGGGCGAGCAGGTGCGGGTGGTAGGCTTCACCAACTGCGAGGCGGCCGAGCTGTTTGTCAACGGAAAATCACTGGGTCGTAAGCAGGGTAGGGAGGTGTACTGGGACGTGCCCTACCAGCCGGGAACTGTCTTGCTCAAAGGCTACAACCAAGGCAAAGAGGCCAGCCGCGCCGAGCTGCGCACAGCCGCCGCGCCGCACGCCCTGCACGCCACCGCCTACCACACCAAGCTGGCCGCCAGCACCCACGAGCTGGCGCAACTTGCCGTAACTATAGTCGACAAGCAGGGCAACCCGGTGCCCGATGCAGCCAACGAAGTAACGGTATCGGTACAGGGACCCGGCCGGGTAGTAGGCATCGAAAGCGGCGACCTGGCCAGCCACGAGAACTACCAGGCCCCGCAACACCGGGCCTACCACGGCAAGCTGCTGGTGTTTGTGCAGCCCATGGCCGCCGGGAATATCACGGTGCAGATGCAGGCGCCGGGGCTGCAAAGTCGGCAAATAAGGCTGCAAGCGAAGTAGCAGCAGCCCCAGGCATAAAAAGGCCCGGCGGGTAGTACTACCGCCGGGCCTTTTTAGATAGAAAGTTGAATGTCAGCCTACTTTGTGGGCATCAGCACCGCATCAACGGACTGCACAATGCCATTGGAGGCAATGATGTCGGTGTTTACCACGTTGGCGGTGTTGCCTTTGGCGTCTTTAATCATAATAGATTTGCCCTGGCGCATCACCGTGAGCTTTTCGCCCTGCACGGTAGTCAGCGTCTGACCGTCTTTGAGGTTGGCGGCCAGGTAGCTGCCGGGCACCACGTGGTAGGAAATGAGCAGGGCCAGCTGCTTTTTGTTGGCCGGCTTCAGCAGCTCGTCGAGCTTGCCGCTGGGCAGTTTATTGAAGGCCGCGTCGGTCGGCGCAAACACAGTGTACTTGGTGGTGCCGCGGGCTTTCTCGTCGAGGCCGGCGGCTTTCACAGCTTTCATCAGGGTGTTGTGGTTGGTCGACAGCCGCGACATATTCAGCAGATTGCCGTTGGCCTGGGCGGTAACCGGGGCGTCGGTCTGGGCGAAGGCCGTTGTATCGAGGCCAGCCACCAGCAACCCGCAGCAAAGGGCAGAAGTAAAGAGTAGCTTTTTCATAGGTGTGTGAGGGGTTTATAAAGAGCTTGTATCTATATACTTACGAGGAGGGTAGGATAGGGTTGGTATAGGAATATGGCCCTGCCGGCGTAGCCAGTAGGCGGGAGTTATTTTCCTGGTTGATCAGGTTTACCACCAGCGTCACCATCGTGTCTTTGTCTTCGGGTTTGCTTTCGGCGATGAGTAGGGTAAGGGCCACCAGGGCGTTGTCGGCGAGGCGGCGGGAGCCGTCGGGCTTGTAGAGGCACTGGTTGCGGTCCAGAAACCACACGAACAGGAAGGCCGCAATGCGCTTAGCTACGCTGACCTTCGATTGCCCAGCACCCGCAGCAGCGCCCCCGACTCGGCGGTGGTTAGCTCCTGGGTAGCGGCGATGTCGACTTGCAACTGCACTAGGCGCTTGAGGTCGTTCAGCTGGCGGCTACTCTCGCGTAGGCGCTGCTCGTTGAAGGCGTAGCCCTGCACCAGGTACTGGCGCAAAACCTGGGTAGCCCACTGCCGGAAGTGCGTGCCCCGCAGCGACTTCACCCGATATCCGACGGAGATAATCACGTCGAGATTGTAGTGTTTGACGCGGTAGCTTTTGCCATCGGCGGCAGTTGTCAAGGACTCCTTGACAACTGCCGTTTCATCCAGTTCGCTTTCCTTGAAAAGATTGCGAACGTGTAGGCTGACGTTCTGTTTGGTTGTATCAAACAAATCCGTCATCTGCGCCTGCGTCAGCCATACGGTTTCGTTCTGGAGCTGTACGTGCAGCTGGGCCTGCCCATCAGGCAACTGGTACAGCAGGATTTCTGGGTGGTAGACATAAATAAGAATAGGAGGAAATATGGGCAAAATACGACTAAATTTAGGAGCCCTACGTTCCATTCCCTACCCAATATGAAAGCCTACCTTACCCTTACCCTGCTTTCTCTGACCACGGCCGCCCAGGCTCAAACGAAGCCTATCAAGGTAGAAGTGAAACAAGCCAACGGCCGCTACGAACTGCTACGCGGTGGCCAGCCCTACTTTATTAAAGGCGCCGGTGGCGGGCAGTTTCCCGAGCGCGTGAAAGCCTATAGTGGCAACTCCATCCGCACCTGGAGCACCAACGGCGCCGACAAGGTGCTGGCTGAAGCCAATAAGAACGGCCTCACTGTGATGATGGGTCTCGACGTGGCCCGCGAGCGGCACGGCTTCAACTACGATGACCCACAGGCCGTGGCCAAGCAGCTGCAAAAGGTGCGCGCCGAGGTGCTGAAGTACAAAGACAACCCGGCCGTGCTGTTCTGGGGCATCGGCAACGAGCTGAATCTGGAGTACAAGAACCCCAAAGTGTGGGATGCCGTGCAGCAGATTGCCCAAATGATTCACGAAGTAGACCCCAACCACCCCACCAGCACCGTGCTGGCGGGCCTCAACCAAAAGGAAGTCGACTACATCAAAGCCAAATGCCCGGCCGTGGACATCCTCAGCATCAATACCTACGCCGGGCTGGCCGCTATTCCGCAGCAGGTACGCGCCACCGGCTGGACCGGCCCCTACGTGGTGGCCGAGTGGGGCCCCACCGGCCACTGGGAAAGCCCCGTGACGCCCTGGAAAGCCTCGGTGGAAGAAACCAGCAGCCAGAAAGCCGCCGTGTACAAGAGCCGCTACGAGGCCTCGGTGGCGAAGGACAAAACTCAGTGCCTAGGTACCTACGTGTTTTTGTGGGGGCAAAAGCAGGAGCGCACGCCTACCTGGTATGGCATCTTTACGGAGGATGGCAAGGAGTCGGAAGTGGTGGATGTGATGCAGTACCTGTGGAGTGGCAAGTGGCCACAGAACCGCGCCCCGCACCTGGCCGCGTTCCGCCTCAACGGCAAGCTGGCAACCGATTCGGTGTACCTGGAGCCCAACCGCCCCTACACGGCCCTAGCCACCGTCACGGACCCCGACAAAGACCCGCTGACCTACCGCTGGGAACTGCTGCCGGAAAGCACCGACCTCAAATCCGGCGGTGACCGGGAAAGCCGGCCTGCTCCTATTAAGGGCCTGATTCCGGCCAATGCCAAGGGGCAGACTACTCTAAAAGCTCCTGCTACGGAAGGCGCCTACCGGCTGTTCGTGTACGCTTACGACGGACACGACAACGTAGCAACGGCCAATATTCCATTTTATGTGAAGTAGTGAAATGGTGAGTGGTGAGTTTGTGAAGTTGTGAATGGTGAAAAAAGCGTGTGTCATCCTGAGCTTGCGAAGGACCTTAT
>NZ_JACSCY010000015.1 GCF_014333615.1 Hymenobacter citatus | reverse complement strand
GAGAGTAGGTCGCCGCCAACTTTATTTTGTGCGCTCGGGCCCCGGCCCGCGTCCCTACCCCAGGGATGCGGCCGGGGCCCGAGCCATTACAAGGCCCTGCACGCGCCCTTCTTGCCTAGTACTCTCTGTGCCTGACTATGATTGCTTGCTGCTTGGTTAAGCTCTGGTCTGTATAAGCTAAAAAGCCCAAGAACTATCTGGTTCTTGGGCTTTTTAGCTTATACAGACCTTATTGATGCGGACCAGCTATTACTTCAATCATGCCCTCAGGAGAAAGGTACTGCTGAGCTAGTATACGCAATTGGTCGCGCTTAACAGCATTTATATTGTGCAAGAAATCTTCGTAATACGTGGCTGGTAGATTGAGGAATACTAGCGACTTGTATTTATCACACTGCTCAAAAACTGTACTGAGTTCGTTAGCAAATTTCCCAAGCATGTAGTTCTTCACGGTTTGCAATTCTTCTTCAGGGATAAGGTCCTGTTGAAGTTGAGTTAGCTCATACCGTATTTCTTTCATAGCTGCTTCTGTACTAGCTGCGTTTACATCGGTGCCGATGACAAGGCTAGTGGCGTGTTCCCGAAGGCTGACACTAGCATGTATACCATATGTGAAGCCTTTGTCCTCTCGAATATTTTTCATTAGACGAGAACCGAAGTATCCGCCTAGCACTTTAACTAATACTTGTAACGGATGATAGTCTGGGTGGGTAGGGGCCACCCAAAGTCGCCCAATACGCAAAGAGGATTGTAGGCTATCAGCGACAACCACCTGATCTTGCAATGGAGCAGAAACAGGCGATAGAGGGGTGATTACAATAGGAGCATCTGTTTGCGCTTGAATCTGACCAAACAAGTTGGCGATGAGTTGTTGCTGCGCACTGTCTATATCACCGCAGACAAATAGCTCAGCAGCTGACATGCGATAAGCTGACTGATAGAATGTCCTTACCGCTTCTACAGGAATTTTTTGGAACAACTCCTCTTCAAAAGTGACACCATACGGATAGGTGGGACCGTATAGATTACGCGAAAATCGCTCACTGGCGAGGTAGTTGTTCTTCTGCCGCTCGATGCGCACATTCTGAATAGTGCGTGTTTTCAGTAAGTCAAATTCTGGCTCAGGGAAAACTGCTTCCGTTGCTACATCTAGTATAAGCGGAAGTAGTTGCTCGAGGTGACGGGTGAGGCAATACAGTGTAAGAGTGGCGCGGTCGAAGCCTTGCTCACACTCCAGAGAAGCGCCATAAAAAGCCACCGTGTCGGCTATTTGGCGGGCGGTACGGGTATGTGTTCCCTCTAACAGCATACGGGCTGTCAGCAACGAAACACTAGGGCCAGATTCGTACCATTTGCCTGCTGGAAAAACTATTTGCAGCCGTACAACAGGTTGAGCACTGTTACGCAGAACGTGTAAGCGGGCACCATTGGGGAGCGAAAGCACGTCAGCCGCGGGCAGCGTTACACTGGCCAGCGGCTGAACGGGAGGAGCGACGGTACGGTCGAGCATGAAAACGGATTAGTTGTTGGAGGGACCGAACGCTTCTTCGGCCTTATTAAAGTTAAAGTGTAAGGATACGCGAATAGTTTGAGCTAGGGGATTTTGGCGGCTATTTGGCACTAGATAAGCGCCATCAACACCGAAAACCTGGTAGCGGATGCCTAAGCCAAAGCTCAGATACTTTCGGTCACCCTTTTCTTTGTTCTCGTACATATAACCTACCCGTGCAGCTAGTAGATCGTTATACCAATATTCTACACCGGCAGAAAGACGAACCTCCTGTAATTCTTCCTTGAGGCCACCAGGAGCATCCGTAAATGAACTGAGCATACCGCCTACAACTCCTTTGGCGCGACGGTCAGCATTTGTTTGGTTGATGCGCTTGCCTATGCTAGGTTGACCTAGTGCTGTAGTTGTATCGCCTTGTATATAGTAGGGCGATGGCACAAGTAGTTTATTAGCATCAATTGTGAACGTAATCTTGTTGTAAGCGTCCAGTTCACGCGTCAGAGCTGCGCCTAGCTTCAAGTTAGTGGGCAAGAAGTCGGCTTGTGTGGCGTTGGTATAGGTAATTTTATTGCCGATGTTGCTGATAGCAGCACCAAGGCCCAAATTATATTGACCCGCGCCAATAGTCAGGTCTTTATTGTAGTAGGCGCCTAAGTCAACAGCAGCCGCGTTGGCAGGGCGGGCGTCGAAACCATCGCCGGTGAGGTTGGAACGAATAAAACGTGCCGAAATACCTACACCGAAGTTGTCGCTCAGCTTTTGGCCATAGGCAACCGAAACGGCATATTCTTTCGGGTTATAATTACCTAAATCGCCATTGTTTGAATCGCGGAACTGCACCTGGCCTAAATCGAAATAAGATAGAGAGCCTGATATAGCTGCCCGCGGATTGAGGCGTGCGTAACCGGAGAGGTGGGCAATACCCATATCATCGGTGATGCCCCGCAACCAAGGGGAGTACGAAGGAGAAACGCTATAGTTGAAAGGTACGAAGCCCAACTTACCGGCATTATAGTAGGCCGCATTGGCATCGGGGCTAAGTGCTACCCCGGCATCGCCTAGTGCCGCCGAACGTGAGTCGGGGCTTAGGGTAAGGACGGGCACTGCCGTCGTGATGGTTTTATTGGGGTCTAGCTGGGCAGTAGCCGTGCCTGCCAAGCCCAGCAAACCCGACAGGAAAAAGAAGCGCAACGGCGTCTTAGACTTAAATGACATACAGAAGAGGAGAAGTGAGCCGGTAAGGAAGTGAAAACAGAGTGGGAAAGGACTTAGTTAAGAATAACCAGCTTCTCAAACTTTGAGGCAGTGGCACGGTCGCGCATAGAACGTACACTTACGCGGTACACGTATACACCGCGTGCAAGTTGGTCATTAAATTCGTCGCGGCCATCCCAAGAGAGAGCGGCCAAGTGCGACTCGCTACCGAGCACAGTGGTTCGCAAAGTACGCACCAACTTCCCCGATACCGTAAAAATCTGTACCTGAATGTCCAACTCATCGCCGGTGCGGTTGTGGTCGAAATGGAAGGTGGTGTTTTGGGAGAATGGATTGGGATAGTTGAGGACGTGTTGCAGGGCTAACTTTTCGGTGCTGGCCGCAATAAACTCAATTTCTTTTTCACCAGAGTTGTTAAATGTATCCCAGGCCTTCAGACGTAGCAGGTGCGGACCCGTGGTCAGGTCTTTAAATAAGTAACGCACTTTGCCGGACTGAAACTTGTCGACATCAGCCGTGTAAAAATCGTTGAGGATAACCAGTTTGCTGGCGTCGCCATCGAGGGTAGCCGTGATTTCGTGACCGATGCCCGAGCCGGCCGTGTTGATGCCGCTGGAATCGGCCAGGTGCGCCAGTAGGGTAGGCGAAGTGCCCGTGAGGCCGCCAAACACAAACGATTCATTGTCCATGAACAATCGGATGGTAGGCGGAATGGTATCCAAGGTAGCCGTGGCATCGAGGCCACCTACTACCGTGCGAGTGGCGCCGTGGGCATCCAGGCGGCGCACGGAGTCGGCGGCGTAAAAGCTGATTTTGCCCAAGCCGTAGTTGTAGTTAATATCTTTTGGGACTACAAAACGCAGGGAAAACTGCCCGTTGCGTACGGTTGCTTGGCCATCGTACAGAATATTTTCCTGTACTTGAATGGGCTGCGGTCCGTCCGTAGGTTCGCTGCCGAGCGTCCTGATGGTTTCGGGCTTCTCGAATACCGTTACGCGTGTAGTTCCATTAAAGCTGGCATTAACGGTTCCTCCTACTCGTACATCACCCACCAGTTGCACCCGCGACAGGGATTTAAGCGTGTCGGTGGGGGTGGTAGTGAAAGCGTGGCCGTTGATGGAGCGCAGGGTTACGGTTTGTTCGGGGTAGGCGAGGCGGCCGGATGGGTCGCCCAGGAAGGAGAAGTTGCGGTTGTAGACCGAGCGGACACTATTATTCTTGGTTTCAGCCAGAATGTCGCCCATGCGAGGTAAGGCGCCATTGATAGGTGTGAAAGCCGCCGCGTAGAAGGACTCGGCCAGCGCTTGGTTGTTGTTGGAGAATACTAGGCGAGTGGTAGTCAGTAGGCCCACGGCGCCGCCTTCAACGTTGGTCAGCATTTCTTCGCCAGCTGAGGTGCGGTCGGGGTCGTCGTAGGTGCTGAAGTCGCAGGTGGCGGTGAGCAGGAAGGCGAGGCGCTGCCGGTTTTGCAGGGCCTGGATGGACGAGCGGTTCAGTATCTGCTCATCGGCCCACCCCTCGGGGCCGCCGTGGCCGCTGTAGTTCATGATAAGCGTGCCCTGTTCCAGCGACTCATCAATGGCCTGCTCGCACGCCGGCGAGCTTTGTCCAGCTGACGCCGTGATTTGCGGGTACATGTCAAGGTAGACCTTGTGCACGTTGTAGGCTGGTTGGTTGACGACCAGTGCATTGGCCAGTGGTTCGGCTGAATAAAGCGTGTGCAGATTATAATCGCCATCGTCGGCCACAAAGGTGAGGCGGTTGCGCCACTTGCCGTAGGTAGTCGGGTCATCGTACCGAATTAGCTTACTGACGGTTAGAGCAGCCGTATTCGTACCAGAAGACACTCGCACTGGGAGGCGTCCTACCCCTATATCCATCAGCTCATCTGTGGCCGAATAGCTTTCGTTCAATTCGCCCTCGTCATCATCGAGCAAGCCAAAATAGTCGTCGGTGGAAAACGTGACGCCCTGCTGCCCGCTGCGGGGCGCCACTATGGCAAACGACTCGCGCGACTCGTACACCGGCACATAATTTTGATTGGATTGGTCGGGGTTGGGGTTGGTAACGGTTAATGTGCGCGGCTCGAGGTAGTAGCGCGATTTCCACCAGGTAGGAGCTTTGGTGAGGTCGTTGGTTGGATCGGATTTGTAGTCGAACGAGGCATCGCCAAACAGCAGCAAGAAAAGGTGTTTGCCGCCAGGGGCGCGGTCGTAGACCTGCTTCATCAGGTCTCGGATAGCGGTAATGTCCTGCCCGCCGAAGCTGTATTCGTTGTAGACCTGCGAGGTAGTGACTACCTGCACTGTGAGGCCATCGTGTGTGCGGCGGTGGGCAGCAAGGCGCTCGGCTTCGCTCAGAAACGATGGGTGCGTGACAATTACCAAATCGGTTTTGCCATCGAGGTTGAGAGCGTGCAGGTTCTGGTTGCCTACCCGCCCAAACAGGCGCGGCGTGTATAAGTCTGCTTCCTGCCAGGCCACAAACTCCCGCAGCGAATCGGTGGGGGCCACGAAGCTGCCGTTGCTGAGGGGGTAGGCCACCGGGCGCCCCGGGTGCGTCACGTCCCATACCGTGGCGCCGCCTGCATTATCAACAGCGAAGCGGCTGACTGCCCGCGGGGCAATGTTGCTGAACGAGCGGAAATCGAGCTGGCGGCCGCTGCCCACGTAGCGCAACTGGCGCTGGGTGTTCAGCTCTATGTAGTCGAGCCAGGCGCGGGCATTGGCATCAGTGCTACTAAAGGTATACCGTATGCGCGTATCGGCAGCTAAGGAGGTTGGGGTAGTAGATAGTGTTGTGAGAGCCGTATTGGCGCGCTCGGGGTAGGAGGAAGCCGAACGGCCTAAAACGGATTGTATACCGACATTCTGCCCGTTGAGGGCCAGCTGCACGGTGCTTGCCGAGCCGCTAGAGGCAGCCACCGACGATGTAAGCTGTACTACCGCGCCTGGTACTGCATTTGGTACTACAAACGGAATTTCCAACGCACCTCTTTCCAAGGGCTCGCCCAACCACTGCCGGCCCGACTTCTGAATATTGACAATATCTCGCTCGTAATAGTCGCGGTGGGCGAAGGTGGTGATGGTGGCGTTAGGCGTGGCCGTAGTGGTAGCCGTGGTAAGTCGCCGCCCCGCGCCGGTGCCTACTGTCACAAAATAGTAAGCCGTATCGGTGTACAAGTGCTGTATGTGGCGAAAGCGCGGGATAGTGGCCGTGGGGTCTCGCTCCCACACGTGCGGACCGCGGGAGTAGAACGTCAGGTATTCGTTGTCATCGAAAACCGCGTCGGCATTTCCCACAAAACCCAACGCTAGTTCCTCTAAGTCGGCGGGGCGGGGGGCGCCGTTGAGCTGGGGCAGCATGCCGCCGACTGCATTGCCAAACACTTGAATTCGGCGCGGATCAGTGCTTTGTGCACTAATGCCCATGGCTGTCAAGGCTACTTTATCGAGCTTATACACACCGCTTTCTGGTACCCCAATCTTATACCATACGCCTTGGCGAAGCACAGAAGCTGAGACGTGGTTGCGCTGGGTACGCGACGGTCGGTTGGCGGTAGCGCCTGCCCCGCTCAGCACGTAGCGATAGTCAAACGAAATCAGCTTTTCAACTTGACCCGATTGGGCATTGCGGCGCACTGCGGGCAGGTCTACATAGGTGATGGGCTGACGATTGGCTGTCCCAAATCGGAGGGTAGGGCCAGCCGGAAAGGTGGCACCTTCGAAGGCACGCGCATCGGTAGCTATAAAAGACTCATACACCGCGTTTTCTATCTGCCCCTCGCTCACCCGGCCATTGATACGCAGGGTATACAACCCCGCTCGCGCTCCTGGCTCATACGTGGCGCCCCGAAAGGTAGGCACGCGGCTTTCCTGACCGTTGGGGCTAGTGAGGGTGGTATAGCCCTGCCAGGTGAGTTGCTGCGAAAGAACCGTCTGCGCCTGGCTCGGTACCAATGCGACCAACACCAGCAAGCACGCGAGCAAAAGCAGAGTAGAAAAGCGCATAGAGGTTCGAATCAAACAAAGAGCAGCATAGGTGGGGGAAAACGCAGGTGAAACACACCCGGCGCCCGCCCGGTTCAGTGGGCAGTGTAGGCAATATGCATAACAGCAGCAGCTCCCGGAGTATTGTGTACTGGTAGTATCAGGCTCCGCTTGGTGCTGGCCGTGCTACGGATAGCAAAACGTATAGCAAAATAATGAGCGGCACGGCGGCAGCCTGCAAGAAAAAAAGCAGCCCCACTGCCAAACCCAAAAATACAAATCGTAGCGCATTACCCGACCAGCCAAAGTGCTTGAACTTAAGCGCAAAGAGTGGCAGCTCGGCTACCAGCAACCCCGACAATAGCGCAGTGAGAACCAGCAGCACCCACGGATTAAGAATGAGGTGCGCCAGGTTAAATCGGTCGTCGAGGAGAATGAGGGGAAGGGAGGCCACCACCAGCGTGCACGCAGGGGTAGGCAGACCAATAAAGGAGTCGCTCTGGCGGGTATCGTTGTTGAACTTGGCCAAGCGCAAGGCCGAAAACACCGTGACAATAAAGCCCAGGTAGGGCAGCCAGTCGGGCAGATCGGTGCCGCCGCGCGTTAGCAGTTGCATTAGCATGGCGCCCGGTACTACCCCAAACGATACCATATCGGCCAGCGAGTCCAGGTCTTTGCCAATTGGCGACGACACGTGCAGGGCGCGGGCCAGCAGGCCATCGGCAAAGTCAAACGCTGCTGCCAGCGCCACGAAATAGGCCGCTAAGTCTAGCCGTCCGGCAAAAATCTGGCTAACAGCCAGGCAACCAGAAAACAAGTTGAGACAAGTAACTGCGTTGGGAATATGTCTTTTCATACAGAGGGTCTTGGGGTCTTGGGGTCTTAGTTTGTTGGATGAAGCTTCAGGTATTTAAGCTGAACGTCAACCAAGCCCCTAAGACCCCAAGATCCTACTTCAAAAACGGATTGGACTGGCGCTCCTCGCCAATGGTAGTGGCGGGGCCGTGGCCGGGGTACACCACCGTTTCGTCGGGTAGGGGGAGCAACTGCGTGCGGATGCTGTGCAGGAGCGTCGCATGGTTGCCGCCAGGCAAGTCCGTACGGCCAATGCTACCCCGAAATAGCACGTCGCCGCCGATGACAGTGTGGGTAGGCGCGTGGTAGAATACCACGTGGCCGGGCGCGTGGCCCGGCGCAAAGCGTACTTCCAGCTCGGTTTCGCCAATGCGTACTACCTCGCCGGGCGTGAGCGTGCCCGTGGGCTCGGCGGGAGAATAGGCCGGAAAGCCGTAGTTGGCCGCATAGGTAGGCACGGCGCGTAGCACCGGCAAATCGGCCTCGTGCAGCAGGTAGGGTACTTTATAGGTGTCGATGACAAACTGATTGCCCAGCACATGGTCGATGTGGGCGTGGGTGTTCAGCAGCAATATCACCTGTAGGTTCTCAGTCTCGATGTACTCACGAAGCGCCTGTTGCTCGGCGCGGTCGTAGCAGCCGGGGTCTACGATGGCGCACTGGCGCGTGGCTTCATCGATGAGCAGATATGTATTCTCCGAAAAGGCGTTGAACGTGAAGCCGGCAACTAGCATAAAGTAAAGAAAAGAAACTAGCGGGTACTGGATGAAATTGGGGAGGTAAGTTACAAGAGTTGACGCGAACCGAAGCCCGCCACGGCTTGTTGTGGGCAACCATCCGTACCTAACGCCAGCAATTTCGCGTTACTTTACCTCTGCATGACAACCTATGACTACCTGCTGATTGGGCACGGCCTGGCGGGGGCTACCCTGGCCCATACCCTGCGCCGGCGCGGCCGCACGGTGCTGGTCTACGACCCCGGCCACCCCAATTCAGCCTCCAACGTAGCAGCCGGGCTGATTAATCCCGTGGCCGGCAAGCGTTTCGCGCTGGCTTGGAAAATAGACGAGCTGCTACCCGCTGCCACGGCTTTTTACCAGGCAATAGAGCAACACTACGGCGACACGTTTTTCATCCAAACGCCTATCCAAAAGCTGTTTTCGTCGGTAGCGGAGCAGAATACCGTGGTAGCCCGTAGCGCCGATGTGCCGTGGCGGCACTACGTAACGGAGGTAACCGGCGCCCTACCGCCGCTGCCAGGCGTGCGGCAGGAGTTTGGCGGCATTCAGATTCAGCACGGCGGCTACGTGCGGCTGCGCGAGCTGCTGGCTACGCTGGCGCAGGAAGCGCTGGGGCAGGGCTGGCTGCGTCAGGAAGTGTTCGACTGGTCGCAGTTGATGTTCGATGCCGACGGCGCTAGCTACGCGCCCGGCCAGGTACGGGCCCGGCAAGTGGTGTGCTGCGAAGGGGTAGGGGCTACGCAAAATCCGTATTTCAACTGGCTGCCGCTCACGCCCAACCAGGGCGAGGTGCTGGATGTGGCGTGTCCCGGCTTACCCGAAAAGCAAGTGCTTAACAAAGGTGCCTACGTGGTGCCGCTGGGCGAAGGGCAGTTTCGGGTGGGTGCTACCTACCGCTGGCCGCCGTTTGCAGAGGGCATCACGCCGGAAGCCACTGCCGAGCTGAGTCAGCGCCTCACCGATATGACCACGCTACCCTTCACCATCAGGGCCCAGCGGGCTGGTGTGCGCCCCGCCGTGCGCGACCGAAAACCCTTGCTGGGACGACACCCCGAACTGCCTATTTTGAGTATATTTAACGGTTTCGGCTCCAAAGGCGTACTGCTGGCGCCTGGGCTGGCCGTCCAGCTGGCTAATTACTTGGAAAATAGTGCTTCCGACCTGTGGCCGGAGGTCAATATTTCCCGATATCACGCGTTGTATACAGCCGCCCCGGCGGCCGCTGCTTTTCCTTCCTGAACTCTTCTTTCTGGTTCCTATATGAAGCACTATTCCTTACTGTTACCCCGCCGGGTAGGCCGGTTGCTGGGACTTGCTGTGCTGCTGTTATCGGGCTCTTTTTGGGCGGCTCCCTCCACTGCCGTGGCGCAAACTGCGCAGGAACCATTTGGGCGGGTGCGCCTGCAATACAAGAAGTTTGACTGGATGCAGCTGAGCACCCAGAACTTCAACATTTACTACTACGCTGGGGGCGAAATTGCCGCCCGCCGTGCCGCTGAGTATGCCGAGAAGGAGTTGCAGCGCATTACCTCGCTCATCGGTTACTATCCCTATTCCAAAACCACCATCATGCTCTATAATTCCGTGGGCGACCTGCGGCAGAGCAACATCGGGCTGGATCAGGACAAGTACCAGATGGGCGGCGAGACCTCGCTGTTGCGTATGACCAAGGTGCAGATTGCCTACCAGGGCCAGCAAACGCAGTTTAAGCGCGATGTGAGCTACCAAGTAACCCGCGTGCTGCTCAACGATATGATGTACGGCGGCTCGCTGAAGGAAGTGCTGCAAAGCACCTACCTGCTGCAGCTGCCCGACTGGTTTATCGGTGGGGCTTCGGCCTATGCTGCCGAGGGCTGGAGCGTGGACATGGACAACTACATGCGCGATATGACCCGGCAGTACGAGGGCACGCGCACAGCGCCTTTTTTCCTGCGCAACCCGCAGCTGGCCGGCCAAAGCATCTGGAACTACATCGCGGAGCGCTACGGCTACACTACCATTCAGAACATATTGAACCTCACACGTATTACGCGCGATGTGGAGGTCGGCATTAGCTCGTCGCTGAATGTGCCATATAAGATTTTTCTGCGCGACTGGCTGCAATATTATCGTCAGCTGAATGCCCAGCCTCAGACAGCTTTCGTGCCGCTGAATGAGCAGGCGCAGTTGACTTCGCGCAACAACCGCAAGTCGGTTATCTACTCGCAGCCAGTGCTCAGCCCCAACGGCCAGCGGCTGGCCTACGTGGCCAATGAGGGCGGCCGCTACCGCGTGATAGTGTTGAACCGCGACGGCTCGCACCGCGACGTGATTCACCGCAACGGCTACAAAACGCCCGACCAACAGGTGGAAACGCGCCTGCCGGTGCTGGCGTGGCGGGGCAACAACCAGGTAGCTATTGCCGAGATGGACAAAGGCTACATGACGCTGCGCCTGCGGCAAGCGGGTGGTGGCGGATTCGCCAACACCTGGGAGCGTCTACTCGATGCCTTACCCTTCCGGCGGCAGGAAGGGTCCATCTTCCGGCAGTTTACGCAAGTGATGAGCCTGGCTTATTCGCCCGATGGCAAGTCGTTGGTGTTCAGCGCTGCCCGCGATGGGCAGAACGATTTGTACTTGCTGCGCGCCGGCAACCGCCGGCCTGAGAAACTGACCGACGACGTGTTTGACGATGTGGAGCCTGCTTTCCTACCCAATGGCGAGGGCATTGTGTTCAGCTCCAACCGCTGGCTCGATACCACGGGCACGGCGCGGGGTGATTTTAGCTCCGTGGTCAACAACTACGACCTGTTTCTGTACCACCTCGATGGCCGGCCTCAGCCCATGGAATCCTTAGTGAGCACCATTTCCAACGAAGGCACTCCCCGCGCTATTTCTGACTCGGAAATACTGTATCTGGGTGAGGAAAGCGGGATTCGGAGCGTGTACCGGCTCAATCTGGCTACCCGGCAGCGCACGGCCGTCACCAGTTTTCCGGTTGATATCCGCAGCTTCGACTACAATGTCACGACCAACGCGCTGGGCTTCGTTACTACCGACCGCGCCCGCGACGCCGTGTTTCTCTACCCCAACTATCCGCTGCCCGAGGGCGTGAAGCTCTACAAAACAGCACGGCAGGAAACGCTGGAAGACCGCTCGCGGCCCAAGCCGGCCCCTGTGCGCCGGCCGGTAACGCCCGCTGCCGTGCGCCCGCCCGCCCCGGCTGCTACCGACTCTACGCTGGCCGTGACGGCTCCTACCGCCACACCCGACACAAGCCGCACGACGGCACCCGTGGCTGCTACGCCAAGTGCTACTGCACCGCGCCGCAACCAGCAGGTGAATGTGAGCGACTATAAATTTGACGAAGACATTCCAATGTCGACGGCGCGTACCAATCCCGCAAAGCGCTGGCGTACGCCCTCGGCCACAACCAAAGCTCTGACGGCCGCGCCAGCCCCACCTCCAGCCAACGCGCTGGCCATCAATGGCCCCTACCGCTACGACAACCGTTTCAGCATCGACAACGTGGTGTCGTCGCTGTACGTGGACCCGCTGTTGGGCTTTGGCTTGATTGGGCAGGCCAATATGTCGGACCTGTTCGAAAACCACCGGATTCGGGCCAGTATCTTCGCGCTTACTGATTTGAAAACCAGTAATATGTATGCGGAATACACCAACCTGACGCATCGCTACGACTGGAGCATTCGGTATCAGAAGCAAGCATATTTCCTGAACGTGCCGGACCGCTCGGGCTACCTCACGCGCTATGGCCGGCACGAAATTGCACCTACCATTGCCTACCCCCTTACGCACAACCTGAGCGTGCGCGGTGGGCCGAGCTATGTAAATGTTAGCCGACTGGTGCTGAACGACTTGCCTGGCGAGGCAGATGTCAGCCGGAGTTATCTGGGCTTCAACGGCGAGCTGATCTTCGATAATGCCATTGCCACAGGCGTGAATATGCTTCAAGGCACGCGCATGAAGATCGGCTACCAAAAGCTGACCAGCATGGATAACAATGACTTGAACCTGAGTAATCTGTACGTGGATTTGCGCCACTACCAGAAAATTCACCGGTCTATTATCTGGGCAACGCGGGTGAGTCATGGGCAGTTCTTTGGCCCTGCGCAGTCGGTGTATCGCTTGGGTGGTATGGACAATTGGTTGAACAACAAATTCGAGAACGACCCGGCGTTGCCCCAAACCCAGCGCCTGCAACCCTCTACTGTTGCCTCTTCCAACTACGATCCTACCCAACTGTTCTACCAGCAGTTCGTGACCAATCTGCGGGGCTTCAACTACAGCAAGCGCAACGGTCCGAAATATATTCTCTTCAACACCGAGTTGCGTGTCCCCATCATTCAGTACCTCTCGAATAAGCCTATTTACTCTGGCTTCTTCCGCAATCTGCAGCTGACGGGCTTTATCGATGGGGGCTCGGCCTACTCCGGCGTCAACCCTTTCAACACCAACAACTCCTATAACACGCAGGACTTCGGCGGGAGCGGCAACGCCTTCTCCGGTACGGTTACCACCTTCGGCAACCCGCTGCTGATTGGCTACGGCGGCGGTATTCGTACCACTCTTCTGGGTTTCTACGGTAAAGCCGATGTGGCCTGGGGACAGGAGGACTACAACCGCTCAGGACCGAAATTCTACTTCACGCTGGGGTACGATTTCTAGGGTCTAAACGCAGGCAAAGGCCTAGCAAAACAGCCGCCGCGATACATCGTGGCGGCTGTTGTTTTTAAGAAGAATCAGGAGCAACTAGCATCTTTGATGGTGATGGATCTGCCTACCCTAAGTTCGCGTGCCGTATCTTTGCGGTCCGTTTTCTACCCCGCTTCCCATGCAGCTCGTTCGTGAGATTGGCTATCTGATGCAGAAAGACTTTCGTCTGGAATGGCGGCAGCGTGCTACCCTCAGCGGCATGTTGCTGTACGTGGGCAGCACCGTGTTCGTGTGCTACATCAGCTTTGCGTTGCGCGGGGGCGAACTGCCAGCACCCGCCTGGAACGCGCTGTTCTGGATTATCCTGCTGTTTACAGCCGTGAATGCCGTGGCCAAAGGCTTTTTGCAGGAAAGCCGCGGCCGACAGCTCTACTACTATGCGCTGGTGCGGCCGCAGGCCGTGATTCTGGCCAAAATCGGTTACAACGTGCTGCTGTTGCTGGGGCTGGGTGGGGTAGGGTTTGCGTTGTACGCGCTGGTGCTGGGCAACCCAGTGCAAGACGTGCCGCTTTTTCTGTTGAATATGGCGCTGGGGGCCATTGGGTTTGCCTCCACGCTCACGCTGGTATCGGGCATTGCGGCCAAGGCCACCAACAGCCACACGCTCATGGCCATTCTGGGCTTTCCCTTAATGATTCCGATGTTGCTGCTGCTCATCAAAGTTTCTAAAAACGCCCTGGATGGGCTGGAGTTCGATGCCAGCCGCAGCTCTTTGCTCACGCTGGTAGCGCTAAATATGATTGTAGGGGCCGTTTCCTATCTACTTTTTCCCTTCCTGTGGCGTTCCTAATCCGTGCTCAGCTTTTCATGCAGAATTAATGTTGACTGTCCGGAATTTGTATACTGTTTCTCTTCGTTCACCAAAGACTGCGGCCTTCGGGTATAGCAGCAAGTAGCTTATGAAAAACAATTGGTGGAAAGGTCTGGCCGTGGTGCTGCTGCTGTATGTGGCGGTGGCGGGCCTGCTGATGCCGGTGCCCCGGCTGGCAATCCTCAACGAGAGCATTCGCAACCTATACTTTCACGTGCCTATGTGGTTTGGCATGACGGCGGTGCTCACGGCCTCGGTTTATTACTCGGTGCGCTACTTGCGCACACCTACCCCGCAGCTGGATATTCTCTCGCACGAAGCCGCCAAAACCGGCATTTACATGGGTTTTGTGGGGTTGGCTACGGGTAGCATCTGGGCCAAATACACTTGGGGCGCGTGGTGGACCAACGACCCCAAGCTCAACGGCGCCGCCATTGCCATGCTCATTTATGGCGCCTACCTGGTGCTACGCTCGTCTTTCCAGGACGAGCAGCAGCGCGCCCGTATTTCGGCCATCTACAACATCTTCGCCTTTGCAGCGGCCATGCCGCTGTTCTTTATCCTGCCACGCCTGACGGCCTCGCTGCATCCCGGCGCGGGCGGCAACCCAGCGTTTGCCAAGTACGACCTGGACAGCAACATGCGCTTGGTATTCTATCCCGCCGTGATTGGCTGGACGCTATTAGGATTTTGGCTGGCGCAACTAGCTAGTCGTGTGGCCTTTCTCAAACAAAAAGTGTATGACAAACAGCTTGCGTAATATGGGTCTTGGATTGGTGAAGAAAGGTAGGACGATACGGGTAGTTGCGTTGCTTGCTGCACTGCTACTGCCAATACTGCGCGCTGTGGCACAATCACCCGACGAGCCCGAAATGGCTGACGCTCTGCGCCAGAGCGGCAAAATCTACGTGGTAGTAACCGTTATTGCCGTAGTGCTGGCTGGGTTGCTGTTTTTTTTGATTTCGCTGGACCGCAAAATCAGCCGTCTAGAGAAGGAGGTGCGCGACTAGGCGCGCCTCTACGAGCGCTCTTCCACAATAGTTGCCGATTGCGTGCGTACTTTTGCCGCGGGCAACAGATTTAGTCTCATGCTTTTTACGGGTAGGGGACTTTTCTACCCGGCTTTCTTGTTCTGAGTTGCTGTCGCTTTTCGGCAGCGCCGCGTCTTCCGCTTTTTTGCACCCATGAAGAAATCGCACATTCTCATTTTGGCTGTTATCGCCGCCGCCATTGGTATCCTGATGACTACCTCGGCCGATGTCAGCCAGTACGTTTCGTTTAAAGAGGCCCGTGAACTGGCCGCTGAGGGTAAGAACACCAAAGTGCACGTGGTAGGCCGCCTGCCGCGCAGTGGTCAGCAGATTATGGGCCTGGAGTACAACCCTACCCTCGACCCCAACTATTTTGCTTTCACTCTGGTGGACACCAACCGCATCGCTCAACGCGTGGTGTACTTCAACCCCAAGCCCCAGGATTTTGACAAATCGGAGCAGGTAGTGATTACCGGCGCCATGCGCAACGACGTGTTCGTGGCCGATAAGATCCTGCTGAAGTGCCCCTCAAAATACGTGGAGAAAGACATAAAAGGCGCCACGGCGTCTATGTAATGAGTAATGAGCAACGGAATAACGTATGGATTTCGAAAGCGTCGTTTCGCTTCGGATTCCGCGTGTCTTTTCCGTTGTTGCTGCTGCAAGGGGCATTCCACGTTGCCACAGCACAGGTACCCAACGATGACATTGAGCAGCGCCGCGTGCTGCGCCTGAACGAGCAAGTACTATCTACCACAACGGGCTGCACTGTGCAGTGGGCCTGCGTCGATGAAAAGCTTACGGGTAAGTGCATCGAGTACCACAACGACCAGTGGTTCGAGTTCACGCCATCGGTTTCGGGGCGTTACTACGTGAATATCAGCGGGCAAAAGTGCCGCGACACTCGTGGTGTGCAGCTGGTGGTGCTTACGGGTACTCCTTGCCAGCCTGTTACCTACCGGGTACTGTCCTGCACCTCGTTAGGCAGCCAGGACGATGTATTTGTGATGTTGGATAGTCTGCAAGCCGGGCAGCCCTACTTGCTGGATGTGGATGGCTACCTGAAAGACTTTTGCCAGTTTACGCTAGCCGTCAGTCAGCAACCACAAGGCCGCCCTGCCGCCACTGAGCCCTCATTGAGCAGCGTAGTGCCTACCGATGCCAGGGTAGTACGGCTGCACTGGACCCTACCCGACTCTTTGGGTAGCACCACCCGGTTTCAGGTGGTGCGCCGCGAGGCAGCGCAGTTTCGCAGCCAGCCGCTAGCGGCGCTGGAGGTGGGTCGTACCACCTACGGTAGCAGCGACCAACGCTACTCCTACACCGATACGCTCGCCGCGCCCGGCCGCTACCTCTACCAAATAGTAGCCGAAGCGCCCAACAACGCGCCGCCGCTGCTGTTGCAGCAACAGTGGGTGGCCTACGTGCAGCGGATGCCTTCAGCCGCCAAGAAGCAAGCCGCCACCCGGCAGCGAGACTCCCGAACCATGATGCAGTGGCAACGACGGCAGCATCAGGCCCGCCTGAAGCATTTGTATACCACCGAAAAACGAAAGTAGAGCACCCTTCGAGCACTACGCAGCAAGTCTTTTCAACAAACAGTTTATGCTAAACACGTTCATCGGCGACCTGGGACACGCAAGTGTCATTGTAGCGTTTGCGGCGGCCTGCGTAGCGGCCTATTCCTACTACATGGCGGCCAAAGACCAGCCGCTGGGCACTACCGATTTGGGCTGGCAGCGGTTGGCTCGTGGTGCGTTCTTCGTGCACGGGGCGGCTGTGCTGGCCGTTATTGCCAGCTTGTTCGCCATCATCCACGGCCACCACTACGAGTACTACTACGCTTGGAGCCACAGCAGCAACCACCTGCCGGTGTACTACATGATTTCCTGTTTCTGGGAAGGTCAGGAGGGCTCGTTCCTGCTCTGGATTTTCTGGCAGGTAGTACTGGGCTTCGTTCTTATCCGGTACAGCAAGAAGTGGGAAGCGCCGGTGATGGCCGTGTTTGCGGGCGTGCAATTGTTCCTGGTTTCCATGATTCTGGGGGTGGTAATTGGCGACGTCAAGATTGGCTCCTCGCCGTTTATTCTGCTGCGCGACTTCCTGGATATTCCGGTTTTCAAAACGGACCCTAACTTTATTCCCAAAGACGGCACCGGCCTGAATGCCCTGCTCCAGAACTACTGGATGGTAATTCACCCGCCCACGCTGTTCCTGGGCTTTGCTCTCACATTGGTGCCATTTGCCTACGCCATGGCCGGCCTCTGGAAACGCGAGTTGACCGCTTGGGTGCAGCCCGCCATCCGCTGGACGCTGGTAGGTGGCCTAGTGCTAGGGGTAGGGGTGATGATGGGCGCCTACTGGGCCTACGAAACCCTGAACTTTGGTGGCTATTGGAACTGGGACCCAGTGGAAAATGCCGTGTATATCCCGTGGTTGGTGCTGGTGGCTTCGTTGCACGGCCTCATCCTATGGAAGCGTGGTAAAACCGGCCTGCGCACGTCGTTTGTGCTGGTTATTGCCACGTTTGTGCTGGTGCTGTACGCTACCTTCCTCACACGTAGCGGCGTGTTGGGCAACGCCTCGGTGCACTCCTTTACAGACCTTGGCTTATCGGGCCAGTTGTTGATTTACCTAGGTGTTTTCGCTGTGCTGTCCGTGGCGTTGCTGGTAGCGCGCTGGCGCTCCATTCCGGTTTCGGAGAAAGAATTGACTACCTATAATCCGGAACTGTGGGTGTTTGTGGGTGCTACCGTGCTATGCCTGGGCGCGTTTCAGGTGCTGGTTACTACCAGCATTCCGGTGTACAACGCCTTCTTAGGCTTCATCGGCATCAAATCCAACCTGGCCCTACCCGCCGACCAGATTGGGCACTACACCAAAATTCAGCTGTGGATGGGGGTAGGTGTAGTCTTCCTGTCGGGGCTGGCACAGGTGATGTGGTGGCAGAAAAATGATAAGGAAAGCCTCACCAACTCGCTTACGGTGCCGGGCATCCTCACGCTGCTGGGCGCTGCCTTAGTGATTTTGCTGGTGCGCTACAATAAGCTGGAAATGAAACCAGTGTATATCGTGCTGCTCACCACGGCACTGTTTGGTGTACTGGCCAACCTGAGCATGGTGCTCACGCTGCTACGGCGCAAGGTGAGCCTGTCGGGTGGCGGCGTGGCGCACATTGGCGTAGCGCTGATGCTGCTGGGTATTCTGGCCTCGGCCGGCTACTCCAACATTATCTCCGGCAACGTATCGGGCCTGGTGTATTCCAAGGAATTCAACGAGGAACTGAACCGCGACAACGTGCTGCTGTGGCGCAACGAGGGGGCGCCTATGGGACCATATGAAGTGAGCTATACCGGTCAGTATCTTGACGTGCCCGGCGTGCCTGGCTACGTCAACAAAGAGCTGCTATTCCGCACCGACGACGAGTACAAGGCCGTTGCCCGCGGCGACGTGAAACGCGGCGGCAAAGTGTACTACAAGGCTGGCGATACGCTGGAAATTCTGCCCGAGAACACCTACTACCGCGTGGAGTACAAGGAGAAGAAAAGCGGCAAAACCTTCGAGCTGTTCCCCCGTGCCCAGGCCAACGAGGAGATGGGCGGCCTGCTGGCTTCGCCTGATATCAAGAAGTTCTGGGACCACGATATCTACTCGCACGTAAGCGCTACCCCGCCTACCACTGGTCCCGACTGGAGCGAGGTAACGGAGCACGTACTGAGCGTAGGCGACACCATCTACCTCAACGACTACTTTGCAGTGCTGCGTGCTGTGGAACCCGCGCACCAAACGGCTGGCTTGAATTTGAAAGAAGGTGACCTGGCCATTCAGGGCGACTTTATTGTGTACGGTGAAAAGCGCCAGTACCACATCCACCCCATGTTTGTGGTGCGCAACCGCATGGTAGGCCGCGTGCCCGACCAATCGGAAGACCTGGGCCTGCGCCTGACGTTCCTGAATGTAGACCCTACGGCGGGCAAGTTCACCTTCGGTGTAAGCACGGCCCAAAAGGACTACATCATCCTGAAAGCGATGGAAAAGCCTTTTATCAACCTGCTGTGGAGCGGTACGCTGCTGATGGCCCTAGGCTTCGGCATGGCCTTCGTGAAGCGCCGCCGCGACACCAGCGCCACCCTACCCGCCACCGACAACGATGCCAAGCCACTACGGGCACGGCCAGTACAGCGTCCACGCCAAGTGGCCTAACATAGGCCTACTACTCATAGCAAAAAAGCCGGGCTACCCTCAGGGTAGCCCGGCTTTTTTGCTATGAGTAGTAGCAATCTATTTCTGCACGCTGATACGCTTCACAGCAGTTTCGCCATCAAGATCAAGCTTTAGCGTATAGATGCCCGCCGCCAGCGTAGCCAGATCCAACTGGTCGGGCTGCTTAGTGGAAAGCGTGCGGGTCAGGACTGTTTGGCCCAAAGAATTGACCACGGTAGCCTGTGCCTGGCGCGCCTTGCTGCTGCGCAGATCTACATTCAGCAGGCCGGAAGTAGGGTTGGGGTAGGCCGCCACGGCCTGCGACAGGGCTTGGTTGACTGCCAGCGGGCCAGCCGTCAGCGTCACATCATCAATCGATAGGCGGAACGAGTTGGCGGCGCTGATTACGTGCATGCCTACGTAGTACGTGCCGTCAGTCGCTACCCGGATGGGCTGGGCTGTGGCCTGGGTGAAGGTAGTGGCCGTGAGGTTGTTGTTGGTGAAAATCGTGGTCGTCATGCCAGCCACGGTAGGCGCAGTCCCTACCTTAATTTCCAGGCGCTCGGGCGTGGTGGCAGTGCCCACGCGGTAGTAGAACGACAGCAGGTATTGCTGCGCGGCCTGGAGGGTGAGAGCCGGCGTAAACACCCAGTCGTCGGCAGCGGTGGTCAGGCTTTGGTTATTGAAGTTATACGTGAGAGCATTGGCACCACTACGGGCGGCAGCGGTGCTAGTGGTCCAGGTGAAACCATCGGTATTAGCATCGAATACCGTAAAGCCGCAGGGTAGGGCAGGGGCCGTTACGCCATCAAAGTTCTCGTTGTATGGGAACGTGGCCAGCGGCGCGGGAGGCGTGCACAATGTAGTAAAGGTCACCGGTGCCGAAAATAGGCTGGCGCTAGTGCTGCTGCATGTGCTGCGTACATAGGCTTGGTACGTGGTGGCCGGCGTCAGACCTGTGAGGACAATGGGCGAAGCCGTACCCGTAGCAGTGGCACCCGCCGTAGCCGGATCGAACCCTGTAGGACCATACACCAGGCTATAGCTGGCAGGCGCAGTGCCGGCCGGAGCCGTGAAGCTCAACGTAGCGCCGGTGGCAGTAACAGAGTTAGCGGCAACAGCCAGGGCAGCGGGTGGCAGGCAGGTAGCGGGAGCCGTTACGGCTTCAATCATGAACTTGCCGATTGTGCTCGTAGAATAGTCACTCGGCGCAGAGCCGTCGCCTAGTACCAGCAGGTAGGAGGCCATGCGGCGTGTAGGGGCCTGTGCCTGGGTACCTACCGGGAAATAGGAGGTAGGGTTGGGGGTAAGGGCCAGGCCCACGAAAAAATTACTGGAAGAAACCAGAACCGGCGCCGAGAGGGTGAAGGTTTTGTACGTGCCAACGTCGGCCGTAGTCACTGTGTAGTTGGGCGAGCGGCCAATAATGGCGCCCAGCGTATTCACGACTACGCCATACACGGCTTTGCCCACAGCCGACGCATCGCCAATGTACACATTCACGGCCTGCACAGAGCGGTTGTCGGTAGCCGTGAAGCGCGACAAAAAGGCCAGTGGCGTAGTACTGCCGCCGTAGCTGGTGGTGGGGCCTACGCCCGGCGTGGCGTAAGAGTATACCCCATCGGTTACCTGCTGCGTGGTAGCGCTGCTGTTATTCTCATTCACGTCGTCGTTCGGCAACGATACGGTAATGGTGTTATTACCGACAGCCGTGGGCGTGAAGCCCGCAAATGATACCACCGTAGTAGCACCCACTGGCAGCGAAGCCACCGTTTGGGTAGTGGTAAACGTATTGGCACCGCTCACTTGCAGCGTCACGGGTACATTGGTCAGCGGGTTGAGGCCCACATTGCGCACCACACCCTGAATCACGTGTGGCGTCGCGCCACTGAGCGGCAGCTTGCCCAGCGTATAGATAGTTACTAGGCTGGCATCGTTTGGCTGGGTAGGCCGGAAACGGAATGTACTACCCGTGGCCGGCAATACAGTCTTACGGAAGTTGAAGCCGTTGCTATTCGCCAGCGGGTAGTTAACATCTTGCGGCGAAGCGTTCAGCCAGGCAGTGGTAGAGCCCTTCACAAGCGTGACGAGCTGCCCGTTGGCATTGCCGGAGCCTTTTACCCCAACTGCGCCGTACTTAGCAGCATCGGCGCCAGGGCCGGGCGTGGCATTACCGTAGGTGAATTCGATGTTGTTGGTGGTTTCGTAGAGCTTCACCTGAAACGAAACCGTGGCAAATTGCTCGCCCAGCACCGTGGTGCTGGTGGCTGTGGTAGCACGGGCTTTGTCCTGCACATCTTTCCACTGCACGATGCATACGCGATTGGGCGCGGTGCCCGTCACGGCCACCCGGTACTCGGTGGTGGGCGTGCCCAACCAGTCCGTATTGAAGGGCACTAGCAGGTTCACGTCGGTAGCGGCGGTGCTATTGAACGGGCCACCCGTCGTCACCTGCGAGCCATCGAAATAGAGCGCCGGCGAGGGTGCCTGGCTGCCCAGCTTGAGGTAGCCATTCGTGTTCAAAACGAACTGCGTGAAGCTCTGCCCGTTATAGCTGAATGTGAACCCAATATCCTGAACAGCAGAATTTGCATTGTCCGTATTATCGGTGGCAATGGCTGTGCCGGCAGTACCCAAATCGGTATAAGTACCTGAAAGGCTCTGAATGCTTGCGCTTTTATAATTAAGATTTTGTGCGTGTAGGTTGGTAATACCCAGCGCCAGTAGCGCCGTTAGTGCCCAGTGTCGCCCGTGTAGTCTAACTTTATCTTTAGGGTAGGATTGCGCCATAGAAATAGAATGGGAGGTGAAAGGAGGTGTATCGGCAAAGGAAAAATGCTTGGTCAAGATGCTGAATTTCTTCGAGAAGGCTGCTACGGCTATGTGTAAAGTCTACCACAAAATGCCGTTTTAGAAGGGAGAGCACAGCGCTCTGATTTCTGTTTGTAGCAGGCACCGACGGTTACGATAGAACTGCATAAGCAGAAGGGCAGTCTTTTCAGACTGCCCTTCTGGCAAAATCAGAAACAAGTTGACCTTATTTTTGCAAGCTCACGCGCTTTACCACTACATCGTTATCTAGCTGTAGCTGCACCGTATAAAGGCCACTGCTGAGCGTGGAAAGGTCGAGCTGCTGCTCGGCGGCCGCGGTGAGCGGACGTGTCAGCACGGCTTGGCCTAAGGTGTTAAACACCGTAGCACGCCGCTGGCGGGCATTGGTGGCACTTAGGTTCAAACGGACCATGCCCGTGGTAGGGTTAGGATAGGCCTCAATGGCCCGCGAAAGGGCTTGGTTGACGGGTAGGGCAGTGGTTGTCACAGATAGATCATCAATGATCAGAATGCCCGAAGTGGAGGAATTCTTATTGTGTATACCTATGTAGTATGAGCCTGCACTAGGTGGAGTGAATGCAGCTCCCTGGATTTGCGTATAGGCTGTAGCTACCACTGGCAGGCTGGTGTTTCGATAGAGATTAGTTGTCATGGCAGCTGGGGTAGGCGAGGTGCCAATAAACACTTCTACGTTGGCTGGCTGCGTATAGGGTCCTGGTTGATTGTTACTTTGGGTATTAGCTAAGTAATAGTAAAACGAGGCTGTATAGCGCTGATTGGCAGGGAGTGGTAAAGCTTGTGTGAATACCCAATCATCACTTGCATTGTTGCCAGGATAGCAAATCAGTGCATTTGGCCGGCTGCGTGTGAGAGTAGGTATGCCGGATAAAATTTCCCAGGTATTCCCGTCGTTGTTGGCATCCAGAATAGTATAGCCACAAGGCAATGTAGTGGCCGCATCGAAATTCTGGGTGTAAGGGAAAGTGACGGCCGCTGGCTGGCAAAGGGTAGTCAGCTTCAGAGGGCCATAGCGGGCGCTGGTGCCGCAGCTTTTACTCACGTACACATCATAGGTAGTCAGCGGCGACAAACCCGTTAACGTAATAGGCGACGTAGGGCTGGTAATCGTAGTGCCTGAACCGGGTGTAAACCCTGCCGGACCATATTCAGCTACATAGAGTCCTGCGCCGGGTGAGGCTGTGAATGTCACATTGGCGGAGGTAGGGGTAATGGCTGCAAAAGCAACGCTAGTGGGTGGTGCACAGGTTGGTGTAGCGCCAAACGTGACATCCAGTGCCAAGCGAAAATTAAAATCTAAAGCTTCAGTAGGAACCCACCCAACAGGCGCCCCTTGTATGTTAGAGAAAAGAACATAAAAATTATTTGGCCGCAGCGGGAATTCATATTGGCCGGCTATGCCTACGCCTGCATTATCCGACTCTTCCGTGATGACTACGTAAAAGTCGCGGTCTACCACGATGTTAGGTACTGCCAAGGTAACGGGACCCGCAGTAGCGGGGCGGGTCTGCACAGCCGATGTATACAGTACATCGCCAGGCGAGCCATTGGCACCTAGCGCATTATAGATCTGCAAACGGTAAGGCGCCGCACCACCATTGCCAAAAGTAGCTGTGAGGGCACTGATGACAGTAGCCTGATTGATGCTGTATTTGGTTGCCAGCTTAGATCCCGCACCACCAATAGAAAGTGAAATATCAAAAGGTAGGGAGGAA
Source organism: Hymenobacter citatus (assembly GCF_014333615.1). Taxonomy (GTDB): domain Bacteria; phylum Bacteroidota; class Bacteroidia; order Cytophagales; family Hymenobacteraceae; genus Hymenobacter; species Hymenobacter citatus. Next base: position 119,485 of record NZ_JACSCY010000015.1, on the reverse strand, counting down.
TCAATGTAAGAAAGATCCTTCTGCGTTACCTGCTGGGATGTTGTCTGTTGATTGTTGCCGTTTTGATCATCGGCACCTACCGCCACCGCTATGGTGTTGGCACCGGTAGCAGTAGGGGCATAGCCATCAAACGTTACATAGTCCCCTTCACCGGGTGCTAGGTTCGTGACAGTCTGCGTATTAGTGAAAGAAGTTGCTCCCGAAACAGTTAGCGTAACCGGCACGCTAGCTAAAGTAGTTAAGCCAGTGTTTACTACTAATGCTCGAACGCGATGCGGCGTTGCTTCTGCTGCTACTTTTCCCAACGTATAAATAGTAAAGGGGGCGGCATCGCGGGCGGGGGCTGGAAGGAAGCGGTACGTACGACCCGCATCGGGGAGGGTGGAGCTCAAAAAATCAAAGTAATCATTGCCTGCCACAAACTGCGCCTGTGCCCACGCATCATCCCCTTCCTTATACAGCGCTACAATCTGATTCTCGGCCGCGCTGGCTCCCTTGATACCGACTGCCGCTGTTTTGTATTCAATAGCGGTGCCCGTGCTAGCTGTAGCCGCGCCATATACAAACTCAACGTTATTGCTAGTTTCGTAGAGCTTTACCTGAAAGGAAAAGTTTCTGTATTGCTTGGTGAAGCTGCCGTTCAACTTGTCGCTAACGTTTTTCCACTGAATGGTACATACTCTATTAGGAGCTGTACCAGTGGTAGCAACCCGGTACTCGGCGGGGCTAGAACCTGCTTCCAGGTCGGTATTGAAGGGTAGAAGCAAATTCACATCTGCTGAATTATTACTGTCCAGCGGTCCGCCCACACCATTAGTAGCATCGCTATAAAAAGCAGTTGTAGAGGGGGCTGTGCTACCTAGCTTCAGGTAACCGTTTGTATTCAGAATAAACTGCGTAAAGCTCTGGCCGCTATAGGTGAAGGTGAAGCCAATGGACTGTGCTGAAGAGTTGGCATTATCCGTATTGGCTGTAGAAATAACAGTGCCTGTATTACCAAGATCAGTATATGTGCCAGCTACCGTCTCAGAATAGAAGACATTGTAGTTTAGGCTTTGTGCCTGAGCCGGCAGCTGCAAGCCAAGCGCCAGCGCGCACAGCCCCAGCAAGCGCCCCACCCAACGCCGCGCAGGGCGCTCCGTTGGGGTAGTGTATAGATGTTGCATGTAGAAGGTGTTTCGGTAAAAAGCGTTTAAGTTGAGAGCAGAACGGGAAAATACAGTGGCTTAGGCAGCTTCTAGAAATAAAGCAGTAAACACTACGTGCTTTCTATAGTTAAGATAGCATCTCCGACGAAAAATTATGGTGTTGCGTCGCCTTGCTATCGGGCGCTGTTTTCAATAAGCAGCAGCAACTTACCATTTCAAATCTCTTTTTTACTATGCGTATTTGCTTGGTAGGTGCCGGCCGGGTAGCCACCCAACTAGGGCCGGCTCTGCTGCGGGCGGGCCACACCATCACACACGTGTGGAGCCGCACGGCAGCCAGTGCCGCCGCGCTGGCCGCGCAGCTACCCGGCGCCGGCGCTACCACCACCCTCGATTTGCGCCAAATGGAAGCAGAACTAATACTGCTGGCCGTGCCCGACGCCGCCGTGGAGCCGCTGCTGGCGCAGTTGCAATTGCCTGCCAATGTGCTGGCCGCGCACACGGCCGGCGCACTGCCACTGGCGGTATTTGCATCCTACCCCCACCTGCGCGGCGGCGTTTTCTACCCGTTGCAAACGTTCAGCCCCGGCCGCATGGTAGACTGGGCCACACTCCCGCTCTGCCTGGAAGCGGCTGATGCGGCCAGCCAGGCTACCCTACTGGCACTGGCGCACAGCCTGAGCCAGGATGTGCGCCTGCTTAACTCCGGGCAGCGTCTTCTGCTACACACCGCGGCCGTGTTTGCTGGCAACTTCACCAACCACGTGCTCGGCATCAGCCACGCGCTGTTGCAGGAAGCCGGGCTGCCGTTTGAACTCATCCTGCCCTTGGTGCGCGAAACCGTAGAAAAGGCCCTGGCCTACCCCCCCTTCACGGTGCAAACCGGCCCCGCTGCCCGGCACGATGCGCCTACCCTGGCCCGGCACCAGACCGCGCTACAGGCTCATCCTATGTGGCAGGAGGTGTACGCTACCGTCTCGCGCAGTATTCAGCAGCAGGCAGCAGAGCCGTCGGCCGGCTAGTTTTGATTCGGGGGGAGGCATCCGTACCTTTGCCCCTCTTTGCTAATTACGTAGCTACTTCCTGTGAAAGTCGTCAATATACATTTCAAGTTTCAGGACGGGCAGCCCGACCAGACCCACGTGGCCGCTGAGGGCGAGTCGGTGCTGGACGTAGCGCTCAACAACGGCGTGCAGTTGCAGCACAACTGCGGCGGCGTGTGCGGGTGCAGCACGTGTCACGTGTACGTGCAGCGCGGCGAAGACTCTCTGCCCGAAATTTCGGACAAAGAAGAGGATTTCATCGACCGCGCCATCAACCCCCGCATCAACTCGCGCCTGGCTTGCCAATGCGTGGTGCAGGCTGACACCGACGAGCTGGAAATCCTGATTCCGCCCCAGAACTTCCTGGGACACTGATTTCAATGGCTGAATGGTTGGCTGGCCACATGGTGGTCGTTCCATCCAATGGCTACGAACGACCACCATGTGGCCAGCCAACCATTCAGCCATCCACCTAATCTAACCATTCAAGTAATGAATCACTTCGAGCCACCCATCAAGTGGAGCGACCACGAAGACGTGGCCATGGCCCTCTATGAGAAATTCGGCGACGATTTCACGGAGGCCAAAATCTACCGCATCCGCTTCACCGAGCTTATTGACTGGGTATTATCCCTCCCCAACTTTGAGGGAACCCGCGAGCAGGCCAACGAAGGCCACCTGGAGCAAATTCAGGCCAAGTGGGTCTACGAGTGGCGCGATAATCAATAAAGTAGTGAGATGGTGAACTGGTGAGATGGTGAGTTTGATGTTCTGGCTGCGCCACTTGCGCAAGCTGCGCTGGTGGTAACAGTAGAACAACAAACTCACTATTTCACCATCTCACTATCTCACCATTTCACCTTATGGAAGCAACGAATACGCCCGATCTGACCGTCATTCGAATGTTTGTGCTGGATGTGGATGGGGTGATGACCGATGGGACCATGCTGGCCCTGAACTCGGGCGAGCAGGCTCGCGCCTTTCACATTCACGATGGCTATGCCATCCGGCACGCGCTGCGCAAGGGCTACCGCGTGGTGGTTATTTCGGGCCGTGAGGAAGAAGGCGTACGGCGGCGGCTGGAGTCGCTGGACGTGTACGACATCTACCTGGGGGTAGATGACAAGATGAAGATTTTCAACTCGTACATCAACGTGCACCGCATCGACCCCGCGCACATTGCCTACATGGGCGACGACGTGCCCGACATGGAAACCATGCGCCGTTGCGCCGTAGCCGCCTGCCCCGCCGATGCTACCCCTGATGTACTCGCCATCAGCAACTACGTGGCCCAGCGGGCTGGTGGGCGCGGGGCCGTGCGGGAACTACTAGAGGCAACCATGAAAAGCCAGGGCACCTGGTAAGCGCGAAAGAGGTGATTGTGAGGCTTTATCGTAAAAGTGCTATCTTTTTATGAAGCCAACGGTAGAGGAGTTGCGTTTTTGCGAAATCCCTCTAACTTTACCCGCTCATCCATTCACCCCATTTGCTTTTTTTCATGAAAACAGGAACCGTAAAATTCTTTAATGAGTCGAAGGGCTACGGCTTCATTACGGAAGACGGCACGAAGGAAGATTTCTTCGTCCACATTACCGGCCTTAACGGGGGCCAGATTCAGCAGAACGACCGCGTGGAATTTGATACCCAGGAAGGCCGCAAAGGCGTTAACGCCGTGAACGTAAAGAAAGTATAGGGTCGCCCGACCCATTGACTTCTTAAGGTTGTATAGAAAGCCTCTCCTTCGTTGGAGAGGCTTTCTTTTTAGCTGCTGAAGGGTAGGGGTATGGTAAAAAACAGGTGGGTGAATGGGGGATATAGTATGTTATGCAGTTCTTGTGTTTGAGATACACAAATTGTAGAAGCACAGACGAATAGCGCCATGCGGGTGGTAGGACGCAAGCCCAATTGCGTGTGGTGTCTCAATCTTCTGATTAGCAATAAATTGACTATAGAGTAGGTTTTGTGTTGCAATGATTTATCGCGTGCCTTCTATAAAACCAGCTATGCCTACCAGAAAACTATCGTGGGTTGAAAGGAGCCGGCAACTAGCCCGCCTGATCCGGCTGCCCAACCTGCTGCTAATGGGGCTGTGCCTGCTGCTGGTGCGGGCAACACTGTTGCCAACGGCCACTTGGCGGGTAGTACTGGCGTCGCCGTTTTTGCTGTTAGTGCTAGCCACGCTGTGCGTAGCAGCTGCCGGCTACATCATCAACGACTATTACGATGTGAAGATTGACGCCGTCAACCGGCCTGGCCAACTTGTCATTGGCCGCCTCATCAACCGGCGCCACGCCATGATGGCCCATCTCATCCTGTCGGGTATTGGCATTGTGGTGGCAGGTGTGCTTTCACCACTGCTAGGCTTGGTGCATGTGGGGTCGGCGCTGCTCTTGTGGGGCTACTCTGTACGCTTTAAACGCGTGGCCCTGGCCGGCAATGCCAGCATTGCTACCCTCACAGCAGCAATGGTACTCCTACCCGAGTTGCAGGCTCGCACGGGGCAGGCGAGTCCGTGGGGCTACGCGCTGGCGGCTTTCTTGCTCACTATGGTGCGCGAAATTGTGAAGGATGTGGAAGATATGCGTGGCGATGCGCAGCACGATTGCCGTACGCTGCCTATCGTATGGGGCGTGAGCCGGGCGAAATGGGTAGCAGGCGCCTTCTTGGTTTGCTTACTATTCTTAACCGGCGGAGCTGCATCCGAATCCTTTCAAACTGGTTATCCGTGGTTAGGTGCTTGGTTGCTAGTGCTTTGTCTGCTTCCCATGCTAGCGTTGAGCTATCAGTTGCGGCGCGCCGACCGTCGGCGGCATTTTGCGCAGCTCAGCGCTTGGTGCAAATGGATTATGTTGGCCGGCGTGCTGTCTATTCCTTTATCTGCCATTGTCTAAAACCGTAGTAGGCACTGTTGCGTTAGTGCAGAAATCCTAGTCAGATGCGTTGCGTGGCGCCGCCTTTTCGGGCCACCTGATTTCCTGGCTTCCACCTTTTTCTGTCTGGCATTTTTATGCGCTTTCTCTACCTGCCGCTGGTCTTATCCGGGCTGGCCTTGTCTGCGGCCGCTCAATCTGCGGCGCCCTACTCGGTGGTGGCACCACCTCCAGCTTCTCCTACCGTATTAGCATCGGCGGCGGAGCCTACGGAGGCGCCGGCGCCTACGCTGGGCCTGCTGGCCAACCGCCAGCCCGCTACCTCCCTGCTAACGCCTCGCCGTGTTCCTACCCGTAAGCTAGACTTTAGCCCCAGTGATAAGCCAAGCTTTATTCCAGTACCTATTGCCTTTTATCAGCAGGAAACTGGTTTCGCCGTAGGGGCGGCCATCCTACCGGTATGGCGCTTTGGCACCGATACCACCGTGCGTAAATCAAACGCTCGCCTTATTGCGTGGTTTAGCCAGAAGAAACAAACAACGATTCAGCTCACGCACACCATCTTCACCCCCGGCGAGAAGTTCTACTTCTCGGGTGAGCTGAGCTACTATGATCTGCGCTTCGACTATTTCGGTATTGGAAACGATACGCGCAAGAGCGACAAAGTAAGCATTCAGTATCCTCTGTTTGTATTCGATGAGAAAGCCTTGGCAAAGGCTGCGCCTAACCTGTTTGTGGGTGTCCGCTACCGCCTGACTAACCTGGGCGACGTGGAGCTGCGTGAGGCGGAGAAGTACATGAGCGTTCCGCCGGTGTATGCGCAGTTGGGGGCCCGTGAAAACTTCCGTGGTTTGGGTGAGCAACGCAACGGTACTATCAGCTCTGGAGTAGGGCCGGCGTTGCTATATGATGGTCGCGACAACGTGCTGGCTACCTACCGCGGTAACTTCGTGGACGCACATATCCTGTTCAACGGCGGGGCGCTAGGCAGCGACTACCGCTTCACGCGCTATCAGATCGATGCGCGTCACTTCAACCCGTTGTTCGGCTCCAACAATACCATCTTGGCACTGCAATTTGTGGGGCAATACCACTCCGGCGATGTTCCCTTTCGGGAGCTGGGCGGTATGGGCGCTACGCTGGGGGGTGCTATCTATAACAACTCTTACCTGATGCGTGGTATCTACGAAGCCCGCTACCGCGACCGTCAATTCACAACAGTGCAGGCTGAAATACGCCAGAAGCTCATTTGGCGCTTTGATATTGCTGCGTTCATTGCAGCCGGCCAGGTAGGGTATAATCTAAACGACTACACCTTCGACGGCACCAAGCTGGCCGGTGGGGTAGGAGCCCGCTTCCGCTTCAACCGCCGCGACCGACTCAACATCCGCCTTGATTATGGGGTAGGCTCGGGCGGCAACTCTGGTATCATCTTCGCAGTGGGGGAAGCTTTCTAAAGTAAATTTGAAAATTCGTTTATAAAAATATAGCCTCTATCTGTTAGCAGATAGAGGCTATATTTTTATAGTTGGACAATACGAATAGATTCGTATTGTCCAACTATAAAACGGGTGAAATTAATTGTGCGCTATTGTCTTAAGATTTTTGCGAAAGTGCATTAATGTCATTATAATAGCCTTTATATGTAATATAGAGAGATAAAATTTTGTATAGTTTATAGAATGTATTTATAAATATTGGGTTCATAAACAGAAAAATTGTTTGTTAATCTATTGTGATGTTAGGATTATGTCGTTTATTAGATGCATTCATTGAAATACTCTTAACCCCTTACACAAGTACACATGAGGAAAACACTACTCTTGTTTCTACTTACCGTACTCGTATTAGCAAACCACAATCTGTGGGCGCAAGTGCGAACAATTACTGGTAAAGTCCTAGGATCGGATGGCTCGGCATTGCCAGGTGTAACGGTCGTAGTAAAAGGAGGTGGACAGGGAACTTCCACTGACGCAGAAGGCAGTTATTCACTATCTATACCCGCTAGTGCAAATACACTAGTATACTCATTCATTGGGTATGATAGTAAAGAGGTTGTAGTTGGCGGCCAATCAGCCATCAATGTAACACTTGCAGCTACTACTACGGGGCTCGATGAGGTAGTGGTAGTAGGCTATGGCACACAGCTTCGCCGTGAGTTAACAGGGTCGGTTGCCACCATATCCGGCACAGATGTGGCGCAACGCCCAGTACAAAGCTTTGAGCAGGCTATGCAGGGTAAAGCTCCAGGTGTGAATATCACCACCCCTAATGGAGTACTGAATAACCCACCTGTAGTACGGATCCGAGGCGTAAACTCTATTTCGCTCAGTTCGTCGCCTTTGTATGTTATTGACGGTATCCCTACCTACAGCGGCGACAACTCGGCTACTAACGCGCCTAATAACCCACTTAGCAGCATCAACCCCAACGATATAGAGAGCATTGAGGTGTTGAAAGATGCCGCTGCGGCTGCTATTTATGGCTCGCGGGCAGCTGGTGGTGTAATCCTCGTAACAACCAAGCGTGGCAAAAAAGGGCAGAGCAAGGTATCGGTTGACTCGTGGGCCGGCCTGACCAAAGCCTTTCGTCTTTTCGATGTGCTGGGTGCCGAGGACTATATGATGATTAAGAACGAGGCTGTACGTAACCTAAATGCGAACCGGGTTGCGCTAGGTGCAGCAGGCAATAACGTGGAGGGCTTCCGGCCAACATTAGACGCTGATGGCAATGTGGTGGATACTAGGTGGTATGATTACATCTACCGTACGGGTTTCTCTACCTCCAATTCAGTGAACTTCTCTGGTGGTACCGACAAGACGAGCTTCTACGCTTCAGTGGGCTATACCAATCAGAAAGGTATGTTGGAGAACAATGAGTTCAAGCGTACTTCCGCTCGTGTGAATGTGGACCACAAAGTATATAAGACGTTTTCGGTAGGTGCCCGCATCAACTACGCTAATAACTACAACGCAGCACCAAGCACGGGCTCGTTGAGCGGATCGGCATTTGGTACGGCTGGCCTGGGACGCCTGCCGCTGGTATTGCCTCCCAACATTCCGGCTTACACCCCTGATGGTAGACCGGCTACCAATGGTGCCGGCGTAGGTGCCGGTGCCAACGTAAACCCAGCCGCACCAACTTCTGCTCTGGCTCCGGGTTACTACAACCCGGTTGTTGATCTCGCTTACAACTACTTCAACTCGGAAAGCAACCAGATTCAGGGCAATGTATACGCCAACTGGGAAGTGCTGAAAGGCCTGAACTTGCGCACCACTTACGGTATCGACAACGTGGGCTTTGAAGATAAATCGTTCCAAACGGCGCTGGCCGGTGATGGTTTCAGTACGGGTGGTTCTGCTACCAACTATTACCGCACTAACAAGCGTTGGAACTGGCAGAACACCGCTCAATATGACCGTTCTTTTGGCGAACACAACGTCTCACTACTTTTGGGTGGCGAGCAGCAGCAGACGGAGGTACAGCGCTGGGGCGCCAACCGCACTCAGGTAGCTGACGATTTCTTTGATACCTACCAAGGCAACTTCACAAACATTGCGGCCGCTGGTAACGCCCAGGGCTTTAATTACTTGGTTTCGTATTTTGGACGTTTGAGCTACGACTACGCAAAGAAGTATCTGCTCTCGTTCAATGCTCGGCGCGACGGCTACTCTGCTTGGGGTAACAAGAAATGGGGTAATTTCTATGGTGGTGGCGTAGGGTACATTATCACCGAAGAAAACTTTTGGAAGAATTCGGGCCTGGCTAATACTGTAAGCTTCCTGAAGTTTACGGGTAGCTACGGCGAAGTAGGCAATAGCCAGGGTGTAGGGGACTTTACAACGCTTTCTACCTATGGTTCGGGCTTGTATGGAATAAACGCTACCCTCGGCTATAACAACGCTGGCAACCGTGATTTAACCTGGGAAACCAGCAAAAAACTCGATGTTGGCTTCTCGTTTGGCCTGTTGCAGGATAAGTTGCAGGGCGACTTTTCGTATTACCGCAATACTATTGATGGGCTGATTCTGGCAGTGCCTCTATCACCTTCCAAAGGAGTTCCCGGCAACTCAATTGATGCTAACATCGGCTCAATGCGCAACCAGGGGATTGAATTCAACCTAAAGGCCAACATCTTCCAGAAGCAAGATTTCAGTTGGGTAGTGAGCGGCAACGTAACTACGCAACGCAACGAAGTGCTGGCGCTAGTAACAGAAGGACAACGGATTGGTACTGCTACCTCAGGCCTGGAAACGGTGAACTACACCCGAGTGGGTGGTTCAGTAGGTGAAATCTTGGCTGTTCCTTCATTGGGGGTTAATCCTGCTAATGGTCAGCGGATGGTGAGCATTGTAAACGCTGATGGTACTGGTCGCACAACAGTACAATACAACCACCAAGGTGGTGGTTGGACGACGCTAGACGGAAAGCCTGCCAGAACACCAAACCAATTGACCGACGGCGAATACTATGGTCCAGTGCTGCCCAAGTGGTACGGCGGTATCGACAATAGCTTTCGCTTCAAGCAATTCGATCTGAATTTCTTCATTCAGTATTCGGGTGGCAACTACATCTACAACGGTACAAAAGCCGGTTTGCACGACCAGCGTTTCTGGAACAACGACTCCGACATTCTTGACCGTTGGACCAGCGAAAATACTAATGCCAAATGGCCGCGGGTGGTATATGGTGACAACGTATCGAACGGCTCTGCCTTGGTAATGTCGTCGAACGTGGAGAAGGGTGATTTTGCTCGTCTGCGCAACGTAACACTAGGCTACTCGCTGAATCCGACGCTTGCCAGCCGGGTAGGCATTGCCAATGCCCGCCTCTACGTGCAGGTGCAAAATGCTGCTTTGGTCACGAAGTACTCAGGTATCGACCCGGAAATTTCGTCAAACGGTGCCAGCAACACTGGTATCGGCGTAGACCGCAACTCAGTGGGACAGGCCCGCACATATACGGTAGGCTTCAACATTGGCTTCTAAACACAACTTTCGGATGAAGATCATAACTAAAAATACTGTTACGGTGGCGTTGGGTGCCTTGCTTCTGGCAACAGGGGTAACTTCCTGCGATACCGATAAGCTTGACCCAGTACCTGAAACTGCCTTTTCAGATCAGGTAGTATTTAACACCCCGGCACGCATCGCGTTACAGATAAACAATCTGTATGCTTATGTAAAATCTGGTAGTTTTCTGGGGGGGCGCTACCAAGTGTATAGTGATGTCCGTGCAGATGATTTTATCAACCGTACATCCAATGCTGTTACGGCGTTGCAAGTGTGGAACCATACGCTAACGGAAACATCCTCGAATGACGTTACCAGCGTCTGGGGTGCTGCTTATTCGGCTATCAACCAGATCAACGTATTTCTAGCAGGTCTGGAAGCTAACTCAGCTAGCTACGTAGCACCTGTGTTTGCTGCTGATTTTGCTACTACCACAGCTGTTCAGTATCAAGCCGAAGCGCGCTTCCTGCGGGCTCTCAGCTACTACTCGCTGTTGCAGCTGTATGCCCGCCCGTATATTGACGGTAACGGTAGCAAACCCGGTCTGCCACTTCGTCTACAGGCTGAAACCGGTGCTGGCGGCAACGACTTGGCCCGTAGTACGGTGGGTGAGGTGTATGCACAAATTTTGGAAGACCTGAACTTTGCCGAAAAGAATTTACCGCTCACTTACGCAAGTACTACGCTGAATATTACGCGTGCACATCGCAATACTGCTATTGCTTTGAAAACTCGGGTGTATTTGACGATGGGGCAGTATGCTAATGTGGTGACAGAAGCTAATAAGATTGTTCCTGCAACGGCACCTTTTACGGCCAGTAGTGGCGTTGCAAATTCACTAAACGCCTCTATTGTAACGGTATTCAACTCAGAAACGACAGAAAGCATTCTGGCATTTCCCTTCACTGCACAAAATACACCCGGCACCCAAAACCAGTTGGGCTTTTATTACTTACCTACCAGCAACCCTGGTGGTCCTACGGGCGGGGGAGAGTTTTACCTGAATGCTGAAGGTATTTTAGCGAATACCACCGCCCTTTCTGCCACTGACGTGCGCCGTACCAGCTTTGTGATAACAAATGGTGGCAACTCCTACTTGGCAAAATACTCAGGTGGTACGCCCTACCTGGACAAAGCACCAGTGCTGCGCTATCCGGAAGTGATGCTGAGCTTATCAGAGGCGTTATTCCGTACTAATGGTCCTGCTGATACACGCGCTTTAGCACTGCTGAATGCTGTGCGTACTCGCTCAAAAGGCACTGCTTATACCAGCTTCGCTTCAGCAGATGCCGCTGTAAATGCTGTATTATTAGAACGCCGGATTGAGTTCTTGGGCGAGGGTATCCGCAACATTGATATCATGCGCCTGAATGCAACCATTCCAGGTAAAGGGTCGGTGAGTGCTGTGCCATCTTCTAGTGCCAATTACGTGTGGCCAATCCCGGCTACGGAGCTTCAAACGAATAGTCTGATCACACGCAATTAACATCTGAAGCTCCATAGTGGGCCAGACAAACAAAAGCGGCTTTCCTACCAGTAGGAAAGCCGCTTTTGTTTACAGCCACAGTTGGGCAATTCGCGTAGAGTACGGTGATGACATCCGTACTACCCTCGCGCTTCCATGCTGCCCACGAAGTGGCTGCTTCGCCTCTGTTGGAACGTGGCCTGCTGACTGTGCCGCCCCGACCAGAGCTATGTTATTCTGTTATTATCCCAGCAAAAGACGAAGCGGAGAACCTGCCGGCTACTTTGGCTGCCTTGGCTACGCAAGTAGATGAGCAAGGGCAGCCATTGCCGCTTTATAGCTACGAGGTAATTGTACTGGCCAATAACTGCCGGGATGCCACCGCGCATGTGGTCCGTCAGTTGGCACAGGCCTATCCGCAACTGGCATTGCACGTGATAGAGCGCACCCTACCGCCCGCCGAGGCGCACGTGGGAAAAGCCCGGCGCCTGCTGATGGATGAGGCCGCACGGCGCCTGCGCAGCGTAGGTAGGCCACACGGCATTATTGCCAGCACCGACGCCGATACCCGCGTAGCGCCTACCTGGCTAGCCAGCATTGCTGCCGAAATAGCCGCGGGCGCCGATGCCGTGGGTGGGCGGATTGTGGCCGAAGTGCCTACCCAGCGCAACTGCCCCGTGCGGCGCTACCATCTGCGTGATGCAGCCTACCGCCTGCTGGCAGCGCAATTGGAGCACTTGATTGACCCCGATCCGGTGGATGCTTGGCCGCGTCATCACCAGCATTTTGGAGCCAGTTTTGCCCTCACGGTTTTGGCCTATGAGCAGGTAGGCGGACTGCCAGTGGTACCGTATCTGGAGGATGAAGCTCTATACCAGGCCCTGTGTGGCCACGATTTGCGCGTGCGGCACAGCCCTGCTGTGCGTGTGACTACCTCGGCGCGCCATGAAGGGCGCGTGGCGGTGGGCTTATCGTGGCAGTTGCGGGAATGGGCGGCGCTGAGTGAGCAGCTCCGGGAACCTCTGGTAGCGAGTGGGCCACAATTAACGGCTCAATGGCAGGCCCGCCGGCAACTACGACAGCTCTGGCAAGCTGTTAAAAACGATGTACATTCCTCTGGTGCTGCGCTTAGTCCTACCTTGCACGCCGTCGGGGTAAGAATAGCCGATATGCTTGGTCTTACCAAACAGATGCTATGTCAAGCCGTTGTGGAAGCTGTTACGTTTGGCGCACTGTGGCAATGTGTACAACAGGAACAAGCTACCCGCCAACAATGGGCGCAACGGTGGCCGCCGGTTGCACTCTCATGTGCCTTAGCTGAACTGCGAATGTTGTTAAAGCAGCATACGCCATTAGTAGGGGAGGCGCAATAGAATAGCCTTACCGCTTCTCCAGTAAGTCCAGTCGGTAGGTTTCCTGGCGCTGGCCGTGCACGTGGCGCAAAGGGCCATCTGCCTCGGCTTTTTGCAGAAAGAACTCGTGTACTTCGTCGCCGGTTAGGGGGTAGTCGTGTACGGGGGGTGTCCAGTGCACCAGCAGCAATTGCCCGCCGGAGGGTAGGGCAGCTAACAATTGTGCGGCGGCGCGGGCCAAATCCTCGGGCGACCAGTAATAGCCCACCTCTGATACCAAAATCAGGTCGAACTGCTCCTGCGGGAACTCCTCCGGCACGCGCATCAGCTGAAACTCCACCTGAGGCAACTGCGCGCACCGTTGCCGGGCGCGTTCCAGAGGTGCCTCCGCTACATCCACGGCCAGTAAACGCCCACACCGCGGCGCCAACTGTTCTGTGAGTACGCCCAGCGAACAACCGATTTCAAAAGCCCGATCGTAGTGCGGTCGAGGTAAGGCGGCCAACGTAGCAGCGTATTTCTCCCGCTCATAGGGGCTGGTTTCGAACTGCCACGGGTCGTCGTTGGCCCGGTACACATCATCAAAGTAAGTGGGAGGGAGGGTGTTCGGTTGATTAGGGTTCATAGAAGTAGGAGTTTATTTCTCGCAGAGGTTCGCAGAGCGTAGGTCAGCACACTGCGAACCTCCGCGCCTTCCTCCGCGAACCTCTGCGAGAAAAGTCATTCGTCAAAATACACTTCGATAGGCTGCGCGAAATGCGCAAGCATCTGCTCCGAAAGCAGAAAGCCGCTGGGGTCATCGTCGATGATGCCGGGGGCAAGTTGGGAGCGATGGGCCGCAATGGCAGCCTGCTTTTGAGGCAGCACGGAGCTGATATCCAAGCGCCAGCCGGTGACTTCGCCTGGTTGTGGCAAATCTTCGGAGGCGGCGCGCTCCCAGGCCCACACTACGTACTCGACGCGCCGGATAGGTAGGCCCGTCAGTGCCGCGGCCACCAGCTGGCTGGTGGCGCGGTGGTCGGGGTGCGGGTCGCGTCGCCAGGGTACGAGCACGGTAGCGGGCTGCACGCGTTGGAGGTAGGCACGCAGGGTAGCTACGGCTTCCGCAAAACCCGGTTGGTTGAGGGTAGGCACGGCGCTGTCGGGAAGGCCCAACAGCAGCAAATCGTCTGTGCTGACGCCTAATAATGTGAGAGCCTCACGCAGTTCTGCTTCGCGCAGAGCTTGCCGGGCCGCGGCCGGAAACTTCACTGAATGAGGATGCGACATGGTGCCATCACTCACCAACACGGCCTGTACCGGCACGCCCGCCTGCCGCAGCAGCGCCAGCAACCCGCCGCATCCCAGCGACTCATCATCGGGATGGGGCGCTACGATGACAGTAGAGCCAAGGGTAAGCGCGAAATCAGCCGGGCGCAGCGGCAATGAATCAAACAAAAACTCAGCCATGCCACAACGAATAAGCAGGTGCGGTAGAAGCCAGCGCAAAACGGCCCGCGTCGGCCAGGGCGGCATCGGGGGCGGGTTGGCGCAGGTAGTGGGTCAGGTCGCGGTGGAGGCGCTCGAAGGGCTCGGGACGGAGCAGGCCGCGGGCGCCCACGCACCGCTCGGCCAGCTGGAGCGTGCGCAGGCAGATTTCCTCGATGGCCGTGCGCACCATGTTGGCGTAGGCCACGGTGGTGTCTGCGTCGTCGGTGGCCTGGGAGCGCATGGCGTGTTCGGCGGCGGCGCGTAGCCAGTGCTGGCCGCTTTCGATGAGAGTAGCCAGCTCGCCCAGGCGTTGGCGCTGGTAGGGGTCGTCGGTGCGACCAGTTTTTTGTAGGAAGTGGCGGGTTTCGTCAAACACCGCCTCAGCCCCGCCCAACTGCACAGCCGCAAACCGAATGGCGCCCCCACTAAACCACGGCTGGCGGTAGTAGTCACCGGGCTGGCCCAGCAGGTCATCGGGGCCTACCTCCAGCCCCGTAAAATCAACCCGAAAACTGGCCGAAGCCCGCATCCCGAGCGGCTGCCAAAACGATTTATCCAGCTGCGGCACTTGCGCATCGGCTGGCAAAATCAGCATCTGCCAGCCCCCATTGGGTAGGGCGCCCGTAAGCAGCGGGCGCGTGACGTGACCCGCGCCCGAGCCAAACGTTTTGCTACCCTGCAAGCGGTAGCGGCCATCGGGGAGTGGTTCCAGGTGCACGCCGTCGTGTGCCTGCGTGTTCCAGACGCCAAACAAATGCCCGGCCGTCGCGTCCTCAGCCCAGCGCGCTACTTGCTCCGTGCGGCCAAATCGTTGGGCTAATTGCAAGGCATTGGCGTGACCTTCGTACACGCGCCCTACTGCCAGATTGCCGCGTCCAATATGCCGCAGCGTGCGCAGCAAGGGTAGGGTGTGCGAAACTGCTGCCAAGTCCTGTCCGCCGAGGTGGGTGGGTAGGGGAGCCGTGAGCAGGCCTGCCGCGCGCAGCCAGTCAAACTCTTTTTCCGGAAAGCCACCTTCCTGGTCGGAGGCGGGCGCTTGGACCGCCAGGCGCGGAGCTAATTGAGCGGCGGCGTCTTCGGCCGGCGTGGTTTCTTCGGTTGTAGGAAAGGGTAGGGGGGCAGACATAAACTAGGAATAGCGTGGTAGAGAACATGTACTGTATTTGAATCCGGGGTGTTGTGCTTGCGTGAGAAGTAAAGTTGTTGGGCCATCCTTCCGAGCTTGCCGAGGAATCTCGCGTGGTGATATTGTATTGCTAATCAGAAGTCAGCTCGCGAGATTCCTCGACAAGCTCGGAATGACGGCCTTATATATTGTAGAATAACTGGTGGTATTTTGTGTTGATTACGAAGGTGTTATCAGGTGCTTAACAATTACGTAACATATAGAGCACCAAGCCGCCCGCTTGCCGTGGCTACCTTCGTGCTGTCATTCACACAGTCCGCAACCAACCCCTACCATGTCGCAGCCGATTCGTTCCGCTCTCGTTTCTGTTTATTACAAAGACCGCCTGGAGCCGCTGGTGGCCCTGCTCAAACAGCACGGCGTGACCATCTACTCCACGGGGGGCACCCAACAGTTTATTGAGGAGCAAGGCGCCGATGTAACGGCCGTGGAAAGCCTGACAGGCTTCCCGGAGGTGTTTGGTGGCCGCGTGAAAACGCTGCACCCCAAGGTATTCGGCGGCATTCTGCACCGCCGCCACGAAGCCAGCGACTTGCAGGAAGCCGAGCAGCACCAGATTCCGCCCATCGATTTGGTGGTGGTTGACCTCTACCCCTTCGAGGAAACCGTGGCGTCGGGAGCACCCGAGCAGGACATCATCGAGAAAATTGACATCGGTGGCATTTCGCTGCTGCGCGCCGCCGCCAAAAACTTCCGCGACGTGCTGGTGGTGAGCAGCCGCGACCAGTACGAGGCCGTTACGCAATTGCTGACGGAGAAAAACGGCGGCACCGACCTCGAAGACCGCCGCCAGTATGCCGCCGCCGCCTTCGCCGCCACTGCGCACTACGACACGGCTATTTCTGGCTACTTCAAAGAAAGAGCTAACAGCCAACAGCTATCAGCTAACAGCTCCCAAGAAACACCCCTGCGCTACGGCGAAAACCCGCACCAAGCCGGCACCTTCCGCGGCGACTTGGATGCGTTGTTCGATCAGCTCCACGGCAAGCAGCTCAGCTACAACAACTTGGTAGACGTAGATGCGGCCGTGCTGCTTATGCAGGAATTCCAGCAGGGCAAACCTGCCTGCGCTATTCTGAAGCACACCAACGCCTGCGGCGTGGCCCAAGCCGATACCTTGCACACGGCCTACCTCAACGCCCTGGCCTGCGACCCGATTTCGGCATTCGGTGGCGTGATTATCGTGAACAAGCCGGTAGATGAAGCCACAGCCCAGGAGCTAAACAAGCTGTTCTTTGAAGTGCTGATTGCGCCGGAGTTCGACGCGGCGGCCCTCACGGTGCTGCAAAGCAAGAAAAACCGCATTCTGCTGCGCCAGAAGCCCGTTGATTTCCCACAAAAGCAGGTGAAAACCTTGCTGAATGGCGTGATTGAGCAGGATTTCGACCGCGCCATCGAAACCGCCGCCGACTTCAAAACCGTGACTGACTCGGCGCCTACCCCCGAGGAAACCGAAGCCCTGGAGTTTGCCCTCAAAGTGTGCAAGCACACCAAGAGCAACACCATTGTGCTGGCTCGCGCCGGCCAATTGCTGGCTTCCGGGGTAGGGCAGACTTCCCGCGTAGACGCTCTCAAGCAAGCCATCGAAAAGGCGCACTCCTTCGGCTTCGACCTGCAAGGCGCCGTAATGGCCTCCGACGCCTTCTTTCCCTTCCCCGACTGCGTGGAAATTGCTGGCGCAGCCGGCATCCGGGCAGTGGTGCAACCCGGCGGCTCCATCAAAGACCAAGACAGCATTGCGGCCTGCAACCAGCTGGGTATGGCCATGGTGATGACCGGCGTGCGCCATTTCAAACACTAAAGGCTATTTGCTTACGTATTGAACGATGTAGAGACGCAACCTTGCGTCTCGTCGTTGAACGATTTCGTGCACACGGCGCGGCCAACGAGACGCAAGGTTGCGTTTCTACACCGTCAATACGTAACGCAAATAGCTTATTAATAATTAGCCCTAAAATTCCGAACGGTCCTGCCAAGCTTACCGACGCAGGACCGTTCGGAATTTTAGGGTAGTCGGTTTGCTGGCCAGTGCGCCTAGGAGCAATATTTGGGTTGAAATGCGAGTATTGCACCCGCATAGCAGGCTCTTTTGATAGAAGGATTCTGGTATTAAACTGAAATAATTGGGCCCCGGAGCCGCAGCGCAATCCTATGTCTATAGTAGGGCTTCGCGGAAACTTCTGTACTTTTGCCCCACTTTTTCCGGTGCAAGCCGCCCGGTTTCATCTACTTGCCGTCACTCAATGGGTTTCTTCAATTTTCTGACCAGCGACATCGCCATGGACCTGGGCACGGCCAACACGCTCATCATTCACAATGATAAAGTGGTGGTGGATGAGCCCAGTATCATTGCCAAAGATCGTACTACCAATAAAGTAATAGCCGTGGGTCGGCAAGCGCAGCAGATGCACGAGAAGACCCACGATAACATCAAGACCATCAGGCCATTGAAAGACGGCGTAATTGCCGATTTCCACGCCGCCGAGGAAATGATTAAGGGGTTGATCAAGATGATTGACACCCGCACGCGCCTGTTTCAGCCCTCGCACCGCATGGTTATCTGCATTCCCTCGGGCATCACGGAGGTAGAAAAACGCGCTGTGCGCGACTCTGCTGAGCACGCCGGTGCCAAGGAAGTTTGGATGATTCAGGAGCCCATGGCCGCCGCCATCGGTATCGGCATTGACGTGGAGCAGCCCATCGGCTCCATGATTATCGACATCGGCGGTGGTACTACGGAGGTGGCTGTTATTGCTTTGTCGGGTATTGTGTGCGACCAGTCGATTAAAACAGCCGGCGACGTGTTCAACCAGGATATTCTGGATTACATGCGCCGCCAGCACAACCTGCTGATTGGTGAGCGTTCGGCCGAGCGCATCAAGATTGAGGTAGGCGCCGCCCTCACGGAGCTGGAAAACACGCCCGCCGACTTCGAGGTGCGTGGCCGCGACCTGATGACGGGCATTCCGAAGGTTATCAAAGTGACTTCCTCGGAAATTGCCATTGCTCTCGACAAATCGGTAGCCAAGATTGAGGAGGCCGTGCTGAAGGCGCTGGAAATCTCTCCCCCCGAATTGTCGGCCGACATTTACGAAAACGGCATTCACCTGACCGGCGGCGGTGCCCTGCTCCGCGGCCTCGACAAGCGCCTGGCCGCCAAAACCAAGCTGCCCATTCACATTGCTGAGGACCCGCTCCGCGCCGTGGTGCGCGGCACCGGCGCCGCCATCAAGAATATTCAGGCTTTCAAGAGCGTATTGCTTACTTAGAAGTGAGGCTGTGAGACATGAGAAGTGAGATAGTAAATTCATAACGATTTGTGCGAGTCTATTATCTCACTTCTCATGTCTCACCATCTCCTATCTATTTTCAATGAGAAACCTCTTTGCCTTTTTGTTTCGCTACCGGGGCATCCTCGTGTTTGCGTTGCTGGAGGTATTGAGCGTTTACCTGCTGATTCGCAATAGCGCTTACCAGCGGGCGGCGTTTTTCAACTCGGCCAATGCCTATGCCGGGCAGCTGTTGGAGTGGCGTACGCAGGTGGCGGAATACTTCGAACTGGCCCAGGTAAACCAGAGTTTGGCAGCCGAAAACGCGGCCCTACGTCAGCGTCTCTACCTGTCTGACCTGGGGCGGCGCGTGGCCGACAGCCTACCCATCCGCCACGATAGTCTTGCCCAGGTGCGCCTACTACGCACGGGCCGCCCCGATTCACTGGTACTGGGCAACCAAGCTCTCAGCAACAACGACCCCAGTTATCCACTGATTCCGGCTAGGGTAGTGAATAATAGCTTGCGCGACGTGGATAACTACCTAACGCTGAACGTAGGAACGCTCGATCAGGTGCAGCCCGGTATGGGGGTGCTGGCCGCCAGTGGGGTAGTGGGTAGGGTGCAGTCGGTGAGTGAGCATTACGCCCGCATCACGTCGCTGCTGCATTCCAAAACGGCTATTTCGGCCAAAATCCAGCGCGATGGTACGTTTGGCAGCATCAAATGGCAGGGCGACGACCCCACCCACGCCCTGCTCGACTACATTCCGCGCCAGAACAAGCTGGTGCGCGGCGACACGGTGATTACCTCCGGCTACAACGCTACCTTCCCGGAAGGGGTGATGGTGGGTACCATCGACACCTTTACGAAGGAGCCCGACAAGAATTTCTGGACGGTGCGCGTGCGGCTTTCGGTCAATTTCTCTAACCTGACCTATGTGTACGTGGTGCGCAGCCGGCCCCAAGCCGAGCGCGACACCCTGGAAACACACACGGGCACCGTAGTAGGAGGGGGGAAACGATGAGCATAGTCGGAACCATTGCGTGGCAGCTGGTGCGGTTTGCGCTCTTTGTGGGGCTGTACGTGCTGCTGCTCGACAACAGCAACTTCGTGCTGTTCGACCTGGGCTGGAATTTCTTCTATCTGGGCTTCCTGCTGTTTCTACCCATTGATACGCCCATTGTAGTGCAACTACTGCTGGGTTTTGGGCTGGGCTTCACGGTAGATGTGTTTCAGGATACGGGTGGACTATATGCTGCCTCGGCTGTGCTCACGGCCTACCTGCGCCCGTGGGTGCTACGCCTGCTGACCCCTCGCGATGGGTACGACGCCGCCGACTCGGTGAATATTCACCAGATGGGCTGGCAGTGGATGATGGTATACTTGGTGCTGCTCATCGCCTTGCACCACGTGACGTTCTTTCTGTTGGAGTTGGGCAGCTTCCTGTCGTTGGGCTTCACCATGGCCAAAATCCTCGTCAGCACCCTTTACACCACCTTGGTGATGCTGATTGTGCAGCTGGTGTTTTTTCCTACCCGTCGCCGGTCGCGTTAGAGGGTAGGGGCTGGGCTGTTGCAATGCCGCAGCTGGGTTGCTTTATCCGGGAAACCCAGCAAAAACGTAGTAATCTTGTAGAAGTGAATACAGTGAGTTATGCTAGGTTTCTATGCTTCTACAAAAGAAATATTACGCACTACTATTACTGGTGTTGTTAGTTGGCTTCGCGGCCACGCTCTACCACCGAATCGTTCATTTCGATGACGCCTGGTGCACCGAGCAATCCTATTGGTTACTGAAAGACGGCATTGTGCGCTCCGAGTTATTCAGGGGCTACAACTACTGGCACGAGCGTCTGTACGTTTTTCACAAAGCCTTCGTGTACGTGCAGGTGCCGGTGCTGTATCTATTCGGACCCACCATCTGGGCGGCCCGCACCGTGCCAATGCTGTTTACCGCGGTAGGGCTGGTGCTGCTGTTAGTGTATTTTCGAGGGCGCGCGGCGCAGCAATGGCTAGCCGCCCTATTCTACGTTGGCTGCGGATGCCTGTGGACATTCGGGGTAGACAATCGTCCTGAAACTATGGTGGCGGCCTGCGGCTTCGCCTCGTTTTTGCTGTTGCAGCAGCATAGCGCCCGCACCCGTTGGGTAGTAGTGGCGGGGGCGTTTGCCGGATTGGCGGCCCTCACCCACCTCAATGGCACCATCTACATTGCCGCGGGGTGCGCTTGGCTCGCAGGACAAGGCCATTGGAAAAAAGCAGTGTGGTTTGGCTTGGCGGGGGGCATTGTGCTAAGCTTGTATGTGGCCGATGCGCTGTGGGACAACCAATTGAACCGGCTACTCTACCAGTTCAGCCACGACCACGCGGCCCAGGGCAATTTCAACTGGGCCAAGAAGATGCACGTGATGCGCCGCTACGACCAAATCTTCTTTCACAGCAGCGGCGAAGTGCCTCTCACTGTGCTTTTTCTGCTCACCGTATTGGTACTGACACTGCGGCCGGCCACCCGGCGACTGCTAACGCCCACCATGCAGTATTTGCTGTGGCTACTGGGCATCTTCTGGCTGCTCACCAAAAACACGAACGTATATTACTACCTGCTGTTCGTGCCCATATTAATCGTGGTTGTGACGGAACTTCTAGCAGCCGCTACGCCCCACTTAGCGCGCTGGCAGCGGCTGGCACTGCTGGTAGTGCTATGCCTCTACCCATTAGGGGCCGCTGTGCGTACGGTCGAGCTGGTCATTGAAAATCAGCGCGAGCCTTCCATTATGGATACCAATCGGACGCTGGCGCAGTACATGCCCCGCAAAGGTGCCAAGGTAATTGCGCCTATCGATTTTTTCTTTGGGCAGATGCCTCATTACCGCGTCCGGTCCCTCACGTATTACCAGCTCATAGCCCCCGATAATCCACCGCCTTTGACTACTTTTTTCCGCCGCGCGGCTCAGGACTCAGTGCGCTATATTATTTGCGATTATCGACAGAAAAACCAGGTCTACCACATCCCATCCGATGCGCCCGCGCAGATTGGCGCTTACCGGCGTGTGTACCAGGATGCCTGGCGGGGGATATATGCTTACACGGAATAAGTAGGTGGATTTTTGTTGAAAAAGAAGAACGTCTGTGTATGCGTGTTGTTGTAGGGCACAAGCCGTAACAAGCGGTGTTGTGTTGGTGCTAATGCTGTACTATAGCCGCTTAATGGTTTGTATCTTTGCGGCGCAGCTACATCATGCATCGGTATAGCTTACTACTCAGATTTTCTTTGCTTTGCAATATTTAGAAGGACGCAAATACGTAGTGCAGGCCATTTTTCTTGCCGTGGCGATGCTATTTGCGGGGCGACTCTTTTACATCCAGGTGCTGGATGGCAGCTACAAGCTGGCCGCCGACCGCAACACCTTGCAGCGCATCGTGAAGGTGCCTTACCGCGGGCTGGTGTATGACCGCAACGGCAAGCTGCTGGTACAGAATACGCCGGTGTATGACCTGCTGGTGGTGCCCCGCGAAGTGAAGCAGCTAGACACGGTGCGCTTCTGCCAGCTGCTGCAACTACCCGTAGAGGACTTGCGCGCTGGCTTGCTGGCTGCCAAAAAATACTCGCGCGTGAAAGCCTCACCGCTGGTACAGAACTTAAGCACTGCCGAGCTGGCTTCCATTCAGGACAACCTGATTGATTTCCCAGGCTTCCGCATTGAAGCGCGGATGGCCCGCGCTTATGGTACCCAAAGCATGGCCCACGCCCTGGGCTACGTAGGACCAATACCGGCCACTTGGGTAGACCGGGAGAAGTACGCCAAGTACCGTCCTACCGATTTTCTGGGCATTAGCGGCCTGGAGTCGTTCTACGAGAAGGAGCTGATGGGGCACCGGGGCGTGCAGTACCGCATGGTGAACGTGCGTGGCATTGAGAAGGGCGCGTTCCGGGGAGGCGAGTTTGACACGCTCTCCGTAGCCGGGCAGGACTTGCACACGGGCATCGACATCGACTTGCAACAATACGGTGAGATGCTGATGGCTGGCAAGCGCGGTACAGTCGTCGCCATTGACCCCAAAACCGGCGAGATTCTAGCCTTCGTGTCGGCACCGGCTTATGATCCGGCCATGCTCACGGGCAAGGGCCTAGGCAACCGCTACATGGAGTTGCTTAATAACCCCGAGCGCCCCCTCATCGACCGGCCTCTCACGGCCATTTACTCGCCGGGCTCGGTGTTTAAGCTGGTAAACGAGCTGGTGGCCATGCAGTCGGGCGCTGTATCGGCCAACACGGGCTTTCCCTGCAACCAGCGCTTAGTGCGCTGCACGCACAACCACGAATATCCTGGTAATGTGAGCATTGCCATCAAAAACAGCTGCAACCCCTATTTCTACCAGGTGATGCAGGCCACCGTAATGCGCGGCCGTTCGCGCAACCGCTTCGAGGATTCGCGGCTGGGACTGGCCGAGTGGAAACGCAACGTAATGACCTTCGGCCTCGGCGACAAGCTGGGCGTGGACTTAATGGGCGAGAAGAAAGGCCTGATACCCTCGCCTGAGTACTACGACAAGCGCTACGGCCACCACCGCTGGACTTACAAAACGGTTTACTCCTTGAGTATTGGCCAAGGCGAGGTGCAGGTAACAAGTCTGCAAATGGCAAACATCATGGCCATTATTGCCAACCGTGGGTACTACTACACGCCCCATTTCGTGCGCAGTGTAGGCCAAAACGGCCCTTTGCCTCAATTTCAGGAGCGCCATACCACAAGCGTAAACCCGCGCTATTTCGAGCAGATCATTCCGGGTATGCAGATGGTAGTGGGTAGGGGCGGCACGGCCAATCTGGCTAGCCTAGAGCAATTCGGCATCTCAATGGCCGGTAAAACGGGTACGGTGCAGAACCCCCACGGCGCCGACCACGCTACCTTTGCAGCCTTTGCACCCGTCGAAGACCCCAAAATTGCCATTGCTGTGTTCATCGAAAATGCAGGCTTTGGCGGCTCCTCAGCGGCTCCTCTGGCCTCGCTGATGGTGGAGCGCTACTTGCGCGGCAAAGTGGTGCGCAAACAGTGGGAAGAATGGTTGCCTGGCTCCGCCGACCGTTTCGTGAAACGCCATCATTAAGCGAGTTGTCAACCGCTGAGTACGTGTTGTCAGTTATCAGACAACGTATAATTAACACCTGATTAATGCCCTCATCACCCGCTCGTTATTCCCGCAGCATAGACTGGGTTACCGTAGGCATTTATTTGCTGATGGTGTTCGTGGGGTGGCTGAACGTGTACGCGGCCAGCTACTCGCCCGATGCACCTACCCACGTCTTCGGCTTGAGCTTTGGGGAGCTGATGAACTTCAACTGGTTCAAGCAAATCCTGTGGATTGGGACGGCCGTGCTGCTCATTGTGGTGCTGCTGGTAGTCGATTACAAGGCGTACGACACGTTTGCTTACGCGCTCTACGCGGGCATGATTGTACTGCTCATTATTACGCCCTTTATTGCGCGACCTATTGCGGGCTCCCGCTCCTGGCTGGAGTTGGGGCCGGTGCGCCTGCAACCCGCCGAGTTTGCCAAGTTCATCACGGCCTTGGCCGTGTCGCGCTACATGGCGGGCATCAACCTGCGTCACCAGAATTTTCGCGACCAGTTGATGCTGGCCGTCTTCACGCTGCTTCCCCCGTTGCTCATCATCGCGGCCAACGAAACGGGGCAGGCGCTGGTATTCGGGGCGTTTCTGCTGGCGTACTTCCGCGAGGGCATGTCGCCGCTGATTTTGCTGTTGCTGGCAGCCGGCGGGGCTATCCTGATTCTGGCGCTGCTGGTGCCTAAGCTTTGGCTGATTGGTTTTTTTACCGTGCTATTGGTGCTGGTGTTGGTGTTCAACAATCGCCTGCTACGCCACCATCTGCCACTTTCCATTGGGGTGTGGCTGGTGGTGATTGGGATGGTATTTGGGGTTGATTTCTTCTTTAATAGCGTCTTGCAGGAGCATCAGCGCAAGCGCATCGAAATCCTCATCAATCCCTCTGCCGACCCGCTAGGGGTAGGCTGGAACGTGACGCAGTCCAAGATTGCCATTGGCTCGGGTGGGGTAGTGGGCAAGGGCTTCCTACAAGGTACCCAAACCAAGTTCGACTTTGTGCCCGAGCAAAGCACCGACTTCATTTTCTGTACTGTGGGCGAAGAGTGGGGTTGGCTTGGTTCCGTGGTTACGATTGCACTGTTTATGGCCTTGCTGTGGCGCGTTGTGTACGTGGCCGAGCGGCAGAAATCGGTGTTTGGGCGCACCTACGGCTACTGCGTGGCCAGTATTATCTTCTTCCACTTCGCCGTGAACATCGGCATGACCATCGGGCTGGCGCCGGTGGTAGGGATTCCGCTGCCGTTTTTTAGTTACGGCGGCTCCTCGCTCTGGTCGTTTACTACCCTGCTATTTATCCTGCTGGCCATCGACGCCTACCGCAAACAGGATTTGGTTCGGTAAGGCGTTGGTGTGATGCTATAGTAAGAGAGGATGTTGTAATGAAATGAGTAATTCACTTCTCTACCTCCTGAAAGTGCGGTTATGGATTATGCTGAACGTTGATTAGCCAGCGGCCCAGCGGATGATGCGTTAGCACCAAAGCCAAGCCCACGGCCAGCACAGGAGTACCCAGATACGCCATACGACCCAACTCGCCGGAAAGCAGCATGTGCACCAGCACGAGCAACAGAAAAGTGCCGCCGGCCCAGCCCAACGGCGCTATCCATCGCCTCCACAGGGCAGCGTCGCACAAGCCCAATAAAAACAGCAACCAGAAAAAGCCAAGTACGCTGAATAGGTCTCCTGCCCCGCCCACCGAGAACAGGCGTTGGAGTGAATAGCGTAGGTTCTCAAAGTGATGAAAAGCGTTCTGTACACTGGCTGCGGGTGGGGTGCCGGCTTGCGCGTCTATCCAGTATCGGATGGTGTAGGTGAGGGCCCCTGCTGCCGTTAACAGCATAAGCTGCAATGGCCAGCGCCCGGCCGTTTGGCCAAAGACCAGCAGCCACGGCACCAAGAACACAAACGACTCCTTGGCCAGTGGCCCCAGCAGCAGGCAGCAAACCAGCGCTGCTCTTGACCCGCTACGAGCGGCATAAAACGCCAACGCTACCACCAACACGTATAGGCTATCGACCATGGGTAGCCCCGCCAAGTACACTGCCCAACGGCTGCACAACACCGCCGCCAGCGCCAGCAGCGCCGCGGGTGGCGATGCGCCGTAAAGCAGGCACGTACGAAACATAAGTAGCCCCGCGCCGGCCAGCACCAGCGTATTTACGATATAAAAAGCCAGCCGCAGAGGCCACTCGCTCTGCGGGCGTTGGGGCCATACGCGGGTGTATACTTTCTTGATAGGCCACGCTACGGCCGCCGCCGCCCATGGCACTACTACCCGGTAGCGCCGCGTAATGCTAGTGCCCCGAAACTTGCCCTGTGCCACGCGCAAGTAGCTGCGCGTGTCCAGAGAGTGTGAGAAATCGTAGTGCCTGTACATGGTGTAGGCGCCACCCGCCAGCAACCCTACTGCCACTATATATACCAGCAGCCAATTACGCCAGGTAGTAGGCACAGCAGCGAGAGAAGCAGGGGTAGGGGGCACAACTACAGGTAGCGGAGTTCAAAAAAATAGGGCTTGGTTGTTCGCGAAGAAATCAACCAAGCCCTATCGATAGACAGCGGAACTAGAAAGAGTGTTTAGCTACGCAAACTTGCGGTCAATCAGCTTCAGTAGGCGCCCCACGTGCTCTTCCTTGCGGGTCCAGTCGTGCGATTTAGCCAGTGTATCCGTCACGTAGCGTTTGGCCGCGTCGGCGTCGGGTAGGGTGTCAAGGTGCTGTATAGCAGTGTGATACTCCATGTTCTCTCCGTTAAACAGCTCGTTGATAAAGCTGAACCGTTGGTTGATGGAAATGGCTTCCCGCAACGATTCCACTCGCGTTGGTTTTTCGGCTAGTGTTGCCGACTGGCGCTCGGTGCGCAGCGTCGTGCTCAGGCTTGGCACAGACGTATGTTCGCTTTTGAGCTTTTCGTAGAGTCGCGCAGCCGGAGCCTCTGGTGCAGATGCCGGGGCTGGGGTAGGGGGCGCGGGGGCTACCGGCGGAGCAGGCGGTGGTGTCGGGGCGGCCATTACCGGCGGTGGGGTAGGGGCGGGGCGGGGTGGCGCTTCGGCCACGGGGCCATCCTCACGCAGATCAGCAGCGGTAAGGGGTAGCAGATTGCTTAGCTCTTCCACCAGCTTTTCCAGGGGGCGTTGCCGGGCGTGGTTGGCCTGCTGATACTGCCGAAACCGCTCCAGCACAAAGGTGCGCTCCAAGGGCGCGCCCTTCACCAGAGAGTCGATAAACGTTTGAAACCACGCTTTGTCTACATCAATGTAGCGCAACGCGTCGTGGAGCTGCTCCACGGCCACGCTGGGACTAGTGCCCAGGATTTTACCCTCAAAAATCTGTTCCGGATCGGTGGCAATGCCCAGCGTATCGGCCACAGCTGTGGCCAGCAGCGGCTCAAACGTGGCACGGCTTAGCTTAATGCGCCGCGACAGGGTGTTCATGAACTGCGTGAGGGCCTGCCGCACGTCGGCAGCCTCAAAGTCGAAGTAGGGACTGCGCAGCCGGGCCATTTCCTGGGTCCACTGGCCCAGTAGCTGCTGCACCACAAACAGATTGACCTGCCGGATGGGCGTAAATTTCAGCACAGCGGGACCGTCTAAGGTAGCGTCGGGCTGGGCAAGGAAGTGCTGGTTGCACAAGTGTGCCGCCAAGCGGCGGCCGTATTGTTCGCGTTTCGCGGAGCTATATTTGTCCTTCATTGAAAGCCTTATTCAATGGCAATTTAGGGAAAGATGCCCATTTTGACCGTGCAAAATCTATTTGGCGTGGCTGTGCCGGTGCCAGCTGGCACTACGTTGCTGGCGGCACTGCAAGCCGCTGGCCACGATTGGATGCACGCCTGCGGGGGCCGTGGGCGGTGTACCAGCTGCCGCATACAGGTCGTAACGGGCCTAGAACTACTAACGCCACCCACCGATCCAGAATTGCGTTACCGCCGTGCCGGCCGCCTACTCAGTCACGAGCGCCTCACCTGCCAAACCCGCCTACCTGCCGGCGACGTGACCGGCTGTGTGCCCGAAGCTACGAAGCTGCCGCACGTGCAGTATGGGGTGGGGTAGCAGGATGAGAGGGTAGCCAGTAAGAAGGTTGTCATCCTGAGCGCAGCGAAGGACCTTCTGCCAGTTAAACGAGTCGTGGTTGCGATAGTCGTTCTCATGTGATAAGGTCCTTCGCAAGCTCAGGATGACAATCTTCTTACTGGCTACCCTCTCGTCCTGCTACCCTCAACAGTGAAAGCAGCGTTGTTGCCCCCTGCCGGCCAAAGTTGTAAATTTGACCCTTTGTCTCCGGACAAATTCTCTTATTCACTCATTCATTCACGCATCGACTGTGTTCATCGAACCTCGCGTTGGCAATGGCCGCGAAGCACCGCATCGGGGCTGGATTGAAGTGGTGGCGGGCTCCATGTTTTCGGGTAAAACCGAGGAACTGATCCGCCGGCTCAATCGCGCCAAAATTGCCCGCCAGCGGGTCGAAATTTTCAAACCGGCCCTCGATACCCGCTACCACGAGCACGATGTGGTGTCGCACAACGCCACCAGCATCCGCTCCACCCCTGTGCAGCTACCCGAAGAAATGCTGCTGCTCGCCAGCGGCTGCGACGTAGTGGGCATCGACGAAGCGCAGTTTTTCGACCACTCGCTGGTCGACGTGTGCAATCAGTTGGCCAATCAGGGTACCCGCGTGATTGTGGCCGGCCTCGACATGGACTACACCGGCAAGCCCTTCGGCCCCATGCCAGCCCTAATGGCCGTGGCCGAGTTTGTGACCAAGGTAAACGCCGTGTGCGTGTGCTGCGGCGAGGTAGCAGCCTATTCTTTCCGTATTGCCGCTTCCGAGGCGCAAGTGCTGCTCGGTGAAACCGACTCGTACGAGGCGCGTTGTCGGCCGTGTTTTCAGGCCGGGATGCAGGAGAAGGCACCCGCCATAGTTCGCCCCGCCGCTCGTCAGGAAAGTTAAGCGGTAGTCAGAACCGGCTCCGATAGAAAAGCCTACAGCCAATAGCTACAAGCTAAAGGTGTAGTATGTACCTTGTTCCGCATGCGCCACCTCCTACCCACCCTGTGCTATGTACTGCTTCTGCTCACGGGCCTGCTGCCCCCGTTACCTGCCCGGGCGCAGTCGGGCGTGGGCTACGGCGACTGGCAATTGCACCTGCCCATCAACCGCGCCAAGGCCCTGACCGATGCCGGCAACCGCGTATACGTAGCCGCCGAAGACGCCTTTTTTTATTACGATAAAGAGCTAAATACCACGGCGTTGCTTTCGCGCCGCGACGGCCTGCACGACGTGGGCGTACAAACCGTAGCCTACGACTCCCTGACGCGTCAGACGCTGGTGGCCTACGCCAACGGCAACCTCGACGTGCTGCAAGCTGACGGTTCTATTCAGAACCTAACGGATATTCTGCGCAAGCAAATCACGGGTATTAAGGCCATTTACGGCATTGCCTTCCATAATCGGTTGGCCTACCTGTCGTGCAGCTTTGGGCTGTTGGTACTGGATATGACGCGGCTGGAAGTGCGCGAAACCTACACCAACATTGGCGCTGGTGGGGCGGCTGTGCAAGTGTACGCTACCACCGTGGCTGATGGCTACTTGTTGGCCGCTACCTCGGGCGGCGTCCTGCGCGGCTCGCTGGCAGCCAATCTGCTCGATTCTCGTGCCTGGGCCATCGTGCTACCCGCGCGTGCCGGCGACCCGTACCGCACCTTGGCCATGCAGGCGGGCACCGTATACGCAGGCGTTAATGGCGACCAGCTGTACCGCTTCCTACCTGCCGGACAAACTTGGCAAGCTGTACCTGGCACCAGTGTTGGCACCTTCAGCCAGCTCACGCCTTCGGCGGCTGGGTTGATCATTACCGATAACCAAAAAGTGAGCGTATTGAATGCCGCCGGGCAGGTGCGGACGCTGACTGCCGCGCCCATTCAGAGCCCGCGGGCGGCTTTGCGGGCGCGCGATGGCGCCTACTACGTGGCCGATTACCGCAATGGCCTCGTCCGTGTTGCGGCTGATGGGCAGCAGGCCGAGAGCTTTGTAACCAATGCCCCGGCTACCGCCCTTAGCTTTGGCGTGTATAGCGATGCCCGCAGCGGCATCACCGATGTGTTCAGCGGCGGCTATCAGGACCGCTACCTGCAAAACGAACTGTATGCTGGTTTCTATGAATACCAGGATGGTCGTTGGACTAATATCACATCCACTACCCTACCCGACCCCGCGCAATACCCCAACCCCAAAGACCTGACCCACGGCGTGCGCACCGCCGACGGCACACTCTATGTGGGTAGCTATGGACAAGGGTTGTTGGCGTGGAAAGGCGCGGGCAACTTTCGGCTGTTTAACCCTACCAATGGTAACAGCCCGATACTGAGCGCTATCAGTAATCCAAACTACGCCCGTATCACGGATGTGGCCTTAGATGGCAACGGCGATGTGTGGGTGATAAATCGCCACCAGCGCACCAACAATTCGGGCCTGTTCGTCTTCAGTCCCACCAACAATGCCTGGCGGACACTACCCTATTTCTCCGGTTCTGAGAACCTCGACCGCCTTGCCCTCGACGACAACAAGGTGGCCTGGGCGACGCAGGCCCGCCAGGGCGGTCAGGGCTTGGTAGCCTATGACCCTGCTACTGGCGCCGTGCGCTATTTCACGAGTGCTACCTCCCCCGATAACTCTACGCCGGGTCTCATTAACCTCTACGATGTGGTGAAGGACCGACGAGGCGCCATCTGGGTAGCCAGTGGTAGCAGTAGCGAAGTGGGCGTGGCCGTTTTCGACGACCCCAGTCAAGCCTTCGACCCCAGCGCAACGTTTCGGGTGCCATTCCTGCGTAAGGGCGAATCGGATACGGGCTTCGCCATTTTGCGCGGTCAAACCGTGCTGTGCATCGCCACGGATGGGGCCAACCGCAAATGGTTTGGTACAGCTGATAACGGCCTGTGGCTGTTCAATGCCGATGCCGACGAGGCGCTGCTGCATTTCACTACTGCCAACAGCCCGCTACCCTCCAACCACATCAACGATGTATCGGTGAACGACCGCACCGGCGAGGTGTTTGTGGCTACCGATGCGGGCCTGGTGACCTACCGTGGTTCGGCTACCATCACAGAAGGTAAGCCCGACTGCGTGAAGGTGACCCCCAATCCCGTGCGCACCAGCTTTACCGGCGAGGTAGGAATTTCGGGCCTAGTGAACGATGCCATTGTGAAAATAACGGACGTGACCGGCGCCCTCGTCTACCAAACCCGCGCCAACGGCGGCACCGTCACCTGGAACCTGCTCGATAGCAATAACCGCCGCGTGCAGTCCGGGGTCTACCTGGTCCTCTCGTCCGATGCCGATGGCAAGAACGGCTGCATCAGCAAAATTGCAGTGGTAGAGAAGTAGGAATTAGTCTATTCCAAAAGGTGTTAAACTAGGTATCAAAGCTAGCGTCTGCTGCTCTTACCTTTTAAGTGAAACTATGCTGATCAAAACCCGCGGTATTGTCCTCAACTACATGCGTTACCGCGAAACGTCCATTATTGCGCGGGTGTATACCGAGCGGTTGGGGTTGCAGTCGTACGTAGTGAATGGGGTGCGCAAGGCCAAGCCTCCCGGACGCATTGCGCTGTTTCAGCCTTTCACGTTGCTGGATTTGGTGGCCTACACTTCACGCCAAGGCGGCCTCACGCGCCTCTCGGAGTACCGCTGCGCCGAATCCTACCGCAGCATTCCGTTTGATGTGCAGAAGAGCAGTGTGGCCTTGGTACTATCGGAAATTGTGGGGCGGGTGGTGCAGGAAGAAGAGGAAAACGAGCCGCTGTTCCATTTCCTGCACGATGCTCTGCTGGCCTTCGATCAGCAGCAAACGGGCTACGAGAATTTTGCCCTGATTTTCCTGCTGCGCCTAGCTTCCTATCTAGGGTTCGGGGTAGAATCGGGGCAGGAGATAACCACCCAAGTAGCCTTTGCCTCGGCGGTACCTGCTACGGGTAGCGGCACCAGCACGCCTACCGTGCTACGCTTCCAGGAATTTGATCAGTATTTCGACGAACTGCTGCACGACCCTACCCACGCCACCGTGCCCAATGGCCGGGTGCGCCGCGAGCTACTCAATCTACTCATCCGCTACTACCAACTCCACATCGAGCACCTAGGCGACGTCCGCTCGCTGGCCGTGCTATCGGAAGTGCTAGCCGAGTGAAGGTGAAATAGTGAGATGGTGACATGGTGAGTTTGAGGTTCTAACCGCGCATTCTGCGCAAGTGGCGCCGTTAGCGCTGATAGAAACTCAAACTCACCATGTCACCATCTCACTATCTCACCTTCACCACCGTCAGGTCGAATACCAAATCGGTATTAGGTGGAATAAGGTAACGACTATCATCGTCGGGGTCGCGGGCACCTTTTGCACCGTAGGCCAGCGCGGCTGGAATCCAGACGCGGGCGCGGGTGCCGGCGGGTAGTAATAAGAGCACCTCGTCCCAACCTTTGATAACCTCGCCGCGCCCTACCCGCAGGCGCAACGGATGCCCATCTACCACCGACGAATCGAACACCTTGCCATTGGGTAGGAAGCCAGAGTACTCCACCACCAACTTGTCGCCGGCCTGAGGAGTAGGGCCGGTGCCAAGTGTCGTTATCGAGTAGCGCAGGCCGCTAGCGGTTTGCACGGTATCAGCCGGTGGAGTTTGTGCTACAACAGTGAGAGTACTGAAAAGCAGACTCAAACATAACCAGCAGGCCCACCAACGCTGTGCTATCATGCGCTATTAGTTAACGCGCTTGGTTACGATCATGTCGAACTGCAGTACCCGGTCATTGCCAACGTTTGAGATAGGGTCGCCCGACAACTGAGAGCCATAGGCCAGGTAGGAGGGAATAAGCAGCAGCTTCCGGTCGCCGGGTTTCATGAGCAGTAGCGCCTCATCCCAGCCTTTAATCACGTTACCGGCGCCAGCTACTACCTGAAAACACTGGCAGGGCGTGCGGTTATCGTAAGAGCTGTCGAAGGTAGTGCCGAGCACCCCATCGTTGATAAACTTGCCGATATACTGCGTTTCTACTCGCTGACCTTCTTTGATCGTTTCAGTACCCGCAGGAGCGTCTGTAACAGGCACCAGATACAAGCCCGATTCAGTGCGGGTGAAGTTTTTGATGTTGTTGGCTGTCAGATACTTCATAATCGAAGCATCGTCCAGCGTTTTTTGCTGCTCGCGGTGGTCTTCGTATTGTTTGAGGTAGCTCGGCGTTTTGTTGCAGCCAGAAAGCACCGTAGCACTGCCGGCAAAGGCCAACAGTGAAGCACTCAGAAGCAGGCGATGCAGGAAAGGTCGTATCATTTGGGAAAAAGAAAAGATAGCCGCTTATTTAATGTCAATCAGTTCTACCTCAAAGCGTAGCGGTGTATTAGGCGGAATGGTAGAGCGGCCAAACACTCCATACGCCAGTGCCGACGGAACAAGCAAAGTAGCCTTGCCTCCTTTGCGCATTAAGGCAATGCCTTCATCCCAGCCCATAATGACCTGGCCGATACCCAATGTGAAGTTGAACGGAGTAGCGCCGGAAGCGTCGAATGCTTTGGGTGGCGTGCTGAAAAAATAGCCCGTGTAGCGTACCGAAACGGTTTGACCGGCTTTGGCCATGTCGCCGGTACCCAGGGCCGTGCTGTCCTGCACAAAATACAGACCCGAAGCACGTTTATCGAACTTCGTAATCTTGTTGTCAGCCAAATACTTCTGAATGGTGGCTTCGTCGTCTATCTTGGCTTGAGCAGCCTGGCGTTCCAAATCAGCCAGATAATCGTCGTTGCTGTTATTATTTAAACAGGACGAAACGCTCAGCAGCAAAACCAGCAAACCGAGTACGAAGCGCGAGGCGCGGAAGAAGGAAAAAGTATTCATCATACCAGTAAGAGAAAAATAACCGCCGCCGGGTTGCATCCGGCGGCGGTTATTTACCTATTTCACGTCTACCAACTCCACATCGAAGCGCAACGGCGCATCAGCAGGGATGTCGGCGCCCGCGCCGCGCTGCCCGTAGGCCAGCGATGAGGGAATCAGCAGCACGGCCTTCGAGCCCTTGGGCAGTAGGGCAATGCCTTTGTCCCAGCCCGGAATCACCTGGCCTACCCCTAGCGGGAATTCTATCGGCTTACCCTGGTTGCCCTTGGCCGAAGAGTCGAACTCTTTACCGTCGAGCAGGGTGCCTTTGTACTGCACCGACACCGTCTGGCCCGTCCTAGGCTTGGCGCCAGTGCCGGCCTGCGTAATGATGTAGTACACGCCCGAGGTGTCGCGCTGGGCCGTGAGGTTGTTTTTCTTGATGTACTCTTGCAGAATTACATCATCCTTTTTCAGTTGCTCTTTGGCGTGCGCCTGCATTTTTACCTGCGCGTCCATCATTTGCTTCTGCTGGTCGGCCATGGCCTCGTCGCGGGTCTGCACCTTCTCGGCTTTCACCAGCATCGTGATGGTGTTGCCCTGCTTCTTGATGAAGGGCGGCGCCGGACGGCCCGAGTTCTTCATAGCCAGCGTGTCGGCGTTGAATTTGAACACGGCTGAGTCGCCGGGCTGGAGCATGGCAAAGGCTTCGGCCTCAGCACCTTTCTGCTTCACCGAGTCCAAGGGGAACGGGGCGGGGATGCCCATGCGCTGCACGCGCGAGCTCATCAGCAGCGAGTCTTTGGCCGTGCGATACTCAATGTGCAAGCCCATGATCTTGCCGATGCGGTCTTTGTAGGTAGGGTCGCCGGTTACGGCCACTTCGCGGGGCTCGTACTTGTTGCCTACCTTCTTGAAGATTTTGTATTCGATACCAGACTTGGTTTTCTGAAAATCGCCACCGCCTTTGTTGCAGGAGGCCAGGCCCAGAAAGCCGGCCGCCAGGGCCAGACTCAAAGAAATGCGTTGAGAAAGCATTGAGTAGGGTAGAGTTAAAAAAGAGAATTTCGGGCAAGTTACGCCGAACGGGGCGCAACTACTAAAGGAGCCGTGACCAGTTGAGCCTGGTACTGCGGCAATAAGTCGATGAAGCGCTGCACGGTGTTGTCGAGCGAATCGTAGCTGACGCCGCCGGCGGCGTTGTGGTGGCCGCCGCCCCCAAAGTGCTGGCGCGAGAAGTCACTCACGGAGAAGTCTCCCACCGAGCGGAAGGAAATCTTCACCGCCGAGCCTCGGTCGATGAGAATAGCGGCAAACACTACCCCCTCAATACTCAAAGCAAAGTTGACGAGGCCTTCCGTGTCGCCGGTTTTGGACTGGTACTGGCGTAGCTCGTCCTGGGTGATGGAAATGTAGGCAGTGTTGTACTCGCGTAGCACCGTGAGCTTGTCCTTCAGCACAAAGCCCAGGAAGCGCAGGCGCATCTCGGAGTGCGAGTCGTAGATGCGACGGTGTACGTCGGAAAGATTGATACCAGCGTCCAGCAGCTCGGCAATAATCAGGTGCACGTTGCGCGAGGTGCTGGGGTGGCGAAACGAGCCCGTATCGGTCATGATGCCCGCGTACAGGCACTCGCCAATACCCACGTCAATCAAATCCTGGTCGCCCAAGTCGCGGATTACCTCAAACACCAGCTCCGAAGCGGCGGCCGCGCTGGAATTGGAAAAATCCAGATCGGCAAAGTTCTCGGGCTCCTGGTGGTGGTCGATGAGCACCTTGGTGCCGGGCGCGTGCCGAATGTACTCGCCCATCTCCGCAATGCGGTTGAGGCAGGAGAAATCCAGGCAGAAAATAACCTCCGCTTTGTTGATGAGGTCGCGCACCTGGGCGTCGTTCTGGTGCCGCTCGTAGATGATAACATCCTCGTTGCCGGGCATCCAGGCCAGGAAATCGGGGTAGTCGGAAGGAGTCACGACAGTAACGTGGTGACCTTTTTTGCGGAGATACCCCATCATGGCCAGCGACGAGCCCAAAGCATCGGCGTCGGGTTTGTGATGGGTGGTAATGAAAATCTGCCGGGGTTGCGCAAGCAGCTCTTGCAGGGCGGTAATTGTGGACATTGCCTACTACTAGATGGCTGAAAGTCGGTATTTTACGACGGAAACAAGGCGGCAAAAGTCGGAAAAATTCCGGAATTGCAACGAAACGGCCCGCCCGTCTCTCAAAATAGGAGCCCTTGGGCGCGTCGGATACGGTCAAACGCCACTGCTATATAAAAGGTGCCCGCAGGATTTATTCGGCGCAACTCCGCAACTCTCGCCGGATACCTCTACTTTTGCGCCCACAAACCGCCGCGGCGGTTTTCTACTTTCCTACCCTTACCCTTTGACCCTGAATCGTATGGCAACCAACCGCACGTTCACCATGATTAAGCCCGATGCCGTGCAGGACAACCACATTGGTGGTATCCTGAGCATGATTGAAGCCGGCGGCTTCCGCATCGTGGCCCTGAAGAAAGTACAGCTGACGCCCGAGCGCGCCGGCCAGTTCTACGAAGTACACAAGGAGCGTCCCTTCTACCAGGATCTGGTGAAGTATATGTCGTCGGGTCCCATCGTGGCCGCCATCCTGGAAAAGGACAACGCCGTGGCTGATTTCCGCACGCTGATTGGTGCTACCAACCCCGCCAACGCTGAGGAAGGCACTATCCGGAAAAAGTACGCCAAGAGCATCGAAGCCAACGCCGTACACGGCTCCGACTCCGACGAAAACGCGCAAATCGAAGGCGACTTCTATTTCCCCGCCAACGAGCAATTCTAAATCACGGATTCGCTCGGATTTTTCGGATTACACGGATTTTGTGGACGATTGGCTAAAATTATTGCTCTGTAGCCACAACAAAAAAGCCTCGCAGTTTGCGAGGCTTTTTTGTTGATAATGGATGCTTCTTCAGAAAGCCGTCCACAAAATCCGTGTAATCCGAAAAATCCGAGCGAATCCGTGGTCTAGGCAAGCAGGGGTTCCGGGTGGGTTTCTTCCACCGCCTGTGGGTTGTGTTTGTGCTTGAAGAGCAGCACGAACAGCACGGCAATAACCAGGGCATACAGCGCGAAGGTTATCCAGATGCTGTGCCAGTCTTTGGTGCCATCGGCGGCGGTGAAGTACTTCTGAATCACGATGCCGCTGATGGAGCTGCCTAACACGGCCCCGAAGCCGTTGGTCATCATCATAAACAAGCCCTGCGCACTGGCCCGGATGCTCGGCGCCGTTTGGGTTTCCACGAACAGCGAACCGGAGATGTTAAAG
Organism: Hymenobacter citatus; assembly: GCF_014333615.1. Classification (GTDB taxonomy): domain Bacteria; phylum Bacteroidota; class Bacteroidia; order Cytophagales; family Hymenobacteraceae; genus Hymenobacter; species Hymenobacter citatus. The sequence goes on along the minus strand of NZ_JACSCY010000015.1, from coordinate 82,371 downwards.
AAGTCGAATGCCATGCCGTAGACGATGCACGACAGGATAATCATCCAGAGGTTGGACTCGAGATTACCGTAGGCAAATAGGCCGAAGCGCAATACCCAGGCAATCATACTCATAAACATCACCTGCTTGATACCAAAGCGCCGCAGAAAGAACGGAATAGCTAGAATAAACAGCGTTTCAGAAATCTGCGAAATCGACATAATAATGGCCGGGTATTTTGCAGACAAGCCACTTAGGGTATCAAGAGGACGTGATATTAGTTGTGATAGAAGCTGCGAAAAGGATTCAATATTCAGAGTAGGGACAGTAGCGCTGGCGTCATGCAGGAAGGTGTCGCCGTAGGCATTGGTGAGCTGCAGGGCGGCGCCTAGTAGCAGCGCAAACAAGAAGAAGGTCGCCATTTTGGCGTCGCGCAGCAGGGCGAAAGACTTCAGGCCCAATATTTCTACCAAGGAGCGGCTGGGCGCATCCTGGGCTGTAGGTGGGCATTTGGGTAGAGTGAAGGCGTACAGCCCTAGCAGCAGCGCTGCGCCAGACGCTACATAAAACTGGTTGGCCGATTTCTCGAAGCCCAGCAAGCTCACCGTCCACATGGCCACGATGAAGCCGATAGTGCCCCATACCCGAATGGGGGGGTAGTCCTTCACCACATCCAACCCCTCGCGCTTCAGCACCGAGTACGACACGGCAATAGACAGCGACAGGGTAGGCATGTAGAAAATCATGTTCAGCAGAATCACCCAGAAGAACATGCCGGGGTCTGTGACCCACGGAATGGTGAAAAGCACAATACCGCCCAGCAGGTGCAGCACGCCGTACAGCTTCTCTGCATTGATATATTTATCGGCCACAATGCCCATCAGCGAGGGCATAAAAATGGAGGCGATACCCATAGTGGAGAAGATAGCGCCAAACTGCGCCCCCGACCATTGTTTGGTTTGAAACCAATAGGCACCGATGGTTATCAGCCACGAGCCCCAGATAAAGAACTGTAAAAAGCTCAGGATGATAAGACGCAGCTTCGTACTCATGCAGGTCTGATTTAATGCGCGGCGAATGAAATTAACCCATAAAGATACTTAGGAGTGGGGAAGTTGTGAAGTTGTGAGTGGTGAGTTTGTGAAATTGTGAGTAAACATGCCTGTCATCCTGAACGCAGTGAAGGACCTTATTACGGAAGAACAACAGTCGTTTCACCAACTCGCTCTTACGTGATAAGGTCCTTCGCGCTGCTCAGGATGACACCCGTATTTTCTACTCACTACTCACTACTCACTACTCACCATCTCACCCACTCTACCCCCTTACGCAGCCACGCCAGGGTAGCGGCTTCCGGCGAGCCTGGTGCGGGCACTTGGTTGTAGTGCCACTCGCACTCTGGGGGTAAGCTCATGAGGATGCTCTCGGTGCGGCCGCCGGTTTCGAGGCCGAACTTGGTGCCCCGGTCGATGGCGAGGTTGAACTCGGCGTAGCGGCCGCGGCGGATGAGTTGCCACTGCTTTTCGGGGGCATTGTAGGGTAGGGTGCGGTTCTGGCGCATTAGCTCGGTATAGATGGGACCAAAAGCGTCGCCTACGTCCTGCACGAAGGCAAATAGGTCCTCGAACGAGCCGTCTTTTCCTACCGTGAGGCGGTCGAAGAAGATGCCGCCTACGCCGCGGGTTTCCTGGCGGTGAGGCAGGTAGAAATAGTCATCGGCCCACTGCTTGAAGCGGGGGTAGTAGGTTGGGTTGTGGCGCTGGCACACGGCCTGGAGCTGTTGGTGAAACCAGCGCGCTTGCTCCTCCACTACATAAATGGGTGTCAGATCAATGCCGCCGCCAAACCAGGCCTCTCCATTGCCGGCCTCAAAGTAGCGCACGTTCATGTGGGCAATGGGCACGCGCGGGCTGCGCGGGTGCAGCACCACCGATACACCCGTGGCAAAGTACTCGGGGTTGGGCATGAACAGGTTGCGGGCGGCCGGTTCGCTCATCTCGCCCCACACCGCCGAAAAGTTCACCCCACCTTTCTCCAGTATTGCCCCGTGCTGAATGACATTCGACAGGCCGCCGCCGCCACCCTCGTGCTCCCAGGCGTCGGTGCGGAAGGTAGTGCCACCGTCGGTGGTTTCGAGTTGACGGCATAGGCGCTGCTGAAAGTCCCGCATCCATATTTCGGCGGCAGCGCGGGTAGAGGAATCGGTAGCAGTGAGGACGGTATGCATAACGAGGGCGTTATGAGTAAGGTGAAGAGTTCGTTTTGAGCAGCCTGCGACTACCCCTGACAAGGGCTCAAAGCCCTGTCAGGGGTAGGGACACACAGTGGGTTAGTGGATAGCTTCGGTCCGCTGAGCGGCTCCCTGGGCTTCGTGTCGGGCGCACCGCTCGCAGCACACCATGGTAGGCTGGGGCTGGCGCAGCACCAATACCGGAATCTGCGTATGGTAAGCGCGGGTAGTGGTATAGCAGGCATCAAATAGGCGGCGGAGCAAGGCGCTGCTGGTGGGTGCCACCACAAGCAACTGGGTCTGGGTGCGGGCGCAAAACTCGCTGGTGCCTTCCAGCTGGTCGTCGTCTTCGAGCAGGTGCGTAGTAATGGCGGGCCAGGTGAGCTGGGGGCGGGCTTTTTCCAGGGCGCGCTTCAGGCGCATCCGGTCGGGACGGTGGTGGGGTGAGTAGAACTGCACCAGCTGCAACGGCGCCGGAAACGCCTTCGCCAGCGCCGACAAGCGGGGTAGGAGGTGGGTATCCAGCTTGTCGAAATCAGCCGAGAAAACGGCGCTGCTTGGCAAGGGTAGGCGGCCAGGCGGCACCACCAGCACGGGGCACGCTACTAGGTTGATAATAGCAGCGGCGTGGTTGCCGGCCACATCGGGTCGGCCGCAGTCGATGTGCTCCAGGCTCATCACCAGCAAATCGGCCGCGCACCGGGTTGCTTCGGGTTGGGCGTGGTCGTGCAGGCAGCCTGACACCACCCGGTAGTGGTAGCGGATACGGCGCCCATCCTGCCGCGTGAGCTGCTGGTAGCGCAGGCGCTCGGCCAGCGTGCGCAGCCGTTGCTCCAGCGTCTGCATTTCCGCGGCGGTGGGGGTAGGACCGTGGTGGCAGTAGAGCAGCACGATTTCGGCCGGCCAGCGCACGGCCAGCTTATTGGCATATACTACTGCGTGCTCCGAAGCCGCGGTGAGGTCAAGAGGGACGAGGATGGTTTTCATAGGTTCTTTAATTAGCTGCTAGCTATTGGCTGTTGGCTGATAGCCTGCTGAGGTTTGTATCAGTAACTGATGGGCTATCAGTTGATAGCGCACAGCTAGGTCTATTTAATGACAGTAGTGCATGGTACTGGGCTGAGCGGCATGCGCGGCGGGAGCAGTGTGCACCAGCTGCGGACTGAGGTAGGGAACACCCAGCCCCAGCCCGCGCAGGATGAACAGCACGGCCAGCACCGTGGCCACGTAGGGCACGGCCTGCCGCATGTGGGTGCGCCACCCCAGCGGTACCAGTCGCCCCGTGAGCGACAGGCCCAACATCAGGGGCAGCGTGCCCAACCCAAATAGCAGCATGTAAGCGGCCGCGCTGCCTACCCCCGGCGTGCTCAGCGTGCCAGCCAGCGCCAGATACACCAGGCCGCAGGGCAGCAAGCCGTTCAGCAGGCCGGTAACGTACAGCGCCGACAGCTCCTGCCGGTGGAAGAAGTGCGCCAGCGTTTGCTTCAGGTAGGCCAGTGGGCGGTCGAGGTAGAAAGCGGCAGCCAGGCGACTAGTGTAGCGCTCGGGCACTGCCACCAGCAGCAGAATCAGCAGGCCCGATGCAATGGAAAGGCCCTGCTGCCACCCCGCCAGCCGCAACGACTGCCCCACCGCGCCCACCGCCACGCCCAGCAGCGTGTAGGTGGTAACGCGGCCAAGATGATAGAGCAGCCGCCCACCCACGTAGCGCCAGTGAGCATCGGCTGCATCCAGCCGGCTGGGTAGGGCCAGCGCAATGGCGCCGCACATGCCCACGCAGTGGAAGCTACCCAGAAGACCAAAGATGAAACCTGCCCAGAGCATCGGCGGAAAGCGCGTGTTCGAATTGGGAGGCAAGTAGGTCATAAACCGCTGCCGTCGGCATGACAAAAATCAGGTGGCGGGGTGATGTTTGCTTGGATGATGCTCGCTTGCAAAACGAACCAATTCCTCCCTTTGTGGTATAGATACCGCGTCCCACTCTACATCACTCAACCACTACCTATGAACGCACAACCCCAACTCGGCTGGATTGGCCTCGGCAATATGGGCAACCCCATGTCGGGCCGACTGCTGGAGGCCGGCTACCCGGTAGTCGTATATAACCGCAGCAAAGACAAAGAAGAGGCCTTGCGCGCCGCCGGGGCCACCACCGCCGATTCGCCAGCTGCCGTGGTGCAGCAGGCCGACGTGGTGTTCCTGATGGTGTCGGACGACCAGGCCGTGCGCGACCTGTTCGCTGGCCCTGACGGACTGCTGCAGGCCCAAGCGAGCGGTAAGCTACTCATCAACATGAGCACCGTGTCGCCCGGTATCAGCGAAGAAATGGCCAACCTCAGCCAACAGAAAGGCCACACCTACCTCGATGCACCGGTTTCCGGCAGCGTGAAACAGGCGGAAACCGGCCAACTGGTGATTATGGTAGGGGGCGACGAACAGGCATTCCAACAGGCGCAGCCGTTGTTTGAGCACCTGGGCAAGCTGGCGCTTCACCTCGGGCCTACCGGCAGCGGCAACCGCGCCAAGCTCGCCATCAACACGCTGTTGGGCTTCTACACGCAGGGCTTGGCCGAAACCTTCCTGTTTGCTCAGCAGCACGGCCTGAAGCTGGAGGATATGCAGACAATTATTGCCAACGGCGCCATGGGCAACGTTTTCTCCAAGATCAAAGGCGAAGCGATAATGGCTGAAAACTATCAGGCTGCCTTTGCCCTGAAGCACCTGGCCAAAGACCTTCGCCTGGCGAAAGCCGAAGGCCTGAACACGCCCCTAGGCGAGGTAGTCCACGACACCTTCCAGCAGGCCGAGCCTGCCCTGGGCGAAGAAGACGTAATTGCCATCATGAAGCACCTGCAAGGCTAAATTGTTAAATCCTGCTCCACGAAATACGACTGTCCATCAGCCGTAAAATCCACGCGGACGCGCCAGAAGCCACTATCCGTTTTCTGGGTGCTAATGCGTTGGATCAAGTCTGAATCAGGTTGTAGGGGAAGGGTAAAATCGAGCTGTAAATTGGAAGGGCGGAAGAAATGGATGCTGCCTTCCAGCAGTTGCCCGCTGAGGGTAGTAGGCAGCTGCACCCGCAGTTGCTGCTCCGCCGCTTGGTACTCTATGGCCACGGCGCTGGGTAGGGCGGCGGTGCGCGCCACCGATTCGATGCGCTGTTGGTAGGCCAGCTCCTGCTGGTAGTAGGTAGGGCTCACCAGGTCCACGTTGGTGCGCATCGTCTGGCTCACCATGTAGCCAATATAGCCGCCGAACAGCAGAAATGCGGTAATGATGGCGTAGGGCCAAAGGGTGCGGGTTGGAGTGGTAGTCATGGAGATGAATTGGGGATAGGGCCATGTAGCCGTTCGCGCCGCCTGCCGGTCCGACGCCGTAGGCGTCCGACCGGTATCGTTGCTGCCGTTGCCGGTGCCAAACCACCCGGCGCGGGCGTCAGCTTACGGCAACCGGTCGGACGCCTACGGCGTGGGCCCGGCAGGTGGCGCGGACTCGGCTCGTGCAACGGCAGCAACGATACCGGTCGGACGCCTGCGGCGTCGGACCGGCAGGCGGCCCTACCGGGGTGGGGCCAGAAACTTGGTTTGCTCTTCCGCTATCAGCTTGCCGCCGCTGAACACTCCAATGCGAATCTTGGAGCTGGTGGTGTGCAGCTCGCCCGCGGGCAGCTCGGCAAAAAACACGCCCTCCGCGATGCCCTGGGCCGGTAGCGTCAGGCCATCGGTGCCGACCAATGAAATCTGGCCGTGGGCCGGCTCCAGCAGCCGCAGTTCGATGGGGTAGGGCTGGTTGGTTTTGTTGATGACCGAGATGTTGTAGAGGTTGGTGATGGTGCCGCGGTCGGTTTTCTGAAACAGCTGGCCCGGCGTGCGCAGCACCGTAGCCGCCACGTTGGCCCTAGACACCAGCAGGCCCGTCATCACTACCAGCAGCACCGTGAGCACCGCCGACAGCGCTTTGATGCGGCCCGTAACCCGGAACCGGGTGCCGGTGGCAATGTTGTTTTCCGAGGCGTGCCGGATGAGGTTGGGCGGCAGGTTCACCATCGCCATGATGTTGTTGCAGGCGTCGATGCAGGCGGTGCAGTTGGTGCATTCCAGCTGCTGGGCACCGTTGCGGATGTCGATGCCGGTGGGGCACACCTGCACGCACTGGTGGCAGTCGATGCAGTCGCCGGCGGTGCGCACGTTGTTTTTGCGCATCTTCTCGCGGGGCTCGCCGCGCTGGTAGTCGTAGGCCACCACCAGGCTGTCTTTGTCGAGCATCACGCCCTGCAAGCGGCCGTAGGGGCAGGCAATGGTACACACCTGCTCCCGGAACCGGGCAAATACGGCGTAGAAAACACCCGTGAACAGCACCATGGAGGTGAGGCCGCCCAGGTGCTCAGCAGGCGGATCGGTGATGATTTTCACCAACTCCTCGCTGCCAATGATGTAGGCCAAAAACGTGTTGGCAATCAGGAAGGAAAGCAGCAGAAACACGGCGTGCTTGCCGGTTTTGCGCCAGGTTTTGTTCCAATCCCACTCGGCTTTGTCGAGGGCCTTTTGCTGGGGCGCGTCGCCTTCAAAGAAGTATTCAATGCGGCGAAACACCATTTCCATGAAGATGGTCTGGGGGCACACCCAGCCGCAAAACACCCGCCCATACACCACCGTGAACAGAATCACGAACACCACGAACGTCATCATGGCCAGCAGCAGAATAAAGAAATCCTGCGGCCAGAATATTTGTCCGAAGATGATGAACTTCCGGGCCGGCAGGTTCAGCAGCAGCACCGGCAGGCCATGGATGCGCAGCCACGGCCCGGCAAACAGCAGGGCCAGCAGGCCGTAGCTAAGCCAGGTGCGGGCGCGGTAGAGGGCGCCCTTCGGCTGCTTGGGGTAGAGCCAGATGCGCTTGCCCTCGGCATCCACCGTGGCGATGGAGTCGCGGAAGCTTTCGGTTGAGGTGGGTGTTTTCATAGGGTTTTGTGGGCCGACGTGCGCCTACCGGTCCGACGCCGGAGGCGTCCGACCGGTATCGTTGCTGATGCACGCGCCGTGTGGGGTAGGTAGTAGCAGGCGTCAGCACGCGGCTCGTTCTACGATACTGGTCGGACGCCTCCGGCGTCGGACCGGCAGGCGGCCGCTACTTCTTCGGCGCCAGCTTCTTCGCCGTAGGGTCGATTTCACCCTGTGGCTCCTTGGCGTTGGGTGGATTGGTGCCTTGCAGCGATACCACGTAGGACGACACTTGCAACAATTGCTTGGCCGAGAGCTTGCCCTTCCAGGCCACCATGCCCTTGCCCTGCACCCCAAATTTGATGGTGCGGTACACGTGGTTGATTTCGCCGCCGTGCAGCCAGTACTCGTCCGTCAGGTTGGGGCCTACCTTGCCTTCGCCGTTGGCGCCGTGGCAGGGGGCGCAGTTTTGGGTGAAGATGGTTTTGCCCTCGCCCAGGTCGGCGGGCGCGAGTAGGGCCTGGTAGGTCGTGAGTTGGTTGGGGTCGTCGGAGCCGGCCGATACGAGTAGGGCCGCCTGCTGCATCTCCGTTTCGTACTCGGCGTGGCTGAGCTGGCCGGCCTGGGCTACGTGGAAGTAGGTGAAGTATACCACGGCGAAAATGATGCTGACCACGAAGCCGTATTTCCACCACGGCGGCAAGTCGTTGTCGAACTCGTGGATGCCGTCGTAGTCGTGGTTGGCAATGACTTCGTCGCGCACGGTGCCGGTTACCAGTACCGGGTCGCCCACAAGCAGGCCCAGCACCTTGCCGCTCCAGCTGTGGCGCACGGTAGGCATATCGTATACCCGGCGCAGTTGGGGCCGCAGCTTCACGACCAGCGCCGTGAACAGCAGCAGGGTCAGTAGCACCACCAGTGCCAGCGTACTCAGCAAAAACCAGAACAGCATCATTTTACTATCCGAAGCGCCGGCAGCGGCTGCCGTAGCTGGTGCCTCCACCGTTTGGGCCAGCGTCGGGTAACTGCCTAGCAGGGCTAGTACACCGGCGCCAGTACCGTATAGAGTTCTTCGCGGTAGGCTCATGCGGCAACTTTCTGCTCGGCGGGAAGGGTAGGGGTGGGCGCTACCGACACTGTAGGAGCAGCCGGAGTAGCCTCAGAAACTACCCGAGTGGCTTCTTCCGGTGTATCCTTCTCCTGCACCGAATAGGCCACGGCCGAGGCCAGCGAGCTAGCAGTCATCATTCCAAACAGCAGCACCACGGCGGCCAGGCCCCAAGCCAGCCAGCTCAGCACGTCGGTGGGTTGAGGTCCGGCGGTGGCAGGTGTAGCAGATTGGGCCGTGGCAGCATAGCCAGTGAGTAAGCCCGTGAAAATCAAGAGGAAAGTGCGCTTCGTTAACATGGCAGGTTGGGAGTAAAAGTGGTTGAAGAGGTTTCATCCTCGCCGCCCAGCAGCGGCAGGTTTTTCATTGCATGCACGTGCTGGCGGTTCACGACGAACACGTAGGCCAGCAGCCCCAGAAAGAAGAGAAAGAAGATGACGAAGGAGATAATCGGGTAGATTTCCACGCTCGCAATGGAGCGCAAAACGTTCTTATCCATAAGGTTGAGCGGTTTGAGCGGTATTTGATAGGTCGTCATTTCGACCAGCGGGAGAAATCTCGCGTGCAGCGGTAATCTCAATTGATAGGAATTACGCACGAGCGAGGTTTCTCCCGCTGGTCGAAATGACAGACTACCTTAGTGCGATATCTCAGCCGCGTTGGACTGCGCCGAAGCGGCGGCCTGCTGCGGGTTCACCTTGATGTCGGTGCCCAGGCGCTGGAGGTAGGCAATCAGGGCCACGATTTCCTTGTCGGGTAGCACTTCGATTTCCTCCTTCTTCAATTCGCGGGCAATGCCGGCGGCCTGCTGGCGGGCTTCGGCCACGGCCACCTGGTCGAAGTTGGCGGGGTAGGGCGTGTTGAACTGGTCGCGCAGCACCCGGATTTTATCGGCGGTGTGCGAGTAGTCGATATCATCCTCGAACAGCCACGGGTAGGGCGGCATAATGGAGCCCGGCGACATGCTGGTGGGGTCCAGCATATGGTTGTAGTGCCAGGAGTGCGGGTACTTCTGGCCCACGCGGTGCAGGTCGGGACCGGTACGCTTGCTGCCCCACAGGAAGGGTCGGTCGTACACAAACTCGCCGGCCTTGCTGTACTCGCCGTAGCGCTCGGTTTCGGAGCGGAACGGCCGCACCATCTGGGAGTGACAGTTGGAGCAGCCCTCGCGGATGTAGATGTCGCGGCCTTCCAGCTCCAGCGAGGTATAGGGTTTCACCGAGGCAATGGTGGGCACGTTCGACTTCACCAAAAAGGTCGGAATCATCTCGATAGCGCCGCCGATGGCAATGGCCACCGTGGCCCAGATGGCCATTTGCGCGGGCCGGCGCTCAATCCAGCGGTGCCAGTAGCCGTCGGTGTGCTGGTCGGCCACGTTGTTGGTGAGGTAGAGCGGGGTAAGGGGCGCGGCTTGAGCTTTCTCGTTGGGTAGCAACTGGCCCGATTTGGCGGTTTTCACCAGGTTGAAGACCATCAGAAACACGCCGCTGAGGTAGAGCACCCCGCCGATGCCGCGCAGGTAGTACATGGGCACGATTTGCAGCACCGTCTCCAGGAAGTTGGGATATTGCAGCAGCCCTTCGTTGTTGAACTGCTTCCACATCAGCCCCTGCGTGAACCCGGCCCAGTACATGGGTAGGGCGTAGAACAGGATGCCCAGCGTGCCCAGCCAGAAGTGCGTATTGGCGAGCTTCTTCGAGTACAATTCAGTCTTATAGAGCCGCGGCCACAGCCAGTAGAGCACCGCGAAGGTCAGGAAGCCGTTCCAGCCGAGGGCGCCCACGTGCACGTGCGCCACAATCCAGTCGGTGAAGTGGGCAATGGCATTCACGTTTTTCAGCGACAGCATCGGCCCCTCAAACGTAGCCATGCCGTAGGCCGTGATGGCCACCACCATGAACTTGAGCACTGGCTCCTCGCGCACCTTGTCCCAGGCGCCGCGCAGGGTCAGCAGGCCGTTAATCATGCCGCCCCAGCTGGGGGCAATCAGCATAATGCTGAACACCACGCCCAGGCTTTGCGCCCAGTCGGGTAGGGCGGTGTAGAGCAAGTGGTGCGGCCCTGCCCAGATGTAGATGAAAATTAAGGACCAGAAGTGAATGATACTCAGGCGGTAGCTATACACCGGCCGGTTGGCGGCCTTGGGTAGGAAGTAGTACATCAGGCCCAGGTAGGGCGTGGTCAGGAAGAAGGCCACCGCGTTGTGGCCGTACCACCACTGCACCAGCGCATCCTGCACCCCGGCGTAGGCGGAGTAGCTTTTCAGGAAGCTCACCGGCACCTCCATCGAGTTGACGATGTGCAGCACCGCTACCGTGAGCAGCGTGGCAATGTAAAACCAGATGGCTACGTACAAGTGCCGCTCGCGCCGCCGGGCAATGGTGCCAAACATATTCCAGCCAAACACCACCCACACCACCGTAATCAGGATGTCGATGGGCCACTCCAGCTCGGCGTACTCCTTGCTGGTGGTGAAGCCCATGGGTAGGGTGATGAGGGCGCACAGAATAATCAGCTGCCAACCCCAGAAGTGTACTTTGCTGAGCGCGTCGGAGTACATCCGGGTCTTGCACAGGCGCTGCAAGGAGTAGTACACGCCCATAAAAATGCCGTTGCCGACGAAGGCGAAAATCACGGCGTTGGTGTGCAGCGGCCGCACCCGCCCGAAGGTGGTATAGGGCGTGCCCATGTTCACCTCGGGCCGGGCCAGCTGAAAGGCGATGATAACGCCAATGAGCATGCCGGCCACGCCCCAAAACACGGTAGCCAGGCCAAAATCCCGGACAATCCGGTTGTCGTAAAAAAACGTGTCGACCGCCTTTACAAAGCCCGGCACCACCTGGGGCGGCGCGGCCGGGGCTGTTGTACGCGGTTGTTGTTCGACTTCCATAACCGTGGAGTAGTAGGTGATTTACTGCTCCAAAGGTCCTGCCTGGCCGGGCCGGAAGGGATGACGAAAATCAGGTAGGGAGGTGATTGATGTTAGGCCGGGTCGCCCCCCGGTCCGACGCCGTAGGCGTCCGACCGGTATCGTAGCTGATGTTGCACAAGCCTCGTGCTGACGTTTGCAGCCCGCCTACCCACGCGGCGCGGGCATCCGCAACGATACCGGTCGGACGCCTGCGGCGTCGGACCGGCAAGTGGATTTCTTGGAGAAAAACTATTTTGGCGGCATGCGCTACGAAGCCGAACAACTTTACCACGTATATAATCGGGGTAATAATCAGCAACAGGTGTTTTTCACGCCGGGGCACTATGTGCACTTCCTCAGAAAAATACGGCAGTACGTGCGACCTCACGCCGAGATAGTAGCCTACTGTCTGATGCCTAACCACTTTCACCTACTGCTGTATACCACTGCGGCAGGTTGCCGGGACCAAGACACCAGCAGCAGTACCAAGCAGCCATTGGTACAAGGCTTGGCCTTGGCGCTGAGTACCTACACGCAAGGATTCAACAAAGAAACAGGCCGTACGGGCGCCCTATTCCAAGCGAAAACCAAGGCTCGTCGGCTATTCGATCAGTACGGGCAGTACCCCCGCACGTGCTTCCATTACATTCATCAAAACCCGGTGCGCGCCGGCTTAGCAAACCGTCTGGAGGGCTGGGTATACTCATCTTACCCGGAATATGCCGGATTGCGAAATGGGTCTTTGTGTAATCAGCAGTTGGCTTATGAGTTATTGGACGTACCCGCTGAGTACGCTGTTTTCCGCCGCGAAGCAGAGCAAATGATTGATCCGGATCGAGTGGCCGGATGGCTGTAGCCGCCCCGGTCCGACGCCGCAGGCGTCCGACCGGTATCGTTGCTGACGCCTGCCCAAGCTTCGTGCTGACGCCTGCCCCCACCTACCTCATGCGGCGCGGACATCAGCTACGATACCGGTCGGACGCCTGCGGCGTCGGACCGGCAGGCGACTCCTCAAACAGCACCTGCCCGGCGGGTATGTCGTCGTCGTGCTTAGGCCACTGCCAGAAAAGTACAGCCCAAGTTGCCCCAGTTATCTTTTATCTGACTAGCTTCAGCCCTACCTATTACTTTCTGATTATCATTATGAAACAGTTCTTCTATGCCGCGGGCTTTGTGGCAAGCGTGGCAATCAGCAATGCATATGCGCAAACGGCTCCGCAACCCCCGCCCGTGCAAAACCGGATTCAGATCAACGAGCAGTCGGTGGTGAAGAGCGCCAGTGGTTCGTTGCTACCGTATGTGGTGTGGCGCCAGATGGTAGGAACGGGCGACTACACACTCAAAGCAGCGCCCGATTTTTCGCCCGCCAGCCCGGTGTTTGTGGTAGTGCAGCGCACGCCCGCCGAGCGCGAGCAGTACCTGTCGCAACTACCGGCTCCGCAGGAAAGCCCTTTCTTCACGACCGGCCATACCATAGCGCCCTTCAAGCTGCGCGATGTGAACGGGCATAAGTTTGATAGCAAGGAGCTAAAGGGGAAAATCGTGGTGTTGAACTTCTGGTTTATCCGTTGCGGCCCCTGTCGGATGGAGATTCCCGAGCTCAATACGCTAGTGAAGCAGTATGCTGACCGTGAGGATGTTGTGTTCTTGGCCGTTGCGCTAGACGAGCGTGCTGACATCCAGGACTTCGTGCGGCAGTACCCTTACGACTATGCTTTAATTCCAGCCGGGCGCTACGTGGCGCAGGGATACGGTATCAAATCCTACCCTACCAATCTGGTACTAGACCGGGAAGGCAAAGTAGTGTTTCACGCACAGTACCACCCGAATATGGCGTACTTTCTCCAGAAGGCTATCGATAATGTGCCGTAAGAAATAATGCATCGCCGTTTAGTAAACTATTGTCGTTTAGTAAGTTGCGCAGCATGGTCGGATTGTTTTCTTTGTGGGGTATTTCGCTTGCTATCCTGCTATGGAAAACGTGCCCGCCGCCCTCGGCCTGGCCTTCGCCCTGACCACGGCTTTCACCGTGGGGCTGTTTTATCGGGCCGCCCATTGCTCCCGGCCTACGCTCTACCTGCTGCTGGCGTGGCTGCTGGTGCAGGGCGGAATAAGTGCTACTGGATTTTACGATGCGCCCCAGGCGCTGCCGCCCCGGCTGCTGCTGGCAGTAGCGCCGGCTCTGGCTGGCATTGTCGCGCTACTGCTCACCACCCGCGGCCGCGCCTACCTCGACCACCTACGCCTGGATACGCTCACGCTATTGCACGTCGTCCGTGTTCCGGTTGAGCTGGTGCTGTTGGGCTTGTTTCTCTATAAAGCAGTACCGCAGCTGATAACTTTAGAGGGGTACAACTGGGATATTTTCTCGGGCCTGAGCGCGCCAGTTCTTTATTATGCGGTTTTCAAGCGGCACAAGTTGGGGCGTAAGACGTTGTTGTGCTGGAACGTACTGTGTCTGGTGCTGCTGCTGAATGTGGTGTTCTGCGCGGTGCTGTCAGTTCCGTCGCCGGTACAGCGCTTTGGCTTTGAGCAGCCTAATGTGGCCGTGCTGTATTTTCCCTTTGTGTGGCTACCTAGCTGCGTGGTGCCGCTGGTGCTGTTAGCCCACTTGGCTGCCATCCGGCAGCTGACCGGCACCTACTCCTCTTCCTCAAACAGCACCCGCACCGAGGGCGTGTAGTCGTCGTCGTACTGCCCCGAGCGCACGGCCCACAGGAAGGCACCCAGAAACGTGAGGGCCACCGTGAGGCTAATGCCGATTAAGATGAAAATGATGTTCATAATCCACGTTTGTAAGCGGCGTAGCGCACCAGTAGGGTAGAAAAAACCATCACGCTCAAGGAGCTGATGGGCATGAGAATAGCCGACACGATGGGCGTGAACCGGCCCTGCACCGCCAGCCCCAGCCCAATGCCGTTGTAGCAAAACGACAGCACGAACGTAGCCAGCACGATCTGCAAGCAGTCTTGCGAAAAGCGCAGAAACGTGGCGAAGCGGCCGAAGCTGCTGGCGTCCAAAATGGCGTCGCAGGCGGGGGAGAAGTTCGTGAGCGTATCGGTGAGGGCAATGCCGGCGTCGGCTTGTTGCAGAGCGCCGGCGTCGTTCAGGCCGTCGCCCACCATGAGCACGCGCCTACCCTGCCGGCGCAGGGCGGCTACGTAGTCGAGCTTATCCTGGGGCGACTGGTGGAAGCGCAGCTCGGCCTTCGGTCCGAACAACTCGCGCAGCCGGTCGTGCTCCGCGCTGTTGTCGCCGGACAGTACGGCTAAGTGGTAGCGCTGGCCGAGGTCGGCAAGGATGGGTTGAAGGTCGTCGCGGTACACGTTGCGGAACACGTAGCAGCCCAGCGGTTCCCCGTTCAGGGTCACGTACACACGGGATTGCAGTTGGTCAGCTTCTTCGGCCGCTTCCGGTGCACGGCGCTGGTTGCCGGCAAATGCCGCCGAGCCTACCTTCACTTGCACGCCGTTTACTATCCCGCTCACACCCTGACCGGGTAGTTCGATGAAGCTGTGAACGGTGTGACCCCACCCCCGTCCCCTCCCCTCCGGGAGAGGGGGGCGTTCTGACAAATCAGTCGTCTGGCACCCCTCTCCCGGAGGGGAGGGGCTGGGGGTGGGGTCCAGCTCCCGCGCCAGGCGCTGACTCAGCGGGTGCGTCGACTGGCGCACCACAGCCGCTACCAGCTCGGTTTCGGCCGTGGTTAGCGGCCGGCCGAGGTACTCTACCGTCGAGCGCTTTACCTCGGTGAGCGTACCGGTTTTATCAAACACGATGGTATCGACCCGGCCTAGTGTTTCGACTACCCCAGAGTTTTTCAGGTAGAACTTCAGCCTCCCAAACGTGCGCAACGCCGCTCCCAAGGCAAACGGCGTAGCCAGCGACAGGGCGCAGGGGCAGGCAATGACCAGCACCGACGTGAAAGCTCGCAGCGCCATTTGCGGGTCGCGGGGGTACCAATAGGCTACGGCGCCGGCGGCCAGCAGCAGCGTGGCGGCCACGAAGTAGCGGCCCACCGTATTGGCGTAGGTTTCCAGCGTTTGCTGCTCGCTTTTCTGAAAGGTGGGATTGTTCCAGAGCTGGGTGAGGTAGCCCTGCGACACTTCGCGCACCACTTCCAGCTCCACGGCCTTGCCCACTTGGCGGCCGCCCGCATACACTACCTCGCCCGCCACCTTCGCCACCGGCACACTCTCCCCCGATACAAAGGAGTAGTCGATCTGCCCGGTGCCGCGCATCAGCATGGCATCGGCGGGAATCACCTCCTGGTGGCGCACCAGAATGCGCTGCCCTACCCGGAGTTCCTTCACCGATACCGACCGTTCGCCCTCGGGCGCGAGCAGCGTCACGGCCACGGGGAAGTAGGAGGTGAAGTCGCGGTCGAAGCGCAGGGCGTCGTAGGTGCGTTGTTGCACCCATTTGCCGATCAGCATGAAGAACACCAGTCCCGTAAACGAATCGAGGTAGCCAGGGCCGCGCTGCGTCAGAATGTCGAATACACTGGTCAGAAACAACGCGCTCAGACCTAGGCTAATAGGAAAATCAAGGTTGATGTAGCGCTGCCGCACGCCCTGCCACGCCGATTGGAAGAACCCCCGTGCACTATACAACAGCACCGGCAAGCTCAGCAGCAAGCTGATGTAGCCGAAAAACCGCCCGAATTCGCCCTGCAACTGCTCCGTGAAGCTCAGGTAATCGGGGAAGGCCAGCAGCATCACATTGCCGAAGCAAAAGCCCGCCAGCCCAAGTTGGTAGTACAGTCGCCGGTTGTGGTGGTGAGGCTGGGCTCCCAGCTCGGCCAGCGTAATCTGCGGCTCGTAGCCCACGGCCGTCAGCAGCTTCACCACTTCTTTTAGCGAAATTTGTCCCGGATGGTAGCTGAGGCTGAGTTCCTTGCGCAGAAAATTCACCCTCGACTCTCTAATGCCTGGATTCAGCTGGTAGAGCTTCTCTAGCAGCCAGATACACGAGGCGCAGTGCATCTGCGGAACCGTGAGCGTAAGCCGCGCCAGCGTATCCGACCGAAACGTGAGGAGCTGCGCCTGCACAACTTCCGAATCGAGGTAGTCGAAACGGCCGGGCAACTCTAGCGTTTTTACTTTCTGGCCGGGCCGCTCATCGAAGGCATAGTAGGCGCAGAGGTTGTTGGTTTGCAGCAGCTCGTACACGGCCCGGCAGCCGGCACAGCAAAATGGCTGCTTATCAAGTAAGATAGGCTCGTCGGGGCATTTGTCGCCGCAGTGGGTGCAGGCAACGTGGGTAGGGACTTCGGGGGCAACAGCATTCATGCGCAAAGCGAGTCAGGCAGAAGAAAGCCAAAGGTCCTGCTTCGGCTGTGCTTTGCAGATGACAAACGTCAGGGTAGGAGATGAGTAAGGTCATGGGAGCAATTGACTTGCTCGCTGACCTTTGGTTTGTGGCTGACGCCTGCCGGTCCGACGCCGCAGGCGTCCGACCGGTATCGTTGCGGATGTTGAACGAGCTGCGTACGGACGCCTGCTTCTACTGCCTCATGTGGCGCGGGCGTCAGCAACGATACCGGTCGGACGCCTGCGGCGTCGGACCGGCAGGCGGCCACTACGGATTCATCTTCTTTCCTACCCCCATGGCTATGCAAACCCTCCCCGACATTCGCACCGAAGCCGACATCACCACGCTCATCACAACCTTCTACGAAAAGGTAGGGCTCGACGAGCTACTCGGTCCCATCTTCCAGGCCGATGCGCAGGTGCACTGGCCGCAGCCGCTGTTTACCATGCAGGCCTTCTGGAAGCGGGTGCTGCTGAACACTGGCGGCGCCGACGGCTGGCCGTTTCCCGGCGGCCTGGTGCTGCCCAACACCGGCGAGTATTTCCAGCGCTGGCGGCAGCTCTTTTTGGCGGCGGTAGAAGATAATTTCAACGGACCCATTGCCGAAGCCGCCAAGGCCAAAGCCCAGGAAATTGCGCGGATGTTTGAGTACAAGCGCCAACCGCGTACGCTGCTGAGTTTTTTGAGAACTTTGTGAAGTAGGGCCTGCCGGCCATGTACGCCTGCCGGTCCGACGCCGTAGGTGTCCGACCGGTATCGTTGCTGACGTTGCAGACGCTTGTTCATGCGGCGCAGATGGTAGCAGGCGGCAACCGGTCGGACGCCTACGGCGTCGGACCGGCGGGCGGCCCATACATTCGTTTTCTACTCGCCATCCACCATGCCCGTTCCGCTAGCCGATATTCACACCGAAGCCGATATCAAGCTGCTCATCGACAGCTTCTACGACAAAGTAAACCAGGATGAGCTGCTGGCGCCTATTTTCAACGGCGTGGCGCATGTGAACTGGGCCACGCATCTGCCCACCATGTACGACTTCTGGAGCAGCCTGCTGCTGGGCACTGGGCGCTACCGCGGCCGGCCGTTTCCCAAGCACCTGCCGCTGCCCGTAGATGCCACGCACTTTCAGCAGTGGCTGACGCTGTTTCGCGCCACGGTAGACGAGCATTTCGCTGGCCCCAAGGCCGACGAAGCCAAGCAACGGGCGCTGAGTATTGCCACTGTCTTTGAGTACCGTATTCGGCAATACAATTCGCTGTCGATTCTGTAGCTCAGCGCGCAGTCAGGATAAGGAGTTGTAAAAGAGTAACGTAGCTGCATCTAAATAGCAGTACCTTTGATTTATACAAAGGCAACCAGCTATGCATTCTCCTCTGCTCACCGAGTTTTACCAAGAGCTTACTACCTGCACCGGCTCCGATTTGAACGCGCTGCTGCCCAGCGGCATTCAGCAGGAGGTAGGGCACTTCAACGTGTTTAACCTGAATGAGCTGTGGCAACCCGCCCGTGAGAAGCCCGCGGCGCCGTATGCTTGCCGGTCTTTCTACAAGATCAGCCTGCTGACTGGCCGCAGTCGGGTAGACTACCCCGACAAAAGCTTCGATCTGGAGCAGTCTACCTTGTTTTTCTCTGCCCCCCAAACGCCGCACTACTGGTTGCCAGAAGAAAGACAAGGCGGCTATTTTTGCGTGTTCACACCGGAGTTTCTGCTGCCGGCTAAAAGTGGGGTAGTACTCGAAGAGCTACCGCTTTTCAAGGCAGAAGGCTACCCCGTTTTTCAGCTGTCGGAGGAGGTAGGGGCCCGTGTGGAGTCGGCTTTTCGGCGGATGGAGGAGGAAATGGCCTCCGATTATGCCTATAAGTATGACCTGTTGCGCACCTACGTGCTGGAGCTGATTCATCTGGGGCAGAAGCTGCAACCGGCCACCGCGCTGCACCCCGTGCATAGTGCGGCGGCCCGCCTCACCTCGTTGTTTGCGGAGCTGTTGGAACGGCAGTTTCCGCTCGAAACACCACAACAGCAACTCCGTCTGCGCACGGCCAAAGACTACGCCGACCACCTGGCCGTGCACGTCAACCACCTCAACAAAGTGCTGAAGGAAACCACCGGCCGCACCACCACCGACCTGCTCGGGACGCGCATTGCGCAGGAGGCGCAGACCCTGCTGCGGCAAACGCACTGGACGATGGCGGAAATTGCCGATAGCCTGGGCTTTACTGACGTCGCCCACTTTTCTCATTTCTTTAAGCGCCACACGCTGGTAGCGCCCGGCGCGTTCCGGAGTACAGAAGTGGTTTGATTTCTACATAAAACGGATTGCCTTGCGCAAAGTGGGGTAGGGGTGGCTGCCGGACCTTTGTCGTGTTCTATTCAACACGTCAACTCCATCAGATGACAACTTCCAAAATAGCTCTAGTAACCGGTGGCAGCCGGGGCCTGGGCAAAAACATTGCGCTGAGCCTGGCGCAAAAAGGCATCGACGTACTGCTCACCTACCACAGCCAGCAAGCCGATGCGGCCGCCGTGGTAGCCGAAATTGAAGCCCTCGGCCGCAAAGCCGTGGCCCTGCAACTCAACACCGCCGACGTTAGCAGCTTCAACGCCTTCTTCGCGAAACTGCCGGAGACGTTGCAGGCCACTTTTGGCACCACGCGCTTCGATTTTCTCATCAACAACGCCGGCACCAGCCTGCAAGCGCCCTTCGCCGATACCACGGAGGTGCAGTTTGATTAGATGCTGAATATCCACCTCAAAGGCGTGTTCTTCCTCACGCAGAAGGCATTACCGCTGCTTCAGGATGGCGGGCGCATCATCAATATGTCGTCGGCCACCACGCGGATTTCCTACCCCGGCGCGTCGGCGTACGCCATTATGAAGGGCGCAGTGGATGTGCTCACGCGCTACCTGGCCGTAGAGCTGGGCGCGCGAGGCATTGCCGTAAACGTGGTAGCGCCGGGTGCCATTTTCGGCGGCGGAGCCATGACCGATACGCCGGAAATACGGGCGTACGTGACCCAGATGACTGCCCTCGGCCGCCCCGGCCTGCCCGACGATGTGGGCGGGGTAGTAGCTTTCCTGTGCACCGAAGACGCGAAGTGGCTCAACGGTCAGCGCCTCGAACTGACAGGTGGTGTGAGTTTATAACCAGCTAGTAACGTAAATCGCCTCCGCTGTCGGGTGCCGGTCCGACGCCGCAGGCGTCCGACCGGTATCGTTGCTGAGGTTGCACGAGCTTCGTGCTGACGTTTGCAGCCCGCCTACCCACGCGGCGCGGGTATCCGCAACGATACCGGTCGGACGCCTGCGGCATCGGACCGGCACCCAACGACAAACCCTGGCAGGGCTTCAAGCTGCTGTCAGGGTTTTTCGTTGATTACCAATTGGCCGCCCGCAGCTTCTCCGGCTGCACCACCCGGATGCCTTGGGGCGTCAGGTCCACGTAGCCGGATTGGCGAAACTCGCTCAGGGTCCGAATCAGCGACTCGGTGGCGGTGCCCACCATGGCGGCCATGTCGTCGCGGGAGAGTTGAATGAGCGTGTTGGGATTGTCTTCGTGCAGACGCAAGAGCGTATCGGCCACACGGCGGCGGATGGAGTTGTAGGCCATGTCCAGCAGCTGCTGTTCCCGCTCGCTCACGCGCCCGGCCAGCAGGCGAATAAATTGCTGTCCTACCTCGGCGTTGCGCGTCAGCAGTTGCAGAAAGTCGTGCTTCGGAATATACACCAGCTCGGCATCGTCGAGGGCCACGGCGGAGTCGTCGTAGGGCGTTTGGGTGAGCAGGGAGAGGTAGCCGAAAAACTCGCCGGGGTTGTAAAGGCCGGTAATCAGCTCCTTGCCGGCGCTGGTGGTCTTCACCGTTTTCACCCTACCCGCTTTCAGGAAGTACAGCCGAATGGGCTCGTCGCCTTCCACGTAGATATCCTGCTTGCGGCGCACGGTGTGCACGCGCCGGTCGGCGGAGAGGCTTTCCAGGTTGCCTACTGTCTTGGCATCGTTCAGGAACTCGGTAAGGCCCTCGGCCTGCAAATTATAGTCGGATTTCAGATGTTGAAAGCGGTTCAGGCGGCTTGTAATGGCGCTCAGCAGCTCGGTTTCGTCGAAGGGCTTGGTGAGGTAGTCGTCGGCGCCCAGCTCCATGCCGCGGCGCAGGTCGGTGCGCTCGGTTTTGGCCGTCAGGAAGATAAACGGCACGCCTGCCAGCTGCGGGTTTTGGTTGAAAATATGCAGCACGCCGTAGCCATCCAGCACGGGCATCATAATGTCACAAATTACCAGATCGGGCCTGGTAGCCAGGGCCTGCTCTACGCCTACCTTGCCGTTTTCGGCCGTGACGACGGCATAGCCCGCCAGCTCCAGAATCTCGGCCGTGTTTTCGCGTAGCGCCTCGTTGTCCTCAATCAGCAGAATGGTCTTCATAGGGAATAGTAAGCGTGACAGTGGTGCCCACGTGCAGCTCACTGTGCAGGGCAATGGTGCCGCCCAGCAGCTGCAAGTAGCTGGCCACAATGTAGAGTCCCAGGCCCGTGCCGGGCAGGTTGGTGACATTGCGGGCACGGAAAAACCGCTCAAATAAATGCTCCTGGTCGTCCTGCGAAATCCCTACCCCCTGGTCCTGCACTGTGAGCGTGAGCTGCTGCCGGGCGCAGGCGGCGCGCACCGTCACCACCGAGTTTTCGCCCGAGTACTTGATGGCATTGGAAAGCAGATTGACCAGAATCTTGCGGAGCAGCGAGGTGTCCAGCCAAATCGGGTGGGCGCAATGCAGCTCCGTTTGCACAGTTTGGCCGGCCTTCAACAGTCCCTGCACGTCCTGAATGGTTTCGGCAAGCAGCGCGTCCAGCAGCAGGCGCACCGGCTTAGCCTCAATCTTCCCTTCCTCGATGCGGCCTACCGACAGAAACTCTTCCAGGATATCATTGAGGTGGCGCACCGAGCCGCGGATGCGTTGCAAGTGCTTTAGGCGCTTGTCCTGCTGGTCGGTGTTGGGGTATTTTTCGATGAGGGTAGCCGAGGTGAGCACCGCCGTGAGCGGGGTGCGAAACTCGTGCGAGGCCATGCTCACGAAGCGAGACTTCAATTCGCCCAGCTCCTGCTCGGCGGCCAGGGCGCGGGTCAGCTCGTCGGTGCGCTGCTCTAGCTGCTCCAGCGTGTTCAGGAGGGCGTGGGTGCGGTCGGCTACTTTTTGCTCCAGCTCGGCATTCAGGCGCTCCACGTACTGGCGCTGGGCAATCAGCTCCTGCTCGGCGTTTTTCTTAAAAGTGATGTCGACGATGTACGACACCACGTACAGCTCCTCGTCGAGGTAGAAATAGCTGAGGCTGATTTCGGTAGGAAACTCCGAGCCGTCTTTGCGGCGAGCCAGCAGGTCGCCGCGGTGGGCACCCATGGCCCGCACCGAGGGCTGGGCGTTGAAGGAGTGGCGCAACTGCTCGTGTCGGTGGGCTACGGCGTGGGGCACCAGCACCTCAATGGGCTGGCCCAGCAGTTCGTCCTCCGGATACCCAAACAGCTGGTGCGACGTACGGTTGGCCGACACAATCTCGCCCGCCCGATTACACATGATAATGCCGATGGTAGCATTGGCCACCACTGCCTCGAAGCGGCGCACACTCTGGGCCAACTCGCGCTCGGCTTGATGCAGGCGGCTTTGCTCCGTGAGGCGAACCAGCAGGTAGGGCTTTTGCTCAGAGGTGAAAGCCGTTAGCTCGATGCGTGCCCAAAACGGCGCGCCCTGTAAGCGGTTGATTTCTGCTTCGGCCTCGTGGTGCCCTTGTTGCCGGGCCAGTTCCTGCAAGCGCGGCCAGTCTATGGTAGCCAGCGGCCGGGCGGGTAGGGCCGGGGCAGCCAGCAACGTCTGCTGCGAAGGGTAGCCCAGCAGCTGCACGCCCGCCGGATTGACCTGCACAAACCAGCCCAGCGCTACATCATACACCCCCACAAACTCCCGGGCCTGGTTGAACAGTATGTCCGTGAGAGCAGGGGTGAAAGAAGGGGGGAGCATACGGTAGGAAAGCGGGATGGGGTAGGCTGTTATATATTCAGGACTTGTGCACCGAGCGTCTGCCGGTCCGACGCCGTAGGCGTCCGACCGGTTGCCGCGTGCTGACGTTGCACAAACGGCCTGCGGACGTTGCAGACGCGCCTGTTCATACGGTGCCAACAGCAGCAGGCGATGCGGTGGTCAGCAACGGCAACCGGTCGGACGCCTACGGCGTCGGACCGGCAGACGTCGGCACACGCTACGCTTGGTGCGTAAGTCCTGATACTATCAGAAGCAGTAGTCAGCAGGCCAAAGGTCAGCATAAATCAGATGAAGCTGCATGACAAATATCAGGTAGCCGGCTGACCGCCCTCAGGATAAAGGGTAGGCGGGTGCGGCAATTTTACGGCAGTATCTAGCAGCCTGCCGTGATGTCCGTTTCTCAACTCTCTCCGCCGCCACATACCACCGACACCGCCGTGCTGCTGGTGCTGCTCCCGGTGTGCCTGGCTGGCCAGCCGCAGCAGCTCCGGCTGCAAGTGCTGCTTGATTACCTCCAGCGGCGGCTCAGTCCGGCTATTCGGGTACTCAAGATTGATGAGGCCACGCACCCGGCGGTGGTGCACAGCTTCCATGCCCAGCAGTTGCCTGCGTGCGTGCTCGTGCGGCAGGGTGTGGAGTTATGGCGGCAGCAAGGCCTGCCCGATGCGGAAGACGAGGTAGCTCTGTTATTGAATAAGCTGACTCAAAACTAGCCCTACCTACTGTTGAGTAAGGCAGATACAAGATGGACAAGTGAAGGGTAGGGAAACAAACAGGCTTACGCACTCGCTCGGCTGCGCCGAGTGAGCCCTACGCTTGAGGGGCTGTGCCCCAAATCCGGCCGCGCCGCTTCCACGATGTCGGCCTAACGGGATGCAAACGCGCGCAGCAAAGCTGCTGGGGCATACTCCTCACTCGGCATAGCCGAGCGAGTGCGTAAGTCCTAAGAATATTAATGCGTAACTCCTAACAAAAAAGCTCCTTCGCGTAGTGCAAAGGAGCTTTTGTCCACACAGCCGATTGGCTATTACTTAGCCGGCGGCCGAGAAGCGCTTGTTCACCTCGTCCCAGTTGATGAGGTTGAAGAAAGCGGCGATGTAGTCGGGGCGCTTGTTCTGGTACTTCAGATAATAAGAGTGCTCCCACACGTCGAGGCCCAGGATGGGCGTGCCGTTGCAGCCGGTGTCGGGCATCAGGGGGTTGTCCTGGTTGGGGGTAGAGCAGATTTGCAGCGAGCCATCGGGCTGCTTGCACAACCACGCCCAGCCCGAGCCGAAGCGGGTAGCAGCGGCCTTGCTGAATTCTTCCTTGAATTTCTCGTAACTGCCAAACGACTTGTTGATGGCCTCGGCCACGGCGCCGGTAGGCTCACCGCCACCGTTGGGCGACAAAATTGTCCAGAACAGCGAGTGGTTCCAGTGGCCGCCGCCGTTGTTGCGCACCGCAATAGGAGCCGTAGCAATATTCTGCATCAGGTCTTCCAACGACTTGCCTTCCAGCTCAGTGCCGGCAATGGCATTGTTCAGGTTGGTTACGTAGGCCTGGTGGTGCTTGGTATGGTGGATTTCCATCGTCTGCGCATCGAAAGAAGGCTCCAGCGCGTCGTAGGCGTAGGGTAGTGCGGGCAGTTCAAAAGCCATAGGAGTAGGATTGGGTGTGAAAAAATGTGGAAGGCCGAGCGGCTTTCCACTAGCATAACCGCCAGATAGGGTAGGGGGTTACAAAAAAAGCCCCCTGCCACTACTAACGCGGCCAAATATAGTGCGATTAAGATTTACGCTTGCGAGCGAAGAATTCGCGTAACAGCTGGCTGCTTTCCTCGGCCAGCACACCGCTTACTACCTCGGCGCGGGGGTGCAGTAGGTGGCCGTGGCGGCGGTAGCCTACCTTGAGCTCATCGGCGCCGTAGACCACGCGGCGCACCTGCGCCCAAGCGGTGGCGCCGGCGCACATCACACAGGGTTCTACGGTCACGTAGAGCGTGCAATCGGCCAGATACTTGTTGCCCACGTGGTTGGCAGCGGCCGTAATAGCCAGCATTTCGGCGTGGGCCGTCACGTCGCGCAGCTTCTCGGTTTGGTTGTAGGCGCGGGCAATGATCTGGCGCTCCAGAACCACCACGGCCCCGATGGGGATTTCGTCTTCGGCCAACGCGTAGCGGGCTTGTTTGAGCGCCTCGCGCATGTAGTGGTCGTCGTTGAGCAGGGAAAGCGTCATAAGTCAAAAATAAAACCGACAAGCAGAGCAAAAGGAAAAAAATATATGTAGGTACATTGGTTTATTAAAATATGTACCTACATTTGTTGCGTCAACATCGCACTCCACATTCTCATCTTCATCGTTATGGCTACCACCAACTGGACCCTCGACCCCATGCACTCCGAAGTGCAGTTCAAAGTAAAGCACTTGGTTATCTCTACCGTGACCGGCAACTTCAAGAAGTTTGAAGGTTCGGCGGTAACCGAGGGCGACACGTTCGAGGATGCCAAAATCAACTTCACGCTCGACGTCAACAGCATCGACACCAACCAGGAGGCCCGCGACCAGCACCTGAAGGCCGAAGATTTCTTCAACGCCGCGCAGTACCCGAGCATCAAGTTCGAGTCGACGTCCTTCAAAAAAGGCAGTGATGACACTTATAAGCTGCAAGGCAACCTCACGGTGAAAGACGTAACCAAGCCCATAACGCTGGACGTAGAGCACGGCGGCACCGCCACCGACTTCTACGGCAACCTGAAAGCCGGCTTTGATGTAACCGGCAAAATCAACCGCAAAGAGTTCGGCCTGACCTGGGACGGCGTAACCGAAGCCGGCAGCATTGTGGTAGGCGAAGATATCAAGCTGGTTATCAGCGTGCAGTTCGCCAAGCAAGTAGAAGCTGCTGCGTAGTTTCTCTCATTCTGATGCACACATCAAAAAAGCCACTCCTGCAAAGGAGTGGCTTTTTTGTGCACTGTTTGTAAAGAAACGTTACTTCAACACCACACTTTCCATCACCTCGCGGGCGGTGGGTTGCCACTGCGCCTGCTCGTCGGCGGGGGCGGTGAAGGTGAAGATGTATTGCTGGTCGCCCTCGATGGCGTATTGCACCAGCTGGTAGCGCAGAATGGGCGCCATGTTGCCACCCCGGCGCGTGTCGTTCACCGTCGACACAAACTCCAGCACCACAAAATCGCGCTTGTTGATGGTGCGAATGTCTTCGGCCAGGAACTGCACCTTGGAATACATGTTCTGAATGCTGGCCTTATAAATCTTCACCAGCAGGGCATAGTCGCGGTTGCTGAAGGAGGTAGGCTTCTGCGTCACGCTGAAATCGACGCGGCCGCTGGGGTTGCTGAACGCGCCCAGCGGGCGGCGCTGGGCCGGAAACTTGGCCGCAATACCGTCGTCGGGTAGGGGTGCGAACGTGTCGGGCACGCCCACGGTCAGGTTCTTGGCAATGGTGGTTTTGCGCAGCTTGGGCGGTGCCACGAAAGCCGTGAGCACCACTAAAAGAAGTAAGGGAGCCAAGCGGCTAAGAAAACGAGTTGCTTGCATCATAGTAAAGGCAAAAGTAGGGTAAGAACAGAAACGGCGCGGCACTAGTGCCGCGCCGTTCCGTTAGCGCCGTTTTTTGGCAGTAGCCAGGGTAGGATACTTCACGCGCACCTTCTTCCAGTACACGTAGTTGCCGGTTTTGGCCTCCACCAAATACGTGCCCGCCGGAATGCGCCCCAGCGACACGGGCTGCCCCGTGTTGTTCTGCGGATCGAGGGCCGTGGTGTAAATAGGCTGATTCTTATAGTTGGTCATCACCAGCGTACCGGGCTTGGTGAACTGCTGCGTGAAGCTGAGCATAATCGTCTGCCCGTCGGAGGTAGGAAATATATCAATGCCCGAAAGAGTCTCCACGCGCTTAATAGGCCCATCGAGTACAAGGGGCTCCACGTCGGTTTTGGCTTTCACGACGGTGCCGTTTTCGGCCTTCGTCTTGGTTTTAACTTTGGTAGGAGTTTGGGCCTGCACGGCCGAAACAGTGAGGAAGGCAACGGCGAGAGACAGAAGGGCGGAACGTTTCATGGGTAGGGAAAAACAGAAGTAGCCGGGAAAACAAAGTCGTTTCCCGGCTACTTGCAGAAGTTGGGCCAAATGTGGTTTATCCAAGCATTATTTGTTATTACCCGTTTATCCTTTCTGTCATTCTGAGCGGAGCGAAGGACCTTCTCACGCGTGAACAAGTCGTTGTTACGCAAGTCGTTCTCACGTGAGAAGGTCCTTCGCTCTGCTCAGGATGACAGGAGTAAGAAAGAATTCCTCTACTTCTCAATCGTCACATCTTTCAGATTGTCGCTCGGCGTTCTATCAATCAGTAAGTTGAAAGGGTCGATGCCGGCTTTGGCGGGCTTTTCGGGTACGGTCACGCTGAGGCGGGTGGTGCCGGGGCGGAAGCGGCGCTTCTGGCGGTACAGGGTCACATCCTGCCACTGCCCGTTGATTTTCTTGCGGGCCAGCACGCCCACGTCGATGAGGTCGTTCATATTCTTGGCGGGCGTTTCGTTGCCGAGGCTGTCGGCATATACCTTCTTGGCGCTCAGTACCATGTCTACGCGGTACTGGCCGTTGGGTAGCTTGCGGGCCGTCACGGAATCGGCGCGGTTCTCATACAGCGTGATGCGCTCAAACATATCCGTGATGAGGTACTGCAACGAATCGGGCGTGACCTGGCGCAGGTGGCGCACCAGATCCAGCGAGGTGGTGTAGGGCGGCTCCTGGTACTGCACCTCCTTGATGTAGTCCGATAGCGCCTGGTTCACCTTGTCCTCGCCGATGTAGTCGGCCAGGGCGTACATCACCACCGAGCCCTTGCGGTAGTGGATATACTGCTGGTTCTCTACCTTATACAGCGGCTGCTCGGCCCGACGCTCCTGTGCCCGGCCGCCCAGGTAGCTGTCCATTTCGTACTTCAGAAACTTGCGCATCATGGCCTCGCCATACTTCTGCTTCATTACCATCAGCGCCGAGTACTGTGCCAGCGTTTCCACCATCAGCGTCGAGCCCTGGGCGTCGGCCCCGATTACCTGGTGCGCCCACCACTGGTGCGCCACCTCGTGGGCCGTCACGTAGTAGGGGTAGTCCACGTCGTTGGGGTTGGTGGTGTCCACTTTGGCAATAAAGCCGATGTTCTCCGAAAACGGAATCGTGTTGGGGAACGACTGAGCAAAGCTGCTGTACCCCGGAAACTCCACAATGCGCACCTGCCGGTGCTGGTAGGGGCTGAAATTCTTGGAATAATAGGCCAAGCCATCCTTCACGCCCCGAATCATGCGGTCGAGGTTGTACTCGTGGCCGGGTTGGTAGTAGATGCTGATGTCCACGTTGTTCCACTTAGCCTGGCGCACCGCGTAGCGCGCCGATTGGAACGAGTAGAAGTTCAGAATGGGCGCGTCCATGGCGTAGCGGAAGTAGCGGCGGCCGCCCTCCTGCCACTCCTTTTGCAGGTAGCCTGGGGCCAGCGCAATCTGGTCGGGCACGGTGCTCACGGTGGCCGCGAAGCGTACCCAGTCGGCGTCGTGGGCAATGTAGGTGTTCTGGCGGGCGGCCGTGTCGCCCAGTGGGCGCATGCGCGGCTTGGGCTTGAGGCCGTACTTTTTGCGGGCGCTTTCCTCACTCAGCTCACTGCCCTCGCTGTAACCGAGGTGGGGCATCATGGCGCTGTTGATGAAGGTGCCGTTTTCCACAATGCTCGTACGGCCCGTACGGTTCTCGAAGCCCGGCGCCGGGTAGTAGAGGTCGAAGGAGAGGGCAAGGGAGTCGCCGGGGGCCAGGGGGCGGGGCAGGCGCTGCACGTAGAGGCCCTGGGTAGTGTCGGCCAGTACGTTACGGGCGCCGGGGCCGGCTTGCAGCTTCCGGATGCGGGCCGTGTTCAGCACGTCCAGCACCACCGAGTCGATGGGCTGCTGGGTTTTATTCAGCACCCAGTACTGGCCGTGCGCCCGCGCCTCCTGCCGCTCCGGAAACAGATCCACCTGCACATTCACGGCCACAATGCGCGGCTGGGGTAGGCGCTGGAGGCGCTTGTACTGCTTTTCGTAGGCCACGCGGTCCAGCTCGTCCTGCTTGCCGGTGCGGTATTTATTGAGCACGTTTGTGTTGTAGAAAATCCACGCGCCCAGCCCCACAAACGCCAGTAAGGCCAGCGTGAGCGTGACTTTGACCGGGGTACTGAAGCGCCGCTGCGCCAGCTGCTGCCGGGTGGCCCAGGTGGTTTCGGTGCCGCGCACCCACAGCAGGTTGGCCCCGACAGCCAGCACCACGGCCAGCGCCGCCCAGTAGCTTTTAAACCAAAAATACGGCCCAATAAAGTGCCCAAAGCCATTGAGCGCCGAGTAGCTCACGCCGGGGTCAGAGCCGTAGAGCAGCAGGTTGTGCTCCAGCCCTACCTGCCCGGCCAAAAAGGCCACAAACAGGTAGTAGAGCACCATCACCAAGTGGCCCAGGTATTTGTTGTTGACGACCACCTGCACCACTACCGCCAGCACCACCAGCAGCCAGTAGTCCAGCAGCTTCAGCCCAAACAGCCAGCGCAGATACAGCCCGATTTCAAACTGGTAGTAGCCATACGAAAGCTGGGTAAGGATGCCAAACACCAGCACCACTACCAGCAACACCACCGGCACCAGCAGCAGGGCCGCCAGCTTGGAGGCAAGCGGTACCCAGTTCGGGATGGGTAGGGCGTCGTAGAGTTGATTCATGTGGGCGTCCCGCTCGCGCCAGACCAACTCTCCGGCGTAGAAGGTGATGATAGCCAGCAAGAACAGCGTGAACGACCCCGACAAAATCTCGATTACCTGCTCGGTAACGGGGTAGGTCTGCGTGTCGTAGATCTTGCCGATTTGCAGGGCCGAGGCGAGCAGAAACGCCAGGCCCGCCACCACAATGGCAATAAAATAGGGGCTCCGCAGCACGTCGCGCAGCTCCTGCCAGGTTAGGCGGGCCCACTGCCGTAGGTGCTGTCCCGTGCCGAAATCCTGCTGCACCTGGGGTAGCACCAGCGTGCCCACTGGCTGCACGGCACGGCCCATGTCCTCGGGGCGCGGCCGGCGCAGACGCACCGTGCCCACGCTCTGCCCAAACCGGAACCGCAGGTAGCAGAACGCCACCAGCAGCAGCCCTACCCCCAGCCACAGCAGGCGGTTGAGGCCCAGCAGGCCGGTAGGCGTAATCAGGCGGGTGTTTTTCTCGGCGGGCGTCCAGTACTTGGTGAGCAGCGACAGCGCCCCATTGCCCATGGGGTCGAGCAGGGAAGCCAGGGTTTTGTTGTCGAGGTCGGAGAGTTGACTTTGGGCCACGAAGTAGAGCACCAGAAAGATAATGCTGCCCACATAAGTACTCAGGGCCTGCCGCGTGAGTGTAGCCAGCACAAAGAAAATAGCCCCGGCAAACAGCGTATTCGGCAGCACAAACGTGAGGTAGGGCATCAGGTAGGCGCCCACCTGCGACGGCCCTACCTTGGTCGGGTTGACGCCCGGAAACAGCGTGCCTATCCACAGCCCTACCCCAATGCCGCTGAGCACCAGTAGGGTAATGAGCAGCGTACCGAAGAAGCGCCCACCCAAATAGCCGGCCTTGCTGATGGGCGACGTGTACAGCAGCGGGTGCATGCGGCTGTCGAAGTCGCGCAGCACGGCCGGCCCAAACATAGCCGAAATAATGAGCACACCCGGCACAATGGTGAGCACGCTAATCAGCCCGTTGAGCGCGAACGGCGAGTTGATGTACACCTTGCTGTTGCCCACCGAAGCCGTGACACCCTCAAAAAAGCCGCCGGTCATCAGCATCATCAATAGGCTGATGGCTAGAAGAATAAAGAAATAGATGTAGGTGGCCGGCCGCCGCAGCCGGTACCACAGTTCAAAGCGAAGGATAGCGAGAAACATGAAGCAGGAAAGTCAGAAGTGAAGAAGGCTAATCTAGTTCCCCTCCTTTTTTAAGGAGGGGTGCCCGCAGGGCGGGGTGGTAAAACCGTCAGAACGATGCTAGTTTTTAGTTTTCTAGCACTAGTTGAACCACCCCCAACCCACACTCGCTTGATGCGCGACATTTGAAAAAGGAGGGGAGCTAGATTTTTAGCTCTCTGCCACGGCTGCCTGCCGCTCGGCCTGCGCGATGCGGGCGAAATACACGTCTTCCAGGGTAGGGGTGATACCCTCGTAGTCTGGTCCCGGCTGCGCGTCGCTGACCACGTGCACGATGGTGCGGCCGGCAAACAGGCGCGTCGAAATCACCTGCTGCTGCTGTTGCAGGGTAGGTAGCAGCTCCTTGTCGATGGTGCGGCGCCAGAGTTGGCCGTTCAGTTCCTGCATTACCAGCAGCGGGTCGCCAGTGAGTAGCACCTGGCCTTTGTTGATGATGGCCATGTTGCGGCACAGGTCGCTCACGTCGGATACGATGTGCGTGCTCAGAATCACGATGATGTTCTCCCCAATTTCGGCCAGCAGGTTGTGGAAGCGGTTGCGCTCGGCCGGGTCGAGGCCGGCGGTGGGCTCATCCACGATAATCAGGCGCGGATTGCCGAGCAACGCCTGCGCAATGCCGAAGCGCTGCTTCATGCCGCCGGAGTAGCCGCCCAGGTTTTTCTTGCGCACTTCGTAGAGGTTGGTGCGCTGGAGCAGGCCGTGCACTACCTCGCGCCGCTGCTTGCTGTCGCTGAGGCCTTTGAGCACGGCGAAATGGTCGAGTAGCTGTTCAGCTGAAATCTTGGGATATACACCGAACTCCTGCGGCAGGTAGCCCAGCACCCGGCGCACGGCGTCTTTGTCGCGCAGCACATCAATATCGCCCAGCGTAATGCTGCCGCTGTCGGCTTCTTGCAGGGTAGCAATGGTGCGCATCAGCGACGATTTGCCGGCGCCATTCGGGCCGAGCAGGCCAAACATGCCCGTGGGGATGCGCAAGGATACGTTTTGCAGGGCGCGTACACCGTTGGCGTAGGTCTTGGATAAGTTCTCAATAACAAGTTCCATCTGATTGGTAAGGAGTAGAGATTCAGTGGATAAGATAGAGAAAGTGCTATAGAAGTTGCGTGGGCGAAGGTTATTTCTCGCAGAGGTGCGCGGAGGTAAGCGCAGAGTTCTAACGTCAGCCGTCGTTACACTCTGCGCACCTCTGCGCCTATCTCCGCGCACCTCTGCGAGAAATTCGTTTTACCTTCGCAACCGTAAAACATTACCACTATGCTTCGTACGCACACCAATGGCGAACTTCGCCTCGAAAATGCTGGTCAAACTGTAACGCTCGTTGGCTGGGTGCAGCGCACCCGCGACAAAGGCGGCATTTTCTGGATTGATTTGCGCGACCGGTACGGCATCACGCAGCTCACGCTGGAAGAAGGCCAGGAAGCCGAAACCCTGCGCGAAGCCGCCCGCGAGCTGGGCCGCGAGTTTGTGATTCAGGTGACGGGCAAAGTGGCCGAGCGCTACTCCAAAAACGACAAGATGCCCACCGGCGACATCGAAATTCGGGTGGAGAGCCTGGAGGTGCTGAACCCGGCCAAGCTGCCGCCCTTCCTCATCGAAGACGACACCGACGGCGGCGACGACCTGCGCATGAAGTACCGCTACCTGGACCTGCGCCGCACGCCCGTGCGCCAAAACCTGATGCTGCGCCACCGCATGGCCCAGGCCGTGCGCCGCTACCTCGATGCGCAGCAGTTCATTGAGGTAGAAACGCCTGTGCTCATCAAAAGCACGCCCGAAGGCGCCCGCGACTTTGTGGTGCCCTCGCGCATGAACCCCGGCGAGTTTTACGCCCTACCCCAGTCGCCCCAAACCTTCAAGCAGCTCCTGATGGTATCGGGCTTCGACCGCTACTTCCAGATTGTGAAGTGCTTCCGCGACGAAGACCTGCGCGCCGACCGCCAGCCCGAGTTCACGCAGATTGACTGCGAAATGGCGTTCGTGGAGCAGGAAGACATCCTGAACACCTTCGAAGGCTTGGTGCAATACCTCTTTAAAGAGGTGAAGGGCCTGGAAATCGGCAAGCTGCCCCGCATGGAGTACGCCGATGCCATGCGCTACTACGGCAACGACAAGCCCGACACGCGCTTCGAAATGAAGTTTGTGGAGCTGAACGATGTGGTGAAAGGCCAGGGTTTCCCGGTGTTTGACAACGCCGAGCTGGTAGTAGGCATCAACGCCATGAGCTGCGCCGCCTACACCCGCAAGCAGCTCGACGAGCTGACGGAATTTGTGAAGCGCCCCCAGCTAGGCGCCACCGGTCTGGTGTACGCCCGCGTAGAAGCTGGTGGGCAGGTGAAGTCGTCGGTCGATAAGTTCTACTCCCAAGAGGAGCTGCAAAAGTGGAAAGCCGCGTTCAACGCCAACGAAGGCGACCTGCTACTGATCCTGGCCGGCCCCGCCGACAAAACCCGCAAAGCCCTAAGCGAACTGCGCCTGGAAATGGGCCAGCGCCTCGGTCTGCGCGACAAGGATACCTTCTCGGCGCTGTGGGTAGTAAACTTCCCGCTGCTGGAATACATAGAGGAAGAAGGCCGCTACTTCGCTATGCACCACCCCTTCACCTCGCCCAAGCCCGAGGACGTGGCCCTACTCGACAACCCCGAAACCATCGGCCAGGCCCGCGCCAACGCTTATGATATGGTGATTAACGGGGTAGAGGTAGGGGGCGGCTCCATCCGCATCCACGACCGCGCCGTGCAGGCCCAGATGTTTAGCCTGCTGGGTTTCAGCCCCGAGGAAGCGCAGGCGCAGTTCGGCTTCCTGCTCGACGCCTTCGAGTACGGCGCCCCGCCCCACGGCGGCATCGCCTTCGGCTTCGACCGCCTGTGCAGCCTCTTCGGCGGCGCCGACTCCATCCGCGACTTCATCGCCTTCCCCAAAAATAACTCGGGTAGGGACGTGATGATTGACTCGCCTTCCGAGATTTCCGGGGCGCAGCTGAAGGAGTTGAGTATCAAGACGGATGTGGTAGGGAAGTAGTAGCTACTTATAATAAAAAGCGGCGCCTGAGGTATCAGGCGCCGCTTTTTATTATAAGGCTTCGCGCTCTAACAGCCGCTCAGGAGTGTTAAAGCCAAGCAGCCGCGCAGTCACTTCTCCTATAGGAGTCAAGCCCTGAACCGCGAATCCTACGATAGAAAAATGGCTGGCCCAATCATCCGTGGGGGGGTTGAATAACCGCGTTAGCGTACCATCTGCTGCCAAAGAAGCAATATCGCTACCCTTATTTCGATTGCAGAAAGTACAGGCGTAAGCCAAATTTTCTGCTACAGTAAGCCCACCATGTTTTTCACTGATGATGTGATCCACTTGACATCCCAGGAATGTATCGTCCTCCTGGATGTGGCAATATTCACAGTGTATGCCAGCCCGCGATGCCACCAGTCGGCGTAAAGCAGCGTTTATATAAGTGCTACTCACGCCGCCAGCCGATGTCGGGCGCGGGCTTTTGCCAAACGCAATAGATGCTCTAGTTGCATATAATGCGCTAATTCCGTAGACTCAGCAGCCGATAATGCTGCGTTTTTTTCTCTGTAAATAAGATCAGCCACCCGCTCCCGCACGGCCTCTGACGGACGGTAGGCTAGTAGTGCGGCCGGAGTGAAGCCCCCAGCCAGCCAATCAACAATTTCTTCGTAAGCGCGACTCATAGAAGCAAGATAGAGAAATGACGGGGTATACGGTATCCTACATGTATATACAGAAAGCGGCGCCCGATACTTCAGGCGCCGCTTTTTTACGTGCGGTTTACAACAAAACGCTGCTTAGAAACCCAGACCCACGGCCATAGCGCGCAGGGGAGTAGGGAGGTCGGCGCCCTTGGTGGCGGCGCCAGAGGTCAGGTTGATGGTGTACACGCTGGCGCTGGTGCCTACCGTGAGCACGGCAAAGCCGGTGCCGCTGGTGCCGCCAATGTCAAAGCCGTTTGTGCCGGTCGTATTCACGCCCAGCGCGCCCACGGCTACCAGGGTACCGTTGTTGGGTGGCTCTTGGCGATAGAGTTGGTCGGTATTCGAGTCAATCGTAAAGAGAACCGTGGGGCCAGCGCCGATAGAGTTGTTGTTATAAGCAGCTGCCGTTACGCTAGGCGTACCAGGGTTCAGCGGGCCATCTACAATGGCCGTACCATCAATTGGGTTCACGCGCAGGTTCACGCCGGTGTTGCTTACAATGCGAATACGGTCTACGGTCGGATTGAAGTCAAAGCCAAACTCGGCACCCGTGAGGGGTAGAAGCACAGTACCCACTACCGTAGCTACGCCAGACGACATATTAATGGTATACAGACGGTTCGTGCTACCCAATCCGTAAAGCTGACCGTTAACGGGACGCATGTCCAGGCCCACAATCTGCTCGCCGCTCTGCACGCCGGTAATCGGCTTCGATACCTGCGTTTGGGGGCTGGCGGGGTTAAAGGTGATAAAATTGTTGTTGGTATCTACACCATAAGCTACCGCTTGGGTAGGAATAGCCAGCCCAATGATGTTGTTGTCGTCATCAAACTCGTCGTAGCGTGTGGCGCGGCCCGAGGTCAGGTCAATCTTGTACAGGCCCGAGCGGTTGTCTACGGTTAGAGCCGCAAGTGCGTCGTTGGTGCCAGCTGCAATATCGAAACCACTCATGCCCGTCACGTTCACGCCCAGGTCACCGATGGCTACCAGCGTGCCGTCGTTGGGCGGGTCCTGCCGGTACAGGCGGTCGGTGGCCGGGTCAATGTCGAAGAGTGTCGTTGTGCTGGTGCCCGATACCGAATTGGTGTAGGCCACGGCCGAAATGGCCGCGTTGGTTACACCGTTGATACTGCCATCGGTTGCTACTACGCCACCGGTTTCAGGGTTCAGGCGCAGGTTCTGACCAGTGTTGGTTACCAGGCGTAAGCGGTCTACAGTGGGGTTAAAGTCGATGGTGGCCATCGTGCCATTTATAGCAGGCACAAAGGGGGCACTACCTACCATGCGGGCCGCGCCGGTAGCGGGATTGATAACGTACAGGCGGCTGGTGCTGCCCAACCCGTAGAGCTGGCCGGTGGCAGGACGGTAGTCGATGCTCATGATCTTCTCACCACTTTGTAGACCCGTGATAGTAATGGGTGCGGGTGATTCGTCTGCATCATTGGTGTTTAGCGACAGCAACTGGTTGTTATCGGTAAGGGCCTTAAATTCTAAGTCAATTTTATTGACGGTGGGGTCGTCAGAGTCGTCGTTGCAGGCGGTGAACATGCCTGACAGACCGAGTGCTAAAGCCAGCGTGCCGGCAGTTTTTAGAAAGGATTGTTTCATTGTGCTAGGGTTATTTAGTGTACTATCCCAGCCTTACGGTGCCTGCTAGTGTTCAGATTGGATCATTGTCTATATACTTGTAACATGTTGATATACAGGAATTAAAAGGAAGTTAAATCTAAATTAAAGCATTTTAATTTACCCTATAGTAGCAAAATTGCTACTGACCCTGTGCCTGTTGGTTCTACTGATAGAGACCATCTCACTAGGCGAAACCTACCAACTTACGAGCGTGCACACCCCTGAACGCTGCAAAGTAGAACCGAGTGGACAAAAACGCATCACTTGGTCGGGCGGCCATTTTTTGGCGGCGGGCTACCGGGTATGCTGCTCCTACTTTGCTACCCGCCAACGAGCCAATAGAGTTTGTGTTAGCCGTAGCATTTGGTGTATCGGTGATATGCTAGTTCCATTTCTCTTTCGTGTATAGGCAGTAGCACAAGCTGTCGTGTCGCACTGAGGTCGATTAGGCTCTATCAGCCCGAAACTCCTATCTTCGGCAGTAGTCTCCCTACCCTATAATCCCCGGCCGGTATGAATGCCCTCCGCCACGTCGACCTGACAAAGGTTTTTCTCGTTGATATAGAAACAGTTCCCTGCGAAGATTGCCATAGCAAACTCAGCACCGAGCGGCAGGCGCTCTGGGATAAGTTTTGCGGCAAGCGGCACCAGCGCGAAATCACGGAGGGCAAAACCACCAGCGAGCTGTTCGGCAACGCGGGGCTATATGCTGAGTTCGGCAAAATTGTGTGCATCTCGGTGGGCTTCTTCCGGATGCTGCCCGACGAGACGCTGGAGTTCCGGGTGAAGTCTTTTGCCGACGACGACGAGTGCGTAGTGCTGAAAGGCTTTGCCAACCTACTGGACCGCCACAAGCCCTTCGGCGACCTGCGCAGCCGCTTCCCTGGCTCCTCCCCCGATGGCTACTTCCTGTGCGCCCACAACGGCCGCGAGTTCGACTACGCCTACCTGGGCCGCCGCATGGTCATCTGCGGCATCTCCCTACCCCCCATGCTCGACATTGCCGGCTACAAGCCCTGGGACCTGCCCCACCTGCTCGATACTATGGACATGTGGAAGTTTGGCGACAACAAAGGCTACACCTCCCTGGCCCTGCTGGCCGGCGCTTTCAATATTCCGTCGCCCAAAGACGATATCGACGGCTCGCAGGTAGGAGAGGTATACTGGAAGGAAAAGAACCTGGCGCGCATCGTCACCTACTGCCAGAAAGACGTGGAAACCACCGCCCGCGTGCTGCTGCATCTCAGCGGCCAGCGGGAGCTATGGTCGACGGTGCAACTGACCCATATGCCTTGGCCCGATGTGAAAATGCAGGTGGCATAGGTAGGAAAAAAGCGTGTCATCCTGACGAAGGAAGCACCTTATCACGGAAGAAACACCATCGTACCAACGACTCGTTCTCCCGTGATAAGGTGCTTCCTTCGTCAGGATGACACGCTTTTTATGCTTAAAACATGTCTATAGCAGCCCGCTTACCAAACCGGGCAGCACACCCAGCACCACCGTGAGTATCGCCAGCACCACCAGCATCACCGACTGAAAGCTGCTGACATATACCGGCTGCGCATTCACCGGCAGCGGCCGCAGGTAGGCCGCAATAACGGGGCGCAAATAGTAATAGATGCTAACCATCGACATCACCAGCGCAAACACCACGAGCCCAATATAGCCTTGGCTAACAGCTGCCGAGAACACGAAGAACTTCCCAAAAAAGCCTCCCGTGAGCGGAATGCCCGCCAATGAAAGCATCGAAATGGTAAGGCACCCAGCCAGCAGCGGATTCGTGCGGTACAGGCCACCCAGCCCGTCATAGTCCTCGCGCTGGCGCTGGTCGGCTACCAGCTTCAGCACCGCGAAGGCTGATACCGTAGCCACTGAATAAGCCAGCGAATAGAAGAAAATGCCGTTGGCCGACAGGTTTTGGTCGAACGCTACCAGGGCAATGAACAGGTAGCCAGCGTGCGAAATGCTAGAGTAGGCCAGCATGCGCTTCACGCTGGTTTGGGCCACAGCGCCCAGGTTGCCAATTAGTAGCGTTAGGATAGTAATAGCCAGTACGGTAGGCATCCAGAACGACTGTGCCCCACCGAAACCAACAAGCAGTAGTTTGAAAAATGCTGCGAAACCAGCTGTTTTCACCACCGTGCTCATATAGGCCGTGAAGAAGGTAGGGCTACCCTCGTACACATCGGGCGTCCAGAAGTGGAAAGGGGCCGCGCCTACCTTGAAGCTAATACCGATGATAATCAGCAAAATACCGATGTAGAGCATCGGCGTGAATTCGGCGTTGGCCGGATTGGCAATAGCAGCGCCTAGTTGAGAAAGGTAGAACGTGCCCGTAGCGCCATACACCAGCGCCACCCCAAACAGCAGAATGCCCGTAGCGAAAGCACCCATCAGGAAGTACTTGAGGGCCGCTTCGTTGGAACGAGCATTGCGTTTGTCGGCGCCAGCTACTACATACATGGAGATGCTCAGAATTTCGATGCCAATAAATAGCATCAGCATATTGTTGTAAGCCACCATCATGATGGCGCCTACCAGGGCAAACAGCAGCAACGAATAGTACTCAGCCAGATTGGCTTCGCCCTCGCGCACGTATTTCTCGGAGAAGGGTAGAAGCAACAGCGTGGTCAGGACCACAATGCCCGTGAAGGCTACTGTGTAGCGGTCCACCACCAGCATTTCGCTGAAGAAGCTTTGCGTACCCAGGCTCCAGTCGTAGGCATTGGCCCCAAATACAATGACCAGCACCAGCATCGCCAGGGGCATCAGCAGCTTGTTGGAGCGCAGAAAGCCTAGGAACAGGTTAATGATGCCGAAAACGGAAAGTATAATGAGAGAAGTCATGGGATGAGAAGCTATTAGCTATTAGCTGTTGGCTGCTAGCTTTTGTCGTTGCACGGTTAGCTACCAGCTAACAGCGAGTGGCCAGCAGCCAAAAAGTACCTATCGTTTCACGATATTCAGCAGCTGCATCACCGCTGGCTCCGAGATATGCAGAAAGGTATTGGGGAACAGGCCAATCCAGAAAACCAGTACCACCAGCGGTACCATCACGGCCAGTTCGGCGCCGCTCAGGTCAGTAATGGTGGAAGTGAAGCTTGAATCCGGCCCCAGCATTACGCGCTGGAACATGCGCAGCAAGTACACCGCAGCAAAGATGACCGTGAGGCCCGCTACTGCGCCCATCCAGGCGTTGTACTCATATACGCCTGCCAGCAGCAGGAACTCGCCCACGAAACCGCTGGTGAGGGGTAGTGCTGCTGAGCCTAGTAACACCACTAGGAACGTGACAGTGAGTAAGGGCGTGCGGCGTGTAAGGCCGCCGAGGTCAGCAATATTGCGGGTGCCGGTGCGGCGCTCAATCACATCAGCAGCGAAGAACAGGCCTACTACGTTCACGCCGTGGGCCAGCATCTGAATGACGGCCCCTTGCATACCGGTTTGGGTGAGCGAAAATATGCCCGCTGCCATCAGCCCTACGTGCGAAAACGAAGAGTAGGCAATCAGGCGCTTGATATCCTGCTGACGAATAGCGATGATAGCGCCGTACACAATGCCGATAACGGACAAGATTAGCACCAGCGGCTGCCACTGACTTACACCGTAAGGTACAACGGGTAGAAGCCAGCGCATCACGCCGTACACGCCCATTTTCAGCATGATACCCGAGAGCAGCATGGTAGCCACCGTGGGCGACTCAGTGTAGGTATCAGGCTGCCAGGTATGGAAGGGGAAGATGGGCATCTTCACGGCGAAGGCCGCAAAAATCAGCCAAAACAGCCACGACTGCTCGCTGCTGCTTAGGTTCAGATTGTAAAAAGCCGATAGCTCCGAGGTGTGCTGCGCCAGTCCCGACGCGGCCGGGCCGGTTTGGAAGTAGAGGTACACGAAGCCCGCCAACATAAACAGCGAGCCGATGATGGTGTAGAGGAAAAACTTGAACGTGACCTGTACGCGCCGTTCGCCGCCCCACACGCCGGCAATGAAGTAAATCGGAATAAGCGCCACCTCCCAGAAGAAGTAGAACAAGAAAGCGTCCAACGACACGAACACGCCTACCAGCCCGGTTTGCATAAATAGCACCAGCGCGTACAGCGACGAGGGGTTTTCGTACTCGCGGCGGAAGGCAGCCAGCAGAATCACGGGCACCAGAAATGTCGTGAGCAGCACCAGCAGCACGCTCAAGCCATCCATGCCCACGTGGAAATTGATGCCGGCCGAGGCTACCCACTGGTAGTTGACATCGAACTGCCCGCTGACGTTGCCACGCGACACAACGGCGGCAAACGCGGCTACCGCCAGTTCAACTAGCGCCGCGCCCAAGGCTACCACGCGGGCCGCGCCCCCTTTAAAGAAGTGCAGCAGTAAAGCAGCCGCCACGGGCCAGAGTAGGAGAAAGACGGTGAGCATTAGCTAATCAGGTTGTTCTTAAGGCGCTCTGAAACAAGGAGCGATAAGTCAGCAGTTTACTACTATATGAGGCGAAAAGCTGCGTAGGAATGAAGTGGAAATGAGCGTTTTAGAAGCGCACGAAATTCAGCACCAATACCAGCACAATCCCGACTACCATTAGAATCAGGTAGGTTTCCACCGAGCCGGTTTGCACGTAGCGCAGCAGCTGGCTG
This sequence comes from Hymenobacter citatus, assembly GCF_014333615.1. Lineage (GTDB taxonomy): Bacteria > Bacteroidota > Bacteroidia > Cytophagales > Hymenobacteraceae > Hymenobacter > Hymenobacter citatus. The sequence continues at coordinate 41,935 of NZ_JACSCY010000015.1, read as the reverse complement.
CCGCCGAGGGTAACGCGGCCGAAACCGTTCACGATGGGGTCGATGATGCTCTGCTCTACGAAGCGGTAGAGGCCACGCGAGAGCCACATGATGGGCCGCACGAACAGGGCGTTGTACAGCTCGTCGATGTAGTATTTGTGGTAGACCAGGTTTTCCGGGGCCGAGCGCTGGGCGTCGTCCTCGGCGGGGCGGGCGCCACGGCTCACGTACTGCACATAGGCCAGTACAATGCCCAGCACGGCTGCCGCCACCGAGAGGCCAATCAGCATCAGCTCCGTGTTGTGGTCGGGCTCCTGACCGAAAGCGGCCGGGTTGAGGCGCTGCGAATAGGTGAAGATGGGCGCGAGGTAGTCGGCAAGGTAGTGCTTGCCACCGAGCAGCATGGGTGCCCCCATAAAGCCGCCTATAGCTGCTAGAATAGCCAATACAATCAGCGGCAGCGTCATGCTGGCCGGCGACTCATGTAGGTGGTGCTTCTGCTCCTCCGTACCGCGGAACTCGCCGAAGAACGTGAGGAACAATAGACGGAACATGTAGAAGGCCGTCAGGAAGGCCGTAAACAGACCAACGGCATACAGCACTTTGCTGTGCTCATACACGTGGCTCAAAATCTCATCCTTCGAGAAGAAACCCGAGAAAGGCGGAATGCCCGAAATAGCCAGGCAGCCGATGAGGAATGTAGCAAATGTAACGGGTAGGGCCTTGCGCAGGCCGCCCATGCGACGAATGTCCTGCTCGTTGCTCATGGCGTGAATCACGGAGCCGGCACCCAGGAATAGCAGCGCCTTGAAGAACGCGTGCGTGAGTACGTGGAACAGCGAGGTAGAATATCCCATCACGCCCAGCGCCAGGAACATATAGCCCAGCTGCGACACCGTAGAGTAAGCCAGTACCTTCTTGATGTCATTTTGCGCCAAACCAATGGTAGCCGCAAACAGCGCCGTAGCCGCACCAATAACTGCTATAACCTCCAACGTTTCGGGGGCCAGCGTGAATAGCACGTTGGCGCGCAGCACCATGTAGATACCTGCCGTTACCATGGTAGCGGCGTGAATGAGGGCCGATACGGGGGTAGGGCCGGCCATAGCGTCGGGCAGCCAGGTGTAGAGCGGAATCTGAGCCGACTTGCCGGCCGCGCCCACAAACAGCAGCAGGGTAATGGCCGTAACTACCGCCACCGAGTAGGGGCCAAACTGACCCAGGCTGGCTTTCTGAAATACCTCGGCGTATTGTACCGAGTTGAAAGTCAGGTAAATCAGGAAGATGCCGAGCAGGAAACCCAGGTCGCCTACCCGGTTGATGATAAAGGCTTTCTTGGCGGCGTTGTTGTTAGCGGTTTCCTTGTTCCAAAACCCGATAAGCAGGTAGGAGCATAGCCCCACGCCTTCCCAGCCCACGAATAGAATGACGAAGTTGGAACCCAACACCAGCACTAGCATGCTGAACACGAACAGGTTCAGGAAGGCGAAAAACTTGCCCACGTTCTCGTCGTGGTGCATGTAGCCGATGCTGTACACGTGAATCAGGAAGCCTATCCCCGTCACCAGCAGCAGCATAATCAGGCTCAGCTGATCGACCTGGTAGGAAAACGGAATTTGCAGGGAGCCCACCGAAATCCAGTCGAACAGCGGCACCGTGTATTGGTACTCAAACGTGGCAAACAGGTAGCAGGAAATCAGGAAGGAGCCTAGCACCATGAGGCTGCCCAGCGCCCCGGCCGCCGTGCCCGACAAGCGCCGGTTCATCAGGCCATTGATCAGAAAACCCAGAAACGGCAGCAGCGGAATCAGCACGTACAGCAGCGTGGCGTGCGGGGCTCCGTGAAGGGGTAGTACAGTTTCTTGCATGTGTTAGGGTCTTGGGGTCTTTGGGTCTTAGGGTCTTGGATTTGTTGGAATTTAGCGTTCAAAAATCAGCGAAAGAATAGAACGAAAAAACCAAGTCCCCAAGACCCTAAGACCCCAAGTCCCTACTTTAAAACTTTAGTCGGCTGAGCAGATTGACGTCGGTAGTCTGGAAATTGCGGTAGATCATCACGATAATGCCCAGTCCGACCGATACTTCGGCGGCGGCTACGGCCATGATGAAAAACACGAATACCTGCCCGTTGGCATCGGCACGGTAGGCGGAAAAGGCTGTTAGCAGAATGTTCACGGCGTTCAGCATCAACTCTACGCACATGAAAATGATGATGGCATTGCGCCGGATCAACACGCCCGTCACGCCGATGGCAAACAGGGCCGTGGCGAAAAACACGTAGTACTGGAGCGGTACGGTGCGGATTACTTCCGGAATGGTCTGGTCCATGCGGTGGGGTTTGCCGACGGGGGCGGTACAGTATAGGTGGCAAAGGTATCGGAAAAATAGAAAAGCCCCACTGTAAAACGTGATTTGGAACCAGTCTAACCTATTAGTGGCTGACCGTAACGAGCACTAGTAAGAGAAAGGAGAATAATTGCCACTGTGCCAATAAGGTTGAGACGTGCTCATCCCGAAGAAAATGTGTGGGTTTGTTCAAGTATTTTCGGCCTTCATCCGTCTGTGTTAGCAGAATGGAAACGCTACCCCTCATGCTCGATAATGCCTACATGGATGCAGGCCACCAGGACCGGCAGATTCAGCAAGCCGTGCGTGAACAGCGCACCCGGCTGCTGGCCTTCATCCGCCGTCGTATTCCCAATGAGGCCGAGGCTGAAGACGTATTGCAAGACGTTTTTGCTGAACTGGTGGAAAGCTACCGGCTTTTGAAGCCGGTAGAACAAGCAGCAGCGTGGCTATTTCGGGTGGCGCGTAACCGCATCACCGACCTGTATCGCCGAAAGAAGACTGCTTCGCTAGAAGACGAACTGCACGCAACGGGCACGGATGAAGACGATTCGCTGCTGCTCGCCGACATCCTGCCGGCTCCCAACGACGCACCCGAAAACCGCTTGCTCCGCGAAACGCTGATGGAAGCCCTGGCCGCCGCGCTGGAGGAGCTACCGCCCGCTCAGCGCCAGGTGTTTATTTGGCACGAACTGGAAGAGAAAAGCTTCCGCGAAATGGAAGAGGAAACCGGCGTACCGCTCAAAACCCTGATTTCGCGCAAGCACTACGCCGTGCAGCACCTGCGCAAGCGCCTGCAAAAACTGTATACCGAGCTCTTTACGGATTAGCGTTTGGTTTTCAACAGCAAAATACTGCGCTAGCACATACCCTTATTACTCAACAATGAACCGTTCTTCTTGGCTGCTACGCGGCCTCAAATTCGCCATTTTCGCCGTTGTATTTATTGCAGTGGTTGGTCAGTTTTTCATGGTCTTGTGGAATAAGCTCATACCAGAAATCTTCAATGGTCCGGTTATCAGTTTCTGGCAAGGCTTGGGGCTGCTGTTGCTTTCGCGTATCCTGTTCGGTGGTTGGGGTAGGGGCGGGGCTGGCTGGGCCCGCCGCCGTAACGCCTGGAAGCAGAAAATTGCCGGTCGCATGGCTACCATGACGCCGGAGGAACAGGAGAAGTTTCGCCAGAAAATGCACGGCGCCTGTAGTCCAGCCTGGATGCGCCGGAAATTTGGCGAAGAGCCATTAGCTACGCAGAAGGAGGTATAAAAGTGAAAGCGGCAACTGAAACCTCAATTGCCGCTTTCGCTTTTATAGAAAAAGGAATTTCTAGAAATTTCGTTCGCCGGTTTCGCGCTTGCCCAGCATTACAGCGCCTACCATGGCAGCTAGGAAAAGGATGGAAGCCAGTTCAAAAGGTAGCAAGTACTGATCGTAGAGCACCAAACCGAGACGGTCTACCATACCAATTTGCGAATCAAAGGTAGCGGCATCGTAGCCTACTGGCTCCACGTTGCGGAGAGCAGCTACTAATACCAGCAATAGCGAACCACCTGCAATAACGGCAGCTATCTGGGCCAGCATCGGTTTTTTAGGCTCCGTTTCGGCGTTCAGGTTCAGGAACATAATCACGAACAGGAACAGTACCATGATAGCGCCTGCATACACAATGATGTTCACAGCCGCCAGGAATTGCGCGTTCAGAATCAGGTAGTGCCCCGACAAAGCGAAAAATGTCAGAATCAGGAATAGCACGCTGTGCACGGGATTCTTGGCGATGACCACGCCCAGCGCGCTCAGCAGCGCCAAAAACGACAGAAAAAGGAAAAGTGGGGACATAGGGCAAAGCTATGACTAAAAGCGGGAAACCAATGCCCCTCCTTTTGCAAGGAAGGGTAGGGTGTATTAGTCGTTATGAAGAAGGAGATTACGCCAGTTGGGCGTCCATCTTGGCGCGTAGCTGCTGGGCTTGTTCCTCTGTGAGCTGGATGCCGCGCTTCGAGCGGTTGTCCGGCGAAACCGGCTCTACCAAACGGTTTTTGCCGTAAATGAACTCGTCGCGCTCGAAGCGCGGCGGCGCCATTTTGTCGGCTTGCAGGTATACGGCAGCTTTCGGGCAGGCTTCTTCACAGAGGCCGCAAAAGATGCAGCGGAGCATGTTGATTTCGTAGCTGATGGCGTACTTTTCTTCGCGGTACAGCCCTTCCTCGCCTTTTTTTCGTTCGCCAGCCACCATGGTAATGGCCTCGGCGGGGCAGGCTACGGCACAGAGGCCGCAAGCAGTACACCGCTCCCTACCCTGCTCGTCGCGCTTCAGCACGTGCAGGCCGCGGAATACCGGCGAAAAGGGCCGTTGCTCTTCGGGGTAGCGTATGGTCGGCTTCTTCATGAAGAAGTGCCGCATCGTAATACTTAAGCCTTGAAAGATAGCCGGCAGGTAGGCCCGCTCGGCCAGCGTCATCGGCTTTTTTTCAACTTGCTTGGCTCTATTGCTAAGGGATTGCATAAGGTCAGATCAAAAGCCTACTGAATGATACCGAAGGTAATCAGACCACCGGTGAGCAGGATGTTGAAGATGGACAGGGGGATGAGAATGGTCCAGCCCAGGCGCATCAGCTGGTCGTAGCGGAAACGGGGTAAGGTCCAGCGCACCCACATAAAGAAGAAGATGAAACCGAAAATCTTCCCGAACAGTAGCACGGTACCCAGGATGGTAATCAGGTTCTGGGCGCCGGCCAGCGTCCAATCCTGGTTGCTTACCAACCAGTCGCGCAATTCATACTGAAAGGGGAAGTTGAAGCCGCCGAAGTACAGCACGCTCATCACAGCCGAAGCCACGAAGATGTTCACATACTCCGAGAATAGGTAGAGGCCCAGCTTCATCGACGAATACTCGGTGTGATAACCACCCACCAGCTCGGTTTCGCACTCGGGCAAGTCGAAGGGCGTGCGGTTGGTTTCAGCGAAAGCACACACCAGGAAGATGATAAAGCCCAAGGGCTGCTTCACAATATTCCAGAAATGCCACTCGCCCGCCACCGACTGTTGTAAGGTGATATCGCGCAACGACAGCGTGCCCGAAATCATCAGCACCGCAATCAGCGACATGCCCATAGCCAGCTCGTAGCTGATGTTTTGCGAAGCCGCCCGGATAGCACCGAGTAGTGAGAACTTGTTGTTGGACGCCCAGCCGCCAATCATGATGCCGTATACGCCCAGCGAAACCACGCCAAACACCCACAGCATCCCGATGTTCACCTCAATGCCTTGCAAAAAGAAGTAGTTGGAGCCAAATGACAATACGTTGCCGAACGGAATAACTGCCGACGACATTAGGGCCGTGATCATGGCCAGGCACGGGCCAAAGATGAACAGCGCCGTATTGGCGTTTTGCGGGAAGAATTCTTCCTTCGTGAACATCTTCACGGCATCAGCCAACGGCTGGAGCAAGCCGTAAGGACCGGCGCGGTCCGGGCCTACCCGGTCTTGCAGAAAGGCCGCAATTACGCGCTCGGCGTAAGTGCAATACGTGGCAATCAGCAACGATAGCGCGAAGACCACGAAGATGACGATGGATTGCCAGCCGAGGGCGGGAAGTTCTAGCATGGGTAGGGGCGTCTTACAGGCGCCCGTTTTGATAGTTGGTAAATAGAGAAGTTAGGGTAGCAACGCCCACACGGGCGCGTGCAACGCGCCCCTACGATCCTAATTTCAGGGGTGGGTTCTTTTCCAGCTCGCGCTGCGTGCTTTCAGGCAAGTCGGCTACTACCGAGTGGTTAAGCACCGGCAACTCGTAGTGGTTAGCCGAAATAACGGAAGAACGGTCGATGTGGGCGGGGCCTTCAATAGTCCAGTCCGAAGTTTCCTTTTTCTCGAAGCGGCACTCGTTGCAGATCCACTCTTTCACCTCCCCATACTCGTCCTTGCGGGCGGTTATGCGGAGCACGTCTTTGCCTTTGTACCACAGCAGCACATTGCCCGAGCATTTGGGGCAGTCGCGGTGCGCATTCACGGGTTTTGTGAACCACACGCGCTGCTTGAAGCGCCAGGTTTTATCGGTGAGGGCGCCTACCGGGCACACATCGATGACGTTGCCAGAGAAGTCCTGGTCGATGATGTTTTCGATGTAGGTGCCGATTTCGGCAGCATCGCCGCGGCCCAGCACGCCGTGTACTCGGTCGCCGGCTACCTGGTTGGCCGTGTACACGCAGCGGTAGCACAAGATGCAACGCGTCATGTGCAGCTGAATGAGCGGCCCGATGTCTATTTTATCGAATGTGCGGCGTTCCTCGGTATAGCGCGTGGTGCTCACACCGTGCTCAAAAGCAAAGTTTTGCAAATCACACTCACCGGCTTGGTCGCACACAGGGCAGTCGAGGGGATGGTTGATGAGCAGCATCTCCACGATGCCCTTGCGCACGTCCAGCACCTGCTGATTCACGGTGTTCTCTACTACCATACCGTCTTGCACCGAGGTGATGCACGAGGGCACCAGCTTGGGCATGGGACGTGGGTCTTTGGTAGAACCGGCCGTTACTTTCACTAGGCAGGCGCGGCACTTGCCGCCCGAGCCTTTTAGCGGCGTGTAGTAGCACATGGCCGGAGGCACAATGCTACCGCCTACGGTGCGGGCCGCATTCATAATCGTGGTTCCATCAGGAACCTCAATCTCAATGCCGTCGAAGGTTATTTTAGCCATTATTTACTTGTCATCCTGAGCGGGGCGAAGGACCTTATCACGTCAGCGCCGCAATAGTTTTAGTGAAGTTGACGAAAGCAGCCGTGATAAGATGCTTCCTTCGTCAGCATGACAGTTAAGCCAGTACTGCTTTACTAGGGTAGACCGCGCCGGGGCGGGCGGCTTCCTTGGCGTGCGTTACGTGCCACTCAAACTCGTCGCGGAAGTGACGCACAGCAGCAGCTACCGGCCACGCGGCGGCTTCGCCCAGCGGGCAAATCGTGTTACCTTCGATTTGCTTGGCTACGCTCACAAGGAGGTCAATGTCCTCCATGTGGCCATGGCCATGCTCCAAGCGGTGCAGTACTTTTTCCATCCAGCCAGTGCCTTCGCGGCAAGGCGAGCATTGTCCACAGCTTTCGTGGTGGTAGAACCGCGAGAAACTCCAGGTATTGCGCACGATGCACGTGGTTTCGTCCATGGCAATAAAGCCACCTGAGCCCAGCATAGTACCCGTCACAAAGCCGCCGTCGGAAAGGGATTCGTAGGTCATCAGGCGGTTTTCGCCGGCTGCGGTCTTCAAAATTAGCTCTTTGGGTAGAATAGGTACGGAAGAGCCACCGGCTACTACTGCTTTCAGCTCACGGCCTTTCCAAATGCCACCGCAGTATTCATCGGAGTAGATGAACTCTTCAACTGGCACGCCCAACTCAATTTCGTAGATGCCAGGTTTGTTGAGGTGGCCGCAAGCCGAGAACAGCTTAGTACCGGTGCTCTTGCCTACCCCTAACTTGGCGTATTCATCGCCACCATCATTAACGATGGGCACTACCGCCGCAATCGACTCCACGTTGTTTACCACCGTGGGGCGAGCATACAGGCCTTGCACAGCCGGAAACGGCGGCTTGTTGCGCGGGTTGCCACGCTTGCCTTCCAACGATTCGAGCAGAGCCGTTTCTTCGCCGCAGATGTAAGCGCCACCACCAGGGTGCACGTGCAAATCCAGGTCGTAGCCTGAGCCGAGGATGTTCTTGCCTAGGAAACCGTTGGCATACGCTTCGGAAATGGCCTTTTCCAGAATCCGAAGCACGTACAACAGTTCGCCCCGAATGTAGATATACGACGTGTTGGCACCCAGCGCGTAGCTGCTCGTAATCATGCCCTCAATGAGCAAGTGCGGCAGCTTCGACATCAAATGGCGGTCTTTGAACGTGCCCGGTTCTGATTCGTCGGCGTTGCACACCAAGTGGCGCGGCACGCCTTCGGGCTTCGCTAGGAAGCTCCACTTCAGGCCGGTAGGGAAGCCCGCGCCGCCGCGCCCACGCAGGCCCGACTTCTTCACTTCCTCTACCACCTCGTCGGGGGTCATCGTCTTCAAGGCCTTCTCCACTGAGCGGTAGCCGCCGTGCTTGCGGTATACCTCAAACGTGTCAATGCCTTCAACGTTAATATGTTCAGTCAGCAGTTTGCGTCCCATAGTAGTCTGCGCTAGTAGCTATTCGCCAATCGTCTAATTTTCCTGCCCGATTAATTCTGCGCCAGTGCTTCCCAAGGAAGGATAGGACGGTGCACCATGTTGCGTAGCTCGGTGAGCATGGCATCCACGTTTTCGGGCGTATCGAGCTGCTCGTAGTACTTCTCCCGCACCTGCACGATGGGAGCAAAGCCACAAGCAGCCAAGCATTCTACTTCCTTCAATGTAAATAGGCCGTCAGGTGAGGTCTCGCCGCCTACCTTGGCACCCGTCAGGCGCTCCAAGTGAGCCGTTAGCTCGTCGGAGCCGCGCAACATGCAAGGGCCGGTGCGGCAGATTTCCAGCACGTGCTTGCCTACCGGTTTCAGGTTGAACATGGTGTAGAACGTGGCTACTTCGTACACCTCAATGGGCTTCAGGTCCAGCGTTTCGGCTACCAGCGTTTGCACTTCGGGGCTCACCCAGCCCCCAAACTCGGCCTGGGCAATGTGCAGCACCGGCAGCAGCGCCGACTTCTTGCGGTCCGCGGGGTAGTGCGTAATGATGCGCTTGATTTCGTCCTGAGCAGCAGCCGAAAACTGAGGCTTGGCGGGGGCGTTCGTAGATTCCATATCAGTCAGATTCAGCGGCATACTAGGCGTCCAGTTCGCCGGCAATTACGTTCATCGACGACAGCGTGAGAATGGCGTCGGAGAGCGACTGACCCACCACCATTTCGGGGTAGGCCTGGTAATAAATAAAGCAGGGCCGACGGAAGTGCAGGCGGTAGGGCGTGCGGCCACCATCCGAAATCAGGTAGAAACCCAACTCCCCGTTGCCACCCTCCACGGAGTGGTACACTTCACCTACCGGCGCATCAATCTCACCCATGATGATCTTGAAGTGATAGATGAGCGCTTCCATGTTTTTGTACACAGCCTGCTTGGGCGGCAAGTAATAATGCGGCGCGTCGGCGTGGAAAGGGCCTTCCGGGAGGTTTTCCAAAGCTTGCTCAATGATGCGCAGGCTCTGCCAGATTTCGGCATTGCGCACCAAATAGCGGTCATACGTATCGCCCTTGGTACCTACCGGAATTTCGAAGTCGAAGTCTTCGTAAGAAGAATACGGGTTCATGGCGCGTACGTCGTAGTCGACGCCAGTAGCCCGCAGATTGGGGCCGGTGAAGCCGTAGTTCAACGCTTTTTCTGCCGTAATGCCGCCCACATCAATGGTGCGGTCCATGAAAATGCGGTTGCGGTTGAACAACTTCTCGAACTCGCGCATTACGTCGGGGAAGCGTTTCAGCCACGTGCGCAGCTTCTGAATGGCCACCGGCGAGAAGTCGCGCTCCATGCCGCCTACCCGACCCATGTTAGTCGTCAGGCGCGAGCCGCAGACTTCCTCGTAAATCTCGTAGATGTTTTCGCGCTCCTCGAACACGTAGAGGAAGCCGGTGAAAGCACCCGTGTCTACCCCCAGAATGCCGTTACACACCAAGTGGTCGGCAATGCGGGCCAGTTCCATCATAATCACGCGCATGTATTGCGCACGCTTGGGAACCGTTACGCCCAGCAGTTTTTCTACCGTCATGTGCCAGCCCATATTGTTGATGGGCGACGAGCAGTAGTTCATGCGGTCGGTTAGCGGCGTAATCTGGTAGAACGGGCGGCGCTCCGCAATCTTCTCGAAGGCCCGGTGGATGTAGCCGATGGTCGGCACACCCGATACAATCCGCTCGCCATCCATTTGCAGGATGTTCTGGAAAATGCCGTGCGTAGCCGGGTGCGTCGGACCCAGGTTCAGGGTCGTCAGCTCCTGGCTGAAGTCGTTGAGCATCGGCACGTTCAGCCCAAAATGCTGGTCACGGGCCTCTTCTACAATCTTATGCGTGCCGTCGAGAGTGTCGTTTACTGCCATATCAAGTGTTGTCATCCTGAGTGTGGCGAAGGACCTTATCACGCCTGCGCTACACGGAGATAAATACCTACTAAACGCTGCCGTGATAAGGTGCTTCGTTCCTCAGCATGACAGAATAGTTGCTATCGACCAAAAAAGAGGTCGGTTTTGTCTTCGCGGGTACCATCCTCCAGCGGGTATTCGCGCCGCATGGGATGGTAGTCCATATCTTCCACATTCAGAATGCGGATAAGGTTCGGATGGCCCTGAAAGATAATGCCGTAGAAGTCGTAAGCTTCCCGCTCCATCCAATTGGCCGTGGCGTAGATGTCAGTGAGGGTAGGTACCACGGGGTCGGCAATCGGGAAGAAAATCTTCAGCCGTAGGCGCACATTGTTCACTAAGCTGTGCAGGTGGTACACCATACTCAACTCCTTGCCTTCATCTTCGGGAAAATGCACGCCACACATGGTTGTGAGAAAGTGCATTTTCAACTCCTCCTCACCAGCCAGTGTCTGCACAATCTCGTGAATCCGCTCGCGCGTGGTGGTGGCCGTCAGCAAGCCGTACGGTTCCTCCACGTCAGTGAAGGTGTCGGCACCAAAAAGCTCCTGCAACCGAGCCAATACTTTGGCGTTGGTTAGCTTGTTTGGGTCTTCCTGCGCAACGGCAGTGGCCTGGGCGGCGGCAGATTCTTCGATGGGGTCAGCCATAGTGTAGCTGTTAGCTATTGGCTGCTAGCTGCTAGCTTTTTGCTGAAACCTACGGAGAGGCTAACAGCTAATAGCTAACAGCCAACAGCTTATTTAATGTTGTAAGATGCCAGCAGCGCCTGATACTCGGGGGAGTTGCGGCGGCGCAAGGATTCATTTTTGGCCAGGTCCTGCACGCGCATCAGGCCGTCGAGCACTTGCTCGGGGCGGGGTGGGCAGCCGGGCACGTACACGTCTACCGGAATGATGCGGTCGATGCCTTGCAGTACGGAATAGGTATCAAAAATACCACCCGACGAAGCACAGGCACCCATGGCCAGCACCCAGCGGGGCTCAGCCATCTGCTCATACACCTGCTTCACGATGGGGGCCATTTTCTTGGCAATGGTACCCATCACCATCAGCAAATCGGCCTGGCGGGGCGAGAAGCTGGGACGCTCGGAGCCGAAGCGCGAAATATCGTAGTGGGCGCCCATGGTTGCCATGAACTCGATGCCGCAGCAGGAGGTAGCAAAGGGTAGGGGCCACAGCGAGTTGGCGCGGGCAATGCCGACTACCTTTTCCAGCGACGTGGCAAAAAAGCCAGCGCCTTCAATGCCTTCAGGAGCTGGTACGGTTTTGATTTCGGGAACTCTAGTATCCATGCGTGAAAGTCAGTTTATGAGGGAGATAGACCCAAAAAGCCAACACCAGTTATCTATTTATAGTTTGGCTGTGCGGTTGGGATTTCACTCCATCTCAAAATTCCCTTGCGAATTACATAGCCAAAGCCGGCCATCACCAGCGCCAGGTATACTACCATCTCAATGAAGCCGAAGGTGCCCAGCTTGCGGAAGTTCACGGCCCAGGGGTACATGAAGATAACTTCCACATCGAACAGCACAAACAAAATGGCTGTGAGAAAGTACTTTACCGAAATAGGCGTACGGGCGTTGCCTACCGACTCGATGCCACACTCCCAGGAAGCGTCTTTCACCTTACTGTGACGTTTAGGTCCTACCAAGTGAGACACCACCATGGCAAAAGCAACGAAGGCAATGGCCAGAACAAACTGTACCAGCATCGGCAAATAGTCGACGGGCTGATAGTCGATAGAACGTACGGCAAGAAACATAGTGGTTGACATAAAAGGAGGCCCAAACGAAAAGGCAGTAGGAAGCAAAGGTAGGGTTTGGATAGTTTGGAACAAAGATGAATAGGCCGAGGTAGGAAAGGGGTATATTTAGAAGCCTCACGACACCGTATTTCTATAGAATAGCAGCAATCCACCTCGCGCTTTTATTCTGTGGAAGAACCTCTAACTGGAAGAGCAATCTGAATTGCGCCACGGATATTATCGAGGGGAGGTGTTTGTGATGTCGGACACGAATGGGACGCACAACATCATAAGTGTAACAAGTCTACAATTAGGATTGCGCGGCAGAGGCTGCCGGGTGCATGATGAGAACGTACGTATAGCAATAGCAGAAGGCGAGCTTTGCACTTACCCCGACGTGATGGTAATCTACCGCCCCGACGACTCACCCGATAGGAATATGGTGCATCAGCCAGTGATATAGCGTGATATAGCATAGAAGTGCTGTCACCGGGTACGGAAAACCACGACCGAGTCCTGGAAATTCAACCGCTACACCCGCTGCCATCTATTGCAGCACTACCTATTGGTGGCGGCCAATGCGTGCTAGTGGAATGGTATCGAAAGGAACTGTCGGGAGTATAGTTACACACGCCGCTGAGCAGCCCCGACGATACTATAGTGCTGCCGGAGTTAGGAATCGAATGGCCACTGATAGACATTTATGTTGAACTGAATATCGAGCCAATGCCTGATCGGCCGCCGCGTGGCTAGTCTTGAATCTAGTTCTTCATGAGAACAGTATTCAAACAAAAAACGTCGCCCCAGAAAACCGGAGCGACGTTTCTATGTCAAGTTCAAGCTGCCTTACAGGCCCTTGTCGCGGTTCAAATCTTCCTGTGGCTCCGAGCCCAGGAAAGGGTAGCGGTAGTCCGTGACGGGTGCGAAGGTTTCTTTGATGGCGCGCGGCGACACCCAGCGCAGCAGGTTCAGGATAGAGCCGGCTTTGTCGTTGGTGCCAGAGGCGCGGGCACCGCCGAAGGGCTGCTGGCCTACCACGGCACCAGTGGGCTTGTCGTTGATGTAGAAGTTGCCGGCGGCATTCACCAGTTTCTTCGAAGCTAGGTCGATGGCGTAACGGTCTTGCGAGAAGATGGCACCGGTGAGGGCGTAGGGTGAGGTAGAATCTACCAGCTCCAGGGTCTGCTCAAATTGGTCGGCGTCGTACACATATACGGTCACTACCGGGCCAAACAGCTCAGTGCACATGGTTACGTACTGCGGATCTTTAGTTACGATGACGGTAGGCTCGATGAAGTAGCCCTTCGACTTATCGTAGCCGCCGCCGGCCACAATTTCCGCTTCAGCATCGGCCTTGGCGCCGTCGATATACTTGGCAAGCTTATCAAACGATGCCTCGCTGATAACAGCGTTGATGAAGTTGGAGAAATCCTCCACATCACCCATTTTAAACGAAGCCAGGTCTTCCTTCACGTAGCCCAGGATTTCGTCGGCCAGGTTGGAGGGTAGGTACACCCGCGATGCGGCCGAGCACTTTTGGCCCTGATACTCAAATGCCCCGCGCGTAATGGCTGTAGCCACGGCCTTGGCATGGGCCGAAGGGTGGGCCACAATAAAGTCCTTGCCGCCGGTTTCGCCCACAATGCGCGGGAAGCTGCGGTACTTGGGAATGTTCTCGCCAATGGTTTTCCAGATGGTCTGGAACACGCCCGTGGAGCCGGTGAAGTGAATGCCGGCGAAGTCGCGGTGGTTGAAAATGACGTCGCCAGCCACAGGGCCATCCACATAAATCAGGTTGATGACGCCATCAGGCACACCGGCTTCCTTGAACAGCTCCATCAGCACCTGCGCCGAGTAGATTTGCGTGTAGGCGGGTTTCCACACCACCACGTTGCCCATCATAGCTGCCGAGGTAGGCAGGTTGCCGGCAATGGAGGTGAAGTTGAAGGGCGTGAGGGCAAACACAAAGCCTTCCAAGGCGCGGTGCTCCAAACGGTTCCACATACCCGGCGCCGACTCCGGCTGCTGCCGGTACAACTCCTGCATGTAGTGCACGTTGAAGCGGAAAAAGTCGATCAACTCGCAGGCCGCGTCGATTTCAGCCTGAAACGCATTCTTGCTCTGGCCCAGCATGGTAGCCGCGTTGATGCGCGCCCGGTAGGGACCGGCCAGCAGATCGGCAGCTTTCAGGAAGATGGCGGCACGTTGCTCCCAGGGTAGGGCAGCCCACTGCTCGCGGGCGGCCAAGGCCGCATCAATGGCCTGCTGCACGTGCGAGGCGTCGCCCTCGTGGAAAACGCCCAGTGTGTGCTGATGGTCGTGGGGTGGGTTGATGGGGAGGGTCTTGCCCGTACGAACTTCCTGACCGCCAATGTGCATCGGAATGTCGCGCTCCTGTTGCTTCAGTTCCTTCAGCATCTTCAACAGTTCGATGCGCTCGGGCGAGTTGGGCGCGTAGCCCTTCACAGGCTCGTTGATGGGGGTAGGGACGTTGAAAAAGGCGTTGGCCATAGCGGGTGGTTTTTCGGTAATAGTTTTCGGTTTTTGGCCGAGGTAGGCTAGGGCAAAGGTAGCTAAAACCAAACCCGCGTGTCATCCTGAGCGCAGCGAAGGACCTTCTCACAGTAGAAAAAGTCGTTGTTACGCTTGTCGTTCTGCCGTGAGAAGGTCCTTCGCTGCGCTCAGGATGACACGCGGGTTTGGTTTTATAAAATCTCCTTCAACTCGCTCAAACACGCAATTTCATAGGTGGTCTGAGCGAAATGACGGCGTTTTGCGGGGTTGAAATACACTTGGTCGAGGCCGGCGTTGGCGGCACCCAGCACGTCGCATTCCAGGTTGTCGCCAATCATGAGGCTGTCGGCGGCTGTGGTGCCGGCGCGGTCCAGGGCGTGCTGGTACATGCGGCCGTCGGGCTTCAAGCAGCCGCTGCATTCGGAGGTAATAACCTCCTGAAAATAATCCGTTAGACGGGCTGCGCTTAGCTTCAGGTGTTGAATCTCCCGGAAACCATTGGTCAGTAAGTGCAGCGCGTAGCCCTTGGCTTGCAGGTAGTCCAGCACCTCAAAAGTGTAGGGAAACACGGCCGTTTTGTGGGGTAGGAGGGAAGTGTACTGGTCCGACATACCAGCCGGCAGCTCGTCCTCGGGCACGCCCAGCTTGGTGAGCGTGCGCGCAAACCGGGTGCTGCGCAGCTGCTGCTGCGTGATTTTGTTGCCCTGGTATAGCCGCCACAGCGCGTGATTCACCTCGCTATAGTACGCCATAAACTGCTCTACCGTGAAACCATAGCGCGCCAGCCGGTGGTCGTCGTACTGAAAGCGCAGCACCTCCTCGGAGTTGGTTTCAAAATCCCAAAGGGTGTGGTCGAGGTCGAAAAACAGGTGGTGGTACGTTTTCAAGTTGGGGTAGGCAGTTAAGAATAAATAGCAGGAAGTAGGCGTATAAGAGAGACCTACTCTAACCGCAGGCGCTGCACCGGTCGGCCTTCGCCCAGGTGCTCGGCTACAATGTCGGCCACGTCTTTGGGGAGCACGTCGCCATACCAGATGTTCTCGGGGTAGAACACCACGGCCGCGCCATTGCCTTTTTTGCAGTGCTTGCACACGTCGAGGCAGCCAGTGGTTTGCACACGGTTTTTGCGTTTTTTACCACCGCTAAGCAGTTTTTTGAGGTCCTGCTTTTTCAGCTCTTTTTTGAACGTCTTGGCCACGTCGTCGCCAACGCCGCTTTTCTGGTTGGTGCAAACGAAAATATGATGAGCGTACACGGGAAAGGTGAGATGGTGAGTGGTGAAGTTGTGAACTGCAAACGACCAGCACGCCGGATAAGTTGACGTAACGAGTGAAGGAGTACAAACTCACTACTTCACAATTTCACTACTCACCACTTACCATCTCACTACTTCACCTCAGCTTCACCTTTCCAGCGGCGGTTTTGCAGTTTATAAGCAGCCAGCTCCCGGTTCGACCATAGCGTTTGGTAGGTTTCCTGGTCGTGGCGTAGCTGGGCATCGCGCTCTAGGTAGCCCAGCAACTGCTGCACTACATCGCCTACCTCGTCTTTGATATAATAGAATACCCAATTGTCGAGGCGGCGGAAGTTAACCATGCCAGCATTCTTCAGATACAATAATTGGCGGGAGGTTTTGGTTTGAGTGAAGTCTAAGACTTGTTCCAGGTCAGAAATACACATTTCTTGATTACGCCATAGTAAATGCAGGATACGGAGTCGGCTTTCGTCGCCGAATGCTTTAAAAATGGGCAACCCTAATGCAACGGTGAAGTGTTTTAGGCGCATCTTTTGTTTGAATTGGAAGGAAGGAGGTAAGGAGCGGTCCGACAAATTTACGTCAATCCGAGTGCCTACCCTTCAATCCGCCGTATACTTGTAATCTGTAATGTGTTCTATGTCTGTTTCCTTCTCTTTTCGTAGGGCTTTTGCCGGGGTAGTGGCGCTGCTGCTCCTGCTGCTGGCCGCCTCTGCTGCGCAAGCGCAGGGTAAGCGGCCGGTCGTGCAGTTTTCCGGAATCATCGCCACTGGCGACTCGCTGCTGGGCGTGCCTGGCACGGCCGTATTTGTGCCCAAGGCCGGGCGCGGGACGCTAACCAACGAGTACGGCTACTTTTCGCTGCCCGTGCTGGCCGGCGACAGCATCGTGATTCGGTCGCTGGGCTACGGTAACCAGTGGGTAGTTATTCCACCCGATTACCCGCGGCAAAGCTACTCTGTGATTATTCAGCTGAAGGAAGATGCTACGGTGCTACCGGAGGTGCGCATCTTCCCATATGCCACGGAAAAGGCATTCAAAGAGGCCTTTCTGGCCCTGCGCCTACCCGATGAGAAGGGTTCTTCAGCCGCGGCCAACCTTAGTCCTGAGGTGATGCGCCGGCTGTTCATTGCCTTACCTACCTCCAGCATGGCCAATTACCGCCAAACCATGCAGATGCAGCAATACGACCAGCAGCGGCGCATGGGCCAAGGGGCTACCCCCTACACCAACAACCCCCTGCTGAACCCCTTCAGTTGGTTGCAATTAATTAATCAGGTGAAAAACGGCGAATTCAAGAAAAAGGCCGGCGATGATTACTAGGCCGCCGCACGTTTGGTAGCGTAGGCGAAACGTCCCTTCTCTCCTTTTGAGAAGGGACGTTTTTATGTATATAGGCGAAACACAGCGGTTTTTTGGGCGGAGTATCGTCCAAAAGCCGGAAGTTGCGTACCAGCGAGTTGATGGATGGTTGCCGCAACGGGCGCAACCGAATTTCGCAATGACGGGCGCGCCGTGCGCCCCTACGCTTTACTGTATGGATACGAATTTGCCTGTTTCCTCGCTTCCGAGGGTTGTGATTGTAGGGTGTGGTTTTGGCGGACTACGCCTGGCCAAAGAGCTAGCCAACCAACCCGTACAGGTAGTGGTAGTGGACCGCAACAACTACCATAATTTTCAGCCGCTACTTTACCAGGTAGCCACTGGCGCCCTGGAGGCCGATAGTATTGCCTACCCCATTCGGAAAATCTTTGCGGGTCAGGAAAACTTCTTCTACCGCCTGGCCGATGTGCAGCGCGTAGAGCCGGACCGCAATACCATCGTAACCGACATCGGCGAAATCGGCTACGACTACCTGGTGCTGGCTACGGGCTCGGTCACCAATTTCTTTGGCCTCGACACCATCGAGAAAAACGGCATGCAGATCAAGAGCGTGCCGAATGCCCTGAATCTGCGCAGCTTCCTGTTTCAGAACTTCGAGCGGGCGGTGCTGGAAGCCAACCCCGCCAAGCGGCAGGCGCTGCTGAATGTGGTGATTGTGGGCGGTGGCCCTACGGGTGTAGAAATTGCCGGCTCGCTGGCTGAGATGCGCAAAGACGTGCTACCCCAGGACTACCCCGAGCTGGACCTGAAGCAGATGGAAATTTACCTCATTGAGGCCGGCGAGGCCGTGTTGGGGCCCATGTCGAAGGAAGCGCAACAAACGGCGCACAAGTACCTCGACGAGATGGGGGTGCATATTCGGCTCAATACCTCGGCCAAGCGTTTCGAGGATGGCAAAGCCTATATTTCTGATACGGATTTCATTCGAACAGAAAACCTGATTTGGGCCGCTGGCGTGAATGGGGCAGCCCTGCCTGGCTTTTCGGATCAACAAATTACCCGTAATAAGCGCATCAATGTGGACCATCATAACCTAGTGACGGGCACCACAAATATTTATGCCATCGGCGACGTGGCTAACATGGTGACCGATGCCATGCCCAAGGGCTACCCCATGCTGGCGCCAGTGGCCATTCAGCAAGCCGAGCAGCTAGCCGCCAACATGGGCCGTATCCTGAAACAGGAGCCGCTCAAGCCTTTCGACTACACCAACAAGGGTACCATGGCCATTGTGGGTCGCAACCGGGCGGTAGTCGATTTGCCCCAAGACATCCATTTTGGCGGCTTTTTCGGGTGGCTGACCTGGTTGTTTGTGCACTTAATGACGCTCATCGGCTTCCGCAACAAGGTCGTAACGCTCATCAGCTGGGCCATTAGCTACTTCAGCTCCGATAAGGCGCTGCGCCTGATTATTCGGCCTTACAAGCGCCGCGATTATAAAAAGCACAGCGGGCAGTCGGCAGCAGAGCACCTGAACGCCACACCGCAGTATAATCCTACCCCGCCGGCTTTGCAGGAGCCAGTGAAAGGATAAGATAGTGTGAAAATAAAAGTTGACACTTGATAGCCTGCAGTAACAAGCTGGCAGCATCAGCTATGTGCAAAAGATTGTGTCAAACTCAGCCGCCATGCCAGTGTTACAGATGGTACACACGATGCGGCAACTTTACAATTGACAAGTGGAATCTGCACAACGTTATCTTGCAGATCTTGTGACTGTAAAAGTCTGGTGGGTAAGAAAATCTGTGGAGAAGAAAGGAGAACGAAAACAACTAGTAGCTTTCTTACTTAAACCGGTAAGAAACTACTTTTAAGTACATTTAGGACTTCGTTTCTTTCTCTCCTTCTTTGAAAGCTATACTGGATTTTCCGGATATTGCTTGGCTAAGCCGTCTACGCCACGACGACGGCCGAGCGTTCGACGCACTGTTTCGTCATTACAGTCCGCGCGTGTACCGGTTTGCCTATAGCTATTTGAAGTCTAAAGCAGCAGCAGAAGAGATTGTGCAGGAGTGCTTCCTAAAGATCTGGGAAAAGCGCCATGAACTGCGCGACGATGTGCCCCTGAAAGGGTACCTTTTTACTACCGCTCATCATCTCATTCTAAACCAGTTGCGCCACGCGCAGCATCAGGTTGCCTACCAAGATTTTTTGCGCCACGTGCCACCCGCACAAGGCAACACCGAAAAAGAGGTGGAGTATGCCGAGTTGGAAACGGTATATCTGGCTGCGCTAGCCAAGCTACCGCCCAAACGCCGTCGTATTTTTACCCTCAGCCGGCAACAAGGTCTATCGTATCCCGAAATTGCTCGTGAGCTGAACATATCGGTGAAAACAGTGGAAACGCAGATGGCGCAAGCCCTAAAATTTCTGCGACTATATTTTAAATTGCACGGTAACGCGCTGATAATATTGCCGTTGCTGATTTCAATAAATTCTTTTTGATTTTTTTCTGCGGGAGCAGTCAGGGTGTTGAGCGGCTGGGGTGTAGTACCTATATCCAGCCGCTTTACTCTGCTAACCTATGCTGCCACTCGTTACGCAGGAACTTTTCAACCGCTATGTGCACGACCAAGCTACGCCGGCTGAAGCGTCAGCGGTACGCGCTTGGCTTACCGAGCCCACCAATCAGCTTGTAGCAGAGCAGTGGATGCGTGCGCACTGGCATACGCTGGAAACGGAGCCTGCAACTGCCCTACACGATGAACCCGATTACGAGGCACTGCTTACCTCGCTGCACCAGCAAATGGGGCGTACCGCTGCTTGGCGTTGGCAGCCCTGGGCCGCCGCAGCGGCTATAGTTGGCGGGCTGGCTGTAGGCGGTTTATGGTGGCAGTACGGTACGCCGTCCACCACACCGGTAGCAGCCGTTGCCCACACCGAAACCACCGCCTACGGCCAGAAACGTACCCTACATTTATCCGATGGCACGGAGGTGACGCTGAATGGTCACTCTACCTTGCGCTACCCCCAAGCATGGGCTACTGGTCAGCCGCGGGAGGTCTGGCTGGATGGCGAAGCATACTTTTCGGTGCGCCACCTACCTAGCGATGAACACTTCATTGTGCACACCCCAGATGGTATGCAGGTGGAAGTGCTGGGGACCAAGTTTGCCGTATACCGACGCCAGGAGCAGGCTCGTGTAATGCTGGTGTCAGGCAAGGTGCAGCTCAAGTTTAAGGCCGCCGACCACCGCCCCGACTTAGTGATGCAACCCGGTGAACTAGTGGAGATGAACAGCCGGCAGCCTGAGGCTGCCGTGCGCAAAACGACGGTGGCTGCTGCGCCCTATACTTCCTGGAAAGATGGCAAGCTAGTATTCGATGAAACCACCATTGCTGAGCTGGCCACCCGTCTGCACGACACTTATGGCGTGGAAGTAGTCCTTGCAACACCCGAGTTACAGAACCGCCGCATTACTGGCACTGTGCCCATTGGCGAGCTGGATGTGCTGTTGCAAGCCTTAGAAGAGACATTTCACCTAACGATTCAGCGCCAGCAGAATCGCCTCATTTTCTCGGATCATAATTCCCCCAAACCTAGCTTATGACCCCATTTACTACCCGACTGTGCGGCCGAGTCGTCCGTACGGCCTCCGCGACGGCAGTGTGCGCGCTGCTGGTCCCTACCCCAGATGTGCTGGCTGCCCCTACCCAGCTGCTGGCCGCCAACTACTCCAATCAGCGGACCGCTTCCCGCGCCGAAACGGTAGCGTTGAAAGACCTGCTTGGTCGGTGGGAAAAGGAATACAACGTTACCATCTTCTACGAGAGCGACCTAGTGCGTAATAAACGCGTGCCTGCCCAAGCCGATGGCGCCACGCTAGACGCTAAGATGGCCGAAGTGCTACCGCAGGCAGCCTTGACGTTCAAGAAGTTGCGCGCCGATTATTACTTGGTTGTAGAAAATTCGAATACTGTTTCCACGGCAAAAACTGCAAACGTTTCCGTGGCAGATGTAACGGTTTCTGGACGCGTAACGCAGGCCAATGGTGAAGGACTACCCGGTGTAACGGTAGTCGTGAAGGGCACAGCCAACGGCGCTTCGACCGATGTTGAAGGTCGGTTTTCTCTAACAGTGCCAGAAGGTAGCACACTGGTGTTTAGCTATGTGGGCTATGTGCGCCAAGAGGTGCCTGTGGCGGGTGCTACTACCGCTCTCAACGTGACATTGGTAGAGGATACTAAGGCACTGGGCGAGGTAGTGGTAGTAGGCTACGGTACCTTAGCACGCCAAGAGTTGACGACTGCGGTTTCCTCAGTAGGTGCCCAGCAGATTGAGCGGCAGAAAGTAGCTGGCTTCGATCAGGCACTGCAAGGCCAGGCACCTGGCGTGCAGGTAACAGCACCAACCGGTGCTCCGGGCGCAGGTATCAACGTGCGGATTCGCGGTAACAGCTCGCTTAATAGCAGCAATTCGCCGCTGTATGTAATTGATGGTGTGCCTGTGCTGCCTACCTACGATCGGGAGTTGAGCGTGGGTAATCAGAAGCCTAACCCGCTAAATGCTATCAACCCAGCAGATATCGAGTCGATTGACGTACTGAAGGATGGTGCTGCTGCCGCTATTTACGGGGTGCGCGCCTCTAACGGTGTGGTAGTTATCACCACGAAGCGTGGACGCTCTGGCAAGCCGCAAGTAGGCTTCAATGCGTATTATGGGGTGCAAAGCCTGCGCAAAAAGCTGGATGTACTGAATTCCCGGCAGTTTGCAGAGTACTACAACGAGTCGCAGGCCAACGCCGGCGCGGCCATTGGCTATCCAGACCTAAACAACCTGCCACCCTACGATACGGATTGGCAGGATGAAGTATACCGTACCGCTGCTATTCAAAACTATCAGTTGAATGTGAGTGGTGGTACCGACAAAACGCACTATTATGTAGGTGGCGGCTACTTCAAACAGGATGGTATTATTCTGAATTCGGGCTTCGACCGTTTCAACTTCAAATTGAACTTTGATCAAAAAGCGGGTGAGAAGTTTCGGGTAGGAACCAACTTAAACCTGAGCCGGACGAATACCAACGGGAGTGTACGTAGCGAGTTGGGGCTTGGTAACTCGGGTACAGTACTAGGCACGCTGGCACAAATCCCTACTATTCCAGTACGGGATGCCAACGGTACATACGGGCTGAACCCCTTCTCCTTGTCGGATAACCCAGTAGGTAACTTGCTGGAAAGCAGTAATAAGTCGCTGAGCTACCAGGTTATCGGCAACGTATTTGGGGAGTACAATATCTTAAAGAACCTACAGGTACGCTCCTCCATTGGTATCGACTTCCGCACGCAGCTGGAGAACGAATTTATTACCCGTAATTATCCTGGAACCTCGCGCGCTGATGCCTCTACTCGCGGCAGCGGCCGCACGGGCACAACGCTGCAAAACATCTGGCTCTGGGAAAACACGGTTACCTACAACCCCAACATTGGCGACAAACACAGTCTGCAATTGTTGGTAGGGCAGTCGGTGCAGGCATCAAACCGCTTTGCTTCCAATGCCTCTGTGCGGGGCTATGCCTCCAATGCCGTGCCCTACCTATCGGCTGGTACGGAGCGCCTAGGCACGAGCAGCTACGAAGAAGAATGGGGCCTCACCAGCCTTTTTGCGCGTGCTATTTATAGCTACGAAGACCGCTACCTGGCTACCGTGAGCTTGCGCCAAGATGGTACCAGCCGTTTCGACGAGCACTACGGCTATTTCCCGGCTGTGGCCCTGGGCTGGCGTATTTCCAAGGAAAACTTCTTCCCACAGAACAGTAAAGTATCAGATTTGAAGCTGCGGGGTAGCTTTGGTAGCAATGGCAACCAAGACTTGTCTTACACCTACCAGCGTTTCAGCTCCTATGTGGTAGGCGCTAACTACACAGGGAATAGTGGTACGGTGCAAGGAGGTATCCGGCCCGATCGGATTGGTAACCGTTCGTTGAAGTGGGAAACTTCTAATCAGTATGATCTGGGCTTGGATTTAGGCATGTTCAACGACCGCCTCACGCTGACAGCAGATGCCTACTTGAAACGCTCGAAAGACCTATTGCTGAGCGTACCACTTGCTCCAAGCACCGGTGCTCAGGTACTGGACATCATTCAAAACGTAGGCTCGGTTGAGAATAAAGGGCTTGAGTTTGCGCTGAACACGGCCAATGTGCAAGGGCAGAATGGCGGCTTCACGTGGTCAACAAACCTAAACGTGTCGCTGAACCGCAATAAAATACTAGACCTGGGCACGTTGGCAAACGACGAAGGTGATTTAGTAGATCGAACCATTATCTACGATTATAGCATCTCGCAAAAAGGCAAGCCACTGGGTTCTTTCTATGGCTTTAAGACGCAAGGCATCTTCCAAACGCAAGATGAGATTAGCAGTGCTCCTACCCAACCAAACAATCCACAGCCGGGTGATATTCGCTTTGTAGATGTAAACGGAGATGGGGTAATCAATAACGACGACCGCACCATCATCGGCAATCCTAACCCGAAAGCCATTGCAGGGGTTACCAACACCTTCAGCTTCAAAGGACTTGACCTGAGCGTATTCTTCCAAGGTAGTTTCGGCAATGATATCTACAATGCCAACCGGCAGGCGTTGGAGTCTCTGACGGGCCCAGTGAACCAGTTGACAACGGTGCTGGACCGCTGGACGCCAACGAACACGAATACGTCTATTCCGCGGGCAGTCTATAACGACCCAAATAACAACGGCCGCTTCTCCAACCGTTGGATTGAAGATGGTAGCTACGTGCGCCTCAAAAACCTGACGCTGGGCTATACCCTACCCACAAGCATTATCAACAAGGCCCGTATCAGCAGCCTGCGTGTATATGTGAGCGGCCAGAACTTGCTAACCTGGACTGACTACTCGGGCTATGACCCAGAGGTAAGTGCCGACCCCTTCTCATCGACTGGTCTTGGTCGCGACTTTGGTGTGTATCCGCAGGCACGTACCTACACGGTAGGCTTGAATGCCAATTTCTAATCTGAGTTTCATTCTACCCATGAAAAAGATATTCATCCCCGTTTTTGCCCTAGTACTGCTTGGTAGCTGCGATATTCTGGATAAGCCACCACTACCCTCTATTTCGCCGGAAAACTTTTTCCAGAGCGCCGACGACGCCGAAGCTGGCCTAACGGCTGCCTACGATGCGCTGCAAGGCACTGGCCTATATAGTCAGGATTTGATTGCAGTAGGCGAAATGCCCTCCGACAACTGTACTAGCAACAACGGCGACGTAGCATCGCTGGACCGCATTTCCTGGACGCCTACTACCAGCCAAGTGTACAACATCTGGCGCGACTCCTACCTGGGTATCAACCGGGCCAATGCAGTTATCCGGTATGTGCCTACCATTACAATGGATGAGGCGCGCCGAAAACAGATTCTAGGGGAGGCGTATTTCCTGCGGGCTTTGCACTACTACAATCTGGTGAAGCTGTACGGCGGTGTGCCGCTGCGCTTAGAGCCAACTGAAAGCGGTGAGCAATCGGTTATAGCCCTACCTCGGGCAACGGTTGAGGCAGTGTATACCCAGATTGTGGCCGACCTGACAGCCGCTGATGCGGCTGTACCAGCCAGCAATGCAAATCGGGTGACAAATGGGGCTGTGAACTCGCTATTAGCCAAGGTATACCTAACGCAACGGCAATGGGGAGCAGCTGTAACGGCTGCCAACAAGGTTATCAGCACCGGTCGGTACTCTCTTGTGACAAATTTTAAAGGATTGTTCCCGGCAGAGAACAAAGTGTCCGAAACAATTCTGGAAGTCCAGAACCAAGGCAATGCGGATGGTAATAACATCTTGCCCGATCTATTGCTACCATCTCCGCCAGCTACTTACTCCTTCCCTAAATTCAACATTCCAACACTGTTCTTGTCAAAAGAGAATGAGAAACCAACGGATCTAACGTCCGTGGTTGACACGGTAAATGACCGTCGTTGGAGTCGAGTGAGTACTACTACTGTGAGGGTTGATACAGTTTTATACGTACGGCGTGATTATGCGAGCTTTGTATTGAGTTCTAGTAGAAGTCGAGGTGCAAGCTCTAATGACTTGGGCCCTTTTGTGTACAAGTGGCCCGGTGCACCAAACGCCTTCAACAGCCCCGACAACACGTATATCTTGCGCTACGCTGATGTATTGCTGATGTACGCGGAAGCCGCCAACGAACAAGCAGGACCCTCGGCCGATGTCTTGGAAAAGTTGAATCTTGTGCGCACTCGTGCGGGCTTAGCGGCCCTCACGCCTGTTTCGCCGCAGTATGCCAGCAAAAAGGCGATGCGTGATGAGATTGACCGGCAGCGCCGTCTGGAACTTGCTTTCGAGGGGGAGCGGTGGTACGACCTGCTGCGTTATGCCCGCCACAACCAAGCAGAAGCTGGGGCTCACGCTGTGACAGCACTGGATATTATCCAGCAACGCCTCAACCGTCCTGATGCCAATTATTTGCTGTTTCCTTTGCCTCAGGCCGAGATTAACAACAACGCACAGCTACAGCAGAATCCTGGATATTAATTTTCTGCTATAGCCAAGGCTTTCACGTCCGCTGGGCATACACCTTCCCAGCGGCGTGATAGGGAGCCGGTTCCGCAATGTTAGGGGCGCGGGCCGGCTCCTTTTTTTGTTCTGTTTCTCACTTTCCTACCTATTGTATGCAAACCAATTTTCGAAAGGCGTGGCTACCGCTGGCGCTATGCGGAGCGTGGCTGACAGGCGCTACCAGCTGCCAGCAGCCGATGGCTGGCACCGGCAAAAGCGCGGGCGTCACGCAATGGGTTACCACACCCGACCAAGCCATGCTGTTTCAGCGTCAGCCGAATACGTTGAAATTCACGGCTACTAATGCTACCCCCGCCACCATTGAAGTAGACGATAACCAGAAGTTTCAGAGCATTGATGGCTTTGGGTATTGCCTCACGGGCGGTAGCGCTACCCTGCTGCACCAAATGGGCCAGGCCGAGCGCACGGCCCTGCTGAAGGAGCTGTTCGACCCAAAGGCTGATGGTAGCATTGGCGTAAGCTACCTGCGCGTGAGCATTGGCGCCTCGGACCTCGATCCGGTGGTGTTCAGCTACGACGATGTACCCGAAGGCCAGACCGATTCACAGCTTACCAAGTTCAGCCTGGCGCCCGACCGCAAGGATCTGATTCCAGTGCTAAAAGAGATTCTGACTATCAATCCCAGCATCAAAATTCTGGGCTCGCCCTGGTCGCCGCCTACCTGGATGAAGACCAACGGCAACAGCAAAGGCGGCTCGCTGAAACCAGAGTACTACGAGGCCTACGCGCAGTACTTCGTGAAGTATGTGCAGGGTATGAAAGCCGAAGGAATCCGCATGGATGCTATTACGGTGCAGAACGAACCCCTGCACCCCGGCAACAACCCCAGCCTGCTCATGCTGGCCGAGCAACAGGCCGAGTTTATCAAAAAAAGCCTGGGACCAGCTTTCGAAGCCGCGAAAATCGACACGAAGATTATCACCTACGACCACAACGCCGACCGGCCCGACTACCCCCTTACCATCCTCAACGACCCCGAGGCGCGCAAGTATGTCGATGGCTCAGCGTTTCACCTCTACGCTGGTCCTATCGAGGCGCTGTCAAAAGTCCACGACGCCTACCCTGAGAAGAATGTCTACTTCACGGAGCAATGGGTAGGGTCGAAGTCCAAATTTGAGGATAACCTGGGCTGGCACATGAAAACGCTGATGATTGGGGCTACCCGCAATTGGGCCAAAACGGTGCTGGAGTGGAACCTAGCTGCCGACCCTGAGCAGAACCCCCACACGCCCGGCGGCTGCACCGAGTGCCTGGGCGCCATCACGCTAAATGGCAACCAAGTGCAACGGAACGTGGCCTACTATACCATTGCGCATGGTAGCAAGTTTGTGCGGCCGGGCTCGGTCCGTATTGCCTCCACGGCCGAAGGCACGCTGCCGAACGTAGCGTTCCGCACGCCTACCGGGCAAACCGTGTTACTGGTGCAGAACGACCAGAAAACGCCGCAAACGTTCGGCATCCGCTACCACGATAAGACGGCAAGCGCGACGCTGGCGGCTGGCGCGGCCGGCACTTACGTGTGGTAGGCCTAGTAGCGGTATCCATAAACCAGAGGGTAGGGGAGGTGCAAACCTTCCCTATTTTCATTGCTGTTCCAATGTTATATGAAGTGCTCGATAATGAATAAGGCATTCTGGGCGATGGTGCTGGCGGCCGGGGTAGGACTGAGCAGCTGCTCCAATAGCGGGAACGATGATGCTCAACCCGCACCCCCATCGCCTACCCCGCCCACGCCTACTGGCCCGTCGCAGGTGGCGCTGTGGCTCACCACGGCCAACAAAACCGTCTTGTTTCAAAAGCAGCCCCTGACGCTGAACTTCGCCACGCCGGCTGCTAACAATACCTTGCCAACCATTACGGTAGACACCACGCAAACCTACCAAAGCATCGATGGCTTTGGCTTTACGCTGACGGGCGGCAGCGCCTACGTGCTGCACCAAATGGGCGCCACCGAGCGGGCGGCGCTACTGAAAGAGCTGTTTGCCACCGATGCCAACAACATCGGTACCAGCTACCTGCGTGTGAGTATCGGCGCGTCGGACCTAGATACGCAGGTATTCAGCTACGACGATCTGCCGGCTGGCCAAACCGATCCTCAGCTTACCAAGTTCAGCCTCGACCCCGACCGTCAGCACTTGCTGCCGGTGCTAAAAGAGATTCTGACTATCAATCCCAGCATCAAAATTCTGGGCTCGCCTTGGTCGCCGCCTACCTGGATGAAGAACAATGGCAATAGCAAAGGCGGCTCCCTGAAACCGGAGTTTTACAATGCCTACGCGCAGTATTTCGTGAAGTATGTGCAGGGTATGAAAGCGGAGGGCGTGACTATTGATGCCGTTACGCTGCAAAATGAGCCGCTGAACCCGGATAACAATCCCAGTATGTCGATGACGGCCACGGAGCAGGCCACCTTCATCAAAGATAACGTTGGGCCAGCGCTAAAATCGGCGGGGCTAACCACCAAAATCATTCTCTACGACCACAACACCGACCGTACCGACTACCCGCTAGCCGTGCTGGCCGATGCCCAGACGCGGCAGTATGTCGATGGCTCAGCGTTTCACCTCTACGCTGGTAGTATTGAGGCGCTATCGTCGGTGCACAATGCCTACCCCGATAAAAACGT
Source organism: Hymenobacter citatus (assembly GCF_014333615.1). Taxonomy (GTDB): domain Bacteria; phylum Bacteroidota; class Bacteroidia; order Cytophagales; family Hymenobacteraceae; genus Hymenobacter; species Hymenobacter citatus. The sequence goes on along the minus strand of NZ_JACSCY010000015.1, from coordinate 13,451 downwards.
CTACTTCACCGAGCAATGGGTGGGTGCCCCCGGCAACTTCGCTGGAGACCTGAGCTGGCACGTGAATAACCTTATTATCGGGGCCACGCGGAACTGGTCGCGCAACGTGCTGGAGTGGAACCTGGCCGCCGACCCCAGCAATGGCCCGCACACGCCTGGCGGCTGCACCGAGTGCCTACCCGCCGTGACCATTGCAGGCAACTCCGTAACGCGTAACCCAGCTTACTACATCATCGCACAGGCGGCTAAGTTTGTGCGGCCCGGCTCGGTGCGTATTAATACCAGCGTGCCTAGCAACCTACCCAATGTGGGCTTCAAAAATCCTAGTGGCCAGAAAGTGCTGATTGTATTGAATACCAGCAGCAACCCTCAAACCTTTGTGGTGAAATATCGCGGCAAGGATTTGCAAGTAACCCTAGAGGGAGGCTCTGTAGGTACGTATGTGTGGTAGGAGGTAGACAGCAAAGTAGGTAGATAGGATTACTAAACAGAACGTCATCTCGACCAGCGGGAGAAATCTCGCGTGCTCCGGTAATTATATCCTACCTCAGCACGCGAGATTTTCCCGCTGGTCGAGATGACGTTCTTGCTTTTTTGAGCAGCTTACAGCGCGTACTCTGCCAGCGCGCGGTAGATATCGTACACACTCTTGTCGTTGCGGAAGGTTTTGCGAATGGGCTCGTCCTGCCCGCGCACCCAGATATTCAACTCCGATTCGAGGTCGAAATGCCCTACGGTTTCCATCGAAAACCGCTCGATGCTGCGATAGGGCACGCTCAGGAATTCCTGTTTCTTACCCGTCATGCCCTGCTTGTCTACCAGGATCAGGCGCTTGTTGGTGAAGATAAGCTGGTCGCGGATGATGGCGTAGGCGTGCTCAATTCGCTCGCCGGAAGCCAGAATTCGGTTGAGTTGCTGCTGTAATTCCTGCGCGTCTTTTTCGGATGCGTTGCCGAGAAGGCCGTCGAGTAGTCCCATGAGAAAACGATATGAGTGGAACTTCCTCTACGTAAGGCACGCAAAAGTAGCGGGCTACTCAGCCGCAAAAGCGTAACAGGAAGTATCAGCGTAATTTGTAACGACAAACTGCGGTGCGGTATACCCTATCACATTGGCGGTGCAGTAGTGGGGTAGAGCATCATCTGCTTTCGGCTCGCGCAATTGAAAGTACAGTTGCTTGCCGCGCAAAATAGCAGGGTCGTACAAACCAAAAACCTCAATTACATTGGTATAAGTAGCAGGTGTTGCCGCTGGTCCAGGAAGGCTATTCGTGCTCCCATCGCCACTAAACTGTAGCGCCTGACCAATCGGATATTTCTCATCTATCTGTATCAGATAACCCCCTGTGCAGGTGGTACCTACTACAATGCCAGGGATGCACTGCGGAGGGGCTTCCGTACAGCTTCCCAAGCTGACTAGACTAAGCCAAGAAAGAACAAGGAGTACTGTGTTTTTCATATTGATGCGGTAGGATAGTAGAGTAGATAAAAAGGAGAGTATAAGGAAGATAAAGACGTTGCACTGGCTTATAAAAAAAGCGTCCGCTCTGGTAGGAGCGGACGCTTTTTGCAGGGTAAAAACACGTTTAGTTTGTGCCGCCAGCGCTGGTGTTCGTTGGCTTGTCTTCCTTCTGCTGCATCGATACTTGCTGCTGCATGGGGTTCTGCTGCTGACGCTGCTGGTACTCAAACAGCTCGAAGCGCGAGGGGGCTACCTGGCGGGGATAGGCGTTGTTCGAGAGGTCGGTGTCGGCGGTCTGCTGGTAGGGGTCCAGCACGAAGGCCGTCACGGGCTTCTCGGTTACGAATACCTTGGTCACGTGCTCGTTATTCTTGCGCCAGATTTCGGCCGGAATGTTTACTATTTCCTTCTTGCCGTCGGCGTAAGTCATTTCCACAATCACGGGCATTACCAGGCCGCCCAGGTTTTTCAGGTCTACCTCGTAAAAATTCAGACCCTGGCTGAGGCGTTGCTGCTGCTCGGGCTTCAGGGTTTTCACATACTGCTGATAGCGCTGCTTATCGGCGGCGGTGGTATTCAGTGGGTCGTAGTTGTTGTAGAAATCCTTCAACTCTGGCTTCTTGTCTACCAGCGTTTTGGGGATATCCTGCAGGTTGCGCATGTCCGAAATGCTCTTGGGCGCGGTGTTGATCTGCTGGCGCTTCAGGGCGTTTTCTACCTCGGGGTTTTTCGAGTCTACGGTGTACGACTTCACGCCTTCGATGCTCAGGTCGGTGTGGTCATTGGTGTAGAACCAGCCGCGCCAGAACCAGTCGAGGTCCACGGCCGAAGCGTCTTCCATGGTACGGAAGAAATCGGCGGGCTCGGGGTGCTTGTAGGCCCAACGGGTGGCATATTGCTTGAAGGCGTAGTCGAACAACTCGCGGCCCATCACTGTTTCGCGTAGCACGTTCAGGGCAGTAGCGGGCTTGCCATAGGCGTTGTTGCCCAGCTGCAACACCGATTCCGAGTTCGACATAATCGGCGTCTGCACGCTCGGGTCCGACTTCATATAGTCCACCATGTTGCGCGGCTCGCCGCGGCGTGAGGGGTAGTTACGCTCCCACTCCTGCTCGGTGAGGTACTGCACAAACGTGTTCAGGCCTTCGTCCATCCACGTCCACTGGCGCTCGTCGCTGTTCACAATCATCGGGAAGAAGTTGTGGCCCACTTCGTGGATAATCACCGAAATCATCCCGTATTTCCGCTCCGCCGAGTAGGTGCCGTCGGCCTCAGGGCGTCCACCGTTGAAGCACAGCATGGGGTACTCCATGCCGCCCACCGGGCCGTGCACCGATATAGCCACTGGGTACTCGTAGGGAATCGTGAACTTGGAGTAGGTCTTGATGGTGTGCGCCACTACCTCCGTGGAGTACTGGCCCCACAGTGGGTTGCCTTCCTTGGGGTAATAGCTCATGCACAGCACGTTCTTGCCGCCTTGCTTGATACCCATGGCATCCCAAATGAACTTCCGCGACGACGCCCAGGCGAAGTCACGCACGTTTTTGGCAGCGTACGTCCAGGTTTTGGTGCCTTTGGGCTTGCCTTTTTCGGCTTGCTCGGCCTCGGCCTGCGTCACAATCAGCACGGGCTTTTGAGCGCCTTGGGCGTTGTTCAAACGCTGGCGCTGGGTGCTGGTGAGTACGTCGTTGGGGTTTTGCAGCGTGCCGGTGGCGCCCACCACGTGGTCAGACGGGGCCGTGATGCTCACGCGGTAGTCACCGAAGGGTAGGGCAAACTCGCCCGCGCCCAGGAACTGCTTGTTCTGCCAGCCCTGAAAGTCCGAGTACACGGCCATGCGGGGGTAAAACTGCGCAATCTCGTAGAGGTAGTTGCCGTCTTTGGGGAAGAACTCGTAGCCCGAGCGCTGGCTGATCTTGGTCTGGTCGTTGATGTTATAGTGCCAGGCAATGCTGAACGTCACCGACTGCTTGGGCTTCAAAGGGGTAGGCAGGTCGATACGCATCATCGTGTGATTGATGGTGTGCTTCAGCGCCGCGCCCTTCAGCCTCACCGACTCAATCTTAAACCCGCCATCAAACTCCGACCGCTCGATGTAGTCGAGAGCCTGGAACGGCATGCGCGTCTGCAATTGGCTGGTTTGGGTGGCTGTGGTCATGGAGTTTTTGTCCATGATGTTCTGATCAAGCTGCACCCACAGGTAGGGCAGCTCGTCGGGCGAAAGGTTGGTGTAGGTGATGTCCTCGGAGCCCGTAATGGCCTGCTTCTCGTCGTCCAGCTTCACCCGAATGTTGTAGTCGGCGCGCTGCTGCCAATAAGCGTGGCCGGGGGCACCGCTGGCCGTGCGGTACTCGTTGGGCGTGGGTAGCTCGGGGCCGAGCTGCGCAAACTTATCGGTGCCAGAGTTGGTGCTCTGGGCCAGAGCCGGCGCGACCATTGCGGCCGTCATGCCAGCCGTCAGAAGAAGGTGTTTCAGCATAGTCGGAATAAATGCGGAGGGGAGAAAGCAAATCTACTGAAAAGCGGTGGGCTATTCAGCAAGAGAAAAAGACAGTGCAGACCCACCTGCGTTGCACAGGCGGTGGCTTTTTGAAAGGGTAGGGGGTAAGGCGTCGGGCCGGTACCCGGCAGCTCAACTGACAGGCCATGCTACCCTATAAGTAGCACGAGGGCCACGCCCAAAGCGGCTCCACTGGTTATCAGCACCCAGTCGCGGCGCACGGCGTCGAAGCCACGCAGGATCAGGAACCCCAGCAGCAGGATAATGCCCACAATCAGCAGCTGCCCTACCTCCACGCCCAGGTTGAAGCTGAGCAGCTCCAGCACCGGCCGGCTTTGCTGGCCCAGCAGCTCGCGCAGGTAGCTCGAAAACCCCAGCCCGTGAATCAACCCAAAGCTGGCGGCCAGCAAGTTGGGTAGGGTAAGCACCAGCGGCTCGCGCCGGGTAGGGGCCACAATAGGCCGGGTGTTGGCCCGGCCAGCCTTCACGATGTTCACAACGCAGGTGATGAGAATCGTCACCGGAATCAGCTTCTCAATCAGCGCCGGATTATACTCCACAAAGCCTAGCGTAGCTAGAGCCAATGTGATGCTGTGGCCCACCGTGAAGCTCGTGACCAAGGCTACAACCCGTCGCCAATCACTCAGCACATACGGCGCGCACAAGGCCAGCAGGAACACTAGGTGGTCGTAGGCCTGCAGATTGAAGATGTGGAAAAAGCCGAGCTGGAGGTAGGTCTGGAAGACGGACGACATCTGACAAAGCTAACAAACTGGCGCATATACAGCCGGCTGCATATAGCCCAATAACGCGATACAGGCTGTAGCCTCAATAAATCAAAGTGTCATTTGTCTGCCAGTACCCTTTCGTGCGCACCTCCTCGCGCTACCCACGGGTAAATATGCTGGTGGCAGCACGACACGAAGAAGCCGCAAATCCGGGTGATGCAGCAGATTATAATAATGCGCCTTCTGTCATAAGATAGACCGGTGAGTTGGCCGAGTGTAATAGGTGCTCGTCGGCCAGGTAGCGGTGCAGGCCGCTTTCCAGGCTGGGTAGCAGCATGCCCTGTTGACTGCCCAAAGCGCTAAAACTCGGACGCATGGCAGCCCAGCCAAACGAGGCCGCTGGCTGGGACAGTACGCCGCTCGAGTCCAGGCCCGCGGTTTCTATGGCCAGGCGAGCCAGCTCGGCCCAGGTGCAGGTACCGTCATTGGCCAGGTGCCAGATGCCCCGCTCCTCATCCAGGAGCAGATCCAACGCAGTATTCACCAGATCGGGCAGGTAGGTAGGGGAAACCACCACATCGGCGGCGGCCGCAAAGGATTCGCCCAGCCGGGCAGCAGTCAGCGCGTGATGCACAAAATTATGCTCGTCCCAGGCCCCAAAGAAGGCACTTGAGCGCACTACCAACGCCTTCGGATGATACGCCAATACAGCTTGCTCGGCTTGCAGCTTGCTGTGCCCATACACATTGAGGGGGCGGGCGGGGTCGTGTTCGAGGTAGGCGCGGCGCTGCTTTCCATCAAATACCAGATCAGAAGAAAAGGTGAGGAGCGGCACCTGCCGGGCGGCGCAGGCCTGCGCCAGCAGGGTAGGGCCCAGCGTGTTTTCCCGGTAGCACTGCGTGGCGTCGGTTTCGGCGGCGTTTACCCGCACGTAACCAGCCGCATTCACCACGGCCCAGGGCTTGTGCAGCCGCAGCGCTGCCGCAATGGCGCTGGCATCCGTAATATCCAGTTCAGCCCTACTCAGGCTGATGGTCGCTATTCCCCGAATCTCACAGATCAGGCGGAAGGCGTGGCCCAGGGTGCCGTTGCCACCCGTAATGAGTAGGGGCTGCATGGCAGGTGATAGGTCAAGGTTGTTCATAGCAGGTGAAATCAGGAAGCCGAGTAGAAGCGCATGGGGCGTTGCCACCATCCTGGGCCTTGCAAAACGGGGTGGTGATGGTGGCCGTGCCGGATAAGGTTGCGTACCATCTTGGAAAGTGCCGTGGGCCGAGGCTTGCCTCTGCGCACATCAAACACGCCGCTTTCGTACGAAGCCCCATCGTGGGTGAGCAGATTGTCCCAGTCGAAGGCGCCCAGTAGCGACCACACCGTTAGGCCGCGTATATCCACGCCGGTGCGGCGCAGGCGGTTGGCGGCTTCCCAGGCTTGCTGAAGCCAGCGCATCTGCTCTTCGCGGGTGCAGCCCAGGTGCGATTCGGTGATGGCCAACGGGCGGTGGTAGCGCGTCCAGGCCTGGCGCAGCAGCTCTTCCAGGCCCGTCATGTCAGCATCGGGTACGCGCACGGCCTCCACATCCACATACGCCGGTCGGCTATCGGTAGCCGGCACGGCGCCGTGCCCCGGATACTGCTCTACCCGCTCATCCAAGAACCGCTCGCTGGTGGCGTAGTAGTTGATACCCAGGATATCCGGCGGCAGCGGCGAGTCCTGAAAAATAGCCAGCTCCGCTTCGCTCAGGCCATTGCCGCGCAGGTACGACCACAGTGGATGCGTTGGCGTGACGGTGCCGTTGAGCAAATCGAAACTCAGCCAGCGGCGGTGATTCTCAAACTCGGCCTGCGCGGCCAGGGCGGGGGTGTGGTGCGTTTGACCCAGGTCTTCGGTCTGCACGAGTTGCGCCGCCGGGTTTACCTGCCGGATGGCCTGCATCGCCAGCTTGGTAGCCAGCACCTGATGATAAAGTAGCCGTACAAATACGCTGTCGTGGGTGCCGTGCGGATACCAAATTCCATAGAGGCCACTGAACCGAGCAGTAGTCAAAGGCTCGTTAACGGGCGTATAGTAGCGCACCCACGGGTAGCGCTCGGCTACCAGGCCGGCATAACGCGCTAGGCCAGTAGCAAAACTTGGCTGATCGAGGGCGGTATAGCGCGGCCCGCTACCGTGGTGAACAAGGCCCACAATCGGCTCAATCTCCAGTTCTTGCAGCCGCGCGAGCCGCTCGTCGGGCCAGCGCCAATCGAGCTGGTCTAGGCTGGTAGGAGCCACGTGCTCCCACAAAACCGGGTAGCGCAGCGTGCGCAACCCCAGCTCCGCAAACCGGTCCAGGTCTGCAATTCGGTTGCGGTGGCCACTACGTGTGAGTTGATCAGAATAGGTGTCGCCCACGCGCCGGCAGGTGCATTCCACGCCGCCCCAGATGTCTATGTTTTCCATATAATCAGGTTATCGTTGGTGCCCGGCCCATGCCCTGCCATCTTGCCTGTCTGTATGCAGCACCAGCGGCGGTTCAGAACGATAGGGGTACTGGGCTAACAGGCTGAAGCATTTGAACATAGGAGGTGGAAAAACACAGGGGTAGGATAAGATTCCTACCCCTGTTCTACTCTCCGTATCAGTCAGGGGTTGCTACGGTCGGGCTTGCCGTAGTGCCAGGAGCGGTGCTACTGTTGGGCTCTTTTTGCGGCAGTACGTGTGCCCGTCATTCGCACCAGATATGATGCCGTATCGCTGCTATATGGCCCGAGACTTATGGCGGGAGATTCAGGAATACCACAGAGTTCGACTAGCTTTAGCCGATTTACTCGCCGCTATACTTGTATTTTGAATGACTAGAAGTGTGCTATTTAGTAGCTGCATGCTGTTGCTTGGCAGTGAGCTACATGCTCAATCAGCTGGCATGGTCAAACCGCCGACTGCCAGCTTCTCCCGCTCCGATACCGTTCGAGCGGTACAACGTGTTTTCAGTAGCCACCGGACCGGCGGCTGGATATGGACGGCCGTAGGCGGGTTGTTTGCTGTTCGTATAGCCTCAGTGGCAGCCACCAGCAGCTCCGATGCCTGGGCTGGCTCTACTGGCGGAACCGTGGTTGGTATTGCTGTACTAGGTGGTGTGCCGGCGGGCATCGGCGTAGGCAAACTCACGCGCTTCAGCCAGCAAAAAGAAGAACAAACAGTGGTGTTGTACCAACAATCCGGTATCCTGCCGCCGTATATCCGTAAGCGTCTCAAACCAAAGTTTTTCAGGTAGTACCAAATAAAGAGCCCCGCCGGCACTGTGCCGGCGGGGCTCTTTGTACAATCGAAACCGACCTACTCCACGGTTGGCAACTCCACGTTCACGAAGCGAATGTGGCCGTCTTCCAGCACCGCCTCTACCACCGAGTCCTTCGACACCTGGCCGGAGAGAATCTCCTTGCTCAGCTCGTTCAGGATCTGACGCTGGAGCACGCGCTTGAGCGGGCGCCAAACTGCGGATCGAACCCGGCCTCGCCCAGGTAGTCGAGCACCTCATCGGTGGCTTCCAGGCGGATGCCGGCTTCTTCTAGACGCTGCTGAATCTGCTTGAACCGGATGTGCCAAGTGCAGAAAGATGCCTGCACCCATTCTGCAAATTTAACGTTACCTTTCTAACTGTAGAAAAGATACTATTTTATGGAATCGGCACCGAATACTGGCAGTGTAGCTCAGCAACTCGATAATCTTGCTAACATGACAGAGCGCGTTGCTTCGCCAGAGTTTAAACGTGGCTTTCGTGAGTATGTGCACGCCCGCGCCAAGAAAGCCAATTCCTTCCTGACTTATCGTGATGCGCAAGGTCGGTTAGTGCGGGAGTGGCCAAACACAAACCGTATAGAAATTCTTGCGGAATAGTGCCTAATTCTGCCCTTGTTCCGACCATCTACATATTAGCTGGACCTAATGGCGCCGGCAAAACGTCACTCTACGAGTTTGAAGCGCCCAATGTGCCACGCCTGAATGGGGATAGTTTGTACCAGCAAGGCTTTACAACTTATGAAGTAGAAGTTGCGCTACGGCAGCAATTAGATGCGTGGATTGAGCAGAAAGTATCCTTCGTGATTGAAACCAATGCTGCCGGTGAACGAGACTATAAACTGTTTTCTTCTTTGAAGAAGGAACGCTACCGCCTGGAACTCCGGTATGTTGGGCTTGAATCGGTAGCAGTATGCCAGCAGCGTATTTCACAACGGGTGCTGGAAGGTGGACACGATGTGCCGCCTGCATTAGTTGAGCAGCGTTACGCAAATGGGTTATCCTTGCTGAAACAGTATTACCGCATCTTCGACCGTTTACAACTCTATGACAATACTGGGATTGAAACACAACAGGTAGCTGATTTACTTCCTGGTACTCCTTTGCAGCAATTCGAGCCAGTGCCGGTCTGGGCAGTTCCTGTGTTAGCGCATATCAAACGGATGGAAATGGTATACCAACGTCTGAAATGAAAAGCCCCGCTGGCGCAATGCCAGCGGGGCTTTTCATTTCAGACCGAACCCAATTACTCCACCGTGGGCAGCTCCACGTTCACGAAGCGAATGTGGCCGTCTTCCAGCACAGCTTCCACCACCGAGTCCTTCGAGACCTGGCCAGAGAGGATTTCCTTGCTCAGCTCATTCAGGATCTGGCGCTGGAGCACGCGCTTGAGCGGGCGGGCGCCGAATTGTGGGTCGAACCCGGCCTCGCCCAGGTAGTCGAGCACTTCGTCGGTGGCTTCCAGGCGGATGCCTGCTTCTTCTAGACGCTGCTGAATCTGCTTGAACTGGATGTCCACAATCTTGCGGATTTCCTTGCGCTTCAGCGGCTCGAACATGATGATTTCATCAATCCGGTTCAGGAACTCGGGGCGCATGTGCTGCTTTAGGCGGTCGACTACCTCCTCGCGGGTGCGGTCGAGCACTTCCTCGGCGTTGTACTCGTTCAGCTCCTTGAAATTGCGCTGAATGATGTCGGCCCCCGTGTTCGAGGTCATGATGATGATGGTGTTCTTGAAGTTCGCCACCCGGCCTTTGTTGTCGGTGAGGCGGCCATCGTCGAGCACTTGCAACAAGATGTTGAACACGTCGGGGTGCGCTTTCTCAATCTCATCGAGCAGCACCACCGAGTAGGGCTTGCGGCGCACGGCTTCGGTCAGCTGACCGCCCTCGTCGTAGCCCACATAGCCGGGAGGTGCCCCAATGAGGCGCGATACCGCGTGGCGCTCCTGAAACTCGCTCATGTCGATGCGCACCATAGCGTTTTCGTCGTTGAACAAGTATTCAGCCAGGGCCTTCGCCAGCTCGGTTTTTCCTACCCCGGTCGTACCCAGGAAGATAAACGAACCAATCGGGCGGCGGGGGTCCTGCAAGCCGGCCCGCGAGCGGCGCACGGCATCGGAAATAGCCGCAATGGCCTCAGTCTGGCCCGCTACGCGGCGGCCCAGCTCATCTTCTAGGTGCAGGAGCTTCTCCCGGTCGCTGGCCAGCATCTTGCTTACGGGGATTCCAGTCCACTTGGCTACTACCTCGGCAATGTCCTCGCTGGTGACTACCTCTTGCAGCATCGAGCCCCCGTCTTTGTTGGCGTTGGCTTGCTCCTGCAAGGTTTTCAGATTGGCCTCAGCCTCCTGAATCTTGCCGTAGCGCAGCTCCGCCACGCGGCCATAGTCGCCCTGGCGCTCTGCCTGCTCGGCTTCTACCTTGAAACGCTCGATGTTCTCTTTCTGCGTCTGGATGTCCGTGAGCACCGATTTTTCCGATTCCCAACGGGCTTTCAGCGAATCGCGCTGTTCGCCGAGGTCGGCCAGCTCTTTGTTGAGCACGGCTTCGCGGTCGTGGTTTTCCTCGCGCCGGATGGCCTCGCGCTCAATCTCCAACTGCATCATGCGGCGCTGCACCTCGTCCAGCTCCACCGGCATCGAGTTCAGCTCAATGCGCAGCTTGGCCGCGGCCTCGTCCATCAGGTCGATGGCCTTGTCGGGTAGGAAACGGTCGGTGATGTAGCGGTTCGACAACTCTACGGCGGCAATTACGGCATCGTCGGTGATGCGCACGCCGTGGTGCAGCTCGTACTTCTCCTTGATGCCGCGCATGATGCTGATGGCGTCGGGTACGCTCGGCTCGTCTACCATCACCGCCTGGAAGCGGCGCTCCAGGGCTTTGTCTTTCTCGATATACTTCTGGTACTCGGCCAGGGTAGTGGCACCAATGGCGTGCAACTCGCCGCGGGCCAGCGCTGGCTTTAATAGGTTGGCGGCGTCCATGGCCGAGTCGCCACCGGCGCCGGCACCAATCAGGGTGTGTATCTCGTCGATGAATAGGATAATCTCCCCCTCGGCGTCGGTCACTTCCTTGATAACGGCTTTCAGACGCTCCTCAAACTCGCCTTTGTACTTGGCGCCCGCAATCAGCAGGCCCATGTCGAGCGACATGATGGTTTTGTCCTGCAGGTTTTCGGGCACGTCGCCGGCCACGATGCGCTGGGCCAGGCCCTCCACAATGGCAGTCTTACCAACGCCCGGCTCACCGAGCAGCACCGGGTTGTTCTTGGTACGGCGCGACAGAATCTGCAACACCCGCCGAATTTCCTCGTCGCGGCCAATCACGGGGTCCATGTTGCCGGTGCGCACCCGTTCGTTCAGGTTGATGGCGTAGCGGTTCAGGCTCTGGTACTGGTCTTCGGCCGACTGGCTGTTCACGGTGCGGCCGCCGCGCAGTTCCTTGATGGCGGCCTTTAGGTTTTTCTCCGTGAAGCCTGCGTCTTTCAGCAGGGTAGCCGTGCTGTCCTTGCCGCCCAGGATACCTAGTAGCATGTGCTCAATGGACACGTACTCGTCGCCGAATTCTTTCAAAAAGCCCGTAGCCCGCTGCAATGCCGCGTTGGCATCGTTGGAGAGGTAGGGCGAGCCGCCGCTCACCTTGGGGTAGCCACTCACAATGGCATCCAAGCGTTGCGTCAGTAGGTTTTGGTTGGCACCCAGCTTCTTCGTCAGGAAGCCCACCACGTTCTCATCCGATTGCAGAATTCCTTGCAGCAAATGCCCCGTCTCGATGGCCTGCTGCTGGTTGGCGCCCGCAATCTCGGTGGCCTTTTGCACGGCCTCCTGCGCCTTGATGGTATAGTTATTAAAGTTCATTTGTCGCTAAGTCTTAAGTAGATGACTTCCGGGTAGGAAGTTCTACGCAAGACATAGCAAACGAGGTGCTAGGGGATTTTGGCTGACGTTTTGGCTGTGTTTATGGAGTTGCAGTAAATAATAGTAGACAAAAAGTCATTTTTATTAATTAAATCAGTAAAGGTGGAGTACATCAGTTAGCTTTGCCATATAATCTAAAACACTTGGTCGGCTATAGCTTTTGTCCTATACCTATTTAGTAGTATCTATTAAATAGGTATAGGACAAAAGCTATAATTAATGTATATAATAAGTTGAGTAAAGCGAAGTGAGCGTATGCTTAGAAGAAAAGTGAAAAAATTATATATGTACTCATATGAATAGGAGACGGATTTATATCAATTAAATGATTGCAAATGCATAGAATAGAAATTAAAAGTTTTTAGTATTTAATCATAGTAAATATCGCATAAAAAACATCAAAATAAATCTGTAAATACATATATGAATGAGAGGCAAAAAAGGAATTATGCAATCGATATTTTTAGGCTACTCGGTGCCTTATCTGTTGTTGCATTGCATGTTCCCTACGAAGATCTAACAAATAGTCTTGTACTTGGGATAAGATGGTGGGGGAGGTGGGCTGTTCCCTTCTTCTTTTTGCTAAGTGGCTACTTCTTCCAAAGAAATTATCGGGAGAGAGGTAATATTCAGTTTGTAAAGACCATAAAAAACTTGCTGTCTGTTTATGTGGTGAGTAATATTATTTATATAGCCTTCGATTTGTTTATAAATAAAAGTCACACTTTAAACGAATTTCTCAATTTTCATGACTTAGATAATGGTGTCTCAGGGCATCTATGGTTTGTTGGTTCGATGATATTCGGTTATCTAGCTCTATTATACTCTCTGGAATCCTTCTCCAATATTTCTCTATTACTTATATCTATTACTATTTATATAGTAGTTGTTACTCTCGATGTCTATTCTATTTATATGCAAATGAAATTAAATCACGATTTTGCAAGATATTTTATTTCAATACCCTTTCTAATATGGGGTGTTTTAATAGCTAAATCAAGTAACGTAATTAATAAAATTTCGATTTATGTTTTTGGTCTACTTGTATTGCTTACCTTCTTGGTTCAATGCGTAGAAATGGTTCTTGCCTATAAAGGAACCGGATATAGTCCTCATAATATAGAATTTGTTTTATCGAGTTCATTATTTGCTTTGTCCATGTTTGGATTATCCTTGCGAATTAAGTTAGATAAAGATGTTTTAATAGCAAGATTAGGTCGAAAATATTCATTGTTAATATATTTATATCATCCTATGCTAAATATATATTTGTTCAAATTTTTAAATATGAAGAATCTAGGTGGTGGATATTTGATGTTGCTGAACCCTCTAATAAGTTTTTTATTCTGCGTTATTTTGTTTGTATTTATTGACAGGTTATACCCTAAAGCTATTAATTTTCTTAGTGGAACTTAAATTCATGGTATGTATAATTTAAGGTTAGTGTAGTTTGTACTAATTGCTAAAGTGAATTGCAAGTTCACAATCCTGTAGGCTTCCCTGTCCGGTAGGCCAGTGAAAAATAGAGGTCAGGCGGCTTGACGAAACTCGGTTGGGGTCATAA
>NZ_JACSCY010000014.1 GCF_014333615.1 Hymenobacter citatus | reverse complement strand
TCGTGGCCGGCGGCTAGCAGCTGCTCAACAACTGGTTTGGCGATGTTGCCGAGGGAGCCGGTGGTGGTGATTTTCATGGTGTTTGAAAAATATGGTGGTGAAAAACTCATCTGCCCATGGGGTTTGGCCCATGCTTACCCCGAAAGCGTGTTCGGGCAGCTACTTGAAAGGCGTGAGAAATAGCTGGTTGCCCAGGCGCCCGTTGTCCGACAGGCCCGTTTTGCGTGGTCGGCCAGACGCAGAACAAAGGTGCTAGTGAAGCCCTGTGGGAAATAGTCGCATGGGGTAACAAATCAGCCGAATCCGGCGAAATGGCGGGCTACAGGCACGCTTGCCTCGTGCTGCAACACCCAGTGCAGCCTTCACCAGCGCACGACTACAGGTTGTGGGCCGGTGGGCTTAGAAGCAACGCTGCGTGCTGCGGAAGTAGGCGTAAGAGTACGGGGATATTTCCGCTGCGAGCCGGGAGTATTCGGGAAAAAAGCCGGGCCATTTTTGCTCCGCCCGCGTTTTGACACCTGCTTACAGCGTAGCGCAACCCACTCAGCCAGGAAGAAGGTAGGCACCAGCGCCGTGCAAGCCTTCGCACCCGCTGGAGGAGTAGCCGACGGCTATCCGCATCCTGGTACGCAAGCGTAGCGGCCTTGCCACCAATTGCTTATATTCGTGTTGCTAGCTTCTACGGTCGACTATTTTTTTGCGCATTTATTCTTGCTCTTCCCCTCCACCCTTCTTCGTTACGATCAGCTTATCAGGCAGCTACAGCGGCGTGGGCGGCCTACGCCAGGCTGGTCAACTGCTTGCTACTGGCTGCTGTTGATGTTGATGCTGATGCTGGCGGTGGCTGGCCCTACCCTGGCGCAACCCTCCCCGGCGAGCAAGCTGCGCTTCGAGCACCTTACCATTGAAGATGGGCTGGCGCACAGCGACGCCATGGCCGTGGCGCAAGACCAGGCCGGGTTTATCTGGGTGGGCACTAACCGGGGCCTCGACCGCTACGACGGCTACACGCTCAAGCCCTACGTGCTGCCCGTCAACGCGCTGAACGGGTTGTCGGCTAACCGCATCCGCACGCTGCTTGCGGATGCGCGGGGGCGGCTGTGGGTAGGCACCGAGCTGGCGGGCCTGAGCGTGTACCAGGCCAACCACGACCGGTTTGCGCGCCTGGTGGCGCGTGCGGGTCTTTCGCGGGCCGGCCACGCCCTGCTGCGCCAGCTGGCCCAGGCCGACGTGGCCGCCCTGGCCTGCGACGCGGCGGGCCGCCTGTGGGTGGGCACCAACCAGGGCTTGTTTGTGCTCACGGTAGGGCCCAGCCCCTGGCAGGTGCAGCAGATTGCGGCGGTGCGGCCCGCGGGCGTTGGGGCGGAGGCCTTCGCGGTGCGGGCGCTGACCGTCGATCCGCAGGGCGCGGTTTGGATTGGCTCGTCGGCCGGCCTGCACGTGGTTGATAGTCGGGTGCAGCCTTGGGTGGCCCGCCCTACCGCCGTGGCCGCGGCCAGCGTGCGGGCCCTGCACCTCGACCGGCGCGGCAACCTGTGGGTGGGCACCGAGCACCAGGTGTGGTGGGTGCCCGGAGCCGCGGGTAGGCGGCCGGAAGAGCTTCGGGCCACGCCCCTGCCCGAGCAGCTGCCGCTGCTGCAAACGCTGCTCGTCGATTCCTTCAACCGCCTGTGGGTAGGCACCACCACCGGCCTGTACGTGTGGGAAACCGGGCCCGCCGTGGCCAACCGCCCGCCTTTGCAAGTGGGTCCGCCGCACCGCTTCCTGCCCCGCGATGGGGCGCCCAACAGCCTCACCT
This sequence comes from Hymenobacter citatus, assembly GCF_014333615.1. GTDB lineage: Bacteria > Bacteroidota > Bacteroidia > Cytophagales > Hymenobacteraceae > Hymenobacter > Hymenobacter citatus. The sequence continues at coordinate 146,182 of NZ_JACSCY010000014.1, read as the reverse complement.
CCGAGCAGATCTACCAGATTGTGGAAGACCGTAACCAGATCGTGTGGCTGTGCGCGTCGGATGGGGGACTGAACTGGGTGAACCTGCGGCAGAAGCCTTTCGCCAGCATCCGCCAACTGCTGCTGGGGCAACCGCGGCAGCCGACCAACTACATCAACGCCATCTTTAAGGAAGAGGCCCGCAACCTGCTGTGGTACGGCACGCGCAATGGCGTGGTGTGCTACAACCTGACCACCAACCAGGCGCGCTCCTACCTTACGCAGCCGCAATCCGGCGCCGGCGAAATCATCGTTTCCACCGTTTTTCAAAGCTCCAACGGCACGCTCTGGTTTGGCACCCGCGGCCACGGGCTGGTGGCCCTCACCCGCCCCAGCGGCCACGAGCAGCTGACCACCTACACCATCTTGGACCAGGGCGCCGTGGACTTGCGCCAGGCCGATATTGAAAGCATCGTGGAGGACCGGTTCGGTACCCTGTGGCTGGGCACCCGGGGGAGTGGCCTGTTTCACCTCAGCCAACAGGGCCAGCTGCTGGGGGCCCACCAGGCGGCGGGCCGGGCGCTGCCTTCTTCGCGCTTCACCTTCCTGCTCTACGACCGCACCCAGGACGTGCTCTGGGCCAGCACCACCGACGCGGGCCTGCTCAAGCTGCGCGTCACGCCCGACTCCGTACTGCTGCGGCGACAGTTTGCCTACCACTCGCCCCCCGGCCAGCGGCTACCCGTCAACTACGTCTGGCCCCTGCTGCTCGACCGGCAAGGCGCCCTCTGGGTGGGCACCATTGGCGGGGGGCTGCAACAGCTGATGACCGATGCGCAGGGGCGGGAAACTATCCGCTCGTACCAGCAGTGGCTGCCGGCGAGCGACGTGGAAAGTTTGCTGGCCGACGACGACGGCAACCTGTGGATTGGCGGCAACGGGCTCTACTGCTTCCAGCCCCGCACCCACCGCTACCTGCACTACGACGTGTCGGATGGCCTGCAAAGCAACGCCTTTAAGGTGGGCGCCGCCTACCGGGCCCAGGACGGCACGCTGTACTTCGGGGGCAAGAACGGCATCAGCTACTTCCAGCCGCGCACCGTGTTTCCCAACCCCGTTCCGCCCACGGTGCAGCTGATGGGCTTGCAAATCAACAACGAACCTGTGGGGGTAGGCACCCGGCTGCACGGCCGGGTGCTGCTCCGGCACGCCTTGAGCGTGCCGCAGGCCGTGACCCTGACGGCGGCGGAGAATGATTTCTCCCTGGAGTTTGTTGCCCTGAACTTTGCCAACCCCGAGAAAAGCCGCTACGCCTACCGGCTGGAAGGCTACAACCCCCAGTGGGTGTTCCCGGCGGCCGGGCGGCGCACGGCCAGCTTCACCACCCTACCCCCGGGCCAGTACACGTTTTGGGTGAAGGCCAGCAACGGCGAGGGGGCCTGGTCGCGGCCGCGGGCCACGCTGCACGTCACGGTGCTGGCACCCTGGTACCGGACGTGGTGGGCCTACGCGGCCTACGCGTTGGTGGCGCTGGGGGCGGTGGCCTGGTACCGACGCGTGGAAATGGCCCAGCAGCGGCTGCAAAGCCAGCTGGTGCTGGAGCAGTTTCAGGCCGAGAAGGAAAAAGAACTGACGGATCTGAAGCTCGGCTTTTTCACCAACATCTCCCATGAGCTGCGCACGCCTCTCACCCTTATTCTGGGTCCGCTAGAGGATATGATGGCCGACCCCAAGGCGGGTGGCGCCGGGCAACGGGGCAAGCTGCGGCTCATGCAGCAGCAGACGCACAAGCTGCTGGCCCTTGTCAATCAGCTGCTGGACTTTCGGAAGGTGGAAACCGGCCACGCGCCCCTGCGCGTCCGCTACGGCGACATCGTACCCGTGCTGACGACCCTGTACGGCGCTTTCCGGTTGCAGGCCGAAAGCCAGGGGCTGGACTACGCGCTGGAGGTGCCGGCCGAGCCCGTGCCCTTGTACGTGGACTACCACAAGCTGGAAACCATTCTCACCAATCTGCTCGCTAACGCCTTTAAGTACACGCCCGCGCCGGGCCGGATTGAGCTGGCCGCTACCCTGGTGGGCAACCCCGGCGGGGAGGCCGTCTATCACCACCGCCAGCTGACGGGCAACTACCTGAGCGTCACCGTGGCCGATACCGGTGCGGGCATTCGGGCCCAGGAGCTGGAGCGCATCTTCGACCCCTACCACCAGGCGGCACCAACGGCCGCCCGCCCTCTTATGGGCACTGGCATTGGGCTGGCGCTGGCTAAACAGTTTGCCGAGCGCCACGGCGGCGACCTGCGCGTGGTGAGCACCGAGGGCGAGGGCACCACCTTCGAGCTGCGCCTACCCTTCGGCCAGCAGCACCTAGCTCCCGAGGACCGTCCGCCCGCCGACCCCACGGCGGAGCTGCTGGACGAAGCGCGCGCCTTACTGCCGCCTGACGCCATTAAGCCAGAAGACCCAGCCGCCTCCCCAAGCGCCCGGCCGACCTTGTTGCTGGTGGAAGACAACGAGGACGTGCGCGCGTATTTGCGCCAGCTGTTTGAGGGCGAATACACCGTGCTGCTGGCCGAGGACGGCCTGGCGGGCTGGGAGGAAACCCTGCGCCACCTGCCCAGCCTGGTGGTGTCGGACGTGATGATGCCGCGCAGCGACGGGCTGGCGCTGTGCCAGAAAATCAAGCAGCACCCCAAAACCAGCCATATTCCGGTGGTGCTGCTCACGGCCCGCACCGCTGCCCTGCACGAGCTGGAAGGCCTGGGTGTGGGAGCCGACGAGTACGTGAGCAAGCCCTTCAACCCCCAGCTGCTGCAAGCCAAAGTGGTCGGACTGCTACGCAACCGCGAGAAGCTGCGCGAGTTCTACCAGCGCCAAATCCTGCTGGAACCTACCGAAATTGTGGTGGCCGACGCCGACAAGCAGTTTCTGGAAACCACCATGGCCATTGTGGAGCGCAACCTCGACAACCCCGAGTTCAGCGTGCAGGTGCTGGCCCGCGAAGCCGGCATGAGCCAGTCTCTGCTCTACCGCCGTATCAAGACGGCGACGGGGCAAACGGCCGTGGAGTTTATCCGGGATGTGCGCATGAAGCGCGCCGCGCAGCTGCTCTCCCACACCCACATGCGAGTGTCGGAGGTAGCCTTTCAGGTGGGTATTGCCGATGAGAAGTACTTCCGCAAAACCTTTCAGAAAGTGTACGGGGTACTCCCTTCCGAATACATCCGGCAGCAACGGTCCAGCCGCGAGGTTCCGGACTCCTCCCACTAACGCCCTACCCCGGCAGCCACTGTTGAAGCAAAACATCCGCAAGCGGCTCCTACCCACTCACGACCCAGCCGCAGAGGAGGCCCGCACGTGGAGCTGGGGCGTGAGGTATATGCGCTGGCAAGCACCGCCCGGATCGGCCAGAAGCGCCAGCAGCAGTTGCACCGCGGCGTGGCCCAGCTCGCGGCCGGGCAGGTCGAGCGACGTTAGGGGCGGGGAGGCCAGCGCCGCCAGGCCGGTGCCGCCGCACACTACCAGGGCTATGGTTTCTGGAACGCGCACCCCTCGCTCGTGGAGCACCTGCAGGGCACCGAGGGCTACTACCTCATTCGATATAAATAGAGCGTCGGGTAGAACACCGCTTGCCAAGGCGGCCTGTAGGTGGCGGCGGCCGGCCTCTACCGTCGCTTCGCCCTCGTACAATAGGCGCTCATTCCAAGGCACATTGTATTCGCATAGCGCCTGCGCGTAGCCCTGCCGGTGGTCGTGGCTCGCAGCCTGGTGTGCGGGTCCGGCGAAGTGCGCAATGCGCGTGCGGCCCTGCGCCAGCAGGTGACTCACCGCCTTGTAGGCCGCCTGAACCTGATTCAACACCACGGCGTGTACGTCCTTACCCGGGCCGGCCTGGTGGAAGAACACTAGGGGCACGCCCCGCTGCCGGGCCAGTTGGAAGTGGCCGGCTGACCCCGCCGGATTGGTAGCGCACACCAGCAGGCCGTCGACCTGGGCCGTGAGGAGCCAGTGAAGCTGCTGTTCCTGCTGCTCGCTTTCGTCCGCCTCGCAGATGATGACGCGCAGCTTGGCGCGGGTGGCGGCCGTGCTGATAGTGTGCAGCACCTCGGGGAAGAAGGTCCCGGTGAGTGTGGGCACCAGCACCCTGAGCACGCCGGTGCGGCCCTTGCGCAGCCCGCCGCCAGGGCATTCACCCGGAAGTTGCGCCGGTGGGCCAACTCGTGCACGCGCTGCTGCGTGGCGAAGCTGATAGTGGGCACCCCGGCCAATGCCCGCGACACGGTGGACGTGGACAGGTTTAGTTCCTGGGCTAAATCCTTAGAGATGCGGCGAGTGGCCATGGGGTAGGCAGTGGTTTGGGCGCGAGGAGCGGGCGGGTTTCCACCACTTACTGGCGGTATTCCAGCGAGGTCAACGCCTCGACTTGCCCGCCGGCAATACTACCGCGCCCAGCATAAACCAAGGAGGGGCAGATCCGCAAATAAACCGGGTAAAATTCAAGAACACCCCTGAGCCGTCTGCCCGCGTTTGCAGTGCGCAGCCGCCCGCCGCGGTGCCTCGCTACCGGCGCGGGGTAGGTGCACTTCTACTCGCCTACGGCCCGACCGGCGCCGGTGCCTACCCTCTGCCTGCCTGGATGGGTAGCATCCCCATAAAATCGGTTGGCGAAACGTGGACGAAGCAGAAATGACCCGGTTTTTTTCCCGTTTTCCCCCGGCTCGAAGCGGAAATAACCCTGTAATCTTGCACCATTCCCGGATTGCGCAGCACTCAGCCTGCACACGTGTTCGAGTTATTCGCATACGATTGCAGGAAATAAACCCAGGGTCGGCGTGGCGCATAAGCTGCCGATTTGGCCGGCCCCCAGGGCAGCAAACGATTTCACTCTGCTTCCCCGCTCCGCTGCCTGCCGGGTACTCCTACCGCCTGTAATCGGGCTAGGGCTTCGGTCTTGCCCTTACTTCTTATCCCACCCATTCTTTCCCCTTATATGAAAAAAATACTACTACCGCGAGCGTCGCTACTGGCCCTGGCGCTGCCGTTTGCCCTACTGCCGGGAGCGGTGGTTTCCGCGGGGGCCACGCCGCGGTCCTTCGTGTACCAGAACCAAGCGGCGCCTGTAACCGGCCAAGTCACCGACCAGAAGGGCGAGCCTATACCCGGCGTAACCGTTCGGGTGAAAGACCAGGCGACGGGCACGGTTACCGACGCCGCGGGCAATTACTCCCTGGCCCTACCCGCCGGCAGCACCACGCTGGTGTTTTCCTTCGTGGGCTTTGTGAGCCAGGAAGTGGAAGTGCAGAGCGGCGGCAAGGTGAACGTGAAGCTTAATGAGCAGGCCAACTCCCTGAACGAAGTGGTGGTGGTCGGCTTCGGCACCCAGAAAAAGACCTCGACCACCGCGGCCGTGTCGACCCTACCCGCGGCCGACATTGCCCAGAAGCCCGTGGTGAACGTGACCAACTCCCTGGCCGGGCGCGTGGCGGGCGTCATCTCCACCCAGGGCGGCGGCGAGCCAGGCTTCGACGGCGCCAACATTCAGATTCGGGGGATTGGCACCACCGGCGGCACCCAGCCCCTGTACATCGTCGACAACGTGCCGCGCGATTTCAGCCGCCTCGACCCCAATACCATCGAGACGATTACGGTGCTCAAGGACGCGGCCGCGGTGGCGCCCTACGGGGTAGCCGGGGCCAACGGCGTGGTGCTGGTGACCACCAAGCGGGGCCGCAAGGGGCCGCCCCAGCTCACCTACAACGCCTACGTGGGCATCCAGAATCCCACGCGGCTGCCCACGTTCGTGAACTCCTACCAGTACGCGCTGATGCGCAACGCCACGGTCGCCAACGATTTTCCGAACGACCCTAACCGGACCCTCCCCTACTCCGACGACGACCTGCGCAAGTTTCAGGACCACTCGGACCCCGACGGCCACCCCGACGGGCAGCCCCTGCGCGACATCATCCTGAAAAACCGCCTGCTCACCTACCACAACCTCTCCCTGACCGGCGGCGGCGACAAGGTGCACTACTTTGCGTCCCTGGGCTTTACGCGCCAAAACGGCATGTGGAAGCCCACCTACCTGAACAAGTACAACGGCTCGTTGAGCGTGACGGCCGACGCCACCAACACCACCCGCGTGAGCTTGTCGGTGAACAGCTGGCTGGAGGAGCAGCACTTCCCCTCCTTCGGGGCGGGCTCTATTCTGCGCCAGGCTCACCGCCAGGCGCCTACTACCCCCGTGCGCTATAGCAACGGCCTACCCACGGGCTACATCGGCGAGTCGCTGATTGGGGAGATTTACGGCAGCGGCAACCAGGTCAACCAGAATCCTACCACCCAGATCCAGTTCATGGTGGAGCAGCAGCTACCCGTGAAGGGCCTCAGCCTGAAGGGTAGTGCCAACTACGACCCGAGCAGCTCCTTGCAGCGCCGCTATACCACGCCCATCACGTTCTACAACGTGGACACCAGCACCCAGCCCTACACCTACAAGCAGGGCACGCAGGGCAGCTCCAAGCCTAGCTTTTTCGAGTACTACGGCCAGGACCGCGCCCTCACCTTGCAGGGCTACCTGAACTACGCCCGCACCTTCGGCAAGAGCGAAATAACGGGCCTGGCCGTGGTGGAGTGGCGCACGCTCAAGCACCAGCAGTTTCAGGCCAACCGCATCAACTACAACACTTCGATTGACGAGCTGGACTTCGGCGGCCCGGCCCCGGCTGACGCTACCAACGGCGGCACCTCGTTCCAGACCAAGCAGTTGGGCTACATCTACCGCGCCACCTACGCCTACGCCGACAAGTATTTGCTGGAGGCTTCGGGCCGCTACGACGGCAGCTACATTTTTGCGCCCGGCCAGCGCTTTGGCTTCTTCCCGGCCTTTTCGGCGGGCTGGCGCCTGAGTGAGGAGGCCTTCTTGAAGGACCGTTTCAGCTGGCTGGACAACCTGAAGCTGCGCGCCTCGTGGGGGCAGTCGGGGGCCTACCCCTACATCAACGGCAACATTGCCGCGTTTGAGTACCTGAGCCCCTACTCGCCCTACAGCCCCGCCGGCGTGCTGGATGGCAGCACCGTGCAGGGCCTCTACGAGGTGCGCCAGGGCAACCCCAGCATCACCTGGGAGCGGGCCAACAAGACCGACGTGGGCCTGGAGTTCAACCTGTGGCACAACGCGTTGAGCGTGGAGGCCGGCCTATTCTACGAGAAGCGCGCCAACGTGCTGACCTCGCGCACTAGTGTGCTGCCCGGCGAGTACGGCATTGGGGTAGGGCTGGTGAATGCGGGCGTGATTAAGAACCGCGGCCTGGACTTGACCGTGCGCACGTCGCGGCACTTGGCCAAAAACTGGAACCTGGACGTGACCGGCACCTTCACCTACGCCCGCAACACGCTGGTAAACGTGTTTGAGAACAGCGCTACCTACGACAACCCCAACCGCCGCATAACGGGCCGCCCCATCGGCACGCAGTTTGGCCTGGAGGCCCTGGGCTACTTCACCCCGGATGACTTCACGCCCGACGGCAACAGTCTGAAGCCGGGCGTGCCCGTGCCCACCTTCGGCCCGGTGCGCGCCGGCGACATTCGCTACGCGGACCTGAATGGGGACGGCAAAATTGACGTGAACGACCAGACCGTGATTGGCAAGTCACAGACGCCCCAGCTGATTTACGGGCTGGCCCCGCGCCTGTCGTTTAAGAACTTCGACCTGGACTTTCTGGTGCAGGGCGCCGCGCGCAGCAACCTCTACCTGAACAACATTTTCGTGTGGCCCTTCGAGCAGGCCGGCTCGGCCACCACGCTGGCCTTCGAGGAGTACTGGCGGCCCGACCGCACCAACACGCTCTACCCCCGCCTGACCGGCACGCCCACGGCCAATAACACCCAGGGCTCGTCGTGGTGGATTCGCAACGGCGCCTTCGTGCGCCTGAAGAGCGCGGAGTTTGGCTACACCTTCGACAGCTCGATTCTGGGCAAGTCGCTGAAATCGGTGCGGCTCTACGTCTCGGGCCAGAACCTGCTGACCTGGACGCCCTACATCCGCGAAACCATCGACCCCGACAATGCCGGCGACAACCGCAACTACTATCAGCAGCAGGTCTTTTCCGTGGGCCTGAATGCCAACTTCTAATCGACCCCACCCCATGTATCAGCTCACCCCATTCCGTCGCCTTGCCCCGGCCCTGCTGCTGGGGGCCGCGCTGCTGCTGCCCGGCTGCCAGAACGACGATTTCCTGAACGTCAACCCCAAAAACGCGCTCAACGAAGCCAGCGCCTACAGCACCGAAACGACGGCCGATCTGGTCGTCAACGACATCTACAACCAAATCGCCAGCTCCTACAACGACTCCAACCAGACCACCGAGCAATACTCGGATAACGGCTTTTGCGCTGCGGGCTGGCAAACGGCCCAGACCGTGGTGCGCGCTGGCGCCATCTCGGCGGCCAACGTGCCCACGGGCCCCAACGGCATGTGGGACTGGGAAAGCAACTTCAGCCGCATCCGCAAGTGCAACCTGTTTTTGCAGAACGTAGAGACGTACTCGGGCAACGTTTCGGCCACCTGGAAAAAACAGCGGGTAGCAGAAGTGCGCTTCCTGCGGGCGCTGTTCTACTCCTACCTGTTCACCAGCTACGGCGGCGTGCCCCTCATCGACAAGCCCCTGGATGCGGGCAAGGACCCCGATAACCTGTTCGTGCCCCGCGCCAACCTCGACGAAACCGTGGCCTTTATTGCCGCCGACTGCGACGCGGCGGCCGCCGACCTACCCGCCACCGCGGCCCGCAAGGGCGACGGGCGCGCCACCAAGGGCGCGGCGCTGGCCGTGAAGGGCTGGGTGCAGCTGTTTGCCGCCAGCCCCCTGGCCAACCCCGGCAACGACGCGGCCAAGTGGGCCGCCGCCGCCGCCACCAACAAGCAAATCATCGATTCCAAGGTCTATTCCCTGTTTCCGAGCTTTGCCGACATGTTTTTGCAGGAGAATGACGACAATTCCGAGGTCATCTTCAACAAGGAATATATAGCTGTCACGGCCGGCCACTCGCGCGAGGGCACCTACGGGCCGGTGTATGTGAAGGGCGTGCAGCAGGGCTGGGGCAACTTTGCCCCTACCCAGAGCTTGGTGGATGCCTACCTGATGAAGAACGGCCTCCCCATCACCGACCCGGCCTCGGGCTACAACCCCCAGGACCCATATGCCAACCGCGAGAAGCGCTTCTACCAGTCCATCCTCTACGACGGCGCCGCCTGGCAGGGCGACGTGCTGACCATGCGCATCGGGGGCAACAACCAGATTGATCTGAACTCGACCAGCGACGTGAGCAACACCGGCTACTACGGCCGCAAAACGCTGGACGAGCGCATCTTGGCGCAAACCAGCCGCGCCCAGAACGCCAACGGCTCCAACTTCATCATCTTCCGTCTCGGGGAGGTGCTGCTCAGCTACGCCGAGGCCCAGAACGAGGCCGTGGGTCCAGACGCCAGCGTGTACACCGCCCTGAATCAGCTGCGCACCCGCGCCGAGCTACCCCCGCTCACGCCCGGCCTGGACCAAACCGCCATGCGCGCCTACATTCGCCGGGAGCGGCGCGTGGAGCTGGCCTTCGAGGAAAAGCGCTGGTTTGACATCCGGCGCTGGAAAATCACGGCCGGCCCCGACGGCGTGCTCTCTACCCCGGCATACGGCATGCTGATTACCCCCGACAAAGCCACCGGCAAGCTGAGCTACAGCAAAGTGAAGGTGTTTGAGAATCGGTTCTTTGACTACCAGAACTGGATGCCCATTCCGCAGGGCGACCTGGCCAAAAACACCCAGCTGAAGCAGAATCCGGGGTACTAACGCCCTGTGTTAGCCTGTCATGCTGAGCTTGTCGAAGCATCTCTACCGCTTCGTGGCGGACGATGTAGAGACGCATACTTGCGTCTCCTCGCGTTGCTGACGTTGTTTGCTTAAGCTGTTCTAGCGTTAGTCGTTCAACGAGGAGACGCAAATATGCGTCTCTACATCGTCCGCCACGAAGCGGTAGAGATGCTTCGACAAGCTCAGCATGACAGGCTACTTTCCGAACAGCCTCTATTCAATACCTACCCTGAACGCTCGCCTACCGGACCTACGCCCTACCCTTTCTCCTGACCGACTTTTCATGTTCTCTACGTACCCCCGCATGCCTTTCTTGCCGTCCCGAAACACCCTTATCACCGGTTTGCTGGTAGCCGCCACGATCCACGCCCCCCTAGCCTTTGGCCAGGAGTGGCGGGAAGGGCTGCTGGACCCGGCGGCTAGCGCCCCCGTCCCGAAGGAGATTGAGGACCCTACCTGCATTGGCATCAATAAGGAGCCCAGCCACGTCACGCTGATGCCCTACGGCTCGCTGCCGGAGGCGCTGGCGGCCAACCGCCACGCGTCGTCCTTCAGCCAGAGCCTGAATGGCACGTGGAAGTTCCACTGGGTGGACTGGCCCGAGAAACGCCCCGTGGACTTCTATAAGCCCACCTACGACGTATCGAAGTGGCAGGACATTGCCGTACCCGCCAACTTCCAGGTGAAGGGCTACGGCACGCCCTACTACAGCAACTACACCTACATTTTTCAGAACGACTTTCCGCGGGTGATGAGCACGCCCCCGGTGAAGTACACCAACTACGAGGAGCGCAACCCGGTGGGCAGCTACCGCCGCACCTTCACCGTGCCGGCCGCGTGGGCTGGGCGCCGCACCTTCATCACGTTTGATGGGGTGGATGCCGGCTTTTTCCTGTGGGTGAACGGCCAAAAGGTAGGCTACAGCGTGAACAGCCGCAACGCCGCCGAGTTCGACCTGACCAAGTACCTGCAACCCGGCGAGAACACGCTGGCCGTGGAGGTGTACCGCTTCACCAGCGGTAGCTACCTCGAAAACCAGGACATGTGGCGCCTGAGCGGCATCTTCCGCAACGTGACCTTGTGGAGCGCCCCGCAGGAGCACGTGCGCGACTTCTTCATCCAGACGGACCTGGACAAGCGCTACCGCGACGCCGACGTAACGGTGCGGGCCCGCGTGAAAAACTACGGCCCTACCCCTACCCCCGCCCGCACCGTGCGCGCCACGCTCTACCGCGGCACCGCGCCGGTGGCCGGGGCGGCCAGCAGCCAGCGGGTGCCGGCCCTGCAACCGGGCCAGGAAACCACCGTGCTGGTGCGCTTCCGGGTGCGCAACCCGCAGAAGTGGACCGCCGAAACCCCTACCCTCTACACCACCGTGCTCACCGTGCAAGAGGGCAATAACACGGTGGAAACGCTGTCGGCGCGCACAGGCTTCCGGGAGCTGGCTTTGCAGGGGCGGCTGTTCACCCTAAACGGGGTGCCGATTAAGCTGAAAGGTGTGAACCGCCACGAAAACTGGCCCGACGACGGCCACGCCGTGACCGAGGCGCAGATGCTGGAAGACATTCGCCTGATCAAGCAGGCCAACTGCAACCACGTGCGCACCAGCCACTACTCCGACGACCCGCGCTGGTACGAGCTCTGCGACGAGTACGGCCTCTACCTGGTGGCCGAGGCCAACGTGGAGTGCCACGAGCGGCAAAACCAATTCAACGACGTGCCCAGCATCCGGGCGGCCATCGTAGACCGCAACGTGGCCAACGTGGAGAACTTCAAGAACCACCCGTCGGTGGTGATTTGGTCGCTGGGCAACGAGAACGGCTCGGGCGGCTCCAACTTCCGGGCCGCGCTGGCCGCGGTGAAAACCCTGGACCCCAGCCGCCCGACCCACTACGAGGGCTTCGGCATTGCCGATCAGAACCCGGCCGACATCGACAGTCGCATGTACACGGGCACCGCCGACCTGGAAAAGCACGCCCAGGACCACACCCTAACCAAGCCGTTTTACCTCTGCGAGTACGCCCACGCCATGTTCAACTCCATGGGCTCGGTGGACATTTACAACGACCTGTTCGACAAGTACCCGCAACTGCTGGGCGGCGCCATCTGGGAGTGGCAGGACCAGGGCATCTACAACCGGCGCGACCCGCAGCACCCCATCACGGCCTTCGGGGGCGGCTTTGGCGAGTACCCCAACGACCACTACTTCATCCACAAGGGCGTGGTGTTTTCCGACCGCTCCCTGAAGCCCCACTACCCCGAGTTGAAGCACGCCTATCAGTGGCTGACCATCCGGGCGAAAGACGCGAAAAAGGGCGTGGTCACCATCAAAAACCGCTACCAGTTCCTGGACCTAAGCAGCCTGACGGCCCGCTGGGAGGTGAGCGAGGATGGCAAAATCATCGCCTCCGGGCCGCTGGCGGTGGGCACCATCCTGCCCGGCGCGGAAAAGGACGTGACCGTGCCTTACAACGTGCAGCCCAAGCCGGGCGCCGAGTACTTTCTGCGCGTTTCCTTTGACTTGGCTACGGATCAGCTCTGGGCCAAAAAGGGCTACGAGGTGGCCGCGCAGCAACTGGCGCTGCCCATTGGTCAGCCGGCCGTGGCTGCGGCCCCTACCACGACACCCCTCACCCTGACGGATGCGCCGGGTAGCATCACGGTGCGGGGCCCAGCGTTTAACCTTACTTTCGATAAAGCTACGGGCACGTTCTCGCGCATGGAAAAAGACGGGGAGAACGTCTTGCAGGACAACGGCGGCCCCCGGCTGCACCTGTGGCGGGCCCCGCACCAGATCGACGATATGTGGGCTTACGAGGGATGGGAGAAGAAAGGGCTCAAAAATCTCACCTGGACTGTGGGCGCCGTGCAGGCCCGGCAGGTTTCGCCCACCACGGTTGAAATCAGCGCCGACCTGACGGGCAAGGGCCGGCAGGACTTCGTGGTGCAGCACCGGGCGGTGTACCACATCACCGGCGACGGCCGGCTGGACGTAACCAACCACGTCAGCTGCAACGACCCTACCCTGGTGCTGGCCCGGCTGGGCGTGCGTTTGTTGCTAACCAAGGAGTTTAACCAGTTTGAATACTTCGGGCGGGGGCCAATGGAAAACTACGCCGACCGCAAGCGCGGCTTCGACGTGGGGCGCTACGCCAGCACCGTGGCCCAGCAGCTGACGCCCTACGAGAAACCCATGGAGTGCGGCAACCACGAGGACGTGCGCTGGGCCGCGCTGGCCTCGGCTAAGGGCACCTGCTTCACCGTGCGGCAGGACACCGCGCACCTGCAAATCAGCGCCCTACCCTACAGCGACGAGGAGCTGGAACGCGTGGAGTACCGCATCGATCTGCCGCCCAGCCAGGGCACGGTGCTTTGCATCAGCCACAAAACGCTGGGCGTGGGTTCCAACGGCTGCGGCCCCCGGCCCCTACCCCCCTACCAGGTGGCGGCTCAGCCCACCACTTTCCGCTACCAGTTGCAGCTATCTGACAAGCAGCAGCTGCCTTAAAAACCTCTGATTCCGCCTAGTTTCTGAGTCCTGTTCTGCCACGGGCTACGGCCGCCACCCGGCCGCTGTAGCCCATGGTCGGGCTTGCTGTGCCCTTACCACAGGGCCCGCCGCGGCGGCTGGCGGCTGCTTTTCTACCCTTCTATTTCGGCTTGCATGGTATCACTTTTACATCCTTTCTATGAAAACCCATCCTCAACCCACTCGCAGTATCTTTCTACGTTATGCTACCTCCCTGGCCCTGCTACTCCTGCTGCTGGCCAGCGCGCTGGGGGTGCGGGCACAGGTCCCCAACGCCCGGGCTGATTCGGCCATTGCGGCGTTCAACCAGGCCTTTTTGCTGCGGCAGAACAACAACGTTTTCTATCGAAAGGCGCTGAACACCACCGAAGCGGACGGCACCTGGACGCTGGCGCTGGATATTTTTGGGATGCAGGACACCTACGAGCACCGGCGCACGGCCGCCGACCAAGCGCTGGTAAACGAGTTGTGTACCTCCTTTCTCCGCCTGAATCCGCCTCCCTACACCTGGGACGGCTGGAACGATGACCTGGCCTGGATGGGGCTCAACCTAGCCCGGGGCTACCAGATAACCGGCAACCGCAGCTTGCTGACTCAGGCCGAGTACTGCTTCAACCTGGCCTACGACCGGGGCTGGAACAGCACCTTCAACGGCGGCGGCATCTGGGAGCAGCAGCCGGACATGACGCCCGCCGACGGCACCGTCAGCAAGGAAGCCCTGGCCAACAACCCCAACGGCAAGCTGGCCTGCCTGCTCTACGAAAGCACCGGCAATCCGGCGTACAAAGACAAAGCGATGCAGCTTTATACCTGGTCGAGAAGCCACCTGTTCAATCCGCTGAACGGGCAGGTGTACACGGGCATCGACCGGGCCGACGTGGTGAACAAATCGACGGCGGTGTACAACCAGGGGTCGTTTATTGATTTCGCGGCCCACTTGTATAAAATCACCAGCAACGAGATGCTGTTGCGCGACGCCCAACTGGCCGCCAACTACGTCATCACCAATATGACGACCAACGGCATTATCAGCAACTCGGCCGACTACCTCAACACCTGGGCCGACGAGTACGCCCGCGGCCTGGGCCACCTCTGCCAGTGGAATCCGCAGCTGTGGAACACATATTACCCCTTCCTGAAACGCAACGCGGACGTGGCGTGGAAAAACCGCCGCCCCGATCTGAACCTGTCGGGCAATGGCTGGGCCGCGCCTACCCCCCTCAACCCCGCCGGCGAGCCAACCAAGTACGTAAGCACCGTGGCCCTGCTGCAATACACCCCCACTGTGCAGCCGCTGCCCGGCACCCTGGAAGCCGAGCACTACAACTTCAGCAACGACGCCTACCCCCGCGACGCTGCTACCACCACTGCCGCGCTACGGGCCGGCGAGTGGCTGGAATATCTCGTGATGGTGCCAACTGCCGGGCTCTACACCCTCACCTTCACGCTGGCGGGCCCGGCCCCAACCGGAACGCTGGAAATTCAGCAAAACAACGTCCTACTGACTGCGCTGGCACCGCCAACGGCGGCGAGCAGCGGTAGCGTAACGGCCGCCGTGCAACTCAGCGCCGGCGTGCAGGCCCTCAAGCTGCGCGCAGTTGCCGGCAGCTGGACTATCGACAAGTTTGGCGCGCAACACTGCCACGACATTGTGCCGTTTGTGATACTCAACTCTAAGCCGGCGCAGCAAACAGCCGCGGTAACTGCGGCGCCCGGCGACAAAGTGCAGCTTAAACCCACACCGGGTAGCGGCACGTGGCGCTGGACCGGCCCCAACCGCTTTACGTCCGATTCGCGGGTGGTGACGCTCAACAACATCCGCCCCGAGCAGGGCGGCACCTATACCGCCACGTATACCAACGAGGCCGGGTGCGTGAGCGTGCAGGATTTCGTGGTGACGCTGAGCGGGTGCACACCTACCCCCCTTACCACAACAGCGCAGCTCAACGACGCCGCCCCCGTGCCAGTGGACTCCCTCACGGTGCCGGCCGGAAGCTTTATGGCTCTCGAGGCCCAGCCCGACGCGGGCACCTGGCAGTGGACCGGCCCCAACGGCTTCACGGCCGACACCCGCCGGATTACGTTCTTGAGCATCGGTTACCGCGACGCTGGCCGGTACACCGTCACCCACACCAACGCGGCCGGCTGCATGAGCACCCGGGTAGTGCCCATCACTTTGACCGGGGCGGACCCATGCAGTTCCCCCATCACGCCCTACCTGAACGTCAACAACCTAGCCTGGCTACAGCAGGACTACGCCTCCCTGCAATTGGGCGACCGGATTACCATTGGTCCGCACCCGCTGGATACCGGCACCTGGCGCTGGACGGGCCCCAATAACTTCTTGGCTACCACCCGGGAGTTCACCCTTACCAATTTCACTGCCGCTCAAGCCGGCGTGTATACGGCCGCTTTCACCAACTCCACCGGCTGCGTGAGCTACCGCAATTTCGTGCTCGGGCTCAGCAGCAACTGCCAGCCAACGCCCCTTATCCCTACCATCACCATCAACGGCGCGGCTTCCTCCCCTACTTCACCCCTGGCCATTCATTCCGGTGACAACGTGCTGATTACGTTCCCGGCTACCCAGGGGATGTGGCGCTGGACCGGCCCGAACGGGTTTACGGCGGAGACCAACCAAGTAGCGTTCGACCAGATCTTGTTTTGGCGGAAGGGCAGCTACACCGTGAGCCTCATCGATGCCAACGCCTGCATCAGCTCCTACACTTTAACGCTCGACGTGCAGGGCAACGACTACTGCGGCCAAGCCATCACGCCCTACTTCAACGTCAACGATGGGGCGTGGCAAAGCGAGGCGCAAATCACAGTGAACCAGGGCGATAAGCTGCAAATCGGCCCCCACCCCGCCCAAAACATGTGGACCTGGACGGGACCCCAAGGCTTCGTGGCCACCACCCGGGAGATTGTCCTGCGCAACATCCGCTCCGACCAGGCCGGCATCTACCACGCTACATACACCAACAGCCTGGGGTGCTTGAGCTTCCAGGATTTCGTAGTGAACGTGAACCACGTCACCGCTACGCCGGCGAAAGTACTCTCTACCCGCGCCCGTGCTGGCCAGCAGCCCAGTATTTACCCCAACCCGGCCCTACATGAAGTCATGGTAACAAACATGGCGAAAGATGATCGTATTACCATGTACAATCTAGTAGGCCAAGCAGTATCCTTACCCGAACCCACGATTAGCAATGGTAGTGCAAAACTGGATATCGGCCGCCTACCATCCGGCGTCTATTTTATCACGGTAGCGGGCGCTTCGGGGCAGGCAAGCTATAAAGTGGTGAAAAGGTAGCCGCGCTAGAACGCACTTGGTCGTAATTTTTGACAGAGTAGCAACTGTGGTTCTCACATGCTGCCCTGACTATCTGCGTGATTAAGGCACTGTCTCAGTGCAAGGAAAACAAGCTACAAAGCAGCAGCACCATTGTTATTGTCAATGGTGCTGCTATTTCACTCCAGTGATAGAGCAACAAATAATAGACTCTTATTTCATATATTTGTAAGTACTTACGTAAGTAATAACTGAAGATGGATTTTTTTGATCAAATTGGGCCTACGGCCTTGGGAAGTCGTCTGCGGCGGCTCAGTGAACAAATGTCCGGTCAAGCCGCAGAGGTGTACGCGTTGTACCACCTACCCTTTGAGCCGCGCTGGTTTCCAGTTTTCTATCTAGTGGCCGAGCAGCCTGGGCAGTCAGTTGGCGAACTGGCCCACCGCATTGGCCAGACGCACGCGGCGGTCAGTCAGGTGGTGAAGGAGCTGGGCAAGCATGGGTTGGTGTGCACTGAGCGCGGGGCCGGTGATTTACGGCGCAATGTGGTTACGCTCACAGCCAAAGGCGCGGCCTTGTGGCCCGCCTTACAGGAGCAAACCAACGACGTGCGCTTGGCCACCACGGCCCTACTAGAAGAAACTCGGCACAACCTCTGGTTGGCGATGGGCGAGTTGGAGCACGCTCTGGCCCAGCGTAGCTTGGCTAGCCGGGTAAAAGCCGTGCGAAACCAGCGTCTAGCAGCCGAAGTGCGTATCATCGACTACCAGCCTGCTTACCAAGCTGATTTCAAGCGTCTAAACGTGGAGTGGATCGAGCACTACTTCCGGCTCGAACCCGCCGACCTACGCGCCCTAGACCAGCCCGAAACCTATATTTTGGAACGGGACGGCCACATCTTACTGGCCACTTACAGGGAAGAAATCGTGGGGAGCTGCGCTCTACTCAAGATGGAAAACAATGCCTACGAGTTGGCCAAGCTAGCCGTCTCCCCCGCGGCGCAGGGCCTGGGTATCGGCTACCAACTAGGGCAAGCCGCGCTGGACAAGGCCCAGGCGCTAAGCGCCCGCCGGGTGTATTTGGAAAGCAACACTAAGCTGGACGCGGCGCTGCAACTCTACTACAAGCTGGGCTTTCACAAAATCGTAGATGGCCCCCCGTCGCCCTACGAGCGCTGTAATATTCAAATGGAATTGCTCCTCTCTACTTAAAGCCTAGCAGTGAAGTGAAAATAGGCCTTAGTTAAAAGGTTGGTCCAGATGTTAAGTGAGCAGCGCTTATGACCCGTTCGTAGACTTTGGCCACGCTAGCCCAGGGGGCTAATTGCTTGCCGTTAGGGAAACGCGGCAGAACCGCCGAGCGATTATCCTGTTTAGCTAGCTCATCCTTCCATATGGCACTTTCCCCAATTACTGGCCCGGCCTGGCGGCGTTTCACCGTGGGCAAGTGGCACGTAACCGCGCTCGCGGACGGCATGACCACAGTTGACATTTCCCAAGTCGTGCTGGCCCGCCCCCCCGACGAGTTAACCTCCTTGCTGGAAGTCGCGACGTTAGTAAATCCAGTCGCTATTTCCATCAATGCTTACGTGCTCGACGACGGGACGCACTGCCTATTAATCGACACCGGGGCCGGCGAGCTGATGGGGGCCTCGGCTGGCCAGCTGCTGGCCAGCCTGACCCAAGCCGGTTACCAACCTGAGCAGATTCAGGCCGTGTTGCTCACCCATATCCACGGGGACCACTCGGGCGGCCTACTTAGGGGGGAGAAGCTCGCTTTCCCCAAGGCTGACGTGTATGTCAACACCTTGGACGCTGCGTACTGGCTCAGCGAGGTGAACCAGCAGCAGGCACCCGCCGCCCGCCAGCGCAGTTTTGCCAACGCGCGGCGCAAGGTGTTGCCCTACCAACAAGCGGGCCGGCTGCGTCCCTTCTCGACCGGTGGGGAACTGCTGCTTGGCATTGGCACGCTAGCCCAGCCGGGACATACGCCGGGCCACACTTACTACACCCTGATAGGTACTGACCCGCAACTGGTCTTTTGCGCCGACCTCGCACACTTGTTGACCTTGCAACTCGCGGACCCCACGCTCGCCTTAGTCTATGATGTACACCCGCAGCAAGCGGTTAACGCACGCCAGCGGTTTCTATCGGAGGCGAGTACGGCGGGTTATTGGTTCGCAGCGGCGCACGCGCCCTTCCCAGGTATTGGCCAGGTGATAGCCGCGAAGATAGGTCATCGGTGGCAACCCCTCGACCCAACTAGGCAGGTCATCTAACTGCTTAATACTAACCGGGCATTAGGACAGCAGCTAGTAGGCGTAGGCATTGATCGTTCACTAAAATCTGCATATGAAGGAATAATTAGGCCGGCCATCTGCTGAACAAATAGGTAGGCTCGAAAACAACTGATTTGGTTCAGAAAACTTGTGCAGCAATCAAAGTACAATTAACCCCGCCAGGGTGATAAGAAACGGTATTTCGAGTCTCTAAAATAGCCGTCTACACGCTTTATATGCAGATTTTCTATCGTGACAACGCACTGATAGCTCCGTTCTTGGGTAAAAAGTCGCGGTTGAAATGCTAACCGATTAACCTTTGGACCAAACTTTTAACCAAGGCCAATATGGGGTTCTTGTTTCAAACGGGCGGATTTAGCGATTTTAGCAACGTAATTCAGTGACAGCACCCCCCTCATGGTGCTCGAAGCAGCGCTTTCCAGCCATCTACACAGCTGCGTACAGCCGTTTCTAAGGGCCCGTAAGTGGGGTAGCGCACGAGTACAAAACCAGCAATTCCCCGTAAGGCTGTCCGGTCGGCTTTTACTGCGGGCGGTCGTGCCTCAGAAAACAGGCAACCAGGCGAGTGGAAGCCGCTCGTTTACCTTGCCCAGGCAACCCTTATCCCCTCGCGGTCATCTGTGCGGTCAAGCAGGTCCAGTAGTAGACTTGCCGCTCTACCAGTAACCCCATGCATTATCGCTTTCTACCGCTGCTGCTCGTATTGGGCAGCGCAGCCTGCACGACGTCCCGGCCGGTTTCCACGGCCTGGCAGAGCCGCCAAACCACGGACAGCTGGACGGTGTCCTTTGACCAGTTCACGGGCCGCGAACAGGTGACGTTCCTGCGCCAGCCGCAGCGGCTGCTGTACGTGAGCCGGCAACTCACGACGGCCGCCGGGCAGCTGCACGTGCAGGTGGACGGCCAGCCCCTACCGCCTGCCCCGGGGGTCGCGCACGTGAAACTACCGCTCACGCAGTCCCGACAGCTCGCCGTAGTCGGCCAGCAGGCCCGTGGCTCGTTTGCGCTGCGCTATCCCGTGTATCAGCAGCCCCAGATTCAAGTGGTCTGTAGTCCAAACTTGGAACTGCTCGGCCTCTGTAATCTGCTGCTGCAATACGAGGACTTGGCCACGATCCCCGAAACGCAAACTGTTTCCTTCGGCGGTCAGCCAACGAAAGTGAAGGACCTCTACGCGCTGAACTTGACGCTGGCGGCCCCCTTCACCAAGTTCGCCACCTCCGCTCACCTGGCGCTGCTCAAAACGTATTTTGACAAAAGCTTCTACCTGCACTACGCCAACTTCGTGCTGAGCCTGCCGGACTTCCCCAAGGCCAGCCTCCAGGCCGACAATCCGTTCCGCCAGCAATTCGCCTCGCCGGCGGATGCGCAGGCCTTCGTGGCCGCCTGTAACGCTTTTTACGAAGAAGTGGCTTTCGGCGACTTCCTGCGCCAGCGCCGGCCCTACTATACGGCCATGCTGGCCGAGGTCAACGCCAACCTGCCCCCACCGGCTTTTCTCACCGAAATGGAGCACTTCTATGGGCAGCCCGCGGCTACTTACCGGCTGTATCCCAGCCTGACGATGCCGTTTAGCTCGGGCTTCGCCGTGGGTGGTAACCACGTTATCGGCAACGTGTTTGGCAGCTTCCTGCCCCCGGCCAACGTGACGGAGGAGGCCGGGCTGCGTCTGGGCTTTGCGGACCCGCTGGCCCTGCGCACGGTGTGCGTCCACGAATTCGGGCACTCGTTTGTCAACCCGGCGATTGACCAGGTGAGCGCGCACGTGTTAGCCCGCAGCGCCACGCTGTTCCAGCCCATTCAGGCGCAGATGGCCGCCCAGGGGTACAACGAGTGGAAAATCTGCCTGTATGAACACTTTACCCGCGCCGGCGAGGTGCTCACGGCCCGCCTGGTGGGCGACCCGGCCAAGGCCCAGGAATTGCTAGCCGAGAACGTGCAGCAACGCCACTTCCGCTACCTGCCTCAGATAGTGCGGCAACTGCAATACTGGTATGATAACGAATATTTGGTGATGTCTTACCCCCAGAAAGTAGCGGAAATTATCGCTACGCTTCAGGAGGAAGCAGCCGCAGAAAGAAGATAGTGTGCGCGCAGGCACGGCCTCACGGCCCGTACCCGGCTACCTGGGATTGCCCACCAGAGTCCGCCACCACGGAATTGCTGTCCTTCTTCCTGGCTACCCCTACGTCTGTTGCTGAGCGTAGTGGTAGACGGTGCCGTCGGCCACGCCCAATGGCCTCCTGTTTGGTCAGGGCCAGCGGGGGGGGCGAGGGCTATGCAGTCAACGAAACCCACTTCTAGTACCGCTCGCCCGGCCGCTACGAGCACCTCAACCGACTGGGCAACTACTCCGTCACTACCCCCGCCCACCTGGGCCCGCTACACCGGCGCCCCCTACGCCATCCCGGCGACCCAATCGCTTAGTGTGTAAATCCGCCCGTTTGGAAGAAGAACCCCAGACCGGGCGGTGGGCATTGCTCGCCGCCACGGCCTGCTTCTTCGTGCTGCCGTGGGTGGTGCTACGTCACACCAGCGTGTTGCCCTCCATTGCGGCCGGCAACGAGGCCCACCTGAAGTTGCTGTTGTGGTGTGGTGCCGACCCCAACGAACGCCCCCAACACGAAACCCCGTTGATTGCCGCGGTACAATTGGGTCGGGCCGACCTGGTGGAAACCCTGCTGCGGCATGGCGCTGACCCAAACGGTCGCAGCAGCGCCTTCATGAATTCAACGCCCGTCTTGTTCTACGCTGCCAGCTACCGGCAGACAAGCAACGCGTGTTGGGGCTGTTGTTACAGTTCGGGGCAGACTCTACCCTCACCAATGGCAGTGGGCAACGGGCTCGGTTGCCTACGCAATGGCGCTCCATGCTGCCTGCCACTCCTTAGCCTCGCTCAGCATTACAGTCTAACTACCTTGCTATAGCTTCACAACTTTTTGTGCGGTTTGGCTAGCAGCGCCCGCAACGGTTAGCCAGTAGATGCCTGCCGGTAAGTGACTCAGGTCGAGCGCGAAGGTGGGTCCGTTTGTGGTTTTGCGTAGTACTTCTTGCCCTTGCGCATTTCGGAGTACTACCTTGCTGGACTGCTGAGCGGCGGGTAGTTGCACCTGAAGCATGCCGCTGGTGGGG
Organism: Hymenobacter citatus; assembly: GCF_014333615.1. Taxonomy (GTDB): domain Bacteria; phylum Bacteroidota; class Bacteroidia; order Cytophagales; family Hymenobacteraceae; genus Hymenobacter; species Hymenobacter citatus. The sequence goes on along the minus strand of NZ_JACSCY010000014.1, from coordinate 124,092 downwards.
TTGGGATATATTGCCAGCGACGATGCAGCGCGTCCTTCCTGAACGGGCATGGTGGCCGCGCGGGTGGCTGTGACAACCGATGTGCCGTACACCTCCAACTCGTACAGCGAAAATCCATACTGAGTAGCCCGGTTGATGCAGTACACCTTCACGTACCGCCCGCGCGCATTTAGGCCCGTGTGGTCGTCGGGAGCGGCGGCGGATTTGCCCCACACATCCTTGACGGTCGTCCAGGTCACGTTGTCGGTCGATACCTGCACTTGGTAATCTTTGGCGTAGGCGGCTTCCCAGGCCAAGCGCACCCGGTTGATGGAATACGTGGCGCCCAAATCGACGTAGAGGTACTGGTTGTTGGCGTAGGAGCTCGCCCAGCGGGTATTGCCGTCGGCATCCACGGCCTTGTCGCCCGTATTTGTGCTGTTTTCGGAAGATGAAACCGAAACGGGTCGCCGGTAGGCAATGTTGGGCGCCGTGGGCGTACTGCCACCGCTGCCCCAGCCCGGCATTTCGTCGCGCACAAGTACATTGTTGGCCCAGAACGTATTCTGAATAGTAGTATTCGAGTTCTTCTCAAACACTAATTCCGACCAACCCATAAAGAAGCTCCACTTTGGTTGCGACGCTAGTAGGCTCGGGGAGGGTAGCACTTCGCACTCACCGATGGCAATGGGCTTGCCGCCGGCCGCGTTCAGCATGGCGTTGTATTTGGCTGTGGAGTAGCCCTGACCATCTGTGTAATACATATCCAGGCTCAGTACGTCCCAGTAGCTGCTGCCAGGGTTGTAGTTGGCCAAATCCGAAGCTAGGGAACCGAAATCCTGCACGTTCCACACCCAGATGAGGTTGGTCAGGCCCTTGGTGTTGCGCAGGTAGTCGTGGGTGATTTGGTAGAGCCGGGCCGTACCGTTGGGGCCGGGCCGCCCGGCCCACCAAAACACGCCCTGGTTCATCTCGTGCAGCGGCCGGAACAGCACCTCCACGCCGTTGTTCTTCAGGTCGTGCAGGTAGGGCACAATGGCGTCCAGACGAGCCTTCCAGTTGCGGTTGAGTTGGGTGCCGTCGGTAATCAGCTCCTGCCACTGCGCGTTGGTGAGACTGCTTTTGATGCCCCCCTCCCATTGGCAGGGCTCGGCCTGGGTAGGCGGGCAGGCGTGAAACATCAGGTTGATGAGCGCCCCTTGCGCCCACTGCGCCTTGGCCTCATTGGTCATGGCCCACCGGTTGTTGATTTCGCTTTGCTCGAACAGAAAGTCACTGCTCCACAGCGCCGGGTACTGACCCGTGATGGCCTGCACGCGGTTGGTGTAGGTGCTGGGGGTAGCAATAGGCTGGCGGTTGTGCATGCCGGAGGCCGTGCGCGTGCCACTAATGCTATACAGAAAGTTCAGGCTTTTGTAGGCCGTTTGAGCCACAGCGGCCGTGCTACCAGCCAGCAAAGCGCCAGTGAGCATTAGAGAGTAGAGAGTTTTCATACGAGTGGGAGTTGGGGTAGAAAGTGTGATGAGGTAGTGCGTAGTTGTTTCCTGTGACCATCTTCTAGCCGCCTTTCACAGGCAGATGGCAACAGACTTTTTTCTATCTGGAAGCTTTCACAAGCAGTACCAATTCCTGTCTCGGATCCAGCATTACATCAGGTAAGGTCAGCTGCTCGCGTTTCAGCTCAAACCGGGTGAGCTTGCTATACTGCCGGGTGGTAGGCGCGAAGGCCTGCACCACGAGGTTTTTACCGCGGACATCAAAGTAAACCGGCACTGTGGCCTTGTTCAGGCCGTTGTTGAGCAGGTACACAAAGTAGGTGTCGCCGCAGCGCATGCCGAAGCTCTGTACCGTACCCGAGGTTACCGCAAACGGCTCAAACTCGCCGTGGCCGGCGGCCAGCATCTGGTCGCTGATGGTGCGCGCGGCCCGGAAGTAGGGCGTCATCTGCTGGTCGTCGAACAGCTCCCACCACCACGTCATGGGCAGAATGGGGGTAGGGCTGAACAGGCCATACCACAGACCGCGTTTGTAGTCGTAGTTGAAGCCTTCCTTGTAATTAGGGTCGGCGTCTTCCCAGCGGTAGCCAAACTCGCCCACCACGTAGGGCTTGCCGTAGGTTTGGATGTAGCTAGGGTAGATACCCGGAATCTTCTCGGTGTGCTTGTAGATGTGCTTCTGGTTGAAGTCGATATAGGCGATGGAGTTCAGGCCCAGAATGTCGCGGTGCGAAATGCTAGTGGTGACCAAGTGCTGGTAGGGGTCGATGTCTTTGAGGTAGCGACTCATCTCACCGTGCCAGAGCGTCACGGCGTCGTGCGGAATCAGCAGGCTATCCTGCTGGGTGAACACGGCGTTGTCGATTTCGTTGAAAAACTCCCACGCGCCAATGTGGGTGCTGTAGCCCCAGCGCGCCACCACGTAGCGTAGCTTATCCTTGTACTTGGCGCGGGCGGCGGGTAGGGTGAAGAACTCGGTAGGCGTGCGGGCCGGGCCGCCGTTGAGGCGGTTGTAGGGACTGTTGCGCCAGCCGCCCTGCTCCATCAGGTGGCCGTGCCAGTCGAAGGTCAGCATGAAATATAGCCCCAGCGAGTCGGTGAGGTGCACCAACTCGTCCATACGCTTAATGGCGCCGGGGTTGAAGTAGTCGGTGGTGTTGGTGTAGCGCTTCGTGGAGCTGACTTTCTGCCACTCCAGCGGCAGGTTCCAGTAGCACATCCAGGTGCGAAAGAAGTTCGCGCCGTTCTTGGCTAGGGTAGGCAGCAGATAATCATAGGTCCATTTCTGATTCTCAAACGAGCGCGCCTCCCACCCCACGTTCTCCCCGATTCCCCGAAACAACTCCCCGTTATCAAAGCGGAAAGTATATAGGTCGTTGGCGTGCAGAAAGCCGGGGTTCGTGCTCGTTGCCACCGTAAAGCCGTCAATGGGCTTCTCCTCCGTTTTACCCTTCTGCGTCAGCCGCAGCAGGCCCGTGTAGGAACCCACCTCGCGGGGGGCAAACCGGGCCTTCCACGCCGACGCCGCGCCGTTGTTGCGCTCGAAATAGCACGGTACCACCACGGGCATGCCGCTGGGCGAGGTCAGCACCAAATCCAGCGTCACCTCCTGCTGGCGGTAGGGATTCTGAAACTGCTGACTCAGCACAATATCCCACTCGGCCTTCTCATACCGCTGGATGGTAGGCGTGCGCAGCACGGCTTGCCCGATAACTTTTTGGGCATAGCCCGCCCGTGCCGACAGCAGCCACAGCAGCGTCAGCAACACGAAGTTGCGGTGTATCATGGTGTTTGGTTTACACGCCCTATCTTCGGCTGATAGCCGCTTCGGGGGCTATTTCCACTGCGGCATTTCGTCGCGCGTGAGCACGCGCGGCGCGTTATAAATGCGTTTGATGGCGTCTTCGGAGTTCTTTTCCTGCACCAGCTCGGCCCAGTCCATAAAGAATACCCAGCGGGGTTGCTTCGCCAGCAGTTCGGGGGTAGGCAACACTGCGCACTCGCCAATGGCTATGGGCTTGTTGCCCACAAGGGGTAGGATGTAGTCGTACCACGACTGGTCGTAGCCATTGTCATACACGTCGAAGGCAAACACGTCCCAGTACTGCGGGCCGGGGTTGTACTGGGCAAAGTCGCGGCTCATGTCCTGCATATCCCACACCCAGATTAAGTTGGTCAGGCCCTTGGTTTTCTGCAAGTAGTCGTGGGTGATTTGGTAGAGGCGGGCCGTGCCCTGGGGACCGGGCCGCCCACCCCACCAAAATTTCCCCTGGTTCATTTCGTGCAGCGGCCGGAACAGCACCTCCACTTGCTTATCCTTCAGGTACTGCAAGTACACGGCAATGTCGTCCATGCGCGACTTCCACGTCTTGTTCAGCGGGGTACCGTCGGTAACCAGCTCCTGCCATTGGGCATCGGTGAGCAGCTGGTTGAGCAGGCCCGGGTCCCAGCCGCAGGGCTCGCCGGAGCCGGGCGGGCAGGCGTGCCACATGATGTTCACCACCGCGCCCGCCTTGTACTGCCGCTCGGCCTCCTGCACCATCTTCCAGCGGTTGTCGATGTTTTCCTGCTGAAACAGGAAATCACCGCTCCACAGCGCCGGGTATTTGCCGGTGGTCCGGTGGATATAATCGGTCCACTTGGTCGGCTCGGCGTTAGGCTCCTTGTTGTGCTGCCCAGCCAGGGTTTGCTTGCCCGAAATGCGCTGCAAGAAGGGTAAAACGCGCCTGGATTGAGCAAAAGCGCTGGTATGAAGCAGACAAAGGAGAAGGAGCGTTCTTAGGGCGTGGGTGTGCATGCGGGCGAGCGTTAGGGAGGTAGGGCGGCGCGAAAGGCAAGTAGCTGGTTAGTTTACTTTCTGCAACATATACCACGTCGTTTTGGCGCCACCTAGCTCTTTCTTGTTGCCGTCGCCGTTCCAATCGATGTCGTAAGGCTGCACGTTGAAGGGTATTTTCAACGTCGATTTATCGGCATTAAACTCGATAGCAACGGTTTTGGTCTGGCCCGTGGCCTGCCCGCCGGGACTGAACGTGATGGTATTGGCCGTGAAATCGCGCACAAACGTGCCCTGGTTTTTGGGTAGGCGGCGGAATTTGTAGTTGTAGTCGGTGCCCTTGTAATTGAAGTCGGCAAAGGCGCCATCGGGGCCGGGGCTGTGGGTGTAGGTGCCCGTGATTTTACCGTCGGCCGTCACACCGGTCGTCGTAAATTCCAGCGTATTATCGTTTTCCTTGGTGGCATCGGCCATGTTGCTGGCTACGTTTTTGGTGCCGTTCCAGCCCCAGCTTTCGCCCTCCCCAATGAAATACTGAAACTGCATGTTGGTCACCTTCCACGTGCCGTCCATATCCGATTGGTAGTCTTTCACTTGCACCGTCCACTCCCGCGTCTGGCCCGACTCTGAGGTGACCGAATACGTTTTGGTGCGGTTGCCGGTGGCAAAGTTTACTGCCTCGCCCGAGGCCGGCGATACGTGGGCTTTGTACGATGTTTCGATGCGGGGCACTACGTTGGTCAGGTCGGTGCCCCGCACCACGTACACCGTGACGGTGCCGGTTTCGGGGGTGCGAACGATGTCGGCTACCCCAATTTGCCCTTTGTCCAGAGAGAAAACGGTGATGGCGCGCTCGTTGCTTTCAATGCCTTCGAAGGGGTCGTCGGTGCAACCACTCAGGCAGCTTAGGCCCAGTAGCATACCAGCCCCTATAGTTGTGATTCGCAGGTTCATAACGTGGGTGGGTTAGAGGTTGGGGTTGAGGTCGGTTTCGCGGGTAGGCGTGGCGAAGAAGTAGGCGTTGTCGGGCTGAATGGTCTTGCCGTATTTCTGCACCAGCACTTCTTCCATTTTGTGGGTGCGGCGCAAGTCAAACAAGCGGTTGCCCTCGAAGGCCAGCTCCCACGCCCGCTCCTGAAGAATGGCGTCGCGGAAGGCCGTCACGCTCAGGCCGGGTTGCAGGTTGGCGAGGCCCGCGCGGGTCCGGATGCGGTTTACGGCCGCGTAGCCCTCCGCCGTGGGGCCGCAGGCTTCGGCGTACAGCAGCAGCACGTCGGAATAGCGCAGCACAGGGGTATTGGCGCTGGTCTGTTCGCCTACCTGCTTAGGATCGAGATACTTGCGGGTGAAGGGCCGGCTGTAGCCGGTAATGCTGAGCACCGTTTCCTTGTTGCCCACGTACACGCGGCTCGGAATCAGCTCGGTTTTGCGCTTGTCGTCCGCCGCAAAGCTGTTGTAGAGGGCTGGCTCCGTCACGAAGTGATTGTAGCCGGAACGCACGCTGGTGCTGTCGGCGAGCTTGAACACGGCCCCGTCGATGTAGGGAATGAACATCAGCGGCAGCTTGGAGTAGTTGCCTTCCGAGAGGCCCGAGCGGTCGGTAGCCACATCAAAAATGTGCTCGGGCCCGTTCTTTTTGTCCACGTCGAAAATGGCTTTGAGGCTGGGGTCGAGGCCGTAGCTGCCGCTGTTGGTCAGCACGTTGCCGGCGTAGGTTTTGGCCTCGGCGTAGAGCGCATCGGCATTGGGCACGAAGTCGTAGCCGGGCGAGTTAGTGGCTTTGCCCGAGGCCAGCGTCAGGTCCACCTTGGCCAGTAGGCCCCAGGCCGCCACCTTGTTGGCGCGGCCATCGCGGCGCACGGCATCGGTCAGCTCGATACTCTTCTTGAGGTCGTCGGTAATCAGGGCATAGATTTCCTGCATGGTAGCCCGCGCCGAGCTGGTCTGGTCCAGCGACGTAACGGGCGTGGTGTGCACGGGGGCGGCCCCAAACAGCCGCACGATATTGAAGTAGTGCAGCGCCCGCAGGAAGTGCGCCTCCCCTACCAGCTGGTTACGGCTGGCGTCGCTCATCTCCGTAATGCCTGGCACGTTGGCAATGACGGCGTTGGCGCGGTTCACGCCGATGTAGGCGTAGCGCCAGGCGGTGGTCAGCTCCGGGTTGTCGGGGCGCACGGCCAGGCGGTCAAACTCAAAGTTGCTGGCGCCGGCGTCGGGCTTCAGGGTAATGTTTTCGGTTGGCAGCTCCGTAATCAGAATGAAGTTGCGGGAGTAGTACTCAATCTCCGGCAAGATGGCGTAAGCGTACACCAGGGCCGCGTTGGCGTCGGCCTCCGTTTTGTAGAAGTTGGTGGTGGAGTTGAAGCCGTAGGGCTCTTCCTCGAGCGAGCAGCCTGCCAGCAGCGCGACGGCCGCGGCCAGGCCCAGTTGAGTGATGCGTTTCATGGGGTGGGGGCTGGTTTTTAGGTTTCGGTTGTTTGTTTTTGGCTGCTGGAAACACAACTACAGCGGTACTCTACCAGCTAAAAACCAAAAACAAACAACTGTAAACCAATCAGATACTTAGATTCCAATGTTTACCCCCACCGACAGAGCACGGGGCCGGGGGTAGGACCCGTATTGCAGGCCATTGTAGGGCACCTCCGGGTCGAAGCCTTTATGGAAGCCCGTGAAGGTGTAGAGGTTACTGCCCGAGAAGTAGATCCGCAGCGTTTCCAAGCCTTTTATCAGGTTGGACTTGAAGTTGTAGCCCAGCGTCACGTTCTGGATGCGCATAAACGAGCCGCTGGTCACAAACCAATCGGAGCCGTAGTAGGCGCGGGTCGCATTCACGCTGGGGTAGTCGTTGGTCGGGTTATCGGGCGTCCAGCGCTGGAGCTGGCGGCTGGGCGAGAACTTGCGCATGTCGAACACATCGTTGCCCGACACGCCGTAGAATTGGGCCGATAAGTCGAAGCCCTTGTGGCGCAAGCTGGTGTTGAGGCTGTAGAGAAACTTGGGGTTGGGGTTGCCGATGATGGTGCGGTCCTGATCGTTCACGGCGCCGTCGCCGTTCAGGTCCACGTATTTAATCTCGCCGGGACGGGCCATGTCGCCGGTCAGGCCCGAAGCCCTACCCTCCTCCACAGTTTGGATGATGCCGTTGGTTTTGTAGCCGTAGAACACGTTGATGGGCTCGCCCACGATGTAGGCATTCACCGGCGCGCGCAGCATTTCGATGCTGCTACCATTCCACACGAAGTTGTCTTCGCCCATGCTAATGAGTTTGTTGCGGTTCAGAGTGAAATTGCCGCCCACGCTCCACTGCACCGGGCCGTTCAGGATTTCGGCGTTCAAGCCCAGCTCCACGCCTTTGTTTTCAATCACGCCGTCGTTCACCCACAGGCGGTCGTAGCCCGAGGAAGGCGTGATGTAGGTCTGGCGCAACAGGTCGCGGGTACGCTTGTAGTACACGTCGGCGCTGAGCGTAATGCGCTGGTTCAGGAAGCCCAAATCCAGGCCGGCATCGAGTTGCGAGGTGGTTTCCCACTTCAGATCGGGGTTGGGCACGCCCTCCCAGATTTTGTTGTAGCCATCGTAGCCAAAAATGCCGGGGCCGAAGCCGGTCTGAAAGCTGCCGCCCGTGTAGTAGCGACCCGCGCCCAGGCGGTCGAGCGTCTGGTAGGGGCTGATGCCCTGGTTGCCGGTCAGGCCGTAGCTCACGCGCACCTTTGCTTCCGAAATGGTAGGCACAGCGCGCAAGAAGGCTTCCTCATTCAGCTTCCAGGCCACGGCGGCCGAGGGGAAGAACGCCCACTTGTTGTTGGCCCCAAACTTCGAGGAGCCGTCGGCGCGACTGGTAAAGGTGAACAGGTAGCGGTCGAGCAGCGAGTAGTTGACGCGGCCGATGTAGGAGTTCAGCAGCGACTTGGTGAGGCCGTTGGTGGTGTACTGCGTGAGGGCCGTGTTGAGGTTCTCATTTTCCAGCGCATCATTGATGAATCCTCTACCCTCCAGCCGCGACGTGCGGATATTAAATGACTGCGCGGTATAGCCGGCGACAATATTCAGATTATGAATCTGATTGAAATTTTTATTGACGGTAAAATAATTTTCGTTCAATAATTCATTACTAGAATAATTATCAATTACGCCAAAGCCATTATATAGATACCCGGTATTGGTAACGTTGCGCGGTTCGTACACATCGCCAATTGAATTACCGTACTTATCGCTCAGCTGCGTCCGGAAATTCAGCCATTTGGTAATATCATAACTCACGAACAGCGTGCCGAGCACGTCAATGGTTTTGTTCTTATTCAGCACCTCGTTGGCGTAGGCAATGGGGTTGCCGAAGTCGCGCGGGCCGATGCGGAAGTAGGTGCCATCGGGGTTATAGATGGGGAACACCGGCGAGCGGTCGGCGGAAAGGCTACCCCCGTTGCGCTGCGTATGGGTCAGGATCAGATTGACGCCGGCCGTTAGCTTGTCGGTCAGCTTCTGCTCCAGGTTCAGGCGGCCGTTGTAGCGGTCATAGTAATTCTTGATGGCCAGGCCTTCCTCGCGGTAATAGTTGCCAGACATGGAGAACTTGGTGCGGTCGGTACCGCCGGTGGCGGTCAGGGTGTAGCTCTGCGAGAAGGGGTTGCGGTACACCTCGTCGGGCCAGTACGTGCGGTAGGGCCAGGCGGGTTTGTTGGGGTCTTCGCCTCGCAACTCAGCCACCGAGGGGTAGTAGGTTCCTAGGTAATTCTCGCCCACAAACAGCGGCGCCAGCCCAGCATTGCGGCGCGATTCGTTATCGATAACGGCCACGTCCACCGGGTCCGACCATACGTCCAGCTTGCTGGGCAGGGTCGAAAGGGTGTTCAGCGTGCTCAGCGTGATGCTGGTTTTGCCGGCCTTGCCGCGTTTGGTGGTAATCAGAATAACGCCGTTAGCGCCCCGGGAGCCGTAAATAGCCGCCGAGGAAGCATCTTTCAACACCTCAATGCTGGCAATGTCCTCGGGATTGATTTGCTTGAGATTTCGGGCATCCCCCCACGGAAAACCATCCACCACTAGCAGCGGACTGTTGGATCCGTTGATGGAACTAGAGCCACGAATGCGAACTGTGGCATCGGCACCTGGCTCGCCGGAAGGCATTACTACCTGTACACCTGCAATCTTACCCTGTAATAATTGTTCGACAGATGCAGCAGGCTGCTTGTTCAGCTCGCTGCCTTTTAGCGAGGACACGGAACCGGTCACGTCGCTCTTCGCCACCGTGCCATAGCCGACCACCACTACCTCGTCCAGGCTCTTGTTATCCACTTTCAGGTTGGCATCCAGCACCGATTTCCCGCCGACGGGCAGCTCCAGCGGCAGGTAGCCGATGTAGGAAAAGGTGAGCACCGCATCGGTTGAAGGCACGGCGATGGAGTAGGCGCCGTCGGCTTGGGAGGCGGTGCCGTTTTGGGTGCCCTTCACCAGCACCGTCACGCCGGGTAGGCCTTCGCCGGTTGTCGCGTCTTTCACTACGCCGCGCACCGTCAGCGTTTGTGCCCAGGTAAATGCTGGCAACAGCAACAACCAAAACAGAGAAAAAAGGTACCGCTGTCTCATATACGTTGTGTCAAGTGTAAAAGAAAAGTTGAGTGGGAGTTGGGTCAGGCGAGCAATAGTTTTTTTAAAAAAAAACTATTGTATTCGAGTGCGGCAGCAATACACTTGCTACATCTACTTATAGGTACCGCATAGCTATTATTTCACTGCTATTCGCTGATTATTATTGATAGCGAAACAGCAATAATTAATTAACGAAGAGGTAATACAAACATACTATTTACCCTTCTCTGATAATGATACTTTTTTATCAATTACTTGCCATTAAAGCGCTATTCACAAGTTGCAGGCCTACTCGTTGTGCCAACAAAAGCCACCGCTCAACAAGCGTTGTGCGCTGGTAGCTACCGTATTTCCACTCGCTTTTAGAACGCGGCAGCAGCGGCCCCCGAGGCGCCGGCTTGGGCGTAGCGCATTGATTCATTTTTGCACCGGCGGCTCACTTCCAGGCAGGCGCGGGCGTTGTGGTAAGGGCATTTCCAGAAGCCTGCCTTGTCGTGGTCGGCCATGGGGCGGTAGTCGTCCCACACCCCCCAGCGCCACTCACCCAGGTCGAAGTCCAGCAGGTGCTGGCGGGCAAACTGCCAGGCTTTGTAGGAGTGCTCCAGCAGCGTAGCTTCGTGGGTAAGCTGGTAGGCGTTCAGGAACCCTACCATGGCCTCCGCACTCACCCACCATTCGCGGTGGGTGTCGAGGTGGCCGGTTTCGCAGTTTCGCTCGTGCGGGAGGCTGCCGTCAGGGAGTAGAGCAGCGGCTGTGGCATTGGTTAGCGCTAGGCACGCCGTTTTCACTTGCTGTAGCAACTGCTCGTCGCCGAGCACTTCGGCGGCTTCCAGCAGCAGCCAGGCCGCTTCAATATCGTGACCGTAAGAAATCAGGTCGACGGTAGGCGTCCAGTCGCGGGCGAAAAACAGGCGCAAGTGGCCCGTTTCGGCATCCATGATATGGGTAAGGAAGGTAGCGAGCAGTCCGTGCAGGCGCTCGGCCAGGTGGGCATCAGGCCAGCTGCGGTACAGATTGGCGTAGGCCTCCAGAATATGCAGGTGCGTATTCATGGTTTTAGGCGCGTTGTGGTCCTTCTCGCTCAGGCGCAAATCCTCCAGTAGCTCCCCCGTGCGGCTAAAGGCTTCGAAGTAGCCACCGTACTCGGCATCGTAGCTGTGCTGCTCAATCCACTGAAACAACGCCTGGCTAACTTCTAGGGCCTGTTGGTTTTGCGTGGCCAGGTAGTATTCACTTAACCCATATAGGGCAAAAGCCAACGCGTAGATCTGCTTGCGGGTATTCAGGGGCTGGCCCTGAGTGTCGAGCAGCCAGTAGATACCGCCATATTCGGCATCCATGAAATAATCGAGCAGGTAGCGGAAGGCGCGGGTGGCCGCCTCCCGGTAGTCGGGACGGGAGGTGTAGCGGTAGGCGGCCGAAAACGTCCACAGGATGCGGGCGTTCAGAATGCCCCCTTTGCCGGCCGCGGGGTCTACCTCGCCGGCGCTGCTCATCTGCCCAATAAAGCCACCGTGCTGGTGGTCCACGGTTTTTTCCAGCCAGAACTGCGCGATGCGGGCTAGCTCGGCCTCCATTTCCCGCTGGTAGGCAAGCAGCAGCTCTGGGGAGGTAGAGGGTAGGGGCTGGCTCATGCTCCTACCCCGTTATAAGACGGCACGCTCGTTAGCTGCGTCTGCTCCAGGTATTTTACATTTCTGTCAATCAGCTCGTTGATCTGTCGAACGGAGGCTGCCGAGGTAAACTCATCGGGGGGCGTATGCAGCACGTAATCTACCAGCTTGTCTAGGGTAGAGGTAGCCACGTGGGTGCGCGTGTCGGAGGAAGCGTAGTAGATAAATACGGTGCCGTCGTCGTCCAAGATCCAGCCGTTACCGAATACCACATTCGATACGTCCCCTACCCGCTCCTCGCCCTCGGGCGCCAGGAAGTAGCCGCCGGGTTTGTGCGTTACCTGGTCGGGTTGGGCTAAATCGGTCATGAACAGGTAGAGCACATAGCGCAGACCAGCGGCCGTGTTGCGTACGCCGTGGGCCAGGTGCAGCCAGCCTTTGTCGGTTTTGAGCGGGGCCGGACCCTGGCCGTTTTTCGCCTCGTACACCGTATGATACCGCTTGCGGTCCACGATGCCTTCGTGCGGCACCACGGCGTTTTCCATCGAATCAGCGAGGCCGAAGCCGATGCCGCCCCCCGCACCCGCCTCAATAAAGCTGTCCTGCGGACGGGTGTAGAGCGCATATTTGCCCTGCACAAACTCGGGGTGCAGCACCACGTTGCGCTGTTGGGGGGAGGGCGTTTGCAGGTCGGGTAGTCGCTCCCAGGTCACTAGGTCGCGGGTGCGGGCAATGCCGCACTGCGCTACCGCCGCCGACTCGTCGCCGGGCCGGGCCGCGGGGTCCTTGCGCTCGGCACAAAACAGGCCGTAGATCCACCCATCCTCGTGCTGCACCACGCGCATGTCGTACACGTTGGTAGCGGGTTCGTCGGTATCGGGCATGGTAATGGGCCGCTCCCAGAAGGTGAAATTATCGATGCCATTGGGGCTTTCGGCCACCGCAAAAAACGATTTGCGGTCCAGCCCTTCCACCCTAGCTACCAGCAAGTATTTCCCATCGAGCTTGATGGCGCCCACGTTGAAGGCCGCATTCACCCCTATACGCTCCAGGAGGTAGGGGTTGGTAGCGGGGTTGAAATCGTAGCGCCAGCAAAGCGGGGCGTGCTGCCCCGTGAGCACCGGATAGCGGTAACGGTCAATAATGCCATTGCCAAGGCCTTGCTTTTCGTTGGGGCGGGTCAGCAGCGTGCGGTGGAGGTTTTCCAGGTCGTGGCGGCGTTGATGGAAGCGGTTTTCCATGGCAGAAAACAAAAGTTAAGCGAGAAAATAACGGGTGGAAATAGGATGGGTGGGGGCAATAGCACGCTCTTTTCCATAGGGTTGGCACCGAGCCTACGCGGGGAACCAACAGCTCAAAATCAAACGGCACTACCCCTACCCTACAGGCGTTTAACTCAAATGTAGCGCTGGCTACCACGGGCAGGGTAATGCTTTTTTAGCCTTCTCTGGTACTGAAATGACAGCCGATGCGCCTGGCCTAATATTCGGCCAAGCGGTTCCACCAGGTCTTTTTCAGAATCAGCACCACCACGGCTAAAATGGCAACCGTAATCAACAGGGGCACGTGCTGGGAAAGCAGCAGGTACATGGGCAAAATGGTGAGGCAGAGCTGCGCGATGATGCCCAACACCACGTTGAACATGTTCAGACGGAAGTTGCGGTTGGGTTGAAACGCGGGGTCCTCGGCCACCACCAGGTCGTTGATGGGGCCCCAAAAGCCCCAGGGGCGCACGTTGCGGTAAAAGGTTTTCAGCACCGTTTCGTCGGTGGGAGGCGCCAGGTAGGTACCCACAATGGAGCCCGTGAGCGACAACGCAAACAGCACCGGGAAGTAGTAGAGAAACTCGACCCCCTCGAAAAAGCGCGTGAAGATGAGGGCCGACACGATACCCGTGAGCATGCCCCAGAAAAAGCCCGTGGCGTTGAAGCGCCACCAGTGCCATTTCAGCACGTTGGCCGCAATGTAGCCCCCGTACAGCGCCGACACAATCCACTGCAACACGCTGTTCACATCTTTGGCAATGAAGCCCAGCAGCACCCCCACGGCCACCACGACTACGCCCACCACGTAGTTCAGCGAAATAACCTCCTTGGTGGTGGCATCCGGGCGGATGTACTTCAGGTAGATATCATTAACGATGTAGGCCTGAGCCGCATTTACGGTGCCGCTAAACGTACCCATAAACGCACCGAGCAGCCCCGTGAGCACCAGTCCCATGAGCCCCACCGGCAGAAATTTGTTGATGGTTTCGGGTAGAATACGCTCGAAATCCAGCACGCCGGTAGGGCCTACCAGGTTCATCTGGTTGTAGTAGAGCAAGCCCAGAATGGTGAGCCCCACGATGAGCGAATAGCGAATGGGTAGCAGAATAATTGACACAAAGCCACTCATTTTGCTGGCTTCCTCGGGCGAGCGGGTAGAGAGAATTTTCTGCATGTCGTAGTTCGGCGCCGGGCCAGCCAACGACGCAAACACCCCCTTGAAGGCCATCATCATAAAAAACACCCCGAACAAAGAGTAGCCGTCCTCGTCGATTTTCTGATTCACCTGGCTGATGATGTTGGACCAATCCAGGTTGAGTCGCGCCCCGAAGAAGGGGTCGTACCAACCGGCCGGCACATTCAGGGTCTTGCCTTGCAGCTCCAGGTAGGCAATGACGGCAATGGCCAAGCACGCCACCGTCATGATGGCGTACTTGATGATGTCGCCGAGCACAATGCTGTGCATGCCCCCAATAATGGAATAGAACATGGCAAACAGCGTGAACACAATACCGTACACGTGCGGTACGTATTGCGGGGCCACGGCAAACGGCACATAGTCCTGCACCAGCTCCCAGGGCACGAATATTTCGATGAACTTGCCCAATCCCACGAAGCCGTAGGCCAGAAAGCCCAGGCAGCTCAGCAGGGCGAAGGCAATGACTACCTGGTGCGAGGCCCCTACCCCCGGCCCGCGGGTACCGAAGCGGGTAGCCAGCCACTCGGCGCCGGTGCTGGCGTTGGAACGGCGCAGCCAGCGCGAGAGGTACATCATCAGGAATACCTGGTTGAATACCGGCCAGAGCCACGGAATCCAGATGCTTTTCATGCCATACACGAAGCACAGGCTGACCATCCACATGGTACCGCTGATGTCGAACATATCAGAGGCATCGCTCAGACCCAATTTGTACCAGGGTAAGCTTTTGCCGCCAAGCAGGTAGCTGTCTTTGTTTTCGCGGGCTTTCTTACGGTACCACAGGCCAATAAATACCGTGGACAGTAGGTAGGCGGCAATAATGAGCAGGTCGAGTAGGTGCAGACGCATGTGGGTAGGGAAAGAGCAAAACCTGACATCCATCAACCGTAGCGGCAGCAGATGCGGAATGCTCAAATGTATGCTCCTACTTTATGCTATTTATAATACTATTTTACCCTTATCTGACACTCTATTGACAACAGCGAATCACGAATCATGCGCAAATGCGCATTGAGGTAGTTTTTAGCGTACTTACCATAATAACGCTCAGGGCAGAAGTGAAATACTATTTTATCAGAATCTGATAAATTTCGCTCCTTATTCCTACTGCCATGACGCACAACCTAATGCGGGAAATTACACCGCTGACGCAAAATGACTGCTTCACGCTGTTCACGCGGGTGAAAAAGGAGTTTAATTTCCCGTTGCACTACCACGAGGAGTATGAACTCAATCTGATTCTGAATGCGCCCGGCGCCCGGCGCATCGTGGGCGACCATATTGAGGATATCGACGACTTGGAGTTGGTTTTAGTAGGCCCCAACCTCAACCACGCCTGGTTTACGCACCAGTGTCAGAGCGAGGAAATCAAGGAAGTGACCATCCAGTTTCACAAAGATTTGCTGGACGACAAATTCCTGCGCCGAAATCAGCTCCACTTCATTCAGAAAATGTTCGAGAATGCGCAGCGCGGCGTGCTGTTCTCGCGCGAAACGGCCGAGCGCCTGCGCGGGCGCATTCTTTCCCTGGAACACAAAACAGGCTTCGACTCGGTACTGGAGCTATTGTCTATTCTGCACGATTTATCGGCCTCGCGCAACATGCGCATCCTCTCCGATGCTTCGTTCACCAACGAACAGTTCCACTATAACAGCCGGCGTATTGAGAAGGTGTTCGAGTACATGAATGCCCACTACAACCGCCAGATTACGCTGGCAGAGGTAGCCAAAATTGCCAACATGCCGGAAGTATCCTTTAGTCGCTTCATGAAAAAGCGCACCGGCACTACCTTCATCGACAGCCTCAACGAAATCCGGCTGGGGCATGCCTCCCGCATGCTTATTGACACCACGCATAGCGTGGCCGAAGTGGCGTACAAGTGCGGTTTCAACAACATTTCCAACTTCAACCGAATCTTCAAAAAACGTAAGAGCTGCACGCCTAAGGAGTTTCGTCAGAACTTTTCGGGTACGCGAATTTTTATTTAAAATACTATTTGCCAATTGTTTAACAACAAAATAAACGATGGTAAATTAATGAAGTGGCTAGCTAAGCCGGACGCCGCCAGGCTGTGGTATACAGATGGATATGTACCTAGCGGAGGCAGAAAAGCTAGTGCGACGCATTGGCATTTGTTAACTTTATCCTGCTAGCAGAATCGTCTGAGAGTAGCTCGAATACAGTCCTGCTAGGTCTCATACTCAGCGCCAACCCGTCTGGAAATTATAACCAGACTAGGATGCGCTGGCTATGGTAGACGGAAGCGGTTCCGCTACATTGCGGTATGCTCTCTTTATAGTGAATAAGAAGCTGAAGCTATGCCATTAGGGTAAGCTAGAATTCTTATGAGCCAATCATGAATCAGTAATACATAGCCAAAAAGTGCTTTTTTAGTCACGTAACGCCTATCTATAATCACTAGTTGCACTCTTGAGTAGGAGCCTATGAGCCTATACTGAGCCCACTAGGTGGTACTCCGTGCCAGCGCCTCGGGTACCTATCTTCTGCAGATAGCCCGCTTTCTCTAACTCCGTTAAGTAGCGTGTGGCGGTTGGCTTGCTCAGACCGGTGAGTTGTTGTACCAGCGAGTTTGTCAGCACCCCGTGCTCCTGCACATAGAGCACCAGCGGAATCAACTCTGGGCGCAGCCCCTTCGTGCGCAGATAGGCTTCCGTGTAGCGGACAAATTCCACCACCATGCCCGATGTTTCGAAATAGTAGCGGGGTGCGGGCAGTTGCCGCACCCGACACTCATGAATCATCTTCAGCGTGCCGCGCCCCCAGGATTCAATATAACCTGCTCGAAACAGCGTGTTGGCGACATCCGGGTTGAAGGGCTTGGAGGGGTGCTGGTGCCGCAGGTTTTCCACCGTCCAGCTATCGGGCAAGTGCCCCTCGTTCCAGAACACGATGCGGTCCTCGTGCACGCTGATCTGCACGGGCGTGCTCCCACTATAATCTTTGTGGGCCAAGGCATTGAGCAGGGCTTCGCGTAGCGCCGCTTCCGGAAACGTATACTCTTCGATACGGTTGGCACCCTCGTAGCGAATGTGCGCTTTACCATATTTAGTGCGCAGCAGCTCCAGGGTTTGTTCGATCTGCTGCAGTAAGGGGCCATGCACTTCGTCCTGGTAGCGTAAGTCCTCCTCCGTCGTGAAGTAGCCGATCTTTACGTAAGCACCAGTAACGTATTTCTCCGGCCGGGGGTGGAACAAGAGCACAGCGGCCCGCTTCAGGTACTCGCCTTCCAGTAAGTGTAGGTTGTCCAGCAGCGCCTCGGTGCTATCCTCTAGTACTTGTGCATCCACCCGCCCGCTGCGGGCAGCGCGCTGACGGAACAACGTCAAGGCCTCGGGGGCCAGATCAGCAAGGGTGACCCCGGGTACCGGTACCCCATCCCAATGTTTGCCTTGCTTACGCAGCAGAAACTTGTCGAGGGCTGCCCCCTTGAGCTCCTGCTTGGTGCTGCCGCTACGGTAGTGGTACTGGCCTTTGTAGCTGATCGGATAGGGGTATGCTTCCACAACAATTTCCAGATAGCTTCGCTCCCCTTCCTGACGGCTGTGCACATCCACGAGGATGCCGAGCAGGTCACGAACCTTATTCGGTATTTCTTCCAGCAGCTGGCGGCTGTTCGTGATACCCACCACCTGACCCTCGTCATTCACCCCGATCAGAAGCGTGCCGCCTTGTGCATTGGCAAAGCCGCAAAGCCACTTGATATACTCGTCGCGCCACGATTCTTTCCATTCGGTATTTTGACTTTCGTGGGTAGCGGGCAGCATGCGGACGGGAGTAACAGCAGAAAATGATGCCGTCAAATGTAGGCGTTAAACAGGCGAGCTACTAACAAACGGCTAGTTCCGTTACGTGGCTGCTATCGTAACCTTATATTCCTATTCAGGATAGCACAAGCGTACGAATCCGAATCCCTGGTTGGGCTGTAGTCCAATTTTTTTACTGTCTCGTCCCTCCCATAAAACGGAGGTATCTTGAAAAGACGTTTGGTTTAGCTCAATAAGTTAGGTTCAATAACCTGACAGCCGTTTTGTTTTTGGACTGTCTTCCTGAGCCTTCTTTGGAGCCTTTCTGTGTTACGAAAGCCTACATTGTGCAATAAATCAATAAGTTGTGAATTTCTGAGCCTTTCTCGGAGTCGCTTACCGTAATTTTACGCCCTCGCTGCTATTAAGTAGGCCAATACTCTTCGAAACGGACAACAAAATTGCAGGATCAACCGATAGAGAACTTTTTGTTTCTACTACAGTTCTTTTTGAAGTAGTTGCATTCCGCTAACCGCTAACACGGGTATCAGCTACCCCGGATTATTGCGTACGCCTCGTATCCATTCCAGCCCTTTTGAAACGACTCGCCCTTACCATTTATCTTCTGCTTCCTGTAGGACTACTACTGGGATGGTTAGGGTTGATTGGGCCTGTTGTTTCTACAAGCAGTCAACCCGCTGTCGTACACCAGGATCATCCTGCCCATCATGGCGTGATTCGTCCTTATCAGCAGAAAGGTAAGACGCTTGCACTGGATGAGCAAGAACGCGTGTGCAAGGACTCCATGGTACTGGCCCCGCGCGTGATAGTACTCCTGAGTGACCACCTGTGGGCTACGCTTGCAGGCCCGAACGAGCTACAGCGTTTTTGTTTGTATCCGGCCTTACCCGTGTTGGACCATGCCCTGCTGGCGGTACCAACCCGTACGTGCCACCGGTTACTACGCGCCATCTTGCAGCCTAATGCTCCTTAAATATGCCTAGCACCGGACACGACAGCTGCGTAACGAGTAGAGGCTGTCTGTAGGCTCGCAGCCCTCGTTCGCCTTATTTCTGCACTGCATATAAGCTGCTGCTTCAATCATATTCGGCAACGTCCCACTCCCGGCTACCCATGGTGCCGTACTTTTTACGCGGTGGCTCTAGCTGTGTGCATAGCACGAATGGCTGCTCGTAGCCGAAATGCTATCCTGTCGTTTCATCTCTACTCTGCCGCATTGTCGCGAATGGCAGCGTACGAAGCTGGCCTGTTCTATCGGCGTACAGGTGAGTCTTTTGCTTGCGCAAACCCATGTCCCCCCACTAGCACGACGTAGCACGAATACTTAGTGCGCGTAACACCACCACAAACCCAGTTGCGACGAAGCAACTCGCGGCTTTACAAGGGGGCGTGATAGTACTGTAGATTAGACACTCTACGCAGTGCCGTACTGGCTCCTGTACCCCTTCACAGCAATTGCCGATACCCTCTCTCGGTAATTGTCTGCCTTCTTATGTCAGCAGTGCAGCTGCTGGCTTGCGGCTGCGGTAGATTCTAACAGTACCCTGCTCTTAGCGGCTACTCTCCCCTATTACCGCGGAACTGCTGCTTACCCTTTAACCAATTCGCTCCAGTACCTGCCTCGACGGCTTGGTCGTGCTGTCCTTGCGCGATAAATGGGCTTCGACACGAAGTTGATGCATTCGTGACGCGCTGCTTTGGCGCACAGGCAATCCATGCCGCGGCAGGACCGGATTTCACCCTCATTCTGTTTTATATGGAAACGTTGTTCGGCCTGATCGTCTTGCTGAGCCTTACTCTCTTACTCACTGGGCTCATCAGCCCGCGGACCAGCATGTTCTGGGCCCCGCAACTGGCCACTCGCTGGACTTCTACCTTGCTCTACAGTGCCCTCGCGATGGGCGCCTTCTTAATATTCGGCTTACTAGTCGAAGTAAATGATCTGCGCAGGGAGTCGGCACAACTGGCTAGCCCAAGCCACGGTGCAGCGGTAGAACCCTTCTTCTCCAGCAGTAACCAACAGGACACACTTAACCTGCACACAGCAGACTGGTAATGACCGATTTCGCTTACGCAGGAATGGTCATCCCACTCGTCTTTACCCCCACAAGTCATTCTTTTGCTCATGTCTCAACATTCCACCACTCCTCCCTTAACGGGCGTCTCCACTCCTGCGCCTGCGCCATCTCCTACAAGTATTTTCACCCGCTTGAAAAGCCTGGGATTCATCCTACTGGGCATACTCTCCGCGGGGATGGGACTCAAGGGTTTTCTGCTCTCAAGTCACTTCATTGATGGAGGCGCTACGGGTATCTCCATGCTTTTATCGGCGGGGCTCGGCCTGCCACTTTCCTGGGGACTATTGCTCATTAATTTGCCCTTTTTGCTGCTGGGCTACCGGCAAATGGGGCTGCGCTTCGCCCTGAAAAGCGCCGCCGCTATTGCTGGCCTAGCGCTCTGCCTCGTCGTCATCCCCTACCCCGACCTCACCCCCGATTTGTTGCTTACATCCGTATTCGGGGGCGTTTTTATTGGGGCCGGTATTGGTTTAGCCATGCGAGGTGGGGCCGTCTTGGATGGCACAGAGATTTTGGCGCTACTTATTAACCGCAGTACCCCGCTACTGAAAGTAAGTGATATTATTTTGGTGGTGAACGTATTTATCTTCGGAGTAGCAGCCTTCATACTGGGGTTAACAGAAGCCCTGTACTCCATTTTAACCTACGTTGCCGCCTCCAAAACCCTGGACTTTATCCTGACTGGGATTGAGCAATACACGGGCGTTACAATCATCTCGGAGAATAATGAAGCCATTCGGGAGACGATTACCGCCCACCTAGGGCGAGGGGTTACCATTTACAAGGGGCAGAGTGGCTACGGAAAGCGGGGGCAGCAGCGCGAGGAACGCAACATCATTTTCACGGTCGTGACGCGGCTGGAATTACCGGGCCTGCGGGAGGAAGTGAAACGACTAGACCCCCACGCGTTTATCGTGCAGCATAGTGTCGATGATGCCGTTGGCGGTATGTTGAAAAGACGTCCCCTCCACTAATATTCCGAAGCCATTGGTAACGTTTTTGATGCGGCAGATACCCAAAATAGGGTGACTGGCGGTTTTCCGTCTGAATGTTTGGCTGCTGCGCTACACAGTCCTAGGTAGAAAGTGGCCAAGCTTTCGGTGGTACCCCGTGCTGTTTTACTGCGGCACGGGGTACCACGTCATCCCGAAGAAACCGGCGCGCAGTAGATGCGAAGGTCTTATTACTCTTTTATAAATTTATACACGCTGCCTTTCCCGGCCACGCGAAGCAAATAGACGCCGGGCTTCAGGTTTTTTACACTCAGCACCGGCTGGGTGGGTGCGACGCGCGTTGTGCTGACCAGCACTTTGCCCGTCAGATCGTAGATGGTCACGGCAGCCGCTTTCACTAGTCCGGTAATCGTCAGTTCATTCGTGGCCGGATTTGGATAGAGCGTTATTTCTCCTTTTCTCCCCACTGCCTCCGGCTGCGTCCCTAAGGGCCCACTGCCTGGATCAATGGCAAGGCCGTTTGCCTCCCGAATCAGCTGGAAAAGATGGTCTGGCCGCACCACCACATAATCGGTGGTGAGGGAGGCGGCCACGTTTTTGAAATTGGTGGGTTTCACATCGGTCCAGGGCTGCGCCTGGATGATGACGAAGCGTGGCGAGTTGCCATCCCACCCGGCCGAAGCCGTGGCAATGTGGTCTTGCATGGCTTGCTCGTTTGTGCAGTAGTTGCAGGCAAGGGCCATACCAGGCAACCGCTGCTGGTAGATGGTCAGGCCGCCGCCCGTGTTTTGGGCCGTCAACCCCAGCAAAGAGGGTGCTTGCTCGGCGAAGCTCTGGCCCACATTCTCGTTGATGCCGCCACTGATGGTGTTCCACACCGTGACCACTCGGAAGCCCGCCCGCCGGTTGTAGTCTTCGGTTTTCGCCACGAACTGGTTTAAAGCCTGCTGATTGGGAAAGTTGTTGGGGTAGGCATACCCGTAGCCCGAAGGGCCCGAAATCAGGTTGTCGTTGGCCGTAGCGGTTTGCCAGTAGTAGTTCAGGGCGCCCGGCATGGCATCCAGCATGGCCGGGGAGAGCGTCCAGCCCATCGGCACTGCTCCTCGGTCGGGGTTATTCCAGAGCTTTCGCATCAGGTGCTCAACGTATTGCAGGTTGTCGCCATCACTCAGGATAAAGGCCACGTAGATCTTGTTTTGCAGGGCGGGTTTCGGCGGAATAGGCTTCAGAGTTACTTTTCGGGGCATTCCGCTATGCATGGTCAGGTTGGTGGCGTAGTCGCTGGCGATGGTGGCAATGCCGTAGCTGGAAGCGCGCTCCACGCCGGGTTGCTCCTCCGGCCACCACCCCATCATGTTCGAGCCAGCCGGCATAGAGGCTAGGAAGCTATTCAGAAGTTCACTCTCCCCGGCCACTTTCGGATCCAGCCAGATTACGGCGGCTCCAAGCGCCGTGGCGTATTCCCGCAGAGAGGCTTTGTGGGCTTCTGGATTCAACCCAATCAGCAGCCGATGATCAAGCTTCGGCCAATACGTCTCATAAATGGTCTGATACACTTGCAGTTTGCTGCTAAACTGGCCGCGCAAATCAAGCAGGACCGGCAAATTGTAGGGCGCGGCCGTAAGCCGAGAAACCAAGTCTGGCGAGGCAATCAGGGCTTTTTTATCGTCGGCCAACAGTGTTGCCAGATTCACGGTGTGAATTTGAGCAGGATCATAGACGATCAGGCCCGCTACCTCGCCCCGGTACTTCGTAATCAGGTCCCACTTATCCGCGGGCTCCGACCAGTTCAATCCCAACGACTCCAGCCAGGTATAGGGGCCTTCCGCGAAGGCGTCGCCTTCGTAAGAGAAGATGCGTGGCTGTTTCTTATTCACGATGCCTTTCAGCGACGCAAACAAATACAGTTCGGCAGCCGATTGATTTTGCTGCAGGCCAACCCAGTCCACTTTCGTGTAGGAAGTGCCGCGCCAAAACACGCGCAATTCCAATGATTGGTTGGCCGCTGGTAGCGTAAATGGCAACGTAAAGGTGGTGTAGTCGGAGGCGACTGGAAATTGCCGTCGGGTGAGCGTCCGCACGGCCAGCGTCTGGCCCGTGGTGGCATTGCGCACGTCCAGATCCACAATCGAATCGTTGTTAGCGGTATTGTTATCGACCTTCAAGCGGAACTCGGCTACCTGGGCCCCAGCCGGCACAGTGGTGACATAGGGGCCGTAGACCATGTGCCGGTTAGGCTCGTCAATGCCCGTCTGGCACAGCCACCCATCGCTTTCCAGGCGTCCCGTACCATGTCCAAGCGACGAGCCTTCGGCTTCCCAACGGGAAGTAACTTCGCGTAAATAGATAAGATCCTGCGTTTGGGCGGGTGCCGGAAAGGATGGAAGCAGCTGACCAGCCGGCCATTTTACTTGGGCCTTTGTAGGAACGATAAGCAACTGGAGTAGGCACAAAAGCACCATACTCTGGATTCTGAATGAAGGAAGCATAAGCGTAAGGTTAGGTTGATAATGGATTGTATTTTAGTGGGTTGTCAGCTACACCGCAGTATAGCCGAATATAGAAAATAGGGTGTTAAGTTTACTAGGCTAATGCCGCGTAACAGCTTGCTAAACAGTTTTAGCATTTCTTTTTAGAACGCGTTCAAATCGCCAATATTCATCTGTTAACTATCAATAAGTCAATTATTTACAGGATAAATGCGTGCTGCACTGCCAAGCAACGTAGGAGAATATAGTCCCGAGTTTGACGCTTAAAACGCAATAATTTTGAACAATATGATGGTGGTCGAAGCTATATACTCCGTCATTTGTTGCGCCACTAACGAACAGAGAGTTGAGGTGGTCGGATACCTATGACATAATGTGTCCTGTTTCTCCTAAAACTCCCTCCTTACGCGTTACCACCGTGTACCAGTAGCCGTAGTTTTGCCCCTTTTCTGCTGTCCGGCTGGGCACTCATATCCGGTACCGCTCGACGGCTTCCTGGAAGCTTTTGCTGTAGGGTGCACTGATGGACAGCTGCCGCTCGCCGATTTGCACGTTGTCTTTGTGGGTTATATCAATGGCGTCCAGGGCCACGATGCAGGAATGGTGGATGTTGGCGGGGAGCTGCTGCTGCAAGGTTTTGAGCAGCTGCAACGTCACGATTTTGCGCTGCCGGGTGTACAACGTCACGTAGTCGCGCAGGCCCTCCACGTACAGCACATCGGCCCACCACACTTTGCGCAGCTGTTGCGCCATCGTTGACGAACAGATAGGCCGGCTCGTCGGACTTCAGTGTCGTCGCCGGCGGGGCGGTTAGGCCCGCTACCGGGGCGCGCTCTTGCCGGGCGTAGGCTTTGTGGATGGCCCGCAAAAACCGGTCGAATGTGATAGGCTTGAGTAGGTAATCCACCATATCCAGGTCGTAGCTCTCCAGCGTGTACTCGGAGTAGGCCGTAGTCAGGGTGACTATGGGTTTGCGGGGCAGCAGGCGCAGCAACGTCAGGCCTATTATTGCGGGCATCTGCACACCCAACAATAGCAGGTCCACCGATTGGCGGCGCAGCCCGGAGTACGACCTGTTGCCGTGGCTCGCGAGCCGGGGCATGCCAATGATGGCCTACAGCCCGATCGAACAAGGACGGCTGCTCCAAAACGCTCGGCTTCAAGAAATCGCGGCGGGCTTAGGCGCGACGCCGGCGCAGGTGGCCCTGGCCTGGGTCCTGCGTCAGGAGCAGGTGCTGGCCATCCCCAATGCAGGCAGCGTCGCCCATGTGCAGGAAAACCGGGCGGCCGCCGAGCTGCCCTTGTCGGTCAGCGACTGGGCCGCGTTGGATGCTGCCTTTCCCCTCCCCGGTAAACGCAGGCCGCTGGAGATGCTGTAGTGCCTGGTAGGCGTGTCTTATACGTCCCGTTAAACGGACGTGGCTGTTGCAGAAGGCCTATCCTTTTCCCTTGCCTAGTCCGTAGAGAGTGGATGCAAGGCAAGAAGCAGTTTCTCGACAAAGAGGTGGCTCGCTTTCGGCTCTCCGAGCGCGTTCCGTCGTATAATCTCTACCGCCGGCTGGCCGAGGTGGTGGACTGGTCGTTTCTCTACGAGCAGACCCAAGACCTCTATAGTCACACCGGGCAGCCCTCGCTCGACCCGGTGGTTTTCTTCAAGCTCGTGCTCGTGGGCCGGCTGGAAAACCTGGTTAGCGACCGCCGCCTGATCGAGCACTGTGCCCTACGGCTCGACATCCTCTTCTTTCTGGGCTACGAGGTCGATGAGAACTTACCGTGGCACTCGACGGTGAGCCGCACCCGCCAGCTCATCCCAGCCACTGTCTTTGAGCACCTGTTCGACCACGTGTTTGCCCAGTGCGTGGCCCGCGGCTTGGTGAGCGGAGACACACAGGCCGTCGATTCGGCCCCCGTGAAGGCCAACGCGTCACTGGACCGCCTCCAAGAAAAGCAACCGCCGGTCCCTGTGGCGTCCGAGCCGGTAGAGAGGGCATCCCTGGGGGCCACCCCAAAGCCGCCGCACCCCAGCGCGGTGTTATCAGCCCCAGCCCATCGCTTGCGGCGGGAGGCTGCGCGCCGTGCCCGTCGCCACGTTACTACCAGTAGCCCGTTAGGGGCGCAACACGCGCAGGCGCAGCTGGTGAGCAATAAAACGCATTACAGTCCCACCGATCCCGAGGCCCGTATCTCCGTCAAGCCGGGTAAAGCGCGGGCCCTGAATTACCTGTGTTCGTTGGCTGTGGACACCGCCCGGGGCGTGATCAGTCAGGTGCAAGCGGATTTCGCCGACAGCCGCGACAGTGTGCACTTGCCCGGCATCGTGCAGGGGCTGCAACAGCGCTTAGGCGCCAACGGGTTGTACTTACAGGCTGTGCTGGCCGATGCCGGCTACTCCAATGGCGTGAATTATGCGCTGCTCGAGCAACAAGGTATTACCCCGTGGATCCCCGTGTTCGGCAAGTACAAACCCATCATCGAGGGCTTTCCCTATGATCCGCAGACGGATCAGTTTACCTGTCCGGCGGGCGAGACGCTACCCTTCAAGACGTACGATACGAATGCCGACGGCGGGTTGCAGAAGATCTACCGCGCACCCTATCAAGCCTGCCAGCACTGCCCGCGCAAAGGGGCGTGTGCCCCCAAGAGCAAATGCCGCCAGATTACGCGCACGGCCTACGACGCGCACTATCGACGGGCCCTGCAACGACAGCAGAGCCAGCTAGGCCAGCAGATGCGCCTGCGGCGACAAAGCACGGTGGAACCCGTGTTTGGCAGCCTGTTACACCAGTACGGTCTGCGCCGGCTCAACACGCGTGGTCGCGCCAGTGCCCACAAGACGATGCTGCTGGCGGCGATGGCCTACAATCTGAAAAAGCTCCTGAAGTATCAGCCGAAGCAGCTCCTAGGCGTGGCAGTAGCCCTACCCAGGCCTCCTATACCTTGTCCGATTTGCCTGTTCCAGCGAGGCAAAAGGAGCCGCCAACTGACAAACAGACTTAGTGGTCGCGAAAGTACCTAGCAGCGCTTGAGTTCTGCAACAGCCACGGACGTTTTTCCAAGACGCCCGCCGCCGCCGATCCGGTAGCGGTCTGTCTGCTTGGTTTTGTCTCGCTTCCTGTTCTCAGCAATCAACAGCTCAGTATCTTCGTGCCCTTTGACTTTCTGAGAACACACCGATGATTTTTGGCTACGCCCGCGTGAGCACCGCTGACCAGCAGTTGCACCTACAGACCGATGCCTTGCAAGCCTATGGCTGCGATGAGATAGCCCAGGAAAAAGTATCTTCCGTGAAAGAGCGGCCGGCGCTACAACACTTACTCACGCGGCTTCGCGTGGGGGATACCCTCGTGGTGTGGAAACTCGACCGACTCGGGCGCTCGCTCAAAGACCTGGTGACCTTGGTGACCGGTTTTCAGGAGCGCGGGGTGCAGTTCATCAGTCTGCAGGACCACCTGGATACGACCACTGCCCAGGGCAGGCTTATGTTTAATCTGTTTGCTTCCCTAGCGGAATTCGAGCGCGATATCATTCGGGAACGCACTAAAGCGGGCTTAACGGCTGCGCGGGCCCGCGGTCGGCAGGGCGGCCGGCCCAAGGGGCTTTCAAAAGAAGCGCTGTCGAAAGCGCAGGCGGCGAAAACATTGTATCTGCAGCAGGACAAAACGGTAGCCGAAATCGGTCAGTTGCTGGGCGTAGGCCGTGCCACGATTTACCGCTACCTTCTCCTCCTAGGCGTGCCCACGGGCGGGAGGGTAGCCACACTACCAAGCGTTTAGCGTAGGGATATAGCCAACGCTTGGTTTGCTGGTGATGGGGTGCTACGTCAGAAGCTAAGAAGCCGTAATGCTTGGGGTTACGTTTGCAGTACTTTATCGGGGGTAAGGGGGATAGAGCGGTAGCGCCGGCCCGTGGCGTGATAGACCGCGTTGGTGATGGCCGCGGCGGTGCCGACGCAGCCAATTTCCCCGATGCCGCGTGCGCCCAGTTCGCTGATATGGGGGTCAGGGATGTGGAGCCACTCTACCTGAATGTCGGGTGTGTCGGCCATGCTGGGTACGTGGTAGTCGGCTAGGTTGCGCACCACGGCCCGCCCGTTCCGGGAGTCGTAGTGGGTGGCTTCCAGCAGGGCCGCCCCTACCCCCATGGACATGCCCCCAAGGATTTGTGAACGCGCGGTCTGCGGGTTCATTAGCCGGCCTACATCGTACACCCCACACAGCCGGGCCACCCGAATGGAACCGCTGGCCTCGTCGACCCGCACCTGGGCGAATACGGCTCCAAAGGAGTAGAACGAGTACGTATCCCGCTCGTCGCCCGGCTTCGCCCCGTCCGTCGCAACGACAGAAGGTAGCTTAGCCCGACGCAGGATTTCGCCGTACGTTTCGCCTGTAGCAGGGTTTGCTTGCAGAACCAGACGGCCCTGCCGGGCTTCAATGGCCTCGGCCGCCGCCCCAAACAGCGGCGACTGCGCATCGCGCACAGCGATGCGTTTGAGTGCCTCCAGCACCGCCCGGGCCGCCGCCTGTGCGGCCGGGCCGACCGTCGCCGTGGTCGTGGAGCCGCCCGTCGTGGGGGCCGAGGGCAGCGAGGAATCGCCTAATTCGAAGCGCACCTGCTCGACGGGTAGCGCCAAGGCATCGGCGCTGATCTGCCGGAAGATGGTGTAGGCGCCGTTGCCCAGCTCGTGGGTGGCGCTTTGCACCAGCGCCCGCCCGTCGGCGAAAATCGTGGCGCGGGCCTGGGCCTCCTTCCTCCCGGCCGGGTACATGGTCGTGGCCATGCCGTAGCCCAGCAGCTGGCTGCCGTCGCGCATGGAGCGCGGCTGCGGGTTGCGCGCATCCCAGCCGATCAGTTGCCGGCCCCGCGCGTAGCATTCGCGCAGGTGCTTGCTCGACCAGGGCTTGCCGGTTTCGGGGTTCTGCTCCGCGTAGTTGCGCAGGCGCAGCTCCACGGGGTCCAGCTGCAGCTTGGCGGCCAACTCGTCCAGGGCGCACTCCAGCGCCCAGCCGCCTACGGTTTCACCCGGCCCACGCATGGGGCAGGGAGAGGGCAAGTGCAAATGCGCGAGTTGGTGGGTAAAGCCCATATTGGGCACCGCGTACAGCATCCGCGACACCCGGGCGCAGGGCTCGGTGTAGCCGCTGGACTGAGACGAGTGCGTGAGCGTGTCGTGGCGCAGGGCCGTGATGTTGCCGTCGCGCGTGGCTCCCAACGACAGGGTTTGCCGGGTGCTGGGGCGTTGCCCGGCCACAGCAAACATGTCCTGCCGGCGCCACTCGATTTTCACTGGCCGGCCCACCAGCCGCGCCGCCATGGCCGTGAGCAGCGGCGGCGCATACAGCCAGCCCTTGGACCCAAACGCGCCCCCAATAAAGGGGCAGATGACGTGCACGCTGTCCTGGGGCAATCCCAGTGACGTCGCCATCACCTCCTGCAATACTTCCAGTCCACGCGTGGTGTCGTAGAGGGTAAGAAAATCGGTGCCGTTGCGCTTCTCCCAGCGGGCAATAGTCGCCAGTTGCTCAATGGGGTTGTGGTGAGTGATGGCCGATTCGTAGACCTGCCGCAGCTGCACCGGCGCGGCCGCCAACGCGGCATTGGGGTCCCCAATCGTCACCTGCAACTTCTCCTCGTCGTTACCCAAAAAGGTTTCGGGCCGGGTGGTACGGCTGGCGGAAGTCATCGCCAGCTCGGGTGGCTGCTCATTGTAGGTGACGCGCACGAGCGTGGCCGCATACCGGGCCCGCTCGTGGGTATCAGCCACCACCACGGCCAGCGGCTGACCGGCGTACTCCACCGTGGCGTTCTGTAGCGGCTGGCGGGTCTCCGTGATACCGCCTTCGCCCCGAAACTGAGTTCCCCTTACCTGCTCGGGAATGGGATGCAGGCGGGGCGCATTCTCGTGGGTCAGAACGGCTAGCACGCCGGGCGCTTTACGCGCCGCACTGGTGTCCAACGCGCGCACTGTGCCGTGCGCCCGGGCACTGTCCACCACGGCGCCGTACACCAAACCCGGCACTTCCCACTCGGCGGTGTAGCGCGCCGCGCCGGTGACTTTCAGGCGTCCGTCTACGCGGGGAAGAGGTTGTCCAGTGGCTTGCATCAGTATCGGGTTGTGATAAATATGGAAGGAGGAACTAGCGAGGCCCGGCTAACTGGCCGGCCATGCCGCCCACACTGGCCGCGAAGGCCGTGCCGGCTGGTCCGGCCAGGGGCCGCAGGCCGCTGGTTTCCAGCAAGGCCCGCACCAGCAGGTTGCGGCCCATCGGAATCTTGTAGGCGTTATGCGCCAGCGGCTTGGCGTCGGCAAAGGCCGCGTCGGCGGCCGTGCGAAACAGTTTTTCCGTGGGTACCTGTCCCGCGAGCATCGCTTCCATTTTGTGCAACCGCCAGGGCTTATGGGCCACTCCGCCCAGCGCCACGCGCACCCGGCGAATAGTCTGGCCGTTCATTTCCAGCGCGACGGCGCACGACACCAACGCGTAGGCGTAGGAGGCACGCTCCCGCACCTTCAGGTAGTGCGAGCGGCCGGCAAAAGCCGGCAGGTCAAGGCTGGTAATCAGCTCCCCGTGCGCCAGCACCGTGTCGAGGTGGGGGGTAGTGCCCGGCAGGCGGTGCAGCTCGGGAAAAACGATGGTGCGCGGGCCAGTAGGGCCGCTGGTTTGCACCTGGGCATCGAGCGCGGCCAAGGCTACCGCTACGTCGCTGGGATGGGTAGCGATGCAGGCGGTGGAAGCCCCGAACAGGGCATGCACGTGGTTGTAGCCGTTCAGAGCCGCGCAGCCGCTGCCGGGTTCACGCTTGTTGCAGGCCTGGGTCGGGTCGCGGAAATACGGGCAGCGGGTACGCTGCAACGGGTTGCCCGCCATGGAGGCCACGTTGCGAATCTGCACCGAGGCACCCGCCAGCAGCGCTTCGCTCACGGCCGTATACTGCTGCTGGATAGTGGGATGGTAGGCCGCCGCGGTGTTGGAAACGCCCGCGCCGATACGCAGGCCGCCTGCCAACGGGGTAATCTGCTGAAGCGGCAGGGCTGATACATCGACCAACAACGTGGGCCGGTGCACGCCTTCCTTCAGCAAATCGACGTGCGAGGTACCGCCGGCAATGAAGGTCGCGCCCGGATTCTGGGCCACGGCGGCCACAGCCTGGTCGGTGCTTTCGGCGCGCTGATACTGAAAAGGATGCATAGGCTAGGTCGGCGTTACGCCCGCTGGACGGCCTGGATGGCGGCGATGATATTAGGGTAGGCCGCGCAACGGCACAGGTTGCCGCTCATGGCTTCGCGAAGCTCCACAGCCGAGCCCGTGGGGGTGTGCGGGTCCTGCAGCAGGGCCGCGGCCGCCATGATCTGCCCCGGCGTGCAGTAGCCACATTGAAAGGCATCGTGTTGCAGAAATGCTTCTTGCACCGGGTGCAACTTGTCCCCTTGCGCTAATCCTTCAATGGTGGTGATGTTCTTGCCCTGGCTCATGACGGCCAGCGTCAGGCACGAGAGGGCGCTTTGCCCGTTGAGATGTACGGTGCAGGCCCCGCACTGACCATGGTCGCAGCCTTTTTTGGTGCCCGTCAGGTGCAGGTTTTCGCGCAGCGCATCGAGTAGGGCCACGCGTGGGTCGAGCTGCAGCTGGTGGGACAGGCCGTTGATGGTGAGCACCACGGGAACTTGGTCACTGCTCGTTCCCGCGGCGGCCGTTTCCACGGTGTGCGAATCAGATGCACTGCTCCCGCAACCGGGTAGCAGCAGCAACGCGGCCGCCGCCAGTGTCGCCGTCACAAAGGTGCGCCGCGAAAGTCCCCCACTTGCCGCCTTCTCGTTATCGGCTGTTACGGGTGAAGTATACAACGCTTCCAGGGCGGTCAGTACTTGGCCTGACTGCAGGTCTTGGCCGGGGGATACCACCGTTTTCCAGCGTACCACGCCCTGCTCATCCAGCAGAAACAGGGCGCGCTGCCCGGCTACGCCGAACTGCGCCGCCAGCGTGCTGCGGCAGTCCAGCGACTGCCAGTCGTCTGTTGCCGTGTCGACAAAGGCCGCTCCGTCGCCGAATTCCTGCGACAAGCGCGCAAAAATAGTGCTCTGGTGGGCCAGCATCGGGTTCCACTCGTCGGGGGCAAACGCCAGGATGACGGGCTGACCGCGCAACGAGGACAACGGTGAGCCGCTGGGTAACACACCGTCCGGCGCGAGGTCACCGGTTTGCACAGCTTGGAGTAGGGGTCGCCCCATCGGAATCGTTCTACGTGAGTAATCTCAGCAGATACGCACTGGCGCCTGCTACGTTGTGTCCTTGAAACAGGCAGGCGCAGCGCAGCTACAACACGGCCTATCGGTAGAGTGTAGTTTCATCCTTCATGCTGAGCCAAACCCAATCGTTGGCCGTCTAGTAGGTCGGCCTTGAAAAAAGCGTAGCGTATTTTCAAGCTAATTATCGAAGCCCTTGCATCTTAAGGAACAAGCCGCCAGGGTTCTTCGTAGCTTTGATCTTGTCGGTCTTGAGCTTAAAGATAAAAGAAAACAAGGCCTCAATGTGCGTAGTGGATTGCAGTATCTGCTGCACGAGGCTTGGCTCCTCAATGCCCAGATTTTCCAGGTGCTTGCGGGCGGCTTGAGCTTTTGCGTCCTCGGCAGCCAACTCAAAGGGAATGGGCAACTGCTGAGGTCTTACCTGACTCACGTAAAACTTGATGCTCTGATAGGAACGGCCTTTTTTCAGCAGTTCATACTTAATACTCAGATCTGTGTGTTCATTGATCTGGGTGGTGGCGATGTCCAGCACGTATTTCTGTAAGGCAGAAATCTGCGCATACTGCTCGGGCTCCTTGCCGGTCGGGTCCTTGAGCTTGAGCATGGCCTTGAACTCATCCAAAGAGTATGTTTTCGTCTCGCCGATGTCCTTCCACTGGGAGGCAAGCTGGTAGATGCGCTTCGCATACTTGCTGGAAAGATTAAAAGCAGCCTGCAAGCGGTAGCTAGTGAAATTGCTTTTCAGATCAATCAAATACGGGCGCATGCGCTCGGAAATCTCCAGTTCAATGGTGCCCTCCCCCTTGCGGTACAGGGCAGAAGCAAGTAGGCTGACTTGCAACAGGGTCTTGCCAGTGTCAATATGGTAGACCCTACTATTGAGGTTCTCGGTGGATTCGAGTAGTTGCTTGTAGTTCCAGGTGCGGCCGGTGAGCTCCATTAGTTCCTGCACACGAATCTCGTAGATCGTGCCGGCCTGGTCGTGTTTCGTGAGCTTGGAGAGCAGGGAAAAGACAATATCCATCTCGCAGGCGCTCATTTCGTAGCGTGCGGTCGTTAGCGCATTGTGCTGACGAATTTCAATTGGCGATAGAGTCTCAGACGCAGCCATAGGTAATAATTCTAGAGCATAGAGTAAGCAAACATACACTTTTAACCGGGAAATAATAGATACATAATATTGGTCTATTAGTAATAGGTTTTATAAGTCGCCTCTCACTTATAAAACCTATTAGTTCGGCTTATGAAACCTATTAGTTAGCCATCCGCAGCTTTTGTCAAGACTTATAAATTCTATTAGTTTGGAATGAAATGACGTGATGGCATCCTTACTGACTTGATACTTATGACTCATGAGAATCAATCACATGATATAATTAATAGATGTGCATATCTTACCTATTAATTAGCTTATGAAAGCTATTCTTTAGACTTATGAAACCTATTACTAAGCTTATAAAAGCTATTACTAAGCTTATAAACTCTATTGTTTCACTTATAAAACCTATTATATTTTGCTTGTAAATGACTGATAATATGCAGTTTATGGCCTCTGCAAATACTAGTAAAATCATAAATACTCACAAGATTGTTGAAGGTGGGGTACAAAAGCTTATAAAAGGTGTGTGGTTGAGGATGAGACGAGGAAAAACAACAAAAAAGGAGGCACAAAGTAGTAAAAAAA
The DNA here is from genome assembly GCF_014333615.1 of Hymenobacter citatus. Taxonomy (GTDB): domain Bacteria; phylum Bacteroidota; class Bacteroidia; order Cytophagales; family Hymenobacteraceae; genus Hymenobacter; species Hymenobacter citatus. Next base: position 90,945 of record NZ_JACSCY010000014.1, on the reverse strand, counting down.
GGGATTGCACTTTTTAAAGATTTTTTTGCTTTTTTCTACTACGAAGTGCTTGTATCACTCACATTTGAGGTTATAGCATGTAAGCTATTTAGTCTAATTAATAGGTTTTATAAGTCTTTTCAGTAGGATTCGTCAAAACTAACAGTTAGTTGTGCAGGTACACATTACCACATTGATACAGTGCTGATAACTATACAATAGAATGTTAGAAAATCATCTAATTCCTGATTAAAGGCACCCGCTTGGTTACGGTATTCAACTGTTACCACGACTCAATCATGTACTAAAAAGCCGCTAAAGGCATTGATAAGACTCAAAAGGAGTAAGCAAGGTACCTTTAGACTTATAAAAGCTATTAGTTAGCGAATTGTCCTATCCTCTCTCAAGAGCAAGACTATTCCAACTAATAGTTTTTATAAGCGCTCGAAGACGAAACATGCTACATAATACATGTAGCTCTTTTCATTCAATCTGTTGATTAGTAATTGTTTATGAGTAAGTGCACAAAGTTGAACATAATCAGCGTTCAATTTCAGCTTCCTTAACTCTACTAGGTACTGTAGCGAATAGGGCAGCTTGCCGCCGTTCAGCGCGATCTGACGGCGATTCTTCTACTGTGACTCCCATCTGCTGCCCGACTTTATCTAATGTCTGACTAACCCGCTCAATTTGTGGCTGTCCAGTAGTATACAGGATAGGAATTTCGCTGTAGCGTTGGCTTCCTTTCTCACTACTTCTTATTTCGCCTACAGTTGCACCTGCCTGCTGCAAATCCTGCTGGATACGTGTCGCCTTCGAGGTTTCAGATTCTGCCCGTTCTAAAGGCTCCGCTACGCGCACTAGTGCAATCTTTTCCGCTGATTGTGTAACGTCTTCACTGTTAGTTTGTTTAGTAGCAGGTAGTGTTCTTTCTTCCCGTGCGGTACTGTCGTGGTTCTTATCAGGTGTGAGCTGCTTGTCGGTTAGCTGTTCAAAGTGCGCTTGTTGCACTACCTGTGTAGCATGCTGACGGCTGTGAATAACCCCATTGAACTCATGCACTTGAATCGTATCGCCGCGAGTAGATAGCTCATCTAAGGTTTGACTAATAGCTACTACGTGAGGATGATCTACTCGATACACTACTTCTAAGTGGCGCAGAGGCTCCTGCGTGAACGGCTGGGCGACCGTGGCTATGTCACTCACCTGCGCACCCTTTTGGGACAAGGACGATTGGATTTGCAGGGCAGTTTCTAGCGACTGATCACCTCTCACTTCTACCAATGCTTGGCGCTGGCCCAATGGCTGCATACGCTCCGGTATTGTCAGCAGCGCAACCGGTACCGCCTGCGCCTCATAGAGCTGCTGCCGCCGGGCTGCCTGGTCTACCTCGTAGTCAACTACGCGAATTCCGGGCTGACGAGCTAACTGATCCAGCGTCTTACTAAGTGCGGCCGCTTCGGGTTGGTCTTGACGGAAGGAGAAGTGCACCCGGTTTTCTTGTACACCCTCATTGGTTGCGTACGGCCGCTCACCAGGTGGTAGCGACGCCAGCGCTCCACGTCCTGCTAATGTTTCCTGAATGGCTGCCGCATACACGGTATTGCTGGGCGCTAAGGGGTGCGTAGCTGGCTCCTGCACGACTACATAGCCCGCAATTTCACGCCCTACTGCCTGACCTGTTGTAGTTGAAGTAGCCTCACGCGTTGGTAAAGAGGCAAGCTCCTTCGCGAATTGTGGTGCCTCGATTACCATCATTGGTACTCGACTCAACTCAGGTACTATACCCTCTTCCTTCTTTCGCGTAACAGGAACAGGTTGTAATGGTGCCTGAGCAGCTGCGCGCTGCCGGTCTACTGTATCCTGTTCCTGTTCTTCTACGCGAATGCCCGGGTAGTTGTGCGCGGCGTTCGTAAGTGTCTGATGTACTTGGGCGATAGTAGGCTGGTCGATGCGGTAGTGCACCGGAAAGGAACTGTGACGAATACCCTGTGCATCGGTAATGCTGGTTATCTCCCCTGTTTGCACAATGCCCGCCTTCTCCAAAACCGCTTGTAGTCGTTCAGCCCGATTAGTTGGTGTGGGAGTTAATTCTTGCACGTGGATGGTCGCTACCTTTTCGACAGTGTGTGCGTCATTTGTAGAGCTTTTGCTGGCTTCTACCTCAACGCTTCTACTAGGTGATTTTCCAGCGTTACTACTCTCTTGCTCTGGCGCTACCCGTCGGGCTGGCGCTGGCTGAGCAGCCTCAAATTCTTTGAGCAAGACCACCCCCGCCTCACGCAGAGCCGTGTAGAGCTGCGGATCCCGGCGTAAGGTTTTATCCTGCTCCCGCTCCGTAACGATTACACGGGCTGTTTTTTCCAGGGCATCCAGGGTTTGACTGATAACCGGTGCCTGTTCTTGACGCAGATCGTAGGTTACGGCTACTTCTGTTCGGATGCGGCCGCTGGCAAGCGTAGCCTGCAACTCCCCTACGAAGGCACCTGTTTGTTGCAGAAGCTTGGCAATCTGCTGCGCCTGCGTGGTTTTGCCTTCAGCCGGCCGTTCTTCATCGATCAGCAACATCGCTTTTTGCTGGCTGTTGCCCGCAACGATTGCCTGCACCGCAGCATCAAAAGCTTTGTCTTCTTGCCTTCTTTGCCGGACAGCTGCTACATCGGCCGCTGACTGTTCAGAAACATGTACGGGGGCAGCCGTAGCGGCGCTCGTCATGGTTTTTTCGCCTTGAAGCCCTGGGTTTTCCAGAATGCGTACAGCCGTCCGTAGTACCTCCGTTTGCGGACTGTCAGCCAGCCCACGCACTTTTTCCGTGCTATCCAGTGCGTGCCTTACCACTACCCGCGAAGCGCCGGTGAGGTGGAGCTCTTGATCAATTACCCGCACGACTTCCCGCAAACGAGCGGCTACTACCCCCTGACCGCCCTCCTCCAACTCTTTGGACACAGCAGTAGCGGCTGTTTTGAATTGCTGGCGGACCTCCTCCAGAGTAGGAGCAGCGCGCACCGCTACCGGTGGTTCGTTGCTGGCCGCTACCGCTGACCCCACCAATACGCGCACGGTAGTACGCTCCTGCTGCTGGCGGGCCTTAAGTACTTCGGGACTGTTCTCAGCTTGTTGTCGCTCAGCTTCCCGGCGTTGTGCTTCTTGTCGCTGCTGTTGCTGAAGTGCTTCTGCCTGCTGTTTTTGGGCTTGCTGCGCCTGCTTCTGCTCGGCTTCCAACTGCCCTTGTTGGCTGATTTCGGCAGCACTCAGCCCTTTGTTTTTCAGCTCTACATCCTGATTATAATCTTTGCTGAGCGGATATTCCACGCGCAGGAAGTTGGCTACTACTTTCTCCTGGCCAGCGGCACGTTGGGCTTCCCGCTGACGGTATAGCTCCTGCGCAATAACTTCCAACTGGCCCGTATCGGCATTCGGCACCACGAGGCGCACCACCGTCTCTTTGCTACCGGTGCGTTGCACCTGCATGCTCATGGAGTTTTCGCCATCCTGGGTAGCGTTGATCCGACCAACTCGTTCCGTCAACTCCCGGACGTGCGTGGCGCCCTCGTGCGCTTTTTCGTGCTGAAACGATACCCGTAGAGCCGAGTGATATTTTCCTACTGCCGTGGCGTGCCACTGCACGGAGCGAGTTGCATCCTCGTAGGTTGAATGGCCCTCTAGTTCCTTGGCCGTGCGCGGGGGCTGCAACTCATTGAGGTAGTTGATATTAAAGCGCCGACCGCCCGCATCTTTATCATTGGCCAGCACTGCTTCGTGGGGCTGGTGCTTGTCAATCACGCGTTGGATCAACTCCATCTGGCGCTCGGTAGGCGTACCCGTGGTGGCCACGTAGATGGTGTTGCGGCGGTCCGTTTCTTGTTTGAGCTGATGATAGCTCATGCTGTCCAAGGCCGACTCACTAATGACGACGCGCTCTACCTTGGTGCCTTTGCCTTCCGTGGGGCTCGTGGCAAAAATGCCATCTTTGGGCACTGCCAGCAATTGCCGGAACCCTTCGTTTTTCTGCTCGACGCTGGCAATACCCCGTTCGTTATACAACGGGAAAGCTACATTACGATGCCCATTCTGCTGCGCCGTGAAGACCCTACCCTGAAAGGCCGGATTATCAATCGTCTCGTCGGTGAGGCCCCGCTTATGCAAATAGCTGCGGTCGGTCAGTTGGGGCTGCACGCCCAGCACCTCCAGTACCAACCGTGCCCGGCGTTCCGCCTCATTCTCGTTCGGTGCTGGAGCTATTGAGCGCGGTGGACCAGAAATAGGCGATTGTCGTTCGGGTTGGGGCTGGCCTAAGTAGTCGCGCAATTCTTGCCGTACCTGGCCTAGGTTCAGCCCCGCCCCTCCCCCACCCCGGGCCTTCACAAAATCGATGATGCTTCCTTGGTCCCGCTCGTCATGCGGATTGAGGTACACTTGGTGGTCACCCTTGCGGGTAACGACGAGCTTTTCCTCCTGCCGCGACAGTTCGACGGAACTGCTGCGCTCTTTGTCGATGTGGTAGCCGTAACGGTGCTGCGCGTAGGATACCAAGTCTATCGACTGTTTGAACCGGGTGAGTTCGTCGGGATCATGCTCCCTCGGGGTTGTTGGTTGAGTTGTCATGCTGAGCTAGCTGGGCGTTGAACAAGTCCAGCAGCTCTTGATTCGGGAACACGAATTTGTAGTGTCGCTCATTGTCCACGCTGTCTGTTCCAATCAACTCGGCGGGAAAGTCGAACTCCTTCAATATCCGCTGAACCAAAAGCGGCGCCGGCTTGCGAAGCTTATTGTTCTTGAGCGTGACGAGCATCGAGTAGTTGATAGCCGGCTTACGGGTAGCGGCCCATTCTTTCAGCCCTCCGTGCGGGAAGGAGCGTAGCGCAATCTGCACGAAGCGCAGACCTTCAGAATAGGGAACGAGTAGGTGCGGGCTAGGAAAAGCTCGATGAAAGGAGGACAGCTGCATAGCGACGAACGGGGGGCGAGGTAGAATCGGGATAGAATTCAGGTGTGAGTACCTTGAAAGTAGTGGCAAAATTTCAAGGTCATTCCTGCCCACGCAAATTAATCCCGAGTCAACTCCTTGGCCGCTACGCAGCTTGTGCTGAACTCTACATCAAATATACACTTTGGACAAACTTTAAAAAAACTTTAATAAACTTTTGGATGAACTAATTATATCCTCTATACTTGCTCATACTCTTATGACTAGCTGGGCTTTACCGATTTGCGCGGTTGGCAGTAGTGCCCTCCTGATTGGGCTCATCATCTGGTGGCGATACTACAGCAGTTCCGCTCGTACGCTAGCAGAAGAAGAGGCAAATGAAATGTGTATCCCTGCCAATCACGCCTCTATTAAACAGTTCACCTATGCCCTTTCCGACTACCTGCCCACTCCGTTCCCACTCTCAGCTGATTCTCCCACCACTCCAAACACTACTTCCTCCCCAATCTCGGAACACGCGGCAGCTCATCGCCTCACTCAGCCTACCGCGAGCCCAGCTGCCGCACCCGCTCCGACAACAAAAGACGCAAAGCCTACTGCTCCTGCTGAAAAGGCACCCGTAGCTAATGCAAACCTAGCTACCAAGGTGGCCGCATCTGATTCCAATGCTGCGGTAGCTGCTACTGTTACACCTCTTCCGCCAGCACTGCTGGATAATGTCGTTGGCGCTGCTACGGAAGTGATGTCAGCCAAAGAGAAGCGGCGCCTGAAGCGTGGTATCGCTACTATCGATTTTCAAACGACGGTCAGTTGCACTAGCCCCGACGAAACGGCTCCTGTGATGGTAGAAACCGCCTAGTAGAACTGCTGGATTGATTTCATGGGGTTATACCCCCTCGTTTATTCTTCCACTTTATTTCTTCTACTCATGCGTAAACGTCTTGTTACCCTGCAAGCAGCGGCTCAGGCAATGGTTGGCCGCACCCTGACCAGTTGCCTGCAATTGGCCAATCACACGCTCTACTTCCGACCCAAAAGCCGCTGGGAAGCCCGCGCCCAGGCGTTGCTGCTTGCCTTACTGGCAACGCAGCAGGCCGCGCTGGCCCAGGGAGGCACGGCTGCCGCCCTGAACAAGGTGCAAACGACTATTTTCACTATCGTTCAGGTAGTCTTCATCATCCTGATCAGCATTGGCTTGGTGCGGGTGGTCATGAAGTTTGCCAACGGCGCCCCGGATGCGCTTTCGTCGCTGGGGTGGCTGGTGGGCGGTGTGGTGCTGTGGTTTGGCTTCCAGTTTTTCAAGAACGACTTGGCTTCGGCTATCGGCGGCACGGGCGGGGTTTCACAGTAGGCAAGCGCAGTAACACTTACCAGTATGCAATCCTACAAAAGCATTGAACGACCAGCCCAGGTTTTGGGGATGAATCTACAGGACTTGGGCTTGGTCGTGGGGCTCTTCATTGGATCTATTCTGGGGCTGGGAGTTGCTTCGTTGGTCGTGCATGTGCCCACGCTTCTCTACCTGATCATTTTTCTGCTCACCCTGGGCCTTCTGATGGGGCTGCGGTATCTGGCAAAGCACAAACCGCCCGGCTTCTTGCTGGGGTGGCTGGCTTTTCAGTTTGTGCAACCCCGACGAATTGCGCTGGGCTTAGAATCCGTGCAACATGAAACAGATCAGAACCACGTCCTTCCGGCAGGCCGACCCGGTCTTTAGCTTTGAGCAGGATAAAGTCATTTTCCGAGATGGGCGGGTAGGCATCGGCTTTCTGGTGGAACCCGCCGAAATGGAAAGCTGGGAGAAGAACGACTACGAAAGCGCGCAGCAGGCATTAATGAACCTGCTGCGCATTTTCCCCGCCCAAACCATCGTCCAGAAAACGGATATCTACTACGAGCGGGTAGCAGGCTACCAGAATACAGCAGCTACTTACTTCGAGAGTAAGATGAATGCGCACTTTGCGCCGCGGCCGGTTCTCTACCATAATTCTTACCTGTTCGTCAGCTTTGCCCCAACGGCAGAGCAAACACCGACGCGCACCAATGCCTTGAATGCGCTGATTGCGCGCGGTGGCGAAGCCATTCAGAAAAATCCGTTTGCCAGCCTCCCGCTCACACTGGAACTGGCCGAGCGCAACTCAGCGGAGCTGCTGCAATCACTGCGGGTACTGAAGGGGGTAACGCTCACCCGACTAAGCGAGAAGGAAATCCGGCGGGTGTACGCGCAGTACTTCAATCTGGACTTTGAGCACCAGCCCACCCAACCGGCTCGGGAACTGTCTAACGGCGGGGCTACTGGCTTGCGCCTCGGAGAGCATCAGATCAGTGTGGTTTCCATGATTGGGCAGGGAACCGATTCTTTTCCGGCAGTAGCGGGTGGTAAGGGCTACAACGTAACGCAGCCCATGATCTACCCACTCACCCACTACCTGCAGTGCCCCCATATTCTGACGCAGGCTTTTCTGGTAAATGACACGCGCACAGCTCTTAAATCTCTGGATAATGACCGAAAGCTGAACAAATCCCTGGCCCGCCTGGCCACGCAGGATAATATCCTCCGCTCTGAGGAAATTGAGTTATTTACGGCGGAGGTGCGCGCCGAGAACAAGTCCATCGTGGGCCTGCACACCTCCGTGCTGCTGTGGGAGAGCGACGCACGCGCCCTGCGCGAAAACGTGGAGAAAGTCACCAGCTCCTACCGGCAGGTATTCGGGACAGAATCGGTCGTAGAAAGCTTCCTGGCGCTCTACCTTTACTTTGGCCTACTGCCCGGCAACGCCTACCAGATTCCGGATCGGTGGCTGACCACTTCCACCGACCGCGCCCTGTGCTACCTGCACTGGATTACCTCCTACCGCTCCGATAAGAAGGGAGAGTACCTGTGTGACCGGTTTCGCAATTTGCTTAAGGTCAATCTCTTCAATACAAACCTGGATAACCAGAACGCTGTGATAATTGGGCCTTCTGGCTCCGGCAAATCCTACTTCTTTGGTAATCTGGTCGTACAGCGTTTCGAAAAGGGAGCCCGCCAGATCATCATTGATATTGGGCTGGGGGCGGGTCTGGGCTCCTACCGCAACGTGGTGCAGTCACTAAACGGTGCAGATTTCGAGAATACGTATTTCGAGTACGACCCGGAAAACCCAATTGAATTCAACCCCTTTCTGATTCCCCGCAAGGGAGATACTGGGCCGTGGCTCTACAACGATGACAAGCTGAACTTCCACCTGACGCTCATCTCGGCGCTGTGGAAGGGCACGACCAGCGGCAATCAGAAGATCGAGCTGGACAAGTCGGAGCGAGCCATTATCGGCCGCTTTCTGAAGGAGTACTACAAGACGCACCTCAACCAGCACGAGCGGCTGGGGCAGGTGGATGAGGAATTCCCGGGCATGCAGGGCTTCTTTGACTACCTGACCAGCTACCACTACCGAATGTCGCAGCCCGCCCCAACGGGAGTCGTGGATGCGGATCATCAGCTGCGCGTGCAGCACGGTATTGATTCCCGTTACATCGATTTTCCGCAGCTGTTTCTGATTCTATCGGAGTTTGTGGCGGGTGGACGCTACGAGAAAGTGCTCAACGCCCGTCGCGACAAGGACTTAAGTCAATACCACCTCATCTGCTTCGACTTGGCGAAGGTAAAGACCGACCCTACTCTGTATCCGGTCGTGGGGATGCTGATTACGGAACTGGCGCTGGATTTATTTCGCCAATTTCCGGACGACGTCAAATACATTGCCTTGGATGAGGCGTGGGCGCTGCTGGCCGGCGTGCTGGAAGAGTTCATTGTCAGTATGTACCGCACCATTCGCAAAACGAATGGCAGCATCACCATCATCACGCAGGGAATCAAGGAAATTACGGATTCTAGGATTGGCTACACCCTGATTGATAATAGCTCCACCAAGATTATCCTGCGACACTCCAACAAGGATTCGCTGGATCGGATACAGGTGCCGCTTGGTTTCACGGCCCACGAAATGGACTTGTGCCGCTCCGTGCAGAGCGGAGACAGCTTCCGGGAGTTTTTCATCAAGCAGGGTTCCAAAGGACAGATTTACGCTTTAGAAGTATCACCCCAGCTCGATGCCATTCTTTCCTCGAAGCCAACCGAGCGCAACTATTTGAATCGTTTGGTAGAGCACTACAAGCGGGAAATAACGGTGCCTGTGCGTGATAAAGAAGGTCGAGTGGTACTGAATCCGGAGACAAATGAGCCCGTCATGACAACCTTCGTGCAGAAGCGTCTGGCACCGGCGGTTGATCAGTTTGTGGAAGATAAGATGGCGCAGCGGGGGGCGCTGGCGGTATGATCTCCCCTACCCTGCTCCTGTTCGTTGATGTTGACCCCAAGTTTTTCACGGCTTGCGAAAAGTCGCTTATTACGGTACAGCATCTTTGTCAGGGCGTGCTCATACCCAGCTTTCTGGGTATTGCGCTGATTACGACCATCGGGCGGGGATATCTGCAAAGCAATTCGCTTTCCATGGATTTTGGTCCTCTGCTGAAAGGGCTGTGGCTTTACCTGTTAATCGGCTTTTACAGTGAGTGGGCAACGCTTATTGGCGATGCTATTGGAGGCTTCGTAGGGTTGTTGCGCTTACCTACAGCTGGTGACTCAGCTGGGCAGGCTATTTATCAGATACTCACGCCGGGGGCCTTGACGCAAAATTCGGCTGGGCAGACAGTTAGTATGGCCGAATTTATTGATCGAGCTGGCTCGTTGCTAAGCAATTTGAACGACGCTTGGCAATCATTCAGCTTTGTGGGTCTGCTCACGCGCTTTTTTACTGCCACAACAGTACTAGTGGTGCGCAACGTGATGCTGTACATCCGGCAATTCGTGCTTGGATTCCTGTATGTTTCAGGTCCCATCACATTGTCTTTGTCTGTTATTCCTGCTTTTGCACAGTTAGCAAAGCACTGGTTACAGAATTTCGTCTCCGTCCACTTATGGTCATTGACCTTTGCAGTTTTAGATCTGCTCTACAGCTTCTACGCCCAGCAGCAGACGCAGGTAGGGCCTATGTTACCCGGTACTCAACAAGCCGATCAGGATACTAGCTTCCTGATTATGTCGGTGGCATTTGTGGTGCTCTACTTCATGGTTCCCTACCTGACCAGTCTTGTCATCGGTGGCTCGGCGGTACAAGGATTTTTGGCATCATTTGGTGGCATGGTGGCAGGAGCTGCCACAGCGGCGGCAGGTGTTGCAGCCCCTGGTGGGGGCGGCCTGTCGAGCGCCCTCGGGCGAATAATGGGCAACGGCCGCAGTGCAGGATCCGGTGGAGGCAATAGCGGAGCAGCAGAAGTTCATAGTAATGCTGAGCAAATTGCTACAGCTCCAGCAGCTGAGAATTCAGCGGCGGCTTCGCTCCCGCGCGTCACGATGGCGGAAGCGTTAAACCCTACTTATCAGCAACGTAGCTCTGGCATCTGGACGCGCTAATACGTATTTTACTTTTTCACTATTGCCGATAGGTCTATGAAAAAGCTCCCGTTTCCCCATGCATTTTCAGTTGCTTTTGCAATGAGCTGCTTTCCGCTCTCCGCCTTGTCACAGCAACGTACACTACCCTCTCTGCCACCAGCCGTGAGCGTTGACATCCGGCCTGTGCTGGAGTCGTGGGTAGCTACCTTGGATCTACCCAGCGTTGCCAGCCAAAAGCGCGTGGAGTTAGTGAGTTTGGAGCAGGGCGCAGCCAAGCCTATGCTGCTCAATCGCCCCTCCCAATGGCCACGTACTAGCGCAGCTGAACCAGTAAAGCTGGCTGGCTATCGGGTACCCTTTACGGCCGTAGTGCGCAACGTGGCTAAGATGGGCGGTGACCCCATCCTGCTCTCTCGCTACGTTGCTGCTAAAAGAGATACACTCACGCCGTTCATCGTTGAATCACTCAGCACTGACTCTGCTATGGTTCGGCGGTATGGGGCGCCCCAGCTGATTGCGCCTAATCGCACCTTCACCGTCAGCGGCTTTTTCTACTGTTACGCCAGCACATCGCCCACGGTGGTCTTTAGCTATCCCTATTACCCAAGCGCGGCAGGTAAGATTACGCTGCCAGTGAAGCCTTTGCGGTAGAGCGAAGCTGCTCGCTTCATGCTGCTCTCTACCACCGTTTGTTCTTTCACTCCTTACTCAGTTTGCGGATGGAAACTTCAGTAGCTCCTGTAAAAGACTTAAACAAAGCCTTCTCCACCATGCAGATCGTCGCGCTGGCTTCAGCTGTGCTGAGCACTGTGGTCGTCGTGGCGGCAGGCTTTCTGGTGTGGTACGCGTTCAACGTGAGCGGCCAGCGCGTGTACGTGGTAGGCAATCAAGGCAGCTTTTCTGCGCTGGGTACGTCGGCTGAAGAGCACACGGCTTTCGAGGCGCGCAACTTGGTGCGCACCTTCATGACGACCATGTTCTCCCATGATCAGTACAGCTTCAAGCAGCACCTGGACTTGGCGCTGCCGCTAATTGATGATGCGGGCGGGCGGCGGATTTATGAAGGATTCAAGAAGAGCGACGTGTTTGCCAACTACGTGCGCTACGGTGCCCGGGCCACGCTCAGTGTAGACAGCGTCGCCCTACACCTGGAGCGCCGCCCCTACACTGGCACTGTCTACACTCGGCAACGAATTTTCATTGGGGATCAGCAAAGCAAGTCGTTACCCCTAGCAGCTCGCTTCACCCTGATTGAGACCAACCGCTCGGAAGCAAATCCATTTGGGTTGCTACTCAGCAATTTCGACTACATCCCCTACAACCCACCCGTTTCCGAGGAGGAGCGCAAGCTACTAGCCCAGCAGGCCGCCGAGCGGACGGCGCAACAAGCCGAAGCGGCCCGCCAGAACGGCATCGCCACGCCGGCCCAGTAACCTCTACTCTGTCAGTCTACGCTTATGAAAACTATTACTTCAGCGTGGCTAGCTGCCACCTCGCTACTGTTAGCCTTGTCGTTTTCTACTGCTGCAACAGCCCAAATCATTGGGCGACCAGCTGCCCGACGTCCGTTGCCCGCTCCCCTACCGCTTGGTACGGCCAAGCTAGCGCAGGAAGCCGTCGTTCGACCGGAAACCCGGCCAAGCACCGCGTCGACCACCCCGCTGCAGGACGTGGCCGTGTCGGATAGCTCGACTACTTACCTGGTGTTTCCTGCGGGCGTGAGCCTGGTGGATGTTGGCATGCTGAACAACTACTTAGTGAAGATTGAAGCTAACGCCGTCTTCGTTCGAGCCCGCCGCAAAAACCCGCCTCCTACCCCTATCCTGGTTCGGCACGGCAGCAAATACTGGATGGGCCGCCTCGTGTTTGTTAAAAGCCCAGTTCTTCAACTGTACGACTTCCAGAATCCTGCCACGGGTCTGCCCCCAAATGCTTTGGCACTAGACCGCGACCCGGAGCAGAAAGCTCAACTAGAAGATAAGCTGGCCTTACTCGACAAAGCCAAGGAAGAGCACCAGGCGGTGGCGGTGATGGATAACCGCTTGGTATTGTCCCTGGCCAACATTCGCAACGATAAGAATTTCACCTATCTACGGCTGAAAGTCATCAACAAATCCTCGATTGACTACAACGTGGATTTCACCGATTTCGAGCTCGTCGAGAATACGGATAAGAAGTTTTTGGGGAAGAAAAAGAATGAAGCCCGGCGTCCACTGGCTCCATCGGGCGGCCTTTCTAACCAGATCATTGCCGGCAATAGCACGGGCTACCTACTCTACGCCATCCCCCTATTTGCCGCCACGGACCAGGGTTTTCTGGAAGTGACCTTACGCGAACTGAATGGGGCGCGGGTACTTCGGCTACCGGTGCCATCCAAAGTAGTCAACACAGCTTCCACTCTGTAACGGCGCTGCTGCAAGCCAATGAATACTGTGTATGAAGGTGATGGTGCCGAGTTGCCCGTAGCTGAAAGCACGCCCGTCATGGGAGAGCCTCGGCAGCCCGTTACTGCTCTCAAGAAGAAGAGCGTTAGTCTGGGCCAACTTGCCCGAACATACTGGTGGGCTCTTATTCTTTTGATTCTGATGTGCCTGATTGGTGGGCTGGTGCTCTACGCCCGAATGCTGGTGCGCGAGGATCAGGCGAGCAAAGATCCTATTGCCGGTTCTTCGGCAAATATTGCGCAAGTAGTACCAAAGCCTGCCACGGAGGAGGTAGCCCCGCCGTCCGCTTCGGAAGTGATGGCGCACCGCGAAGACATAGAGCGACGCGAAGCCAGCACGGAAGTTAAACCAACCGCCGATCAGCTGGCGCACACCGCCTTCCCGGTTGATACGGTGGGAAGGGCAGCCCAGCAGCGCGCGCAACGGCAACAGATGATAGCTACTACCAGCCCTTCGGAGCCTGTCCTACTACCGCCGGCATCGCCTGCAAAGCCGACACCGGCCGCAGTAGTTAAGACTCGCAGGAGCAGCGCTCCGGCTCCTGCACAATTGAGTGCTGGTAAGGCCCGTGGGGTACGTGCAGCGCGGGTGTCACCAGCCGCTGTTGCACCGGACGGAGTGCCGTACGAAACCAACGAGGACGTAAACCAGATGCTGGCGGCGGCCCCAGAGGCTTCCCGCAAAGTGTACGAGCAAATGACCGGGCGGCGCTACCGGGAGCCAGCTGTAGTGAACAGAGCTGCGGGCACTGCCGCGCTGAATGCTCTACCTGGCATGGATGGTTTCTACACGATCAGGCAAGGAAGTGCCGGGACGGGCAGTGGCGAGTTAGTGCCCGAAGTTTTTTATAAGTGCCTGGTCAACGGCGCGCAGAAAGTACGCTCGGGCTCCGTCGTGCTGCTCCGACTCGCGGAAGACGCCGTAGTCAGCGGCGTCACGTTTCCTAAAAATACCGTCTTCGCGGGTATTGTTTCGGTTAACAGCAACCAGGTAACAATCACCGTCAATCGATTAGCTGCCTACCGAGTAGAGGCTAAAATATTTGACTACAACTACTTGCCAGGCATTATGATTGACCCGAGCAAGAAGGCGCCAGTTAACCCCAATACAGGCATACAGCTGAGCGCGCAGCAGGCAGGCTTCAACGAATTGGGCGCCGCCATTGACCGGTCGCAATCCGCTGCCAATAGTACGGCCGGTATCGCGGCCCGGGTAGGTACCTCGATCATTCAGCGTTTGCCGCGCTCCGGGTCGAGGTTGCGTGACGTGCTGTTGCCGGACGGCTATCCTATCCTTATCACCACCGCCACAGCGGGGCAGGTAAGCAATACGGAGACAGGCAGTAGCAATGCCGGTGGTGCTCCGCTGCCCTTTCTCAACAACGACAAGTAAGTAGTTCTCACCTTCACTCTTTTTGTCACATGAACCCGAACGCAAAGAAGTTTTTGGTGCTCCTGGCAGCCAGTGCCGCCTTATTAACCCCTGCTGGTCCCTCCTACGCCCAGTTTGTCGTGAATGATCCACTGCACATGGGCGCGCACATCGCGCAGTTTGCCAAGCAGTTGAAGGAGTGGGCTGAGACAATACAGAACTACAAAGTCATCGTCGATGCCAAAGATATTGCGGGCGTTACTCGCGACATCTCCGGCAAAATTCGCGACATCAGCGGCGACATCAAAGACCTGCAGAGCCGCGGTTTGGCCTTGCAGCAGCAAATTCAGGAGGACTTAAAAAAGGTGGCAAGCGTGAAGGATTTGCGACTTTCCAATCCGGCGCAGCTCTACGCGTACGGTATGGCCTTGAGCGGCATCGGTCGGAGCAGCGCCTACTATCCCAGCCTGAATAGCGCCAAACGCCTGAGGGAAGCGTTGGAAAGTGCGCAGCAGAAGGATGTGGCCACCGTTTTTGAAGTGTTTGATAAGCAAGATGTGACGAGCACCAAACGCCTGACGTATGATGAGTATAAGCAGTCGGGTACTGAACAGGTGGCCTCTACTATTGCTTTGGAAGAAAGCGTCAATAAGAAGAAGATCGAGACGGCCTTTCAGTACTACAAGATTGCCGACGAAATGACGGCCCAGAGCGTGGAGCTGCAAGCCACGCTGAAGAACCCCAACCGTTATTCTATGACGGAGGCCGAACGCATTGCCTCCATGAATACCGCCAACAACAACATGGTGGAAGCCATGAAGCTCCGCCAGGAGGCTGACCGACTGATTGCCGAGTCCGCCACTATGTCGCAGGCCAAGCAGATTGCCTCGGCCGCCTACGCCGACAACATGATGGCGCAATCTCTGATTCGGCTGGACGAACAACGCACCCGAAACTAGCCAGACGATGAAGACGCTGATACTGGTGGGTTGCCTGATGGTGGGCGCGGGTACATGGCTCCCTGCGCTGGCCCAGCGCCATATCAAGGGAGTGGGAGCTACGGTAGAACCGAGAAGGGTACGTACGCGGAAATCAGCTATAATCGATTCGTGAGCAATGCTTTGTCTCTACGCCTTGGCGCTACTCGAGAGCGGGGCACACTAGGGCTTAAGGGCGAATACTCAGCTTACGGACTCACGGCGCTGGCTGCCCCGCAGCTGTTCCGGCTTGGCGAAACGGCTTATCTGCATCTGCTGGTAGGTGTTGTCGGGCGCTATGAACGCACCGGTGAAAATGGTACCAATGGCCAGGACAGGGGCACAGATCCGCAACGCGCTACCGTCGGGCCACAAGCTGGAGCGGAACTGGATGTCTTCTTCGGGAATCGTTTCTCGCTGGTCGGTACCGCTACTAAAAGCGCCTTGTTTGGGGGCGCTCTTATCGACCGTTGGCCAGGCTTCTACGGGGTGGGGCTACGCTACCATCTTTACTGATCAATTGATTTGCGTGACCTAATTTACCGTTCCAAGCCACCCGCGTCTTTGCCGGGAGCACGCACGGCTAGCTGCTGGGCAATGCTGGGATGCTGCTGCAACTCTACCAATGTTTTGGTAGCATGGTGTAGTTCCTGACCAACGTTCCGTAACTCGGTTGATTGCAGAGCCAATCCTAGGGCTACATTCACAGGCTTGCCATTTTCGACACCTAATGGGGCGTTATGCTCTACTGCAGCTGCTACCTGGCGCAAGCTTTCCGCTTCTTTGGGCCAGTGTGACGTAAGACTTTCCGCTAGCTTACCCGCCTTCTCCACAAAGGTTTCGCGCGCCACAACGTGCTGAACAACTATAACAGTAGCAGCCAAGCGCTGGGTGTCCTTCACCAGTTCCGCATCTTGGCTTAGCACGGGATGCGTTCCTACTTCCCGTGCGGCCGCACGTATCTGATTGCCCAGTTCGGCTACCCGGTAAGGCTGAAAAATTACGTCATTTACCTGTCGTACCAACTGAGTGCCGCGGGTAGTGTCCCCCCTGTCTATGTCGCGTAGGCCTGCCCCTACTTCGTAGGAGCTGGCCTGCATCACGCGTAGCTTCTCCATCATGCTTAGTATGGGAGACGGCTCTAGCACGGGCCGGGCTTGCTGCGGATCACGGGCGGCCACAGCAGCCGGTCCAGGTAGGGGTTCGGTAATATGTTTGAACAGCTGCGCCAGCGCCGCCAGGTTTTGAACGGGGTGTTCAGGTCCGGCCGGTCGAAGCATGGCTAGATCCCGCGCCTTATTTAGCTCGCGTGGATCTACCCTGCTGAAATCTACAGCGTAGCCGGCCTCCTTTCCAAGCTGGGTAAACGCTATTTGCAGCGTGCGGCCGTTGCCTTCCCGAAAGCCATGCGTGTGGTTGAACTGATCGAAATAATAGGCGGCTCGCTCCGCAAACGTGTCTTTGGTTGGGTGCCCCCGAAGGATGTTTTCCCGCTGTAGCTGCTCGCCGATAGCATCTAAGCGCTGCTCAATCTGTGTGTAGGGAGCATAGCGCATGACGCGCGGCTGAAATTCGTTTTCGCTCGCGTAAGCAAACGTGCGTTTCTCCCCTTGGAATGCGCCTGCTGCTCGGGTCTGTCCGGCCCACTGGTACACATCCTGAAATATATGCTGGTGAATGGCCCGAAAGTATGCTGCATCGAATGTAGCAGCTAACTCTTTGGCTCCTCCCAGCAGTTGCGCCATGCGTGGAACGGAAAAATCGGCTTCGTGTAGCGCTAATTCCTTAGCGGAGGCAACGCCCAGCTTATTTTTTAATACTCCTGTTGTTTCATCGAGGAAACCATCCATTAGGCTATACTAGGTTGATTTAGCTGAAAACGCCCCGAGAAACACACTTTAACACGCTACGACAAAACGCCATAGAAACATAGCTAATTGCCAGTTTGCGCAAAGCCACTGGCCGCCCGCAGAATCTTACTTTGCATAATCTCAGCTACTACCTCTTCCATTGTTAGCTCGCCTTGTATGTAGCGGGCATATTGGGCATGCGCTTCCGCACTCGGCTCCCGATCCTGGCTTCGGCTAATAGCCAACGCCTGTTCCACAATGTGTTGCCGTTGCTCGGACGTCTGCTCGTTCGCCGCAAACTTGGGGTTGAAAGTGTTGGAATGCATATTGTTCACGGTTAAGATATTAGTTTATACGTAATTAACAAGCCAAACGCCTTACTACAGTGGGTCAGTTGCATCAGTACTGATAGGAATTGTTTGGGGCTTCGGCAGCACCCAGTCGATTGTAAAAGGAGTGAATAATGGTATACACGTCTTCCTGAATCAGCTCAAAATTTTTATCAAGAATTCTCTTTTGCACAGATAAATTAGTTGGGCGCCGAGCCTCCTGGCGAGCTAATTTCCGACGTTCCAACAGACTAAGTTGCGCAATGGCTGGCTGTTCGTCGGCCGCACCAAGAGAGCTGGGTGGTGTTTGGCTGAGCACTTCGGCTAACTCCTTCTCACTGTTTGGCTCCGCTCTTTCCATTGCTAGGGAGAACTGGACGAAAGGTTGAATGGGATGCTTTCCTGGGTACTCTTTGCGTAGGAACGTCGCCCGAAAGAAAGGCTGATCGGTTTCTACCGTCTGGCCCACAAACTCTCCTTGTTCCAAGGAAATCATATCTGTAGGCTGAAGGATGCTACGTTCTTGAAAGCTCACGCTTTGACTGAGGCTACGGTTGGTGTGGCTCCCCTTCGTCGCCCCACCCTGCGACTTGCCCGCACTCACGGATACCATCTCCTTATCCTGCTTCCCCATCATCTTCGACACGTATTCTGCGGTGGTCATGGAGTTTACCTTGCCAATCAGTTGATTGTTCAGGTTGGACACCAGCACTTCTGTTTTATCCGCACCCAGCGCATCCACCATCTGCGACTTGTCCTGGGTCATGTACACCATGGCTACCTCGTTGCTACGGGCCGTGGCCGGGAGAGTCTCCAGATCTGGAATGATAATGGTAGCAGCTTCATCCAGAAACACGAAGCTGGGATGCTTATGCTGCTGGTTCATCAGCTTGAGCGCCATCCCGATAATCAGAGCAACCAGCGGGGAAAAGGTAGCTTTAAGGGAGGCATCGTTGCCAATGGTGAGTAGCTTGGGCTCCTGCGGGTCATTCAGATTCAGCGAAAACCCCTCTCCCCTTTCCTCATCCGGACTCAGTACCCACACGATTTCGGGGCTGTTGATGGTGCTGAGCGCCAGCTGCAGCGTAGCAATCACCCCCGCCAGCTGCTTGCCGGCTTTTTCCTGCACGGCGGTGACCAAACTGGCAATGAGGGCCGCACATTCTGTATCGGTGCTGAGCATGCTGAGCACGTGTTTGTAGTTGGAATATACAGCAGTGGCCACCACGTGCGGCAGCGTGCAGAACTGCGGGAAGTTTTGCCGGTAAAACCAGATGATAGCCGTCAGGTAGGCGCCTGCACTGGCCTCGAAAAAATCGTCGCTGCCCCGGTGCGTACCGGGGTTTAAGTTCTTCAATATCGTCTTGCTCGCATCGGCGGCGTAGGCAATGACAGGCATGTTTTCCGGCCGAATAGGATTGACTTTCTCCGTCCGTTCCATATCCGAGAAGTTGATGATG
Organism: Hymenobacter citatus; assembly: GCF_014333615.1. GTDB lineage: Bacteria > Bacteroidota > Bacteroidia > Cytophagales > Hymenobacteraceae > Hymenobacter > Hymenobacter citatus. The sequence continues at coordinate 72,174 of NZ_JACSCY010000014.1, read as the reverse complement.
TGATGCCGCAGCCGCCCTACCTCGGTCAGTGGACGGGCTATTCCTGCCAATGAGCTAACTCGGTATAATAAGCTTTCTTTCTTACGCTTATACCGCTGCTCGGCCACAACAATTGCTTTCTGCGCCGCACTGGCCAGCACCGGAAACTTAAAGTCGTAGATGAGGCCGCACATTCCATTTTGAATGAATTGCTCAACCATGGGCTCGCCAATGGAATATGTTTTGCCCGCCCCAGCGCCGCCGAATACCAACGTTCCCCGATACGGATTAGGGATGTTCACCCAGCCGCCATCTCGTGTCTGAAAACTGACTCCGTACCTGGTTTTCTGGGCCCTTGCCTCACTCCCTAAACCGAAAGCCGTTCTCTTCAGCGCAGCTCGCAGACTACCAACCACCATACTGCTCAGTAGCAGGATGCTAACAGTAGCTGGGTAAAGTACTGCAATAACCTCTGTGCTGTAAGTTTGAATGGTGACCAGTACATAAGTACCCAGAAGAAGCAAGCCGCAAACCACCCAGCTGATTTTTCGCACAAGCCGGCCGGCCGGTCGTTTGCGGCTGTTGGTAACGCTGGCCTCCCGCGCCTTCTGCAAGAACAGCATCGCCACTGCCAGCCCTACTACGCTGAGGCGAACGTATAGCCCAAAGGCTGCATAAAATCGCTGGATGCCTACCTGCACCCGCTGCGTCAGTTTCTCTTCAATACCCGCGAATTTGGGAGGTGCCTGGCTCTGTGTCGCGCTACTTGTTCTGCTCACTACCTCGGGTTGTCTTCCGGCAGGTGAGCTATGTGCCTTGCTTGCTTCAACCGTCCGTATTCCGGTAGCAGCCTTCGGTGTTGTTAGAGTGTAATACTCGCCACCTGCTGTAAGTAGCAATATGATAGCCGCAACGACTGTAACACTCAACTTATCAGGTGGTCGGGGAGTCGGTGTCTGGCTCATATAGATAAATAGTGGTGATACTTTGGACAAACTATTATAAGGTAAGAATCTTTCTCAGTATTTGCTTACAGGTTCTTATTTGTTGGGCGTAAGATATTATAGAGGATCGTGTACCAGCTGCTTCTATGCCAGCCTTAGGCGAATTGCGGTTGTAGGGAGAAGCTATTTGGTGCTAATACAAATCAATTTCTCCTTTGTCCCGATTGTGTCTTTCACCAATATCCTGTGTTCGGTAGCGGTTGATGTCCCGCTCATTTTGCACTATCTGCCGCAGCAAAGCTCCCATGCCGCGTCCAATTGTCGACGCTTCCTCCCGCTCTCTTCCGGTACGCAACAGAAAATAGGCGTTATCAACCGGCACACCCGCTTCCACCCGTTGCTCGAGCCTAGCTAAGCGGCTATAAAACGTTTTGTCATAGCTTCTTTGCTGGCCAATCTGTGTAATACGGTCCGTCTCAAGTCGCTGCTCTGGCGCCAAACGCTGATTCATCTCTCCTACCCTATCGGCAATGTGCTGGCTTCGTCGCTGCTCGCCTGCCGAGCTTTCTGCACGCTCCCGTTGCCGTCGTTGCTGCGCGCGTGCAATGGCTTCTTTTACGCCGTTCCGTAACTCATTGACGGTAGGAAAACCGAAGGTGCGTAACTGGCCCGCTAAGTCCGGTGGCCCAAACTGTTGAGCGAAATGGGCCGGCCCACTGTTTTGCCACTCTATCATGTCGAAGCGCTTTTTCGGCCCCTGCGGATTCAGGGTAATCTTCCGGGTAGCGTCGCGGGCCGACACGAGGATGTGCACATGTGTTTGCAAGCCTTCCCGCCGCTCGCCTACTTTAGCGCTGCCGGCTATTACGGCCTGGTCTGTTCCCCGATAGGTGCGCTCTTGGTGCAGGATAGCTCCCCACACCAAATCAGCGCTCTGTAGTCTCTTTCCTGCGGGTAGTGCAAAGTTCTGCGCGTAGTGCTCCATTCTGGCCCGTGTGTAAGCCTTCAGTTTCTCTAGGTCGTTACCAATAACGTCTAGCTCCCTAGCGTTCGGGCTGATAACCAAAGAGTAAAACTTGGCTTGCTCCTTCCGTAGTCCTTTGCTATTACGATCTATGGCTTGCTTTATCTCATCTGCTCCTATCCCATCCTGAGTAACTGTGAAAAACTGGGGTTCGTGCCCATCCTTCTTAGCTTCTTTAACCAAGTAGTTTATTGTGCGTACCACGCTGCCGGTATTTTGATAAGCTTGCTTTCCATGCGTGCGCGGGTCGATAATCTTGCAATACATATCACTAGTATTTGAGGTCTTATTTAGGTGTATTGGTAGACTGTTTTCTCGCTTCCGGTGCTACTTTTTGCAGGTCAGTCAACACCAAATCGACCATGGTCTCTATCTCCTTTTGGGCTGTTAGCAGCAGCTCGTGAATGTCTGTAGGAGACCAGTTATTCAGCCGGCCAACCACTGCCGTCAGCATTTGGAGCGTACGCTCCTGCGTTACGCGTGTCCTCACCAGCTCTGATAATACTTCCGCGTGTATACCGCGCTCTTGTTCTTTCAGGTAGCGGAACACCCGCTCGCCTACCTGGTGTACTTGGCCCATGATAAGCTCTCCTTCGCGCGCGATAGTGGCTTGGGGATTCAGCTTGCGCGTGGCGAAATACCGCACCGCGGCATCGGTGTAATCTTGGATGGAAAGCTTCCACCGTAAGGCTTCTTTCGCTGCTACCGCGTGGGTACTTGCTGGTAGTTTGACGTTCATCCGCTGATCTTCCCCTGCCATCTTCTGAGTTGGTTTTAGTAGAAGAATTTATCCAAAAAAATGCTGATATTCAATATGTTACGCTGAAAATTATCCGACCTGACCTTTTTATTTAATGTAAAATGCATATAGTCAGATAGTTAGCTTGAGATGCGCGATGGTCTTCTTGCTAAATCAAGTTACAGAAACCACTCTGTATAGCAGCGCTTCTCAATACGGATGAGTACTGAGCCAACCATCTATTCAGTACAGGATTGCTACTGTTGTTCTTAAGATGGCACGTGCTAACCCACCTCTCCAGGTTCATAATGAGGTCTATAAGCTCGCATGTAGCAGCGGTAATCGCCTGTTGTTATGTTGATTGTAATTTAATGAGTTAAATATTTAATGAATTCATTAAATACAATGAATGTAGAGTATGCTTCCTTTCTCCCTAATTAAAGAATTCTATAAATACAAAATTCTTTAATTAAAGAAATAATTGTATATGTATATAATGAATTCAAAAAGTTAATAAATCATAAATTCATTATATATTGATGTTGTTAGTCCATGTTTTAAGTAATTCATAAATTCATTAATTAATATGCATATGAATTATAAGAATAAAACACTCATGATTTTTTGAATTCAATAATTATATTTGCTGCGCACATTCTTCTTACTTGCTTCTCGAACCTATGGGAAAAATTATCAGCGTAGCCACCCAGAAAGGAGGTGCCGGAAAGTCGGCCCTTACCATGCTGCTTGCCTCTGCCCTGGCCGTTACCTATGACCTGCGCGTACTGGTAGTAGAGGCCGACTCACAGAAGACTATCAGCGACCGTCGCACTGAGCAGGATCAACCGTGGCTGGACGAGTTACAAACGGCCAATCCGGAAGCGGATTTCCCGTATCCCATCGTTTATCAGCCCATGGCTAAGGTGTTCGACTACCTGGACAGCGTAGAGGGACAGTATGATGTCGCTTTCGTGGATATGGCTGGCCGGGCCGATAATACTACCATGATCGAGGTACTGTCGGGCTGTGACATTATCCTGGTACCGTTGCTTTCTGACTTAGGGGAGCGGCAGAGCACCATTTCTTTTCTGCATGTGCTGGCGGGCATCAAGCAGCGCTACGCGGAGCGAAACCTACCCTTTGAGTTCTATGGGGTAGCCAACAAACGGACCCGCGCGAAGGAGGAGGAGGAGCTGGATAAAATGATTGAGGAATATCAGATTCCGCGCCTGAATGCCTTCTTGAGTGAGCGGGCCATTTTTAAGCGTGCTTCCACCTTGTACAGCCACCTAGAGCCCTCGTTCTTGCGTTGGCGCGGGGGCGAGAAAACAGCCGCAAACGAATTGCGGGCTTTATGTGATGAATTAATTGCGCGCACGGGGCTTACGGCCGAATCCGCCGCCTAACTTTCCTACCTGCCATGAAATTACCTCCATCCAAAGCAGCCCAAAGCCCCCGGCGGCCCCGCCTCACCCCTGCCGAAGCCTTAGCAACCCTGGAATCCACGGATCCGGATATTGCCGCCTCCGCTCGCAGTCAAATGCCGAATCCGCCCGCCGAGGAAACTGCACCGACCGTAGAAAACGAGGATGATCTAACGCCACCTTCACCACCAGTCGCATCAGCCCCCGTTAGCAAGCGCAAGCCCGCCGCCGAAAAGCCAGCTACTGCTCCGGCACGGCGCGGCCGGCCACCGGTGCATACGGCGGAAGGGGAAACCGAGCGGGTTGCGGTGTACATTGGCGCCAGCCTCAACCTGGAAGTAGCCGAGCACCTCGTTACGCTCCGGCGGCAAGGGGAAAAGAAGTCCCACCGGAGTTTTACGGAAGAAGCACTTCGGTTTTATATCAAGCACCTGCGTAAACAAGGGGTACTGCCTGCTGCGGAATAGCGGCTAGCGCGATTGAGTAGGAAAAGCTGCCTGCTTGTCCTTTGCACCGGCTACGATGGGGTAGGGGAGGGGGTAGGCAGTCTTTCTTAACTTATGCAGGCTTATATAGTCCATATAAGCTAACTGGATAGGGTTAAGCGTGGTCAGAGTCTGCTAGCTTGGTCTCAGGTAGCTCACCCTTCGCAACCAGTTCCCTTCGAATGAGTTCAAAAAGAACGTCGGGTGCCAAGTTGACAATAAGGGCTAGGCGGTATACCTGCACTACCGTTACTAACTCCGGATGCTTTCGCCGCTTTTGAATGGAACGGTAATCCAGCTTCCAGGCCGCAGTGAGTTCACGCACGGTCAGCTTCGTAGCATCCAGTAGTTCGCTGAGCGTGTGAATCTGCGTTGCAGTGGGGGTATAGTAGAGAGGCGTAGCAAGCGCTTGTTCCGGCGGCACGGGTTCAGCTTGATTTACGGTGACTTTTGGTTGTGGGGAGGTGCGTCGGGAGGGAGGCATCAAGCAGCAAACAAGTAGGATGAGGTAGCGCACCTATTACGCAACAACCGTTGTAAGTAGATAGCCTCAACCGTTTCGGAAGGGAAAAATGCAAGAATAGTACTTCGCCAACTAGCGCACGAAGTGAATTACATAATTCATTAATTATAGAATTAATGAATTAATAAATGCTCAATACAGGCTGACTCTCCTTGTGTAACGGCAGAGCGGTATGCAGTAGCTTCATCTAGTAAGCGGCCGGGGCAGGAGCGACGGTGAAGCAGCGCGGCGGCCTGCGCGGCCAGAACGGCTGGGCTCGTCGAAAAACTGGGGCGTTGTTGTGCTAAGCTGCGGCGAAGGCGACTCACAAAAGTCGGATGAGGACAAATAGACCGTACCGCTACTACCGTGTTGCTGGTGGCTTCCAGTAAAATCAGCTCCAGCACGGTACCCGATTTGGTTCTCAGCCACCGGGCGGCTTCTGCTTCGGTCATATCCAGCAGATTCAAGCCACTTTCAAAGGCCCAGCCGGTGCCGGCGAATTCACAGGCGACAAAGGGCAAACCGGTGCCGAGGATAGCGGCTCCGTAGTATAGTGGCGCGCAGGAAAAGAGGGCTTTGTCGTCAGGAGTCGGCGCTGGAAAGTAATAGAGGAAATTAATGAAGCCTTTGGTGAATACCGCCTGGGCGCGTTCTGTCCCTGGGTTATCGTTCGCGCACGCATAGGGTTGGCCCACAACGGCGGAGGGAACCGAAAATGGAGGAGTAGATAACATTAGACCAAGAAGCAATGAAGTGAATACTCATTTTTTCGTGGTTGCAATAGAATAGGTCAAAGCAGGGCAGGTCGAACCAACTGGTTTCTTTCAGAAGAGAAGATCGGAAACGCGTTATGTAGTAGCGTTAAACGGGGCTCCGGCAGGGGAGGCAGAGAGATGAAAGCAGGGCAGTAATACGCCTAAGCACCGAGAGAAATAAGCTTCCTCTTCACAAAACCAGGTAGCTTATGAAAGATAAGAGCTACGCAGCAGAAATCAGTTATTTACAGAAAAAAAGATTCTTAACTCCTCCTAATATCAGAATAGGAATACGCTGCTCACTAAGATCCCCTAGTTGCTGCAGCTACTAAGCAGCTGCAGCGGGCGCACAAGGGGCTTCAAGAGCCGACTCACTTGGGAGGATACCCAAAATCAACTCAGTGGCACGTTGCGCACGGCTGGCTGCTTGCACCACTAATTTTTTGTCTCCGTGAAGCTGGTCGAGCCAGAACTGCACGTAGGCTGCGGCGTTGTCTGTGGTGCGGGCCGGATCGAAGCCGGCATGCGCGCAGAGAAAAGCCGCCCCCATTTCAGCGGTTAGTTCCTCCCGTGCATAGCCTGCTTGGCCATTAGGGCGAAGCGCTTCCTCCAAATCGGGTCGGTGCAGGCGCTTGGGATGCCCGGTGGCGTGCGTCAATTCGTGAAATAGGGTTGCGTAGTATTCCTCCGCGCTATGAAAATGCTTCAACAGGGGCAAGCGTACGCAATCCAGTAACGGGCTGTAGCTGGCATTGCGGGCACCCAAGCACAGTAAAGGCCGGTTCGCCCAGCCGCTCACAATGGCTTCACCGGCCGTTAAGGGGGCATGCTGCATAGTAGCAGATGCTGGCGGAAGTGCAAGGTTTACGCCTTCTACATCCGTAATATTGAATACTATGTAATGCTTGATAAACGGGAGGCGTTGCTGCTCGCCCGTTTCAGGGTCTTCTTTGACCAGCGTATGGTAGTAGATGACTGGCAGCCCCTTCGCACCTTTGCGAATATATCCCCCTAACGCGCGGGCTTGGCGGAACGTCACAAAAAAGGGGAGGCCGTCGTTCGCTATGTGCAGCAGAAAAGCATTAATTCCACTGTAGGCCCGGTTGCTGACGTAATTGCGCGGCAACCCATACTGATGGTTCCACGGCTTGCGCCACGGAATAACGCCCGCTTCCAAAGCGGCCAGCAAGCGGTCGGTGACCAATTGATACACGTCAGGCCGTGTAGGGGAGGAGGGAGGTAGGTGCTTTTTCATAACTTGAAACATAATAATCTGTTTGTCAATTATTTGTGTAATGAATATACGAAATTTTATTATATAAAGTTGACTATTATACAACAAGTTATGGCATAAAAATCAACAAATTTTTGTAAGCCACACCGTTCTCCCAACTGCCCAACATTTGTGATTTAGGCAAAATGAAATCCAGTGCCATAGGCCTGGGAATGTGAAGTAGAGCCGCCGTCTCTAAAATGTCTCTGTAGTATGCGACCTGAAAATTAGAAATAGGAATCTACCTGATGCGCAAGTAGCTGTACCTACTCGTAATTGAGCAGTGAAAAATCGCTTTTCAGGTCCTATTTAGCTAGAAGTTGTTCGTTAATTACTATAATATTTAGTTGATTATTTAGAAAGTAACCTATGCTGAAGAAGGATAAAAATCTGCATAGTATATCGTTAGCCGATGTCATACACATTTTAAAAAATTATTTATGTGCAAAGTTTATGTACTTCATGAAACGGAACGCAAACAATATGCTAATATTTTTAGTATACTTGCTGTTCCTGTCCTGATTTCGTGCCGTATGACAACCATTGAATTAATCAAGGTTAGTAGCCCTACCACCACCGTGTGGCTTCCTTTGTTTGCCTGCCTCGTGCCGGCAGGCTTTCCCTCACCCGCCTCTGATGAGCTAGAAGAGCTGTTCGACCTAAATCACCTGCTTTTCCGCCATCCCGAGGCTACATATCTGGTGCGCGTCGCTGGCGAGAGCATGCAGGGTGCGGAAATCCACGCCGGCGACCTGCTCGCCGTCGATAAACACTTGGAGGCCGACCACAACCACATCGTGGTGGCCGTCGTCGAGGGCGAATGCACCGTCAAGCGCCTCGTACGGCGGGGGAGTAGCTGGTGGTTGCAGGCTGAGAACCCAGCCTACCCTGATTACGAAATTACCGAGCCCGAGAGCTTGCGCATCTGGGGCGTGGTGACGCATGTGGTACACGAACTGTTGCCTGGCAAGCTCACGGCCCTGCTGCGTAGCCGTGATTAGCCCCCAAGCGCTTCCTGCCGTTTCACTCTCATTTCTTTAGTCGCCCGCGGCGGCCCCTTCCTCTATGTACGGCCTCGTCGACGGCAACAATTTCTACGTTTCCTGCGAGCGGGTCTTCCAGCCCCGCCTCGACGGCCGCCCCGTCGTGGTCCTGAGCAATAACGATGGCAACGTCGTGAGCCGCAGCGCCGAGGCCAAGGCCCTGGGCATTGCCATGGGGGCGCCCTACTTCCAGGTGCGCGAACTGCTGCGCTACCACCAGGGCCACGCGCTCAGTTCCAACTACGCCCTGTACGGCGACATGAGCCGGCGCGTGATGGCCCGCCTCGCCGAGCAGGTGCCGGCCGTGGAAGTCTACAGCATCGACGAGGCCTTCCTGGACCTGCACGGGCTCACAACCTGGTGCGGCACCTTAGATAGCCGCGCCCAGGCCCTGCGCCGCGACGTGCTGGCCTGCACGGGCATCCCCACCTGCGTGGGCATGGCCCCGACCAAGACCCTGGCCAAGGTGGCCAACCGCCTGGCCAAGAAGTACCCTGAGTTGCAGGGCGTGCTACGCCTCGACACCGATAGCCGCCGGGAGCGGGCCTTGCGTGTGCTGCCCGCGGCCGACGTATGGGGGATCGGCCGCCAGTATGCCCAACTGCTCACGGCCCATGGCATCGGCACAGCGTGGGCGCTAAGTCAGGTCTCGGAAGTCTGGGCCCGCAAACATTTGGGCGGCGTGGTGGGCTGGCGCGTCGTGCAGGAGCTGCGCGGGCAGCCCTGCCAGGGCCTGCAGGCCAGCGAAGACGGGACGCTGGCCCGCCAGAGCATCAGGTGCTCCCGCAGCTTTGGGCAGCGGCTCACGGCCCTGGAGGATCTGTGGGGCGCGGTGAGCACGTACCTGAGCCGGGCCGCCGAGAAGCTCCGCGCCCAGGGAGAGCAGGCGCACTTGCTCACCGTCTTTCTCACCCAGGACCGCTACGATACCCGGGTTCCGCCGCCTTATACTCGTTCCGCCACACTGACCTTGCCGAGTGGACCGACCAATGACACCTTGCGGCTACTTGCGTACGGGCGGCGCTTGCTGGAGCGGATTTACGAGCCGGACCGTCGCTACGTGAAAGCGGGCGTCGTGCTTGACGGATTGGAACCGCCGGGCCGCGGGCAGCAACTGGACTTATTCACGCCCGCAGCTGCCTCGCCTACCGTTACAGAGGACCGCCGCCAACCGTTGATGGCGTGCGTCGATGCCTTGAATCAGCGCTTCGGGCGGGGCACAGTACGGCCCGCGGCAGCAGTAACGGCTGTGGGCCAGCCCACTCCCTGGCAGGGCAATGCCCAGTACCGTAGCCCGGCCTATACCACGCGGCTGACGGATCTGCTGCTGGTCGGATAAGCAGCGCCCGAAAAGCATAGCTAGGTTTCTCAAGAAGTTAGGAAGCGCAAAGATCGCGAGCCGTTGATTCGTGAGAACAGGGAATGAAACAATCTTTGGTCGCTTTTTGGGGCGCGAAGCAGCCCAGACGGGTGGGCCACTAAAACGTCCGTATTTTGGGACGGACGAGACACACTATTTTACTATCGAGTATATGAAACTATCTGTAACATCATCTTTGCCAGGAGAGGCCGTTGCATCCGATGGCCATATATTTCAAGAACGCCTATACACCTCTAAGCCGTCGTACCGACGAGGCGGTAAGTCTTGCTATCTGTGCCACGCGCGCAAACGCCTGATTCAAGCTACCCCAGAAGAAGCAGTACGCCAAGCGTTCATTCGATTTCTGCTACATGAAGTCAAAGTACCGCCAGACAGCCTGCGAGCGGAGGTGCCTATGTCTTATTTCGAAGTAGGCGCTGTCGGAAGAGCTGACATCATCATTTTTGCCCGGAAACGAGATGGCCTTGATGAAGCCGTAGCCATTATTGAGTGTAAAGCGCCTAGCTTACCTATTCTAGATAGTCATCTAACTCAGGTAGAGCGCTACGACGAGATAGTAGGTGCGGAGCTAGTCATTGTCACCAACGGTCGCGATATCCGGATTCGCCAGCGACGTAAGGGTGCCTATCAGGAAATAGTGCATGTACCGACGTATCAGCAAATGGTTGCTCGCACGAGTCTTAAGCTTCAAACGGACCTTGGGGTGTGGCTTTTCGAGCGGGCTACGCACCGCCCCCTTTCCAGAAAACTTATCACCTCACTACAGGATGAAGGCATTGTAGGGTTGGATACGCCCGCTACGCTGCACTCTTTTCTTGTGAATTTGCATGGGTTGTTCGAAAACGAGCCGACCGTTACTCCTACACTAACAACAGATGTCTTGAGCCGCTTTCATGATAATGGTCCCCGTTACGAAAGTTATGGCAATGCAGCCGGCGGGTCCTGGCCCAGCAACTACCGCTGCTTTTTGCTTCGGTACCGTCGTAACGACTACATCGTGGGCTTAACCATTTGTGCCAAGGAAAAACGTGAGCACACGTCTGCTCAAGGGACAAGTGCGGGCACAACTATGTTATGTGTGTCCGTTGATGAGGGCACCCGCAGCCACCTTTCTCTGCAACTTGCCCTCGACCGATTCACCCGTTGCGTAGGGGAACAAGTTACCATCTGGCACGACGGCACACTCACGAATGGGAAGAAGGGACCCGTGAAGCGTCAGCAAGTCCTTGCTTACGTCAGCAAGCATGCACCGGATCTGCTCAACGAGGAAGGGGAGATTGTATTAGGCCACGTTGATAATGCACAACGATTACTGTGGGATCAGCCCCCTACAGTCAGCTTGGTTGCCAATCTGATTCGGTACGCATTGCTTCGCGACGAGTACCGCCGGTTGTACAATCGACGCAGCAAAAAAACGATTGCAGCCCCCTAACGTTCACTGCGCACGCTGCATTGAGTAGTCTGTGTGTTATTGTGGTAGGGTCATTAAATAGCTAAGTAATTGCCGCCCGAAATCCAGATTCAGCCTTCCGTCTGGTAATAAGATGTCGGCAAATAACACGTGGCCCTGCACAGCTATTGCCAGCCGACCGGGCGCATAGGGCTGTTGCGTGGAACGACTCGGGTGCGGAGAAGGATTGGTGGGATACACCAGCAGGCCGTGCGCCGCTCCCCACAAATGGCAATAGGCGAGGAGTTGCTGTAAGTCGGCCGCGGAGGGACGCTGGGAGGTCGGTACCTTCCACTTCGTATCCAGCACCACCGTAGCCCCGCCCGGCAACGTGACGACGATATCGGGCCGAACGGCTACATCATGCCAGAGGTATTGACTGGCTTGGGCCGCCACCCGGCAATGCAGGGCAGGGGCTGCTCGTCTTACCTGCTGCGCGACATACGATTCGAATAAGCGGTTCATATCGAATAGCAACGCGACGGCGGTCGTGCGCCCCGCTTGGGGGGCCGGGCTATGCCGTTGTAGGAGCAACAACGCCAGCTCCAACGCGGGTCGGTAGCGCGCCGTCGCGTGCGTCAGCACCGGCAGTTCGGTAGGCACGGCAACGGGCGGCATTTCTGGCCACTGCCCGAGCATTGACCGGGCCCGCGTCGCGAGTTGCTCCGAGGTAGCTACTGCGCTGGCTACGTGCAGGGCCTGGCGAAGCAACGCATGCAATGGGTGCGTGGCATCGTAGGTATGAGCCCGGGTATAAAATTGTTCGGCATGGACCAAGTTGTGGCGCAATTGCTGGGCAAAGAGCAACCGGCCCCGTAACACCCGCTGATTCCCTTCCACGGGACGATACTGTTTCTTCAGGCCCTGTCGGAGCAGCGTCTCGACCTGGGTTAGGAAGGCAGCAATAAACACATCCAGCATCGAGTGCCGGGCCTGCGCGAGGGCCGCAGCACTAGGTACGGTCACCGGGAGCTGGTGCGTCGCCTTGAGCAGACGTAGCAAGACGTGTTGCCAGTGGGCGGCTTCTGCGTCCCCCGTCCTGGCGCGGTGCGGGTCATCCAGCTTGGGTAGTATTTCCAGCGTCAGACCGGGGACTTGCATCACGCCGACGTAGCTGGTGAGCTTGATGCCCTGGCGTAGCGGCATAAACCAGCGCGCCGCGTGCCGCTCTTGCAAGGCCAAGAGCGCCGTCAGATGCGCCTCGCGCAGGCCCGGGGTGTCCCCTAGTCGAAGCGTTTGGTGCTCGTAGGCCACCAGCGTCATGGTAGTCGCCATGTCACGAAGCGTACAGGCGACGGAACACCTCCGCAGTCCACTCGCTCACGGGCGTGATGTCGTAGCGGTACCGGGGCTCGTCGGGTAGGTCCTCTTCCTCAAAGCCGGGCAAGAGGCGAACTGCTCTCGGGAGGCGGCGCACAAAACCGGTTCCCAGCACTTGCCCCAGCCGCGCCCACTGGCCATAGAAGTACTCCTGCAGTTGGGGAATGATCTTCTGCTGAAAGACGGTCCGCAAGTCCTCTACGGTCCGTACCTGCAACAGCCAGGCGTGCCCGAGGCGGTGGTCCCGGTCCAGCAAGGTTTCCAGCCGCTCGTTGAGCGCCGTCAGCAGGGCTTGCACGTTGATGCCCTCCACGTTATCGGGCAGCTCCTGCGGCTGCGGCGCCAACTCATGGAAGCTGAAACGCCGCCGCAAGGCCGTATCGAGTGCTTCCACCGAGCGGTCTGCCGTATTCATCGTACCGAGCACAAACAGATTCGGTGGCACGGTGAACGATTCTTTGGAGTAGGGGAGAGTCACGCGCAGCTCATTGGCCTGCCCGCCGCGCTTGTCCTCTTCCAGCAGCGAGATCAGCTCGCCGAAGATGCTGGCGACATTGCCTCGGTTGATCTCGTCGATAATGAGCACAAAGCGCGGTGCGGCAGCGTAGTCTTCGGCCGTGAGGGCATGGAAGTCGTAGTCACGCGCGACACTCGCCGCTACTTCAGGCTGGTCGACGGCCCGGCGCAACTGCTCGGATAAGTCGAATGCGTCCACCGACGTCGTCGCCAGGGTCGGGAGCTGCTGGGCTTCGAATTCCTTGAGGGCACGAAACGCGGCCCAGTACACGGTCGTATTGGCCCCGCCGATGGTGCTGACAATATCGCGACTCACATTGGTAATAGCCGCGACGGTGGGAAACGTCCGGTAGACTTTTTCGAGACGGGTTTTGCTGACGGCAAATGTTTTGGTGGCATCCCCATTCTGGTGATAGAAGCGCAGCGTTCCCTTAGAGGTCACCTCGTCCAGCACCACACTACTATTCGAAATCGTGGGCAGGATCACATTGCCCACGCCGTGCTGTTGCAGGCGCTCCAGTAACTGGTTACTAAACAGGCTGAACAGGGTTTCGAAATCCAGCGCGACGGGTTCGGCCGTGCCAATGGCCTGCTCGCGTAGTTGACGTTGCAGATGCAAGCCGTAAATGGCCCGCTCGGCCAGGCGCTTGAAAATGCCGGCGGCAAGGTGGTATTGTAACATACTAGTACCCTCTTCCTCGTCCCTGTCGTCTAAGCCGGGCTTGATGCCTTCCACAAAATCTTCGTAGCCAAAGGACTGGTGAAAGGACACGAAGCCAATCTGCCCATCCCGACGAAACTGCTCGAAGGCTCCCCGCATCGCGCCGTGATTGTCTCCGTAATGACCTTTGACTTCGGCCAGCGGCAGGTTATTCGGATTGAGCAGGGTCAGCGCCCACAAAGACGTGCTGTACGTCTTGCCCGTGCCGGGCGGGCCGTACAGAATTTGATTCAGAGCATGTGGCATAGCACGCGTAATGGGAGGTTCTATCGAAGGATCAAATGACTGGCGGCGCAACACTTCGCCCAGCACGAGTGCCTGCGACAACTGGCGCAGCAGCAAGGATTTCGTGGAAGTCGTCGCGACCAGCGTCGTGGGCGTGGTGAGTGGGAGCCGCACCACCGTCAGCCACTGGTCAGGTAAGCCGGTGTCTGTCTCGTCGTTGTACTTGGCAAAGGCGCGGGTTAGTTCCTGTCGCAAGTGGCTGGTTAAGTTGGCCATCACCTGGGGCGAGCGCGTCTCAATGGCGCTATCGCGACGTCCGAACCAGCGATTCCGCCCCGCGCTGCCGCTGATCATGCGAAACCCGATGAGTACTTCCGTCTCCGTTTGCCAAGCGCTGCCGATGTCGTACACCAGATGACGCCACCCGCGCGCATACTGGAAGGCGTGCTCTAGCTTGTTGCCTACTTGCCGCAGGAGCATGCGAATAGTGCGTTGCGTGGCCCACTGCCCCGCCTCGGCGCTCCCGCGTCGTAACTGAAAGGTCGCCGCGTTGGTGCGAACCAAGGGTTGCAGGTTGTCCGCCGTCACAAAGAAGTCCTGATAGTGCACCGAAAACGGCTGCACTTGCAGCGTTACGTCGCGCACCAAGTCAAAGAACTGCTCCACCACTTCCGGAGCTACCAGGCGCACGTCACTCATAAAGCAAAGAAACGAATAGCGGCGTAAATGCCGAGCTGTTTCGTTCTACTACGGACCCCTATAGCCCATATTGTTCGCTTTACGAGTAGGTAGTGCGGCTACATGAAGTATTGTTAGAAGGGTACGGCAAACAAGTTGTTACTTGCTGCTCTCATCTATCAACGTTGCATATGACGCATAGTAGTTTGCTACAGCAGGTTTCCGCCTTGCAACGGACGCAGGAGAAGATGACGTTGCTAAGCGGTGAGAACTTCAATGTATTTCGAATCCTGGGCCTCGAAGCGAACGAAGTGCGGATGCACTCCGCGTTCCTCGGAGAGCTGCTGAATCCGGCGGGTAGCCATGGCCTGCGGGATGCGTTCTTAAAGCTGTTTGTCGAAGCGATAGGCTTTACGAGCTTCCCAACGGCTACTGCCCGGGTTGTGGTGGAGTACGATATCGGGCGAGTGACGGCAGACTACTCGCAAGGCGGTCGAATTGATATTTACCTGGAATCGGCCGGGCAATACCTGTTCATTGAAAATAAGATTTATGCCCACGACCAGCAGAATCAGCTAGAGCGGTATCGGGCACACCGCAAAGACGCTCGGCTGCTGTATTTGACGTTAGAGGGTGCTGAGCCAACTAACTGGGGGGCCGGAAAGCTGCTGCCAGAACAGTACCAGCGACTCTCTTACCGCACCGACATTGTTGCTTGGTTGGATACATGCCGGCAAGTGGCGGTGGCCTATCCGCTCGTGCGGGAAACAATCGTTCAGTACCAACACCTCATTCACTACCTCACGGGCAAAGCGCCCAATG
The DNA here is from genome assembly GCF_014333615.1 of Hymenobacter citatus. GTDB lineage: Bacteria > Bacteroidota > Bacteroidia > Cytophagales > Hymenobacteraceae > Hymenobacter > Hymenobacter citatus. The sequence goes on along the minus strand of NZ_JACSCY010000014.1, from coordinate 56,890 downwards.
ACTTCATCCGAATGGAAATGCAGCAACTGGTTCAGCAAAGCGAAGAAAACTTTGTGAGCGCCCACGCCCTCAAACAAGCGTTTGAGGAAAGTCAGGCAATTTTTGTTCGAGAGCTAATCCACCAGTTCGAGGAGAAGTGGTACGCCCGATTCAGTGAGAATGTCTCACCATTCCCAGACTACGCCATCTACTTCCGGCTCCACAACAATAGTTATGGCTTTCGGGCTGTACGGGACGGGAAGGACGTATTGGCAACAGAAGAGGCATTACGTCCGTTGGCCGTCCTTATTCAGAATAAGGTTCCGAAGTTAAAACGCGACCGTAATCACTATTGGCTAGCGTGGAAATGGATGAGCAACCGTTACTTCAATAACATACCGCCTGCCGAACTCTACCAAGCTGTGAAAAACGAAGAGGCCCGGCTGCATCTGTTTGAGGATAGGCTACGAGAAGGACAAGGCTATTTTGATCAGGTCAAAGAGTTAATGCGCGAGGTTGCACAGGCAAACAAGACAGTGTAGCCTATTTGGAGATTCTTCTTGCAAAAGGAAATTTGATGAAAGGGTAGCTCTACTACTTTCTGTTTTTAAATTTTTCAAGGAGGACCTCTGGGATCATCGTGTGTAGCCTCGGCCTATTTACGTAGTCGGGGCTACTTCTTTTTCCTAGCTAGACCTCCTCGCCCCTACACGTACATATGCATGGGCTTTTTGTAGTCCATGTGATTTTGTAACTCGTGAATAAGAACATGAGACCAAATCGGCAAACTGCTACTACTGCATCATTAACACAGATAACGGGGCAAACTGGCCGGGCATGATGCTCGACTAGCTAGCCCCGTTGGGTAACTGCAAGTAGGACGAGCTAGGCTACACGCCTTCTAGCGAAAGTCGTTCAAACGCTAAGCCGATATATTCGGGTGTCAATACTTCGCGTTTACGATCGTTCCAAGCACCAACAGCCTGCACTAGGGTAGGAACATCATGCGCCTCGCGGGCGTTGAGCAGATAATCGACGGTAGCTAGGAGCTCCATCCCAAGAGGGGACTCGAAGCCTTCGATGAGGTGGGTAAGGTGGGCTACCTGCTCCTTTTGCTGGCCAGTAAGGTACTGCGCCATGTATGCGTCAATCTCGGGAAATTTTTCTTCCATCAGCGTCAGCTCCGCGAAGGGCTTCGCTTCCTTATAGGCCATGCCGCGCAGGTAGGCACCATCCATGCGTTGCAGGACGTGACTCAAATTATAGGCAAAGGGGCCATACTGCGCTTTCTCGAACTTCAGCTTAAGGGGTTCGCCTAGGCGCTGAAGAAAGTAGGCGAGCTTTTGCACTTCGATCAGGCTGAGGCTGTAACCAAGCGATGAGTAGGCCCGCATAGCGGCCAGCAACATAGCGCGGGAAGGGGTCAGCTTTTGGGCGTCAGCAGTGGGCTGGCGCTCCCGCTTGGAAACCGTAGCGGAAGGCTCGTAGAGGTAGATGGGAATGGTAACCTCGGTGAGGGACTGCTCGATGATGGGTCGCACCTGGCTCCAGTTCAGGCCTCCGTTGCCGCAGCCCAAGGGAGGCATAGAGATGGAGGTGATACCACGCGCTGCGATTACGCGCTTCAGGTCTTCAAGGCCTTCGGTGATGTACTCGATATGGGAGCGTTCCTTCCAGTGCCGCTTGGTAGGGAAGTTGATAATGAAGCGCGGGCCAACTAGCTCGTGAGTTTCAGTGACGAACATTTCGCCTACGCGAACCTGCTGTGTTTTGCAGGCCTGGCGGTAAAGGCGGTAGTTAAGGTCGAAGGCTTCTTTGAACTGCAAGGCGATGCCTTTCCCCATTACACCTTCGGTATTGACGGTGTTGATGAGGGCATCTGTGGATGCTTGCAACAAGTTGCCTTCGGCAGAGATAATCATGCGAATTGCGGTGAGCCAGGAGACTTAATAGTACCAAGTGGGCACTGCGCGCACGGGCAGCGTGAGGCCGGCCTGCTGCACAAGTTGCTCAACCTGGATACGAATATGGGTATTGAGAACAGCAATTCCTACCAAAGCATTCACGGGTACAAACTGATAAACGAGAAACTCAGCCTGTTTGTGACGCTGTAGATTGGGGTTCTGGAGCGTCGGTTTCCAGTGGTCGGCGTAAATATCAGCCCACGCCAGGGCGGCTAGGTCAGTAGGGCTTTGGTGGAAGGTAGTCAGGATTTCGTAGGCGTGGCCATCGGTGAAGACGTAGGGTAGGCCCAGCTGCTGGATGCGCTGCACTTGGCTAACGAGGTATACAATATTGGCCTGAGGCTGGCGGTGGCTGATGGCATAGAGCATGGGGCTGCGCGGTCCTAGGTAGAAAGGCACGTAGTCGTTGAGCACGCCACCGGGTGGGAGTGGTACAGCAATGCGGTTACGCCGGTCGGTGAGGCTAGCGTCGCCGATGTTCTGGTAGGCGGTGATGGCGGGGCTAGGATGGTTGCGACAGAAGATGCCGTGCCGTAGCGTATCGGGTAGATTAGCAAGGTGTGTGAGACGGAAGATGCGGGTGGGAATCGGCTGGAGCATGAGCCAAAGAAAACCATTATTACTTTGCGAGAAGATCTGGCAGATACTCGTTCATGCTGTGGTAATTAAGTGTGATTTTGCAACTCGTGGGTGAGAAGCGCGACGATGCTGGTAAGCAGCGGGAGTGGTTGGGCTATCTGTATGGCGCAGTATAGATTGAAAGCTAGGGGAGAATGGTATTTAACCAGTTCCTTACATTGCTGCCCATAGTAGTGCGGGCACGGTGCAAGTGTTTAAGAAAAGGCTGCTCTTTGTAGGAGCGAAGGTTCGCAAGTACCGTTAGTACCATTTCGGCGCGAGCAGCATCTGATCCGTATTCACTATGAACACTATTAATTGTCTTCTCAGCTGCCGGCGTTACGCGGAAAGCATAATTAAGCCGGGGGTAGTTCTGGAGAAATTGCTGGTATTCTGCAGGAAATGGTGGCGAAAGGTCTGTTTCTGGTGATGGAGTCACCTCTGCGAGCTGAAACAATGAACCATCTTCCCGGCGCAGGTGGATAAAGCTTAGCATGCCATCGAGCCACTCGTCAATGATGGGCTGAGGTAGAAATTTACTCTCGAAGTAAAATAGCTCCTCATTGCATAGCTCTAGATATTGCTGCACTGCTTCTTTAGATAGTGGAAGCTGGGTAAGAAGCTTAAGGCTTAGTTCTTGAAAGCGGCTAGTGCAACTCGTAATGACAGTGTGATGAAAACTGTTGCGGGAACTTCGCCAACTGAGTAACGCAAACAGAATTCCGGCAACACCCAGAATAGTAGCGATATGATCTAAGGCTTCCAGAATGCAAAGTAAGGTCATGTGACTGTTGAAATTAGTGGCGCGGGAGAGATGCTTCGACAAGCAAGCGGACGCAGATAAAGCATAACTTCTTAAGCAGGGCTGAAAACTAAGCCAAGAACGTTAAACAAGGGCCTTTTCCAGCTTTGCTTTGCGGCGCTCCCAGTCGGGTAGTATCTGGGTGAGGAGGCGGTAGAAGCGGCGGGAGTGGTTGGGCTCGATGAGGTGGCAGAGCTCGTGGAGGATGACGTAGGCAATGGAGCTTTTGTCGGCGCGGATGAGGTCGGTGTTGAGGGTGATGCGGCCGGTGGGGCTGCAGCTGCCCCAGCGCTTTTGGTAGTAGCGGTGGTGCAGGGTAGGTAAAATGGGGAGCTGGTACTCGCTTAGCAGCGGTAGGCATTGCTGCAGCACGGCCTGAAACTGCTCGGCGGCGCGCTGCTGGTACCACTGGCGCAGGAGTTGGGCGGTGTGGTCGGCATCGGCGGGGCGGGGCGTGTGCACCACCAGGCGGCCGCGGATGAGCTTGACCTGGGACTTAGGAGCTTCTTCGAGGCGGAGGCGGTACTGGCGGCCGAGGTAGAGGTGGGTTTCACCGCTGACGTAGCGGCGGGCGGGCGTGGCGGGGCGGAACTGCTGGAAGTAGGCCTGCTGGCGCAGAATCCAGGCGGCGCGGCGGGTGACGCGGGCCTGGATTTGGGCCAGGGGCACGTCGGGGGGAGAGAGGATGTGCACGCGCTGGTCGGGGTGGACGGAGATGCTGAGGGTGCGGCGCGGGCGCACTTCTACCGTGAAAGTCAGCTCGTGGCTGCCATAAGTGATGGAGAAAGCAGTGACACTCATGCGTACTGGCGGCGGGCGACGGCGAATACTTGGTCGAGGAGGCGGTCGATGGCGTCGAGGGAGAGGCCGAGGTTTTCGCGGGCGTTGAGGTCGAAGAGGTAGTCGTCGAGGGCGAGGCGGGCGGCGTTGACGAGGGAGTCTTTGTTGGGCCAGTCGACGATGGGGCGGGCCTGGTCGAGGAGGTGCGAGCGGAGCAGGTCGTCGAGGTGCAGGCCGGCGTGGATGGCTACTTCGCGCAGGCTGGCGGCATCGGCACCAGGGGACGGGCGCACGGCTTCTTCGGTGAGGCCGTAGAAAGCCTGGGCGGCGGGGCGGCCCTGGAGGGCGGCGGGGGTATCGGGGGCGGTGCGGTGGCGCAGCACCTGCTGCTGCACGTCGCGGGCGCGCTGCAGGTACTCGGCCTCGGAGATGCGGCGGGCGCGGTAGTCGGCAATGGTTTCCTCGATGAGCTCGGAGAGGCGGCGGAACAGGGCCGGGTCGTCGTCCATCTTCTCGGTGATGGTGCGGGCGGTGCGGTGGGCAATGGTATCGGCCTGGGCGGCGGGGGTGCCGGCCTCGGCCACTACCTCGGCGAAGTGCTGCTCGTCGAAGATGTTGACCAGCTGGGTGAGGCGGATAATTTCCTCGGTGCGGATGTGGGTGTCGATGAGCTTCTGCACCTGGGCTTCGTACTGGCGGTAGTCCACCACGTCGGCGTAGCGCTGCTTGGCCTGCTCGCGCAGCTTGAGGAAGAAGGCGCCGTCGTGGCGGTACTGCTCGACTTTGGCGGGCGGGTTGCGCTGGGTAAAATCCAGCGTGGACAGGGCCAGGCGCAGCAGGCGGGCGTAGGTGGATACCTTGTCGTAGAAGTCGTGGCGGAGGGCGGCATCGGCCAGCAGCTGCTGGTAGGCCTCGGCGTCGTAGCGGTTGGGCACGGCGCGGAACAGGTCCCAGAGCTCGGCGTGGCGCTGGGGCAGCTCGTCGACCTGGGTGCGGACGTGGGCCAGGGTGTCGGCCAGGTCGGCTTCGTCGAAGCCGTCGAGGCCGGAGTAGGTGGTCAGGGCCGAGTCGAGCTGCTGGAGGTTGCCGTAGTAGTCGATGATGTAGCCGAACTCTTTGCCGGGGTGCACGCGGTTGACGCGGGCAATGGCCTGGAGCAGGGTGTGCTCGCGCAGGCCGCGGGTGAGGTAGAGAACGGTGTTGCGGGGGGCGTCGAAGCCGGTGAGGAGCTTGTCGACGACGATGATGAGTTCGGGCTGGTCCTGGTACTTGAAGGCGTTGATGACGTTTTTCTGGTACTGCTCGGGGGAGCCGTGCTGGTCCATCATGCGCTTCCAGAAGCGCACGACGGGGTCGGTGGCCTCGGTGGCGTAGGCGTCGTCGGTGCCCTCGCGCTCATCGGGGCCGGAGATGAGGACTTCGGAGGTGACCTGGCCCAGCATGTCGAGGGCGGCTTTGTATTTGAGGGCGGCTTTCTTGGAGCCGGTGACGAGCTGGCCCTTGAGGCCAGTGCCGGCCCAGGTGGCCGTGAAGTGCTGGCTGATATCGAGGGCAATTTCCTGGATTTTCTGCTCGGCCTCGTTGAGGGGCTCGGCGCGGCTGACCTTGTGCTTGAGGTCGGCGCGCTGGTAGTCGGTGAGGGGCTCGGTGACGACCTCGAAGAAACGGTCGAGGGGGCGGGCGTTGACGGCCTGGGCGGCGTGGCGGCCCTCGTAGAGCAGGGGCACCACGGCCTTGTCTTCGACGGCCTGGCGGATGGTGTAGGGCGGGTCGATGAGGCCGCCGAAGCGGGCGGCGGTGCTCTTTTCGCGCTTGAGCAGGGGCGTGCCGGTGAAAGCCAGGAAGCAGGCGCGGGGCAGCACCTGGCGCATGCGGGTGTGCAGGGAGCCGTACTGGGAGCGGTGGCCTTCGTCGACGAGCACGAAGATGTTGTCATCATCAAGAGGGACGTCGAGGTGGCGCACGGCCTTGTCGAACTTGTTGATGAGGGTAGTGATGACCTCGGCGCGGGGGTCGTGGAGGAGCTGGCGCAGGTGCTTGCCGGAGCGGGCGCGCTTGGGCAGCTTGCCGCACTTGATGAAGGTGCCCTCAATCTGCTCGTCGAGGTCGGTGCGGTCGGTGACGAGCAGGATGCGGGCGCCGGGCAGGCGCGGGTCGGTGGCCAGCAGCTGGGCCAGCATGACCATGGTGAGCGACTTACCGGAGCCCTGGGTGTGCCAGAGCACGCCGCCGAGGCGGCGGCCATCCTGGTCGCGCTGCTGCACCCGCTCGAGGGTGGCGCGCACGCCGAAGAACTGCTGGTAGCGGGCTATTTTCTTGAGGCCGTCTTCGTAGAGCACGAAGTGGAAAGCCAGGTCGAGGAGGCGCTGGGGCTGGCAGAGGCTCCAGAGGGCGCGGTCCTGGCCGGTGGGCAGCTGGGGGGCGGCCCGGAGCTGGCGGAAGTGGGCCTGGGCGTAGGCGAAGTCGCCGGCGAAGAGGGCGGCTTCCTGCTCGGGGCGCAGGGGCTGGTTTTTGAGGGTGAGGAGCTGCTGCTCCCAGGCGGCCTGGGCTTCGGGGCTGGGGTGCTGCTCGCGCCAGGTGGCCCAGAACTCGGGCGGGGTGGCGGTGGTGGCGTAGCGGGCCTGGTCGCCGTCGGCGACGAGCAGCAGCTGCGACCAGATATAGAGCGGACGGATGCCGTCTTCGGTTTGCTGGCGCAGGTGCTGGGCAATGGCCTGGTCGAGGAGGCCGGCAGCGGGGCGCTTGCACTCGAGCACGGCCAGGGGGATGCCGTTGACGAAGAGCACCACATCGGGGCGGTAGGTATCGGGCAGGCCAGCGCGCTGCACGGTGAACTCGCTGGTGACGTGGAAGGCGTTGTTGGCGGGCTGCTGCCAGTCGATGTAGCGCAGGGAGAAGCTTTTTCGGTCGCCGTCGACGACTTGCTCGAAGCTTTTGCCAAGGGTGAGCAGGTCGTAGGCGGCGTGGGTGGCGGGGCCGAAGCCGAGGGGGCCGGGCAGGTCGCGCAGGGCCTGGATGGCGGCGGAGAGGTTGTCGTCGGAGAAGGGCTGCTGCTGGCCGCGGTGGCGCACGGCGTTGAGGCGGGCGAGTTGGGTGCGCAACACCGTTTCGAGCAGAACGCCGTTGGTACGCCCGCCGCGGGCGGCCAGGGCCTGCGCGGGGGCGAGGTAGGTATAGCCGAGCTTCTGGAGCCACAGCAGGGCCGGGAGCTGGGAAGCGTGGTCTTCGCGCAGGTTGGGGGTAGCGGAGGCGGGCATGGGCTGAGAATTATTGTTGTGCAGCAGCGGCTTGGTCTTCCTGATGCTCCAGCAACCGCTGATACAGATGGCCAACGTTCAAGCGCAAGTCTTCCAGCAGCACCTCGGATGCGCTTAGTGTTTCCCCAACCAATCTTACTGCTTCAAAACAGCCTACTAATACTTTGTACCATTGTAAGCATTCGAACCACTGCGGTAGGTGAAAGAAGCGGCTTCCTAAACGAGAATAGTGCTCGTGCTGGGAGCCATGCTTGTATAGCCAGTACAAGTCAGATAAAGATTTAAGGTCATCATGCTCAGCTAGGTGCTTGTACTGAGAATCAGTTGTTAGACTAGATTTCAATTCGCGCTCCTCAAGTTTCAATAGGTCCAAGTCACTAGTTGCTCTCAGCGCAGCATTATTGAGAAATTCCATCTGCGGCTCTGTTAATTTAATTAACGGCGCAACCTTCTCATCTGCATACCAAGCCTGCAAAGCTGCTGCTTTATCCTCATCGTTTCCTGTTAACTGGCCGGTAGCTATCAGACTTTCTACAAATCGTATGTATGGCTTATCTAACAGCTTTACTTCGTTTTCAAATGTTGCCTCATGCTCCTCTAGAGTCTTAAGGTATAGGAGAAGTAAAACATCAGTTACACACGAACGGAACAAGAGCGTAATAGGCACTTTCATCTCACCATGTTCAGGCCAGTAATTTAACTGGGCTAGAATACCCATCAGACTGGCCTTAATCCGACGAATCAAGTCGAGGTAGGTTTGCTCAATAATTGGAATGGGTAACGGCTGGGCATCATGAGGCTGCTCGATTGCATTGATGGCGCCAATGAGCGACTCGATGTAGCGTTTCAAAATATCCCGGTCTTTAAGGTCGCCGTGTATCATGCTGCTATTGAGAAGTGATTTTTGCGTGTTTAATATATCTTTGGTTAGAGTCTGACCCTGCCATGTGAGGGAACAGATAGGAAAACGTCCGGGCCAGATGCTGGGCGTTTTTCTTATTTATCAGGCTTTCGGTTTGACGGCGGTTACCGCTTCGGCGACTGTTGACTTTAAGGTTGAGGCAACATCTGCAACATTTTTAGTAGCATCCGCCAAATGCTTGGTACTGAAAACTAGTGGAGTGGCCTCCTTGCCTAAGGCGGGCGGCGTATAGATGCCCTGGATGGTGCTGACAAGCATGGCGGTTTTCTCTGCTCCCAGCTCAATCATATCTGAGTAAGCCGTTACAGTGGTGGCCACAGCCGCTTTGAAGGCGTATTCTTCCTGTAAGTTGCGCTCTTTCGTGTACTGGGCTATTGCGAAAAATAGCAGAACAAAGGCGGGAGAGGTTCGCACCACATTCAGCAACGTTACAGACCAGCTAAATCCGCCGTCGCCGTGACTGGGGAATTGGGTGAAGATGTGCAGCACCCACCACAAAGCGAAACCAGCCGCCGCAATAGCTACTGCGGCCCAGACCCGTACTGGCCAGGCTAGTTCTCCCTGGCGGCGGCTGAACGTACCGCCTAGCGCGGCATCAGCCGCAAAACCGAGTAACTCCTCAATACGCTGTTGCTTACTTAAAATAAGTTGCTCTTTTTCGGAAGCACTTCTAATAATCTCTGCGTACTCGGCATCTTTCTCCCCTAATTCATACAGATGGTTTTGGGCATTACCTCGTGCAGATTCAAGCGCGGTATTGAGTTCGGTAAATTCTTCTTGCTCTTCAACCAGTTTCTCGCGCGAATCCGTCAGAAGCTGCTTTTGTTGCTCTAAAATCCCTGCGATGGTAGCATTGCTGGTGCTGGCAGTTGTCTGAAAGTCGCGGATTTCTCTTAGCAGCTCGTTTGACTGCTGTTGGTTGCTGGTTAGGGTCTTGAATTCCTGCTGCTTCTGGGTGCGGTATTCGTCCAGCTCATTTTGGCTTTCTTCAAGAGCTGCCTTTAAGGTATCTACTTCCGCGACTCGCCTTTCAACTTCGGCTTGTAGTAGGCTGATGCTGGCTTGTGCTTTCTGAAATTGGAGTTCGTCAATGCTATGCACGCGCAGCTTTGATTTTTCCCAGAACCCAAACTGCATTTGATAATGCACTAACCACAACAATTGAGGGGCAATATGGTCGAACGAATAACCACCAGTCAGGTAGCTTACCATGTGTTGAAGAATGGCATTCAACTGGTTGTTTCCTACTTCAGGGTCATTATAGGCGTGCAACATAATCTGCCAACTTCCCCGGTCAATTTCTGCTCTCAACTGCTTGATAGCTCGATTGAACATGGCAATAAATTCGGCCAGCTTGAATTCTGCAACAGTGACAGTGCGCAGGTCTTTATTCTTGTAGGCTTTTTTGGCTAGCTCGTTCAAATTCAGAGCCTCTAACTGTCGTAGTGACTTGTCGACCGTAATTCTTTGTTGCTCAGTCATCGTAATTATTGCAGAATCAATTCAACGTTTTGGCTTCTAACGCACTACCAGAGAAAAGACTGGCATATTGAGAATATAGGAAAACTTTAACATGGTGCCGGCCCACCACGTTAAAACTGCCCTACCCCACCCGCAGCCGCCCCGTGAGCAGCTGCTGCATGAGGCCCTTTTTCTGCTGCTGCCACTGGTGGAGCTGGGCCTGGAGCAGCTCGATTTCCTGGTCGCAGGCGGTGAGCACGGCGGCAATGCGCTGCTGCTCGGGGAGCGAGGGAAACGGAACCTTGATTTTGTAGAGGCTGGCGGGCTGAATTCGCTTGGAGCCGGTGCCGGTGGCTATTTTTTCGAGGTTGAGGTAGAAATCCTCCCGACTCATCAGGTAGAGAAACCATTGGGGATTTACCGTAGCCGAGAAATCGAAAGTGGGCATGTCCTGGGTGGAGCTGTAGCCGTCCAACTCGGCGGGGATGATGCCCATAGCGCCTTTATGCAGATTTTGCTTGCCGTAGATGAACTGCCCGGCGCGGCGCAGGTAGTAAACGGTGGCGTCTTCGGCCTCGGTGCCGCGCACGTCGCGTGCTTCTACGCCATTCAAATTGAGGCGTACCGTGATACGCTCGTGCGGATTGGAAACGGGGAGCGACTCGCGGCTTTCGGTTATCATCTCGCCAATGGAGGCCAGCGGCCACGGCTGCCCCTGAAACTCGGGAAACCGCCGCTGCCCCGTCAGTAGCTGCTGCATCAGGCCGCGCTTGTAGGTGCGCTTGGCTTCAATCAGATTAGCTAGCCCATTCTCGTATTTCTCCCACTGTTTCAGAAAATACACTACACGGCCTTGTTCTGACTTAGTAGGTAATGGGAACGTGAACTGAGTAAGCGTACCAGCGTTGATATTTTTCTGTCCGCCGCCAGCCTGCCCATTGTTGACGAAGTCTTTGCCTATTTCTGAGTTGATGAGGTAGCACAGATAGTCACTATCAACAATAGAAGGTATAGGCCTCGAAATGAGCGTAGTGAAACTTTGGGCATTTTCAAACTCCTGCGTGACTACTGCCGAAATCCCAGGATAACCAGTACGTACAGTCAGAATATCGCCAACCCTAAGTCTTTTATTTCTAAACGAGTGCTCGTACTCTTCACCAATGAAAAGCAGGTCACTGGTATCCAAATAACCTTCTTTGATATTGAGGTTGCGCAGCAATATGATGCCCGTACTCTGATAGGCATGGGTTGCTGCACTAGCAATACCCACTGTAACCTGTGAGGTGACGTCTCCCAATTTCATTACTGCCCATTCTTCCGGTATCCAACCAAAGCGCGTCAGCTTATACCCTGCCTTCCCGGCAGTCCCGGCCGTTTTTTTCATTTCTATCGTTTCCATGCTTACGCCTCCACGTTGATGCCCAGCTCGCGCAGGTAGGTGTGTACCTGGCCGCGCACGGCGGTCAGCTCGTGCTCCAGGCGGGTGATTTCCTGCTGGGTGGCCACCAGGTCGATGGCGGCTTCGGCCTCCTGGGTATCCACATAGCGCGGGATGTTGAGGCTGTAGTCGTTTTCGAGCAGCTGAGCGGGCGTGACGCGCTGGGCGTAGCGCTCCTGGGTTTCGTAGCGGCGGTAGGCGTCCACCACGCGGGCCATATGGGCCTCGCCGAGGCGGTTCTGGTTTTTGCCGGCGTCGAAGTCGCGGCTGGCGTCGATGAAGAGCACGTCGGAGGTGGTGCGGCCCCGGCGGAACAGCAGGATGGCGGCCGGAATGCCGGTGCCGAAGAACAGGTTGGCGGGCAGGCCGATGACGGCATCCAGCAGGTTTTCCTCGATGAGGCGCTGGCGAATCTTGCCCTCGGTGCCGCCCCGGAACAGCACGCCGTGGGGCACGATGACGCCGGCCTGGCCGTGGCCATCGAGGGTGGTTTCAATCATGTGCAGGATGAAGGCGTAGTCGCCCTTGCTCTTGGGCGGCAGGCCGCGGAAGAAGCGGCCGTGGCGGTCGAGGCCGGCTTCGTCGTGGCCCCACTTGTCGAGGGAGAAGGGCGGGTTGGCGGCCACCACGTCGTAGCGGCGCAGGTTTTCGCCGTCGAGCAGGCGGGGGTTGCGCAGGGTGTCGCCCCACTCAATCTGGGCATCGTCGAGGCCGTGCAGGAACATGTTCATGCGGCACAGCGCATAGGTGGAGCCGTTGATTTCCTGGCCGTAGAGGGCCACGTTGCGCGAGCCCACCTGGCGGGCCATCTTGATGAGCAGGGAGCCGGAGCCGCAAGTAGGGTCGCAGATGCGGGCGCCGGGCTGGGGGTTGAGCAGGCGGGCCAGCAGCTCGGCCACTTCGCCGGGGGTGTAGAATTCGCCGCCCTTCTTGCCGGCATCGGCGGCGAAGCGGGAGATGAGGTATTCGTAGGCGTTGCCGATGACGTCTTCGCCGCCCACCACGGAAGGGCGCAGGTCGAGGCGCGGGTCGGCGAAGTCCTGGAGCAGCAGCTTGAGGCGGGTGTTTCGCTCGCGGGTCTGGCCCAGGTTGGGCTCGGAGTTGAAGTCGATGTTGCGGAACACATCGGTGAGCTTGCCGCGGTTGGCGGTTTCGAGGTCGTCGAGGGCGATGTTGATTAGCTCGCCGATGTTATCGGCGTTGCGCTGCTCGTAGAGGTAGCCGAAGGAGCAGTGGGCGGGCACCTGGAAGCGTTCGAGCTGCATGGCGCGGGCGGCGCGGGCTTCGTCGCCCTGGTACTTGGCGAGGTAGGCGGCGTGGTGGTCGGCCCAGACGTCGGAGAGGTACTTGACGAAGAGCATCGTCAGGATGTAGTCTTTGTACTGGGTGGGGTCGACGGTGCCGCGCAGGGTGTCGCAGGCGCGCCAGAGGATGTTGTTGATTTCGGCCTGGGAGACGCGGGGGGTAATTTTAGTCATGTTCTGGGGGAGGGACCTCACCCCCCGGCCCCCTCTCCTCGGGGAGAGGGGGAGCCAAGGCGGCGCGGGTTTAGTCTTAGTTTAGGGGAGAATTCTTATTGACGCTGAGAATCACCGGGAATGGCTGCCCAATTGGTCCACTCGACGGCTGCGCACCGCTCCAGACGAATTTGTTTATTGGCGGGCTGGTTGGAGTTCAGCGACTGGATGACCTGCTGCAAATCAGCTAGCGCAGTCTGTGGGGTGATGCCCTTCTTCCATAAGGAAGTATTGGGTAGGTAGTACGTCTGATTATTAGCAGTCCAAGCATCAGCATATCCTTTGGTCTTCATAGCCGATTTTACTTCGGTATGGCGGATAGTGATATCGTAGGTGATGAGTGTGTTCATAACTGACAGGATGATTAAGCGGTTAGGAAGGAGCCGGTGGCGGTGTGGATGGCTTCTTGGAAGGCCTGCTGGTAGAGCATGGCCTTTTGCTGTAGGAGCCGCTCGGTGAGCTGCTGCTCGTGCAGCCAGAGCTGGTGGAGGTTGGCCAACCGCTGTTGCACGGGAATAGGCGGTAGGTCGATGGTGGTGGCCAGCAGGGCGGCTTTGTTGAGGACAGGGACGGTGGTACTGGCGTTGGTGATGCCCTGGAGGCGGCGCTGGGTGTGGGGATGGTTGAGGTAGGCGGCCAGGTAGGCGGGTACTACCTCGAAGCTGGGCCGCAGGACGAAAAAGCCAGAGGAGGCTACATAGCCGGCCAACTCGGCAGTAACGAGCGTGGCGGGGTAGCGGCCGCCCTTAGCGGGTAGTAGCACGTCGCCGGAGCGGAGCCGGGCGCGCTTGGTGGTTGCGTTGGCGGGAGCAAACCGCGTGGGAGGCTGAACCAGCCGACCTATGCTGTCGAGGTCACTAGGCAGTAGCAGCGTGAGCGGGCCCTCATCGAGCGGCTTTTCGTAGCTACCTAGGAAAGTATCGGTGAGGTGGGAGATGGTGAGCACGCCAAAAATATGTTTCTGTAGTTTACTACAAAGGTAGGTGCGTCTCAGAATTATGCGAGAAATATCTTCTGTATCTTACTACAAATTTTAATTGCGGGACATGCAATATACTGGATGAGGCGGTGGAACAAATATTCCTATTCGCTATTCTTTCCTTGCTTTAAATTATAGTGAAGTAGCAGCACAGAGACATCTATAGGAGCCTGGCAACTATACTGCAATTGCCGGTTTGCAGCATTACCGCTAACTTAAACGAACATCTCCAACAACTAATGGGACACGGGCATCGGGCCGGGTGGCGGGCTTCAGCTGGGCCTGGAGTACGCTGTGAAGCGTTAGGCCATGTTTATGCATACTAGATTGATATACGAAGGCCTCCTGGCCGGTGTCAGTGGCTTTGAATAGGCCATTATTCCCACGGTCTATGTGAACGATGGTGCCGGTAACGTACTCGACAGAAGCTGATGCGGATGGGATAGTCTGCCAGTTGTTCTGGTGGGTTTGCAGCAGGGCGGTATCATCGATTACCGATTTGAGCCACACGAGCAGGTCGAGCAGCTGGTACGTGAGGCTGGTTAGCAGGTAGGGTGTTTTGACCGTTTGGCGGAGCACCCGGAGCTGCTGCTTGGCAGTTTCACGCTCGGTTGAGGTTATCTTCTGGTCGTGCTGATAGTGGGAGCCATTGCTGGTAAGCTCGATGAGCGTGCGCAAGGAATCGGCCAGGATTTTGGGTAGGCTGGGCTGGGACAGTTTCACACTGTCGCCGCCGTGGGGCGGGTTCATCTGCTGGCCGCTGAGGAAGATGGAAGCGGCGGTGAGGTTGACCTCGTGGCCCTTCAGGCACTGGGCAGGCAGAAGCTGCTGGCGGTGGGTGGCGAGCAGGAAGGCTTCAACCAGCTGACGCAGGGTATTGAACGAGCTATCATCGTCGTGCGTAGCGGCAGGACGTTCGATTTCCCGCAGCACTTTCAGCAGGAGCGAACTGGCCGTGGGGCCGAGGAGCTGGTCAGCGCAGGCGAATGCGGGCGCGAAGCGGTAGCGGAGCTGCACGTCGGGCAGGCCGTCGATGGCCTCTTTGATGGCCGCGAACAGGCGTTGCGTTTCATCACTGGAGCCTTTACGGAAAAACCCCTCGTACTGCTCCTGAAAGCCGGCATCCTGCAAGAGACTGGGCTGGCCCGTGAGAATGAAGCGAGGCAGGGGCTTTTGGTGGGCGCTGCTGAGGGCGGTGATTTGCTCCCACGCCTCGTAGAGCGCCTTCCGGCTTTCGGTGCCTTCCTGCTGGCCAGCCTTCTGGTAGGCCATGGCGTCAAGCAGCACGGCATTGACGGTACTTATGTGGGCGGAGAGGTAGCGAATGCCTTCTTCGGTTGACTGGAAAGGAATTAGCGTGATGCCATTTGCCCGGGCCAGCGTGCTGAATCCCTGCAGCGTTTTGTACTCGTCATCAATCCATAGAACCTGATAACTGCTCATGGCTTCACTTTTTTGTATTGTACATCAAGGACTGGTAGCTCCAGCTCGTAGGCTACCGGGTATTCAGCATCGGGCTGGTTGATGATTTCCAGCTCGCCGCCAAAGTAGTTGACAATCTGCTTGACCTCGTAGCCACCGATACCAGTGTTGCCGGTGGGGCCGGCTTTGGCCCCCTTGCGGGTGAGCTGCGCCACATCGAAATTCAGGGGGAAAGGGTGGCCGTTGTTGGCGATGGTGAGGCTGAGGGCAAACTCAGATAGCCCCTCCTCCAAGAATACTTCTTCGACCGTGATGTCGATTTTATTGCGCTCCTTCTCCAGGTTATGGAATCCATGTTGCCGGGCGTTTTCAATTACATGGCTGAGTAGTAGCTGAAGCAGGTGTTTGTTGGCCTGCACCGTTACGGAGTCGATGCGTTGCGCTTGTTTATGACTCGGGAAGTCAAAAACAGGCACGAATTTCTCGTGCAACGTGATAGTAAAGGGCGGCAGGCTCGTCCGGATGTGCGCCACTTCCTCGCGCAGGAAATCCAAGATGTCGAGGGCTTGTAGCGGGTAGTCGGCCAGGACCAGTTCGGCTTCGTTGCGGCTCAGGGTTTGGAACATGAATTCCAGGTCGCGCTTGATGGCGGCCAGAGTATCCTGTACGGTGGTGCTTTCGGTAGGAAACAGAGGGCTGTGCGGGGCTAAAACCGTATTGGAGGCAGCGGCATACTGAATGGCGGCTTCCAGCAGGTCGACGTTGGACGTCAGGTTGAGCTGCGGCCGACCCAGGGCATGCTTCAAGGCCGCGAGCTGCGCGTAGGACTCGGCTTTGAGGGCGCGCTCGGTCTGGGCAGCATCTGAGGCGAGTTGTTGGGTTTTGTCGGCCTGCTCGCTGGTTATGCGGACTAAATTGCGCTGCTCGGCCAGACCGGGTAAATTGATAATCAGCTGCCATAAGTCGGATTTCCGGATAGCGGGCATGGCGGAGCCAATGCTCAGATTACGGAACTGCTCCTGCACGAACTCAGAATTAAGCTCAGCTATCAGATATTCGAGCACGACCTCGTCGGGCTGCCTTAGCTGGAGTGGCAGAATACTGGTAGGCGACAAGAATACCTCTTCCCCCGGCTGGTGCGTGTACCAGGTTGGCTTGGGCCGCCCGCCCTGAATAGCCACCAATAGCGCATCCTGCTTCAAGGCCACTAGGCGACGGCCGCTGAACTGTTCAACGGGTAGTTCGTCGCCAGTGAGCGTGAAACTCAGTTTGTCAGACTTCAAATCCCGAATACGCAACAGCCGGCCCTCGGTCGGCTGCTCGCTGCGTAACGGCAGCGGCTTGACTACCTGTTCGAAGCGCACCTGATGGGGCGTGGGTTCAGCGGGTAGCTGGTAGCGGCGGACGGTGAGGTCGTAGTCGTGCCGGCGGAAATCAGCTTCGGTGGCGAAGTGGGCACCATCCGCGCCGTGCGGCTGGGTCAGCGCTGCGAGCAGGGCGTCGGGTTGCAGCGTGACCTGGCGGCCCTTGCGTTGGGTGTAGGACTCGGCATCGAGCAGCAGGACTGGCTGACCAGCGGGCCGGGCCTTGTTGAGCAGCAGCAGGGCCAGGCGCACGCCCGTGTAGGGCGCTAATAAGCCGGCGGGAAATTCGATTATGGCTTCCAGAGCACCCGATGTCACCAACTCCTGGCGCAACTGCCGGTACGCCGGCCCCTGCTGGAATAGAAAGCCTGCCGCAACCGGGATGACAGCCCGGCCGTGCGGCGGCAACTGGCGCAGGACGGTGTAAACGAAAGCCGCGTTGTCCGGCATTTTGTATGGCAGGTCGGGCCGGAATCGGCTACTATGGCCGCTTTTACCGAATACGGGCAGAGTAGTCAGGATAAGGTCAGCGGGCGGAAGCTGGGGCCACTGGTCGAGGTGTATTTCGGCCAGCAGGTCGACTGAGGAACGTTGGTAAGCGACTAGGCGTAGCGCAGCCAGCCTGCGGATTTCTGCGTTTTGCTCCTGCCCAATATATTCAACAGCCGGGTTGAGAAAAGGAAGCAGCGCGGCGGTGCCAGCTTGCAGATTGTAGACGTGCATACCCGGCTGGGGCTCGTAAATAGAGGCAATGAGCTCGGCTAGGTCGGCGGGAATTGTAAATTCGCCGGAGTCACGGTTGTAGCGGCTGAGCTGGTCGAGGGTGAAATCAAAAAGGCTCTCAAACTCGGCCTGAGGGAGAGCAGGAAGGTGGAGCGAATCGACTGTGGACGCTACATGTTCGCGAGTGTTAGGACGGAGGAGTGACATTAGCTCTTCGGCCCAGATAAGGGCTGACTTGACAGTTTCAGAGTTGCCGTTAGCCTGATAGTCACTCAGAGAGAAGCTATAAAAACCGTAGTTCATATCGCCCTCTACCCAAAACGACGGGTGCGCGAGTCGGCCAAGCAAAAGCAAGGCCGGCACGGCGGTATAAGAAGACACCCGAGCTTCGTCGCGGATAATGGAAAACAGCTTCGTAACCTGTTTTTGCAGTTGAGGGGTAGGGGCGGGGGGACGTTTCATAGACAAGGGATGTCATCCTTTTTTCAGGAAGACGATGCAAAGCAACGGTGGGGGTGTGCAGCCAAACTGCACAGGGCGTAATTTCCCGAAAAAAATTTATGCCACCTACAAAAAATGCCCTGCTGCGCTACGCCGCCATAGACGCCTGCCTGCAGCGAACCACGCAGCAGTGGAGCTTTGAGCGGCTCCGAAGAGAAGTAGCCGCCGTGTTGGCCGAGCATGTGGATAGTGCTGGGGGAGTGAGTGTACGGACTTTGCGAGAAGACTTGAAGAATATGCGGCCGGGTGGGGCAACAGGCTACAACGCTCCTATCCTCTTCGAGCCGGAACGCGGATATTACTATGGGGAGGCAGGGTATTCGATTTTTGCCAGTCCGGTGACGGTGCACGACCTGCCGACGTTGCAACAGGCAGTGGGGCTGTTGCGACAACTTACCGGTCTGGGCCTGTCGCGGGAATTGGGGGAGGTAGTAGAGCGACTGGAACTACGGCTTAGTGGACAGGCACAGGCAGTTCGGGAAACCATCTGCCAATTTGAGCAGCCGACAAGCTATCAGGGACAGGAATGGCTGGGGGCACTTTATGTAGCAGTGCAACAGCAACAAGTGCAGCGGATAATTTACCAACCCTTCGGAGCCACACAGCCAGACGAACTGCTGGTGCATCCTTACCTATTAAAGCAATACAACGGGCGCTGGTTTCTGATAGGGCAGCGGGAAGGCTGGCAAACTAGCTTATCGGTGTTTGCGCTGGACCGGATACAACAATTGCATACTGATAAGCAGACTTTTCTGCCGCATGCGGGAGAGGTAAATCAATACTTTACCCATCTGATAGGGGTTTCTATTCTACCCCATGCGGAGCTGGCGGAGGTGCGGTTACGGTTTACAAAGTCACGGCTGCCCTATGTGCTGACGAAGCCACTACACGCTTCTCAGACGCTTGATAAGAATACCGACGAAAAGGTATTGCAGGTGGTGCCGACCCGGGAGCTGGTAAGTGTGTTGCTTAGCTATGGAGGTGACGTGGAGGTACTGGCACCGGCTATTCTGCGGGAACAGCTGGCGGAGGAGGCAAAAAGAATGTTGGGTTACTATCTCTAGTTCGCATAGGGTTCAAGATTACCTGTAATATATCAGCAGTATCAAGCGTAATTGGCGGCCTTTGGATAAATGTCCGAGAAGTACCTTGGACATTTTCCAAACGGTGGATGAGAAGGTGTCCAACCTGCCTTTCTTCTTCCCCACTGCCCCACGTAGGTCGTACCAAGCCGGCGCTCATGGGTCATGTAGCATGTGTTGAGTGGGCCGTGTTTTTCCAGACACAGTTGCTCAACACATGGTACACGAGCACTAAAATAGGTTCAGGAATGCTACGGCTGAGTTTGTATCATTCCTTAAACGCAGGTGGGAGTCGTAGAAGTCTGCTAAGGCGTTCGTCAACAGCCTTTCCGCTCGCTGGATACTAAATTTCACCCCACGTATGCTCAATGCAGTAGCTTTGCAACAGCCACCGCTATTTGGGGTATTGGAAACATCGCCGAGTCTTCGGTAACAGGCGTGCTTCTTGGCGTATTGCTACTCATGGGCTGCTGCTGCCCGGAATGCATCCCGCGCTTATGGAGAAACCCTAGCCTACGCCCGGTTGTATAGGGTTAGTAGCGACTCCGCTATCTTTGCCTGTAATGCGTCTTTCTGCTCTGTTTTTTGCTTTGTATTTCGCGTGCCTCTCGTGCCTGACCTGTGCCGACGAGGCGCCCGTGTGCAAAGACCAGACGCAAACGACGGTAGCCGCCTCGTCCCACTCAGATTATGGGGCTGATGCCTTGGGGGACTGGTGTTCCCCCCTATGCCAGTGCCACTGCTGCGGTGGAGCCGTCGTACCGTTGGCTCCACTACCGGCGCTCATGCAAGCCCCGCCCCAGGTATGGGACTCGGCACGCCGGCACGCCCGGCTCGTGGTAGCGGCACCAACGCGTGCTCCCGGGGCTATCTGGCAACCGCCGCGGGCCTAATCCTTCCCTCTTTTTCCTGCTGACCACCCCCTCCGGGCGGCCTGCTCCCCCGTGGAGTAGCCTCGCTGGACATGCCGACGCGTAGCGTTGACGCCGGGGTGCGTCGTGGCCGCGCCGTTCCCGCTTTTACTGGCCGGAACCGCCTCGCCGCAGGGTTTTTACGGAAGCGTTAGACCTAACCCCCCACCAGCGGATGTTCGACCGGCTGATCTATTTTTCCATCCACAACAAGCTCCTTATCGGGCTGCTGACCCTGGCCTTGATTGCCTGGGGCGGCTACTCGCTGAGTCGGCTGCCCATTGACGCGGTACCCGACATCACCACCAACCAGGTTGTCGTCTATACAGTGGCGCCCTCGCTGGCGGCCAGCGACATTGAGCGCCTCGTTTCCTTTCCTATCGAGCAAAGCGTGGCCACCATTCCCCACCGGGAAGAGGTGCGCTCCTTCTCGCGCTTCGGCCTCTCGGTGGTAACTATCGTTTTCGAGGACCAGATTGATATTTACTGGGCCCGCCAACAAGTAGCCGAGCGCCTGCGCGAAGCCGAAAGCCAGATTCCGACAGGCATCGGCCGTCCGGAGCTGGCCCCCGTCAGCACCGGCCTGGGCGAAGTGTACCAGTACCTGGTGCGGGCCAAGCCGGGCTACGAGCAGCGGTACGACGCCCGCGAACTACGCACCATTCAGGACTGGATTGTGCGGCGGCAGCTACTGGGCACACCCGGCGTGGCCGACGTGTCCAGCTTCGGCGGGCAGCTCAAGCAGTACGAAATCCGCCTGGACCCTGACCGGCTGCGCTCGCTCGGGGTCACCATCGACCAGGTGTACCAGGCCGTATCGCGCAACAACCAGAACACCGGGGGCGCCTACCTCGACCAGAAGCCCACGGCCTACTTTATCCGCACCGAAGGTCTGGCCGAGAATGCCGCCGACCTGGGCAACATCGTCGTGCGCAGCACCCAGGACGGCCTGCCCGTGCTGGTGCGCGACGTGGCCGACGTGCGCCTGGGCTCGGCCGTGCGCTACGGCGCCATGACCCGCAACGCGGAGGGCGAAGTCACCGGCGGCCTCGTACTCATGCTCAAAGGCGCCAACGCCAACGAGGTGATCCAAGCCGTGAAGGCGCGCATGGCCACCGTGCGCAAGTCCCTACCCGAAGGCGTGACCATCGACGTGTACCTGGACCGCTCGGACCTAGTCGGCCGGGCCATTAGTACCGTCACCAAAAACTTGGTCGAAGGCGCGTTGATTGTGCTGTTCGTGCTCGTGCTCTTTCTCGGTAACTGGCGGGCCGGGCTGGTGGTAGCCTCCGTCATTCCACTGGCCATGCTCTTTGCCATCAGCATGATGCGCCTGTTCGGGGTGTCGGGCAACCTGCTTTCGCTGGGCGCCATTGATTTCGGGCTGATTGTGGACGGGGCCGTCATCATCGTGGAGGCCATCGTGCACCGCCTGCACGGCGGGCAGCTGCGCGTGCCCGGGGGCCGCCTCACCTCGGCGCAGATGAACGAGGAAACCTACCACGCGGCCAGCCAGATCCGCTCCTCGGCCGCCTTTGGCGAAATCATCATCCTCATCGTGTATTTGCCCTTGCTGGCGCTGGCGGGCATTGAGGGTAAGATGTTCCGGCCCATGGCCGAAACCGTGGCCTTCGCCATTAGTGGCGCCTTTCTTCTGAGCCTGACCTACGTGCCCATGATGTCGGCGCTGGCCTTAAGCCGCGCCACCGAAGCCAAGCGCACGTTTTCCGACCGGATGATGAACTGGCTGGAAGCCCGCTACCGGCCGGTGCTGGTAGGGGCTCTACGCCGTAAAACGGTGGTATTAGTGACCGCCGTGGCCCTGTTTGGGTGCGCACTGCTGCTGTTCCGGACCCTGGGCGGCGAGTTCATCCCGCAACTGGCCGAGGGAGACTTTGCTATCGAGATGCGTACGCTCACGGGTTCGTCGCTGAGCTACACGGTCGATAAAAGCCAGCAGGCCGGCGCTATTCTCACCAAGCAGTTTCCGGAAGTCAAAGAGGTGGTCGCCAAAATTGGAGCGGCGGAAATCCCTACTGACCCCATGCCGGTGGAAGCGGCCGACGTGATGGTGATCCTGGAGAAAGACCAGCGTAAATGGACCTCGGCCCGCACCCAGGAAGAGCTGGCCGAGCGGATGGCCGAAGCGCTTGCAGTGATTCCCGGCGTCACCTTTGGCTTCCAGCAGCCCATTCAGATGCGCTTCAACGAGCTGATTTCCGGCGCCAAGCAGGACGTGGTGCTTAAAATCTACGGCGAAGACTTGCAGCAGCTGGCCGCCTACGCCGAGCAGGCGGCCCGCCTGGTGCGGCAGGTGGCAGGCGCCGAGGACGTGTACGTGGAGCAGGTCACCGGCCTGCCCCAAATCGTGGTGAAACTGGACCGCAACCGGCTGGCCCGTTTCGGGCTGAACGCCGAGGACGTCAACCGCACGGTGCAGACCGCCTTTGCCGGGCAGAGCGCCGGGCAGCTTTTCGAGCAGGAGCGCCGCTTCGACGTGGTGCTGCGCTTGGCCCCCGCGCTACGTCAGAACATCCGCAACGTGCGGCAGCTGCTGGTGGCCACGCCTGCTGGCGAGCAAATTCCGCTGGAGCAAGTAGCATCGGTGGACTTGCAGGAAGGCCCCAACCAGATTCAGCGCGACGATGCCAAGCGCCGGATCAGCGTGGCCTTCAACGTGCGGGGCCGCGACGTGGAAAGCATTGTGCAGGAGTTGCAGGGTAAAATGGACCAGCAGTTGAAGCTGGCTCCCGGCTACTACACCACCTACGGCGGGCAGTTCGAGAACCTGCGCCAGGCCACCGAGCGCCTGAGTATCGCCGTACCGGTGGCGCTGCTGCTCATTTTCGTGCTCTTGTTCTTCACCTTCCGGTCGCTGAAGCAGTCGGTGCTGATTTTCACGGCCATTCCCCTCTCGGCCATCGGCGGGGTGCTAGCCCTGTGGCTGCGCGGCATGCCCTTCAGCATTTCGGCCGGGGTAGGCTTTATTGCCCTGTTTGGCGTGGCCGTACTTAACGGCATCGTGCTGATCGGCTACTTCAATCAACTCAAGGACGAAGGCCATACGGACCTGTATTCGCGTATCTTGGAAGGCACACAGGTGCGGTTGCGGCCGGTGTTGATGACGGCCACCGTGGCGTCGCTGGGCTTTCTGCCGATGGCCCTGAGTACCTCGGCCGGGGCGGAAGTCCAGCGGCCCCTGGCCACCGTCGTCATCGGCGGGCTGGTGACGGCCACGTTGCTCACGCTGCTCGTGCTGCCTGTGCTCTATGCCCTCTCCGAACGCCCGACCACACCCAAGGGAGAAGAGCCGGCCCCGGTGGCCACGGCCCTGCCGGTTGCTACCGGATTGCTGCTCCTGCTTGGGGGACTACTACTCCCCGCGCCCGGTCGGGCACAGGGCGTGCTTACGGCGACGCAAGCGGTGGGCCAGGCGCTGCAAGCCAACGGCACGGTGCAGGCGGCCCGCAGTGCGTTGGAAGCGCAGCAGGCGTTGCGACGAACCGCGTACGATGTGGGCCGCACCACGATTCTGGGCACCTACGGGCAAGTGAACTCGCCCTTGTCTGACAACGTGCTCAGCATTGGGCAGACGCTGGCCTTACCGGGTTACTACCAGGCGCAGGCCCACCTGAGTCAGGCGCAGATCCAGGGCCGCGAGCAGCAGCTCGCGCAGGTGCAGGCGGAGCTGCGCCGGCAGGTGCGACTAAGCTACGAGCAAGCCGTCCATGCCCGGCACCGGCTGCGCATGCTGCGCGGGCAGGACAGCATCTACGCCGAGTTTCTGCGCTCGGCGCAGCTGCGCTTCAACACGGGGGAAGTCGCCCGACTCGAACCCGCCAATGCCCTGTTGGCGCAGGGCGAAACGCAAAACCTGCTAACGGAAGCCCAAGCGGACTACGCCATTGCCCGCCGCCAGCTGCAAGCGTTGCTACAAGCCCCACAACTGGTAACCATTGCCGACAGTACCCTGCGCCTGCTGCCCTCCCCCTCAGCCCCCTCGGATACGGCGGTGCTGGCGTTGACGCCCCAGGCCCGGGTGTTGCAACAGCAAGTAGTGGAGCGACAAGCGCAAACCCGGGTGGAGCAAGCCGCCGGCTTGCCGCAAGTAACGGTAGGCTACACCAACCAGTCACTTAGGGGCACCTACGAAGTAGATGGCCGGATGACCACCTACGGGGCCGGTGACCGGTTCCAGGGCGTGCAGGCGGGCGTGGCCATCCCCCTACTGCGCGGCCCGCTGAAGGCCCGCGTGCAAGCGGCCCGGTTGCAGGAGCAAGCGGCAGCCAGCACCTATCAGCGCTACCGGGCGGAAGTAGCCGCTCAACTCGAAGAGCTGCGCCTGCGCCTGCAAGCGCAGCAGCAACGGGTGCAGTTCTACGAGCAGACCGGTCTGCCGCAGGCCGCGGTCATTGTCCGCATTAGCCAGCTCGCCTACAAGGCGGGCGAGACCACCTACGCCGAACTGCTGCTCAATCTGGAACGCGCCCTGCGCGTGCGCACCGCCTACCTCGACGCCGTGCTGGCGCACAACCAAACCGCCATTGATTTGGAGTACCTGCTGGGCACTCCGGCACAATAACCCGCTCTTTCAGAATGATTCCTATGCATAAGATCACCTCACTCGTGCTGCTGCTGGGCCTGAGCCTACCCTTCGGCTGCACCCCCGATAAACCAGAAACGGCGGCAGATGCCGAAGGCCGTGAAGCCGCGCCCCCCAATCAGCAGGAAGGCGAAGAAGCGGAAGAGACGACCGACCTGGTGACGCTCTCGCCCGCGCAGCAGCAAGTGGCGGGCATCCAGACCGGGCACCTGACCAACCGGCCCATGGGCACGGGCCTGGCCGTGACCGGCACGCTGGACGTGCCCCCGGAAAGTGCCGTCTCCGTCACGGCTCAGCTGGGAGGCTTCGTGGAGAACACTGAACTGCTGCAAGGCACGCGGGTGCGTAAAGGCGAAGTACTGGCCACCATCCGCAACCCCGAGTTCGTGACCCTACAACAGGAGTACCTGGAAACCCAGGCCCGCCTGGCGTACGCCCGCACCGAGCTGGCCCGGCAGAAAGAACTGTACGAGCAGGAAGTAGCGCCCCAGAAGAACTACCAGCGGGCCCAAGCCGACTACCACGCGCTGCGCGTGCAAACCGACGCCCTGGCGGCCCGGCTGCGGCTGGTGAACCTGCCGGTGGGGGGGCGCCTGATTACCACGGCACCCATCCGGGCACCCCGGGCGGGCTTTGTGCGGGCGGTAAACGTTACCGTCGGGCAAGCGGTGACGCCGACCGATGCGCTGTTTGAAATCGTGGACCCCGAACATTTGCACGTCGAGCTGACTGTGTTTGAGCGCGACGTGGCGCGGGTGCAGAAAGGTCAGCTGATTCGCTTTACGCTGGCCAGCGACTCCACGGGTGCCCGCCGCGAGCGGACGGCCCGCGTCTATCTGATCGGGCGGGCCATTGGGGAGGACCGCACCGTGCGCGTCCACGGTCACTTAAACCAGGAAAACGACCCGGCCCTGCTGCCCGGTCTCTACGTGCGGGCGCTCATTGAAACCGGCCGCACCGAGGTGCCCGCCCTGCCCGACGCGGCGGTGGTACGCTTCGAGGGCAGGAACTACGTCTACGCCGTGGAAGCCCCCGGCCGCTACCGCATGGTGCCCGTCACCCTGGGACGTAGCGAAGACAATTTCACCGAAGTCACCCTACCCACATCGGTCCCCGCAACGACCACCTTTGTCACGGCGGCGGCCTACTCGCTGCTGGCCAAGATGAAAAACGCCGAAGAAGAGGAATAGCCCCCTGCGGGCAGATTCTGTTTATCCATTCTGTGCTAACACTCTCCATAATGAGCTACTTACAACCCATTGCCGTCTTTATATTGGCTGGCCTCTGCGAAATCGGGGGCGGCTACCTGGTCTGGCAGTGGCTAAAGGCGGACCGTCCGGGATGGATGGGCCTGCTCGGGGCCCTGCTGCTTGTGCTCTACGGCTGGGTGGCCACCTGGCAGCCCACCTCCTTTGGCAAAACCTACGCCGTCTACGGCGGCATTTTCGTGGTCATGTCCATTGCCTGGGCCTGGTACTTCGACGGTTTTCGGCCGGATCGGTTGGATGTGCTGGGCGGGGTCATCATCCTATTAGGGCTGGGGGTCATGCTGTTCTGGCCCCGACCCTGACTCCTCGTGTTGCTCTGGTTCACCCCAGCTCCTGGCAGCTTGCTACCCTGAAAAAAGCGGCCGTCCAACCCTTATTCTTCATCACGCACGCTATGGCCCATCCCCAAGAAGACACCCTCATTGCCAAGCAGATCACACCCACGGCCATGCGCCTGTTGGTGCTGGAAGTGCTGCAACAGCAGTCGGCCGCACTCAGTCTGGCCGACGTGGAGCAATTGCTCGGCCACGCCGACCGCATCACCGTACACCGCACCCTGAAAACCTTTACCGACAAGGGCTTGGTGCATCGCATTGAGGACGGCAGCGGGGCCGTCAAGTTTGCCTTGTGTGAGCCCGGCTGCACGCCTGAGCACCACCAGGATCTGCACGTGCATTTCTTCTGCACCCAGTGCCGAGAAACCAGCTGCCTACCGGCGGTGGCCATACCGGCTATTCCCTTGCCCAGCGCGTTTCAGGTGCAGGAAACGAGTTTGGTGCTGAAGGGCGTGTGCGCACGCTGCACCAGCATCGCCTGAAACAATGCAATACCATTGCATCGCCCCGCGAGCGAAGTTTGTGCTCGCCTGGGGCAGTGCCTTATCTGATTTCAGCTGCCCATGCTTGAACTTCTCACCGGTGCTCTTGTGCTCAGCTTGCTCCACGCCGCCATTCCCAACCACTGGGCACCCGTACTGGCCGTCGCCCGGGCCGAACACTGGCCGTTGCGCCGGGCAGTGGGCGTGACGCTGGTAGCAGGCCTGGCCCACGTGCTGAGCACGGTGGTCCTTGGGCTAGCACTGGGCTGGCTGGGCTGGCGCCTATCGGCCCGTTTCGAGCAGGTAGTCGGGTGGGTCGCGCCGTTGGTGCTGGTGCTCATCGGGCTGGTCTATGCCTTTTCCGGGCCCGGCCATACGCACCCGGACTCGCGCCCGGTGAGCCGCCGGGGACCACGCCGGCGGGTGGTGCTGGGACTGGCCGCGACGATGTTTCTGGCCCCGTGCCTGGAGATTCAGACCTTCTTTCTGGCTGCCGGCACCCACGGCCCCGCCGCGTTGGCGCTGCTGATGCTCCTGTACCTACTGGTTTCCGTTACCGCCATGTGCGCTCTGGTAGCACTGGCCCACCGCAGCTTGCCAAGGCTGAAGCTGGCGGGGCTCGTCGAACACGAACGGCAGCTGACCGGCGCGGTGCTCATACTGGTGGGGCTGGCTGGCTTTTTCTTGGATTGGTAGCCGCTTGCTACCACTACTTTCTTCTTTTCCTTCCGAATCCATTTTCCTCCTATGCCTGATCCAACCTCCCAGAACACCAACGAAGAGCTGCATACTGCCAAGCAGGTAAAGCTCGAAAACGTGGGCGCTCTTAGCCGCGAGCAGCTCACGCCCGACGCCGCGACAGAGCCCCAGGGCCACGACGTAGCCGGCCACGACCACGCCCCGGCCGAGGATACGACACCGGACGCGCACGCCGGCCATAGCCACGGCGCGGGCGACCATGACCACGGCCCGGCCGGCGACCATCCTTACCTGGTGCCGGGCATCAGTCTGGCCCTGCTACTGGCCGGTATTGCGCTGAATTATGTTGATGTGGCCTTTTTCACGGGCTATGTGCGCCTGGCCTGGTACGGCTTGGCTTTTTTGCTGGTAGGCTGGAAGGTGATTCGCGCAGCTATCCAGAGCATTCCCTCAGGCAATATCTTCAATGAGTTTCTGCTCATGAGCCTCGCCACGCTCGGCGCATTTGCCATTGGCGAGTACCCGGAAGGCGTGGCCGTGATGCTGTTCTACACCGTGGGCGAGCTGTTTCAGGATGCAGCCGTGAACCGGGCCAAGCGCAGCATCAAGGCCCTGCTCGAAATTCAGGCCACCGAAGTCACCGTGGTGCGGGAGGGCCAGCCGCTGGTGCTCGACCCCAAGGCCGTGCAAATGGGCGACATAATGGAAGTGAAGCCCGGCGAGAAGGTAGCCCTCGACGGCACGCTCAACGGTCAGGCAGCCAGCTTCAACACGGCGGCCCTCACCGGCGAGTCGGCTCCGCAAACCAAGCAGCCGGGCGAGGCCGTGCTGGCGGGTATGATTAACCTCGAATCCCTGATTCAGGTCACGGTTACGGCTGCCTTTGCCGATACCAAGCTCTCAAAAATCCTGGCGATGGTGCAGGACGCGGTAGGCCGCAAGGCCAAAACCCAGCAGTTCATCACCACGTTTGCCCGCATCTACACGCCCATTGTGGTGGGGCTGGCCGTGCTATTGGTGCTGGTGCCCTACTTCGTGGTGGGTGACTACGTCTTCCGGGACTGGCTCTACCGGGCGCTGGTGTTTCTGGTCATTTCCTGTCCCTGTGCGCTGGTGATCAGCATTCCGCTGGGCTACTTCGGCGGTATCGGGGCGGCCTCGAAAGCGGGTATTCTGTTCAAAGGCTCCAATTTTCTGGACGTACTTCGCGAGATTGACACCGTGGTGATGGACAAGACGGGCACGCTCACGCAGGGCGTGTTTGCCGTGCAGCAGGTGCAGCCCGCGCCCGGCACCACGCCCGAGCAGCTGCTGCGGCTGGTCGGGGCGCTGGAAACCAAATCCACCCACCCCATTGCCAAGGCCGTGGTGACCCACGTCGGCGCGGCCGCCACGGGCGTGCCCGTCGAGGCTGTGGAGGAAATTGCCGGCCACGGCCTGCGTGGCACGGTGGATGGCCGCAACGTGCTGGCCGGCAATACCAAGCTGCTGGCGAAGTTCGCCGTTTCCTACCCGGCGGAAGTTGACCAGGTGGTGGACAGCATCGTGGTGGCGGCCGTGGACGGCCAGTACGCCGGCTACCTCACCGTGGCCGACGCCCCGAAAGAAGACGCGGCCCGCGCCGTGCAGGAGTTGAAAGCCGACGGCATCGGCCAGGTGGTGATGCTCTCCGGCGACAAGGACAGCATCGTGCAGCGGGTGGCGAAGGAACTAGGCATTACCGAAGCGCACGGTGGGTTGCTCCCCGAAGACAAGGCCAAGTACGTGCAGCAGTACCTAAGCGAGGGCCGCAAACTGGCCTTCGTGGGCGACGGGGTCAATGACGCGCCCGTGGTGGCGCTGGCCGACGTGGGCATTGCCATGGGCGGGCTGGGCTCAGACGCGACCATTGAAACGGCCGACGTCGTAATTCAGACCGACCACCCCAGCAAGATTGCTACCGCCCGCCGCATTGCCCGCGCCACGCACCGCGTGGTGTGGCAGAACATCTGGCTGGCCTTCGGAGTGAAAGCCGTGGTGCTGGCCCTGGGGGCCGGCGGCGTGGCCACCATGTGGGAGGCCGTGTTTGCCGACGTGGGCGTGGCCCTGCTGGCGATTCTCAACGCCGTGCGCATTCAGCGCATGAATTTTATAACCGATAACTCGTCAAAATGATGCTGCTCGTGCTGGCGGCTACTAGCCAACCCGCCTGGACAACCCTGGCGGGCTTTTCGCTCCTGCCTGCCCTTGTGATGATAGCCGGGGCGGCGCTGGCCGTGTGGCGGGCGCCGGGGCCGGGTCTGCGCAGTGCCATTCTGCACTTTGCGGCCGGGGTCATCTTCTCCGTCGTGGCCGTGGAGCTGCTACCCGACATCGTGCAGCGCCACGCCCCCTACGAAGTAGCCCTGGGCTTCGGCCTGGGCATTGCTACCATGTTGGGGCTGCGCGCCTTTACTCAGCGCCTGGAGCAGCGGAAGGAAGTGCCCCCCGCAGTAGCGGCCGGGAGCCCGACGCCGGCCGCACCGCTCCCCTGGGGCCTGCTGCTGGCCATCGGCATCGATATCCTGATTGACGGTTTGCTGCTGGGTATCGGCTTTGCCGCCGGTGCCAAGGAGGGCACCCTGCTGGCCGTGGCCCTGACCATTGAATTGCTCTCGCTGGGCCTAGCCACGGCCGTGGAACTGCGCCAGGATGGGCACAGCAAGGGACGGGCCGTGGGCATCGTGGCGGGACTTTCGCTACTGCTGCTGACCGGGGCTGGGGTAGGGCTCACCGTCTTGCAGGGCGCTACCGGCAACCTGCTGGAAATCGTGCTCTCCTTCGGGCTGGCCGCGCTACTGTTTCTCGTCACCGAGGAGCTGTTAATAGAGGCCCACGAGGAGACGGAAACGCCATGGCTCACGCTGGCCTTTTTTGTGGGGTTTCTGCTGTTTCTCTTGCTGGGCATGGTCGCCTAATTTTATAAACCAGCAATTAGTAGCGGTTAGGGCAATACTGTGTCTTCTCAAGGGCATTAGTGCAAAAGTTACATTCTAAGGAGGGTGGTCCTCAAGCTGTAACGTGGGCCTTAAGCACTGCTCACCTATCATTGGCTTGTTGTGGATAATGAAAAAGCTCCGCTTGCGACGGAGCTTTCAGCTATATGCTACTTTAGGGACAGATTAGCGTACGAAAAAGCCTTTGGCTAGCCAGGCGTCCACGTTCTGCGAGCGCACAAAGCGGGTTTCGACATGCCCCCACGCATCCACGTGGTACATGATGGTCTTGCCCGCCTCGCGGGCCTGTAGCGCCGCCAGGTGTTCGGCCGGTGACAGGGAGGGAGCGGGTGATTCCGCAGGTTTACGCACCCGCGGGCGTTTGGTAGAGTAAGACATAGTAGAATAACACGCCTACCATCTGAAGGTTCCTGCTCCCCGCACCGTCGCTCGTCACCTCTAGGTAGGACAAAGTGGGGCAAAGCCTTTGCTATGCTTACCTATGGTACATCTTCGTAGTTGTTACAAGCCCAGCTTCTGGGCAGCATTGTGCTGGCGCACATTGTCGAGGCGGGTGTAGCGCCGGATCATCTCGCTCGTTTTGTGCTTGGTCTGGTTCATCACCTCCGAGTCATCGGCGCCGGCTAGCTTGGCCACCGTCACAAAGGAAGCGCGCAGCGAGTGGGCCGAGAACTTCACCCCTAAATACCGCTGTACAATTAAGTTCAGGTGATGATCCGTCAGGCGCCGCTCGGTCAGGCGCCCGCCTTTGCGGAACGAGACGAACACGGGCCCTTCCGTGCGGCCCAGCCGTTGCAGCCACGCTTGGAGCGTGCGGATGGGGCAGAGCGTAAACTCGGGCGAGTAGAAGATGGCCTTTTCCTCGGCGGCCCCCAACTGGTTGGTCTTGCTCTTAGCCAGGTTGACAATGAGTCCTTCCTCGGAAAAGGAAAGGTCCTCGATATTCAGCGCCGACAGCTCGGAGCGGCGAAAGGCGCCGGTAAAACCCAGCAGCAGAATCACCCGGTCGCGCAGCCCAGAAAGGGTCTTCGCATCGATACTTTTCACGGTGCGTTTGAAATTCGCCAGCGTGAAGGCGGGCGCTTGCTTCTGCCGCACGCCCTTCAGGCGCGCGATGCCCTCGAGCAGCACCTTGAACTTCTTGTCATCGGTGGGCGAGTCCAGCCCCCGTAACGCGTGGGCTTTGCTGATGGCGGCGCAGTGGCGCTGGATGGTCGCTACTTTCTTACCCGACTCTGCGAGGTGCGTCACAAAGCCAGCGAGCGTATCGATCGAGGCGGGCAGCGGTTCCAACGCGTGCTCCTGGCACCAGGCCCCGAAGCGCTGCAAATCGCCGGCGTAGGCCTTGGCCGTATTGGGCGCCCCCGACAAGCCGGCCGCCACGTATTTGGCCGTGTGTTCCGTGAGATCGACGAGCGACAGACTCGAAGGTGTCGGGGCGGACACAGCGGGCAGCTTTTTCATGTGGCTATATATAATAGGAGTAGGCGAGCGATTTTGGCTGCAAAGTACGAAAAACAATAAGGTTCGATAAGTAAGAGTTATCGAACCTTATTGTTTTTCGTACTTTGCAGCCAAAATCGCTCGGCTACTCCTAATTATATATAGGCACCATCAAGCGCGCTAGTTTTTTTACCATGAGTGAGTTGATTCCAGTCCCCGCAATGTTGCCCGCAGGCTTGTCTTCTGTCTCCGATGTGGTGGCCCGCTACGTGGCCGTCGGCCTAGCCGGCGCGGCCAATACGCGCCGGGCGTACGTGGCCGACCTACGCACCTTCGAGCAGTACTGCTGAGATCAAGACTTTGAGGACCTGCCCGCCGCTGTGACCACCGTGGCCCAGTACGTAACGCACCTAGCCGACCAGCCCCGCAAATCACTCGCGTACTAGGCAAGCGCTAGCGGCAAGCCCCGGCCTTTTCGGACGACGAACTCAAGCGCGCCATCAACCAGCTGGACTTGGCCACACCAGCCGGACTGCGCGACCGGGCGCTGCTACTGCTGGGCTTTGCCGGCGCCTTCCGCCGCTCTGAACTGGTGGCCCTGAACGTGGAACACCTTAAGCTCACCCCGCAAGCGCTGCTGATCCATCTGGACAAGAACAAGACCAACCAGTACGGCGAGGTGGAGGACAAAGCTGTCTTCTATGCCCCCGACGACCGCTACTGCCCCGTGCGCTCGATGCAGGCTTGGGTCGCGGTGCTCGGCCGCGACACGGGGCCGCTGCTCGTGTCCCTGAAACGGGTGCCCAAGCAAGTAGCCCAACCCTCCACCTTTCGCCTCTCCGACATCAGCGCCAACAAACTCGTGCAGCAGCACTTGGGCGGGCAGTACACGGCCCACTCGCTCCGTGCGTCCTTTGTCACCATTGCCGTGGAGGCGGGGCAGTCGAACAAGGCCATTAAGAACTAGACCAAGCAGAAGACCAATGCCATGATCGAGTGCTACGCCCACTTAGAGGATGTCAAGCGCTTCAACGCCGCCAAATTCCTCGGCTTGTGAGCGTATCCCCAGTAGGAATTGCTTCGGAGTGTTTTTCGACAGGTTTGTATTTTCTGTACGTAGCAGTCTAACATAGGCCTATGCATGTGGGGCTGCTCTGTTAGATGAGTAACCCCACCAAACCAAGAGACGAGCTTGTACTCAAATTACTAAGCTGTTACCCAGTGCTTTCCCAGTCCCATAACGCCCCTTTTCGAACATGTTTGGTTGTACAAGAAAAGGAGCGACTCATCGCTGTCCCAAGGTTGGGGCCTTGCTGGCTGGTTTTGCCACCAGCGGCGTGTTGCTGAGTTGCTGCCACGTGCTACCCTGCGCCGAACGCAATTTTATAGAAGTCAGCGGCTTGCTAGCGAAGAAAATACTGGTCATCACCGTCAGGCCCTGGTCGGCGAACAGCTCCACAGAGGCCGCATCGAGGTAGAGTGTCAGCTCGGTGCCGGCGGCCGTGCTCAGGCGCGGGGCCGTGGCACGCCCCGTAAACTTGGGGCTGAAGTTGTTTTTACCAGCCTTGCTGCGGTCAATGAAATACTGTTTGGCCGCTTTATCGTACCCTACTATCAGCTCCTCCCCGGCCACATTGCCCAGCACTAGCTCAAAATCATTCAACTGCTTGGTGCTGAGTGTCAGGCGGTGCTTGTCGGTGGTGCTGTTGAGGCGGGCGGTAAGGTCGGTGGGCGCTTTTACCGTTATATTCTGTAGGGTGGTGGCCTTGCCGGCCAGGGTGCGCAGCTCGGAGACGGGCTGCGAGGTGAGGTAGATTTCACTACCCACTTGGCGCAAACCCAGCTCGCGCGGGATGGTTGTGGCGCTACGCCAGGGCGAGGTAGGCACCTGGTTGGCGTACTCCCAGTTGCTCATCCAACCCAGAAACAGGCGGCGGTTGCCGGTGTTATTCCACGTTACGCCGGCGTACTCGTCGGGGCCGTAGTCGGCCCACTTGGTGTTGGCGTTGAGGGGCGTGAAGGTTTTGCCATCAAACTGGCCCACAAAATACTGCGTGGCCGAGCCACCGTTGGGACCACCCGGGTTTAGGTTCACGATGAGCACCCAATACGTTTTGCCGTTGAGCATAAGCGGAAACAGATCGGGGCACTCCCATACGCCGCCATGGGCGCCCAGCTTCTCGCCAAACTCGCTCAGTTTGGTCCACTCTTTCAGGTTAGGCGAGGAGTAGAACGTGATGCGGTCCTTGGTCGCCAAGGTCATCACCCACTGCTTAGCGGGCTCATTCCAGCTCACTTTTGGGTCACGGAAGTCCACAATGCCAGGATTGGGCAGAACGGGGTTGCCGGCATATTTAGTCCACGTCTTGCCCGCGTCGAGGCTGTAGGCCAGGCTTTGGTATTGGTGCTTGTTCTGCCCTTTTTTCTCCTCTTCCGGGCTGTGGTGGGTGAAGATGGCGACCAACGCATTCTTACCGAAACCGGCCGTGTTATCGGCATCTACCACAGCCGAGCCCGAGAAAATGTAGCCCAGGCTATCAGGGGCGAGAGCAATGGGCTGCTCCTGCCAGCGCACCATGTCGGGGCTGGTGGCGTGGCCCCAGTGCATAGGTCCCCAGACCATACCCTGGGGGTAGTACTGGAAGAACAAGTGGTAGGTGCCCTGATAATAGACCATGCCATTGGGGTCGTTCATCCAGTGCGCAGTCGGCGTGAAATGGTAGGCTGGGCGATACTGCGGGGTAGCCGGCGGCACGGCGGCTTGCTGGGCGAAGGAGGTAGTCGTCAGGAGCGCGCCGCTAAGAAGGGCCAGTAACTTTTTCATGATCGAACGAAGGGCGAAAGGAATAGGAAGTAGCTTACGCCGTTTGCGGCGCGAGCAGTTTGGCCACGTCGGCGGCGGTGATGGCGGGCGTGGCGCCTTGGTGAGTAGCCACTAGCGCCCCCGCCGCGCAGGCAAAGCGCAGCATAGCGTCCGGCTTGTCGCCGGCTAGCCAGCCTTTCAGCAAGGCCGCCAAAAAGGCGTCGCCACTGCCAATGGTGTCGCGCACCTGCACGGGTAGGCCGGGAGCCCGGTAGAGCTGCCCGCCGGTGTAGAGTAGGGCGCCATCGGCGCCACACGTGACGCACACCGCTTGCAACTGGTAGCGCTGGGCCAGCCACTGCATGGCCGCTTCCCTATCCTGCACCGGCCCCTGGCCCAACCACTCCATCACTTCAGTCAACTCATGGTGATTCATCTTGACCAGGTTGGCTTTGCTGAGCAGGTACTTCGTTACTTCCCTGGTGTAGTGCGGGGGACGCAGGTTCACGTCGAACACCCGGAAACGGGCGCTTTCGAGTAGGCGGTAGAGAGTTTCGCGGCTATTGGTCTGGCGAGCAACTAGGCTGCCGTAGACCAGCATATCGGCCTCCGCTACTGTATCGGCCAGTGCCGCCTCATACTGGATATAGTCCCAGGCCACAGGCTGCACAATCTTGTAGACCACTTCGTTGGCGTCGTCTACGTTGGCTTTCACTACCCCCGTGAGGTGGGTATGGCCTTGTTGAACATAGGTGGTACTTAAATGCTTCGACTCGATGAAAGCCAGCAGTTCCCGGCCCAGCTCATCGTCGCCCACGCGGCTGATCAGCTCAGCAGGTTGGCCCAACTGGCTCAGGTGCACGGCTACGTTAAACGGAGCCCCGCCCGGCTGCTGGCCGGTAGGCAGGATGTCCCAAAGTACTTCGCCGAAACAAACAACGGAGGTAGGCATATGCAGCGTAAAAGGGTCTTGGTTAAGTAAGTAGATTAGCGGGCACGCTGTGCGTCAGAAACAGCGCGCCCAATAGCAACGGCGGCGGCTCAGTGCAGCACCAGCACTTTGTCGGCATCTTCCAGCGTTTTACCTTTGGTTTCGGGCATCAGCTTCCACACGTAGAGCAGCTGGAGCACCATCATGGCGCAGAAAAACGCGAAGGTGTTGCCACCGCCCAGCTTCTCGGTGAGGGCCGGAAAAGCAAAGGTGATGAGGGCCGCCAGCACCCAGTGGGTGGAGCTGCCCAGCGCCTGCCCCTTGGCACGCACGGCGCTCGGAAAAATCTCGGAAATAAACACCCAGATAACGGCCCCTTGCGAGAAGGCAAAAAAGGCAATATAGCCAAATAGCAGCAGGGGCACGAGCAGGCCACTGCGCTGACTGTAAAAGGCTTCCGCCACGAGGCCCAGCGTCACAATCAGCCCTACGGAACCGATGAGCATCAGCTTGCGCCGGCCAAATTTGTCGATGATGTTGACGGCTAGCAGGGTAAAACAGAAGTTCACCAGCCCAATACCGGCCGACGACAGCAGCGCCGCGCTTTGGCCCAGGCCCGTCAACTCGAAAATACGGGGGGCATAGTAGATGATGGCATTAATGCCCGCCAGTTGGTTGAACATAGCGAACAGCACCGCCAGCAGCACCGGCCGCCGGTACTGCGGAGCCCACAACGACTCGCCGGCACCTTCCTCGGCCGCGTTGGCCACCAAAATGGTCGATACGTTGTTCTCGGCCGTAGCCGGGTCAATGCGCTCAAACACGGCCCGCGCCTCGGCCGTACGGTTTTGGCGTAGCAGCCAGCGGGGGCTTTCGGGAATTCGGAACAACAGCAGGAAGAACGCCAGCGACGGCACGGCCTGCACGCCCAGCATCCAGCGCCAATCCTGCCCCCCCCCCAGCCCGGCCAGCAGGTAGTTGGAGAGGTAGGCCAGCAGAATGCCAAACACCACATTGAACTGGAACATGCCCACCATGCGCCCCCGTGAGGCGGGCGGCGACACTTCGGAAATATACAGCGGCGCCGTAACCGACGAAGCCCCTACCCCGAGCCCGCCCAGGAAGCGGAACACCATGAACGGCACCCACGTGGGGGCCAGCGCCGCGCCTACCGCCGACACCAGGTAGAGCATCGCAATCCAGCTCAGGGTGGTGCGCCGCCCCAGTTTATCGGATGGGACGCTGCCAAAGATGGCCCCGATAACGGTGCCGATCAGGGCAATGGACATGGTCAGGCCGTGCTGGTAGGAGTTGAGCTGCCACAGCTGCTGCACCGATTTCTCGGCCCCGGAAATCACCGCCGTATCAAATCCGAAAAGTAAGCCGCCCAGCGCGACCACCACGGACCAGAAGAAAACGTTCTTTTTCATTCGTTTAGAAGTAGCTGACGGGTACGTCGTAGCTGTTTGCGTTATGGATTCACCAAAGTCAGCGGGGCAGTGACAGCACGCCTACCACCCTACATTCTGCTTGTATAGTCCTTTGCTGAAGTTGATCTGGTTGATTGGAATCGGCATGTATTCGTCGCGGGCGGGCGTGAAGCGGGCGGTAGACAGGTACTGCCGCAGGTTCTTTTCCTTGGCGAAGTAGGTGTTCAGGTAGGGCGCCGCAATACCCCAGCGCACCAAGTCGAAAAAGCGGTATCCTTCCATGGCAAACTCCAGGCGGCGCTCAAAACGCAGGGCTTCGCGGGCGTAGGCCTGCGTGAAACCGGCGGTTGGGTAGAGGCCAATGTTGTACTTGGAGGTAGCCGCGCCGTTGGCTTGCTTCAGGCGCGCGGTGCTGTTCTGCGCCCGCTGCCGGATCTGGTTGATGAGGGGTAGGGCCTCCGACGGCCGGTTCAGCTCAATGAGCGCTTCGGCCTTCCACAGCAGCACGTCGGCGTAGCGGATAATCGTCCAGTTTTTCGAAGAGCTCATGAAGGGCGGCGTCTTCTGAAAGCTGGGGTCAGTGGGCAGCACGCTTTCCTTCATCGACAGGTTGTAGCCGTATACCTGCGGCACGCGCACCCACGACTCCTGAAACACGAAGTTAGGGTCGTACTTGAACGGGTGCCCCACAATGGCCACCGTGTGGTCGAGACGCGGGTCGACGGTCGTGCTGAGGAAGTCGGCCGGGGTTGTCAGGTCGCCGGAGGTGTTGAAATCGGCGAAGCGGGGCAGCCCGCCGGCATCGGTTTTAAACGAGTTGATCAGGTTTTGGCTGGGCTGATGAAACGAGCAGCAGCCGTACTCCGGGTTCATGGGGTAGTTCAGCTCGTTGCCGCGGTCGGTGCGGCCCTTGGGCGTACCGTCGTTGCGCGAAAACTGAATGGCAAACACCGACTCTACCCCGTTGTCGCCCGCCGTGAGGAAGTTGGTGGCAAAGTCTGCATGCAGGGAGTATTGGCCGGAGCTGATAACGGCGTTGCACAGGGCATTCACTTCCGTGAGCTTGGCCGCGTCGATGCCCGTCACGGCGTTGCTTTCGTTTTGCGTATAGGCCTGGTACAACAGCGTTTTGGCCAGGTAGGCCTGCGCGGCAGGCTTGGTAGCCCGCCCGATTTCAGGCTGGGTGGCGGGCAGGTTTTCCACCGCAAAGCGGAAGTCCTCGGCCACTTTGCTCCACAGCGCGTCGTTGCTCAGGGCCACGTTCGACACGGTGGGGTATTGATCCACCGGTAATTCCTCGTCGATGTAAGGCACGTACTTGAACATCTCCTTGAGCAGGAAGTAGAAGTGCCCGCGCAGGAAGCGCATCTCGCCCTGGCGCACCGCCTTGTTGGGCATCGTTGCGGCATCCACGGCGTTGAGGCGGCGCAGCGCGTCGTTGCAGCGCGAAATGCTCAGGTACATGCGGTACCAAAACTCGTCGGTGTTGCTCAGGTCGACGCGGTTGAAAATGAAGGTTTCGTAGAAGTGAAACGCGTCCACGTCGGCGGTGCCCCCGCCGCCCTTGTAGGCGTCGCCGCCGCGCACGTTGCCGTAGGGCCACATGGAGGTATAAGGCACGTAGTAGATATCGTTGCCTAACTGCGCATAGGCCGCAATTACTTGTTTATCAATATTTCCAACCGTATTCAGCTGGTCGTCGCTGAGCGCCCCGGTGGGGTCTACATTGAGGAAGCTTTTATCGTTGCAGCTCACCGAAAAGGCCAGCAGCGAGCAGGCCAGCACGCTGGTTTTGAGGAGTTTCATGGGAAGGTTTGGCTAGCGTAGCAATTAGAAGGAAACGTTGAGGCCGGTGGTGAACACGCGCGGTATCGGGTACTGGTAGTTGGTCACCTCGGGGTCGGGGCCGGTGAATTGCTTACTCTTGGCGATGAGGAAGTTTTGCCCCTGCACGTACACGCGCACGTTTTGCAGGCGCAGCCGGCTAACCAGCGCAGTGGGTAGGTTGTAGCCCACCTGCACGTTGCGCAGCTTCAGATACGACGCGTTTTCGACGAAGTAAGTGGAAGAGCGGCCCTCGTTGTTGGAGTTTACCAGGGTAGGCGCCGGAATAGAAGAGCCCGTGTTGGTCGGCGACCAGGCATCGAGCAGGCGCTGCCCCCAGTTCTCGCCCGAAGCCAAGGAGGAGAAATCCGTACGGAATTTTGAGTTGTTGTAGGCGTAGAGGCCTTGCACGCCCTGGAAAAACACCTGCACATCAAAGCCCTTCCAGGCGGCGCCCAGGTTCAGGCCGTACGCAAAGTCCGGAATGGCCTCCGTAATCCACGTCTGGTCGAAGTTGTCGATTACCCCATCCCCGTTCAGGTCTTTGTAGCGAATGCGGCCGGGGGCGGCGCCTACCTGGGTAGGGCCTTCGCCTACTTCCGTCGCATTCTGGTACAGGCCATCGGCCACGTAGCCGTACACGGCGTTGATGGAATGACCCAGGCGCGTCACGTCCTGACCGTTGCCGCCGTAGGCGTTAATCACCTCGTCGGGCAGGTAGGTGAGTCGGTTGCGGTACGTGGAGAGATTGCCCGACACATTGAAC
The DNA here is from genome assembly GCF_014333615.1 of Hymenobacter citatus. Taxonomy (GTDB): domain Bacteria; phylum Bacteroidota; class Bacteroidia; order Cytophagales; family Hymenobacteraceae; genus Hymenobacter; species Hymenobacter citatus. The sequence goes on along the minus strand of NZ_JACSCY010000014.1, from coordinate 17,611 downwards.
GTCAGCCCGTTGCTGAGTGCGTTCTGGTAGGTGAGCAGAAATTCCCAGCCCGAGTTTTTGATGGAGGCGCCGTTCACGAACTTGTCGCCGCCCTCACCTACTACCCCCAGGAAGGGCAGGTTCACCAAGATGTCGGTGCTCTTCTTCACGAAGTAGTCGGCCGAGCCGGTGAGCTTGTTCTGGAAGAAGCCCACGTCGAGGCCCACGTTGGTCTGGGTAGTGGTTTCCCACTTTAGGTTGGGGTTGGCCTGCTGCACGCGCCGGTAGCCGGCCGGCAGGTTGGTGTCGTTGCCGTAGATGTCGTAGGCCGTGCCAATGTCATAGGCAAAGTTGGGGTCCAGCGTCCCCAGGCTCGACTGGTAAATAGCCCGTGAGGCAAAATTGGCAATGTCCTGGTTGCCAGTCTGGCCCCAGCCAGCGCGCAGCTTCAGGTCCGATACGGCATTCACGTTGTCTTTTACGAAGCTCTCCTCGCTCAGGCGCCACCCGCCCGACACGGCCGGAAACACCCCAAACTGGTTATCGGCCCCGAAGCGCGAGGAACCATCGCGGCGGATGGTACCCGAGAGCAGGTACCGGTCCATGAACGAGTAGTTGACCTTAGCGAAATAAGAAGCCAGGCGGTAGGCCGTGGCCGAGCCGCCGTTGTCCTTGTTGGCCGAGCCCGCGTCGAGCACAATGTAGTTGGGGTCTTCGCTGGCAAAGTTGGTGCGCGAGGCGTAGAAACTCTCGCTGGCGTAGCTGATGCGCTCATTGCCCAGCAGAAAGCTCAGCGCGTGCTTGCCGCCGCCCAGCGCCAGGTCATAGTTCAACGTGTTCTGCCACACCCAGTTACCAAACGTGGTTTCGTTGTTAGTCACACGGTTGTTGTCGTTGGACAGGTAGCCGGCCCGGAAGGTTTTGTACAGCTCCTTGTACTTATACAGCGAGTAGTCGATGCCGAAACTGGTGCGCAGGTGCAGCCCCTTGATGATTTCGGCGTCGGCGAAGGCATTGCCGAACACGCGGTAGAGATTCGAGCGATTCTGCTGGTTGTCGGTGAGCAGGCGCACGGGGTTGTCCCGGTCGCCAATGCCGTTCACCGGGCCGCCCCACCCTACCCCGTCCACTGTGCGCACCGGCACAATGTTGAGCAGCTGGCTGCTTCGGTCACGAATCAGATTGAGGTCGAACTGAGCTTCCTCTAATTTGCTGACCGTCAGGTTTTCCCCTATTTTCAGACGGTCACCCAGCAGCGAGTAGTCCGAGTTGAGGCGCGTAGTCCAGCGGTCAGCGCCGGTGTATTTCAGCGTACCGGAGTTCTTGTAGTAGTTCAGCGAAAACAGCACGCCGCCGTGCTCCCCGCCATTGCTTACATTCACGTTGTACTGCTGCACCAACGCTGTCTGCTGGGTTTCTTTAAACCAGTCGGTGTTGGCGGTGCGCTGGGTTTGAGCCGCGTCCAGAAACTCCGGTACCGTCACGTTGTCCAGCACCGGCCGGCCATCGGGACCCAGGTGCGACTGAAAGTTGTAGAACGGAATAGTAGGCCTGGTGCCGTCGTTGACGGAGGCCTGCCAGTAGATGCGCCCGTACTCCTGGGTGTTCAGCATCTTGATGTGCGGCCCCGGCTTCTGGGCGGAGAAGAACGTGGAGAAGTCCACCCGCGTCACGCCTTTTTTCGCCTTTTTGGTGGTGATGATGATGACGCCGTTGCCGGCCCGCGAACCGTAGATACTGGCCGCCGACGCATCTTTCAGCACCTGAATCGACTCAATATCATTCTGGTTGAGCTGGTTGATCCCCTCCTTGGTCGGGATGCCGTCAATCACGTAGAGCGGGTCGTTGTTGCCCAGCGTGCCGAAGCCGCGGATGCGCACGGCCGTGCGGCTGCCACTCGGCGAGCCATCCGTGGTAATTTGTACGCCCGGCACCCTACCCTGCAAGTTGTTGGCCACGCTGTTGGACGTCATGTCCTTGATCTGCTCAGGCTTCACCACCGCCACGGCACCCGTCAGGTCGGCGCGGCGCTGGGTCTGGTAGCCGGTCACCACCACTTCACCCAGGTTCTGGGCGGAAGGCACCAGCTGAATGGTGAAGGTGGTTTTGCCGGCCACGGCTACCTCCTGCGGCGCGTAGCCCAAGGAAGAAACAACGAGCGTGGCGGTAGCGGGCACCGTGAGGGCAAAGCGGCCCTCCCCGTCGGTGGAGGCCCCGTTGGTAGTACCCTTCACTACTACAGTAACGCCGGGTAGGCCCACACCTTTCTCGTCGTTTACCTGACCCGTAATTGGAATATCCGCTAGCGCCTGAATAGCAGAACTGGGTAGGGCGGCCACGGCTACTCCCGGCAGCACGGCGGCCGTGAGGGGAGCCGCAGCCAGTAGCGTGAGCACACGCAGATGCCGCGTCAGAGGTACACTTTTGTGCATAATGTAGCAAGAGAAAGAGGGTGAGAACAGAAAGCGCATTGAAGCGGCTCCTTGCCCCTGCCACGTTACATCCGACCGGGCCTACCTGAGCTGCAAACGTTTTAGCAGCAGCTTTGAAACAGGCCCGGAAGACGAACTGGCCCGGAGGCTGCGACGGCTTCAGGGCTCAAAATTCTCTGATCTTTCTCTTGCAACAGTACACGATTGATTCAAAAGCTTTCACATTTGAATCAATTACCTTTCAATAATTAATTAGCTTAATATCAGTATTTTGTAGTTAGAAAACGTTTGCAGTCAAGCGCGTCGCTTTCACTTTTTACACCTGATTTTCGCTGGCGTATCACGTGCTGGGCGTGGTATGCAGCGCCCGAAACTCGGAGGGCGACATTTGATAGCGCCCCTTGAAGCTGGTGGAGAAATAAGCTGGGGAGGAAAAGCCAAGCTGGTAGGCCACCTCCGCAATCGTGAGGCCTTCTTCCAGCAGCAATTGCCGGCTTTTGGTGAGGCGCAGGCTTTGAATGAATTCGCTTACGCCGGTACCCAGCACGGCCTTCATCTTGCGGTACAGCTGCACCCGCGAGAGGCCCATGCTGTGGGCTACGTCCTCCACGCTCAGCTCGGGGCGAGCCAGATTCGCTTCGATAATGGCCGTGAGGTCGGCCAGGAATTTCTGATCTACGCGCTGTTGGGGAGCTACTGTAGCGGTAGCGGTACTCAGCTCACGGCGGAAGTGCTCACGCTGCCGCTGCCGGTTAGTTAGCAGGGTGCGCAGGCTTTCGAGCAGAAAGGTAGGATTGAAGGGCTTGGTGAGGTAGAGGTCGGCGCCGGCCTGCACGCCCTCCACCTGCTGCTCGGGCGCCGAACGGGCCGTGAGCAACACTACCGGAATATGGGAGGTGCGCCAGTCGCCCTTCAGCTGCTGCACAACGTCCAGGCCGCTTTGGTCGGGGAGCATCACATCGCACACCACCAGGTCGGGAATGGTGTCGGCCGCCAGGCGAAGGCCGTGGGCAGCATCCAACGCCGTTTGCACTTGGAAGTGGGGCCGCAGCTTCCGGGCCAGAAACGTATTGACTTCGGGGTTGTCCTCAATCACCAACACGAGGGCAGCGCTGTTGTCGCCGGTGGCGAAGGCGGCTTCGGGTAGGGTTTCGGCCAGCTCCTCATCCAGCAGGAAGGAAGCGGCCACGGGCATCGATACGGGCGCGGCAGAGCGCATCGCGTCGGGTAGGGAAAGCGGCAGGGTGACAACAAAAGTACTTCCCTGGCCTGCCTGGCTCCGAAACGTCAGCTGGCCCTGGTGCAGGCGCGTCAGGCCCAGTGCCAAGGCCAGGCCCATGCCCGAGCCCTTACCGCCGGGCGCCTGCCCTTGATAGAACCACTCGAAAATATGTGCCTGGTCCTGGGCGCTGATACCGGGGCCCGTATCTTCCACGCTCACCCGCACGTGGCCTTCCGCCGGCAGGGGTTCTATACTGACCGTGACTTGGCCCTTCTCGGGGGTAAATTTCAGTGCATTAGCCAGCAGGTTGAAAAATACTTTGTCCAAGATGTTCACGTCGAACCACAGCCATACCGCTGGTTCGGCCGGCAAGAAGCGTAAGCTGACTCGCTGCTGCTGGGCTGTTTTCTCGAACATATCTATGATTTCGCGCACGAACGCTACGAGATTACCTTCGGTGGCCCGCACTGGCATCTTGCCCACATCAATTTTGCGGAAGTCCATCAACTGATTGACCAGTTGCAACAGGCGCTGGGCGTTGCGACGCACCAGGCCCAGCTCCTGCCGATGCGAGGGCGCCAGGAGGGGGCCATCCGTCAATACTTCCTCCAAGGGCCCCAGCATAAGCGTGAGCGGAGTACGCAGCTCGTGCGAGAAGTTTGTGAAGAAACGCAGCTTTGCCTCTGTTTCCACCCGGGCCTGCTCGGCTAGCCCCTGAATCTGATTACGCTGCGAGCGGATTTCCTCATTTTGTTGGGCCAGCATCCGAGTGATGCGTCGGTTAGCCCGCAGTGCCCGCCATACGAGCAGCCCCAAACCAGCGGCGCCCAGCAACGCCGCGCCTAGTACATATAGGCCGCGCTGCTGGCTTACAAAGGTGTGTCGCTGGGTTTCCAGCAACTCTTGCTGCCGCTGAATATCACGCTGCTGGCTGGCTAGCTTCTCAGTCTGCATCTTCATGGTCAGCACGTTCGTCGAATCGATGACCATGGTGCTAAGCATGTTTTCCTTGTCGTACGGCTCGTTGTGCAGGATTTTCATGGCCGTGCGAATGGCTTCTTCCCCACCCGGCGAGTACAGCAGGGTGGCGGTGAGAATACTATCCTGCACCAGCTGCAACCCTCCCTGGGCGCCCGCCAGCCCATCTACCCCCACCACGTGCACCTGCTTAACCAGTCCCAGTTGCTTGCATACTTGGTAGGCCCCCAAGGCCATGCGGTCGTTGTGGGCAAAGATGAGCTGCACATCCGGGTGCAGACGCAATACGGCGGGCAACGCTGCCAGCACCGATGGGCGCTGCCAATTGCCTTGCACCTCTCCTACCAGCTGCACCTGCGGGAAGCTGCGTAGTGCCTGCAACAGGCCTTTGTGCCGGTCGCGAGCCGGGGAGGCCCCGGCTGCACCCAATACTTCCAGGATCTTGCCTTTGCCTTTCAGCAGGCTGCCAATGTAGCGGCCCGCAGCCCTACCCACTTCCTGGTTGTTGCCGCCCACGTAGGCAGTATAGAGCTGGGAGGTGGTGCGCCGGTCGAGAATAACGACGGGTATTCCCCGATTAAAAGCTTCCTCCACCAGGGGAGTAATCGGTTCGGCTTCGTTGGCCGACACAATCAACAGATCTACTTTCTCCTTCAGAAATTCGCGTATCTGCCGCTGCTGGAGGGTTGTATTGTCGTGGGCGTCCTTCAGCCGAAACGTTACGTTGGGATAAAAGCTCAACTCTTTTTTCATGCCCACCAACATGGCTTGTCGCCAGGCATCGTTCATCGTGCACTGCGAAAAGCCAATAACATAACGCGTTGTCACTGAAGCGCTTACTACATGCACGTTCAAGCAGCCCAACAATAGAAATAACCCAAGTAGCCAGCTTATTAAGTGAGGCAGTTGCTTCATCCTGCTAAGATACAGTAAGTGCTAAAGATGCTCTCAGTGCCGGGGTGAGGTTACGGTAGGGTAATGCCGACGTGGTGCAGCCCGAAAACAGCCATTGATGTTTATCGGGTGTTAATTAGACGCCATGGGCACCTTAAGATAGCCTGCAGCACAACCCAATTCAGCTTACCGATGGGGGGGCTTGCCGCCGGGGCGAAGCTGGTTTTCTTCCATTAGGCTGGTAAGTCTATCTGCCCGAAACCGTATAAGTCAACAGGTAGCTCGCGGCTACCTGTTCACAGTGTGTGTACTAGACTAGGGTGGTCCAGTAAGAACGGGCAGTGCGATTAGGCTTGTGCGTTCCCCCATTCGGTAAGCCATTAATTAATAGATGTTAAGCCGCTTGTTCAAGATAGCTACCACGCGAGAGGCCCACCAGGGCGCACGCCCGCCGCTGACTCCAGCCTTTCCCTACTAAGCCCTGCGCTGCCTGGCGCCGCGCCGCAGGGCTACTTACTTTTTTCGCAAGATCTCCTTGATTGCCTGATTCTCTAGGCTTAGGTCCGCGAACATCTGCTTGAGTTTTCGATTCTCCTCTTCCAGATGTTTGAGCCGGGTGAGCTCGGCCACGCTTGCCCCCGCATACTTGTTCTTCCAGGTATAAAAGGTGGCCTCACTCAGCCCATGCTCGCGCCCGATTTGGGCAACGGTCTGCCCGCTGGCTTGTTATTGCAGAATGGCCACAATCTGGGCCTCACTGAATCGTCCTTTTTTCATTCGTTAGTCGTCAGGTAGTGAAAGTTACGTCTTTCACTACGCACATTTACCGACTTTAGCCAATACGTCCCTTCGTGACCCCTGGCCTTGGTTAAAAGTTTGGTCCAAACGTTACGCAGTGGCCTTGCCTGCTAAATACCCCTCGTCGTGTAGCACCTGCACGAAACCATGCGCCAGCAAGGCGAGCCGTCAGCAGACGACGGCCGCGTGGAGAGAACGCTCTATCCGGGAGACCTTCCCGACCCGGCTGCTACCCGATGCTGAGTCCGTAACAGGTGCGGGGACAACCGGCTGGTTAGCATAGGTTTGCTGCGTGATTCAGTGCGCTAGCGGTCGGGTGGGTGCTACTTCGCCGGCGGGCGGGCAAACTGTTCAAGAGCATCGGCAGCGAACGGGGTGAACAGGTTCACGAGATTGCCATCCGGGTCGCGGAAGAGCAGCGAGCGGTTGCCCCAAGGCATGGTGGTCGGCTGCTGTACCAGCGTGTCGCGCAACCAGTCAGCCAGCCGCTGGTAGACGGCGTCTACGTCGGCTACGCGAAATTCCAGGATGGCCGAGCGGTTGGCGGCGGCCGTAGCTACCTGCTCCCCACCGAAGGGTGCCAGGGTACTGGTATGGCCAATGGCCAGCGTGGCACCCGCCGTGCGCAGCTCGGCAAAAACAGGGACCGGGCGGCGAAAGGGTTGGTTAAACAAGTGCTCGTAAAAGCGCGTCAGGCGCTCCACATCGGCGGTGATGAGGCGGACGGAAGTGAAATGCATAGCGAGAGAAGTGTGTTCAGGTCGCAAAATTCTCCCCCGCCACTGACAACCCTATGGCAGTCGGTTTCGCCTGTCACCAACTTTTTTTGCAGGTGGTAGCTTCAGGCTTGCCAAGTAGTCGGTCAGCGACAACGGCGCGGGATTGGTGAAGGGCAGCCCCGTGGCCGTGAGGTGTTGCACCCGCGACACGCGAAACTCCCGGTAGGCCTGTCGCAGTTGGCACCACCCGACGAGCTGCCAGGCGAAATTGTAAAACACTAATCCAATCGGCTCGACGCGGCGCCGCGTCTGGTGGCCTGCTTTGTCGCGATAGGTCAGTTCGAGCACCTGCCGCTTGGCAATGGCCCCTTGCATGGGGGCCAGATACTGGGTATGCTGCTCCTGATACTCGGGGATGGCTAGCTGCATGCCGTGGTCTAGCTGCGCCAAGCGCGTCTGGTCGGGTGGACGCAGCACGGCGCGCACTTTCTGCAGGGCAGCGGTTACCAGCGGCTGGATGGAACGGTCGGCCAGGGTGGCGCCCAGCGTTTCGAGCAGCAGCAGGGCACTGGCTTCTTCCGTCGAGAAGCTGACCGGCGGCAGAAAGTAGCCTGGCACGAGGAAATACCCTCGCCCCGCCTCAAAGCTCACAGGGATACCCTGCTCGTCCAGCGCCCGGATGTCGCGGTACACGGTGCGGACACTGATGCCAAACTGCGCGGCCATGCGCTCAGCGGGCACGTAGCGCTGGGCTTGCAGGAGGGTCACCAGGCCAAATAGGCGGTCGATACGGTTCATGGAGGAGCGGCTAACGGCTACTAAAGCGGTGACTGTAGGCAACGGTTTTCCCGAATCTGTTCGCCTTTAGTAGCAAATGACCTGGTTAACGTTTGTACCAAACTTTTAACCAAGGCCTCTCTTGCGCGAAGGTCCAGCGGCCGTCTGGTACGGCCAGCGGGGGGAAAGTAGACCGTGGGGCAGTGGGGCAGCAGAGAGGTCCGGTGGACGTTTTACGGGGTCCGAGTGGAAAATGCCCAAGGGCCTCAGGTAGTTTGTCGCTTGATGCAGGAAGTTTCGTTCACCAAAAAGAGCCGCAAACAGGGTGGGGCAACGAGACGGTAGTTCCGGCCAGTAGAGTAGCATCAACAGCCTGGTCTATAAATTGCCTTTTGCAACAGCCACACGACTTATACGACAAGCAAGTAGCCGCCACATTCTCCAAGCTTTTGTCTTAGTAAGCAGGGTCATTCGGTCCAAGTGATGGCAGCAGGCTTGGAGCAAACAGTTGCAACAGGAGGATTGTGGCGGCGAAAGAAAAGCCTGCTAATTCTAGGAGTTTGGCCCCATACAGGGTCCACCAGGAATCCACTTCGGCTCGGCCTGGGTTGGCAGGGTCATATAGGATCGGAAAGACACGCGGGATCTTGTCGGAAGGAGTATAGCGCAGGATAGCAACTAAAGAATAGGACTGCCCGGCAACCACATACTCGATCTGGGGATTATACAGCGACTCCTATGCATCGAATAGCGGTAGCGCCACTACATAGCCCGTGGTTCGGAGCCCGTTACGCTGAAGTTGATACCGCTTTCGCAGTAACACACCGCTCTTATACAGATAGAGTAGGTATACGAACAGGAGAAAGAGCGCTGTAGCGTAGCGCGACCAAGGCTCGAACAAAGGCTATGTAGGTAAATAGGAAGTCATTCTTGAACCGAACCGCAAGCAGGTTCGACGGGATAAGAATAGCAAGAATGATGCAGGTAAAATGATACGAAAGGTATATTCAGCTAAAGAGGGCAAGGCAGTTCATTTCACAAAATAGTTGCTTTACATGAACTGTGTTAAAAGTCAAGGGTTGAAGGCCAATTTTGACGAAAAATCGGCTTGATACGGCACGCCGGATTTGACGATGGCAAAGGCCTGTTTGAGCAGCTTGTTACAGACAGCAATCAGGGCCAGCTTCTTATTCTTTCTCTTAGCCACGAGGCGGTCAAAGAGGGCTTGGCAGGCCACATACATTTCTTGGCCGCGAAGCTGCACATGAACAGTTTGCCCCGGATCAAGCCCCCACCCATTGTGGTGATGCGCACCTTGCCGTGGATGCTCGTGCCCGACGTGTGCTCACGCGGGGAGAGGCCCGCCATGGCAATCAACTGACGGTAGTTGTCCAGGCGGGTGAAGCCGCCGGCAAACAAGAACAGCATGCCCGCCGTCTTGCGGCCAACACCGGGAATTGAGCACAGCAGGGTCATCTCCGAAGCAAAGTGTTGTTCCAATAGCGTCAGCAGTTTGGCTTCTATCGCCTCGACTTGCTGGGTCAATGTTTTTACCATCTGCCGTAGGTGCTACAAGGCGACCCTACTGACAAAAGGTTGGCGTTGCAGGGCTTCTAATAAGTTGCTCACCATCGTTTTTTGCTTGAGTAGTTGTTCCGTGACTTGTTCTAACTGCCGACACTCGACCAGCATCGTTTCTTCCGGCTGCCACGTTTTCACGGCCTGCTGTTGACCATAGCGCAAGAGCTACTGCGCATCTTTTTGGTCACTTTTGCCTTTATTCAGGTGCATCTGGATGAAGCGGCGAATGACCAAGGGGTTCAGCACGGCCACTTGCCCACCCTACTCATGGAGATAGTACGCCAAGGCCAAATTTTAGGTGCCCGTAGCTTCCATCACGAACAGACATTGCGTACCACAGACCTTGACCAGTTGCTGAAAACCCGCTTTGGTGTTGGGGACCTTCAGGTGCTTAAGCTGCGGGCTCGCTTGATAGCACACCGCTAAGAAAGCTTTGCTCACGTCAATACCGACAACCGAGCGGGGAAATGGAGCATCCATGACAGGATACGGTAGCCCACTAATACCAGCTTGAAAAAGATGACCGAATCGAGCGAAGGCTGACCCAGAAGCCTTGCGTTTCCTGGTAGTGGAAATCTAAGTCGAATAGCTTGTCGAGCCGCCGGCAGAGGGTATGGCGGGCACCCGCTCGGAGAGGCGGAAGTGGGTGACCACTTGATCGGTAAACTGCTTCTTGCCTTGCATCTTCCCTGTACGAGCGTTCCCGATAACAAGCTGTCTGTTCTGCAACAGCCACAAGTGGCTTTGTCAGCTTGCCGCGTCCGGCGCCCAACCAACTTCGGGCGCCGGACGCGGCAAGTCTGCTGACGTTTGACACGGCAACTGAAATGATTCTTGAAACGCTACAGACACGTTGCTAGGCCTATGTACTCCGTAGCCACGTACGGCTGCGGCAAGGTAGCCCCGAAGCCTTCGGTCCATTCCAATAGGGGGCGCTACCGACAACCACCGTCGTATGTGGGTGAGTTAGAAACTACGTGGCCGCTCTGGTAGAGGCTGCCGCCAGCGCCTGCGTGAGCTCGGCGCGGTGGGCATTGCCCCACTGCTCCATCACTGCAATCACCGGCAGAATGGACTGCCCTAGGCTCGTCAGATGGTATTCTACTTTCAGCGGGAGCTGCCCGAACACGATTTTATGCACCAGCCCGTGCTGCTCCAGCTCGGCTAGCTGCACATTGAGCACGCGCCGGGTAGCCCCCGGAATGATGCGTTGCAGCTCGCTGGGCCGGCGCCGGCCCTCGGCAATCAGGCTGAGCAGCGTCGACTTCCATTTGCCGTGCAGCACGGCTTTGGTCAGCACGGCGCCACAGTCCAGGGTGTTAGGAATTTTCTTCTGGTACGTCATACGGATCTTGTGTTGGCCGCCCGCCACCAGCAAGGCCGGGCGGCACACCCTAGGGGATAAAATTCTCCCCCGCTGAATAACTTCTCCGTACTGGTTTCGGTTGGCGCACCGGCCGAAATTTGCCCCGCAAACAGCTTTTCACACACTACATGAACCTAGCCATGAACGGATTGACAAATAGAGTGGCCCTCGTGACGGGCGGGAGCCGGGGCATTGGCGCTGGCATTGTGCGGGCCCTGACCGCCGCCGGCGTGCGCGTAGCCTTCACCTACGTGCAGGCCACCGACCAAGCCCAGGCCCTCGTCGAGGAGATAACCCAGGCGGGCGGCGCGGCGCTAGCCGTGCGCGCCGACACGGCCCAGCCTGAGCAGGTGCGCGCGGCCGTGCGCCAGGTACTCGACCAGTTCGGTCAGCTTGCTATTCTAGTCAACAACGCCGGCATTCATCTGCAAAGCCCCGTGGACGAGGCCGCACCCGACGAGGAGGCCATTCAGCGGCTGTGGCAGGTGAACACCTGGGGCACGGCCCAGACGGTGCGGGCGGTTGTACCCCACCTACCCACAGGCGGGCGCATTATCACCATCGGCTCAGGCTCCAACGTGCGAGTGCCGTTCATCGGGCTGGGCGAGTACGCCGCCAGCAAGGGCGCCCTGGCTGCCTACACCCGGGCCTGGGCCAAGGATTTGGCGCCGCGCGGCATCACCGTCAACGTGGTGCAGCCCGGCCTGATTGCCACCGACCTGACCCCTACCGACCCCGCCACGATGGCGGCGCTGCTGGCCGACATTCCGCTGGGGCGCTTTGGCACGGCCGACGAGGTAGGCCAGCTAGTCACTTTCCTGGCTAGTGAGGCGGCCGGCTACATCACCGGCGCGACCCTAAACCTGGATGGGGGCTGGTCAGTATAAGGCGTTTTTAACCGGTTAGGCACATGCACAAGTGGACGCCCTACCCCGGCATCTCTTTTGACTCTTCCACAAGCAGCGTAGCGCTTAAGAAGAATCCAGGAAAAATACGGGGTAGGGGGCAAGCCTGCTCATTACTTTTTACCGCGTGGCCGCCTGCGTAAGCCGTTCCTAATTGCCATGGGTGAATAGGGTTTGGTAGTCGGCGGAGAGTCCCGTTTTTGCCAGGAAGCGGCGGCCAGCTTGTTCGGGCTTATACCGATAACTGATAAGGAAAGGCTCTTGGATGCCAAGGAGTTTTATTAGGCTTTCTCTTCCTGAAGTGTAGTAGCAGTAAACGTGCGCTGGTGCGTGCACTGATCAGTGTAGACTAGGTGCCGTGCCTACCTGGTAAGACGGACGAGTTGGCCCTGCTGATGCTTTAGCTCACCTTCCCGGGCGAGCCGTACACTAACTCGCCACTATCACTGCTATAGCTGGGATGGTTGCGCCTTTGCACCTTCTACCCGACGCAAGCATCGGGCAAGGTCCGAGCAAGTTGCTAGCGCCCTTTTCCGGCAGCGCGGGCTTTGCAGGGCGCCCAGCCGCCGCAAGCCCTGCGGCCCCAGCCGGCAGGCCGGTACGTTTCTCCCCACGTGTGGGCCTACGCAGCAAACGGAGTGAATGCCGGGGCCAGCGGCTAGCGCCGGGCCAGCGACTCGCGCACGCCTTTGCTGAGCTGCCGCAGCAACAGGTCGGGGGCTACCCGGCTGAGTAGGCGCAGCATCTTGGCCAGGCCGGGGTAGACCTCCCACTGGTTGGTCTGCATGGCCCGGAGCGTCTGCGCAATGAGCGGGCGCGGGGCCATCAGGTCCTTCTCCGCTACGTCGCCGGCAAACGGCGTGCTCAGGGGCGTCTTGGCGGCGGGCGCTACCAGCTCGAACACCTGCACCGGCGTGCCCTGCAGCTGCACCCGCAGGGCCTTGGTGTAGGCCCGCAGGCCGGCCTTGCTGGCGCCGTACACCGGGGCCAGGGGGTAGGGCGTCAGCGCCAGCCCGGAGGTCACGTTGAGGATAGCGGCGGCGGGCTGGCGCAGCAGGTGAGGCAGAAACTGCTGCACCATGCGCATAGGCCCGGCCAGGTTCACGTCCAGCTCCCGCGTCAGCTCGGGCACCTGCTGCGCCGACGCCAGCAGGTCGAGCTTGCGCATCTGCCCCGCGTTGTTAATGAGGATGCTGAGTTGCGGAAACTGAGCCGTTACCTGCTCATAGAGCTGGGCAATAGCAGCCGGGTCGCTCACGTCGCTCTGCAACGTGTGTACACCGGGCAGCTGCTGCCGCACCTGGGCCAGCTTGGCCGGGTCGCGGCCGGTGAGTAGGACGGTGTTGCCCAGAGCCAGTAGCTGGGCGGCAAATTCGTAGCCGAGGCCACTCGTGCCGCCAGTAAGTAAGATGGTTTGATGACGTAAGTTCATGGGGAGCGTGGCAGTTAAGTACGCCGCAAAGGTGCGGCCCGCCCACGGGCAGCTGGTTGCGCATCGCAATCGACTTGTTGCAAAATTCAATCAACCCTACCCCCGGAACGCGGCGGGCGAGCAGGCGGTCTGGCGCTTGAAGAAATTCGAGAAGTGGGCCACTTCCCCGAAGCCCAGGCTGTCGGCAATTTCCGCCACGCTCCATTGCGTTTGCCGGAGCAGCAGCTTGGCTTCCTGCACCATCCGCGCCGAGATGAGGTCGGTAGTCGTGCGGCCGGTTGTTTCTTTGAGCATCTTGTTGAGGTGGTTCACGTGCACGGCCAGTTGGTCGGCGTAGTCCGTGGCCGAGCGCAGACGCAGGCGCTGCTGCGGCGTCTCAATGGGAAACTGCCGCTCCAGCAGCTCCACAAACAAGGTGGTGACCCGTGCCGCGGCCGAGTGGGCCGGGTAGAGCGCCGTGGCGGGCTGCAGCTTCTGGCCCTGGTGCAACAGCTCCAGCACGTAGGTGCGCAGCAAATCGTACTTGTAGGCGTAGGCCGAGGTAATTTCGCGGGCCATCTTCTGGAAAATGACAAGCCCCTCGGCGTACTCCTCGTCGGTGAGGGGGAACACGGGGCAGCCGCCAGCCCGGAAGAGGGGCAGCTCATCGAGCCGCACGCCGCTCTTGGCCGGCAGCAAGAACTCGCTGGTAAACACGCAGAAGTAGCCGTCCTGCTCCTGGTCGGCGGGCAGCCAGTGGTAGGGTACCTGGGGCGTGGCAAACAGCAGCGCGTGGCGCTCTATCTCAATAACCTTATCGGCATACTCGGCCCGGCTACGCCCCTGAGGCTGATTTTGTAGTACGCCCGGCGGTCATAGGGCATGAGCGGCTTGTCGCGGTGTTCCCGAAACAGGTCGGCCACGTTGAAGATGTTGAAATGCCCGATGTCCTGCTGAATACCGGTGGGCAGCAGCGTGTGCAGGTCCGTACCGGTGGCCGTGGCCAGCTGCTGATAAAACTCGTCGAGGGAAGTAACGGGCATACGACAGAAGACTTGCAAAATTCAGCGATGTGACTACGACGGGGCAAGGTAGTGCCGGCGCCGTTATTTCCCCAGTTAGGCAACAGGTAATAGCCGCTATTCAGGTCTTCAACAGAATAAGAGGTGTTACCAGTAGCAGTTATGTGTACAGAGGCGCAACTACTCCGGGCCGTGGAACGTCGGTCCAAAGGGATAGCCGGCCGTCGTCGTCAGCATTGAGGGCGTCGTTTTTGAAACGGGTAGCCCTTGACCTCGGGGTGCGGCTGCCATTTCAAACACGAGCACGTCCATCCGTTAGCGCGCTTGCCGCTGCAGGGGCGCCAGGATCTTGCGCTCCACGTACAGCGTGCCGAAGGGGACGCACGAGGCTACCAGCACTTTCCAGGTGGTGTGGGCAAAGCGCCAGTGCTGCTCGACGCCGACGCGCAGCGTGCCCAGCAGGTAGAGGAGGAATAGCAGGCCGTGCAAGGGCCCGAGGGCGCGCACCAGCGACGCATCACCGTAGAGGTGCTTTAGCGGTACGGCCACGCCGACGAGCAGCAGCAGGGACACGCCTTCAAGGAGCCCCAATAGGCGCAGGCGGCCGATAGCAGAGGGGAGCAGTTTCATGGGAATTACAGGCGGAAGTAGGGCCGCGGTGCCCACGGCAGGAAGGGCCAGGGAATGGCCAGAAAGACAAGCAGCAATGTGGCCGAGAACCACAACGCCATGGTGCGGAACTTGGCCGCGTCGGGGGTGCGGCGCTTGGCCAGCGCCGCGCCGATGGTCAGCACGACCACGGCCACGGTCATGGCCAGCACGTGCTGCAAGCCGAAGAATAGCGCGCCGGGGGCATGCACGGCGTCGCGTAGGTGAAAAGCCCCCGTGACGGGGCTTACGAAGTAAAGCCCGTAACCCAGCGTGAGTTGCACGTGCGCCAGGGTAGCTACGCCGTGTCGGAGCGTGTCGTCGAGCGGGGTGAAGGAGCGGCCACCCCACCAGCCCCGGTAGGCCTGGCCGAGGCCCCAGAGCAGGCCAAGCAACACGGCCCACCGGCCCCACGAGTGCAGGGTAAGCAGTAGTAGGTACATCGACCTAGGAAGCCAGCCGCCCGGTACGGCGCCAGCGTTTCAGGTACGCGTAGGCCGACGGAGCCTGGTAGAAAAACCAGACGGCCAACAGGGCGTCGCAAATGGCGCATTGCCCGGACGAGGTAGGCACAAACGGCACAATGGGCGTTCCATACACGTGGTGCACCACGTCCCAGCCCGTGTGCAACAGCCAGCCGAGGCCAATGAAGGCGTAGGAGCGCAGCCCGCGGTAGGCCACGTACAGCATCAGTGTAGCGAAAGGAAACTCCCAGATGCCCAGGCCACCGTTGAGGTAGGCCCCGCCAGCCCCGGCCACAAAAATGGCCATGAACTGGTGGCGGGCCGGCTCCTTAATGAAGGAAAAAAGCAGAATAAGAACACCCGCCACCACGACGGCAGCCAGGGCGTCGGGGACGTGGAAAAGGGGAGGATGAGCCGGTAGCATGGCGCTTGGGGGATAAAAGGTACCCGGCAAAGGTCTCGCTCGCAGCGCCCAGGCGGCTAGTACGCGCCGGGACGAAATCAGGACTTTTCCACCTTTTTGCGATAGGCCAACGGTGAGAGGCCGGCGTGCTTCTTGAACAATCGACTGAAGTAGGATGGGTCACTCAACCCAACCCGCTGCGCAATGTCACTGATTGGCCAAGTGCTGTGGCCCAGCAACACTTTGGCCTCCAGTACAATGGATTCCTCAATCCAGCGGGCCGGGGGCTTGCCGGTAGCGGTGCGCACGGCCTTGGTCAGGTAATTGGGCGTGACGTGCAGGCGCTCGGCGTAGTCGCTGACCAGGTGCAGCGAGGACAGCGAGGTGGCTACCAGCTGCTTGAAGCGGTTGGCCAGCGTTCCGGCTGTATCCTGCGCCACCGGTAGGTCCGTTACCGCGGCTTGGTGAAGTTCTTCCAGCAGTGCCAGCAAGTAGGCGCGTACCAGCCGGGGATGCTCCAGGGCGTGGGCCTCGTACTCGACCAGCAGCCGCCGTAGCAGGTTCTCGACGAAGCCCGCCGTTCCCGCGTCCAGCCGCACAACGGGCCCGCCCCAGAAATGCAGCAAGCTGAAGGCCGCCAGCGCGTCAGCCCGCCCGGCCGGGCCAATGAGCAAATCGTCGTGGAAGTGACACAGCAGGCCTGTGTTCTGGTCACCGGGCTCGAAGGCATACACCTGCCCGGCGCGCACCAGCAGCAGCTCGCCGGGGCCGATGGTGCAACGCTCCGGGCCGATGTGCATGGTGGCCGTGCCCGAGGTCAGCAGCAGGCAGGTGTGCGCCGTGGCGCGCGTAGGGGGCAGCGCCTGCGTGAACAGCGGGTACAGGCGCTCCACGGGCACAATAAAGAACTGTTCGGCAGCGGCCGTGAGCAGCTGCGGCACAGCCGCCGCGCCGGCGGCAAACTGGCGCAGGTAGTCGCGCGGGGCATAGGTGTGGATACTGGGTGCGGGCATGACAGCAAGATGGCAGGAATGGGAAGGGGCGCCAACGGCCGGGCCTTCGAATACAGGCAGCCGGTGAGTCCAGAAAAGATAGGCACTACGCGTGGTTTCAGCCTCCGATCTGGAGTAGGCGTCCTCTTTTAGGGGCACTTATGGCGAGGTGAATATCTCCTGCGAAGCCGATTATCACAAGGTTTCTCTCGACTACCCACTCGGGTACAACCCGGCTAACCTGCTGAAGCTCCGTTGGTGGCCATTAGGGCGCTATTCGAGCTGCTTGCTGCCGCGCGGTATTCTGTCGGATCAGGCTGATTTGTTATCCTATGCGACTATTTCCCGCGCGGATTCTCTACCACCTTTGCTCTGCATCTGGTTAAACGCGCCGAACGCACCGTTGGGGCTGCCCGCGGCTGGGTGACCAGGCGTTTACCGGCCCTGCTTTAAGCACCTGCGCCACTGCAAACAGCGCCTGTTCTACTACCTCTACCACCAACCACTTCCCTTCTCTACTACTATGAAAATCACCACCACCGGCTCCCTCGGCAACATCGCCAAACCAGTTGTTGAGCAGCTGCTAGCCGCCGGCCACGACCTCACCGTGGTTACCAGCCAAGCCGACCGCCAAGCCGCCATTGAGGCCCTGGGGGCCACCGCCGCCGTGGGGTCGCTCAGCGACGCGGCGTTCTTGACTGCGGCTTTCACCGGGGCCGAGGCCGTCTTTGTCATGATGCCGCCGTCCATGGGTACTGCTCACCTGATTCAGAACATTGCCGCGGCCGGCCAGGCGTGTGCTCAGGCCGTGAAGGCGGCGGGGGTGCCGCGGGTGGTGCTGCTGAGCAGCGTGGGGGCCGACGCGGCCGGGGGCACCGGTCCCATTCAGGGAGTGCACTGGGTGGAGCAAAGCCTGCACCAGTTGTCCGGAGTCGACGTTACCGCGCTGCGCTCGGGCTTCTTTTACACCAACTTCCTGCGGGATATTCCCCTGATTAAAAGCCGCGGCGTATTCGGCAA
>NZ_JACSCY010000013.1 GCF_014333615.1 Hymenobacter citatus | reverse complement strand
CGTGATAAGGTCCTTCGCTCCGCTCAGGATGACACGCACTTTTCTACCATTCACAAACTCACAACTTCACCATTTCATAAACATAGGGCCAGTCGTGGAAACGCTCGGGTAGGCGCAGACGCTGGGCGTGGTGCTGCACGTAGGCGAGGATGCGGGTCAGTTCATCAGCATCTTGCACGGCGTATTCATAAGAGCCAGTTTGCCAGAAATCGGCTTCGGGTGGGAGCTGGTTGCGTAGGTGACGGCGGCACTGGGCGGCGGTGCGCTGGTGCAGCAGTTGCAAGGCTTTGTACATTGATAGGCCACTACCCGCTGGCAGGTGCAATACGGCGTGCACGTGGTTAGGCAGCACTGCAAAAGCCAGCACCCGGAAGCCTTGCTCCTCCAGCATCAGCAGCTCGCCAGCTACTATCTCGGCTAACTTCTCCTTTTCTAAGTAGGTAGGGCCTACCTCCGCACGGTCCAGCTCGGCATCGAACTGCGCAAAGAAGCGCTTCTGAGCGCGCTGATAGGCAAGCTGCTGCTGTTCGTCGGTGAGGCCGCCGGCGCGGGCTACCTCCATATTCGTCTGCAAATCAGCGTGTAGCTGGCGGCCGATGGCGTGGCGCAGGGAGCCAGCCAGACGGGAAGTGACGAAAAGCGTTTCGCCGGGGGGTAGGGCGTTCATGTGCACAGATGAGTTCTTGCAGAGGTAGGCGCAGAGGCTCGCAGAGTTCGTGCTAGTTTTTCTTCAGCACGCCGTTTACCTCCACCAATTCGCCTTGGGTCAGCAGGTACTGCACGGCCCCATCTACTTGCTGGCGCATCTCATCCGATAACCGATTGAAGCCGAGCAGGCGCACCGTAGATAGGTACACGGCTTCGCGGGGTAGGGCGAAGCTGTGCGCGATGATGGTGCATACGGCATGGGCCAGCTCTTCCGGGGCAACCAACGACAGCTTGCGGGAAATGGCAGGCAGGTGGCTCCGGTCGCGCAGAGGGGGTGTTTGCATGGTATTTTCCCACAGAAAATCGCCCTGCTGGCGCAGGTGACGCAGATTGGCGGCCAGCGTGGCAGCGGCCCTGCCCACCTTGCGCATGCGGGCGCCTACCTGCGTGGCACCGCTGGCCTGGGCCAGCCGCCGCGTGGCCTCGTCCACGTGAATTGGGCTTTCGATGCGCACTACCTGCGTCAACCAGTTGGCCAGCTGGCCCAGGCTGTGCTGGTGCAGCTCGCGGTGCCCAACGGCGGCGGGCAGTTGCGCCACTTGGTACGGAACGGCCAGCGCGGAGGAGCGCAACGCTTCACGCTCAATCACGACAGGCGCTGCGGCTTCTTCCTTCTGCTGTACCTCTTCCGGCTCGTTGGGCTCATCAAGGGTAGGCTGGTGGCGGGCTTCCTCGATGGCGGCCACCACACTCTCCAACGCTCGTTGCGGATTGCGGAACCAGTCGGTGCTCCAGATACGGTGCAGGCGCCAGCCCATTGCCTCTAGCACCTGCTGGCGTAGCCGGTCCCGGTCGCGGGCCGAGCGGGCGGCGTGATACAGGGTTCCATCGCACATAATGCCCAGCAGGTAGCGGTCGGGCTGGGTGGGGTCTACCACAGCCAAGTCGAGGTAGAAACGCTGGCTGCCTACCTGCTGGCGCACCTGGTAGCCCCGCGCCGTGAGGGCGCGGCGCACCACTTCTTCAAAAGGCGCCTCTACACGGCCAGTTTCTGCGTTGTGGTGGAGGTGACCGTGCTGGGCGAAGGAGAGAAACGCTTTGAGCGCCGCCACGCCTTTCGCTTGCGTGCGGCTGAGATCGAGGTCGTCGGAGGTGAGGTTGGTGAAGATTTCGCAGCGCTGTTTGGCGCGGGTGATGAGCACATTGAGGCGTCGCTCGCCCCCCTCGCCGTTCAGCGGGCCGAAGTTCATGGCGAGGTAGCCTTCCTTGGTGCGGCCGTAGCCGAGGCTGATCAGGATAACGTCGCGCTCGTCGCCTTGCACGTTTTCCAGGTTCTTGATAAAGAACGGCTCGTGCAGGTGCCCGTTGAAAAACGCCTCGGTTTCGGGGTGCTGGCGGCGCAACGCCTCCAGCGCATCCTGAATGGCTTGGCGCTGGGCCACACTGAACGCTACCACGCCCAACGTGAGTTGGGGCGTGGTGCGAGCATGGTGCAGCACGGCGGCAGCCACGGCCGCGGCTTCCCGCGGATTCGTGCGCGAAGTACCTCGCTCGTAGTACGTTGTGGATAAGTAGTGGTAGACCAAGCCCAACTTGCCTTTGTCGCCGGGGCTCGGAAAAACCACCAGCTTATCATCGTAGAACAAGTGGTTAGAGGCCGCAATCAACGACTCGTGCCGACTGCGGTAGTGCCAGCGTAGCATCCGCTCGGACATTTGGCGGGCTGTGCACAGCTCCAGAATACTCTGAATATCAGCCGTCACATTGTCCTCGTCGGTTTCTTCACCAGCGTTGGTGAGCGAGTCGAAGAACGAGGTAGGCGGCAGCTGCTTCGAGTCGCCGACTACTACCAGTTGCCGCCCGCGGGCAATGGCGCCCAGCGCCTCCACCGGCTTCACCTGGCTGGCCTCGTCAAACACCACGATATCAAACTCCACCGCGCCCGGCGGCAGAAAGCTAGCCACCGACAGCGGCGACATCATAAACACCGGTTTGATGGCCTGCACAGCCTGCCCGGCCCGCTCCATTAGCTGGCGCAGGGGTAGGTGGCGGGTTTTCTTGGCGAATTCGTTTTTGAGCACCAGCATCTGCCCCCCGGCTTGCTGATTGGGCAACTGCTCGTAGTGCCGGCGCACGGCCCGCACCCGATGGTGGTAGAGCGAGTCGCGGTCGGCGTGGCGGAAGCGGGCGGCTACCTCCTCGTGCCCAGCCTGCTCGAACTGCCGCAAGGCGGAATGCTGCTCGTAGGCGCTTCTTTGCAGGTATTCCAACCACGTTTGGCGCACGGCCGCCGCTAGTAGCTGCCCCGCCTCGGGCCAGTTTTCGGCGGCGCGTAGCAGCTCCGGTAGTTGCTCGGCCTCCACGGCGGCAGCCACGTTGTTCCATTCTACCGTGAGCTGTAAAGCTGATAGATCGGCCGCCCAGGCGGGTAGGGTGCGTAGTTGGTCATCAAAGGGCTGAAATTGCAGCCGCCCGTCGGGGCCGAAGCGGCGCACTTCGTTCAACTGCAAGCCGTCAACTACCGCTTGCACGGCGGTGCGCTGCTGAACCAGGGCCGCTTCTACTTCCTGCGTAAGCTGCCCGAGGCTTTCCCTGTCCGATGGCTGCGCCGCCCGACTCGGGGAGGCGGCTAGGTAGGAAAGCAACGCGGGCGGCAGTTCTCCGCGTGCAATGCGTTGGTGCGTCAGGGTCAAGTATTCCTGCACTTTACGCAGGGTACGCCAATCAGAATGCCGCCCCTGCCACATCGACCCAAACAGCGTTTGAAGTAGTGGCTCCGCTTCCGCCAGCGTTTGCTCGTGGCGAGCAGCTTCGCGAATGGCATCCACCACAGCTACTACGTCGGCGGCCTTAGTGGGTAGGGGCGCTTGCCACAGGCTTTGCAGCCGCTTGCGGGCGCGGCGGTAGTCACCGCTCAGAAATTTCCACCACTTGTCTCCGTATTGGAGTAGGGTCGCCCGCTCGGCTAGCAGCTCCTGCTGCCAGGCTTCGGGTAGTAGCTGGGTATCGTATTGCTGATGTAGTTGCTGCTGTTTCTCGCCGGCCTGCAACGCGGCTACTAAGCGGTTGTGCTGTTGGCCCCAGGTAGGGTCTGTCACGGCGGCATCAGCAAGCGGCGGGGCCTGTTGCGCGTGGCGGGCGCTGGGCAGCAGCGTTTCGGCGGCGGCGCGGTCGTGGGGCGCGGATAGGCCCAGGTGGTGCGCCAGGGCTTCGGCAGCGGATTGTAGGGCGGTTACGGCTGCGTGCGCCGCGTGCAGATGGGCTGTTAGCGCCGTTTGGTCGGCGGGTAGTAGCAGCGTCAGGGCGCTACCCCAAAAGAGTAGCTGCTTGGGCGTGCCGATTTTTTGCAGCGTGGCCTGTAGCCGGCCGGCCAGGGCCTCGGCGTGGGCCGCGTCAGCATCGGTCCAGGTAGCAAGTTGGGTGAAGGGTAGGCGGAGCAACTCTGCTCCGCCCTGCTTCTCTTGCAGGCGCAGCAGCTCGCCGGTTACCTGCTGCGCGGTGCGCCGACTACGGCCAATGGGCGCGTTCACGGCCAGGGCGTAGTCGTTGAGCTGTTGGCGGTAGCGGGGCAACTGCGCCATGTGGTCTTCCACATGGGCACCCGCAGTAGGTCGGCCTAGCGCCAGCGTCGCTTTCAGCTCGTTGTGCAGCGTCTTTTTGTTGGCTTTGTGGCTGTGCAGCTCCAGGCAGGCCACGCCCAGTCCCAGGCTGTCGAGGCGGCGCTTTACAACTTCCAGCGCGGCCATCTTTTCGGCCACAAACAGCACTTTCTTGCCTGCCCCAATGGCCTCTGCCAGCAGGTTGGCAATGGTCTGCGACTTGCCCGTGCCGGGTGGTCCCTGAATGACAAGGTTGCGGCCCTCGTGCACGGCCAGCAGCGCTAGTAGCTGCGAGGAGTCAGCATCGAGCACCTGGTGCAGTTCGGCGACCGGACTATCGGTATCCAGAAAAGCGGTTTCGCCGAGGGTAGGCGCCGGGTCGCGGAAGCCTTCTGAGCCGAGCAGCGCCGCAATGGTCGGGTGGTCGAGCAACGTAGACGAAGCCGGCCAGGTGGCCGGGTCTAGGTCGCGATACAGCATCAGCTTTCCGAAGGAGAAAAAGCCCAGCGCAATATCGTCGGGAGCTACTTGCCAATGACTTAGAGGTGCTACGGCCTGTTGCACAGCGGCATAATACTCGTTCAAGCCGCCTTCATCCTCCGGTTCGGGTAGAGGTAGCGTCAGGCCGAAGGTGGCCTTCAGCTTGGCTTGCAACGACAGATTGCCTTCTACCTCAGCCCCGGTATAGCGCAGTTTAAATCGCTCGGCCACCGTGCCGCGCTCCAGCAGCACCGGCACCAGCACCAGCGGCGCCCGGCGCGCCTCCTCGCTGCCAGCCGACTCGTACCACGTGAGGCTACCCAGGGCCAGGTACAGAATATTCACACCCTGCTCTTCCAGGCTGGTGCGGGCGGTATAATAGGTGTTAAGCAAGCGTGCTTCCAGCTTTGCCAGCGGCTCGGCGGTTTGCAGCTTGTTATCGGAAAGCGCTGTTGCGGGTATCGTGAACAGCGGTTCCGCTTCAGCATCGGATGCAACAGTAATTGCTGCGTTCAACGCCGCATCTTCTTGCCCGTGGCGCGGAGTGGAATCGGCCAGAAAGTACATGGCCTTGCCCTGGCGTACCAATATGTCGTAGACCGCCGCCGACTGCTCGTGTACTACCTGCACGCCCCGCGCTTTGGCCACCCGGAAGTTGAGCAGCGGATTGTGCAGGCTCAGGTCGAGCAGCTCCTCGCGGGAGGCGTGGAGCCGTTTGGCCAGGGAAAAGTCAGCGGACAGCATGATGGAGGTGCCGGCTACCCTACCCTTGTGTTCAGCTTGCTGTGCTTGTTGCTGTAACCGAAGTAGATAGCCAACCCAATAATCAGCCAGCCGAAGAACAGCATCCAGTTGCTGATGCCGAGCTGGGTCATGAGGTAGAGGTTGGTGAGCAGCCCCAGCACCGGCAGCAACGACAGGCGTTTGGTGAACGACACCACCGTCAGCCCCACGCAGAACAGCAGGAACACAACCATGGGAATCTGGTGGCGAAACTGCTCGTACTCGCCGCTGGTTACGGCGCCCCAAAACTCGTTGATAGCCGCTTGGTTGTACTGCCACAGGCCCACGGCGGCGGCCAGCAAAATCAGTCCCACGGCATAGCGGCCGCTGAGGTAGGGCACCTTGAAACGGGCATCAGATTGGCCGTGCGGGTCGATGATAAGGATGCCGCCGCACACCAGCGCAAATGCGAACAGCGTGCCGATACTGGTGAGGTCAATCACCAGATCCATGTTGAGCAGCAGGGCCGGTACGCCCACAAACAAGCCCGTAACGATGGTGCTGAATGAGGGCGTATGGAACTTGGGGTGCACCTTGGCAAATACCGGTGGCAGCAGCCCATCGCGACTCATGGTCAGCCAGATACGCGGCTGCCCGATCTGAAACACCAGCAGCACCGAGGTCATGGCAAACACCGCCGACACGGCCACCACGCCTGCCAGCCAATCGACCCCTACCTGCTTGAACACGAAGGACAGCGGGTCGCCTACCCCTAGCTCGGTGTAGCTCACCATACCCGTGAGCACCAGCGTGATGACCACGTAGAGAATGGTGCAAATCACCAGGGCGTAGATCATGGCGCGGGGCAGGTCGCGCTGGGGGTTCTTGCACTCCTCGGCCGTGGTGCTGATGGCATCGAAACCGATATAGGCAAAAAATACCGCCGACACGCCTTTGAGCACGCCGCCAATGCCGTTGGGTGCGAAGGGCGTCCAGTTGGCGGTTTTCACGTAGAACGCGCCCACCACAATGACTACCCCTACCACGGCTAGCTTCAACAATACCAATAAGTTGGAAGCCGTTTTCGATTCCTTGATGCCGATGTAGACCAGCGCCGTGACGAGCACCGTGATGATAAACGCGGGCAGGTCGCAGACCAGCTTGAAGTCGCCGAACAGGGTAGGCGCGGTGCTCCAGATGCGGTAGGCTTCCTGCTGGGCGGCGGTGGCCTCCGTGAGCGGCCGGCCAGCTAGCATCAGGTCCAGCACGGCATGGTAGCCGGCATAGGCACTTTGGGTTCCAAGGGTCAGATAATCAGGAATATGCAGTCCCACACCATCCAGCAAGCCGGTAAAGTAATCAGACCACGAAATAGCTACCACGATGTTGCCCACGGCGTATTCCATAATCAAAGCCCAGCCGATAATCCAGGCAGCCAGCTCCCCAAACGAGGCGTAGGCGTAGGTATAGGCCGAGCCGCTGACGGGAATAGTAGCCGCAAACTGCGCGTAGCACAGCGCTGAGAAGGCGCAGGCTATAGCAGTGAACACAAACAGCAGCGACACGGCTGGGCCGCCGTCGTGTGAGGCATTGCCGATGGTACTGAAGATGCCAGCGCCAATGACGGCCGCAATGCCCAGGGCCGTGAGGTCGCGCACGGAGAGGTGGCGGGCCAAGTGGCCTTCCTGCTCGCCGCCTACCCCGGCGTGGGCATCAGCAGGCGGGTTCCACTGAAGTTGGGCAATACTTTTGCGCCGGAACAAGCCGGCCGTGCGCGTTGGAGGTAGCGGAGTAGGCAATGCGGTAGAATCGGTTTTGGAGGGCAAAAGATACTGAATAAATGCGGCGGGCCCGATGTGGCAGCGCTGATGCGCTTGATTCTCAGATCAAAAAGAATCAGGACTTACCCAAATGGCGCGGGCGTTGGTTCCCGCAGAGGTGCGCAGAGGAAAACGCAGAGGTGCGCAGTGTTCTATTGGCACCTTTGCGTAATTTTTTTAGAATTTTGACCGGCGTGTGTGGAATCCAGCGGCGGGTGGCATCTACTGGGTAGTATCGTTCCTACTTCCATCGTTATGCCCACGCCCACTATCACCATCCCTACTCCCTGCCACGAAAGCTGGCAACACATGACGCCCACCGCCCAAGGCCGCCACTGCGCCGCCTGCCAGACCGTGGTAGTCGATTTCACGCAGTTTTCCGACGCCGAGCTGCTGGCCTATCTGGGGCAGGGCGCGGGCCAAGCTACCTGCGGCCGATTTCGGGCCGGGCAGTTGGGGCGACCATTGCGGCCAGCGCTAGCAACAAATACGGTTTCGCGGTGGCGGGCGTGGCTGGCGGCAGCCGTGGCGGTGTGGGGGCTGCGGGAGGTAGCCGTGCCGGCCGTGCGGGCGCAAGTACCAGTGGAGCAGCGGGAACCGAATATCGGTACTATCTCCCTTACAATGGGTTTAGTAGCGCAACCGCCGGTGGTGGTGCGCGGTGTTGTGCTGGACTCTGTTTCGCAGGAACCCCTACCCGGTATTACCGTTCTGCTGACAGGTACCGAAATTGGCACTACTTCCGATATAGAGGGTAAGTTTGAATTGGCTGTACCGCCCGCGGCAGTGGCGATGCACCAAAAACTTACCGTCTCGTTTGTTGGGTATGAACCGCAGCAGGTTGCGCTGTCTGCATCTAACCAGCCGCTGCAAGTGTTGTTGAATCCGTCTATAATGGGAGGGTTATATGTAGTAGCGGGCGGTATCCATTCCTATCATCCCTGGTACACGCCCCGCGGCTTATGGCAACGGGTGAAGCGGCCGTTTCGGCGGTGGTAGAGTGCGGTGCATACGATGTTAGAATACGCGAAATACAGTATAAGATATTTATAATGAACTGCACTCGTTGGTTTTTCCCTAAAATGTGGCGATTTCCGCTAGCTGTTATCTGGTTGTGCTATGCTACTGCCTCCCAGGCGCAAGTGGTCTTATTTCCTCAGGATTCGATAAGGCCGTTTCCATCCCGTAAAAACGCTAAAGCATCATTTCCTGTAGCACCCGACGAAAGCAACGCTGCTGCTATCGTAGAAGGGAAAATTTTAGATGAGGCCAGCAAACCTATCTATGCTTTCGTTGCAATTGCTAATACAAAACCGGAAGTATGGACCAATAAGGTAGGGAACTATCGGCTCCCTGTACCGGCAGCATACATAGTACGACGCCACAAGGTGAAGGTAGTTGTGGGAATGATTGGCTACCTCCCGCAAAGGCTTACTCTTGACCTACGACTTCCAGTCCAACCAGTGATTTATCTTCGGGAAGACACTAGGCCATTATATTGAGCGTCACCAAACCTTTTCCCCCTAAAAATCCTTTATGCGGGGATGAAGAACCTGCTGCTCGCTACCCTACTATTACTCGGCACGCTGTCTGGCTGCGCCGTGAAGCCAACTAACCGCTACGACGTTTTCACCAAAACCGCCCAACTCCCTCAGGAAGAAGCGCCGCACGAGCGCAACTCCCTGGAATGGTGGTATTTCACCGGCCATCTGCGCGATAAGAAAACCGGCGAAGAATTCGGCACCGAGTATGTATTCTTCCACTTCAACATGAATGGCAAGCAGGATTGGCAGATGGTCAACTTTGCCGTGACGGACCCCAAGGCCCAGCAGTTCCGCTACGACTACAAGGTGCGCAAGTTGCCTAAGCTGCTGGCTCCTACCCTACCCATAGGCCTCTCTATGCAGAAGAAGGCCCAGCAGTGGCAGCTCACAGGCCAGGAGGGCCGCTACCACTTGCAGGCCCGTATGGCCCGGCACGCCGGTACTGCCATCAACCTCACCACTACCCCCGCCAAGCCCGTGCTGCTGCACAGCGGCACCGGTTACGAGAACTACGGCGGCAAGGCTACGGCCGGCTATTACAGCTATCCGCGCCTAACGGCCACCGGCACTATGGAGGTCAACGGCCAGCTGCACGAGGTAGAAGGCGAGCTGTGGTACGACCGCCAATGGAACTGCAACTCCGTGATGGCCAAGGACGCCGGCTGGGACTGGTTCAGCATTCAGCTCGATGAGCCCAAGGAAGACTTAATGCTGTACCAACTGTTCAACCGTGCCACTGGGGAGCACGTGGGCGGCGGCTCGCACTATTCGGCCACTGCGCAAAACACTCACCTCGGCGAAGACGATTTTGAGCTGGAAACCCTGGCCGAGTGGACCAGCCCCCACACTCACAAAACCTACCCCAGCAAGTGGCGCGTGCGCATTCCCAGCCAAGGATACGACCTGATTGTAGAACCCGTGATGCAAGACCAGGAGCTGAGCATCAAACTTCTACCCGGCATCAAGATGAGCTACTGGGAAGGCATGTGCCGCGTATCGGGCACGCACCACGGCAAGCCCGTGACAGGCCGCAGCTACGTCGAAATCACCAACCGCAAGGAAAAGCAAAAGGTGAAAGAAGCCGTAGCTAATGCAAGTGACGGAGTGACGGAGCGGCAGAATGATTGAGTGATGGAGTGACTGAGTGAAAACGCCTGTCATCCTGAGCTTGCGAAGGACCTTCGCACAGCAGAACGAGTCGTTGTTACAATGGTTGTTCAAGCGTGAAAAGGTCCTTCGCTCTGCTCAGGATGACAGGCGTCTTTCTCACTCACTACTCACAATTTCACAACTTCACCATTATTCCCCATTCAGCACAATCCGGAACGTAGTACCCTTCCCTACCTCCGACCACTTCACGAAGAGCTTGCCTTTGTGGTAGTTCTCGATGATGCGTTTGGCCAGCGCCAGCCCTAAACCCCAGCCGCGCTTTTTGGTGGTATAGCCTGGTAGGAACACCGAGGCCATCTTGTGCTTGGGAATACCCTTGCCAGTGTCCGTGATGTCGATGGCAATCTGGTTTTTGCTGCGCACCGGCCGTCGCAGGTGGATGTGGATGCTGCCCCGGCCATCCATGGCGTCCACGGCGTTTTTGCAGATGTTTTCTACCACCCAATCAAACAAGGGCACGTTTACCTGCGCGGGTGTATCGGTGGGTAGGGAGGTAGTGATGGTGAAGATGACCTTGCGCGAAACTCGGCTTTGGAGGTAGGCAATGGCGTTTTGCGTCACCAGCAGAATGTTCTCGTCTTTGAGCACGGGCACCGAGCCGATGTTGCTGAAGCGCTCCGTAATGATTTCCAGCCGCCGGATATCCTTACCCAGCTCCTCCACAATCGGCTCGTCCTTAAAACGTTCCGACTCGCGCAAATACGCCTGCCAGCCTACCAGGCTGCTCAGGGGTGTGCCCAGCTGGTGGGCTGTTTCCTTGGCCAGCCCTACCCACACGCGGTTCTGCTCGGCCCGCCGCGACGAGCTGAACGAGAAATACGCAATAACAGCCAGGCAGCTCACCACCGCCAGCTGCACCAGCGGGTAGGTCTGGAGCCGATCGAGCAGGGCGGAGTTCTTGTAATACAGATAGTTACGCAGACCTGCGCCCAGCTCAATCACAATGGGCGGGTGCTTTTCCTTCATTTCCAGCACTTGCTCTTTGAGGAACACCTGGCGCTGCTCGTCGTTCAGGCCCTTGGGCACGTCTACGTATTTGTAGTCCACCACGTCGCCGTCACTGTTCACCAGCAGAATCGGAATGGTTTTGTTCAGCTGAATGATTTCGTCGAACACGAAGGTGGTATTGGCGTCCTCTACCTCCGTATTGATCAGAAAGCGCATGGCCTTGGCGTAGAGGTCAATCTGCTGCTGCTCGCGCTCGGCCAGGTGGCCCACCAGAATGTTGGTATACAGCACGGTAGCCACCGCAATGAGCAGCGCGCTGGCCAGCACCACCAGCTTGCCGCGGGATTTTTGGTCGTAGATCGGAATCAAGGAAAAGCAGTGGAGCCATGCCCCGGGTAGGTGAGACAACGAAGGTAGGAACTCGACGCGGGTAGTACCCAAATAGCCTGCGCACTACCCCGGCCTACCCCTGTGATGCTACCCAACCACAACCTGATAAAAATCATCCACCAGCAGCCACAGAAATGCACCGCCGCAGGCTATACTCACTACAAAAAGCCCAAATAAAGCTGTTTCGGCATAGGTAAGCTGTTTAGAATAAAATAAATATGTCTCTCTACTAGAGTTGAATATTCTTCAAAAAGGCCGTTTTGCGGGGCTATACCCCCTTCTTTCAGAGAACTTGCTTCCGTCCGAACCTCTACCGACTGCCTGCTGTTTTCAATCTATCGAATTGCGCCGTAATTTTGCGCCCTACGCTCCGCGTCAGTACCTGCTATGCTCCACCCGTTCAAAGCTGTCAGCCTCTCCTATAAAAAAGCGCCGCTGGAAATCCGCGAGCTTATTGCCCTGGACGAGGCCGCTTGCCGCCGCTTTCTGCACACGCTCCACCACGACCTGCACTTGCAGGACCTGTTGGTGTTAAGCACCTGCAACCGTACCGAAATCTACTACGCTGCCGACCGCGACCAGAGCCCCGCCATTATCGAGGCCCTGGCGCAGCTCAAGCAGCTACCCGATGCAGCTGCCTACTACCCCTACTTCGATATTCTGGATACCTACGAAGACGCCGTGCAGCACCTGTTTGAGGTGAGCATGGGTCTTGATGCCCAGGTGGTAGGCGACTTGCAGATCAGCAACCAGGTGAAGATGGCCTACCAGTACTCGGCCGATGCCGATGCCGCTGGCCCGTTTTTGCACCGTTTGCTGCACACTATCTTCTTCACCAACAAGCGCGTGCAGCAGGAAACCGCCTTCCGCGACGGTGCGGCGTCTACCTCCTACGCTGCGCTGGAACTGGTAGAGGAACTGACTGCTGATGTAGCCACCCCCCGCGTGCTGGTAGTAGGACTGGGTGAGATTGGTGCCGACGTGTGCCGCCACCTCGGCGACAGTCGCCAGTTCTCGGACGTGACCATCTGCAACCGTACCCGCCACAAGGCCGAGCAACTGGCCGCCGAGTGCGGGGTGAAGGTTGTTGATTTTGAAAACCTGACGCAGAGTCTGCGCGAGGCCGATGTGGTGATTTCCTCTATCGCCCGCGACACGCCGTTTTTCACCCGCGAGCTGGTAGCGCATTTAGATGTGCTGAGCTACAAGTTCTTCATCGACCTATCGGTGCCGCGCAGCATTGAAGCAGAGGTAGAGACGGTGCCCGGCGTGCTGGTGTAT
The DNA here is from genome assembly GCF_014333615.1 of Hymenobacter citatus. Taxonomy (GTDB): domain Bacteria; phylum Bacteroidota; class Bacteroidia; order Cytophagales; family Hymenobacteraceae; genus Hymenobacter; species Hymenobacter citatus. The sequence continues at coordinate 143,986 of NZ_JACSCY010000013.1, read as the reverse complement.
AACATCGACGCCATCCATAGCAAGACGTCGGCGGCCCTGGAGCGGCGCTTGGCGGCCGTGCCGCAGGTGCGCGCCATCATTGCCGAGAGCATTGCAGGCCTGGGCGACTGGGCCAAGGAAATGATGGTGTCGCCTATCATCCAGAAAATCAAAGGTGCTCTGGAAACGCTGCGGCAGGAAGAGTTGGAGCGCCACCTCAAAAAGGCCAGCCCCGAGGAAGCCAAGCGTCTCGAAGACGTGACCCGTTCCCTAATGAACAAAGTGCTAAAGCAGCACGTGCTCCAACTGAAAGCCGCCTGCAAGCGCGACAACGCCGACCAACTGGTAGACGCCCTCACGGAGCTGTTCGACCTGGAAAATCAGCCGACTACGGCTTGATGAAGTGGTGAAATAGTGAAATGGTGAGTTGAAAAAGTACGTGTCATCCTGAGCTTGCGAAGGACCTTATCACGAGAGAACGACCGGCATAACAACGACTCGTTCAACTGTCATAAGGTCCTTCGCAAGCTCAGGATGACACGTACTTTTTCAACTCACCATCTCACCACTTCCTCTAAAACACGAAAAGACTGCCCAAAAGCAGTCTTTTTTCTTGTCCTTCCGTGCGGGAGGGTTAAATCGCGTCGCAGCAGTCTTCCAGCGAATCGATTACGTCCAGCAGTTTGGGGATGGAGAGCGAGTAGTAGATCTTGGTTCCTACTTTGAAAGACGACAGGATGCCCCGGTCTTTCAGGGTGATAAGGTGCTGAGAGGCAATAGCCTGAGGCAGATCGAGCGAGCGGTAGATTTCCGTTACGGTCATCTTGTCCTCTTTGCCCAGCAAGTCAACGATGGCGAGGCGCTTGGGGTGAGCCAGCACTTTCAGCATCGCAGCGGCCTTATCTACTTTCTTGGATTCGACGCGCGAGAGCAAAGGTTTCATAGTATGGAGTAGAACGTGGATCGGGCTGTTCATCACAAGGTCGTTGCCCGGAATATGCGTAATACGCTATTTCCCCCTTGCAAAGTTCCTCGGAAAGCAGTACGTGGCGGAAATTTGTACGCCAATAGGGCCTGCGAACCGGGGTAGCGTTTTTTATTTCCTTTGCGCAGACAGCATATCTCTCCACGCTAGCCCATTTGCCCGGCCGGAAAGCGCTGTTGAAGTAGCTATTTCTTTTGTTTTGCGTAACCCAATAGCCGGTCGCATGTTCCTATACGATACGGTTGTTTCGCCGTGTACGCTTCCGCAAGTTTATTGCCTATGACCCTTTCTGAAATTTTGCACTACCGTTTTCTGGGCAACGACGTCCAGACCTACCTCATTGCCTTGGCCATTCTGCTCTTTGGACTGCTGTTCAAGAACCTGATGTCCAGACTTTTAACCAAGTTGCTGTACCGCTTTGTGCGGGGCAAGTCGGAAGGCGTTACGGAAGACCAGTTTCACGAGTTGTTGATTCAGCCGGTGTCGTTGGTCATCTTTCTTACCAGTCTTTATCTGGCCTTTCAGATCCTGAATATTCCGGTGCGTAGCGCCGAGCTGGCCCGCTCCGACCCGTGGTATGAGGTGGCGATTTTCCGGCTGTATCAGATCTGCATCATCTCCAGCATTGCCTGGATTATCACCCGTTTCATCGACTTTTTCGTGCTGGTTTTCCTGCGTCGGGCCGAGGCTTCGCCGCGTGTAGCCAACCAGCTGGTGCCTTTTGCCCGCGACCTGCTCAAGTTTCTGGTTGGCGCGGTGGCCTTCCTTATTATTCTGGGCAAAACGTTTGGGGTAGACGTCACCGCACTGATTGGTGGTCTGGGTATTGGTGGTTTGGCCGTAGCGTTTGCTGCCAAAGAAAGCCTGGAGAATCTGCTGGCCTCCTTCACTATCTTCCTCGACCGCCCTTTTATTGTAGGCGATTTGGTGAGCGTAGGCGACATCACGGGCACCATCGAGCAGATTGGTTTTCGCAGCACGCGCCTGCGCACCGTAGAGAAAAGCTACGTAACGGTGCCCAACAAATCCATGATTGATAAGCCGCTGGACAACCTTTCGCTGCGCACAGCCCGTCGGGTATTCTTCATGATGTCGTTGCGGCAAAACACCTCCAACGACCAGTTGCACAGCATTGTTAACCAAGCGTTTGAGGCCATCAACACGCACCCCCTCATTCAGCCCGACGCCCAGGTGAAATTCACGTCGCTGACTTCCAACTCCAAAGACATTCGCATTCAATACTACGTAGCTACCGACAGCTACGACGAATACCTGAATGTGATGGAGGAAATCAACTTCAAGCTGGTAGAGATAGTGGAGCGTAACGACAGCTCGTTTGTGGACACTACCCGCCTTACAACTACTGCTTCAGGCTCCGGCACTGGTTCCACGGCCCTACCCCGTAGCCTGCAATCCAGCCCCGATGGGTCGTCGGTAGCTAGTTCGTAACATCACAAAAAAGCTGCGGGCGATTGTCCGTTAGCTGTTAGCTCTCATTCTGGCGAAGGAGCTAACAGCTAACGGACAATCGCCCGCAGCTTTTTTATCGCAGTTTATCGGTTACCGCCGAGCAGGCCGCCCAATACGCTGCCCATGTTGCCGCCAAGCAAGCTGCCTAAGCCGCCACCGCCTGCGCTACGAGGGGCAGAGTTGGGCTGTTGCCCCAGGCCGCCCAGAATAGAAATAAGAGAGCCCAGGCCGCCACTGCCGGCGTGCGAGCCCTGCCGGGGTAGGGAGCTGGTATCGTAGGGGTGGGTTACATCGCTCATAGAGCCGCCTAACACATTGCCCAACAGCGAGCCACCCATCAGGCCGCCCAGGATGTCGCCAAAGCCGCTGCCCGATGTGTTGCTGTTCATCAGGTCGCCTACCGTATCTGAGGAGTTGGTAGCGGCACCCGTGTTGCGATTCATTACTTTGGACAAAATCATGGGGGCTACTACCCCCAACAAGCCCGACAGCAGCGCGCTTTTGGGAATGCCCACGCTGGAGAGTTTGTCGGTGAGGCCACCCAGGAAGTTTTGCTTGGTAGGGTCGTTGACATCGTGCGGCACCTGTTCGGCTTGGTCTACCACCTGCTCCAGCACTTGCTGCTGGCCAGCGTTTACTTGCAGGTAGGCCGCAATTTTGTTGATCATAATCTCCTCATCGTTGGTGTACGACCCATCGGAGCGGGCAAAACTGATGAGGTCGGTGATGAGAGAGAAACGCAAGTCGCTGCCGCGCAGGGCGTCCAGGTTTTGCTGCACGCTTTGATTGGTGGAATCTCTGGCCGCCGACAGCACCTGCTGCGTACCAGCCTCACTGAGGCCGGCAGCTTTGGTAAGCTGCTGCAAAAAGTTTTGCTCGGCAGCTGATGCTTCGCGGTCAGCCGAAGACAAGCTGGCAATAATGCCCAGGTAGGCCGTTTTTTCCGGCTCAGAATAGTTTTGCAGAAGTTGAGAGTTGCTCATGGAAGTGAGGACAGAGAGAAGATAAATAGCGGGAGAAATCCTTGCTATCCTCAAACGGGAATGTTCAGTTGCGAGTTATGCGGGCTTCGTCCTCCTTCGCCGCACTCAAGAGGACAGATGCAAACACATTAAAACTCAAAATACTCGCCGGGCTGCGGTTGCGCAGCAGGTTTGGGCGTTGGCTTTCGAGGAATCGTAGCAGGGCGGGTATCGCCTCCACCTGTGCTCGGACGAGCAGTAGGCTGCAAGATGCGGCCCAATATGCCTGGCCGGGTAGTAGACCGAGGCGTGGTCGGGGTGGCCGCAGGGCTGGCCGCCTCGGGCCGTGCCCCCGTCACTAGCTGTGCGCGGGCGCGGTCGTAGCGCACTGTAAAATCCTGCTCGTTGCCACGCACAGCCAGCAGCAGGCGCGGCCCGGTAGGCATGCCCCCGGCCGCATCGGGGCGGCGCAACAGTCCCGGCAGTAGCGGAATGCTGAGGTGGTAGTCCATCTGCTGATCAAAGGTATGCGTGCCCGTCACCTGAATCAGCGAGGCCGTGCGCACATTGGACCGAATGTCCATCTCCGGAATATACACCGTGCGGCTCTGCACGTAGAGGCTATTCTTCAACTCAGCAAAGCGCAAGTGGCGCAACTGCTCGCGGTTAGCCACCATCGAGAGCTTTTGCAGGGGCGCAAAGTTGTTTAGCTCGCCATTACGCACAGTGGCCTTCACCTCGGCCTCCAGCCGGTCGGTGAGGGGGTAGAGCGCTCCGTTGAGGTATACATCGGACTCGATCTGGGCCGTGAGCTGCCCACGCAGGTGCCGCGCCGTGATAAAGCGCTGGCCGAAATCCTCAAACACATAGAACAGGCTGTCGAGCGGTACCTGCGTACAAGTGGCAGTGGTGCTCACCTTCACTAGATTGGGCCGGCGTACATCAACGATGCCGCGAATACTGGCCCGTCCGCCCGCTGCTCGCACCGACAGCGCCGGTGAAGATACAATCTGGTTGCGCAGCCGCACGGTGCCATGTAGCTCGCGCCCACGCAGCCGGCGGAAGCGCAAGTGGCGTACGTTGGTTTGCACATCCAGTGCTAGGGTAGCAGGCAACTCCAGGGCGTATTCCCCCCCGGCGCGGTGGCCGCGCCGGGGGGTAGGCGCTGCCGTGGGTAGGCGCAGCAACTCATCAAAATCCCAGAGACTGGAGTTGACCTGAGCCTGAACTAGGAGCGTCTGACGCGGAGTAAGCAGCCAGCTCACGGCATTTTTCAGCGTCCCGTTCACCCGGAAGTCGGAACGGCCCAGGTAGCCAGTCAGGGCTTGCATGGCTACGTTGTTGCCACGCAACTCCAGGCGGCCATTCAGGCGGCGCAGGGGCTGTGAGTAGGCCCGCAGCTGCACAGCCACATCGCGTAGTGTTAGTTCGCCGCGGGCATTTGTTGCATGGCCGGCCCGTAGTTGCGCTACCGGCCCGGCCACTTGCAACGAAAGCTGCGCTGTACCCGTGGCGCCACGCACCGCAGCCACCGGAAAAAACCGCGTGGCCCGTGCCATGTCCAGATCGGCCGCTAGTTGTAGCTGTACTGTGGGTTCCTGAAAATCAGTATAGCGCAAACTGCCGCTAAACGGCCGCCCACCCAACTGGCCGCGCACATTGCGCAAGTCCAGCACAGCCGTCCGGACGGAGTGAGCGGCGCCGTTGGTAAAAGTGCCGGTCAGGAATACGTGCTCCACCTCCTGCTGGTACTTAGGGTGATAGAAAGCCGCATTGCGGCAGCCAAACTGAAAATCAAGCCGGGGGTTAACTTTTGTAGAAAACTCGCCGCGTACCGTTCCCCGGAAGTATACCTCGCCGCGGCTGCGGTAGCCGGCCAGCCGGTGGTTGAGGCGGGGCGGCAGCAACGCCAGTAATGATTGCACGTCCGTTTGTCTACCCTCCAGCCGCAGATCCAGCCTAGTAGTCGGGTAGTAGCCAATGGTACCCGCCACACCATAGGTAGCAGGTCCAATCTGTATTTCGGAAGGTAGCACAGCAATTTCCTGGGTCTGGCGGTTGATGCGCAGGTGAGTCGTCAGGGTCAGGTCCTTCTCCTGAAAATACGCATCATCGACTACGCGCAGGGCCTGTACGTGCGTTTCGCCCTGGGCTCGCACGGTCACCTCCTCTCCTTTCACGCTTAAAGTAGCGCGCATCTGGCGCGTATGTCCCGCAAATTGTTGCTGCCGGCTGGCGTCTACGTACGTCACGCCAATACGGCCCAACTGAATGCCTTCCAGGTCGAAGGCAAATGGCTCGTCGGTTGCTGAGGCAGTCGTATCGATTTGTAGTACATCATAGTTGGGCTGCCCCTGCGCATTGAGGCGTACAGCCACCTGCCCGTCGGTGAGCGTTACAGCCCGCACGCGGTAGCGCCGGACCAGCAGATCCCAGGCATCGAAGGCGAAATACAGCCGCCGAGCGCGGGCCAGCGCGGTGGTATCGTGGGGTAGGGAGCCGGTTACCACCACGCGGTGCATGGTGATGGCCACCCGCGGAAACTGGTCGAACAACGACAGCTCAATCTTCCCTACCCGCACGGGTGTGCGCAGGTAGTGGTTGGCCTGCTGCACAAACAACCCAATGATGCGTTCCTGCCCCCACCATACGGCTGCCGCGACGCTTCCCAGCGTCAAAAAACAGCCTACAAACAAAAAAATGAAAAATTTTTTCAGGCGAACCGACACCACAAATTTTCTGACAATGAATAGTTTGAGTCTTTTTTTAACTCAAAACCTAAAAAAATCTTACCCGAAGTTCGGTAAATATGTTGTGTAATCGAAAATGACCCGCCATATTTGCAGCACCAAACGGCACAACGCCACTAGGGAGATTAGCTCAGCTGGTTCAGAGCATCTGCCTTACAAGCAGAGGGTCACTGGTTCGAACCCAGTATCTCCCACTAAAAAGGACAGTCAGAAATGACTGTCCTTTTTTATTTCCGGCGCCGTAGAATTTCTTTACAGCTCAGCAAAAACGGAACATACGTCTTCTCCGCTACTGATTCCCACCTATTGGAGCGTGCAAAGCGACTGTAGCCCTTCTTATCTTAGCTTGTCCCATTGTCTGTTTTCTTGAGTGCAGTGCTGGTCCGTGCACAACACCGCCATTTCCGAACGCTCAGCGTAGGCGGCTTTTTCGGTTTGCTACTGCTACTTGGGCTCTGGCTGCACCGCGACTACGGCGTATCCGCCGACGAGCCCAACAACCACTTGAACGGGCTGGTGCAGATCAAATACGTGGCGCAGCTATTCTTCCCAGAGAAGGTACAGCAACAACCTTCTGCCGCCCTGATTCCGGACATCCGGCAGTTCAAAGACAGTGACCATGGTGTGGCGTTTGAGTTGCCGTTGGCTGTGCTCAGCTTTGTTTTTACGCATAATGATTCGCGGGCTTTCTATTTCATGCGGCATTTATGCAACTTCTTTGTATTTGTGCTGGGTGTGTATGCCCTCTATACCTTGGCACGCTGGTACCTGCGTGATTGGCGCTGGGGGTTACTAGCTGCAGTATTGCTGGTGCTTTCGCCGCGCTTTTTTGCTGAGGCCTTCTATAACTCCAAGGATATTGTATTCATGGCCTGCTTTGCTATGAGCATGGCTACCCTAGTGTATGCCTGGCAACGGCCTACTACTGCCCGAATACTGTTGCACGCTTTGGCCACAGCGCTTGCTGTAGATGTGCGGGCGCAGGGAGTGCTACTTTTCCTGTTCTCGCTGCCGCTCCTGCTGTTGGCAAACCCATTGGCAACAGTCAGGCAGAATCCTCTCAAAACAGCAACCCTGTATGTCGGCGCTAGCCTTGCACTGATCGTAGCCGGCTGGCCTTACCTATGGTCGCTCTCATTCGCAGAGTTGTGGCAGGCGTCGGATAAAATCAGTCATTATCCCTGGAGTGGCCCTGTACTATACCTGGGGCATGTATTCCGAGTACCCACAGAGCAGCTTCCTTGGCATTACATTCCGGTTTGGCTGTTTGTGACGACTCCTGTAACCTACAGTCTTGCTGCTGGTCTGGGTATTATAGGGGCTATTCTGGCAATAACGCGCACGCAACACCTACCCCTCCAGCGTTGCATCAACTTGCTGACTCTACTCTGGCTGCTACTCCCACTAGGCATTGTTATCGTGTTTCACCCCATCCTATACAATGGGTGGCGCCACCTCTATTTTATATATCCTGCCTTTATCCTCTTAGCAGTGCATGGGCTAAAATTGCTCTATCAAGCAGCAAAAAGCGCTGCTTTGTTTTGGCGGGTAGTAGCCCCAGTGCTTTTACTGATTACGGGTGCCGAAGCAGGCTACACGCTCTGGCGAATGGCCAAAGCACACCCATACGAAAACGTGTATTTTAGCTTTCTATCGCCTCAAAAGGCCGAACAACTGTTTGAGTTGGATTACTGGGGATTATCTTACCGAGAGGGCCTAGAATGGGTGTTGGCTCATGACACTACCCAAACAATAACTTTCTGTGGTAAAGGAGGATACCTTGAAAATAACAGCTTACTACTACCTGTTGAGCAACGGGCACGCCTCCTCTTTATACCCAGTGATACGTATGCTTCGCCATCGGCAAAAGCACGCTATTTCTTAACGGCCTACCATTATTACGGCGGAAAGCCACAACACTACCCGGTTGATCCTGGCCAGGAAGTATATACTATCTACGCCGACGGTCTGAGAATCTTCTCCGTGTTTCGGCGTTAGCTCAGATTTGAAAAGTACCATTTGCCTATCCCTATAGCACAGTATACTTTCTTCTGGTTGCTTACGCAGCTTGTTCGCTATGCCATCATTGACTATTACACGCTGGGCTGCTGCTACTCGATGGAAAAATATTGTTGTGCTGCTATTTTTCAGCGCTATACTTGTATTAGGCCTATGCATTTACCGCGACTATGGCGTATCGTGGGATGAGCCGGTGGATCGGGCAAACGGGGCCGTCAATCTGAAGTATGTGGCCGAGCGTCTGACGCCTCAGCTGATTCGTCAAAATGCGGCTTACGCCGCTATTCCTTCCCTGGCAGACTATCCTGATAATGACCACGGTGTTGCTTTTGAGCTACCAATGGCAGTGCTTGGTGTACTCTTCGCACACGGCGACTCAGCAGCCTATTATCACCTGCGGCACCTATTAATTTTTGGTTTTTTCTGGGCAAGTTGTTGGTCTTTGTATGGATTGGCCCGGCAATATTTTGGTAGTTGGCTTTGGGCACTGCTTGCAGTAGGGATACTAGTGCTCTCGCCTCGTTTTTTTGCCGAGGCTTTTTTCAACGGCAAAGATATTGTGTTCATGGCCTGTTTCACGGTGGCAATGCACACCCTGGTTCGGCTGCTGGTCCGTCCTACCCTGGGGCGGGTCGTGCTACACGCGCTGGCTACTGCGCTAGCGATTGATATGCGGGTGCCAGGCTTGCTACTAGTCTGGTTCACGATTGGAATGCTGGGATGGCAATGGTTGGCACGCCCTTCTCGGCAATTGGTATGGCTAAGCTTGCTCTATGTGCTCTTCACCGCGGGGGGAGTTGTAGTCGGCTGGCCCTTTCTCTGGGAAGCTCCTTTAACCAACTTCTGGTGGTCTTATCAGCACCTGAGTCATTACCCTTGGGGCGGACTCAGTTTATATTTTGGGCAGCTCATCACAAGCCACGTGCCTTGGCACTATCTACCTGTCTGGATTATTATTACAACGCCACTCCCCTACCTGCTGGCTGCGCTCGTGGGCATAGCCATCAGTATCAGACGCTTTCTACAGCAGCGTTTGACCCTAACGAATTTCGCCAACCAACTCAACTTGCTAGTAGTAAGCTGGTTTGTTGGCCCCCTGTTGTTGGTAATTATTCTGCACTCTACCTTTTATGATGGCTGGCGGCACCTATATTTCATCTACCCAGCGTTGGTGCTGCTGGCGGTGCAGGGCATTCGCTGGCTAACGTATGTTGCCCGCCGACCGCAGCCCGCTCGCTACCTAGCATTAGGCGTATTACTGCTCAGCCTGGCCGAAACGGTGCATACGGCTATCCGCATGGTCCAGATGCACCCCTTTCAACAGGTCTACTTCAGCTTTCTACCCCCCCAAACCGTCGAGCGTTTCTTCGAGCGTGATTATTGGGGGCTGAGTTATTATCAGGGCTTGCAATGGTTGATAAACAATCACCTTGACAATGCTCCTATTTCTGTCAGCGCACCTGTGTTTACACCCATTGTAGCCAATAGTTTGCTGTTACCTGCTACCGAGCAAGCACGTTTTGAGATCCATCGTGATCCACAGAAAGGGCGCTATTTCATCACCAATTACCGCTGGCACCCCCAAACGTACGCCGACAGCTTGGGCCAGGAAATCTATACTATTCGGGCGGAAGGCATCAAGATCTTGTCCATCTTCGACCGCGAGGCTACTTCCAATAGCAAGGCACCGTAAGCCTTTCCTTCCGATCTTTGTTTCCCAAAAGCCTGCTCTACTCGCACGTTTTCCGCTAGTTTCTTTGCCGATGCCTTTATTTGAAGTACACAACTCGCAGCAGATACGTCAGTTTCTGGATGTGCCTACCCGCCTGTATCAGCAGTACCCGGAGTGGATTTCACCGCTTGATCATGAGATTGAAGCAGTCTTTAGTCCGCAGAAAAACCGCTTGCTACGCGAAGGCAAAGGCGAAGTTGTGCGTTGGATCCTGACCAACGATGCTGGTACCGCTATTGGACGGGTAGCCGCTTTCATCAACACTGCCCTACCCCAGGAAATACCCAACCTGCCCGTGGGCGGCATGGGTTTCTTTGAATGTATTGATGATCAGCAGGCGGCTGTCACGCTTTTCGATGCCTGCCGTACTTGGCTGGAGGCCCGCGGCATGGCGGCGATGGATGGCCCTATCAACTTTGGTGAGCGGGACCGGTTCTGGGGCCTGCTTGTGGATGGCTTCACGGAGCCCAACTACGGGATGTTCTACCATCCGCCCTACTACCAGCAACTTTTTGAGCAATATGGGTTTCAGGTGTACTTCAAGCAGTATACCTACGATATTCCGACGGATATCAAGCTACACCCCAACTTTGCCAAGGTAGCAGACCGCTACGCCCGCGAAGAGCCCGAATATCGCTTTGCCTACGCCAACGCCAGCGACCCGGAAAAGCTGGCGCGTGATTTTCACCACGTGTACTCCCTGGCCTGGGCGCGCCATTCCGGCGTGAGCGATATGTCTCTGGAGCAGGCGCGCAATATTGTGCGCGAGATGAAACCCGTGCTGGATGAGCGCCTGCTGTGGTTTATCTACTACCGCGACGAGGCCGTGGGCTTTTTCATCTCCCTACCCGAGCTGAACCAGATTTTCAAGCACGTGGGTCGTAAGCTGGATACGCTAGGCAAGTTGCGCTTTCTGTGGGAAAAGTACCAGTACCAACGCCGCCAGCCTAAAAAGGCCTTTGGGGTTATTTTTGGGGTAGTACCCGAGCACCAAGGCAAAGGCGCCGAGTCGGCTATGATTTACCGGGCACAGTCCGTGTATCAGAAGGCCGGTTATACCAGCCTGGAAATGAACTGGATTGGGGACTTCAATCCCCGCATGATGGCTGTGTGCCGCTCTATTGGCGCCCGCATCGTGAAAACCCACGTCACTTACCGTCTACTTTTCGACGAAACCCGCCCCTTTGAGCGGTGCCCGATCATTAGGTGAGTGGTGAAGTGGTGAAATTGTGAGTAGTGAGATAGTGAGTGCACAAGCAGCTGTCCTCCTGAGTGGAGCGAAGGACCTTTTACGTTTGAACGAGTCGTTGTTACGATTATCGTTCTCATGTGATAAGGTCCTTCGCTCCACTCAGGAGGACAGCTGCTTGTGCACTCACTATCTCACTACTCACAATTTCACCACTTCACTATTCACCCTCAGCACCTGCGGGATAAGCAACTGCTGGTCATCATTATACACCACAAAATCGGCGCGTTGCAGCTTTTCTTCCTCGCTGAGCTGCTTGCTGATGATGGCCTGCACATCCTGGGCGGTGCGGTGCGGGTCGCGGCGTAGCACGCGGGCTTCGCGGATGGGCTGCGGGGCAAACACCGTAATAATCCGGTCGAGTTGCTGGTAGGCACCCGACTCGTACAACAGCGCCGCTTCTTTAAGCACGTACGCATGGCCGGCCTGGGCTTGCTTGGCTACCCACTCCGCGAAGTCGCGGCCCACGTGGGGGTGCACCAGGGCATTGAGGTGAGCAAGCTGGGCAGGATCGTGGAAAGCTAGCCGGGCCAGGTAGGGACGGTCGAGCTGGCCGTGGGCATCGAAGGTAGCCGCTCCAAAGGCCGCTTGTAGCTCCGCTCGCAGAGCTACATCGTGGGCCATCACCCATTTGGCCCGCGCATCCGAATCGTACACGGGCACGCCCAATACCTGAAACAAGCGGCACACCACGCTTTTACCGGACCCAATGCCGCCGGTAATTCCAATCTTTTTCATTCGTGTACCATCGATACTTTCACCTGCGACGTAACGATGCGTGCCCCGCGTGCCTGTTCTGGCGTCTCTACCAGCATAGGCGTCAGCACGGAGTCGGGCCCTACAAGCTGTCCAAAGTATAAGGCCACGCGCAGGCGTTGCAGGTCGAGGGCGGCTGTATCTTCCGGAAAGCTCTGTAGCTGCACCTGCACCGTGGCTGGCTGCAACCGAAACCGCCGCTGCGCCGGAAAATCGCGCAGTTCAGGGGTAGTCCACACCGGTACAGTAACGACAGGCCGGGGGCGCAGACGCACACGCACATCACGCACGTTGATTTTCACCATTTCCGGCCCGCCAATAGGGACACTGATACTGCCCGAGCTGCTACCCGCTGGCGCCTGTGGTAGGTGCACGGGGTAGGGACTCGCCAGTGCATTCACAATGCTGGCTGGCCCCTCAAAGAGAATGCTAGCCGGCTCAAACTGCGCTGCATAGGGTAGTGCCGAGCCGTCGGCGGCCCGGCTGAGGGTGAGCGGTACGCGTCGCCGCACTAGTTTATCGAACTCAATCCAAAGTGTGTCGCTGAGCAGATAGTTGAGTTGCAAGCCATCCATAGCATTTTGCAGAGCCGGCCGCAAGGCCGATGACAGTACATAGCGCTGGCTAGGAAGGCGCGTCAGGCGTACTTCGGCAGGACGCACATCGGGCATGATATTCTTGCGCAATAGCTTCCAGCCCCTACCCGTCACATTCACGGCTACCTCCGGGGGTAGCTCTTGCACGGGCACGTAGCGAGCCGCATCATACACCCACTCCACGGGGTAAGAAATGCGCGTGGTGTAGGTTTTATTGAGCGCATTGAGCAGCCAAATGGTAGAAGCCGCTAGAAAACACACCAGCACCGGCCGCCAATAGCCCTGCTCCGACCCATAGAAAGGTCGGGCAAACCAGAACAGCAGACGTTGCGGGCGGGATGTTTTCAAGATGGTTTTTAGTTAGTGGTTGCGATTGAAATACGTTTGTCATCCTGAGCTTGCGAAGGACCTTTTCACGTTGAACGATTGATGTCCCAACGACTCGTTCAGTCGTGAAAAGGTCCTTCGCAAGCTCAGGATGACAAACGTATTTCACCAACAATTAGCACTATCTACAGCTGCCGGGCAATAGCCGTGCGGTCAAATGTCAGGCGAGTGCCTTTGTCGACTTCTACTACGACAGAATTTTCAGCTACGTCTACAATTTTGCCATGCAGGCCTCCAATGGTTACTATGTTAGCGCCTTTCGTGAGAGAGTCGCGCAGGATTTTGGCCTCCTTGGCCCGCTTCTGCTGGGGCCGAATCATGAAGAAATACAGCACCACAAACATGGCACCCAGCAGCAGAAATTGGGTCATGCCCCCGCCACCGGGAGCTTGGAGTAGAAGAGTGAGTAGCATAGAAAAGAAATCAAAAAAGGAGAAAGACGCCCAAATGAACGGGAAGCCGCCCGGGGTAGAGGTACGCTATACGCACCTGTCCGCCCAGACGGCTTCCCGCACCAGTGCGCCACAAAAACGACTAGCGCACCGGACCGTTAGCGCCGTCAGACAAAATGTTGGCTTTGATGGCAATCTGGGTGATGCTAGGCTGGGTGTTGGCGCGAACTGCTACCTGCTTGTTCTGCATGCCGGTTTTGCCGTGGCTGTCAAATTGCACTTGCATGGTGCCTTTGGCGCCGGGCGCTACAGGCTCTTTGGTCCACTCTGGCGTGGTGCAGCCGCAGCTAGCCTGGGCATTCTCAATCACCAACGGCGTTTTACCAGTGTTGGTGAATTCAAACGTGTGCTTCACCACGTCGCCGGGCTTGATGTCACCGAAGTCAAACTCTTGCTCCGTGAAAGTCATTACCGGCGCGTTGGGGTTAGGTGCTTCCGTTTCGCCCATCACGTTGGGGTTGTCCACGGTGGGGTTGGCGGCAGCGTTGGCATCGGCGGCGGCGGCATTCATACCCTCGGTGCCTACCTCAGCCGGCTTGTCCTGGCTGCAAGCTCCCATCAGCAGGGTAGCGGCCAGCAGCGCAGTTGAAAAAAAAGTGCGTTTCATACAGGTAAATAACAGCTGCTGCGCAGCTTACAAAATGGGTGTGAAACCAAAATTACGACTTTCTTCTGGCATTTGACATCCGTGCCAGCACCAGCGAAAGCCGCGTATGCTTACGCCAGATTGTCAATAATAGCTTGTGCAAACTCGCTGGTGGAAGCCTTGCCACCCAGGTCGCCGGTTAGCTTTTCGGGCTCTTGCAGAGTTTTGTTCAGCGCATTTTCGATGCGGGCAGCATGATCTTTCTCGCCTAGGTGGTGCAGCATCATCAGAGCAGAGCGCAGCAAAGCAGTAGGGTTGGCTTTACCTTGGCCGGCAATGTCGGGGGCTGAGCCGTGCACGGCTTCGAAGATGGCTGCATCGTCGCCGATGTTGGCGCCTACCACCACGCCTAGGCCGCCTACCAGGCCAGCACACAGGTCGGAGAGAATATCACCAAACAAGTTGGTGGTTACCACTACATCGAACTGCTCGGGCCGGATAACCAGCTGCATGCACATGTTGTCGATGATTTTGTCTTCGTACGTGATGTGCGGGTACTCGGCAGAAATTTCCTTGCCAGCATCCAGCATCAGCTTGCCAGCCAGTTTCAGAATGTTGGCTTTGTGCGCCAGCGTCACCTTCTTGCGGCCGTGTTTGTCGGCGTAAGCAAAGGCCGCGCGCACAATCTTGTGGCAGCCCTCTACCGTTACGCGCGAGATGGAATCAGCAATACCCAGGCGGTCATCGTAATACTCCAGACCCGAGTACAACCCCTCGGTATTCTCTCGGAACAGCACCAGGTCCACGTTTTCATAGCGCGACTTAATGCCAGGCGTGGTTTGGGCCGGGCGCACGTTCTGGTACAGGTTGTACTTCTGGCGCAGCATGATATTGATGCTCCGAAAACCCTTGCCTACCGGCGTGGTGAGCGGGCCCTTCAGGGCCACGCGGGTTTTGTCCAGCGAGTCGAGCAGAGCCTGGGGCAGCAGCTCACCTGAGGCCTCGAAGGACGTCAGGCCGGCGTTGTGCTCTTCCCAGGTAACGGGAACCTGCGCCGCCGCGAAAATATCGGTTACGGCTTTCGTGATTTCGGGACCAATCCCGTCGCCAGGGATAAGAGTGACAGTGTGCATTAGAGAAGGGTAGATTAGCGTAGGTAGAGCACGCGGCCCGGCAAGCTGCTAGGCCGGCCGGTGGTTGGCCGGAGAGCCTACCTGGTTAGGGGTAGACACAAAGAAACAAAGGAGCGGATGAAGGAACGAGGAAGGCGGACACTAGTACCGGTTTCTCATTCCTTCATCCGCTCCTTTTGCAGGGTAGGGCGCTTAAATCGTTTTGCGCGAGTTGATTTGGTTGATCAGCTGGTCGACGTCGCCGAGCAGCTGTTCGGCTTTGGTTTTGGCGTCCTGAATCACGCGCTGGCCTTCCGATTTGGCCGACATTGGGCCGGCGTCTACCCGGCTGGTCACCAGGTTTTCGGTGAGGTCGGCCAGGGTTTCGCGGTAGCGCTCCAGCTGGTAGCTAAACCAGCTGCGCACCTCGCGGCCTTTCTCGGGGGCGTATAGTATACCAAATACGGCGCCGGTGAGGGCACCGCCGGCAAAGCACAGAATACCAGTGGTGGTTTTGCTGCTCATATTAGGTGAGGAGTTGGAGTAGAAGGGTGGAAAAAGCGGCGTTTTGTTTCCTGTTGGTACGAAAAACGTAAACTTAACGATGGGATTGAGACAAAAAACGTGCGCTTCTCGCTTTTTTCGCCCTTTCAGACAGAATCTACTGGTTATCAAGCAAGCCCCTACCCGACTTGCGGATGGCGCCGCTAGCCGTGAGGTCCTGCGCCAGCTTGTCCAAGATGCCGTTCACGAACTGCTTGCTCTTAGGCGTGCTATACAGCTTGCTGATTTCGATGTACTCGTTGATGGTCACTTTTACCGGAATGCTGCGGAACAGGTGCATCTCGCACAGGGCCATTTTCAGGATAATCTTATCCAGCAAAGCCACGCGCTCCACATCCCAGTTCTGCACCGATTCGGCAATCAGCTTTTCGTAGCGCTCGTCTTCGTCCAAGGTATGGCGATAGAGCGTCTGGGCAAACTCCTTGTCGTCCTGCCAGTTGGCCGACAACGACATTAGCTCTAGGTTCTCATCGGCGGCTTCGTCCAGCATTTTCACCGTCTTCAGCGTCAGGTTCTTCACCACCGGGCGGTTTTCCTCCCAGTTCAGATCATCCTCTTCCAACTGGCGCGGCAGCTCCTCGCCTTTGAACACATAGGTTTTGTAGAGGTATTTCAGAAACTCCTGGTCGGCGGCGTAGTCGCCGGCCGGGGCTGCCAGGTAGCTCAGCACCTCCGCATCCTGCTTTATTTCGTTGCGCCAGGCGGTACGCAGGGCTTCCATTTCCTCCTCGCCGTTCCAGAGCAGCTTGCGCCGGATGGTGAGGTCTTGCAGCTGCTTGTTGTTGATGAGCTTTTGCACGGCCTGGTTTTGCTCTAGGCGGGTCGTGTCCAGCGGAGCATCTTTGGGCGCCGTGAAGCGGCGGTTGCCGCGCTCCTGCTCCTCTTCCAGCACCCGCAGCAGCGCCGCCGGTAGGTTCAGCAGGTGAATATACTGGTCATGAATGCTCTCGGCATTGTGCACCAGCTGGCCGCCGTAGAAGTTGCCGTCCTTGGTTTTCTGCTGCTGGTAATACTTCATGGCATCGCGCACAGCCTCGTGCACGTCGGCATCGTCGGGCTGCTGCTCCGGCTCACTGCCGGTTTTGTGCCAC
This sequence comes from Hymenobacter citatus, assembly GCF_014333615.1. Lineage (GTDB taxonomy): Bacteria > Bacteroidota > Bacteroidia > Cytophagales > Hymenobacteraceae > Hymenobacter > Hymenobacter citatus. The sequence continues at coordinate 127,296 of NZ_JACSCY010000013.1, read as the reverse complement.
TCTTTGAAGATTACTTCGGCCAGCTTACGCTGCCCTTGCAGCTTGCGCCGGTCCTGGGGCTCGGGCGAGTTCAGATCGGGCGCAAAGGCCTCCGCGATGCGGTCATTTGCCAACAAAAAATCAGATCCTACGGCCTGGTGGTAGGCATACAGGGCCTGCATGACTTTAATGCGGAGCGTGCGTCGGTTGAGCATTGTATGAAAATGAAATCAGCACCATTTATGCTGATCTTGATGAGGTTGAGAATCTGAGCGAAAAGCGGGACGGGGTAGGTATCTTTGAGCAGTAAACTGCTCGGAGCGTATACGCAGCGCCTACCAGAACAGTGCGGCCATCCTACCCTTCGCGGGGTGTTAAACGTACGCATCGTGGAGGTACAGCGCCCCGCAATTCGGGCGCAAAAGTACCGGTTTTTTCCGATTAAGGCTAGTCAGCGCGTATCTTTCCTACCTGTTTAGAAGTTTGGCAGCTAGCCGATTAGCCTCGGCCATACCCAACTTACCGGGCATCCCGAAAACCGTTTGCCTGCTTTTTAACTTTCTACTACTCAAACTGCTAAACCACTTCCCTCCTACCCGTGAGTGCCCTCTCCGCTACCAATAAGTACCTGTTTCGTTACAAATGGCATTTCCTCGGCGGCGTGCTGTTTGTGGCCCTGAGCACGCTGCTGGCCATTTTTCCGGCCCAAATCGTGCGCTACGCCTTCGACCTCGTGAGCGAGGGCATCGACCTCTACCACCTCTATGCCGGCACCGAGGCGCAAAGCAGCGTGTATAAGCTATTCGGGCGTAACGTGCTGCTCTACGGCATTTTGATTATCCTGCTGGCCGTGTTACGCGGCATTTTTCTGTTCTACACGCGGCAAACACTCATCGTGATGTCGCGCCTGATTGAGAATGACCAGAAGAACGAAATCTTTCAGCACTATCAATCCCTACCCCTCTCCTTCTACCGCCGCCACAGCACCGGCGACCTGATGTCGCGCATTTCTGAGGACGTGGGGCGCGTGCGCATGTACATTGGGCCAGCTATTATGTACTTCTTGCAACTGGTCATCCTGTTTGTGCTCATTGTGCCGCTCATGCTGATGGTGAACGTGAAGCTGACTGTGTATACGCTCCTACCCCTACCCATCCTAAGCGTCAGCATCTTCTACATCAACAACATCATTCAGCGCAAATCCGACGAAATTCAACGTTCCCTGGCCGGCATGACCACGTTTGTGCAGGAGGCCTTTTCGGGCATTCGGGTGTTGAAGTCGTTTGTGCGCGAGGAAGACTCGCACCGGCAGTTCACGGTAGCCAGCGAGAATTATAAGGAGAAATCGTTGAGTTTGAACTTTGTGAACTCGCTGTTTTTCCCGCTGATTCTATTCTTGGTAGGCCTCAGCACCATCATCACCGTATGGGTAGGCGGCCAGGAGGTAATCCGCGGCACCATCACTACGGGTAGCATCGCGGAGTTCCTGATTTACGTGAACCTGCTTACCTGGCCCGTGACGGCCCTGGGCTGGACGTCGTCGTTGGTGCAGCGTGCCGAGGCCTCACAGGCCCGCATCAACGAGTTTCTGCACGAGAAAACGGATATTATTTCCCACCATAATGTGCAGCGCGAAATACAGGGTGACATCGTATTCGACCACGTGTCGTTCACCTACCCCGACACCGGCATTGAAGCTCTGCGCGACGTGTCGTTCCGCATCCGGCCAGGGCAAACGCTCGCAGTCATCGGTAATACCGGCTCGGGCAAAAGCACTGTGGCGGCCCTTCTTTGCCGCCTCTATGATGTGACGCAGGGCACAATTACTGTAGACGCTACCGACGTGCGCGACTACGCCCTCACGTCGCTGCGCAGCCAGATTGGCTACGTGCCGCAGGACGTGTTCCTGTTCTCCGACACCATCCGCAATAACATCAACTTCGGCCTCGATAATCCCAACGAGGAGCGCATGAGGCAAGCCGCTCAAGACGCCAATGTGTACGACAATATTGTACAGTTTCCGGAGGGGTTTGATACGAAACTAGGCGAACGGGGCATTACGCTCTCGGGCGGGCAAAAGCAGCGTGTGAGCATTGCGCGGGCATTAGTAAAGGAGCCCAGGATTCTGATTCTGGACGACTCACTTTCGGCCGTAGATACCAACACCGAAAACGCCATCCTCAACAGCCTGCAACGGGTAATGGAGAACCGTACCAGCCTTATCATCTCCCACCGCGTCAGCTCCGTGAAGCTGGCCGACGAAATTCTGGTGCTCGACGACGGCCAGATTGTGCAACACGGCACCCACGACGTCCTCATGGCCGAAACCGACGGCTTATACCGCGCCCTCTACGAACGCCAGCTGCAAAGCGAAGAGGCGTAGGTAGATAGTGAAATGGTGAGGGGTGAGATGGTGAGTTAAAAAATGTGCGTGTCATCCTGAGCAAAGCGAAGGACCTTATCACGTTGGAACGAGTCGCTAATACGATAATCGTTCAACTGCCATAAGGTCCTTCGCTTTACCCAGGATGACACGCACATTTTTTAACTCACCATCTCACCCCTCACCATTTCACCACTCACTGCCCCAGGTGCACACGGCGGACGCCGCTTCGTTCGCCGCTGGTGCAACGCACTATGTAGAAACCAGAGGGTAGGCGACTCACGTCGATGTTAGCGGCTTTGTCGCCCGAAATCATATCTTTTGTCAACACAGGCCGGCCTTCGTCGTCGTTGATTTCTACTCGAACTGGACCAGGCACGTCTGTGCGCACGGTCAGGCGCTTGCTAACGGGATTTATCTCTGCTTTCACTTTTACAGCGTCAGAAGAAGATGCTGGGGCTTCCATTTTATCCGTTACCAAGGCAACCGGTTCGGGTACACTCTTGGGTGCAGTTGCTACCGGCTTGGTGGCTGTTTGGGCATTAGCAGTGGTAGCCAACACTAAACAGAGCATACTCGCTAGCATTGATATAACTATTTTCATATCGGTTTTTGCGTTAAACATGTACAACTATAACTCAAAAGCAAAAGTACGAATTGTATTTATTCGCGACTTCAAAGACTACTGAGCTTTCTCTATCAACAGCAAAACCATTGCCAAGAATAACTATCATCTAACTATCTAATTCCCAACATGTCGCTAGCCTACCTGCTCTTAAATGCAAAAATAAGCATTTATTTTCTTCCAAATATTGCGGCAATATCAAATCTTCTCTTACCTTTGCAGCTCAATTCTATCGGGGTGTAGCGTAGCCTGGTATCGCGCCAGCATGGGGTGCTGGAGGTCGTAGGTTCGAATCCTGCCACTCCGACAGAAGAGCTTCCGGCTCGAAAAGCCGCCGAACCTTGGTTCGGCGGCTTTTTTCGGCCGCTAGCAAAAATTTCCTGACTAGTTGGATGCCTATGCTGCACCAGCAACTCGGGGTGTAGCGCAGCCCGGTAGCGCGCGTCGTTCGGGACGACGAGGCCGTAGGTTCGAATCCTGCCACCCCGACTTTTCTTTTTATTCCGGCTATAAAGAACGGCCCGCTAAGCGTAATGCTTAGCGGGCCGTTCTTATTTAAAATACTATATACATATATTTTACAATATACTTTCTGAAGGATCGTTAGTGGTAGTATATATTCATCAAATTTTCTCTTTATGAAAAAAATAATCCTGAGTGCTGCTTTACTTAGTGGAGCTTCACTCAATGCATATTCTCAAATTTCTGCCGGGACTGTCTCAATAGGAGGTGGTGTTAATTACGGAAGATCAACTACTAAGAATGAGATACCACCAGCAACTGTAGGCGTCAATGACAATTACACTTCGTCTTCATTAAGTATACAACCAATTGCAAGCTATTTTATAAGCGAAAACTTATCCATAGGGATAAATACAGGTATTAATATTAACAGATATAAACAAGCTCAATTTGGCCGTTACAACAATCCAAGTCAATTTTTTGACCGCACATATAATAGAAAAGAACGTGTAGTGTCTTTAGGACCTGTTGCGCGTTACTACAGATTTATAAACGATAAATTTGCGGTGTATGGACAACTTGGTGCTGGCTATACAAATAATTATTTCAGTATTCATGATTACGATTATTTCAACAACTCTGTAATAGTTAGCAATAATGGTCGCTCACAGGGGTTTTATGCTAATTTTTCTCCTGGAATTACTTTCTTTCCAGTAAAAAAAATAGGTATAGAGCTTTCCGTAGGTGGTTTAAATTATAATTGTGTCACACAAAAGAAAGATGGATTCAGATCATCTAATAGCTATTTCTATACAAATTTTGGTTTAAGCTCTCTATTCTTAGGAGGGTCTATTTATTTAGGTCGCAGCTAACAAATACCTCCTAAGCAGACGGCCCCAACAGGATATCCTGTTGGGGCCGTCTGCTTAGGAGGTATTTGTTATTTTACTAATGCTATTACCTCTGCCGGTGCATCAACTGGAAACTGTTCCAAATAGATTTTAGCCGAAGTTAGCTTCTGCTCTTGCATAAAATTCTTCACACCCGAATAGAGCTTATCCGGCGCTACCATATAGCTGGCGTCTATGCGCGCCTGCACTACGCGCTGCCCGGCTGGGAACGTGCGGTAGCGGTAGTCAGCGGGTAGCTTTTGGGAGGTAGTATCGGCTACTACTAGGCCCACGAAAGCCCGCACGGTATCGTCGGAGGCTTCGGGGTCGCTGTAGTAGATGTTACCTAGGGCGCCGCGCAGTTGGCCATTGTCTAGCGCCTGTTGAGCCTGCCGGAACAGCGGGCCAAACTCGGCGCTATTTGCTTTGCCTTCGAAATAGCGACCAGCCAGATAAATGGGCTGCGTAGTAGTCGTGAGTTGTACATCTGGACTGCGGAAACCACCCAGGTAGGCATACCACACGGCCACGCTTAACGATACAAGTAACAGCCCTAAAAAAAGCCAACGAGTCATAAGAGGTGAAATTATAAGGTGTTGAGTAGTGAGTTTGTGCTCTGATGGGGCAGCTTACAAAATAGAGCAAGAAAAACGTCAAACTTACTACTCACCATTTCACTACTCATTGACATACTGCATCTGGTAGAGTTGGGCGTAGAAACCACCGCGGCGCAACAGCTCTTCGTGCGTGCCGGACTCCTGAATCTCGCCCCGATCCAGCACAATGATGCGGTCGGCTTTTTGAATGGTGCTGAGGCGGTGGGCAATAACCAGCGAGGTGCGGCCTTCCATCAGTTTGTCAATGGCCTCCTGGATCAGCTCTTCGGTTTCGGAATCGACGGAGGACGTGGCCTCATCCAGAATGATAATGCGCGGCTGGTAGACCATGGCGCGCACAAAGGAAATCAGCTGGCGCTGGCCGACGGAGAGAGTAGCACCGCGTTCCATCACCTGATAGTGCAAGCCACCGGGTAGGCGCTCGATAAAGCGACGGGCACCCACCAACTCGGCAGCTTCCCAAATCTGCTCCTCCGTAATATCCTTGTTACCGAGCGTGATGTTATCGGCAATGGAGCCGGCAAACAAGAACACGTCCTGCAACACTACCCCAATTTGCTGGCGCAGGGCCTTCAAGTCGTACTCATGCAGGTCGTGACCATCGATACTGATGGTGCCTTTGTTGATGTCGTAGAAGCGGGAGAGCAAGTTGATGATGCTGGTTTTGCCCGCGCCGGTAGCACCTACAAATGCGATGGTCTGACCGGCTTTCACCTCAAAGTTGATATCCTTGAGCACGTAGTTTTCCTCGTTGTAGGCAAACCACACGTGGTCGAAGCGCACGTCGCCACGCAGGGTAGTGGGCAGGTAGGTACCGTTATCGGCAATTAGTTCTTTGCTGTCCAGGAGTTTCAGCAGACGCTCTGTGCTTACCAAGCCGAGCTGCAACGTATTGAAACGGTCGGCAATCTGGCGTATAGGTCTAAAGAACAAGCTATTATAGAGGATAAAAGCAATCAGGGCTCCTTTGGTTATGGTACCCTCAATCTGTCCTTGCGCTGCGTACCATACCAGCAGTCCGATACCCACGGCACCCAATACCTCAGCTACAGGGTAGTACACCGAATAGTAGAGCACCGATTTGATGTTGGCGCGGGTGTGCTCCTGGTTTATTTTCTCAAACTTTTGCTGTTCGCGGGCTTCGTTATTGAAAATCTGCACCACGCTCATGCCCGTGAGGTGCTCCTGCACGAAGGAGTTGAGGCTGGCCACGGCCGTGCGTACCTCCTGAAATGACTTTTTCACCTTCTCTTTGAACACATAGGTGCTGAACAGCAACGGCGGAATCACAGACAAGCTTACCAGCGTCAGGCGCCAATCGATGTAAAACATAAAGGCGATGATGAACACCAGCTGCAATATGTCGCCAATCATGGCCGCCAGTCCTTCGCTGAACACGTCGGACAGCGTTTCTACGTCGGAGATGTTGCGCGTTACGAGCACGCCGATGGGTGTGCGGTCAAAAAACTTCAGGCGTAAATCGAGAATGTGCTTGTAGAGGTCTACCCGGATATCGCGCACAATGTACTGGCCCAGCCAGCCGCCATAGTAGGTTTGTAGGTAACTAACCAGTGTATGGCCAACGAGCAGCACAATCAACCAAGTGAACATACGGTTCACGCCAGTCATGTCGCCCTGGTCGATACTGACATCGACCATTTTCTGAATCAGAAAGGGCCGTAAAGTGCCCAGGGCCGCCGTAGCAACCGTCAGAAAGATGAGGAAATAGAAGACGCGTCGGTAGGGTCGCACGTACGCCATCAGCCGGCTCAGCACCTGCCAATCGAAGATATTGCCGGTTTTGGTGGCAGTAGTGGTTTGCTCCACGGAATATAAACTTGAAGGGGAATCGATTAGCTAACCAGTAGTATACGGGGAAGGTTATGGGTTGCTATGGGATGCGAGTGAATACGTTTGTCATCCTGAGCCTACCCCGCAAAATACGGCAACCCTGTGGGCAGCAGCTCCGCGGGCACCAACTCTGCCGGATACTCCACCCGGCACAGAAATAGCCCCTGCGCCTTGGCAGCGCCGCTAGCGTGCACCCGGTTCAGCGACTCAAACACCTGCCGAAACTCGTTGGGTGTCAGCTTGCCTTTGCCTACCGTGAGCAGAGTGCCTACCACCAGCCGCACCATGCCCCGCACAAAGCGGTTGGCCCGGATGCGGAACACCACGCCACCCGGTGTGGGGTGCCAGCCAGCCTCATAGCAAAGGCAACGGTAGTGCTTTTCGCTGCCGCCTACCTTAGAAAAGCTGGTAAAATCATGGTCGCCGATGAGGGCGGCAGCGGCCTCGTTCATAGCGGCTACGTCGGGGGCGCGGTCGAGGTAGAGGGCGTGGGGGGCGGCAAAGGGGTCGGGCACGAGGCGCACGTGGTACTCATAGGTGCGTATCCGCGCGTCGAAGCGGGCATGCGCGGTGGGTGGCACCGGATGCACGAGGTAGCCGCGCACATCGGCGGGCAGGGCACGGTTGAGGCGGTAGAGCAGCGTATCGAGGTCGAGGCCCGCAGGCAACACCGCATCGAAGTGCGCTACCTGATGGCTGGCGTGCACCCCCGAATCGGTGCGGCCACTGCCCAGCGAGTACACCGGCTGCCGCAGCACCTGCGACAGGCACCGGTCCAGCTCCTGCTGCACCGTGAGCGTGCCCGGCTGAATCTGCCACCCATGAAAGCGCGTGCCGTCGTAGGCAAGATGAAGAAAGTAGCGCAAGGCAATGTGCTGATGTCTGATGAGTTGATGTTCTGAACCGTTTAACTCAGAAGCATCAACTCATCAGCACATCAATTATCAGCAAATTAATTACAGCTTCTCGTAAATGGCCGAAGCGCCTTGCCCCACCCCTACGCACATGGTCACGAGGCCGTAGCGGACGTTTTCGCGGCGCTGCATCTCGTGCAGCAGCGTGGCTGTGATGCGGGCGCCGGCGCAGCCCAGGGGGTGCCCAATGGCAATACTGCCACCGTTCACGTTCACCTTAGCGGGGTCTAAGTCTAGGTCGCGCATGCAGGCAATGCTCTGAGCGGCAAAAGCTTCGTTCAACTCAATCAGATCAATGTCGTTCATGGTCAATCCAGCGCGCTGGAGCACTTTCTGAGTAGCCGGCACCGGCCCGATACCCATATAGGCCGGATCAACGCCTGCCACGGCTGAGGCCACAATGCGGGCCATTGGTTTCAGGTTGTAGCGCTTCAAAGCCTCTTCACTTACGACCAACACGGCAGCGGCACCATCGTTGATGCCCGCCGAGTTGCCAGCCGTTACGGTGCCATTTTCGATGAAGGCCGGCCGTAGAGTAGCTAGCTTTTCCATGCTCGATAGGCGCGGGTGCTCGTCGGTATCAAACAAAGCCGTATCGCCTTTGGGCTGCGCAATGAACACGGGTACAATCTCCTTGCGGAAACGACCTTTCTCATAGGCGTGCTTGTATTTGCGCTGGGTGTCATAAGCAAACTGGTCCTGCTCTTCACGCGTGATGCCGTACTTAGCAGCCACGTGCTCAGCGGTTTCGCCCATAGTGTAGGGCAAGTGCATGGCCGAGAGCTTGGGGTTCACAAAGCGCCAGCCCAGGGTAGTGTCGTGGGCGGTGAAGTCGCGGCCGAACGCCGTAACGGACTTCGCCATCACAAAGGGCGCACGGGTCATGTTTTCCGAGCCACCCGCCAGATACACGTCGCCCTCACCGGCTCGAATAGCCCGGAACGAGTCCATAATGCTTTGCAAGCCCGAAGCACAAAGGCGGTTCACGGTGTTGCCGGGTACCGACAGAGGTAGACCAGCCAGCAGGGCGGCCATGCGAGCCACGTTGCGGTTGTCTTCGCCAGCCTGGTTAGCGGCGCCCATAATTACGTCTTCAATGGCGGCAGGCTCGATGCTTTTATTGCGGCGCATCAGCTCGCGCAGGACGTGCGCGGCCATATCATCGGGGCGGACGCTGCTAAGTGCGCCGCCAAATTTACCAATCGGGGTGCGGACGGCGTCCACGATATATGCTTGAGACATCAGAAGGGTTGTGCGGTTATTCCGGTCGTTGTTGGCTACTTTTGCGGCTTCGGTACCTGTTAGCACCCGCCCAAAACTGTTCAACTACAAAGATGATACAAAGAATTCAAAGCGTATTCCTGCTTTTGCTAGCCCTGGCAATGGGCAGCGTTTTATTTCTACCAATCTGGAGCAAAACCGACCCTACCACTGGGCAACACCTCGTGCTCACGGCCTTCGAGCTAGGCTATGCCCCCTCCGACCCGGGCATGTCCGTCTCTACCAACACCTGGCCTATTGCGGCGCTGGCTGCGGCCGCCTCGGCTATAGCTTTCATCGAGATTTTCCAGTACCGCAGCCGTCTGCGACAGTTGCAGCTGGGCCTGCTGAACCTGTTGTTCATGCTCGGCACCATTGGCACCAGCTATTACTACTCTACCCTAGGCGAGCAAATGCTGAACCTGAAACTCACGGGCAGTTTTCATGCCGGCTTCTACCTCCCTACCTTGGCGCTGCTGCTAAATATCCTGGCCAACCGCTTTATCCGGCGCGACGAGCAACTAGTGCGCAGCATGGACCGCCTGCGGTAAGTGGTGAAATTTTGAAATGGTGAGTAGTGAGTTTTAAGCTGCTACCCACGCCAAACAGCAAGGGCTTCTGCGATACGCAGAAGCCCTTGCTGTTTGTATTAATTCCCTATCTCAGCCCTACTGACTATTGCCGCTCAGACGTTGCAACTCCTGAATGCTGGCTTCGAAGTCGAAGACATCATACACACGGCTGAAATTCTGCGGGTCGGCTACGTAAGGGTAGGCGTATTTGGCCAGCGTCAGGCGGGAGCCTTCCATGCTGAGCGTTTGGAGCAGACGCACCAAGTCATTGCTCTGGATGCTGGCTTGGTTGATGGTCTGGCGGGCCAGGCTGAGCCGGGTTTCGTCGGAAGCCGTGCGCTGCATCGACTCAGCAAGACTCGTTATTTCTGTTGCCATGAGCGAGCGGTAACGGAGGGCGTTGTTGTAGCTGCCGCTGCCGGGGTAATTGGGGGTAGGGCTACCTGCTTGGTTAGGATAGGGCGCATTAGGCGCCTGGTACGAATCGTTGGGCTGGTTGCTTGCATTTGGTGGGTAGCCGTGGCCGCCGGGGTAGGCCGCACCCGGTACTGGTTGTGGTGCGGGGCTAGCATTAGGGTAGGCATTGCCGTTACGACGGTAGCCATAGTCGTCGGGGTACTGGCCGTAGGGTGTGGCGGGTGGGTAGGGCATTGCCTCCCCAATGCTATACCCGCGCCGGATGGGCGCTTCCGCCACTTTTCGCAGCTGCAACCCATAGCCGGGGCGCGCCAGCAGCACATAGCTGCTTTCCAGGCCAGGGTCGAGGAGCACGCGGGTGCGATAAGCTACCACCCGCCCGTAGCCGGTCGGAATCAGAAACTCGGCCCAGTGAAAACCTGATGCCAGACGGTCGATGCGCACGGCACGGGCACCGGGCTGCGTAAGCGGGCGACCATCAAAAATCAGCTGAAACGCCACGCCGCGCTCCGACGAGAAGTTGACTACGGCCGGCGCTGCGTGTAGCTTTCCGCCTAACAACAAGAGCAGTAGCAAAGCAAAAGCAGAGAGCAGCTTTTTCATGGCAGTAGAGAATAAGGAGAGGAGAAGGGAGAGCAGACTGCAAAACAATTACGTGCTATAAAAGCCAAGTATTGTGCCAGAAGCGACTTTCTTTTTCAACGATGCATTAGAGCCTTACTTGCCTTATAGCTGAACTAAAAATACAAAAAGTCTCGACAGTTTGCCGAGACTTTTTTCTGGTAATGAATAACTTACCTCTTATTCGGCGATACGCGTCACCTTAAACTCAGTACGGCGGTTCTGCTGATATTCGGCCTCCGTTTTGGCATTTTTGATTACAGGTCGGGTTTCGCCGTATCCTTTGGCCGTCACGCGGCTGGCATCAATGCCCTTCGACACAATATAGTCCACAGCCGACTGCGCCCGGCGTTGCGAAAGGGCCATGTTGTAGGCGTCTTTACCCCGCGAGTCGGTGTGGGAGCTGAGTTCGATGGTAATTTTTGGATTGTCTGTCAGCGTTTCTACCAGCTTGTCCAACTCCACAGCCGCATCCGGCCGGATATCGGCTTTGTCGTAATCGTAGAAAATATTCTCTACCACAATGGCCTTATTTTTCACAATCTCCGTCAGCGTCAGCGTCACCGGAATACGAATTTCCGTTAGGTCGTTGGTGAGCTGGTCCTGCGGGGGACGCTTGCCTACCGTTGTCACGCCCTGGCGCGCCGTAAAGTAGCCCGAGCGCTCGGCCACCAGCGAGTAGGCCGTGGCCGAATCCAGCTTCAAGCTGAACTTGCCATTGGCGTCGGCCGTCACGTCTTGTAGTTTCTGCCCTCTTGCGTACACCGCCACTGGTTCGCCACCAAGGGGCTGCACAGCGCCACCGCTAGCTGGGCGCGTCTGCACGGTACCATCCACGAAAAAGACTACCTCCTTAAACAGGTTGCGTTTAAAGGAGTAGAGGTCGTCGGCTCCCTGTCCGCCGCTGCGGTCTGAGGCAAACAAGCCCGTCGTGTTGGTGAGTAGGTAGGGCGCAAAGTCGTCCCCAGGGCTGTTGATGGGTGCGCCCAAGTTCTTGACTTTGCCCTTCTCCACCACAAAAATATCGAGCTTGCCTAAGCCGGCGTGGCCATCAGAGGAGAAGTAGAGCGAGCCATCGGGCGCTACGGCCGGGAAGCTCTCATTGCCGGGTGTGTTGATTTGTTCTCCCAGGTTTTCGGGCGGCGAGAAACGACCGTTTTCGCTTAGCGCTGCCTTGTACAAATCGGTACCGCCCTGCCCACCGCTGCGGCTGGAGGCGAAGTAGAGCGTTTTGCCATCAGGCGAGAACATGGGCGAAAAGTCGTCGGCCGAGCGGCTGTTGAGGCCCCGTGCCAGTTCCGGCTCCGTCCAGGCTCCGTTCTGGTAGGCCGACATATATAAGTCAACGCTTTGCAGGCCGAGTTTCGCCTGCTTTTTGGTACCGTTGTTGGAACGCGCAAACACCATAAAGCGCCCGTCGGGCGTGTAGGTGGCGCTAGCCTCGTGCATGTCGGAGGTGTTGATGGGGGCCGCCAGCTTGCGTACGGTACCGCCACTCATCGTATTCTCGTCATCAAACTTGATGGCATACAAGTCATTAAACCCTAACCCATTGCCCAAGTACGTTTTGCCTTCCCTACCCGACGCAAACACCAGTTCCTTGGTCTGGGGCATGAAAGCGGCGCCGAACTCAGAGGAAGCTGAATTCAGCTGGGCCACGGGCTGCACCTCATCGCGGGTGCGGGTAGCGGCCAACTCCTGGCTCAGCTTACTATTCTTGGCTTCTAGCTCGGCGCGAGCTACCAATGTGCGGTTGCTGCCATTTTCAGCGTAGGCCGCGAAGCGTTGCGCGGCTTCGTCGTAGTTGCCATTGGTTTTCAGGGCCAATGCGTAATAAAATGGCGCATCGGCACTACGCACTTTGGCATCGAGGGCAGCTTTATAGTACGGCTCTGCTTCGCCTATGCGGTTTGAGAGGCGGTACGACTCGGCAATGCGCAGATTGGCATACCCTGCGTTGCGCCCTTTTGCCAAGTCCTTCTTGTATAGCTCAATAGCCGGCTCGTATTCGCCGCGCGTAAAACGCTTATCAGCCTTGCTCCCACCGCCCGCCGTAGCGCAGCCACCCAGTAATCCCGCCGAACCGGCTACAGCACACAAGTAAATAAGTTTTCGCATGGATAGATTGCCGGTAGGCAAGAAATAAGAGAGGAAAGCCGACTGATTAGCGCGGCTTAGACAAGTATACTAGGTTTTGGGAGAAATAGCGCGGACATAACCCAGCACCTGACTGCTTTACTTTCGCATTATTTCTCCGCAAAATACCGCGCTAGCCATGTTTCGGCAGCCGGCGCGGGCCATGCTTGTGCCAGCTGCGCGTGCCGGGCAATGGTATTGTCGAAGTAAGGCGTATCGGGACGGAGCTGGCCTTCAGCCACAGCCGTACGTAGCTCACGCCGATCAAGCAAGCGCACCTCGCCATCGACTAGAAACGCCAGCCGCGACTTTTCCAGCAACTCTACGCCTAAAGCGGCTTCCAGCTCACGCACAAACCGCACGGAGGCATCAATGGAGCACCCGCTGGCATCGGCCACGGCTTCGTCTAGACCAATAACCAGAAACTGGTGGTGCAAAATGGCAGCTGAGGCATGCAAGGTGCGGCCGTGGCTGGTCCAGGCGGTGGCAAACTGCGCCAGAGCGGGCTGCACACGCAGTAGCTCGGCATCAGTCAGAGGTCGGTTGGCCTGGTATATCCAGATGCGCGCCTCGGGCGGCAGTTGGTCGAAGGAAACGTACATAAGCGAAGTAGCAAAAGCGGTGCTCATATAACGTACACCGCTCGTTTTTATTGACAAAGTAACAGCCCCGGCGGGAAGTTCCGTCGGGGCTGTGTAGATGGGGATTTTTAGGCGGTATATAGCCTATGCGTTCAGGCCTTCGGCCGAGGCCACTAGCTCGGCCAGATCAAATACCTGCACGTTGTTTTCGCGCTCTTTGTTTTTCACGCCATCGGCCATCATGGTCATACAAAACGGGCAACCTACGGCAATGATACTACCCTGATTATTCTGTTTGGGTGCAGGGGTAGCGCCTTCGTTCCCGCTTTCTTTGCCTTGGATATGTGCCAGTGCTTCGGCGTTGCCATCGAGGGTCGCAAGTGCCTCCTCCGTCCGCTCAACGTTGACATCTTTTTTGCCGGGCTCTGGTTCTTTCCACATCTGGGCACCACCGGCACCGCAGCATAACCCATTGGCTTTGCTGCGCTTCATTTCTACCAAGTCGGCATCTAGGGCTTCGAGCACAGCGCGGGGTGCTTCGTAGATATTGTTGGCGCGGCCCAGGTAGCAGGAATCGTGGAAGGTGATGCGCCGGCCTTTATATGCCTCGCCGCCTTCCAGCTTCACCCTACCCCCATCAATGAGCTGCTGCAAGAAGGTGCTGTGGTGAATCACCTCGTAGTTGCCGCCCAACGCCGGGTACTCATTTTTGATGGTGTTGAAGCAGTGCGGGCATGCCGTCACAATCTTCTTCACGTTGTAGCCCTCAAACGTGGTGATGTTCTGCATAGCCTGCATCTGAAACAGAAACTCGTTGCCGGCTCGTTTGGCAGGGTCGCCAGTGCAGGTTTCTTCCATGCCCAGCACGGCGTATTTCACGCCCACGTGCTCCAGAATGCGCACAAAGGCACGGGTTACACGCTTGTACCGGTCGTCGAACGCGCCGGCGCAGCCTACCCAGAACAGTACTTCGGGCTCCTCGCCACGGGCGGCGAAGTCAGACATCAAAGGAACAGCTATTTGACGCTTGGCAGTTTGTTCAGCCATTATAGTTGGTTGACAGTTGTCAGTTTTAATTAGTGAGACGTTATGCTGAGCTTGCTGAAGCATCTCTACCGCTTCGTTAGATTACGCTTCGCCAAGCTCAGCATGACGTTCTTTTATGCCTTCTCGGCCACGTACAGTTCGTCGGCCCAGTTGAAGCGGTCGGAGGGCGAGAAGGCCCAGGGGGCGCCATTGTTCTCAATATTCGAGAACATCACGTTCAGCGAGTTGGGCGCCGCCGACTCTTCCAACACCAGAAAGCGGCGCATTTCGATAATGCTTTCCAGCGGATTGATGTTCACTGGGCAGGCCTCTACGCAAGCATTACAGGTAGTGCAGGCCCACAGCTCCTCAGGCGTCACGTAGCCGCGCAGCAGCGTGTGATTTTCCTTATCGAGCTGTTCCTGCGGTTCGTGTTTGGCAGCGGGGCCATAGAGCGCCGGGTCAAAAATTAGAGGAGAGTTGTATTTCTCCTCCATCCGGTCGCGCGTATCCATGATGATTTTACGCGGTGAAAGCAGCTTGCCCGTCAGGTTGGCTGGGCACACCGAAGTGCAGCGGCCACACTCTGTGCAGGAGTAGGCATTCAGAAGGTTAGTCCAAGCTAGGTCGTTCACGTCCTTCGCCCCGAAGGTGGTAGGGGCAGCTTCGGCACCCTCCGAAGCCGGGGGAGTAGGCACTTGGTAGGTAGGGTCCATCATGGCCTTCACCTCGTGCGTGATACTATCCACATTCGAGAACTGCCCCTGCGGCATTAGCCGTGAGAAGTACACGTTCGGGAAAGCCATGATGATGTGGAAGTGCTTGCTGCTCGGCAAGTAATTCAGGAACAATAGTATGCCCACAATATGCGCCCACCAGCCCACGCGCTCCAGCACGTGTAGCGTAGTCGCATTATCCGGTAAGAAGCCAGCTAACCAGCTACCAATCGGGAACGCACCGGGTAAGGTAGCACCCTCTACTTGGTGCAGTTTCAGGTCTGCGGCGTTCATCACAAACAGCGCTACCATCAATACCACCTCAACATACAGAATGATGTTGGCATCGAGTTTGGGCCAGGCGCGCATTTCAGTACCTCGGAAGCGCCGAACCGGCTCAGCCCGATTGCGGCGCCACCAGAATGCAGCTACTGCAACAATAACCAATGCGCCCAGCACCTCATTGGTAGCTGTGAGGGCGCTGTAGAAACCACCGGCAAAACCCAGCACCCGATGTGTTCCAAAAAGTCCGTCAATCAGAATCTCGATTACTTCAATATTGATGACGATAAAGCCTACATATACTACCAAGTGTAATAGTGCCGGCGTGATGCGCTTAAACATCTTCTGTTGCCCGAAGGCCACAAGCAGGGTTTTCTTAAGTCGCTCGCCTACGTCGCCGGACATGTCCCGGTCGCGACCATGAGAGATATTGGCGCGAATCTTTCGTACCTGCCACGCAAACAGCCCAAAGCCGGCGAGGACAACGAGAAGAAAAATAATGTTCTGGATGGTCACGGGATGGAGTGGAATTGGTGGGACCGAAAAATACTCGTTATGCCTAACAAATTTACCCTTTTTGCCGGAAAGATTTTTCGGCCGGATGATGTCAGTGATTTTAGAGTACGCAAACTTGCCCACGAAAAACACCCCAGCATATTTTTTTTATCAGCGCTTGCATTCCTCAATCTCTTTACTACTTTTGTGCCTCCCAAGGCGCTCAGCGCTGCCGGAAAGCTGGTAACATAGCTCAGTTGGTAGAGCACAGCACTGAAAATGCTGGTGTCGTTGGTTCGATTCCAACTGTTACCACACCGAAAAAGGCCTCTTTGCTTAGCAGAGAGGCCTTTTTTTGTTAACGCTGGTTTGTTACTGGCACTCCTGTACTGCCTCCGAAGCATAGAGATACCCCAGACGCACGGCCCGACGAAAAAACTCACAGGCAGCCCCGGTATTGCCTTCCTGTTGCGCCAACCGGCCTAGTAAGAAATGTACTTGTCCATTCTGCGGGGTAAGAAGCAGCACTCGCCGATAGTCGGTGCGGGCAGCAGCGTAATTACCTTGCTTGTAGTAAGCCAATCCGCGATAGGTTAGCGGCTTCACGTCTACTGACCAGCCCGCGGCGGTTCGTTGCCGCAAGCCGGTAGAGAAATCCCGGATGGCGCCTGCAAACTGCCGCTGTTCAAACAGTCGGATTTCGCCCCGTAGCAGGTAAGCATCGCTCAGTAAAGAGTCTTGTTGCAGCGCGCGGGTAAGGCTGGTAGCGGCCACCTGCGAAAGTCCTAGCTGCGCTTCACACTGCCCCAGCCGTAGCCACAAAGCCGCTGCACCTTGCCCTATTGGTTCCTCTGCCAGTGCTACCTGATAGTCGGCCCGAGCGGCGGTGTAGTTGTGGTTGATGTAGTGCTCAATCTCGCCCCGGCGCCGGTGTGCCGCGGCATAGGTAGGGCGGAAGGCAATGGCACTTGAGAAATAGCTGCGCGCCATATTCCATTGCCGATTGGTGTAGGCGCGCAGCCCGTAGCGGTAGTTACGGGTAGCCGACACATAATCCAGCGTTACTTTCACTGACACGCAAAACAGCACGAGCCCTACGATGAAACCAGCCAAGAGCCACCAGTCGCGGCGAGTAAAGCGGCGGCGCTTAGGAATGGGGCGGTAGTACCGCTCAGCGGAGCCAGCGGGTGGACGGGTGCGCAGGGGTGCGGGCGGCGGCATGGGTACGCCGTACACATGCTGGCTGTGTGCCCGGTAGTGCTGGGTACGGCGCTGCTCCTCGGCCCGGCGTACGACCATCCGTAATTGGTGGTCGTAGGTAGCACGGCGGCCGGGGTCCGATAGCACCTGGTAAGCAGCCGCTACAGCCTTAAACTCTTCCTCAAACTGTGCACTCCCGCCGTGCATATCCGGATGGTACCGCACTGCCAGGCGCTTATACGCTGCTTTTATTTCCTGGGGCGTGGCAGTGGCCGCTACACCCAGTACGTGATAGTGATTCTGACTCAAAGTGCGGGAGTTATCAGTAAAAATAACGCAAAATTCAGACGTGATAGTTGCTTTTGCGTATGACAAACCATTTGGCTGATCCGCTTTCCTAACGGCCAAATCAGCGTTCTGCTGCTAGCTTTATCTATCTGCCATCTTTTTTTTCCGCCGTATGGCCTTCAACAACGACGCTAAAACACCCCACAACGATAGCCTTTTCGGCAATCTGAAAGGCTACCTCGATACACGTATCGATATCCTTCGGCTGGAAGCCCAAGAGAAAGCAAAGACGGCCTTTGTGGGGGCGGCACATGGCATCACTATGGCCGTAATCGGTTTGTTTTTCCTCATCTTCGTGAGCGTTTTTGCAGGCCTGGCGCTCAACTCGGCGCTCGATAGTCCGTTTTGGGGTTTCGGCATCGTAGCAGGTTTCTACCTATTGCTGCTCATCATCTTTTTGGTCGGCGTCGATAAAAAAGTGTTTCAGGGAGTAGCCGATAGGCTGCTGGACAACACGATCTATAAATCTGATAAGCGTCAAGCATAACGCGCATGGCTGAGCTACATAATCCGTTGTTTGAGAACGAAAGAGAATTTCTGGAGCGTCAGAAATTGGAATACGAACGCGCCCTGATGGGTGACGTGGAAGAAATCAAAGAGAAAACCCGGAAGGTAGGTAAGATTGCGCTTGTTGGGGCAGGAGTAGCCAGCGGCGTATGGCTGCTGAGCAAGGTATTTGGTAGCAGCAAGTCATCGGCCAAAAAGCTGTCTGCTGGCTCCAAAGGCCGGAAGAAAAAGAAGCGCCTGAAATCCGGCGCTCCGCTAGGGGTAGGCGCCGTAACGGACGACCTGGGCTTTGGTAGCGCACCGCTCACCGCCTCACATAGCCACGGCCGACCGGCCCAACTGGCCCCCGATGTATACCACACCGACGCGCCTGAGGCCGACCCGTTTCCCCCGCTTCCGCCGCAGCCCAATCGCTTCTCCGCACCTCACTACCAGGCAGCGGAGCCAGACGACGAAGGCTCCGGCTTCTCGTCTATCCTCGCCGACGGCGTGCAGGCTTTCCTGAAGTCGGATACGGGTAAGATGCTGATGGCGCAAGCTACGGCCGTAGTGATGGCCTACGCTGCGAAAAAGGTAGGAGAATATTTGCCTCTGGTCAAAAATCCCGACCTTGCCACTCCTCCCGAGCCGGAAACCCGGGATATTGATTTTACTTACCACCACGACGACGCGCATGCGCCTCGACCCGCTGTATGATACGTTTGTAACCCGTCGCTTGCGCGGCCAGAAGGCGCTGGCCGTTCTCCTCGACCCCGACCAGCTAGACCAAGCCGGTTGCGAGCAGTTGCTGACGCTAAGTGAACAACATCCAATAGATTACTTTTTTGTGGGCGGTAGCTTGGTGACAACAACGCACCAGGCTACCCTCATTCGTTTTATAAAACACCGTAGTTCGGTGCCGGTGGTGCTATTTCCAAGCCATAGCCTGCACCTAGATGCGCAGGCCGACGGCATTCTGCTACTGTCTTTGATTTCGGGTCGCAATCCGGAGTTTCTGATCGGGCAACATGTTATTGCAGCACCCGCGCTCCGACAAAGCGGCTTACAAATACTGCCTACTGGCTATATGTTGGTAGATACGGGTAGACAGACCACAGCCAGCTATATGAGCGGCACCACTCCCCTACCCTACGACAAACCCGCTATTGCTGCCTGCACCGCCATGGCTGGCGAACAGCTAGGCCTTCGCCTGATTTTCCTGGATGGCGGCAGTGGCGCTCTTTACCCCATCACACCGGCCATGATTAGCGCCGTGCGAGCCGCCGTGGAGGTTCCACTTATTGTGGGCGGGGGCATCAACACCACTGAGAAAGCCCATGCCGCCTTCAGCGCCGGCGCCGACGTGCTGGTGGTTGGCAATCAGATCGAAAAAGACCCCGGCTTTCTGGCTGAAATGGCGCAACTCGTACATAGCTTTAATGCTACTCTTACGGAATAACGTCAGCCAATTCCTACCCCAGTAACGCAACAACGCCCGGCCTAAGGCCGGGCGTTCTTATTTGCATCATAATCGTCCACAAAATCCGCGGAATCCGAAAAACCCGACCAAATCCGTGATTTAGATGTTCATAGCCGACTCGCGACGGCGCATCTTACCGGCAGGAATACCGAACATCATCTTGAAACGACGGCAGAAATACGCGGTATCCTTGTAGCCTACCTCTTTGCCGATGTCGCGGATGCTCTTCTTAGTAGTACGTAGCAAGAACACAGCACGCTCCATGCGCTGGTATTCGATGTAGTCCTGCGGATTAATGCCGGTCAGCATTTTGAAATATTGCCCCACATAATCTTCGCTCACGTTTGCTACGCCCGACAGTACTTTGTTGGACAGGTCGCCGCCGATGTTCTCCTTGATGTAGTTGAACAGGTCGATGAGGCGCGGGTCCTTGAAGTAGGTGCTGTTGGTAGCGAGCTGCTCTACGAACATCTTGTTTTTCAAGATGTAACGTACAATTTCCACCACAATATTCTCGGTGTAAATCGTAATCAGTCGCTCGCGGCCGGGGAGGTCCTGTAGGCTTTCCTCTACTACCTTAATGACCAGGTTAGCCAGCTTGGAGTTATTGGAGATAACGAAAGCCGGCACATCCAGCGAAGAGAAAAAGTTAACCGAGTCAAACACCTTGGCTTCGAAGCTCACGAAGCTATGGCTTTCCTCAGCGTCACCAATCAGGTCGAGGTCGGAATTGGAGTGAAAGAACTTGTCTTTGTTGGTAATCAGGTCGTCGTTGCTGATGAGCTTACCGCCGCTTTGGCCGTAGCTCACGCGTGTAGCGCGGCCACCTGGGATAAACAACATTTCGCCTTCTTCTATCACTTGTTCCTCATCCCCGAAAGCGATGCGGCCCTTATGTAATAGAATAAGGTTGTTCCCCATATCGTAAGAATTACGAACAGTGAAGGGCTGCTGCAATACCAGATTTTTCGCTTTGATGTAACGAACTCCCAGTGATTCAATCACTTTATTGTAATCTTCCATTTCTTAGGGGAGGTGGTATATTGTGTTAATGCCAGACGTAACTAGGTCTTTTTCTAGACAATGCAAATAAACATATAAAAATTCACAAAAACGAAAACAAAAACTAATTACCACTAAGTTTTGTACAATAAATCCCGAAATTAGACAATATATATTATTATTTTAATAGTTCGCGTGAGATTACAATTTTCTGTATCTCGGAAGTACCCTCGTAAATCTGCGTGATTTTCGCGTCTCGCATCATGCGTTCTACGTGATATTCCTTCACAAAGCCATATCCTCCATGAATTTGCACTGCTTCTACTGCCGTATCCATGGCCGTTTTGGAGGCAAAGAGCTTGGCCATAGCGCCCGATTTGGCGTAATCTAGCCCATTATCCTTATCACTAGCAGCTTGCAAGCAGAGCAGACGAGCCGCATCTATGTTGGTAGCCATATCCGCCAGCTTGAATTGAATGGCTTGGTGCTTGGAGATTTCAACGCCAAATGCTTTTCGCTCCTGCGCGTACTTCAGCGACAGTTCTAGTGCGCCAGATGCAATGCCGAGTGCCTGTGCGGCAATACCAATGCGTCCGCCTGCCAGCACTTGCATAGCAAACTTGAACCCGAAGCCATCCTCGCCAATCCGGTTCTCCTTAGGTACGCGCACGTCCGTGAACATCAGGGAGTGCGTATCGGAACCACGAATACCTAGCTTGTTCTCCTTCAAGCCAATTACAAAACCCGGCGTATCTTTCTCTACAATAAAAGCATTGATGCCTCGGTGCTTCAACTCTGGATTGGTTTGGGCAATAACCAAGTATACAGAGGCCGACGACCCATTAGTAATCCAGTTTTTGGTACCATTTAATAGGTAGTGGTCTCCTTTATCCTCGGCCGTGGTGCGCTGCATAGTAGCGTCGGAACCAGCTTCGGGCTCGGATAGGCAGAAGGCGCCTATCTGCTCGCCGGAGGCCAGCTTGGTGAGGTATTTCTGTTTCTGCTCCTCGGTGCCATACTTCTCCAAGCCCCAGCATACCAGTGAGTTGTTCACTGACATAATGACGGAGCAGGAAGCATCAACTTTCGAGATTTCCTCCATAGCCAGCACATACGACACTGTATCGAGGCCACTGCCACCGTACTCGGGGCTTACCATCATGCCCATAAAGCCCAATTCGCCCATCTTGCGAACCTGCTCCGTGGGAAACTTCTGGTGCTCATCACGCTCAATCACGCCCGACCATAACTCGCTCTGGGCAAAATCGCGGGCGGCAGCTTGTACGGCTAATTGTTCTTCAGTCAGTTGAAAATTCATACTCTAGTAATGTGGGTGGGGTGGAATTCAGAAGTCAAATTTACTCCGCAAACGTTAGCGATACGGTCAATGACCTAATTTTTCTCCTATTTGTGCTTCTTTATAGCAGATCGATGGGTACTAAAAAACCCTCCGCCTATGGCGGAGGGTTCCCTTATCTTATAGTATAGTGCGGAGTTGCGTACTACCTTAACGCCGGTCGCGGCCACCCATGGCAATACTCACATAATAGAGCAGCGTAGCTAGCGAAGCCAGTGCAGCTACTACGTATGTCATGGCGGCCCACCAGAGAGCGTCTTTTGCCATAGCGTGTTCTTGCTGCGTCACAATGCCCCGGCGGTCTATCCACGCCAAGGCACGGCGTGAGGCGTCGAACTCTACGGGTAGGGTTACAAAGCTAAACAGGGTAGTGAGCGAGAACAGCGCAATACCAATCCAGAGTGGTATGGCTGTGGTTTGGAGCATGAAAATGCCCGCTAGCAGAATCCAAGTCATGTACTTGGAAACGGAGCTGAGCACCGGCACCATGGCCGACCGAAATTGCAACGCGGCGTATGCGGTGGCGTGCTGCACGGCGTGGCCGCACTCATGGGCTGCTACGGCAGCAGCGGCGGCGCTACGCTCCTCATACACGGCTTCGCTTAGGTTCACCGTCTTGTCGGTGGGGTTGTAGTGGTCGGAGAGTTTGCCGGGGGTAGAGATAACGCGAACATCAGTAATGCCATGGTCTTGCAGCATCAGCTCGGCAATTTGCCGCCCCGATAAATTAGATTGCAGGCCTACCTGCGCATATTTGGCAAATTTGCTGCGCAAGCGCCACTGAATCAGACCACTCACAATCATGGCCAGAATAATCAGGAAATACATGGGCGTTATGTGGTACATCGTACAGGAGAGTCGTTAGGGTTGAAACTGTTGGCGGATACGCTCGACAATGCGGGTAGTGCTGTAGCCGTCTACCAACGGTACGGTGCGCACCTCGCCACCGTTTTGTAACACCGTTTCGTGGCCCACAATTCCACTGATTGCATAGTCGTCGCCTTTCACCAGAATGTCGGGTTGTAGCTGCTCAATCAGGGTCAGCGGGGTAGGCTCGTCGAATAGCACCACAGCATCCACAAACAAAAGGGAAGCCAGGATACGGGCGCGTGCCATTTCGTCTTGCAGCGGCCGGCCGGGCTTCAGATTGCCCACCGAGCGGTCGGTGTTGAGACCCACCATCAACACATCGCCCAAGTGCCGGGCCTTTTCCAAGTAGTCGACGTGGCCCAGGTGCAGCAAATCGAAGCAGCCATTGGTGAACACTACGCGGCGGTTGCTGGTACGCCACACGGCGCGTTGGGCTACGGCTGCCTCCAGACTCAAAATCTTGTCTTTACTCCACAACATGCGCGGGGGATCTTGCGGCCAGCGGTTTCGCGGATACTTGGCGGCCCGCCCGGCTTGATTGTACCATACTCAGGGCAAAGCTGATGCCGCCCATCAGCACTACTAATAGCGTTTGCGAGCCGTGCACTACCAAGGCGTATACGATGCCATCTTCCTTTGAAATACCGTACACCAGCAATGTGCTCTGCACCAGCACGTGGTATACACCAAAGCCGCCCTGTACCGGAGCCGCCATCCCAAACGTACCAAAGGTGAGCACTGCCAACGCCGCTACTAGCCCCAGGTGCTGAGTGGCCGGAAAGGCAAAAAACGCCAGGTAACCCATCAAAAAATACACCACCCAGGTGAAGATGGTATGCAGCAGAAAGGTGCCTTTATGGGGCATCCGGCGGATGCTGAAAACACCCGCTAGCATTCCTTTCACAAAGCTGAGCACTTTGCCAAACACCCGGTGCTGCCGCAACCGCTCCAGGTTTCGCCACAGCAGGTACACAGATACAACGCCGAGGCCTAAGCCAATAACAGCCAGCGCAATAAGCGTTTGCTTGCTCTGCCCTAGCGTATCGTACTTGTCGGTTACGAGTCCTGTGGCAAAGCTCCAGAACTTGTTGAACGCCAAGAGCAACGTGGCGCCCAGAATCAGCCCTAGCACTATCACATCAATGATACGTTCCGTAATCATAGTGCCTACCCCTACCTGCACCGGCACCCCACTGGTGCGGCGCAGCACCGAGCAGCGCAGCACTTCGCCCAGGCGGGGCAGCACCAGGTTGGCCAGATAGCCAACCATCATGGCGTGGTATACTTCCCAATAGGATGGGTGGTAGCCGGTGGCATCAATCTGCATTTTCCAGCGGTAGGCCCGACTAAAATAGCCCAGCGCCGATAAGAGCAGCGTCAGGCCCAGCCACCAGTAATTGGCTTGCAGAATAGATTCGCCTACCCTACTCAAGTTCAATCCACGCACGGCGTACCACATCATGGCCACCGAAAAAGCCAGCAGCAGCGCGTATTTGAGAACATTGAGTAATTTCTTCATCAAGTCGGGTCCTTTTAGAAGTTGCGAGTTACTAATAATCAGAAAAAAAGAATGTCATCCTGCGTTTACGAGGGACCTTGTTGAAGTAGAGCGAGTCGTTGTTACACTTGTCGTTCTGGCCTCATAAGGTCCTTCGCTGCGCTCAGGATGACAATCATACAGCACCGGCACGGCGGCTTGGCTGGCAACCACTCAGCTCAGCCGGTTATGCTGATCGGGGAAAACGAGGGTAGGCTTGTGGGCGCGGGCTTCTGCGAAATCAATGAGGGCGTAAGAGAAGATAATCACGATGTCGCCCACGGCCACGCGGCGGGCGGCCGGGCCATTTAGGCAGATCATGCCCGAGCCCCGCTCCCCACGAATGGTATAGGTTTCAAAACGCTCCCCGTTGTTCACGTTCACGATGGTCACCTTCTCATTTTCTACCATGTTGGCCGCGTCCAGCAAGTCCTCGTCAATGGTGATGCTACCTACATAATGTAGCTCCGCCTGCGTGACTTTGGCGCGGTGAATTTTCGACTTCAGAACCTCGATATGCATGAGTGAAAAAGCGGGTGGAATATATCCCGCAAAGATACAGAGGGGAAAGCAGTGAGATGGTGCAAGGGTGAAGATGTGCGTTTGTGAAGTTGTGAATGTGACAGCATCTGTCATCCTGAGCGCAGCGTAAGGACCTTATGCTTGCAGAACGAGTCGTTGTGACGCTCGTCGCTCTATCGTGAGAAGGTCCTTCGCTGCGCTCAGGATGACAGACGCTGTCACATTCACAACTTCACAAACTCACAACTTCACCACTATATTATCAATCAGGCGCACGCTACCGAGGTGCGCCGCTAAGCACAGCGCCACAGCGTCCTGCTGTTGCCAGGACCCCGGCAAGGGTTGTAGCGTTTGCGCGTCGGCCACCTCTATATACTCCAGTGAAATAGCAGGGGTAGCAGCCAGATACTCAGCTACTGCGGCCTGCACGGCAGCAGGCGCGGCACCGGCCTGCACCAGATCGGCAGCCTGACGTAGTGCCTCGTACAGGCGCGGCGCTACGGCCCGCTCGTCCGGCGTGAGCCGCCGGTTGCGCGACGACATCGCCAGTCCGTCTTCTTCTCGTACGGTAGGGAACACCACCAATTCCAGCGCAAACGACAAGTCAGCTACCAGCTGCCGGATGATGGCAACCTGTTGTAAGTCCTTCTGCCCGAAGTAAGCGCGGTGCGGTTGGCACAAGTGAAACAGCTTGCTTACCACCGTGGCTACCCCATTGAAGTGGCCTGGCCGGTGGGCGCCTTCCATCACTCGCTCTAGCGACCCAAAATCAAACCGCAACACGGTGGGCGTTGGGTACATCTCCTCCACGGAGGGTAGGAACAGTGCCGTGCAGCCTGCCGGGCCCAGCAGGGCAGCGTCGGCCTCGGGCAGACGGGGGTAGAGCCGGAAGTCGTCGGGGTTGTTGAACTGGGTAGGGTTGACGAAGATGCTCACCACTACCACATCGTTGGCCGCCGCTGCGGCGCGCACCAATTGCAGGTGGCCTTCGTGCAGGGCGCCCATGGTAGGCACCAGCCCAATGCGCTTGCCCGCCTGCCGCCACTGCTCCACATGGGTGAGTAGGGAGGCCGCCGTGTAAAGTATGTTCATGAAACAAAAAGCCCGCTATTTACGATGCCCAGGCCGGATTAGTTGAAATTTTGCTTAAAAATGTTTAATTTTGTGCATCCCAAAGTGTTGCCCTTTCCCAATCACCAACATAACCACTATGTCTAAGTTGAGAATACTCTATGCTGCCACGGAAATCAATCCGTTTCTGCAAACGACCAAGGTAGCGGAGTTTCTGCGCATGTTGCCGCAGGGAATGCAAGAGATGGGGATGGAAATCCGCATTTTTGTACCCCGTTTCGGCATTATCAATGAGCGTAAAAACCGCTTGCATGAGGTGGTTCGGTTGTCCGGCATCAACATCGCCGTGGGAGAAGAGGAAAAGCCGCTGGTAATTAAAGTAGCGTCGATTCCGAACGCGAAGTTGCAGGTATATTTCATCGATAACGAGGATTATTTTCACCGCAAATCGGTATTGGTCGACAAGAACGATAAGTTTCACGCCGATAATGACGAGCGGGCTATCTTCTTCTGCAAAGGCGTGCTGGAAACGGTAAAGAAATTGGGTTGGGCGCCGGATATCGTGCATTGCAACGACTGGATGACGGGCCTTATTCCGATGTACCTGAAAACGACCTATAAGAAGGATCCGATTTTCAAGGATGCCAAATCGGTGTTTACCATCTACAACAATGAGTTCAAGCACAAGTTTGGACAAGACATCATTGAGAAAGCTAAAATGCTGGACATTGATGACGAGATGCTGGCCGCGCTAAAATCGGCTGACTTTGGCGGCTTTATCAAGGTAGGAATGGAGTACGCCGATTCGGTGGTGAAATCGGACGAGGATTTCAGCGACAATCTGAATGCGCTGTTCACCGAATACTCGCAGAAATGCCGCATCGGGCAGATGGGTGCCGACCAGGATTTGCTGACTTCTTACTACGATCTATATAATGAACTGGCCAACTAAGGCCCTGCGCCGCTGGTCGGCGTGCCTGCTTTCCGCACCGGCTCTGTTGATGGCAACTGGCTGCGAAGATCCCAACAACATCAGCGTGGAGCTGCCCGGCAGCGCTAGCACTACTACCGAGTACCGCGACTTGCCCGTGATGGCGTATACCGTACGCCGGGACTCCCTGCCTACCCTCAATGCAAGCCAAATGCTATTGGGTAGGGTGCGCGACAATAATACCGGCATCGTGACGGCGGCGCGAGTGTATACCAATTTGCAAGTCACTACCGATCCGCTGCCCGCTACGTTTGCGGGAGCACAGCTCGACTCGGTTACGCTTATCATGGCGTATACCCGCGCCTACGGCACCACTGCTCAGCCAGGCCGGTTCAATGTGTTTGGTTTACAGCAGAAGTTGGATGAGCGCGTAGCCTATAACTCCAGCACTAGTGCAAGTGTGGGCACGCCATTACTGAGCAACGTGACTATTCCATATAGTCCGGAGCGGCGGGAACGCCAGCCATCCTCCCCATCCAGCACCACCGATACCGTTACGACAGTAGCAACCGTTCCCCAGGCGCTGAACTTCCGGATTGCTAAGTCTGCTTCCTTTAGTACGGGCTTGTTTGCTTTGCTGCAAAAAACGGATTTCACGCAGGCCCAACTCGACGCGTACGTCGCCGGCTTAGCCGTAGCACCAGCAGATGATTATGTAGGTGCTGTTGCCAGTATCAATCCTTCGTATACGATACTGGCATTCTATTACCACGACCCAGCTCGCCCTTCCATCCGGCGTGTGTACCGGATGGCCAGCAATGTGAACAATGATGCCCGTTACTTCACGCAAATCACACCCGATTTCAGTGCAGCTGGCCCTTTAGCAGCAGTAGCAGACAAAAAGCAATCGGTACCTGCTGCCGTCACTAATGAAGTAACTTATATTCAGGATGGTGTTGGATTAGCTACGAAGCTGGTTATTCCTGGTTTAGAGGAACTACGTAAGCAATCCGGTATATCAATCAACCGCGCCGAGCTATTGGTACCTGTTAAGCCATTTAGTAACAGTGTATTTCCCTACCCTGGTTATCAGTCGTTGAATAATCCAACGAGGGACGCAGCTGTTACCAAGACGTATCTCTACGAGGCTAACAACGAAAACAACCGGATACTACAGCGCACGATTCTATCGAATCCCATTAATCGTTTAGTACAGGCAGATCAGGCCAATCAGCAAAGCCAATCGTACCAGGGAGCCTCCAATTCTTCTCCGGCAGCGGGCTCACAGGCTGAAGGTACGTTATACAGCGTAGATGCCTCTACGTTGTATTATAGCATCCTGATGACCAGCTACACGCAGGCCTACCTGCTGAATCAGCTAGGTGGCGAACTGCCTTCTGCCTTTTTGTTTTCACCTACCCTAGCCTTACCGAAAGCCTATCAGCCCACCGTCAACGTATCGCTGAATCGGGCAGTGCTGGACGCTAATAATATCAAGCTACGCGTGTACTTCTCTAATCGGCAGTAGGCAAACTCCACACCCGCTACCGGTTTTCGGCACGCACTTTGCCGGCCGGCTACCCTTTCCATCTATCGGCTTTTTTCTGAACGCTATGTGCGGAATTGTTGCATACATTGGGCACCGTGAGGCTTGTCCTATTATTCTAAAAGGATTGCACCGGCTTGAATACCGGGGGTATGATTCGGCAGGTGTGGCTCTGCTAAATGGCACGCTGAGCGTGTACAAGAAGAAGGGCAAGGTAAATGACCTTGAAAAATTTATTGCGGGTAAAGATTTACACGCCCAGATAGGTATGGGCCATACCCGCTGGGCTACCCACGGTGAGCCCAACGATGTAAACGCCCACCCACACTACTCTACCTCCGAACGCATTGCCATCATCCACAATGGCATCATTGAAAACTACGCGTCGCTAAAAACGCACTTGCAGCAGCAGGGCCACGTATTTCACTCCGATACGGATACAGAGGTTTTCGTTAATCTAATTGAAGAAATCCAGAGCAAAAATAGCTGCTCGCTGGAAGAAGCAGTGCGCCTAGCCCTGCATGAGGTAGTAGGTGCCTACGCCATTGTAGTGCTAAGCAAAGATGCTCCTAACCAACTGATTGCTGCTCGTAAAGGCTCACCACTGGTTATTGGTGTGGGTCAGAACGAGTTTTTCCTGGCTTCGGATGCCACTCCCATCATTGAATATACCAACGAAGTAGTATATGTGAATGACTACGAAATTGTGGTTATTCGAGACGGCAGGCTGGATATTCAATCTAAAGAAGCCGTGCAGCAAACGCCTTATATTCAGAAGCTGGAATTGGCACTGGATAGCATCGAAAAAGGCGGTTACGAGCACTTCATGCTGAAGGAAATTTTCGAGCAGCCTCGTTCTATCCTAGACTCTATGCGCGGGCGCCTGGAGTTGAAATCCGGCCACCTAAACATGGCGGGTGCGCGGGCCTATGAGCAGAAGTTTATTCATGCACAGCGCATTATTATCGTGGCTTGTGGCACCTCCTGGCACGCAGGTTTGGTAGCCGAGTATCTGCTGGAAGACTTGGCACGCATTCCTGTAGAAGTAGAGTACGCCTCTGAGTTCCGCTACCGCAACCCAGTACTTTCCGAACGCGATATTGTAATTGCTATTTCGCAATCGGGTGAGACAGCCGACACGCTGGCAGCCATTGAACTAGCTAAATCGAAAGGCGCTACCATTTTCGGTATCTGCAACGTGGTAGGCAGCAGTATTGCCCGCGCTACAGATGCTGGTGCTTATACCCACGCTGGACCCGAAATTGGGGTAGCTTCTACCAAAGCCTTCACCGCTCAGGTAACGGTGCTCACGCTGCTGGCCATGATTGTGGGGAGCAAGCGCGGCACCCTCACCGACACCAAGCTGCGTGAGCTAATGGTGGAGCTGGATATGATTCCATCTAAGGTAGAAAAGGCGCTTCAGCTAGATACGGAGATCAAGCAGATTTCTGAAATCTTCAAAGATGCCAGCAACTTCCTCTACCTGGGTCGGGGCTACAACTTCCCGGTAGCGCTAGAAGGCGCCCTTAAGCTTAAGGAAATTAGCTACATTCATGCTGAGGGCTACCCTGCGGCGGAGATGAAGCACGGCCCTATTGCTCTGATCGACGAGAACATGCCGGTGGTCGTTATTGCTACCAAAGATCAGTCATACGAGAAGGTGGTTTCCAACATCCAGGAGGTGAAGGCGCGCAAAGGTCGCATTATTGCCGTGGTAACCGAAGGTGACGAGGTAATTCCTAAAATGGCGGAGTTTGTCATTGAAGTACCTGCAACGTCCGACGTGCTGATGCCATTGGTATCGGTAGTGCCGTTGCAACTACTCTCATACTACATTGCCGTGATGCGCGGCTGCAACGTAGATCAGCCCCGCAACCTAGCTAAGTCTGTGACAGTGGAATAATTTCCTCTACCCTTAAAAAGCCGCTCCGGATACCGGAGCGGCTTTTCTGCTTTACATTTAACCCATTGAAACCCGTGTTCCTTAAAATCTCATTTTGCTATGGCTCATTCCGTCATTTTTTCGCCCGATGCTCCTGCGCCTATCGGGCCATATAGTCAAGCCGTGCAGGCTGGCAACACTGTGTACGTTTCGGGGCAAATTCCGCTGGATGCAACAGGCCAAATGATAGGCGACGGCGATGTAGTCGCCGAAACGCACCAGGTAATGCGCAATCTGCAAGCCGTGTTAGGTGCTGCTGGTCTCACGCTGGCCAACGTAGTGAAGTGCAGCATTTTTGTGAAAGACCTGCATAATTTCGGCCGCATCAATGAGGTATATGGCAGCTACTTTGAGGAAGGCTATGCTCCTGCCCGCGAAACGGTGGAGGTAGCACGTTTACCGAAGGATGTGCAGGTAGAGATATCCTGTATTGCTGTTCAGTAAGGGTAGCCATTTCACTAACAAAAGAACTCAGCTTTTACCTCGGTAGCCGCTAAATCCCTACTGAGATACACAAGAACGCCCCTGGTCTTACAAGACCAGGGGCGTTCTTGTTTTAATACCAAAATTTTTTCTTTTATCAACAACATGCTATTAAAATTTTGTACAAATCTTACATCAATTGCTATGGTATTTATAAAGTACAATTATGGCATCAATATTGAAATAAAAAGTACAAATTACTGGTTTGTAGATAGTTTTATTTGCTTTTAAGACTAGCATAGATACATAATTATAAAAGCCAAATTTATTAATACAATACAAAATCAAGACTATAAGACCTAGCAGATTTTAAACAGCTCTTCTTGCTTCAAGACCATTTAATAGCACTGTATGAGACTTCTTTATTGCCTTCTGCTTTGCCTACTATCTTTTCTTAGCGCTTATGCGCAAACTGTACCGGCGGTTACGTACACAGAGCCTATTGTGATAACACGCGGCGGCACGTACACAGGCAACTACCGCAGTCTGGACTCTAAGGTGCCGTGCGTGATTGTATCTACCTCCGAGCCTGTAACCCTCATAGATTGCACGCTGGTAGGTGCCGGTGACCTAATCAAAACTGGGGGCGGCGTAGATTTGACGGTGCGCAACTGCCGCGGCTACGGCCTGACGCCTACCGTTGACAATCGTACGCGTGGACGGTTTCTGGATGCATACCAAGCTAAACAGCTAATTATTGAGCACAATTACATGGAGCACACAGCCGGTATGGTTGTGAACCGTTGGAGCGGTAATGGTTCAGCTCAACAGACCCTGACGGTACGTTACAACCAAGGCCTGAACTGCGACGGCCGCTACCGCAATGGCGGCAAAGAAACCCGCAGCTTTGTGCAGCTCAACACGGTGCAACAGCTGGCAGGCATTGAAATCAGCTACAACGAGTTCCGCAACGAACCCAATGAGAGTGCTGTGGAAGACAATATCAACTTCTACAACTCGTCGGGCACGGCACAAAGTCCTGTTAAAGTGCACGACAACTACGTGCAAGGGGCCTACCCCTACCCTGCTACTGAACCGTCTTTCCATGGCACTGGCCTTACAACTGATGGCGACGGCAGCACTCCTACCACCACGGCTGCTTACATTGAAGCTTATCAGAATCAGTTTGTGAGCACCTGCAACGCGGCCATGAATATTGCCGCTGGCCATCACATTCACTTCTACAACAACCGCATGGTGACGGACGGCTTGCTACCGGACGGCACGAAACTGAAGGCAACGTATGCTGCCACGGCCGTCTTCAATTACTATAAAAAAGACGCCGCTACGTTTAACAACAACACCATCAGCAACAATACTATCGGGTACGTAAAATGGGGCTATAATAGCCCCTACAAAGACCGCCAGGATCTGAGCGCCGGTAACTGTGCTACTTGTAGTGAAACAACGCACCTACCCAATCCCATTACCCCAGCCATGGAGCAAGACGAATGGTCGCTCTGGCAGCAGAAGCTACAGCAGCAGCAGGTGTCTGTAGGCGTGTTGCGTACTGCTGGTAGTGGCGGTGGCACGATATTACCCGTTGCATTGGCCCGATTTGAATCTAAATATGTAGGTGCCCGTCTGCTAGCTACCTGGACTACCGCGCAGGAACTTAATAGCAGCTACTTTGAAGTACAACAAAGCACTACAGGCCTAGAGTTTTCCTTGGCGGGCCGTGTGCAGGCCGCCGGCAACAGCACCAGTGCCCGCACCTACTCATTAGGGTTGCCACCCTTAACGGAGCGGGTGTATCTACGGCTGAAAATGGTAGACACTGATAGCAGTGTTCGGTACAGCGAAGTGATTAGCTGCCAATCTTTCGCTGGGACCACAACGATTCGAGCCTCTGAGCACACACTGTATAGCCTAACAGGCGAGCAACTATGGCGGCAGCCAGCCTCGGAAAACGGCCCCGACTTACGCAACCTACGCCCTGGCATCTACGTGCTTCGAACCCGCCAGACTGATGGCAGCCAGGTAAGCGAAAAAATACTTATTCAATAGGAAAATCTATTCAGCAGCACGCGCTGAGAATCATAATAAATTTGTATAATTATCTATTAATAAACCACATACATATTTACTGCCTTCTCTCTTTTCGTATGAAAGAACTTGGTTTGGGTTTATTTCTGATTGGGCTGGTTTCATTGGTGCTCCCATTGCTGGGCCTGAAACTCGTTTTTCTGACTTGGATTGAGCAATGGGGGCCTACCGTATCCTGGCTTATTCGGGGCGGCCTTACGCTGCTAGGGCTTATCCTCTACCTCAGCACTCGTAACCGGGATTAGAAGGCGAAATGGTGAGATGGTGAAATAGTGAGTCTGACGTTTTATCCTCGCCGCTTGCGCAGGTAGGACGTCAAACTCACTATTTCACTATCTCACCATTTCACCGTTCGTATCTTTGCGTAGTGCTGCTGTCTGGCGGCACTACGAACTGTTGTTTCTTATGGAAAGAGAAGTACGGGTACGCTTTGCCCCTAGCCCTACCGGTCCGCTGCACATCGGCGGCGTGCGCACTGCGCTGTATAATTATTTGCTGGCCCGCAAGCTGGGCGGCAAGATGCTGCTCCGCATCGAGGATACGGACCAGAACCGCTTCGTGCCCGGTGCCGAGCAGTACATTCAGGATTCGCTGGCGTGGTGTGGTATCGAGCTGGACGAAAGCCCCTGGAAAGGTGGCCCGCATGCGCCCTACCGCCAGAGCGAGCGGAAGCCTATGTACATGCAGTACGCCTTGCAGCTCATCGATTCGGGTCACGCCTACTACGCTTTTGATACGCCCGAAGAGCTGGATGCCATGCGCGCCCGCCTGACGGCCGCCAAGGTGCCCAATCCGCAGTATAACGCCATCACGCGTAGCCAGATGCGCAACTCCACTACCCTACCCGAGGATGAGGTGAAGCAGTTGCTGGACGCGGGCACACCCTACGTGATTCGATTGAAAGTGCCACGCAAGGAGGAAATCCGCTTCAACGACCTGATTCGCGGCTGGGTAGTGGTGCACTCCTCGGCTGTGGATGATAAGGTACTGATGAAATCGGATGGCATGCCTACCTACCACTTGGCCAACATCGTGGACGACCACCTGATGGAAATCACGCACGTGATTCGGGGGGAAGAATGGTTGCCCTCGGCCCCGCTACACGTGCTGCTGTACCGCTACCTGGGCTGGGAAAGCACTATGCCGCAGTTTGCCCACCTGCCGCTGCTACTCAAGCCCGACGGCACCGGCAAGCTCAGCAAGCGCGACGGTGACCGGCTGGGTTTCCCAGTATTCCCCTTGGAGTGGCACGGCACGGATGCCGAAACCGGTGCGCCTACCGTGAGCAGCGGCTACCGCGAAAGCGGCTACCTACCCGATGCGTTCATCAACTTCCTGGCCTTTCTGGGCTGGAACCCCGGCACGCAGCAGGAACTGTTTTCGATGGACGAGCTGATTGAGGCGTTTTCCATTGACCGCGTGAGCAAGTCGCCGGCCCGTTTCGACCAGCACAAGGTGCGCTGGTACAACGAGCAGTACCTGCGCGCCAAGCCCAACGCTGAGCTGGCGCAGTACCTGCTCGACGCCCTGCACGAGCACGGCGTGGATTGCACCCGTGAGAAGGCCGAGCAGATTGCCAGCGTGATGAAAGAGCGCGTGACCTTCCCGCAAGATTTCTGGCAGGAAGCGCAATACTTCTTCCAGGCCCCGGAAAGCTACGACGAGCAAGTAATTAGCAAAAAGTGGAACGCCGCTACTGCCAACGCATTGGCCGCTTTTGCCCGAGAGCTACCCACCGCCGCGCCTTCTACTCCCGACGAAATCAAGGCGTTGCTGACGCAGGTGCTAGAGCGTGAGGGCGTGAAGCTAGGCCAGGTGATGCAAGCCTTGCGCGTAGCTATAACGGGCGCCGCTGCTGGCCCCGATCTAATGGAAACCATGCATATTCTGGGCAATGAGGACATCAGCCAACGCATTCTGACGGCAGTAGAGCGTCTAAGCACCCGCGCTACTGCCTAGTCTCGCCATCGTAGGGCATCCTGAACAAGGGCCGCTTCGTACTAGCTACGGGGCGGCCTTTTGCATTGATGTAGCTTGCCCCTACCTCTTTACGAAGCAATACGACAATGGCTAAGAAACCTGTCAATAAGAAAAAAGCAGATCCCGATAAGAAAGCACGGGTGCACAAAGAATTGGAAGGGTTTGAAATCAAAGTGAACCCGCTGGGCGAAATCACTTCCAATTATTCCATCGAGGACATCAACAAGTTCCTGAACCGCCATGTGCGCGACAAGAAGCTGGTGAACCGCGACGGCCAGTTTGGCGGCAACGACGAGGACGACCTCTACCCCGTGGAAGAAGGCAGCCCCGAGGTGGAAGAATCGGAAGAGGATTTTATGGCGCGCACCAGCAAGCCCGCGCCCAAGAAGCCTACTCGTAAGGGCAAGCCTGCCACCGAGGAGGACGATGAGGAGTTCGAAACCGGCCGCGAGGACGACGAATAGCAGCAACAGGATCGGTTGATTTAATCGGCTGATGTACTATACTTGCGCTCGTTCTTTTCTTCCTACCACCATGCATTCACACGACGTCGACTACCGCATTCTTGGCCACGATATTCAGGTTCTGGAAATAGAGCTGGACCCGAATGAAACCGTTATTGCCGAGGCCGGTGCCATGGTGTATATGGAAGAGAGCATTGCTTTCGAAACCAAAATGGGTGATGGGTCGGCCCCCGACCAGAGCGTGCTGGGTAAGCTGTTTTCGGCGGGCACGCGCTTGCTCACGGGCGAGTCGCTGTTTATGACGCACTTCACCCATCGGGGTAGCTATGGCAAAAGCAAAGTTGCCTTCTCAGCACCCTACCCCGGCACCATTATCCCCGTTGATCTTGGTACCCTGCCGCAGGGACTGATTGTGCAGAAAGATGGCTTTCTGGCAGCGGCGCGGGGCACCAAGATCAGCATTCATTTCAATCAGAAACTGGGAGCAGGTTTTTTCGGCGGCGAAGGATTTATTCTGCAAAAGCTAACCGGTGACGGCAAAGCCTTTGTGCATGCTGGTGGCACTATCATCGAAAAACGCCTCAACAACGAACTGCTGCGCGTAGACACAGGCTGCGTGGTGGCTTTTGAACCAGGTATCGATTTCAGCATTACACGGGCTGGTGGCCTGCGCTCCATGATATTTGGAGGCGAAGGGCTGTTGCTGGCCACGCTGCGCGGCACTGGCCGCGTATGGCTGCAATCGATGCCCGTGAAGAAACTGATTCAGGCGCTGGCACCAGCTGGCAGCAATGCCACCAAAGAAAGCGGTGGCCTGTTTGGTAGCTTGCTGGATGAATAGCTTTGCTGGTGGTTTAGCCCAATAAATTCACTACAATAACCAATAAACTTACCACAAAAGCGGCTCCCAGCGCCCCCAAAACGCCCAATATGGCTTTGTTGCCTAACCGTGGCAATAAAGAGAAAGCCCGACGACGCTTGCGGCGGGTATATACACCCCGTTGACGGGAGCGGGACGATGAGGACGCAGAATCAGCGGAACTGAGGGTAGCGGACATGGGCGGGTGAGGTTAGTGCGTAGTACTCCTAATGTGTATTTTATTCTAAAAAGTTTCTTCGTGAAATCGACTAACATACGCTTCCTACCGACGAGTTGGATTGCCTGCACGATATTCACTGTTAAGTAATTATGCAAAAGCGGGGCCACACCTTACTTCTCGGCTGTTGAGTCGCTGCTAATCCGGTTACCGCCTTCGTACGTTTCTATTTTTACCATCTTGCCCTGCACGTTAAAATAGTGCCACGGACCAAACCAATAGAAATGTGGTCCGTCGGGCTCGTTGACGTAGCGCGCCTGCCCCTGCCGTTGGAGCTTACCCGTTAAATCGTAATGGCGGATGGAGATTAAGCCACTGGGCTTGCGGTGATATAGCTCCCATTTTTCCCGTTGCCCATTAAAACTATAATAGCGCCAGCGCCCCCGCTCGTAGTTGTGCCGAAAGCGGCCTTTGGCAGCCAGATGCCGCTCGGTTTCATCATAGTAGATGCGCCAGGGCCCCTGCCGCTCCAGTTTTGCGTTATACTGGTTGCGCGACCAAAAGCCAATGGGTTTGCGTGCCGACGTGCAAG
This sequence comes from Hymenobacter citatus, assembly GCF_014333615.1. Classification (GTDB taxonomy): domain Bacteria; phylum Bacteroidota; class Bacteroidia; order Cytophagales; family Hymenobacteraceae; genus Hymenobacter; species Hymenobacter citatus. The sequence continues at coordinate 90,575 of NZ_JACSCY010000013.1, read as the reverse complement.
CTGACAAGCTTAGACCCATCAACAAAAGAAGGCTGAAACAAGACGTGTAACGCATGGTGTGTAAGTAAATAGAGTGACTGATAATGACTCTGTTAACTTACAACTAAATTATTAGTTATACTATTTCTTTCGGTAGCAGCCGCAGTATTTCTTCTAGCAGTTCGCGGGAGTTGCTGAGACGCGGTACTTTATGCTGACCACCCAACTTGCCTTTGCCAGCTAGCCACTGCTCAAATGTGCCGGGTGGCGCTACCGTGACCACAGGGCGCACCAAGGCCAAGTCGCGGTGACGCTTGGCATCGTAGTCGGAGTTGAGGTGGCGGAGCGTATCATCCAACACGGCCACAAATCGCTCTGGATTTGTGGGTTGTACGTTGAACTCTACCAGCCACTGGTGGCCACCCCGCGAGGTATCGGTGTTGCTGAAATAAATGGGCGCGGCCGTGAAATCGCGCACAGTGGCGCCCGTAGCCTGGCAGGCGGCCGCAATAGCCGCATCGGCGTTTTCTATTACTACCTCTTCGCCAAAGGCATTGAGGAAGTGCTTGGTGCGGCCCGTAATACGAATACGGTAGGGCGCCAAGCTGGTAAAGCGCACCGTATCGCCAATGTTGTAGCGCCACAGGCCCGCGTTGGTGCTAATAATCAGCGCGTAGCGCGGCCCGATTTCCACCTCGGCCAATGTGCAGGCTTGCGGATGCTGCTGCCCCAACTGATCGAGGGGTAGAAACTCGTAGTAGATACCGTGGTCGAGCAGGAGCAGGAGGTCTTCCGAATTGGGCTCGTCCTGCAACGCCAGGTAGCCTTCGGAGGCATTGTAGATTTCGAGGTAGTGCATCCGTTCCCGCGGAATCAACTGCCGAAACAGCTCGCGGTAAGGCCCAAAGGCCACTGCGCCGTGCAGAAACAAACTCAGGTTGGGCCATACCTCTGTGATGTTAGCTGCGCCGGCCAATTCCACTACCCGGCGCAGCAGCACAATCATCCAAGTAGGTACCCCGGCCAACACGGTTACGTCCTGGGTGAGCACGTGGCGGGCAATACGCTCTATTTTCTCTTCCCATTCGTCCAGCAAGGCCAACTCCAGCGGCGGCGTCCGGATATATTCGGCCCAGGCAGGCAGGTTCTGCATAATCACCGCCGATACGTCGCCAACACGTGAGTCGGGCTCAGCAGGGCGAAACGGATTGGGGGCGTGCGTACCACCCAACGACAGCGTCTTGCCACCTAACACCTTATGCTCGGGGTAGTGGTAGGTAGCCAGTGCCGTCATGTCGCGGCCGGCGCGGTAGTGGCCCTCGTGCAACGACTCCCGGGTGACGGGAATATACTTGCTGCGGGCGTTGGTGGTACCGCTGCTCTTGGCAAACCACTGCACGCGGCCGGGCCACAGTACATCGGCCTCCCCTTGCAACACGCGCTCTAGCGCCGGATAAAGTTCCTCGTAGGTGCTGATAGGCACCCGCTGCGCAAAGTCAGCGGCCGTTAGTCCATCGCCGAAGCCGTATTGCCTACCCCATTCCGTATCGCGGGCCGTGTGCAGGAGCGTACGCAACACCTGCGCCTGGGCCTCGTGCGGGTGGTTCCGGAATTGCGCAATATCGCCCAAACGCCGTTGCACGGCCCACGACAGAATCGCAGATGTTGCAGATTGGATGGATTTCACAGATTCGAAATACGCAATTTTGCTGTACAGAAGCTATGATTACACACAGGTTGAATGTTCAGCAGGACCTGATAAAGCGTTTGAACATGAGGCTGCCAGAACCAAAATTCAAAAGCAAGCCTACTTCTAGTTGCTACGCATTCAGGTAGTTGATAATCTGCGTGTGATGAATTGGTAGAATTTCGGTTACAGCTTTTCGCTCCAAAAGCAACACTTCTTCGACCAAAAAACCAACGCGGCGGCTTCCTACCTACTCATTATGGTAATATAGCGGCAATACCAATTTGCGTTGAAAACCGACGCTTGCCGCTTGCATCTCTAATGCCAAGCTACGCTCCTGCCTCCGGAAACCCAGCCCCTAATGTCTGGGGCACCTGCATCGCATACCCAATGACACGCCCCGTAAGGGTCTGGTATTTATACTCTTCCATAAGAAATAGCACTCAAAAATCAATAATTATCTTACTATAAACGCCTTATAAAAATCAAACGAATTCCTATAATCCTTTTTAATCTGCAAAATCTGCGATTATATTTTACGCTTCAACTCGAAATGCTTGCCCAGGTACACCCGGCGCACCATTTCGTCGGCGGCTAGCTCCTCGGCGGTACCAGCTTTTAGGAGCTTGCCCTCGAAGAGCAGGTAGGCGCGGTCGACGATGCTGAGCGTCTCATTTACGTTGTGGTCGGTGATGAGGATACCAATGTTCTTGTGCTTGAGCTTGGCCACGATGCCTTGGATTTCCTCTACGGCAATGGGGTCGACGCCGGCGAAGGGCTCGTCCAGCAGCACAAATTTGGGGTCGACGGCCAGGGCGCGGGCAATTTCGGTGCGCCGCCGCTCGCCGCCGCTCAGCACGCGGCCCAGGTTTTTGCGCACGTGCGTGAGGCTGAACTCATTCAGCAGTTCCTCTACCTTGTCGCGCTGGGCCTGCTTCGGCTGGCCGGTCATTTCCAGCACCGACAGGATGTTTTCTTCCACCGACAAATCCCGGAACACCGAGGCCTCCTGCGCCAAATAGCCAATGCCCCGGCGGGCGCGCTGATAGATGGGCAGCTTGGTGATATCCTCATCGTCCAGAAACACCTTGCCGGCATTGGGCTTCACCATGCCTACCGTCATGTAGAACGAGGTGGTTTTGCCAGCCCCGTTTGGTCCCAGCAGACCCACAATCTCCCCCTGCTCCACGTGCAACGACATATCGTTGACTACAGTGCGGGCTTTGTATTTCTTGAATAAGTGCTCAGCGCGAAGAATCATACGGCAAAAATGGTGATTTACTGGCTCAGTGGCTTCAGTACTTGCGCGCGCAGGGCCAACTGCACGGGCGTAGCGGCGGGATCTACTCGTAGCACATTGTGCAGCTTTACGTTGAAGGTGCGGGGCGTGGCCGTGCGCTCTTTGGGCTTGGCAGCACCTGATGCCTGAAAACGTACGGTAACGGGCTCGGCGGAGGTAGGCTCCACCAACGGCCGGAGCAGCTGCTCGGCGTTGGCCATGGTCACCGACTGATTGTTCACAGCCACGATGATGTCACCTTCTCCTAAGCCAAAAGGGTTTTCAGTGGCTTTGGTTTGTGCGGCTTTAAATTGCTCCCGGGCGCTGTCGTAGCTGAAGCCGATGTTGCCGAAAGCCAGCATTTTGCCTTCCTCATTGGGCGCGTAGTACCAGCCTATTTTTTGGAAATATTCGACGTAAGGTAGCGGCTCGTTGCCGATGATGTAGCGGTCGAAGAACTCCTGCATCTGCGGGTTGGTGAGAGCCACAAACTCCGGAATTAGGTCCTTGTCCTCGAAGGAGTGGGTAGGGCCATACTTTTGGCGCAGCGTCAGAAGCACGTCGCGCAGGCTCTGGCGACCCTGGCTCAGCTCCTGCAACCGGATATCGAGCAAAAAGCCCATGAGCGCACCCTTCTCGTACACGTTCTGGTACATGTCCTTATAAGGCTTATCCAGAATCTGCCGGCTCATGGTCGTGAACGACACGTTGGGGTACTTCTCCGCGTTGTCGATTTTCTGCTTGATGTGCTGGCGAAATTCATCCGGCGTGTTTAGGCCGCCGCGCACCTGCACCAGCTGGGCAATGTACTCGGTTACGCCCTCGTAGAGCCACAGGTGCTGCGACATTTGCGGGTCTCGGAAATCGAACTCGCCAATTTCACGGCTGTGGATGTTCAGCGGGGCCAGCATGTGCAGAAACTCGTGCGAGGCCACTTCCTGCACCATGCTTTTCACACGGTCTGGGTCAGGAATTTCGGGTAGGAAATAGACGGAGGAGTAGGAATGCTCCATGGCCCCATATCCACCGTTTTTGCTGTTCAGCGGCGAATTCAGGCCTGGAAAATACAGGAGAAATTCGTAGTGCTCTACGGGCATCTGTCCACCAAAATACTGCGCTAGCGCCTCGGCCATAGGCCGCATTATCTCCTGGATTTGCGCGGCCTTCACCACCCCGCTCTCCGATACCACCGACACCCCAATGCGCGCGCCGCCCGCCGCAAAGCTGGTGGTATCGGGCTGGCTATAGAGAATAGGCCCATCGGAAAGCGTGACGTAGCTGGGGGCCGTGTACACATCCTCGGTGGTTGAGGGGCTTTGCTTGGGTAGGGCAGTGGCGCCGTAGAGGTCGGCGGGTTTGCGGACGGTGAGCTGGTAGGGCATCATCTTCTGCCCATCGAAGTAGCCATAGAGGCCGTAGTGGTTGAGCACAAAGTTGCGGCCGGCCTCGAAGTTGGTGCCGCCGGGCTGGAAGATGAAGTTATCGTCCTGGCGAGCATCCCAGGTGTCGTCTACGTAGTATTCGAGGCGGGCCAACGTACGGGCGTTGTCGATGACGAACAGGTTGGGCGAGGGGTGTTTCACCTTCAGCTTGCGCCCCTTCGCATCCAACGCCGTGAAACCGGACACGAAGCGGCCGTAGTCCTTGCGCGAGTACGACCCTGGTATAACCGAGGGCATGATGTACGTAGCCTGGTTTTCGGTGAGGGTAGGCGGCTGCACTACCACCTTTATTCGGTCGTTGGCCACTTGTTGCAAATCGAGGGTAATCTGGTAGCCAGCAGTCTGTTGAGCAAAAGCGGCACCCGTGGTCAGCCCCGTTAACAAGGCCAGAGAAGTAAATTTCATAAAGAAGGAAGAAGATAGAGCACGCGCACAGGCAACGAATGAGCCAAGGTACACATTGCCCTACCCAAAACCTGGCTGGGCTGCCCTGCGTTCCTACCCTACCCTCCTACCTGTTTTGTATGTCGCGCCGTAGTCGTACCCTGAGCTTTTCCCTGATGGCCCTGCTCTACGTGGGGGCCGGCGTGATGCACTTTGTGAAGCCCAAAGTATACGCGAAGATTGTTCCGCCTTACCTGCCCGCGCCGCTCACGCTGGTATACGTGAGCGGCGTGGCCGAGCTAGCAGGTGGCCTGGGCCTCTTGCTACCTGCCACGCGCCGCCCAGCAGCCTGGGGACTTATTCTGCTGCTGCTAGCCGTATTTCCGGCCAACGTGTATATGGCTCGCCACAACGACGAACTATTTCGGCTACCTACCTGGATGGTGTGGGCACGCCTACCCTTGCAATTGGTGCTCATCGGGTGGGCGTGGCGGTTTGCCCGAACGCCGCCGCGTCTGGCTAGCAACGTTGTGAACTAACGTGCGTTACTGCTTCTTTCATTCATCCCTTTTCATATGGCAACTACCCCTACTTACTCTGTTACCTGGATGCCCCGCTTACTGAGCATTCTGCGTATCGTAGCAGGCTTTATGTTTATGCTGCACGGTACGCAGAAGCTGTTCAACTTTCCGGCCGGTGAGCACGGGGCTGCCGAGCTTTTCTCGCTTATGGGACTGGCTGGTGTGTTGGAAGCACTAGGCGGTTTGCTGCTCATCCTGGGTTTATTTACGCGTCCTGTGGCCTTCATTTCATCGGGCCTGATGGCTGTGGCCTATTTTATGGCCCACGCGCCGCAAGCGCCCCTACCTATCCAGAACCAAGGCGAGTTGGCAGTGCTCTACTGCTTCGTATTCCTGTTTTTAGCCGTTGCAGGTGCTGGTGAGTGGAGCCTGGATGCCTGGCGGCAGCGCGTTACCCGATAACCACCGCAACACTGTCGTAGGATAAGTGAAAAGGTGCCCCTACTTTCGGGCACCTTTTCATGTATAGCCTCTATTCTATGTTTTTTACCCGTTATTGCCTTGGGGCCGCAGTTGGTCTATTTTTTTCAGCCGTCACCGCTCGAGCGCAACTAATTACCGATCCTACCCAAGCCACTGCCGCCCGCGATACGCTGTTTCAGCAGGCAGATATGCTACGGGAACGAGTGCAGCAGACTACCCCTAAGTTTACTGTTAGTCGAAAAGGACTAGCTCAACAGCGACACGTTGTGAAAGGTCGTACAGGGGAACTTACTAGCAACGTTGCAAGCACAACTCCACTTTCAGTAGCTGCAAAATCGAGTAAATGGCGCCACAGAACCATTCATTGGTATAATGGGACAACGGAGGAGCGCTTTAAACTAAAACAAGCAGGCCGTACTGTATTGCGCGAAAAACGGATAAATGGCGTAGTCACATGGCTGCAACTACAGCCACTACTTTACAAGAAATCTCATTCTGGTTCCTACCTAAGGGAAGGCTATTTAGTACTTGACGGCAAGTTCTACCTTCTTCCTAAAGTTCCTCAGTAGCAGTCCTTATTCCCATCGAATATCCTTCAGGCGCAATTGCAACGTGCGGGTACCCCGATACTCGTTCATTTCCACGTTGTAGCACACGCTAAACGGTTCGCCCTGTTGCATTTGCTCGTAGTATTCGCCCAGCCCGAACCCAATGGCATCCACCACATGGTAGCCATCCTGGGTAAGGGCAACCTTGAGGTGGGAGTTGCCCACAATACGGGCTGAGTCTGGGGCAGCATATACACCCCGCGACTCAAACACGGGATTGGGGTTGCCGGGGCCAAACGGCTCCATCTGACTCAGCAGCCGGTAGAAGCCGTTGGTAATATCCGTCAGTTGCAACTCGCTATCGATTTCAACTGGCGGAATCAACTGCTCTGGCAGGATGCGGCTGGCTACTACCTGCTCAAACTTTTTCTGAAACGCAGGCACGTTTTCTACGGCTAGCGTGAGCCCGGCCGCATACATGTGGCCGCCAAACTGATCCAATAAATCGGCGCACTCTTCTATGGCCTGGTGCACATCGAACCCCGCCACAGAGCGGGCCGAGCCGGTGGCCTTGCCATTGCTTTGGGTGAGAATGATGGTAGGGCGGTAGTATTTATCCAGGCAGCGCGAGGCCACAATGCCTACCACCCCCTTGTGCCAGTCTTCCTTATATAGCACCGTGGAGCGAGCATTCAGCAAGCGACTGTCGTTTTCAATCATCTCCAGCGCCTCCTTGGTGATGCTGGTATCGAAGCCGCGGCGCTCCTGGTTGGTTTTGTCGACTACACCGGCGCGGGCAATGGCGTCTTCCTTGGTTTCGGCTAGTAGCATGGCCACCGAGCGTTTAGCGTCACCCATGCGCCCAGCCGCGTTGATGCGTGGCGCAAAGCCAAAAACCAGACTACTGATATTCAGCCCAAAGCGCAAGCCAGCCAGCTCCCGCAAGGCATCGAGGCCGGGGCGTTGGGGCCGCTCAGGGTCGTTGAGCAAACGTAACCCGTGATAAGCCAGAATCCGGTTTTCGCCGTAAATAGGCACAATATCGGCCGCAATACTCACAGCTACCAGGTCCAGCAACTCATGCAGCGGTGCCTCATCCAGGCCCTGGTCCTGGGCAAAGGCCTGCATCAGCTTAAACCCTACCCCACATCCCGACAGTTCCTTGAAGGGGTAGGGACAATCGGCGCGCTTGGGGTCCAGCACAGCTACAGCTTGCGGCAGCGACTCGCCAGGCAAGTGGTGGTCGCAGATAATGAAATCGACGCCTTTGGCTGTGGCATCACCTACTTTTTCCACGGCCTTCACGCCGCAGTCGAGGGCAATAATTAGGGCATAACCGTGTTCAGCGGCGTAGTCAATACCGGCGTCGGACACGCCATAGCCTTCTTTGTAGCGGTCGGGAATGTAGTAATCGATACGCTCAGGCCCGAAAAACTGCCGTAGATAAGAATACACTACAGCTACGGAGGTAGTACCATCTACGTCGTAGTCGCCAAACACCAGCACTTTCTCACCCGCGTGCAGGGCCTGCGTAAGGCGTTGCACGGCGCGGTCCATATCGCGCATAAGCAGCGGGTTGGGCAGATCAGCCAGCGAAGGACGGAAATAGGCTTTGGCTTCCTCAAACGTGCACACGCCCCGCTGGCACAGCAGGCTGATAATGGCTTCGTTGACGCGCAGGGCATCCGCCAACTGCCGAACGTTGGTGGGGTCTGGCAAAGACTTACGAATCCATCTTTTTTCCATGCTGGGCGGGGTTGACGGCAGAGGGCAGTATCTTCAAAAGTAAGAAGAAAACCGCTCCTATCCTGCTTTTATCCCCCTACTACCACCTAACGTAGCCTTTTCTTCTTGACACTCAGACCGACTGGCTAGAAGAGTAACGATAGTAATTCCGGTAAAGCTCAATTCATTGCATATAGCCACGTATTCGGGACAGAAGCTCTGAGCGATGCAGCATACAATGCAGCTCTCTCTTGCAAACCGGCTACCTCTATACGAGCGCAGTTATGCTGTTTTTGAGGCAATTTCAGTATATAGATTATGATACATTTCGCCAATCCTGGCTATTTCATATCTCTTAATATTGTTGAATCCCTTCTCAATTAAATTTTCTCTAAATATATCATCATGAATTAGCCTCAAAATACCATCACGAATATCTTCTGCAGAATAAGGATCAACTAACAATGCAGAATCACCTGCTACCTCCGGCATAGACGAAATATTGCTTGTAATTACTGCTCTTCCTACAGCTTGTGCTTCTAAAATAGGCATACCAAATCCTTCGGCAGTAGACACGAAACACATTATATCACTTCGCTGATATTGCTCCCGCACTTCAGCATCCGTTAGGTTTTGTTTCCATTCGTAATTTATTTTTTTCGTGCGTAGTAGCTCCTCTATAGCCTTATTGTGTCGTCCTATTATTACAAACAGGCTAGGAATGCCATCTATAGCTTCAATCAGTCTCTCTAAGTTCTTATTTGCGCTGGTACCTATTTGTAAGAGTACAGGCTTTTCTTTATTGAATGGCTTTTCAAAAGGTTTATATGCAGGGTCATAGAAATTAGGTACTACCCTTATTTTATGCTTAAAAAAGGGAACATACTTAATCACTTCTTTTTTTGTTTGCTCAGAAACCACCGTAACTATTTTGGCTTTAGCTATCGGGATAAAAAGAGAAAAAATATACGGTTCAATTAGTCTTAAATAATTCCTCCTTTTCATAAAATTAACATCATGAATAGTTAGCACTGTAGTAGCGCTATCTAAACCCAATGCTAAATAATGAATATCACCTGTAATATGGTTTATACGCCCGTTATTTTCTCTCGCCCATAAGATATTCTTATACTTATTTTTTGGCCTATCACAAAAAAATGGCACTTCCTTTCTTTCTACTTCTATCTGCTTTTGCAAATAGCTGCTCATTGCATCAAAAATTCTTTCAATACTAAAATGAAAATGAGGTATTGGTTTGCGGTAGAAGTAAGAAACCTTCATGCTATGGTATTCCTGAAACAGTTTGCAAATTACAAGTAGCGCTTACGCAGAAATCTATCTAAGCGCCATCTCCACGGAGCGCGCGGAAGCGTTTGCGGGCTTCCGCTACGTAAATACTACCCGGATATTTCACCAGCAACTGGTTATACAGCTCTTTGGCTTTGTCGTGTTCTTTGAGGTTTTCCTCATAGATACTAGCCATCAGAAACATGGCATCGTCACTGAGCACGTCGTATTTGGGGTTAGACGTGATTTTGGCGAGCGTAGCCACGGCAGCCGGGTAGTCGCCCATGCGGCGCTGGAGTTGGCCTTGTAGGTACCATGCCTCATCTGTGAGTGCATGGCCAGGGTACTTGGCCACCAGTGCCGAAAGGCCACGGCTGGCTTCCGCCAACTTATTCTGAAATACCAATAGCTCAATGGCTGCATAGTCGCGCAGGGCTATGCCCGCGGTATCCATGGCGGTATTATCGGAGATGAGTAGGCTAAGTTGCATGGCATCGTTGGCAATTTCGCGGCTGGTGGCCTGCTTAAGAATGTCCAGATGGCTCTGGGACAGCTTGAAGTCGCCGGCGTAGTAGCTGAGGCGGGCGTTGCGAAGCTTGGCCTCGTAACCAATCGGCGAATCCTTATGGTCCTTCTCTACCTGAGAGTAAAGCAGCGTGGCCTCCCACGGCTCGCCGCGCAGCAAGTAAATATCGGCCAGCGTAATTTTGGCATCAGCCACCGTGGTAGGATTGGCGCGAGGCATGGCAATAACCTCCTGCAATAGCTGGATAGCCCGCGGCTTATCGTCGAGCTGAAAAGCATACAGCTCAGCCATATTTGTTAGAATAGAAGCCGTTTCGGACGTGCGACCGAGCTCCTGCAGCACTTGCTCATACTCGGCTATCAGCCCCTGAATCTTGGCTGGCTCCACAGGGTAGGTGGTGCGCACTTGCTCCTCGCGGGCTTCTACCAGCCGCTGCCGCGAAATAGCGTAGAGCGGGCCACCTTTGTACTCGCGTAGCACGTACTGGTAGCCGGCAATGGCGCTTTCGTAATCGTGGTTGTGCTGGGCAATGGCGGCTACCTCCAGCACGCGGCTGCCGTTGGTCCGCTCCCGGCGGTCGAGGGCCTTGGCCTGCACCAGCGCCCCCACAAAATCGTGGCGCTGCACCTGTAGCCACAACAGCAGCTCGCTGTATACGGGCTGGTCTGGGTACTTCTGCACATTGCTGAGTAGCTGCTTTTCGAGGGCTTCGAAGTCCTTTTCTTCCCGTAGCGAGTTTTGCAGCATGTTGCGCACAAAGGGCAATTGTCGTTCGTCTTGCTGCACTAGGCGCAACGTTTCAGCCATTAGCTGCTCCGTTTGGCCAGCTTGGGTGTAAAGCTGAATCAACTGAGGCGCAAACTCCGCATCATTCTTTGCTAGCTCCCTACCTCGTAGATAGGTCTTCTCGGCCCACTCTGGCTGTTGACGGCGCATAAACTCCGTTGCAACGGGTATAATTTGCTCGCTGGTCAGGCGCGCTAGAGCTTGCTCGTACTGCTTAGTAGCAGCGGTTTGGTCGCCCGCAGCGGTATATACTTCTCCTAGCAATACTGTATACACTGGTTCGGCAGCGTGCTGCTTGGCCGCTTTGCGGGCCACTTTCTCCGCCTCTTTGTAGTTGTGTAGTGCCTGAAGCGTATTTAGGTAGTCAGGTAATACCTCGGGGCGCTGCTGCTCGGCTGTGGGTAGGCGTCCAAATAGAAAGGCAGCCTTCTCGTTTTCGCCTTTGCGTGCGTATTCTTTCGCTAATGCTACATCACCACCCAACATAGTCTGGGCCATTAGCGGAGTCACGGGCAGCAACGAAATCAGAATGGGCAGCAAACGACGAGAGAAGCGCATACGAGCGTAGTTGTGAGTTGCGAGTTGTGAGTTACTGGTTATCAGCCTACAGGCTAATACCTCCTACCCATACCTCAACTTTCTGAACGGCTCATCGCTCAGAATCATTTCAAGATAGCTACAAAAACCCGTTGACTACCATCTGCCTACAAATGAAAAGGCCACTCTGCAAGAGTGGCCTTTTCTATGATAGAAGCCTGTACGGAGGTAGGGCCTACAGGCTAGGGAACTTCACCCGCTCGTCTTTCACGTTGGCGTTGGCTTTCACGGCCTCGTAAAGCAGCCCATCGGCGCGGGCGGTGCGCTGCTCGGTGAGCTGCTTGCGGGTAGCGGCCACATCGCCGGTGGCAGTAGGCGCGTTAATGGCGGTAGGCTCCACAATAAGTACACCCTGTTCGCCCTGAATAGGTGTCGATTTCTGACCGACTTTTAGGCCGAAGATCGTACCAACTGCCACTGGCTCGGCGCCCAGGCCAGGCAGCACACCCGAACCCAGCACCACGTTATCGGCAGTTTTCACCTGGGCCGAAGGACCATAGGCAGCAGCCAGTTGCTCCAGCGTACCGGTCTTGCCTTTCAGCTTGTTGATGATCTGCTCCGCTTTCATATCGTTGCGTACCTGCGCCGTTAGCTCGGGACGGATGCTGGCAATATCGGCGGTGCCTTTGCTGCGGGTGCCGGTGAGTACGGCAATAACGTACTGGTCACCGATGTCGAATACTTCCGACACATCGCCTACCTTGGTTTCTTTGCCGTTATTGCCATAGTAGGCCCAACGCACCAGCTCGCGGGCGTTTTGCAGGTTATTCACGTTGCGGTCGGCGGTGCCGATGCCTTGTGCTTCTTGCTTCTGCAACGACTTATCGGCGGCCACAGCCTTACGGAACGACTCTACGTCCGTAATCTGACCTTTCAGATCCTGGGCGCGCTGGTAGGCGGCGTCGCGGGTAGCATCGGTGGGCACAATGGCTTTTTGCACGGCTGCTACCTGGTAGGTCTGGTAGGTTTTGGGTTGGGTGATTTTGATGATGTGGTAGCCGAACGACGTTTCCACCGGAGTTGGCAGCAATCCTTTTGAGTTGGCACCAAATACAGCCTTCTCAAATTCGGGTACCATACGACCCTGCGAGAACCAGCCTAGGTCGCCGCCGGTGGCGGTGGTACCATCGGTGCCGTACTGGCGGGCCATGGCGGCAAAATCAGCACCGCCTTTGATTTTGTTGAGGATATCTTGGGCCTTAGCCTTGGCAGCAGCTTTGGCCTCAGGGGTAGTGCCTTCGGGCTTGATGAGGATGTGGCTAGCACGGGCCGCAGCCTGCTCGCTTTTCTTCTCGCCTGTTACTTTGAACAGCGAATACACGCCATTTTCAGCGTAGGGACCATATACTTGGCCAACGGTCAGGGGCAGGTTTTCGCGCAGCTTCTCGGGCAGATCGGCTGGCGAGAGGTAGGCGCCGTTGTAGGGCTGGTCAGAGTTCAACTTCACAAACAACGAGTCGTTGGGCGCACTCTGGAACTGGGTAGCCAACTGGTCGATAGTGCTGCGCACGGCGGCGCTGTCCTCCACCGAAGCAGCTACCGGGATGGTCACATACTCGATGCTACGGCCTTGCTCCACTTTGTAGCGGCTCTTGTGCTTGTCGAGGTAGGCCTGCAACTCAGCATCCGTCACCTTCACCGACGAATCTGATACCGTGTAGTAGGGCACCAGTAGATAGCGGGCGTTAGCGGTAGTAGCCTGGTTGGTGAGGTAGTTTTTGGCCTCCGCGCTGGTCACGTAGGTCGAGAGCTTCATCAGGTTGTTGTACTTGTTGGCCATGCGCTCAATGGGCAGGTTGGCTTCAAAGTTCTCGAAGGCAGCGCGGGCCTGCGGGGGCAGCTTGTCGAGGTTGCGCAGGTAGTCGAGCAGCTTGGCGCGGTCGAACTGGCCGGTTTGCGGATTAGTGAAGGCTTGGCGGATGCTGGGGCTGATGTTTTTGCCCTGCACCATATCCACTACTTCGTCATCAGACACTTTCAGGCCCAGCTTTTCAAACTCCTTTTGGAAAGCGATGCGGTAAATGGTCAGGTTCCAGGCTTGGTCGCGCAGGTAACCCATCACTTGCTCGTCGGGCTGGCGGCCTTGCTGGGCGGCAAAGGCTTCTTTCTGCTGCTCTAGTGTATTCTGAAACTCAGCCAGGTCTACTTTTTCGCCGGCTACTTCGCCTACGGTTGTATCGTTGCCACCGAACAGTTTGCTCCGGCCGCCTACCAGGTCACCGCCCACGATGAAGAGCAGCATACCGATGGCTACCGTGCCAACGGCCCAGCCGGATTTTTCCCGAATCGTGTTAATTAAAGCCATTTACTTGAAAAAAAGCACCGTATAAAGAGGAGAAAGAGGCGCAAAATAACCAGAATCCGCCCGACATTCAAAGCTACCCGCCAATGGCAGGGTAGGAAAGGCGCATTTCTGTGACATTCAGCACCGTAAATGCCGTATTTGCTGGTAAAAAAGAAGCTACGCTATTTGCGTCGTTTGCCTTTTGGCCGGCTTGCCGTCGGTTTGGCTCCGGCTTTAGGCGCAGCAGCAGCATGGGGTGCCGGCGTGTCCTTGGCAGCGGCTTTGTCGTCCAGGCCTAGGTAGCGGAACCACATCACGCATACAAACGAAACCATGTACCACGTGTAGTTTTTGCCGATGCTGTTTTGCAGAATAGTCTGGTACACGGCAATGATGAACGATACCACGGCCACCGAAAACAGTACCGTCCGTCCCAGCGACTTATCGAATCGAAAGGCCATAGCTTAGGGAGTAGTCGTTTCGGTGACGTTGCTGAATTTACCCGTTACTTTTTTCAGCTTATAAGTCGTAAAGTTCTGGTCGGCCTCCAGGCCGTAGCCGTCCGCTGTATCCGTCGGCGTTTCGATGTGCACGAACATCTCGGGTTTCGTATAGATCAGCATCCGTTGCTGGTCATAAAACAGCTCCTCGGTTTGTAGGGTCTTCTGCTCAGGCTCGTTTTTCACCCGCACGTGGCCGCGTAGGGAATATAGGCTCTTGCTCTTTTCCTGCTTACCATAGTCGCCGCTAATGGTATTCACTACCGTTTGGCCATCCTTGCTGTAGAACAGCAGTTTCACGCTTTTGGGATACACCACGTCACCCGACTCAAACTGCTGCTGGAGTGGCGCCGTCAGCTTCACCTGAAGCTTAGCTGAGTCGCTCACGAAGGTTAGCACGTTGGTGGTTTCCATCATCGGACCTTCGTACTTCACTTGCTTCGTTGGGTCAGCCTCTTGCTTCTGACAACCCATCAAAGCCAGACCTACCCCTATCCAGATACGGGACTCTCGCATGATCTTACCCTCTCGCTGCACTACTCAATGCGCCGCTTAATGAACCAGCGGTTGTTGAGCGAAACCCCTACCTGCATCCGGATGTAATTTTCCTTTACGTTGCCGCTGGGGCTGTCAATGGTTACGTTGTTGTTGCCGCGCTGCCCGTAGGTGAAGGCCAAGCTAAGCGTAGTGGCATCTAGCGGCGTAGCACCGGGTATTGGGAAGCCAAATCCCCAGCTCACAGCTCGGTCGTACAGACGTTGTCCGCCGGGACGGTAGGGAACCTCGGCCAGGCTGATGCCTGCCCGGTACACCACGCGCTTGAAGTAGTTGTCGACACTGGTTGGATCTGGGGCCCATTCGCCACCTAGCCCTACCCGGTAGGTATCATTCAGAGGCACGTTGGCGGCGCTGGTTACGCCAGCCAGCACTGGTACTTGAAAGCGCGACCATTGCTGCCGGGCCAGGTCCAAGCTGGTGCTCCAGTTACGGTTGTTATCAAGGCTTATTCCGAACTGTGCCAGGGTAGGCACGCGGGCTTCGCCCTTCTGGCCACTCACCAACACAATGCTGGTATTGGCAATGGGTGCCCCCGCCAATGTGCGCTGCTCCTGCGTCACATCATACGTACCGTTCAGGTTAGATTGGAAGCCGTATACGGCTGCTAGGTTGTAATTGAGCTTCTCTGTTAGCTTGCCGCGGTAGTGTGCGCCGGCCCTGAAAATAAAATCTGAATAACGCACGTGCTCCAGACGCACGGTGCTTTGCGCATTGGAGTTGTCGCCGGAGGTTATAACTGTGGTGCCAGAGGTTGCGTCAATAGTACCAAATACATAAGAAGCGGTGCCGCCTACCGTCAGACCTTTTGCCACGCGGAAGGCATGCACCATGTATGCTTCCGACAGCCCACCATCGCCTGTAAAGCGGTTGATAGATTGTGCGTTGGGGTCGCCCGTTACGCTGCTGCTCGTTGTACTTTCGTAATCGACAGCCGTGTAGGGCCGCAGGCCGGCCGCCGCCGCCCACCGTTTGGAGATGGGAAAAGCCAAGGCCAAGTAACCCAGCGTACCGCTACCATCGCGCTGCGAATTGGTGCGGTTGCTAATGGTTTTAAACTGTCCCGTTACAGCTACCTCGTAGGTGGTGCGAGAAGTGTAGTACACCAGTGCCGGGTTCAGCTCATTCACGTTGGTGCCATTGGGGGCGGCTAGCCCTACCCCACCCATTGCCATTTGCCGGACACCACCCGTGTTAATATAGGCGTCGCCCAGGCCCAGGCGCGAATAAGGCGAGTTTCCGAGGCCCTGTGCCTGCGTTTGCGCAGCGTTCAGCCACCCTAGCAGCGACAACCCGGCCAGGCCGGCAAATTTAGTTTTCAACATTATGCACTAATATTCGATGGAGCCCAAGTAGCACAAGCTCCGGAATGGCAAAGATATAGCCTTTCAGCCGTGGTTGAAAAAAACCGGCGTCACCGCCTGTTAACAGCACTGCCAGCTCAGGATACTGCACCCGGTAAGTGTCTATCAGACCATTTACCTCAGCAGCGGCCCCGTTTAGCACGCCACTTCGGATGGCAGATTGCGTATCATCTCCTATCAGGGGCACAGCCACTGAGGGAGCATTTGGCACTTCTAATAACGGCAAACGGCCCGTAAACGTATGCAACGCCTGAAACCGCAGCCGCAGCCCTGGCCCAATGCTCCCGCCCCGAAAGGTGTGGCCCCCTTCTATAAAGTCGCATTTAATTGCCGTACCGGCATCAATCACGAGCACATCCTGGTTGGGGTGCAGCCACGCCGCCCCTACTGCTGCGGCCAGTCGGTCGGCGCCTAGCGTGTGGGGAGTAGCGTAGCCATTGCGCAGGGGGAGCCGCGTGGTAGCGGGTGCCAGTTCCAAAACCTGACCCGGCATCAGCGGCCGGAGTGCGGCTGCCCAGTCCGTAGTGGGCTCTGCCACCGACCCTACAATAGCATGAGTAGGCTGATGCAATTGCACCAATGCTAGCACTTCCGCCAGCGTTTGCCCCGTTGCCCGATACCGTAACTCGTTGCCTTCGAAGTACCCGTACTTCACGGCCGTGTTGCCAATATCGAGAGTAGCGGTACGCATAATGGTGAAATGGTGAAATGGTGAGTAGTGAGGTGGTAAGTTGATGTTCCTTATAGTGGTACGAGTCGCACAAGCGGTACCAGCAGAACATCAAACTCACCATTTCACCATCTCACAGCTCACCTCTAAGAGCCCCAATGTTGCTAGGGGGTTGCGTACTACATAAAGTATTTCAGCCGAATAACTTCTTTTTCTGTCAGGAAGCGCCACTTGCTGCGGGGCAGGTCCTTTTTAGTGAGGCCGGCGTACTGCACGCGGTCCAGCGTTACTACCTCGTAGCCTAGGTGCTCAAAGATGCGGCGTACAATGCGGTTACGTCCCGTGTGCAGCTCAATGCCCACAAAGTGCGCGTTGCCAGCTACCACGGCCACATCGTCTACCTCTGCCTTGCCGTCTTCCAAATCCAGGCCCTCCGAGATGCTGCGCAGGTCGGCTTCCGTTAGGGGCTTGTCCAGCTCTACCTGGTAGATCTTCTTGTTCTTATTAGAAGGGTGCGAAAGCTTCTGTGCTACTTCGCCGTCGTTAGTAAAGAGCAACAGACCCGTCGTATTGCGGTCAAGGCGACCTACTGGGAAGATACGCTCCTTGGAAGCACCTGCCACCAAGTCCATTACCGTTTTGCGGCCTTCTGGGTCATCGGTAGTCGTGATGAAGTCCTTGGGCTTGTTCAGCAGCACATACACCAGCTTCTCGCGGTTGAGGTTGGTTTTGCCGTACTGCACCGTATCCGATGGCTGCACTTGATAGCCCATTTCGGTTACTACCTCACCATTTACCCGAATTTCACCGGCCGCAATCAGCGCATCGGCTTCCCGACGCGAGCAAATGCCCGCGTTAGCGATGTAGCGGTTCAGGCGGATTACTTCCGTCCCAAATTCTTCTTCATTACGACGACGCTTGTTGCCGCGGTTCGGGTCTTGCTCGTAATGCTTTAGGTTTTTGTAGTCGGGTGCCTGGCCAGCCACTTCGCCACGCTTCAGCTTACCGGCGCGGTGAGCATTGGCATCAGGTGCCAATTTCTTGTCCGTAGTAGTACCACTCCGACGCTCCCGTGTCTCATACGCCCGGCTTGCCCGTAGCTCGCTGAAGCTGCGACTACCGCCCCCAAAGTTGCGCTCCTGTCGGTCACCGTACGACGGACGGCCTTCGCGCTGCCCGCCAAAGTCGCGCTTCCCGAAACCGCCCGCTGTCTTCCGGTCGCCGTAGCTACCTCGGTTGTCGCGACGGTCTTCGTTGCCGCGCTCAAACGTACGGGCCGGCCGCTCGCTGCCCGTGTTGCCTTCCTCAGGCTTACCGCGGTAGTCGAACGGGCGTGCGGCCCGGATAGGACGGTCAGTTCCCGTCGCTTCGTTACGCTCGGGGCGGGTAGGCGCTTCCGGCTGTGGTCGGAAAGACGGAACGTCCGCATTTGGATTCGCCTTCTGAAACTTTCGGTTTCGCTCACCTGGTGCACCGCGTGGCACGGTTGGCTTACCCTCCTGGCGGTAAGGCTGGCCGCTCCAGGTTTCTCTCGATTCGTAAGCACGCACCGGGCGGTTGTTGGACTGCTCCCGCTGACCGTAGCCATCATTGCGGCTACCACCCGTACGACGGTCAGAGCCACCGAAGTCTCGACCTCCACCTGCGCGACGGTCGTTGCCGCCAAACTCCCTACCCCCACTCGGGCGCCGGTCGTTGCTACCAAAGCTGCGGCCATCGCTGTTACGGTCTTCTCCGAAGCTTCGGTTGCCGAAATCACGGTTGCCACCAGGGCGGCTACCCTGTCCCTGCGGCCGGCCAAATGATGGACGCGACGAAAAACCTTCACCCCGGCGGTCATTGTCGCGTTCGAACCGGCCATTACCCGAACGGTCGCTACCAGCGCCGCCACTGCGGTAGGGCTTGGCGCCTCGCTTGTCGGGAGCGTTTTTGTCATTGAAAGAAGTGCGACCACGACGGCCGGCAGATTCATCGGAGAAGTGTTTCTTGCCCATAATTGCAAGGGTTAGCGCCGTATCGCTACGGTGCAAAATGAAAAATCAATGGTTGATTGTGAACTGAGACTCCCAACACTCAGCCTCAGAAAACAGTGCCCGGACCGGCGGCTAGGTACTTTGCAGCTTCCAACCAACCCGTCCGGGCACATTAAGATAGCAACCTACCGCTAGTCGCGGCGGGCCATTTTCGCTTCAATCGAGTGCTGCGTATGCGGCACAGCGCGTAGGCGCTCTTTCGGAATTAGCTTACCCGTGCCGATGCACACACCGTAGGTACCGTTTTTGATACGAATCAGCGCATTTTCCAGCTGTTGGATAAACTTCATTTGGCGCGAGGCCAACTGGTTCAGGCTTTCTTTCTCGGCAGTATCAGCGCCGTCTTCCAATACCTTCGACGATGACGCCGTGTTATCGGTACCCGAATCGTTGCGCCGGCTCAGGGTTTCCTTGATGAAGCTCACTTCTTTCCGGGCAGCGGTTAGCTTGTCCTGAATAATCTGCTCGAACTCAGCTAGCTCTTCCCTGGAATAGCGTAGGTTGTCGTCACTCATGTTGGGCAGGGAAAATATGATAAAGGGGTGATTGATTGCCTACCAGCATAGCTCTATTAACTATTTGCCGGAATAGCCACTCAACAGTAGCTTCTATAAATAAGTTTATACGGTACTGCCTGGGTCATATTCCGCCAATCAGCTAACGCTGCGCAAGGCTTTTCGGCCGCAAAGCTACGTCTTTGTCAACTAATTAGCTAACGCCGCTTTTTCATTCCTACCCTTCTATGTACTGCATCTTTCAGAACTCAGAAGCCCAGCATATGAATGGCAGCCACTGCACCCTCCACTCCCTTGTTGCCATGCTTGCCGCCAGCCCGGTCCCAGGCTTGCTCCAGGGTGTTGGTGGTAACCAACCCAAAAATGACGGGCTTATTAAATTTCAGTCCCACGTTGGTGATGCCTTGGGCTACGGCGTGACAGATGTAATCATCGTGTTTTGTCTCGCCTTTGATAACCACCCCCAGGCAAATTACAGCATCTATCTCCTCGTGCTGAGCCAGCAGTTGGGCACCCAACGTCAGCTCGAAACTGCCCGGCACAGTATTGCGGTAAATATTTTCTTCTTTCGCGCCGTGCTTAAGTAGCGTTTCGTACGCGCCCTGCGCCAGCGTATCCGTGATTTCGCGATTCCACTCGGCCACTACCAGGCCAAAGCGCTTGTCGCTGATGTCAATGAAATGGTCGGAGGTGTAGTCGCTGAGGTTTTTGAGAGCAGTTGCCATGTAGCGCAGGTTGTGCAAATGTGGATGATTTCGCGGATGTGGTAAATAACTTATACCAGTTGCTACCCGCCTTTATAAAAAAAGGACGGTACTGGACCGTCCTTCTTATAGTAGTTGCTAGAACAGCAAAACTGCCATCGGGTTTTACTTGCCAGCTAGTGCTTCGGCGCGGGCTTTCATCTGGCGCGCTTCGTTTACCTGCTGAGCGCTTTGATAATCGTTAATGATTTTATCGTAGGTTTCTACTGCTCCGCTGTAGTCCTTCGCCATTTCCTGGGCCGTTGCTTTCTTCATCAGGTACTCTGGCGAGAAGTATTCGTTGGCTTTGTAGTTCGCTGCCTTGTCGTAGAAATCGGCGGCTTCCTTGTACTTGTTCAGCTCCATATTGGCATCACCTATCAAGGAGTAGGCCCGGGCCTGTACTAGCAGATCATCGGAGCTAAAGTCCTCCAAGTAGTCAATGGCCGCCTGGAATTTGCCCTGCTTTAGCGCGGCTACACCAGCATAGAAACTGGCCAAGTTGCCAGCCTTCGTATTGCCGTACTCTGAGGCAATCGTAGTTAAGCCATCGTATTGCCCATCGCCTTGCATGGCTTTGCTTAGCGAATCGGCTTCCCAATAGTTGACGGCCTGGAACATGGCAGTCTGCGCTTTCTCATCCTGCGACGAGCGCCACATATAGTAGCCAATAGCGCCTACTATAGCTAACACCACTACAGTCAGCAAACCTAGCAATAGGTTTTTGTTACGACGCACAAAGTCTTCCGATTCGGCCAACCGGATGGCTAGAGCATCCGGATCTTCTAACAACGGGTGTTCTGCATTGCCAAATTCGCCCTCATGTGTTGCGGGCTGCAATGGGTCAGTAGACACGCGTTGCGGGCGATTCTGTGGGCTGTTACGCGTATAAGGAATCTTGGACATACTACGAATGGCTCAGGAGAGCCGCAAAGATGCTTGTCAAAAAAAGCGATGCTATTCGCGGATGAAAGGATAGTCTTCCTCTACATATACATCGCGGTAGAGTTCTTCCGGATCGGGGAAAGCAGAATTTTCAGCGAAGTCAACTGACTCTTGCACCTGTCCTTTGATTCTCTCGTCGATGGCGTTCAACTCTTCTTCCGATGCCATGTTGTGCGTTAGAATGGTATGGCGCACTGCTTCGATGGTATCGCGCGAGCGGAAGTCTTCCAACTCCTCTTTGGTACGGTACTTCGCCGGGTCGCTCATCGAGTGACCTTTGTAGCGGTAGGTTTTGAACTCCAGCAGGGTAGGACCTTCGCCGGCGCGGGCGCGCTCAGCAGCGCGGGCTACAGCTTCGTGCACGTCCTCCACGTTCATCGCATTCACCGGCTCCGAAGGCATGTCGTACGACAGACCCAGCTTATACAGCTCGGTTACGTTGGAAGTACGCTGCACCGAAGTACCCATGGCGTAGCCGTTGTTTTCGATAACGAAAATAACCGGCAGCTTCCACAGCATGGCCATGTTGAAGGCCTCGTGCAGCGCGCCCTGGCGTACGGCGCCGTCGCCCATGTAGCAAATGCACAGGTTACCGGTCTTGTTGTACTTCTCGGCAAAGGCAATACCAGCGCCCATCGGCACCTGAGCACCTACGATGCCGTGGCCACCCATAAAGTTTACCTCTTTGTCGAACATGTGCATCGAACCACCTTTGCCTTTTGAGCAGCCGGTTTCCTTTGCAAACAGCTCGGCCATGATGGCATTGGGCGACGTGCCTAGAGCCAATGGATGCGCGTGGTCACGATAGGCCGTAATCCACTTGTCATCCTTGGTCAAGGCCGATACGGCGCCGGCCACGCAAGCCTCCTGTCCTATATAGAGGTGGCAGAATCCTTTGATTTTTTGCTGACCATACAGCTGACCGGCTTTCTCTTCAAACTTGCGCATGAGCTGCATTTGCTCATACCAAGATAGGTATTGCTCTTTCGAAAACTCTGGGGTATCCGGCGTCGTAGCCTTAGGGGCGCCCGTAGCTTCTTTCGCTTCGGGGTTGGAGGCTGGTGCACCCGAATCGGGTTGTTGCACCGTATCCATCAACTCCGTTGCTTCTACCGCAGCTTCGGAAGGTGTGGCCTTACCGCTGGGGGCATTTTTCGTTTTAGCTGGCTTGCTCTCCTTGGAAGCTTTGGGGGCAGCCTTTACTTTCGTCTCCGCCATCGTGCTCTTGGTTGTTCGCGTTTGGGATGCGAAAGTACGTAAAAGGATTGCAATTCCGAACCCGAATGAATCTTGAAACTCTGCACCTTCTCTTCTTCAAAAACTATGAAGAAGTCAATCTACGCCTCTCACCACATATTAATTGCTTCATTGGTGATAATGGTAGTGGCAAAACCAATCTGTTGGATGCTATCCACTATTTGTCGATCACCAAAAGCGCTTTTAACGCCTCTGATACGCAGACAATTAAACACGGAGAAGAGTTCTTTGTGGTACGCGGTCGGTTTCACTCCCCTACCCCCGAGCCGTTAGACGAGGTTATCCAGTGTAGCTTACGGGTAGGCCAGAAGAAAACCGTCACGCACGACAAGCAGCCTTACGAACGTATATCCGATCATATCGGTCGTTACCCCGTGGTATTGATTTCTCCCTACGATACAGACCTCATCCGGCAGGGTAGCGAAGATAGGCGGCGATATTTCGATAGCCTCATGTCACAGCTCGACCATACCTATTTGGAGTTGTTAATTTCTTACTCCCACCTACTACGTCAGCGTAATGCGTTACTCAAAGCATCCAATGGTCAAGCATACGATCGGGATTATCTTTTAGTGTTAGATGAGCAGTTGGCTCCTCTTGGTGAGCAATTAGCTCAGCTCCGTCAGCAATTCTTAAATGAGTTCATCCCTATTTTTCAGCGGCATTATCAGCAGCTTTCTGATGATCGAGAGGAAGTAATGCTCACGTATAAAAGTCAGGTACCAGTTACTGATTTCTTGAAAGTGCTACGTCTCAATGAGCGCAAGGACTTACTACTCCAGCGTACACACGCTGGCCCACACCGCGACGATTTCGTTTTTCTTATGAACGACTTGCCCGTCAAAAATTACGGTTCGCAGGGTCAGCAGAAGTCATATGCCATTGCCCTGAAGCTCGCGCAGTTTGAGATATTATCAATTCGCAAACAGCAAAAACCCATCTTATTACTGGATGATATTTTTGACCGCCTAGACGAAAAACGTATCACCCAACTTATGCGCTTAGTTGCCGATCATACTTTTGGGCAAGTTTTCCTCACTGACACACACCTCGATCGAACTGATCAAGTCTTATCAGCTTTATCGGAGCAAATAAGTCGTTTTCGTGTCGAGAATGGTTCGGTTGTGCCGCTATAGGTAAGCTGTTGTGTACTTTTGTAGCCCCCTGTTGTTAGGGTATTGCTTTCGCTTCCTTACGTATTTTCGGTGAAAAAACATAAACCTTCAGACAATTACCGTCAGGCTGATATTATGCCATTGAAGGACGGTATTAAGGCTCTGCTGAAGGCTTACCGTATCCAAGGCAAGTTGAACGAGGTAGTAGTAGTGGCCAGTTGGGAACGCGTGATGGGTAAGGCCGTTGCGCTTAAAACCCAGGAGGTCTTTGTGAGCAAGGGGAAATTATTCGTACGCCTCACTTCTGCACCTCTCAAACACGAACTTGTGATGGCTAAAACACGAGTGCTGGAAATCATTAATGCAGAAGTCGGGGAGGAAGTAATTAAAGAGGTTGTCTTCTTATAACCCTTCTGCCTACCCCCTTTTTTATCCGCCTCGTTTTTAAGATAGCCATAGTAATACACTGTCGTTATACTAATGTAGTTTGGCTGTCAGCTATATATTAAGATAAAGCCGTCGAAGCTACTTTTGCTGAATTTCTTACACGCTCTAGTCTATACTCCGCTTCGTTTCAGAGAGTAATATTCGGCGATGCTGTAGAAAGATACTACTGCTAGTTTTCCTCAACGCGAAAGTTAGACAGTCGCTTTTCAATCCTCCTAGCAAACTTGTTCTCATCAAGATTTTTGAACGCTAGTCAAGAGGCAAGATGATTCAACAGCTACGGACTCTTATTACCCATCTGAGTTCGGCGACTTATAGAGAGCATGTGAACAGTAAAGGACACTTCTTTACTGTCAAATATTGTCTGTCTTCTCTGCTGATTGCATAACGCCTATTGAGCTGCAAAAAGGAGGGGGGCAGTCACTCAACGTATTGTACACCCTATACCACATCAGCATGCTTTGAAAGTACTCATCGACTACTGTGCTACGCTACTGCCTTCTGATCTGTTCTTTCATCTCTGCATTTAACGCGTTGACCTGCTTTAAAAGGGTAAACACTTCATACTTCAGCTTCAAGAATTATCTATTGTGTTATTGAACTATTTGACAAAAATGTTTCACGTGGAACATAGTTGTTATTTAGGCCCATACAATTTTATCAATAACTCGTTGTATGCTTCTAATAGAGCAATGTACTTCGTTTGGAGAGCTAAAAGCTGTTCTGTTTGATCCTGAGAGGGTGTTACAGCGGGAGTGTTACGCTGTAAAGCTGAAATACTGGACACTTTTGTAGGGGTGTTCGTTACAAATGACAAGACAGATTGTTGACTTTGTGTAAAGTCATGAGAAAAATCGTGTCCAATAATGTCACCTATTTTTTTTACAAAGTCGTAATCAAGTGTATCGTCCTTGAACTTACGATATATTGTAGGACGTGTAATACCTAGTTCGTCTACAATGCGCGTGATAGAAATACCACTATTCTTGATGGCATTTTGCAGTATTTCTCCTTGATGAGGCATATCGAGAGCATTGTAACTACTATTTGTAAAGTTGTAAATATTGATACAATTAAACAAAAACTGTTACAAATAATAACAACTAACTGTAAATACATCATACGTTACACACTATAGATAACAGAGGAAATGTTACAGTTACACTATGTGCGTTACAGCAAAACAACGCGTGTTACATTACAGATGTTAGATAGAGGAAATTAGCCGAAATGGCGCTTTAAGCTTGGGTAGAGCTATTTTACACAAGTACAAGTGTAAAATGCTTTACTATATATAGTGTACTCTTTTCTATGACTATTGCTCAAGATTATAAGTAGCATAAATAGACAGCATTAAGAGCTGGTCTACTATTCTGCTCGATAAGGGTGTGGGCGTTCATATACAAAATGAATGAAAGGCAGGCCTCGTTCATTTCAGAATTGAATGATACATCATCAGTTGCAGGATCAATTTTAAGATCAGTTGATGTAGAAGTCGCTATGAGAAACGTGTGTAGCTAATGATAGTCTCAATGGCTGACTAAGGTTGTGCAGGTAATGCTACTTAGAGAATAAGAATTACTCGAAAAGATATAAGCAGCTATGCGTGCTTTGTCATACCAAAGGAGTAAAGTTACCCTGATGCCTTTGTTTATGTTGAACTACCCTACCCTACCCTACCCTACCCTACCCTACCCTACCCTACCCTACCCTACCCTACCCTACCCTACCCTACCCTACCGTATTGAAGTACCGCAATGGCTAATGTCATCAGATAAGGTTAGGCAGTGAGCGGCTGCGACCTAGTGCTGTAGACTAACTTGGTCAGGCATTTGTAGAACTGCTTACACTTACTGAATTATAAAAAGTGTGACTGTTGTAGATAATCTACGGTTCCTTGTGGATGATGCTCCGAAGCAATTTGCAAGTCAGCGATAGACCGGCGCAGTAGTTGATATCTGAGCGTTGCGTGGTTCAAAACGCACAAGTCGAAAGGTTTTTGTAAGAGGCGATAGCGCATCTCAGACATTCACTCAAAGGCTAAGCGTTTTTAACTCTTCATTCTAATCAACACACTTTTCAATTTATCTTATACAACGCATCAACATGAAAAAAACACTTCTACTCGGTGTACTGCTCCTCTTACTGGCCGGAGGTTACTGGTATTATCGTAGCATTTCAACGGGGCCGCAATATTCTTTGCTGAAAGCAGCAGCAGCAGTACAGGCACACGACGTGGCAGCATTTGAGCAGTACGTAGATATAGAGAGCGTAGCAAGTGGTATGGTAGACCAGGTAACTACACAGAGCACTACACTGAAACTTCTGAATCCTGGTGGCGCGGCCTTTATGGGAAGTTTGCGCCTGCTAAAGCCGCAACTAGCTGCAGCAGCGCGTAAGGAAGTGCAGCGCTACATAGAGACGGGCTCTGTGGAAGCAGCCGTAGCAGCACAACCAAAGCGTGCTATTAATGTATCGATACTGGGATTGGTGGGTAAAGTAGTGAGCCCTGAAAGCCAATTTAAGGACGTGAAATACGTGAAAGAAGAAGACAATGGGCAAGCATTAGTTGGTCTGGAGTTCACGCAGCCGAAATATGATACCACGTTGGTTTTAGAGGTGAAAATGCTTGAGCGCGGCGGCCACTGGCAGGTAACACAGGTGACGAACACAGGAGAACTGATACGCCACATAGCACGATTGGAGAAGCAGCGGATGCTTGGCAAATAGACATTACCTACTGGCACCACGAGAAGCAAAAGGGCTCGGTTGCATATACAACCGAGCCCTTTTGCTTCTCGTGGTGCTACAAACAGCTTACACAAGCTCTATATGCAGCAAAAATTCTACATCTTATTGAAAATCAAATATTTAAAATAAATATTGTTGGATTTGCTGAATAAAGTACGGACCTATTTGAGGAATAAAGAACAACGTGAGCACTGCTCCATACAAAGCGCCATAGAAGTGCGCATCGTGATTGATATTATCACCCGAGCGGCGGCCCATATAGTAGGAATACCCCAGATAGAGGAAGCCAAATATGAAGCCGGGGATGCTAAAGGGAATCGGAAAGATGTGGATGCCGCCAATAGGCTGAAACAGGATGCCGGAGAAGATAACAGACGCTACCCCACCCGACGCACCCAGGCTGCGGTAGCCGGGGTCTTGGCGGTGTCGAAGGTAGGTGGGAATATCAGAAACGATGATGCCGCCTAGGTACAGCAGTAGGTAGCGCCACAGGCTGCCTTCAAATCCAAAAATCTGCTCGAAGCCACCTTGCACCAGCTGCCCGAAGGAGAAGAAGGCAAACATGTTGAAGAGCAAGTGCATCCAGTCGGCGTGCAGGAAGCCGGAGGTGAGGAAGCGGTAGTATTCTTGGCGCTTGGCTACTAGGAAGGGGCTTAGAATCCATTTGTCTAGGAAGGTCGGGTTCGACCAAGCGTAGACGGAAATAATGGCCGTCAGCACGACCAGAATCAGGGTAATATCCATAGGAAGAGTGAAGTCGAGTGGAAATGCGGCTACCTTTCACGTTCCATCAGCTGGAGCGCCAGTTGCCGCAAAGGTTCTTTGCGCGGCGCAGATACGGTTACCTGCTCCAAGTGTGCCAGCGCCGCCTCAAAATATTCGTTGATGATCACCTCCGTTTGGAAGCGAATATTGAGCTCATCGTACACGGCCGTGACGGCTTGTACCTTGTCCTCAGCATCAGCAACAGGATGCCCGATATACTGCTGCAATACCGCTTGCTGGGCAGCCGTAGCTTGCGCCTGAGCCGTAAGCAGCAGAAAGGTTTTCTTGTCTGATACGATGTCGCCCCCTACCCGCTTGCCGAAGGTAGCCGCGTCGCCGTACACATCCAGGAGGTCGTCGCGGAGCTGGAAGGCTATGCCGATGGCCGTCCCAAACTGCCGCAATTTGTCGGCCTCAGTGACGGATGCACCGCCGAGCAGGGCACCCAACTCCAACGCAAACCCAAGCAATACGGCCGTCTTCAGCCGGATCATATCGAGGTACTGCGCGATGCTTACTTCAGAGTCTGTTTCAAAATTCATGTCCCATTGCTGCCCTTCGCATACTTCGGCGGCCGTTTGGCTGAAGCGGCGCAGCACGGTAGATAGGAGCGCACTAGGCACATCAAAGAACAGCTCGTAGGCCCGCACCAGCATCACGTCGCCACTCAGAATGGCCACATTGGGGTTCCATTTTTCGTGCACAGTGGCCTGACCCCGGCGTAGGGGTGCCTGGTCCATCAGGTCGTCGTGCAGGAGCGTGAAGTTGTGAAATACCTCAGTGGCCAGCGCGGGCTTCAGAATAGGCGCTAGGTCTTTGGTGAAGAGCTGGGCGCCGAGAAGCGTGAGCAGTGGCCGGATACGCTTGCCGCCAAGGGCCATAATGTATCGAATGGGTTCGTACAGCGCCGTAGGTTGGTCGCCGTAAGACAGGAGGGCCAATTGGTCGTTGATCGTGCGTGTAAGGGCAGAAATATCCACAGAAGGCAGATGATGGGATGAGGCAAGCAAGGTACAACGGAAAGATGGGTAGGGCGAAAGCAACTACACGTGAAACAAAAGAACGTCATGCTGAACTGGCCGAGCATCTCGCATGCTGATGGTAGATAGTATCTACCATCAGCATGCGAGATGCTCGGCCAGTTCAGCATGACGTTCTTTCAAGCAACACGTTTCTACCGGCGGCGCTTGCTGCTGCCTTTGCCCGGTTTGCCGCCGCTGTCCTTGCCACCGCCGTGGCGGCTGCCCCCGCGGTTGCCGCGCTTCTCGTCTTTCTCACGGCGCTTCACAGCATCGGGCCGGCGGTCTACCAACTCAAAATCGATGGTACGGTCGAGCAGGTTGGCGGATTTCACCACTACTTGCAGCGGGTCGCCGAACTGAATGATGCGGTGAGTTTTCTTCCCTACCAAGCGGTAGTTGTCTTTGTCCAGCTCGAAGTAGTCACCGGGAATGTCGCTGATGCGGACCATACCTTCGCACTTGTTTTCCTGGATTTCGACATACACGCCCCACTCCGTCAGGCCCGACACCACGCCGGTAAACTCGGCCCCAATTTCATCGGCCATGTACTCTACCTGCTTGTATTTGATGCTGGCCCGCTCGGCGGTGGCGGCGCGCTTCTCGCGCTCCGAAGAGTGCTTGCACTCCTCTTCTACTGGCTCTGCGGGTACGTTCTTACCTCCTTCGAGATAATGCTCCAGCAGGCGGTGCACCATCATATCGGGGTAGCGGCGGATGGGCGAGGTGAAGTGCGTGTAGTGCTCGAAGGCCAGGCCGAAGTGCCCAATGGGCTCGGTGCTATAAATGGCCTTCGACATGGTACGGATAGCCAGCGTCTGAATCACGTTTTGCTCGGGCTTGCCCACTACCTCCTCCGACAAATCGTTCAGCTCGGTGCTGAGCTTTTTGGGGTTGGTAAGGTCTAGCGTGTGCCCGAACTTCTGGGCAAACAGAGCGAAGTTTTGCAAACGGTCAGGGTCGGGCGCTTCGTGAATGCGGTACACCATCGTCATGCGCGGCTTGCGCGCTTTGATTTTGTACACGTACTCGGCCACCTTGCGGTTGGCGAGTAGCATGAACTCCTCAATCATCTTGTGGGCATCCTTGCGCTCTTTCACATACACGCCCACCGGCTTGCCGTTCTCATCCAGCCGAAACTTCACCTCCTGTGTCTCGAAGCTGATAGCGCCTTTCTTGAAGCGCTGGGTGTTCAGCTTTTTGGCGATGTCGTTGAGCAGATTCACCTCGGTGGCGTAGTCGCCCTCTTTGGTTTCGATACGCTCCTGCGCTTCCTCATAAGCAAAGCGTCGGTCGGAGTGGATGATAGTTTTGCCGTACCACGCGTCGTAAAGCTTGCCCTTTTCGTCCAGTTCAAACACGGCCGAGAAGGTCAGCTTGTCCTCGTTGGGCCGCAGGGAGCACAGGCCATTCGAGAGGCGCTCGGGCAGCATCGGAATCACGCGGTCGACCAGGTACACGGAGGTAGCCCGGAACTCGGCCTCCTTTTCCAGGGCCGTATCGGGGCGCACGTAGTGGGTTACATCGGCAATGTGCACGCCTACCTCCCAGTGCCCGTTTTCCAGCTGGCGCAACGACAAGGCGTCGTCGAAGTCCTTGGCATCGGCCGGGTCGATGGTGAAGGTGGTCACGTCGCGGAAGTCGCGGCGGCGCTTGATTTCCTTCGCGGAGATGACGTCTGGAATGGCTTCTGACTCGGCTTCTACCTCGGCTGGAAATTCAAACGGCAGCCCAAACTCCGCCATGATGGCATTGATCTCGGCTTCGTTCTCACCGGCCTGGCCGAAGCTGCGTACCACCTCGCCTACGGGCTGGCGGCCGGGGTCCTCGGGCCACTCCGTGATTTTTACGAGCACCTTCTCGCCGTCGCGGGCTTCGTGCAGCCCATCAGTTGGCACAAACACGTCGAAGTAGAGCTTGCGGTAGTCGGGTTTCACGAAGCCAAAGCCGGCGTTCTGCGTCATCAGGCGACCTACTACGGTGTCCTTCTCGCGCTTCAGTATTTCTACCACGTCGCCTACCGGCCGGCCGTCGCGCTGACCGCGCAACCGCACGCGCACCGTGTCGCCGTCCATCGCAAACATGAGGCGGTCGGTGAACACGCGCACATCTTCCTCCGACTCTTCGCTCACTACAAAAGCAAACTTCTGGGTAGCCAGATCCACGCGGCCAGTGATGTACTCGCCGGGGCGCTCAGCATCTCGCTCGGCGCGGCGTTTCTTCTGGTGGCGCACGTCGCCGGCGTGGTCGAAGCCAGCCTCGCGGCGGCGGTGAATTACGGGGTCTTTGCCAAACTCAGCTTCTACCGGCCGGCCTTTTGCGGTCAATTGGTTCTCCTCCTCGGCAGCTTCTTGCGCGGGGATAGACGCCTCGGGTTGGCGCTGCTTGGCGGCCGCGTACTTCGATTTCTTGCTACCCTTAGCAGCCTCTGGGGTAGACTCTGCGGGAGCTACTTCGGGCGTAGCAACGGGTGCTGGTGCGGCCGGCTCGGCACCCGCTAACCGATACTCGTCGTTGCCAACCATCTCCAGCTGCCCGGTATCGCGCAGGGTGCGCAGGTGACCGAAGAGCACTTCGCGCTGTTCCTTGGTAGTCACGCCGAGGCGGCGCGCCAACTGGCGATAGGGAATAAGGGTTTCGTTGGAAGTGAAAAATTCGCGGGCTACCTGATTGATGGTAACCGCTGCGGTGGGAGCACCCGTTTCTTGCGGAGTGCGGGCAGCCTTCGCGCGGGAGGCGCGGGGAGCGGCGGAATCGTCTTTTCTTTTCATTAGAAAATAGGAGCCGCCAGTGGTTGTCTTTTTCGCAGGCGGCGGGTGTAAAATGGGACCGGGCGAAAGCGCCGCAGTCAAGGTAAAAGTAAATTGGGTGGCGCTACGAAAAGCTACCACGAAGCGGCTGAACAGCCAGGGTAGGAATAATACGGAATATATCGGCAAACAACTATGTGAGGTTGTCTGAACCACGGATTCGCTCGGATTTATCGGATGACGCGGATTTTGTGAATGGGCCTAGCTGTCATTCTTAACGCGGTGAGGAATCTCGCTCCGTTATATGGAATCAACGAAGCGAGCGAGATGCTTCGACAAGCTCAGCATGACAGCTAGGCCCATTCACAAAATCCGTGTCATCCGATAAATCCGAGCGAATCCGTGGTTCAGACAACCTCGCGGCGGGCCACGGCAGCCCAGATGTCAGCGGGCTCGTCTTTGGGGATGGCCGCCAGCAGCGTGCGAGTGTACTCGTTTTGCGGATTGGCGTAGACGTCGGCTGCGGGGCCGCTTTCCACAATCTTTCCCTTACTCATCACTAGCAGCCGGTCGCTCATGAAGCGGGCCACCGATAGGTCGTGGGTGATGAACAGGTAGGTGATGCCGAACTCGCGCTTGAGGTCGTTGAGCAGGTTGAGCACCTGCGCCTGCACCGACACGTCGAGGGCCGATACGGACTCGTCGCAGATGATACACTTGGGTTGCAGGGCCAAGGCCCGCGCAATACAAATGCGCTGGCGCTGGCCGCCGCTGAACTCGTGCGGGTAGCGCAGGAAGTGGTCTTCGCGCAACCCTACCGTGCGCAGCAGTTCCAGCACGCGGGCCTTTTGCTCGGCTTTGGTACCGCCTACCCCATGCACCCGCATAGGCTCTAGAATGGCTTCGCCCACCGTCATGGTGGGGTTGAGCGCAGCGTAGGGGTCCTGGAACACCATCTGAAACTCACGGCGACGACGACGCAGCTCCCCGGATGGGAGCGTTGCCAGATCTACCCCATCGAACAGGATACTGCCGCTGGTTGGTTCCACCAGGCGCAACAGGGTTCTACCCAAGGTGGTCTTGCCGCAACCCGACTCCCCTACCAGCCCTACCGTTTCGCCGGGATAAATCGTGAAGCTGACATCATCCACGGCTCGTACAAACTCGGTAGTGCGTCGAAAAAAGCCTTTTCGAATAGGAAAGTACACTTTCAGATTTTCGACGTGGAGAAGGGGGACCTGGGGTATTGGGGTCTTATGGTCTTGATTTGATGAAGTATCAAGGTTAGACGCTTGTGATACTGGGAGCGGTGCAGTTTCAGCACCCGATTGTTCTCGTGCGGTTACTGCTACGGGAGTATCTATGGGGGCTGCCAGGGCGTTGGACGTTGCCTCCGGTAGTAATTGCCCAGACTCTAATGGAGCTGTTTCTAGGTTGCCCACATCCGAAATAGAACGTGGAACACTATCATGTTCCACGGGGAACGTTTTGGTAAAGTTGTTTTCGTTCTGAGGGTATACACTGCTTTCGCCAGCAAGCAGTTGCACAGCGCCATTTGAAGTAGGAAGTATACTTCCATCGGGCATTTCCTGCATGAAATCGGCCACAACAGGAAGTTTTTTACGCCCAATGGAAAGTTTTGGGCGGCACGCTAGCAGGCCACGAGTGTATGGATGTTGCGGATTGGTGAATATATCGAGCACCCTACCCTGCTCCACTACCTTGCCCCGGTACATTACCATAATGCGGTCGGCAATTTCGGCCACCACGCCCAGGTCGTGGGTGATGAACAGGACGGCAGTGTTGTGCTCCCGGCGCAGGTCGTCGATGAGCTGGAGCATACGGGCTTGCACGGTCACGTCGAGGGCGGTGGTGGGCTCGTCGGCAATGAGGATGGCGGGGTTGCAGGCCATGGCCATGGCAATCATCACGCGCTGCTTCTGGCCGCCGCTGATTTCGTGGGGGTAGCTGCCGAAGATTTTCTCGGGGCGCGGCAGTTGGGCCATCGTGAAAAGCTCCACGGTGCGGGCTGCGGCTTCCTTCTCCGTGAGGGTAGTATGCAGCCGCAGGGCCTCCACCACTTGGCTGCCGCAGGTATATACCGGATTCAGGGACGTCATCGGCTCCTGAAAAATCATACTGATGTCATTGCCACGCACCTGTTGCAGCTGCTTATCAGTGAGTTGCAGCAGATCTATCTCGCCTAAGGTAGGCGATTGAAATACCGCTGTGCCGCTGCTAATTTTGCCAGGCGGTAACGGAATCAGGCCCATCAGGGCCAGCGACGTGACGGATTTGCCCGAGCCCGATTCGCCCACAATGGCCAGCGTCTCGCCCCGGTGCAGGTCAAACGAAACGTTGGCCACAGCCCGCGTATCGCCGCGGTGGGAGGAAAAGTCGATGGTCAGGTCGCGGACGGAAAGCAGGGGCTCGGGCACAGCAAACAGGTGAAGGAAGAGAAGGGACGCAAGTAAAGATAAAGAGCCGCGCCATAGCAAGAAGTACGCTCGTTGCGTATGAGAGGGTAGGCGGTCATGTCAACCAGAAACTAGACATGTGATACCCCATCCGTCATTTCGACCGCAGGGAGAAATCTCGCGTGCTGACTTCAGATAGAAATTACTGCTGCACGCGAGATTTCTCCCTGCGGTCGAAATGACGTTCTTTAAAATTCGATACCACACCACATACACCCCTACCCTATGCAACACCGCACCCTTGGCAAAACCGGCTTCTCCATCTCCGAAATCAGCTTGGGCACCTGGCAGGTAGGCGGCCGCTGGGGCGAGCCTTTCAGCCACGAAAACGCCGATGCCATCCTGAACGCCGCCGTAGATGGCGGCATTAACTTCATCGATACCGCCGACGTGTACGGCGACGGCGAGAGCGAAAAGGCCGTGGGTCGTCTCGTGCGCAACTGCTCGGAGCGCATCTATGTAGCCACCAAATGCGGCCGTCAGCTTCAGCCGCACACCAACGAGGCCTACCAGACCAAAGCCCTGCGGCAATTTGTGGAAAACAGCCTGCGCAACATGCAGCTAGAAACGCTGGACCTCATTCAGCTGCACTGCCCGCCTACCGACGTATACTACCGCCCCGAGATTTTCGAGCTGTTTGATCGACTCAAGGAGGAAGGCAAAATCCTGAACATGGGCGTGAGCGTGGAGCGCGTGGAAGAGGGTCTTAAAGCTCTGAATTTCTCCAACGTCACCACCATTCAGCTCATCTTCAACATGTTCCGGCAGCGTCCTACGGAGTTGCTGTTTGCCGAGGCCAAGCGCCACGATGTGGGTCTGATTGTACGCGTGCCACTGGCGAGCGGATTACTCACGGGCAAATTCACGCCCCAGACCACCTTCGCCCCCGACGACCACCGCCAGTTCAACCGCCACGGCGAAGCCTTCGACAAGGGCGAAACCTTCTCCGGCGTGAACTACGAAACGGGCCTGGCCGCCGTAGAAGAGCTGAAACAGCTGTTTCCCGACCAGCCCAACCTCGCGCCTATTGCCCTGCGTTGGGTGCTCATGTTTGACGAAGTAAGCTGCGTGATTCCCGGCGCTTCCAAGCCCGAGCAGCTTGCTTCTAATCTGCAAGCTGCCGAGCTGCCGGCTCTCACGGAGGAGCAAATGCAGGCCGTACGCGACATATATAATCAAAAAATCAGGCCACAGGTGCACCAAGTGTGGTAAGCCTTCCGTCATGTTGAGCTTGCCGAAGCATCTCTACCGTGAGTAATTACTTGCTATCAGACGAAGCGGTAGAGATGCTTCGGCAAGCTCAGCATGACGGTCAAGTAGAAATACCAGTTGATACAAATGCAACGCCCGCGGTAGATACTACCGCGGGCGTTGTTGTATGAGGTAGATTCAGCTGTTTAAACTACCTCTGAAGCTTCCGCTGGGTCGCGGTGGATGGGTTGCACGGGATGCGCTTCGTGGGTGTGCTCAGCGAAGAATTTTCCCTGAAATATCAGAATCAACACCACGCCCACGAATATGGCGGAGTCGGCAATGTTGAAGATAGGCCACAGCGAGAGGTGCATACCGCCCACCAGGGGCCACGACTCGGGTAGGAAACCTTCGTAGATATCCACATAAATCATGTCGATAACCTGCCCGTGTAGCCAAGGGGTAGGCGCGTTGAAAGGTGCGTTGTCGTACACCACCCCGTAGAAAATCGAGTCGATGAGGTTGCCGATGGCGCCGCCCAGGATCAGGCCGCCGCAGGCCAGCAGGCCCGAAGCGGCGCCCAGACGCCAATACTTCTTAATCAGGTATATAATGAAGCCTACGGCCACAATTCGGAAGCTAGTGAGCAACACTTTGCCGTAGGGCGGCGGCAGCTCTACCCCAAAAGCCATACCTGGGTTTAACGTGTAGTGCAGCTTCAGCCAGTCGCCGATGAGCGGAATTTCGCCGGGCATACCGGGTTGCATGTAGGTGTGCACGGCCCACTTCGAGAGCTGATCAACGAGGATGACCAACAGGGCCACCAGGTAGTATTTCCAATACTTCATAGAGTACAAAGAGACGCTGAATTTTTGACTTTGCTGCACGGCCGTCCTACCGCAGCTGCTGGGTACCAGTATATAAATTTCGGGCCGTTTGTGCCTTCTTGAACCAGAATCGGGAAGATTTGGGCGTTTACATACGCCCTATCCTGCCGTTTGGACGCCGTTGTGCCTACCAGCTTTTTTAGGAGCCGGTAGGCACGTCAGCCTCAGCCGTTTGCCACTTCCAGCCGCACCGGCACCGAATAGTCGTCAAATTCCAGTACCGAGCCGCCGTTCACATCCGGAGCAAAATCCAGCGCCACAGCCTGCACTTCGGTGCGGATGTAGTCGCCGAACGACTGCACAGCGGCTTTCAACTCAGGCTGGTCGGCACCGAGCGTCACACGGATTTTGTCCTGCACCTCTAGGCCCGAGTCTTTGCGCAGGTTTTGCAGACGGTTTACCAGCTCACGGGCCACGCCTTCCTGGCGCAGCTCGTCGGTTAGGGTCACGTCGAGGGCCACGGTAAGGGGGCCGTCGGTGGCTACCAGCCAGCCGGGCAGGTCCTGGGTGCGGATTTCCACGTCGTCGGGCGTGAGGGTGTAGGCTTCGCCGTCGATTTCTACGGGTAGGGAGCCCGTCTTTTCCAACTGGCTGATTTCCTCGGCCGTCATCTGCTGGATGCGGGCGCCTACTACCTTCAACTTCGGACCGTATTGCTGACCGAGACGCTTGAAATTCGGCTTCACCGACTTCACCAGTACACCGCTCGTATCGTCCAGGAACTCCACGTGCTTCACGTTCACCTCGGCGCAAATCAGGTCTTCTACCTTGCCTACCTGCTCACGTGTTGTTTCGTTGAGCACCGGTACCAGGATGCGCTGCAACGGCTGCCGCACCTTCAATACCGACTTCTTGCGCATGGAGTGCGTGAGCGACGAAATACGCTGAGCCAGCTCCATGCGTTCCTCCAAAGCCGTGTCAATCAGTTTCGTCTGGGCGGCTTGCAGCAGCGTTAGGTGCACCGATTCGGGCTTATCCCCTACCTGCGCATTCGTCAGGTTTTGGTAGAGCCACTCGGCGAAGAACGGCGCGATGGGCGCCATCAGCTGCCCCACGGCGTAGAGGCACTCGTAGAGCGTGTCGAAGGCGGCGCGCTTGTCCTGGGTCAGCTCGCCTTTCCAGAAGCGGCGGCGCGAGAGGCGCACGTACCAGTTGGAGAGCTGGTCGGTCACGAAATCCTGCACAGCGCGGGCGGCTTTCGTGGGGTCGTAGCTGTCGTAGTAGCCGCCTACCTCCTGCACCAAGGATTGCAGCTTGCTGAGCACCCAGCGGTCCAGTTCGGTGCGCTCAGCGGCGGGCACGGCCTGCTCCGCGGAGTAGGTGTACTGGTCGAGGTTGGCGTAGAGCGAGAAGAACGAGTAGGTGTTGAACAGCGTGCCGAAAAAGCGGCGCTGCACCTCTGTTACACCGGCCGGGTCGAACTTGAGGTTGTCCCATGGTGGCGCGTTCACAATCATGTACCAGCGGGTGGCGTCGGGGCCAAACTGGCCGATGGTCGCAAACGGGTCCACGGCGTTGCCGAGGCGCTTGCTCATCTTGTTGCCGTTTTTGTCGAGCACCAAGCCGTTGGCCATCACGTTTTTATAGGCCACCGAGTCTTCCAGCATCACGGCCAGCGCGTGCAGGGTGAAGAACCAGCCGCGGGTCTGGTCCACGCCTTCGGCAATGAAATCGGCAGGGAAATTCTTCGCGAATTTCTCCTGGTTCTCGAAGGGGTAGTGCCACTGCGCGTAGGGCATGGCGCCCGAGTCGAACCACACGTCAATCAAATCCGGCTCGCGGTACATGGGTTGCCCGCTGGGCGACACCAGAAAGATGTCGTCCACGTAGGGCCGGTGCAGGTCGATTCTTGAGTTGCCAGTTGCGAGTTGCGAGTTGCCAGTGTCGTTCTGTTGGTTGCCTGTACTGGCAACTGGCAACTCGGAACTCGCAACGGAATACGGGTTGTGCGTCATTACCTCAGCCGCCACGGCCTTATCGATTTCGGCGCTTAGCTCCGCGATGCTGCCGATGCAGAGTTCCTCGGTGCCGTCCTGGGTGCGCCAGATGGGTAGGGGTGTGCCCCAGTAGCGCGAGCGGCTCAGGTTCCAGTCCACCAGGTTTTCCAGCCAGTTGCCGAAGCGGCCGGTGCCGGTGCTTTCAGGCTTCCAGTTGATGGTTTTGTTGAGCTCGATGAGGCGGTCCTTCACGGCCGTGGTCTTGATAAACCACGAATCCAGGGGGTAGTAGAGCACCGGCTTATCGGTACGCCAGCAGTGGGGGTAAGTGTGCTCGTACTTCTCCACCTTGAAGGCCCGGCCGCGCTCCTTCAGCCGTACGCTGATGTCCACGTCCAGCGTGCGGTAGTCGGCGGCCGATTCGTCGTGACCGTCGTAGTTTTTCACCCAGCGGCCCCCAAACTCGCCCATTTGCTGCACGTAACGGCCGGTGCGGTCTACAATGGGGCCGAGTTTGCCTTGGTCGTCGGCTACCAGTAGGGCCGGCACGTCGTTCTGCTGGGCTACCTTAAAGTCATCTGCGCCGAAGGTAGGCGAGATGTGCACGATGCCGGTACCGTCCTCAGTCGTCACAAAGTCGCCGGGAATCACGCGGAAGGCTTTTTCCTCGCTTTCAAAAGCCGGGAAACCAGCTTCGTGACCAAACAGACGCTCGTAGTGAATACCTACCAGTTCAGCGCCGCTGAACTCGCCTACCTGACGCCACGGCAGTACTTTGTCGCCGGCTTTGTAGTCTTCCAGCGACGCCTGCGCACCTTTCTCCGTGAAGTAGCGATTCACCAACACCTTCGCCAGCACCACTACCTGCGGCTCGTAGGTATATGGGTTGAAGGTACGCACCACCGCGTAGCGGATGTTCTTACCCACCGCTAAACCCGTGTTGGCTGGCAACGTCCAGGGCGTGGTCGTCCAGGCCATAATGAACACCGGTAGGTTGTCGGCCAACGCAAACAGCTTCTCCGATTGCTCGTCGCGCTTCACCTCAAACTCGGCCACAATGGTCGTGTCCTTCACGTCGCGGTAGGTGCCGGGCTGGTTCAGCTCGTGGCTGCTCAGGCCCGTACCTGCCGCGGGGGAGTAGGGCTGGATGGTGTAGCCTTTGTAGAGCAAGCCCTTGTCGTAGAGCTTCTTGAGCAGCGCCCAGCAGCTCTCGATGTACTCCGGCTCGAAGGTGATGTAGGGGTCGTTGAGGTCCACCCAGTAGCCCATCTTCTCGGTCAGGTCGTCCCACTGAGCCTTGAAGCGCATCACGGTTTCGCGGCAGCGCTGGTTGTAGTCCTCAATGCTGATCTTCTTGCCGATGTCCTCCTTGGTGATGCCCAGCTCCTTTTCCACCTGTAGCTCAATGGGTAGGCCGTGGGTGTCCCAGCCGCCTTTGCGCGGCACCTGCTTGCCCAGCATGGTGTGGTAGCGGCAGAAAATATCCTTCACGGTGCGCGCCATCACGTGGTGGATGCCGGGGGCGCCGTTGGCCGAGGGCGGGCCTTCGTAGAACACGTAGGTGGGCTGCCCTTCGCGGCTGCTCACGCTCTTTTCGAAGATGCCGTTCTGCTTCCACCAGGCCAGGATATCGGTGCCTACCTGGGCGTAGTTGAGCGGCTGTTTGAATTCGGGGTAGTTCATATATGCGTTGTGGGGAGCGTATGCAAAACTGTCATCCTGAGCCTGCGAAGGACCTTCTCACGATAGATTGTAACTATCTGACGTGTGGTCGTTCTAGCGTGAGAAGGTCCTTCGCAGGCTCAGGATGACAACTACTTTTAAGGGGTTAACTGTTCAACCGTTTCACCTGCATCTTATCCAGGTTCAGCTCCACGTCGTCGTCTTCCTCGTGGTATTGGTCGTCGTAGTGGCGCAGGCCGGAGCGGTCAATTTCTTCGTCTACTCCGTGCTCAAAAGTAACCAGCAAACAGGGTAGGAGAATCAGGTTGGAGAAGT
Source organism: Hymenobacter citatus (assembly GCF_014333615.1). Classification (GTDB taxonomy): domain Bacteria; phylum Bacteroidota; class Bacteroidia; order Cytophagales; family Hymenobacteraceae; genus Hymenobacter; species Hymenobacter citatus. The sequence continues at coordinate 51,128 of NZ_JACSCY010000013.1, read as the reverse complement.
TGGTAATCAGCAAGCTGGCCGACATGAGCAGGCCCAGGGCCTTGGTGCCGCCAAACTCGGAGAAGGCAAACACCGCGAAGCCCAGAAACAGCGTGATGCTGGTGTAGATCATGCTGGTGCCAGCCTCGCGCAGGGTAGTGCTGATGGCGGCGCGCACGTGGCGGCCGTTGGCGGCCAGCTCCTGCCGGAACTTAGCCAGCAGGTGAATGGAGTTGTCGCCGTCGATGCCCAGCGCGATACTGAAAATAAGGGCCGTGCTAGGCTTTAGGGGAATGCCAAAAATACCCATGAGCCCGCCCGTGAGAATAAGCGTAACGAGGTTGGGTAGGAGGGTGAAGAACACCGCCCGCACCGAGCGGAACAGCAGCAGCACCACCAGCCCTACTAGTCCAAAGGCCCAGGCTAGGCTTTCCTTAAGGGTGTTGATGAGGTATTCGTTGCCCTTGGTGAAGATGATGGTAGTGCCCGTCAGCTTCACGTCCATGCCCGTGCCGTTAAATATTTCCCGGATCTGGGGCTGAATTTTGTTGGCCAGCAGCGTATCCAGGTTGCGCGAGCCGATGTCGGCTACCTTCAGCGAGATGCGCGCCTGCTGGCTCGAATCGTCTACGAAGGAGCGCAGCAGCTTGCTGTTCATGGGGCCACCGTTGCCCTGCGAGCGGGCCAAATAGCTCAGGATGAAGCTCTTCTCCGAGTTGTCGGGGAGGCGGTAGTAGTCAGGCTCGCCGTTGTAGAATGTTTGGGTAGCGGCCTTCAGGAAGGTGACGATGCTGACGGGGGCCGTCAGCTCGGGCTGGGTGCGCAGGTAGTTTTCCAGCCGGTCGATGCGCTCCAGGTTTTTCAGCTTCAGAATGCCCTTTTTCTTGCCCGTATCCACCACAATTTCCAGGGGCATAATGCCATTGAAATGCTGCTCGAAGAAGCTCAGATCGGCATTCACCGACGAGTCTTTGGGCAGGTCGTCGACCATATACGACACGGCCCGCACCCGCGTGATGCTCAGCGCCGACAGCCCTACCAGCGCCAGGGCCAGAATGTACACAGTGCCGCGCCGCTCCAATACCAGGTGCTCGAAGAACTCCAGCAGCTTGGTCAGCGGCTTGGCATCCAGGTGCTCCAGCTGCTTGGGGGTAGGCGGCGGCAGGTAGGTGAAGATGGCCGGAATCGTGATAAACGAAATGACGAAAGCGGCGAAAATGTTGATAGTCGCCACCAGCCCAAACTCGTAGAGAATGGCAATATTGGTGAAGCAGAACACGAAAAAGCCGATGGCCGTGGTCGTGTTGTTCATGAGCGTTACGAGCCCAATTTTGCGCACTACCCGCGTCATGGCCAGCACTTGGTTGCCCGATTTGCGATAGTCGTAGTGGTAGCGCGAGAGCAGGTAGGTGCAGTTGGGGATGCCGATGACGATGAGAATGCTCGGGATCAGGCCCGTAAGCAGGCTGATTTTGAAGCCCAGCAGCACCATGGAGCCAATGCACCACACCACCACAACAAGCACAATGAGCAGCGGGAAAAGTACAGCCGCCCACGAACGGAAGAACATGAGCAGGGTAGCGCCCATTACCAGCACCGTGAGCATCACGAAAAACTTCATCTCGCCGGCTACCTTGGTGGTCATGGTGGCGCGCACGTAGGGTAGGCCAGCGTAGTGCAGCCGGATGCCGGTTTTCTTGCTGAAGCGCTCAGCGTGGCCCAATATCTGGTCCATCACGGCCTGGCGGCGGCTGGAGTTCAGGTACTTGGGGTCCATGGTCAGGGCCAGCAGGGTAGCCCCGGTACGCGGCGAAATCAGCTGGCCTTTGTAGAACTCCTGTTGGTTCACGATCTGCATCAGCGAGTCTAACTGGGCCTGAGTCTGCGGGAAGGTGCGGAAGATGGGCACCGCCTGAAACTGCCGGTTGGCCGTGTCTTTGTCCAGTCGAATCAGTTTGGTGATGCTCAGCACCCCATTTACGCCTTCTACCTTGCCCAGCGTATCGGTGAGGGTGCGCAACTCGTTGAAGTTACCGAGACGGTAGATGCTGCTGTCCTGCAGGCCCAGCACCAGCACGTTGCCGTCTTCCCCAAACTGCTTTTTGAAGCGCTGGAAGTAGACCATATCCGGGTCATCGGGCCGGACCACCTGGGCAAAGTCGTAGGTCATTTCTACGTCTTTGGCTTTCCAGGCCATGAACACCGTAATAGCCGCCAGCAGCAGAAGTAGCAGGCGCCGGTTCTTGATGATGAATAAGGCGAGTTTACTCCACATAGGCTGCTAAAATGGAGCAAAGGTACGCAAAGCGGGGCAGCTAGTCTACGGCATCGAAAAATGCACTAAAGCAGCCGGAACTGCGTTTATAAAAAAAAGACAGCTATATGCATAAAATTATATTTCAAATATAGCGTACTTTGCCTTTATACTATACAGGTATAATACAATAATAGTATTCTTTTTACTTCAACTAATGCACTTTGTAATGGTAGTATTACCATTGTTTTTTCTGCCCGATGATTTTGTTTCAAGCTCCGGAAGTCTTACTTACTTACCATCGTAAGACGGACATATTGCAACTCACCTACAGTGCTACCAGCCTCTCTATGTCGTTTGAGCAGGCTTACCAGTTGGCATTAGATGAGATGTTGCGTAAAAACGTGGGCAAGCTGCTGCTAGATCTCAAGCGTAATGCCCCACCAGCCGACGACGAAGCGTATCTGCTGGAGCCCTTGGCCCGCACTTTCCCCCCTACCCTCACCCGACCCGTGTACATTGCCGCTGTGCTGTCTGAGGGTCAATACCAGCACCAGATCGGCAGCTACTTGATGGGCAACACCAGCCTAACGCCCGCACAGGTGGAATTCAACTATTTCACCTCCCGCCACGAAGCCAGCGCCTGGCTGAGTGATAATTGATAATCCTACCCTTCCTGAAAACAAAAACGGCCCCGATTGCTCGGGGCCGTTCTGCATTTAATATGTTTCTATCCGGTCAGTAAACACTAGAGTCAAACGCACTCCTGGTTGCTCGCTGGCTTCTAGCACTGAAGGCCGTATTTTTTCGAGTAGTAGCCACAGCTGATTGCGGCGCATATTGCCGATACATAGTCGGATTACTTTCGGCGGTGTACCGGCTCGTACTACTCGATCAGCAAAATCAGCATCCTTCGTAATAATTGTTTGCCGACGCTCCATCGCATATGCCCATATCTGCGAATCACTCCACGTCGTGTCTGGCACAAATTCGTATTTTACTGAATGCCAGATAGCAAAGCGGTGCGGTAAGTTTGCGTCGATTAGATACCTCATATATGCCGCAGAACAGCATCACTGCATGGCGCGTTAGGCCGCACGGTCTGAGAAGTTCTGGTGGGCAACCGTTTCCAGCGCAAAATGCAAGCAGGCCTGCACGTCAGCCAACTCTAGAAAAGGGTATTCTTCCAAAATATCTTCCGACGAATCACCCGCAGCCAGAAACTCCAGCACCGTCTGCACCGTCAGGCGCATTCCACGGATGGTAGGCTTACCATTGCACAAGTCTGGATCAATCGTGATGCGGTCGTGGATGTACTGCATGAGGAATTAACGTAAGATTACTACCCTGCAAGATAGGCAAAAGCCCTGGTTGCGAGGAGCAGCCAGGGCCTTCGCTTAATTCAACTGTGCCTACAGCTTCTCGAAAATCCGGGAGAAACTCACGGCTTCCCCAATGTAGGCGCGCAGCTCCGAGATGGGCATACGGCTTTGCTCGCGCGAGTCGCGGTGGCGGACGGTTACGGTATCATCTTCCAGCGTCTGGCCATCCACCACAATGCAGAAGGGCGTGCCGATGAGGTCCTGACGGGTGTAGCGCTTGCCGATGGCGTCGCGCTCCTCCATCAGTACGGGGAAGTCGAAACGCAGGCTGTTGAAGATTTCCTCGGCCTTTTCGGGCATGCCATCCTTCTTTACCAGCGGGAAAATGGCCGCTTTGATGGGCGCCAGGGCCGGGTGTAGCTTCAGGAAGGTGCGGGTTTTGGTTTGCTCCTTCTCGCCTTCGCCTTCCGTAATGGTTTCTTCCTGGTAGGCCTGGCAGAGGGTAGCCAGAAACAGGCGGTCGGCGCCCACAGAGGTTTCCACCACGTAGGGCACGTAGTTGCCGTAGGGCTTGCCGGTCTCGGGATTCACGTCGTTGTCGAAGTACTGCTGCTTCTTGCGGCTCAGCTCCTGGTGCTGGGTCAGGTCAAAGTCGGAGCGGGAGTGGATGCCCTCGATTTCCTTGAAGCCGAACGGGAATTCGTATTCGATGTCCACGGCAGCCTTGGCGTAGTGCGCCAGCTTCTCGTGGTCGTGGAAGCGCAGCTTCTCGGGCGCCAGGCCCAGCGCCTCGTGGAAGCGGCGACGCGCCTGCTTCCAGGTGTTGTACCACTCCTCTTCGGTGCCGGGGCGCACAAAGAATTGCATTTCCATCTGCTCAAACTCCCGCATGCGGAAAATAAACTGGCGGGCCACAATCTCGTTGCGGAAGGCCTTGCCGATCTGGGCAATGCCGAACGGCACCTTCTGCCGCGCCGATTTCTGCACATTCAGAAAGTTCACGAAGATGCCCTGGGCGGTTTCGGGGCGCAGGTAGATCTGGGCGGCGTCGCCCTCCACGGCCGAGCCTTGGGTGGAGTACATCAGGTTGAACTGGCGCACGTCGGTCCAGTTGCAGGTGCCGGAAATGGGGCACACAATTTTCTCCGATACAATCAGCTCTTTCACGGCGGCCAGGTCGTTGTCGGTGAGCAGGCGGCCGAGGGTAGCGAGCAGGTCGGCGGCGCGGTCTTGCTGGCCGGCGGCTTCGTACTCGGCGGCTTTGTCCTCCACTAGCACGTCGGCGCGGTAGCGCTTTTTGCTGTCGAGGTTGTCGATGAGCGGGTCGTTGAAACCGGCTACGTGGCCCGAGGCCACCCAAGTTTGCGGCGCCATGAAGATGGCCGCATCCAGGCCCACCACGTTCTGGTGCAGCTGGGTCATGGCCTGCCACCACAGGCGCTTCAGGTTGTTTTTCAGCTCCACGCCGTTGGGGCCGTAGTCGTACACGGCAGCCAGGCCGTCGTAGATTTCACTGGATGGAAACACGAAACCGTATTCCTTGGCGTGGCTGACAATATCTTTCAGCTGGGTATTTTCGAGGGATGCTTTCTGCGGGGCGTTGCTCATAGCTGCAAAAGTATCACGGATTAGTACGGATTGTAACGGATTTCACGGATTTGTGGCTAGTACAGGTTTCGTACGACTGCAACTGGCGCGGGGCTTTACCCCGTGTCTTCTATTCGCAAGCCTCTGGCCGCGCCCACGTGGTGTCCAACTACAAATCGTTCTGGCGGTGCAGGCCAGCGGCCAGCGCAGAGTCGGTACGGGGCATAGACCCGCGCCATAGGCGCCGTTTTTCTATACCCAGACCCCAACACCGCAGTCTCTCATATTACCCCAAAATTACCCGATAAGCATTTCCAGTAACAATTTCATAATCTTGCTACCCTTTGGGGTACCTGTACCTTTGACTGCTGAAATCTGTTTTTTCACCAACCACCCTCCTATGTTCGGCTTAGAGCCTCACGTGCTGCTGCTGCTAATAATCTGTTTGCTGGCAGCCTGCGCGTTCGAATTCGTTAACGGTTTCCACGATACGGCCAACGCCGTGGCTACCGTCATCTACACCAACACCCTGCGCCCGTGGGTGGCCGTGGTGTGGTCGGCGTTCTGGAACTTCATCGGCGTATTTTCCGGTGGCATTGCCGTGGCTATGGGCATCATCTACCTACTGCCCGTAGAAAGCCTAGTAGACCAGAACGTGTACCACGGCATTGCCATGGTGGGCGCTCTTATCATCGCCGCCATCATCTGGAACGTGGGCACGTGGTACTACGGCTTGCCATCGTCGTCGTCGCACGCCCTCATTGGGTCCATCCTGGGGGTAGGCATTGCCTTCAGCCTGATTTCGGGCGGCAATGGCTCGGGTGTGAACTGGGGCAAAGCCGGCGAGTCGGGCATTGCGCTACTGGTAGGGCCGCTGTTCGGCTTCACGCTCACCATCCTCTTGATGTACGTGCTCAAGCGCTTTGTCAAGAGCAAAGCCATCTTCAAGGAGCCACATAAGCGCAAGCCCCCACCCCTCTGGATTCGCCTGACGCTGGTAACTACCTGTACGCTGGTGAGCTTTTTCCACGGCTCCAACGACGGCCAGAAAGGCGTGGGGCTGATTATGCTGATTCTCATTGGCATTGTGCCTACCTACTTCGCCATCGACCAAACCCTGAACCCCTTGGACATGCGCGAGTCGTTGCAGCGGGTAGAGCTGGTGATGAACAAAGTAAATCCTGAGGAGCTGACCGCCGAAAACCGCCGCAATCTGGCCGCTGTGAAGGCCCAGACCGCCACCCTCGACAGCATCTTCACTGGCAAAACTGATGTATCGCAGCTGCCCCAGGCCGAGCGCTTTCGCATTCGCAAAGCCATCCTGCTCACCTACAGCCGCGCCAAGCAGATTGTGGGTAGCGACAAAGTGAGCCTGAGCACCAACGACCGTAACACTTACGAAGCCGCCATTACGGACATGCGCCGCTTCACGGACTATGCCCCGTGGTGGGTGCTCCTGATGGTGTCGTTGTCGCTAGGTATCGGCACCATGGTAGGCTGGCAGCGCATCGTGAAAACCATTGGTGAGCGGATTGGCAAGGAGCACCTGACGTATGCGCAGGGTGCTTCCTCGGAGCTGGTAGCGGCGGCCATGATTGGGGGCTCCACTTGGTTTGGCCTACCCTCGTCTACTACGCATGTGCTGTCGTCGGCCATTGCGGGTAGCATGGTGGCCAACCGCGGGGTGAAGAACCTGAACCCCCAGATGATCCGCAACATTGCCCTGGCCTGGGTGCTTACCCTCCCCGTGACGATGTTCTTAGCCGGCGGTTTATTCCTGCTGTTCCGGGCGCTGATCTAATTCAGCTGTTAGCTTTTGGCTATTAGCTGATAGCTTCTTTTTGGGCTCACAACACAAAAGCCGCTCCCATTGTGGGAGCGGCTTTTGTGTTGTTGATAACTACGTTGACAACTCGTTGCTAATAGGGTTGGATTAGCAAAAGGAACTGAATTCTGTAGAAAACCAAGGAGTTATTCACTTATCCACACTGTTTTGGCCAGGTTTTGTGGATAACTATGATCTTAGGCAGGCCATTGTACCTCCATGTCGTCATTTATGAACACGCCGAAGTTGACAAACTGTAGTTCACCTTCGTCGAAATAGAGGTCAATCATCTGGTCTTCATAGGAAAGACGCATCTCGCCGGTGTCCATTTTTTCCACTTCTGGGTCTTCCACGTTGTTGCGGCGCATCAGGTCCTGAATCTCCTCCACTGATTTGCCGTGGATGGACTCACCGAACAAGCGCATGGCAGGGTAGTCCGTTTCGATGCAGCTCAGACGGTAGTCGTCTTCGCGGTCGAAGTACAGGGAGTAGCCTTCGTCGAGGTAGTTCCAGGCTTGGTGCTCAAACTCGTCGTCATCGTCCGACTCTTCAATTTCTTCGGGCTCGCCCATCAGCTGGCGCACCTCGTCGCGAGTGGCGCCAAACTTCAGCGGGCCCATGCCGGTGCCCAGAATGATTTCGTGTTCTTCCAGAGTATCGTCGGGGGTGTTGGGGGTCGTTTGCATAGGGGTAGGGGTTTGGTGAAGGAGCGTAAAGGTAGTTCAGTTGCGAGTTGTGGGTTACAAGTTGTGAGTTGCAAGATTTCAGTACGCTACTTTCTTATCCACACTGGCAACGTGCAACTCATTTCCCGTAGCGCTGCTCGAAGCTGGCTTTCTGTTCTTGGTAAGGAGGGTAGGCGCGGGCCGCATCCCATTTTTCTTTAAAGATGCGCGCGGCCTCAGCTTTGGTAGCGTCTTCGGGGGCGCGGGGTAGTTCGGCGCGGCCATGGGCGCCGCTCTGGCCTTTCTTATCATCAGGTACGGGGCCGTCGTACTTCTTGCCGCCGCGGTGGTTGGCGTAGCGCCGGGCACGCGTATAGCCCATCTGCAAGAACTTGCGGGCCATATCAGCCCCCACAAAGTCCTCATCGCGCAAATATGCCTCAAACAGCGCGTAAATCTTCTCCGACGACTCCCGGGCCACCTCCGGCGTACGGAAGCGCCAGTGCGGCAGAATCTCCGACTTATAGGGCTCTACCAACAACACGCCCTGCTCGCCCTTGCCCACCCGATACAGTTCCGGATGTTGGCGGAAGTCGGTGTGGTGGAAATCCAGGTTGTAGTCGAAGGGCATGGCACGGGTAAGAGGTCAGCAAAATGTATACGCTGAAAACCGGCGAGCGGCTATTTGCCCTACTTATCCACCTTCCCCCTGCCGCGCCGTGGATAACTACCGCCGGGCACCGCCCGTGTGCGAAGCCCGGCTCCACCTAACCACCCGAACGAAACCCGGCTCTGCCCAACCGTCCAAACAGAGCCTTTCGCTTTTCCACAGGGTTAATAACTTTTTAAATTCATTTTTTTAAATTTTTCTCTTTTATCCCTGTCGTTAGGAGTGTGCATAAGTGGATAAATCGGAAGGGTTATCAACAGGGCGGATAACTTGTGCATAAAAGAGCAGTTATCCACTGTCTATCAACAGGGTATGTGGATAATAAATAACAGATAATAAAGAAGTTAAGCTGATTATTCACAATCCACAGGCTTGTCCACAAATCCACAATCCACACGCACATCGCAGTGTGGATTGTGGGTTTTTTGGGGGATAGTTATCCACCGTTGTCCACAGCCAATTTCACCTGTAAGCGTTATCCACCGTGCAAAAAAACTTATCCGCTTTTTATCCACGAGTTATCCCCAGGTTTCCACCATATTATCCACACATTATGTGAGTTGTGGGAAGTGCGGTGGATAAATATGTGGATAAAAGAACGGGTGCTGCGCTACAAGCGCGTAGAGGCACTTTTGAGTGTGAATAACTCATATAGCCGACATTCTATCCATCATCCTACACCCGCAAAATAGGATAGGCTGCAAAAAGCAAGGCCTGACTGAAAAGCCAGGCCTTGCGCTGCAACGAGGGTAGGAAAACGGTAGGCTTATGACGGTGCCAGGTCTGAGTTGGCGGGGCCCATCAGCAGCTTGCCGTATGCATCGAAACGGGAGCCGTGGCACGGACAATCCCAGCTGGTCTCCAGCGCGTTCCAATGCACCACGCAGCCCAGGTGCGGACAAATGGCGGAGCACTCGTGCACCTTTCCCGCCGGGTCTTTATACACAGCCACCTTCGTAACGCCCTGCCGCAGCACGGCACCGCTGCCAGGAGCAATAGCATCGGCCGAGGCTGCGTCGCCGCCCGTAAGCAAGTCGGTGTAGTCGGCTACTACGCGGGCGTTTTCGCGGGCAAATTCTTTGAGCGATTCTACTTTCAGCGTTACGCGGCCGGGGTCGTATAGCTCCTTCCAAGGGTTGGAGCGTTCCAGAATAAGGTCGCGCAGCAGCATGGCGCCCAGCGTACCGTGCGTCATGCCGTGGCCCGAGTCGCCGGTGATGATGTACACGTTGGGCTCGTCCAGCGGATTGCGCCCGGCGTAGGCTAGGCTGTCGTTAGGCTCCAGCACCTGTCCTGACCAGCGGAAAGCAATGCTGGTAATAGCCGGAAAGTGCGCCCGCGTCCATTCCTCCAGGCAAGCCAGCCGCGCCTGCGGGTCGTCGTGCCCTACCGAGTGGTCTTCGCCGCCCACAATCAATAGGTCATGCGAATCAGAATCCGGCACTGGCTGCACCCGAATGTAATGATACGGGTCGGCCATATCCCAATACAGGGCGGTGGTAACGGCGCCGCGCGGCACCTGGGCGCCCAGCGCGTAGGTGCGGTAGGCACCCTGTTTGGTGTGCATCACTACGCGGTCGATGCAGGGCGTATTGGTGGCCATTACCACGGCCTGGGCGCGTACCTCGAAGCCTTCGGTGGTGCGCACCAGGGCTGTGTCGCCGCCTTTCACTTCGGTGGCGTGGGAGTGCGAGAAGATCTGACCGCCTTGCGCTACAATGGCTTTCGCTACTCCGCGCAGGTATTTCAGAATATGAAACTGGCCCTGGTTGGGAAAACGCAGGCACTCGCCGGTCTGGAAGCCTGTGGCGCCAGCATCGGGCAGCCACTCTACCCCAGTAAGGCCGGCGCGGTGCGCGGCGTCGCGCTCGTCTATCAACTCCTGGTGGGTGTTTTCTTTCGCCAGAAACAAGTAGCCATCCAGGCGGCTGAAATCACAGTCGATCTGCTCGTCGGCTACTATTTTCTCGATTTGGTCGATGGCAGCAGTGTGGCTTTCGGCGGCCAGGCGGGCACCCTCTTGCCCAAACAACTGCTCCAGCGTGGTGTAGCGGTCATCCAGGGCATTAGAAAGGTGAGCCGTGGTGCGGCCGGTTTCGCCGCTGGCTATTTCGCCATCTTCCAGCACGGCTACCCGCTTGCCTTCTTTACCCAGCAGATAGGCCGTAGTGAGGCCGGCAATGCCCGCGCCTACCACTACCACGTCTACCGTGAGGTTTTCGCGCAAGGGTGAAAAACTGGGTAGCGCTTCGGTGGTGGCAAACCAGGTGGGTTGGGTGGCGCCGGAGGTGTGGGTAGGGTCGATGGTGTCGGACATAGCGAAGGAAGTGGGATACCTCAGCACGTACGGGTAGGGCAAAGCAGTAGTTAACGACGAGCTTTCATCTTGCTCACCCATGCAAATGGTATTCGTCGGAAGGCTTGACATAAAAAATACCCCCGCCGTATGCTGGCAGGGGTATTTTGTTAAAAGATGATACCACTAGAAAACAAGCTTAATCTCTTCCTGATCCCATCCGGCTCGCACAGGTTGCAGCACCGGGCCTAAGTAAACTGGTTCGGGGGGGAGTACCAAATTCGGGTCGCTACCCTGCCAGGTGCCGTCGTTATTGGCGTCGATGAGCACCCGCAGGCGGTAGGTGCCGGGCGGTAGGTTGTCGAAACGGAACGTCTTTTTGGGGCTTTCGAGCACGGCTATCGGCTGGGCATTCTGGTCGATTACCTGTACCTCGTAGCTGGTGTACTTGGTCTGGATGGTGCCCGACAACGACCCGGAAGCCGGCTGCTCGCTCACGCCCAGCTTCAGCGGCCGGAACCCCAACGACTGCCCCGTAACGGCCTGAATAGCCGTGCTATCGAACTGAAACACCAGTGTTTTCTCGGCCTTGGTATCCAGGTTGATGGTCAGCTCCGTGCGGGTGTCGTTCAGGCGGCCGTCTTTGGGTAGGCGCAGGGGGCGCTTGGCTGCGGTAGAGTCTTCGATGAGGGTAGCAAATGGCTTGTCGGGCGCAATGCGTACGGGCACCGCAAACTTCACCCGCACCTGGCCCTGGCGGTACACTTGCTGCGGGTTGCCTTCCACAGCGTAGCCTAATGTGCGGCGCGCCGGTTCTTTGCCCTGAAAGCGCACATCTACGGTGTCGCGGCCCACGTTGCCGGCGCTATCGGCGGCCGTAAGCACATAGCGGCCTTCCGAAAACGTGGGTGTTTTGAAGACCAGCAGCGTCTTGCCCTGCTCAACTAGCAATACGCCCTGGTTGAGGGTAGCCGTGTCGGGGCGGGTAGCGGCGCCGGGAAGTGGGGCCAGCCGCGCCCGGCGTACCCCCTCATTGAAGGCTACTTTGAACCGGGTAGGCTCCGGCTGCTGGCTGGTGATAAGGGCGCGGCGGGCATCGGGACGCACCAGTTGCAAGCGCACCGAGTCGAGCGTTTCGCCTACCTGAATGGGCTCGGCGAGGTAGGCAATCTTCTCTCCGTCTTCATAACGGTAGCTCTGGTTTTTATCTACCAACGCATACAAGCGGTACGGGCCAGCTTTCAGGTTTTCGAGGGTGAAGGCGCCAGACTTGTCGGTGCGAGTGAGGTAGTAAGGCCGTCCCTTGCGCACGGAAAAAGCGGTGTCGTTGGCGGGGTATAGCATCACGGAAGCATTTTCGGCGGGTTTGGTCGTGAGCAGGTCCATTACCACGCCGCGCACCATGCCCGAGTCGAGCTGCGGGCCGGTGCTGAAGGCCAGCCGCACGTTTTTGGCTTTGTTCTTCTCCGTGATATCCACCACAGCATCCCCAAAATTGAAGGAGTAAGTGGTGTTCGGCGCGAAGGGCTTGTCGTAAATCAGTGAAATGGCCGTACGGTCTTCGCGCACCTTGTAGCGGTTGTCGTCCGGAATCAGTGGGGCAACAATCAGGTTTTTGGCCAGGTCCTGCAATTGCACTTCCTCCGAAAACTCCAGCCGAATGGTTTGGGTCTTCACGTTGCGGGCGCCCTGGGCGGGGGTGGTGCTCACCAGCTCGGGCGCAACCAAGTCACGTGCACCGCCATCGGGCGAGGCAATGGTAGCGCAGCCGCTCAGCAGCGCTATACCGGTTATCCACCGTATCCAACCAGCACGCACAAATTGCATCATAAATAAACAGACAAAAACAGGGACGGCGGCGCGAAGCTTAGGCTTCCCTCACCGCCACCCACTATCACTCAACTTAATACTCAACTACATAGCCCCTCCCCTACCCCAGCGCGGGGCCTAGAACTAGCGCCGAGTAGCTACGTAAATCAGGCTGGAATATTGCCCATCGTGCTGGGCCGCGTAGCGGTTCGACTGGTAGCCGGCTTTCAACACGGCCAGCATGCCCTTGCCCTGCTCGGCGCGGTGCTTTTCGCTGAGCATGCTCACATAATAGGCATCCAGGGCCATGGGTAGGGTTTCGCGCACCTGCATTTTGTGCTTTTTCAGCAACTGGCGCATGGTATCGGGCGCAAAATGGTAGAGATGGCGCGGTACATCGTAGGCCGCCCAATCCTGGCGGTAATGCTGGGCGTCGAGGCTTTCCACATTGGGTACCGCAATAACGAGCACCCCCTCAGGCTTCAAGAGCTGAATGAGCTGGCGAAGGGTTTCGTTCAGGGTATGAACGTGTTCCAGCACGTGCCACAGGGTGATAATATCAAACGACCCAGCGGGTAGCTGACTCAGGTTGTCGGGTGTGCCCACGCTGGCCCCTACCCTGCTGATGGCCTCCTCGCGGGCCCGTGCGTTGGGTTCCAGACCATGCACCTGCCACCCGTTGGTTTTGGCAGCTGCCATAAAATGACCCGTGCCGCAGCCATAGTCCAGCAACCGCCCTTTGCCTGGTACCAGCTTGTTGATCAGGGCCACTTTGCGCCGCATTGTGAAGAAGCGCGCCACTTTGTAGGCTTGGTTGATAACACCTGCCGCGCCGCTGTTGTGCGACACATACTCATCCGACTCGTAGTAGCGCCCAATATGTGCGGCGTCGGGGCGGGGATTGGTGAACTGAAAACCACACGCCTGGCACTGCTGAATGGCGAAGCTCTCCTTGCTCACCGACTTATCCTCTACCACCAACTTGTTGCGAAACTCTGTTTTGCCGCACACCAGGCAGGCTTCTAATCGTTCGTAGGACACAGAAATGTGATATTGAGTAATAGGCGCATGAACGTCATGCTTCATCTGGCATCCGCGCAGCCAAAGCATCTCTACCGCAATAGTACTTCTTATTAAAGAAGATTACCGCTGCAGTAGAGCTGCTTTGGCTGCGCGGACGCCAGATGAAGCATGACACGTTCTATTGCTTGACACAAGGGCTATCTACCCAAGTACACCATCAGCACCGAAACATCGGCAGGGCTCACACCGCTAATGCGACTGGCCTGGCCCAGAGTTTCGGGCTGGATCTTGAGTAGCTTCTCGCGGGCCTCGTGCGAGAGGGCGGGCATGGCTTTGTAGTCGAGTCGGCCCTGAATCACGAAGTTTTCTAGCTCCTGCACGCGGGCGGCCTGCTGGTGCTCCTTGGCCAGGTAGTTTTCGTATTTCACCAGGATGATGGCCTGCTCCAGCGCCTCGGCGCGGTAGGGCGCCAGGGCCAGCGTGAGGCCGGGCAGTACGCGGGTGAGGTCGGCCAGCTCCACGTTGGGACGACGCAGCAGGTTCACGGCGCGGGTTTTCTCGTGAATGGTAGCCGAGCCGAGTTCCTCTAGCAGACTGTTGATTTCGTGGGGCTCGATGGCAAATTTGCCCAGCAGCGTCAACACTTCCTGGGTCTGCTGCTCCTTCTGGCGCACCAGCTGCATACGCTCCTCCGAGGCCAAGCCCAACTCGTAACCCAGCGGCGTGAGGCGCAGGTCGGCGTTGTCCTGGCGCAGCAAAATGCGGTGCTCGGCACGGCTTGTGAACATGCGGTAGGGCTCGTCGGTGCCTTTGTTCACGAGGTCGTCGATGAGCACACCAATGTATGCCTCACTCCGCTTGAGCACGAAGGGCGCCTTGCCATGCACCTTATTGTGGGCGTTGATGCCGGCCATCAGGCCCTGGCACGCCGCTTCCTCGTAGCCCGTGGTGCCGTTGATCTGCCCCGCGAAATACAGGTTCTTAATTAGCTTGGTTTCCAGCGTGAGGCTGAGCTGGGTAGGCGGGAAAAAGTCGTACTCGATGGCGTAGCCGGGGCGGAACATCTTGGCATTCTCGAAGCCGGCAATCTTACGCAGGGCGCGGTACTGCACGTCCTCGGGTAGGGAAGAGCTGAAGCCGTTCACGTACACCTCCACCGTGCTCCAGCCCTCGGGCTCCACAAAAATCTGGTGGCGGTCCTTGTCGGCGAAGCGGTTGATTTTGTCCTCCACGCTCGGGCAGTAGCGCGGCCCCAGGCCCTTGATGCGACCCTGGAACATGGGCGACTTCTCGAACCCCTCGCGCAGAATCTCGTGCACCTCGGCGTTGGTGTAGGTGATATAGCAGGGGCGCTGCTTGGCTAGCGCGGGCGTGTCGAGGTAGGAGAATTTACTGGGCACATCGTCGCCGGCCTGCTCCTCCATTTTGGAGTAGTCCAGCGAGCGGCCGTCTACGCGGGGCGGGGTGCCGGTTTTCATGCGGCCAGCCTCAAAGCCCAGCTCTTTCAGCTGCTCCGTGATGCCGGTACTACCGCGCTCAGCGGCCCTACCCCCCCCAAAGTTTTTCTCGCCGATATGGATTAGGCCGTTCAGGAAGGTGCCGTTGGTAAGCACCACCGCCTTGCCCCGGAACTCAATACCGAGTTGGGTTTTCACGCCTACTACCGTATCGTTTTCCACCACCAGGCCCAGCACGGCTTCCTGCCAGAAGTCTACGTTGGCAATGCCTTCCAGCGTGAGGCGCCACTCCTCGGCAAAGCGCATGCGGTCCGATTGCGCCCGCGGGCTCCACATGGCGGGGCCTTTGGAGCGGTTCAGCATCCGAAACTGAATCATGGTTTTGTCGGTGATGATGCCCGACTGGCCGCCCAGGGCGTCTACCTCGCGCACAATCTGCCCCTTGGCCACCCCGCCCATAGCAGGGTTGCACGACATCTGCGCGATGGTGTTCATGTTCATGGTCACCAGCAGCACTTTCGAGCCCAGGTTGGCGGCGGCGGCGGCGGCCTCGCAGCCCGCGTGGCCTGCGCCTACCACAATCACATCGTATTCTTCTTGCTGAAACATGCCTTCTTAAGAAAATTTCTCCTTGTAGAGTTTCACTCTTACTGTGTTTTGCACGGAGTTAACGGGACAGAACAGACGCCCGCGTCGTCTGCCGGTCCGACGCCGTAGGCGTCCGACCGGTTGCCACCTGCTGACGTTGCACAAACGACTTGCTGACGTCCACCCACGTGGTCCGGACATCAGCAACGACAACCGGTCGGACGCCTACGGCGTCGGACCGGCAGACGACGCGGGCGGCCGTCTTGTCGCATTGACTCTGTGCAAAACAGCTTCCGAAAAGCAGCTGCAAAGATACACGTCAGGCAGTTAGTCTAGTTCCTGCTCGTCCCAATCAAGCATCAAGTCAGCGGCTTGCCGGTTCACAGCGTCCCAGCTGAATGGGAGCCATTGGTCGCGCAGGCAGTCGAACACCTCTGTGGCGGGTAGGCAGGGAAATAGCTTGTAATCGAATTTGGGGTAGTCGTGCACTAGGTAGCCGGGGTAGTAATATTGCATGTGCTGGCTACGGGCGTGGTTTATTTTCAGCAGCATCAGGTACTTTCCCAGGCTGTTTTTGCGGTAGGTAGGGTCGTAGAAATTCATGATGCCCGCCAAGCTGCGCGTGCCGCTGTCGAAAATGCCGGCTGCAATCAGCTGCCCGTTGTTACGTACCTCTAGCACGCTGGTCGTGAAGATGTTGTGGGTTGCACCGGCCAGTAAGAACGCCTCCACCGAAGGCGGCGCGTCGAAGGTGATAGAGGCGCGGTACTGTGCATAGAGCGTTTCGTACTCGTCCGTTAGCCGAAAGGGGCGTAGCGAAACGGCAAACGGCTCATTCACACGTAGCAGGCGGCGCTGCTCCGGTCCCCACGTTACATTGTCTAGCACCAAGCGCAGCCAGTGCACCGTGTGTAAGGTGTCGTTGATGGGTAGGAAACGGCACGTAAACAAGTCCTGATGCATCCGGTAGTAGCCCTGGCCCAAGTAGTAGTCCAGCATATTGCCCGGAATAATAGGAAAAGGAGAGGGCGTGGCCGACATAGGTGGATAAGGTGGGTAGGGATGGTATTTTGGGCGTGCAAGAAATCTGAACCACGGATTCGCTCGGATTTGTCGGATGACACGGATTTCGTAGTCGTCTGTCTTCTGGCAGCGGTTTACTCAGATTCCTCGTCGCTAGCTTGATGCGCAACATGCTCGGAATGACAACGGGTAGTCAACAATACAGAAAACGCCCGCATTTCGGCGGGCGTTCCTGCAAAATCAATCCGTATGAAATAACAGCAAACTTCTTAGAACGTGCGCAGCAACAGGCAGTCGTCTTCCTTTTTGCGCATGGCTGTCTGGCTCAGCAAGTCCTTATCGGCGTAGCCCAATAGGTGTAGCACGCCGTGGATCATCACGCGGTGCAACTCATCGCGGAACGTGACGCCCAACTGCTGCGCGTTTTCGCGGATGCGCTCTACGGAGATAAAGATGTCACCCTCAATCACGTCCGAGGTATCTGAGTTATCGAAGGTGATGACGTCGGTGTAGGTGTCGTGGTCGAGGTATTCCACGTTCACTTGGTGCAAGTACTCGTCGGAGCAGAAGATATAGGTCAGCTGAACGATTTCATGCTCGTGTACGGCCGCAATCCGTTCGATCCAGGAAGTGAGTTCGGCGGCGTCGGCCAACTCGAAATCCACTTCCTCTACGATAAACTCGATGCCGGGCGTTTCGTGGCGCGGCTCGTCATGTAAAAATTCGTCGTGTTCAGCTGTGTTCATACCCAAGCTTAGGCCGTGACGTGGTCGGATGGTGAGTCGGAAGTGGCAGGTGCGGGCGCGAGCAGGAACGTGAGCTGCACGTTGCGACCCTCCTGGGTGAACTCCACCTCATCGGCGAGGTGGCGAATGAGGAAGATACCGCGGCCCCCGGGGTTTTCCAGGTTTTCGGGCGCAGTAGGATCCAGCAGATTGTCGTAGTCGAAGCCTTCGCCTTCGTCCTGTACTTCAAACTTCAGGCGGTCCTGATCTACATACAGCGACAGAAATACGTTCTTGTCCTTGTCGAACTTATTGCCGTGCCGAATGGCGTTGTTCACCGCTTCGGTGACGGCCACCATAATGTTGCCGTAGATGTCGTCTTCAATATGGAAGGTATCCTTCGAATTGTCGATGAAACTTTCCACTACTCGGATGTTCTCGACCAGCGAAGGAATTTGAATTTTAACCTGCTTCATAAGGGGTTGGTAAGAGGGGGCAGCGCGGTAAAAATAAGGAGAGCTATTTCATTTTCTGAAAATATTCACTGACCTCACGCTGATAATAGGGCGTGAGGGCGGGCGGAACGGTACGAAGCAGCTCCGTTTGCCGGGTTTTCTGCTGCTTGTATTTTTCGAAAGCAGGCGGAAATACCGGCGGCCGGTTCTGCGCCGTCTGCGCTTCGCGACGTTCTTCCTGGTCGCGCTCCTGGGCCGATTTCTCGGCTTCCAGCAAACGCGTCAGGATTTGTTGCTGGCGCATGATGGTTTGCTCCGTCAGCCGCTTGTTTACGAGGTCGGTTTCGGTTTGTTCCATCATTTTTTTCAGCTCGCCGGTGCCACCGCCGCCGTCCTGGCCTTTGCCTTCTTTGCCGCCAGGCTTACCACCGGGCTTCATCTGGTCCATTTTCTGCAACGCGTCGCGCAGCATCTGCTGCTGCCCGGCTAGTTTGGCCAGCTCCTCCGACAAGGCCCTACCCGATTTACCGCTCTGCTGGAGCTGCTGAATCTGCTGGTTGAGCTGCTGCTGCATGCGGCCCAATTGGCCCTCGCCGGCGCTGCTACCTTTCTTCTTTTTGCGGCCCGGTTTGCCGCCGCCCTGCTGCTGTTGCTGCTGACTCTGACGCTGCTGCTCCTGCATCTGTTTCAGGGCGTCATTCAGCATCAGGGCCAGGTTGTTCATGCTGGTCATGGCCTGCTGCTGGCTGGCGGTAGCGCGGCGCACGTCGCGCTGCTGGATGTGGCTCATCGACTCGTCCATACGGCCGTTCATCTCCCCTACCTCCCGCGTGACAAAGCTCTGGAGCTGAAAAACTTTTTTAGCCAGCGCATACAGCGAGTCCTGCACCACGCGGGCGTCGTCGCGGAGCTTGCGCTGCTGCTGGCCTAGCTGCACGAAGCGCGGGTCCTGCTGGTCTACCTGCCGGAACTGCTTCATCACGCCTTCCTCATCGAAGCTCAGCTTGAGCAGGTTTTCCAGGATGTCGCGCAGGCCATCGATGTTCTGCTGCTGCTGGTCCTGCTCCTCCTGGTCCATCTGCTGCTGCATTTCCTGGGCCATTTGCTGCATTTTCTGAGCGGCTTGCTTCTGGGCCTGGCTGGCCTTTTGGTTCTGATTTTTTTGAAGCTGCTGCTGGCTTTCCTGCATCTGCTGGTCTACCTGCTGCTGCTCCTGCTTCATCTCGTCGGCCTCGTTTTCGCCGCCCAGCTGCTCGTCCATCTTCTTCAGGTCCTGCAAGTCCTGCTTGATTTCCTCAAACTGCTCCTTGGCCTGCTGTTGCTGCTGTTTCAGCTCCTCGTTCTTCTGCTTCTGTTGCTCGTTGCTGAGCTTGTTGTCCTGGTTGTTTTTGTCGTTTTGCTGGGTTTGCTCGGCTAGCTTTTTCTGCTCCTCGGCCAGTTTTTGCAGCTTGTCGAGGGCGGCGTCCTGCTTCTGCTCAAACTGCAACTGCTTGAACATCTCCAACGCCCGCTCTAGCTCTTTTTGCAAGGTTTGTTCTTTGTTTTCGAGCTTTTGCAGGAGTTGCTGCATGTCCAGCTGGTTGTGGTCCTGCTGATTTTCCAGGAGCTTTTGCAGCTCCTCATAGAGCTTCTTGGTTTCAGGGTCAAGGAGGGTTTCCATTAGCTTTTGCAGTTCCTGCGCCTTTTCGGCTAGCTCCTGGCTTTTGGGGTCCAACTCGTTCTGCTGCTGCATCATCTGCTCAAAAGCCTGCTTCATATCAGCCAACTGCTGATCCACCTGCTTTTTCTCTTCCAACATATTCTGCAGCTGCTTGCGGTCCTGGAAGCTCAGCTCGCGTTTGGTCTTCAGCTTGTTGTCGGTCTTAGCCATTTCGCGCTCCAGCTGCTTGCTCTGCTCGCCGGCGCGGCTCAGTTGGTTCTGCACCGCCGCCGACTTCTGCGCCAACTGCTCGCGCTGGGCTGCCCGCGAGGGTAGCCGGTATTCGGCCTGCCGCGTGCGCGCCGACTTGGGGCCGTGCACGCCGTCGTTGTCCCACACCTGCACGAAGTATTCCAGCCGGTCGCCGGGCTTTAGGTTGAGGGCGCGCACGTCCCACTGGTAGGCGTAGGCCTGGGCTGCGCCGCCTTGCAGGGGTAGGGCGCGGGTCTTGTAGGGCGCTCCAGGGTTGCCGCCCGCCACGCGGTAGTGCAGTTGCAGGCGCGAGAGGCCGTAGTCGTCGCGCACGGTACCGCCCAGGGCGAGAAACTGCCGGGCCGTGGTATCGGCAAAGGTTTCCAGGGTGATGTCGGGAGCCTGGTCGGGTAGGGCCGTGAGCTGGTATTGGATCGGGTCGCGGTTGAGGCTGGCGGGGTTGCGCAGGCGCACCAGGTAGGGCTGGCTGCGCATCACCCGCCGCGAGGCCGTAAACTCGTTACCGTCGGCGGCAGCCGTCACGGTTTCGTTGGGGTTTTGGAAAACGAGTTGCAACTCGTCGGTGGCTTCGGTGGCGAAGTTCCACTGCACGGTGCTACCCTCCGGCACGGTCAGGTTGCCAGTGTTGCGAATGGTTTCGGCAGCCTTGCCCAGGTAGGCAGGGTAGGAAACGCGCACCGAGAAGTCGCGCAGGTCGGGGCGCTGGCGCACACGCAAATCGTACTCATCCGACGTAAAACCCGCAGCGGCCAGCTGGAAGGATACGTTCTTTTGCACCTGCTTGAACTCGTAGCGGTAGCGGCCATTGGCCTGCTTGCTCAGGTGCCGCTCGCGGCCATCATACCGCACCGTAATATCGTTGGGTAGGGCGTCACCTTCCACCGCCACTTCTAGAGCAAAGTCTTCGCCCTTAAAGGCTTGCAGGTTCTTGTTCTCCACCACAAACCGAAACGGTGCGGGCGGCGAGTAGGCGCGGTTGTAGTGTAAAATGCGCTCGGTGCCCTGCACAAACAACGCCGGGTACACCAGCAGCAGCAGGGCAATAATACCTGCCGGCACAGCCACGTATTTCCACAACGGCCGCGTCTGGGTTTTCAGGTCGATGCCCTTGGTGAACTCGAAACCAGCGAGCTGGCCGGCGCGCTGCTCCAGGCTGGCGGCAATCAGGGCGTTTTCGCGGGCTTGGCCTTGCAGCTGTAAGGCATTCAGGAGCTTGTCTTGTACTTCCGGAAACAACTCCCCTACCCTGCTGGCGGCTTGCTCATCGGAGAGCAGGCGGCGCAAGTTGGTGAGGGCTGCCAGGGGCTGCCAGATCCATCGCATAAAGGCGTAGACCACCAATCCCAGAAAGCCGAACAGCAGTCCGCCCCGCACCCAAGTAGGTAGGTACAAGAAGTATTCGAGCAGGTTGAAGACCACAAACAAGGTCAGCAACAGGCCCAGGGCTACCAGCCCACCGCGCACCAGCAGGCTCAGGTAAAACTTACGCTTAAAGGCTTCTAGCTGCGCCAGTACCCGCTGCAAAGCCGGTGCCGACGGTATAGTATCTCGGTTTTCCACTAGCGATAGGCTCGGTTCGGTTCAGGCAAGATACGGATTTGCCCGCCGGTATGAGAACGACAACGGAGGGTAGGGAAATTGTTCCGGGTGCTGCGACTAGAAACAATAGGACGTCATGCTGAGCTTGCCGAAGCATCTCGCGTGCTGACGGTAGATAGTATCCAACATCAGCACGCGAGATGCTTCGGCAAGCTCAGCATGACGAACTTTCGTTAGCACGCAGTCCTACCCTCAGCAACGATGGGTACCTGCGTCCCTACAGCACCACGAAGGCCGGGCAGTGGTCGGAGTGCACCACGTCGGGTAGCAGACCGGCTTTCTGAATGCGCGGCTCCAACTGTTTATCGACCAACAGATGGTCCAAGCGCCAGCCTACGTTGCGGGCGCGGGCACCGGCGCGGTAGGTCCACCAGGAGTAGTGGCCAGTGGCGTCGCCGTGGTGGTGGCGGAAGGAGTCGGTGAAGCCATCAGCCAGGAAATCCCGGAACCACTGGCGCTCCTCGGGCGTGAAGCCGGGGCTGTTCTGGTTGGTCTTGGGGTTGTGCAAGTCGATGTCGGTCTGGCAGCAGTTGAAATCGCCGCCGATGATGAGCGGCGGCACACTAGCTGCTTGCAACTCGCGCACGTAGCGCCGAAAAAAGTGCAGCCACTCCACCTTAAACGCCTGTCGCTCTGGTCCGCTGGTGCCCGAGGGCATATAGGTGTTCAGTACCGAAAAATCGTCGAAATCCAACCGTAGCACCCTACCCTCCGAGTCGTAATCGGCGGTGCCGCAGCCAATGGCGACGTTGTTGGGTAGGGTTTTGGTGAAAGTAGCCACGCCGCTGTAGCCTGGCTTTTCGGCCGGGTGCAAATAGGCATGGTAGCCCAGGTCTGCGAAGCCGGCCACGTCCAGGGCGTCCCTACCCGCTTTAATTTCTTGCAGGCATAGCACGTCGGGCTGGGCCTGGGCTACCCAATCGAGCAAGCCCTTGCTCAAAGCTGAGCGCAGGCCGTTGACATTATACGTGATGATGTTCAAAACAAAGAGTTCGGAAAGTCTGACGAAGGTCCGAAGGTAACGACAAACTCGCGCCGGGAGTGCCCCGGTTTCTACCGGGCGCCATAGGTTGCGGGCGCGGGCCGTATACCCTCGGCAGCATGCACCAGCCGGATAAACTCGGCGCGGTAGCCGTCGGCATCCTGGCCGCGGGCGGCTTTGGCTTGGCGAGCCACCTCGGCGTAGGTGGCCGTGCCACGGTAGTCGCTCTGGCGAAGCAGCATGCCAAACTGCGCCACAGCAGCCGCAAAGCGTAGGTTTTCTGAGGCTTGCGTCAGCGGCCGGGCTGCCCCACTCAGGGTGTGCGTGAGCAGACGACTAGTGCTGCCCTGGGGCTCTTTGTAGCGCAGCTTCACGGTGAGTAACTCTGCGGAGGCCGAAGCGGCTGGCACCGTATTCGACTGATATTTCAGGTTGTCGACTACTGGTGGGGCGCCTACGGGCACCACTTCGTAGAGGGCCGTTACGGTGTGGCCGGAACCTAGTTCCCCCGCGTCTTTGCGGTCGTTGTTGAAATCCTCGGCGGCCAGTAGGCGGTTTTCGTAACCCACCAAGCGGTATTGCTGCACGCGGGTAGGATTGAACTCCAGCTGTAGTTTCACGTCTTTGGCGATGGTGAACAGCGTGCTGCCAAACTGTTGCACCAGTACGCGGCGGGCCTCCTGCATATTGTCGAGGTAGGCGTAGTTGCCGTTGCCTTTGTCGGCCAGCAGCTCCATTTTCTTATCCTGTAAGTTGCCCTCGCCCACGCCCAGTACCGTCAGGAACACCCCCGATTCGCGCTCCTCCGTAATGAGCTGCTCCATGTCCCGGTCGCTGCTCTCGCCCACGTTAAAGTCACCGTCGGTAGCCAACACCACGCGGTTGTTGCCTTCCTTGTTGAAATTTTCGCGGGCCACGTGGTAGGCCAGGCGCAAACCGGCGCCACCCGCAGTAGAGCCGCCCGCCGAGAGGTTATCAATGGCGGTCAGAATTTTTTCCCGCTGCTGGCCGGGGGTAGGCGGCAGCACCAGGCCGGCAGCACCGGCGTAGGCCACCAGCGCCACGCGGTCTTGGGGGCGCAGCTCGCGCACCAGCTGCCGCAACCCGGCCTGCACCAACGGCAGCTTGTTGGCCGCGCTCATCGAGCCCGACACATCGACCAGAAATACCAGGTTGGCCGGAGGCAGGTGCTGAGTTTCCACGGTGCGGCCCTGCAAGGCCACCTGTACCAACTGGTGCTGTGGGTTCCAGGGGCACGCGGCCAGCTCCGTAGTTACGGAAAACGGCTCTTGCGCAGTTGGTTGGGGGTAGTCGTAGTGGAAGTAGTTGATCATCTCCTCCACCCGCACGGCGTCGGCGGGCGGTAGCTGGCCGTCGTTGAGGAAGCGCCGCACGTTGGCGTAGCTAGCCGGGTCCACATCAATACTGAAGGTACTGAGCGGGTCGCGCCGGGCATCGTGGTAGCCGTTTTCGTGGATGGTGGCGTAGGATTCGCTGCTTTCTGCGGGGTAGGCCGGCGAGAAGCCGGATGGCATAGCTCCTCGGTTCCCCCGTACACGGGCAGCGCCCCGCACCGCAACACCAGCTACCCGACCGGATACTACCGTCGCTGCGCTACCTGACACCGACTGCTGTTGTAGGCTGCCGTAGCCCGTCACTACTACCTCGTTGAGCTGTTGCCTATCCTCCGCCAATACCACGTTGAGTATTTGTTGGCTACTCAGCTTTGCTTCCTGCGTCACGTAACCAATAGCGCTGAAAACCAAAATCTTACTTGCTTTCGGCACGCTCAGCTGATACGTGCCATTGGCCGCGGTAGAAGCCCCAATCGTAGAGCCCTTCACCAGCACCGTCACGCCGGGTAGGGGCTGGCCGCCGGCATCCGTCACGCGGCCGCGGATGACGAGCGTGTCGGCAACGGTTTTTGCCTGATGTGCTTGTGTAGATGTCGGCGTTTGGGCCGAGGCGGCGGTAGCGGCCGTCAGCAGTACGGTGCCGAGTAGGAATAGCTTGTGCATGGGGTAGGCAGTTAGGTTGAACTTCGTTTTCAGAAGTCTGATGCCTACTTGGGGGCATATTCCACACAGGGCCAGTGAATTTATTTTCAGCGGCTCCTCTGCTTACACATACGATGAGCTTTTGCGCTAGCGCTTCCCAGTGCTGGTTTAGGGTTGCAACAGCAGCTCCATTTGAATATTGCACCGCTCGTAAGGCGAGGGCTGGTCGGCCACGGTTTTCTGAAAGCCCAGCTTATGGTATAGGTTAATGGCAGGTTTCAACTTGGTATTGCTTTCCAGGTATAGGCGTTGGGCGCCCAGGGCGCGAGCCTGCGCAATGGCAGCCTGGCCCAACTGAAAGCCGATGCCCAAACCCTGCGCAGTCGGCGACACGGCCATTTTTGCCAGCTCGTAGGTAGACGCATCCATTTTGAGGAGGGCGCAGGCACCCACTATTTGTCCGTGGTGCTGGGCCAGCAAAATGTAGCCGCCTTTGTCTAGAATATACTCTTCAGGATAATCAAGCGCCTTGAGGTCAGCTTCCTCTACCCGAAAGTAGCGCTCAATCCACTCAATGTTCAGCCGTTTAAAATCGGACTGGTAAGCCGGCTCGTAGGCCAGCAACTGTACTTCGTTCGTCATACGTTGGTTGCGGATGGCTTTTACCCGGCCGGCCAGGCTCTGGCGCGACAAGGCATATTCCGTTTCTTCCAGGGCGAGCCACAAATTGTGTCGGGTTTCGGCCAGTAGCGCCTCAGTGGCTTGCTGCACATCCGCCGTTTGCTGCTGCAAAGCGGGCCACAGGGCGGCTCCCTTTTCCGTGAGCGTCACCACGCTACGACGCTGGTCGGTCTTGCCCCGTTGCACCTTCACTAGCTGATGCTTCGCTAAGTCTTTTACTACCTGGCTAACCGCTGCGTGCGTCTGGCCAATGCGCTCGGCAATGTCGCCCACGTGCCGGCCGGGCTCCGATGCTACCGTGTAGAAAACCGGAAACCACCGGGGCTCAAATGGCACCTGATATAGTGCATATACCTCCGCTGCCTGGCTGGTCATCAAGTCGTTTAGTCGCCGTAGCCTACTGCCTAGGGCAGCTGAACCGATAGCATCAAAGAAATTCATGCTTCAAATATAAAGTATTTATGTAAGCGCTTACATAATTTAATAGGAGCTTTCACTTTTTACTAGATTCTCTGTTTGAAAAGAAAGCAGCGCTTGGTATAGATTGAAGCAAAGTCAGAACACAGCAACGCAGCTACTTTCCGAAAATCTGCTTAACTCGGCAACTGATGTTTTTCCGACGCCGTCCAAAGTCGCCCGCCGAGCTATCCGATGAGGAGCTGCTCCTGCGCTACCGCCAGCAAGGCGACGTGGCCGACCTGGGCACGCTCTACGACCGGCACCTAACGGAGGTATTTGCCATCTGCCGTCGCTACCTCCGCCCCGACGAGGAAGCCCAAGACGCCGTGATGCAGTTGTTTGAGCAGCTGGTAGACAAGCTGCGGCGGCACGAAGTGAGTAACTTTCCGGCGTGGCTGCACGCCACGGTTCGCAACCACTGTCTGCTGGTGCTGCGCGCCCGGCAACGGGCTGGTCCGGCCGCGGGTGGGGCGCTGGTGGTGCACTTTCCCGATGCCGCCGGTATGGAATCGGCCGCGCATCAGCATCTGGTAAGCAATGATGCCGACGACGATGCCCACCTCACCGAAGAGCGCCTGCAAGCCCTGGAACACGCCCTGGCCGAGCTGCCCGACGGCCAACGCCGCTGCCTGGAGCTGTTCTACCTCGAAAAAAAGTGCTACGCCGACGTTGCCCAGCTCACGGGCTTCGACCTCAAACAAGTGAAAAGCTACCTGCAAAACGGCAAGCGCAACCTGAAACGTTACCTGGAGTCCTCTCCTTCTTCCCCTGCTTCACCCGATGGCTTCCGCTGACCTGAACCGTACGCCTGGCGCTGCTGCTAACGCGGCGGGCCACCTGCCGCTGGCGCTGCTGCGGCAGTACGTGGCCGGTACGCTCACGCCCGCCGAGCAGCACCGCGTAGAAGCGCACACGCTGGAGTGTGCGCGCTGTGCCGACATACTGGAAGGTCTCTCCGCCACCAATGCCGCTACCACCGACCGTGCCGTGGCCCAGCTGCGCCAGCGTCTGCACGCCCGCGTGGCCGAAGAAACCACCGATGCTCCTGCCGCCGCGTGGCCCTGGCTGCGCCTCGCAGCTGTGCTGTTGCTGCTGGTAATGAGCACAGTAGCCTACTTCCATTGGCAGCCAAACAATACCGCATCAGCCCCAATGGCCGTGCGGATGGAGCCTACCCCGCCACGGGCTGCGGAAAACGAAGAAGTGTCTTCGGCTGCCTCGGCGCCTGTTGCCCCGCCCGTAGCCGCGGCGGCGCCGGCTGCGGCGCGTGTGCCTGTAGCAGCTGTTGCGCCCCGGCGTCCGCGCCCTGTGGCACGACGGCAGCCTGCCTCAGCAGCGGAAGCAAGTCAGCCAGCGCTGGACCTAGCCGATGTGCAGGGAGCAACCACTACAGTTGAAGGAATTAGCAGCGCTAGCGCTACCCCCGACTCCCTGCCGGCTGTTGCATCTCCTGCCGTGGCAGCTGTGGCAAACGGAAAAGTATTTGCTCGGTCTGGCTTTGCTGCCGCCGATTCTGATGCGCTGCGCGTCCGGCAACTGCGTGATACGCTCGGTGCTGATGGGCGGGTAGTGCGGGGCCGCGTAACGGATCAGCAAAGTGGCCAGCCTCTGCCGGGGGTTACGGTGCTGGTACCGGGCTCCAACTACGGCACCAGCACCGCCGCCGATGGTTCGTTTGCCCTAACTGTGCCGCCCACCACCACTAGGCTTGCCTTTAGCTCTATCGGATTTATTCACCAGGAAAAAAAGATTGCCTCCGATAGCGCCGCCACCCTGGCTCTGGCAATGACGCCCGATACCAAGGCACTAAACGAGGTAGTGGTGGTGCGGCGCGAAAAAGCACCCGCACCGGCATCGGTAGCGCCGCTGCCCACGGGCGGTTACCGCGCCTGGAATCAGTACCTGCGCGATTCGCTGCAATACCCCGACAAAGCCCTAGAAAACCGTAAAGAAGGCACGGTGCGGCTGCGCTTTACCGTGGCGGCCGACGGTAAGGTGGAGGATATTGAAGTAGTGCGGCGAGTATCAGAAGAAATTGACGAGGAGGCTATCCGGCTGCTGAAGGAAGGCCCCGCCTGGCACGCAGGCGTGCAGAACGGCCGCCGCACGGCGCAGAAGGTGCAGATAAGCATCCCATTCCGGCTAGAGGATCATTAAAGAAACAGCCATTGAAACGTTAAGTAGAGCCTCTCGCGTGCTGATGATAAATAGTATCTTATCAGCACGCGAGATTCCTCGATAAGCTCGGAATGATGGTCAATAGTACCTGTTCTACTCGTCTTCCAGCGAGTCGAAATACTCCACGATATGCCATTGCAGCATGCGCTCCTGCTCCTTGAGGTTGGCAAAAGGCACCGGTCGCACCAGGCGATAGTGCGGCCAGCCGTCTTCATCCACGCGGTCCAGCTCGTAGTAGCCCGAGATGCTGAAGACCCGGCAGGTAGCAATGTGCATCAGGTCTTGCTTTTGCTCCTTCGTAAACGGCCCCGCGCCCTGCCCTAGCTCCTGCACACCAATAAGTAGCAGCAGCGCATTCAGGTCGGGCTTCTTGCCGAAGCGCGCCTTCAGCTCGTTGCGCAGCTTCAGCCAGCGGTACTCAAAGTCTTCTTCCGATTCGTGTTCCATTAGGCGTTGGTAGTGCTGGCAGCTTCTTCCTTCAATACTTCCCAGTACTCCACGGCGCGGCGGAAATGCGGAATCACGATGCTACCCCCGATGAGGTTGGCAATGGCGAAGACCTCGTAAATCTCGGTGTCGGTGAGGCCTTCTTCGTGGCATTTGCCCAGGTGGTATTTGATGCAGTCGTCGCAGCGCAACACCATGGAGCAGGCCAGGCCAATCATCTCCTTGGTCTTCACATCCACGGCACCCTCCTGATAGGTATTGGTGTCGAGGTTGAAGAAGCGCTTAATGACCTTATTATCAGCCGCCATGATCTTATCGTTCATCTGCTGGCGGTAGTCGTTGAATTCGGTGACGAGGGACATACGGTGAGGTGGTGAAATTGTGAAATGGTGAGTTTTTTGTTTGCTGTCCACCAACTGTTATTAATCTCACCTGTCATCCTGAGCGCAGCGAAGGACCTTCTCACGGCAGAACGAAATCGTTCGGTAGAAACTCACACGTGATAAGGTCCTTCGCTGTGCTCAGGATGACAGATGAGCGCAGGATGACAAACAAACCCAAAAGTACTTCCAAACTCTCGCACCCATGCTGCTGGCCCCGCTCGCCGATTTCATTTCCCTGCTTTTTCCGCGTGTGTGTCTGGCCTGCGAGGAGCCCCTGGCGCGGGGCGAAAACCACATTTGCACCGGCTGCCGTGCCCAGCTCCCCTACACCGACTACCATCTTCTGCCTCCTTCAGAAAATCCCTTGGCCCGGCGCTTCTGGGGCAAAGTGCCCGTAATACACGCCTTTAGCTACCTGCGGTTCTTGCGGCGCGGCCGGGTGCAGCACCTGTTGCACCAGCTCAAATACCGCGGGCAGCGGCAGGTAGGCGTGGTGCTGGGCGAGTGGTACGGCCACGAGTTGCGTCAGCACGGCCTGCACGAAGCCTTCGACCTGATTGTGCCCGTGCCGTTGCACCCGCGCAAGCTGGCGAAGCGCGGCTATAACCAGTCTGATTGTGTGGCCGAGGGCTTTGCCAATGGCTTGCTGCTCCCGTGGCACGCCCACGCGCTGCGCCGCACCGAGCATACCAGTTCTCAAACCCGCAAAACGCGCCTGGAG
Source organism: Hymenobacter citatus (assembly GCF_014333615.1). Taxonomy (GTDB): domain Bacteria; phylum Bacteroidota; class Bacteroidia; order Cytophagales; family Hymenobacteraceae; genus Hymenobacter; species Hymenobacter citatus. The sequence continues at coordinate 22,091 of NZ_JACSCY010000013.1, read as the reverse complement.
CGGTGGCAAAACGTGGCTACTGTATTTGAGGTAGCCACGCCCGAACGGATAGCTGGCCAACGTATTTTGCTGGTAGATGATGTGCTGACGACCGGCGCCACCCTCGAAGCCTGCGCTACCGCGCTGTTAGGCGCCGGCGCCAGCAGCGTGAGCATTGCTACCCTGGCCTGCGCCGATAGGTAGGGCCATGCCAACGGGCGCCGTACTTTTGCGGTTTCGCTTGTTATAGAAGTATGCCGATTTCTGATCTGACCCTGTACGACCCTTTCGAGGGCATGCGCTTTGGCCCCGAGCAATGCTTTTTGTGTGGCACGCCCACCACGCCCCCTACCGATGCCGTGCCGGTATTTGCGCCGTGGCTAATGGAGCGCTACCACTTGGCCGAGCGGCCTATCCAACTGCTCGATCAAAGCATCACCACCTATCAAAACCTCACCATCTCGTGCTGCGCCCGCTGCCGCACGCAGCACGTAGAGCCGTTGGAGGCACAAGTAGCCGAAGCCGCTAGCGCGGGCTTAGAAGGACTGCAGGCGCTGGACGAGAAGACGCTGTTTCTGTGGCTGGGTAAGATGTTCTACGGGGTGTTGGTCACGGAACTGCTCACGGAGCTGAATCCGCTGATTAAGCCGCGCTACCCCCTAGCCGAAAACGCGCAGATGTTCCGGCGCTTTCAGGCGTATTTCCAGACGTTGCAGGCCCTGCGCGTGCCCATGGAGTTCGATGATTTCACGCCGGCTTCGGTGTTTATTCTGGAAGCCGATGCCGCCCAGCCCGCCCTACCCTTCGAGTACGACGACGACCTGACCACCATGGTGTTCAGTATCAAGCTTGATAATGCGGTGATTACGACCTGCTTAGTCGACAACGGGATTATTCGGCAGGCGATGCGCGGTATCTATCAGCAGGCGCAGCGGCCGCTACACCCAGCGCAAATTGCTGAGTTCAAAGCGCGCGTATACTACGCGGCTTATCTGTTCAATGTAGTGCCCGACTACTACGCACGTACCGTGCAAGCCGCCGACGACCACGTAGTGATGGATACCCTGATAGATGATGTGACGGGGCCGGTTTTCAACCCCTGGGACAACAGCGGCTACGGGCAGGCGCTGCTGGAAATGTGGAAGCCGTGGCATATTCCGCTGGCAGAAATCATGCAAAATCCAGCGCAACCACTTAGTTATCTGTATGATGAGTCTGGGAATCCGCAACCGGTAGAAAAGGTAGCGGAGCTGCTGGCGCAGCGCCCCCAAGACAAGAGCCGGCTTAACTAGCCTGCCATTCGGGGAGTACGGGCGGCGTGTCTTCTATCTTTTTGATCGTCACGTCGTCCCACTTGCCGTAAATTTTTTCGTGCCTACCCACCAGCAGGTCAATAGTGCGGTGCAGGCGGCGGTTCATGGTATCGTGAATGACGTATACACCATCTAACTCTGGCGAAATGCCTTTTACACGTACGGAGTCACCGAAATCAAATTTGCCACCCCAGTTCTTCAGCATGTCTCGCGAAAGGGCCATCCAGCGCCGTTTGCTGGTATGATGGCGCGAGATGCGCGAGTTATCGGCCGTAACGAATGGCTCGCTATCTGTTTGGCTGGCCTTGGCCGAGTAAACGGTTGCCGTGACGCGGTATGAGGTTAGGCGGCGCGGCGTGTGATGCGCCAACGCAACAGGCCGGGGTAGCAACAGGGCTACTGGGCGTGGGCTCAACTGGGCTACCGTAGAAGGTAGGGCCGCTGGTTGCATTACAACACGAGGCGGAAAGAGGAACGTGAGCAGAAATAAAGCAATGGACATCAACGTAGCTTTAGTGGACTCTTGCTTAGCCTGAAGAGGGTAGGCAGCCGGCTAATTCCGACTAACAGGAAAGGCAATTTGCAGCGCAAAACGCTTGCAAAACCAATATATTCAGAAGTGATGGAGAAGCCTGATTGAGCTAGAAAAGCAGAGAAAGAGGCGATTTAACTGCTTGTTAACGGTAGTTTTCAGGATGTTTATCACCTGATTGCTGGCAAAGGTACAACAATTTATTAATTGAATCCTGTGGAGCCATTGTGGCAGCTTTTGCCGCAGGGCAATACGAAGGCACGAAAAGCTTGCTAAAAAAATTAGCTATATGGTGTCGTTTGTATTCCCCTCTGTAAGGTGCCATAGTACGGCGTACAAGCACTAGGGTTTGGTACAGAAGTAAAAAATTGAATTGGATTGATCCTAACGCCGCCTGTCGGGCGCCGTATGAGAAAAAATTACTCATTACTCTGTAGCCCTTTTTCCTCACCTCCATTTCTCCTCTATGCTTTCTTATTTTTCTTTTGCCCACTGCCGTGCGGGGTTGCTCGCCGCAGCTGGTGCACTGGCCTTGCTGGCTGCTAGCTGCTCCTCTCCTACCCCTGGCACTACCATGGCAGAAAACGCCGCCAACGATACTACAGCGCTGGTAGGTAGGGCTGCCGCTCCCAAAGGCGATGCCAACTCTCCGCTGCAAATTGTAGCTGCCTTCCGCGAGCCGCAGATTGTGGGCGTGGCTGTGCTGCCCGATGGCCGCGTGTTTGGCGATTTTCCGCGCTGGGATAATAATCCGGTTTTCCCCATTGCCGAAGTTGGGACCAACAACTCTCTCAAGCCCTACCCCAATGCAGCGTGGTGCACCTGGAACGAAACAGTGCGCAACGAGCCACAAAAGCATTGGATTTGCCCGCAGAGTGTGTACGCCGACCGCGCCGGTATGCTGTGGGTGCTCGACCCGGCCTCGCCCGGCCTGAAAGCCACCGTGCCCGGAGGACCTAAGCTGGTAAAAATCGACCCCAAGACGAATACGGTGGTGCAAAATATTGCCTTTTCTGAAAGCGTAGCGCCGCGCAAATCCTACCTCAACGACGTGCGTGTAGACACGCAGCAGAACTACGCCTACATCACGGAGTCGGGCGAGGGTAGCTTGGTGGTGGTAGACCTGGGCTCGGGCAAGGCGCGCCGGTTGCTGGTGAAGCATCCCTCAATGGTAGGTGACACCACTCTAAATATTAAAGCTGATGGCAAGCTGCTGGTAGACCCCACCGGCAAGCAAGGCCAGTTCAACGCCGATGGCATTGCCCTGAGCCAGGACGGGCAGTACCTCTACTGGAAGCCCCTCACTAGCTACGCCCTGTACCGCATTAAAACCGAAGCGTTGCGCAACGCCAGCCTGAACGACGCGCAGCTGGCCGCGCAAATTGAAGACCTAGGCAAAGTACCCGCCTGCGACGGGATGATTCTCGACGCGCAGAACAACCTTTATCTGACCGCTTTTGAAGACCATTCCATCAAGCGCCGCACGTCGGCCGGCAAGATCGAAACCGTGGTGCAAGACCCCCGCCTGGAGTGGCCGGATACGTTTGCATTCTCTGCCGACGGCACTACCTTATATGTAACGAACTCGGCCATCCATAAAACGCCTAACTGGAGCAAAGGCGTTGGTCAACAGGATCAGCCGTATCATATCTTTAAAATGAGCCTGCCTAAATAAAGGCAAGTGAACACGCACTTTTTTGAAAGCCTTTTCCGTCAGGAAAAGGCTTTTTTTTATTACTTATAGCCTACAACCCCGTAAGAAGATAGAGTTTGAAACATGATGTTGACGTAAACGGTTGTTTGTAAGGTTAATTTGAGAATGCGAATATGAGTTTTTGACTTCTATTCAAGTGATTTACTTTTGCTTTCAACTTACATAGCGCCCCTACCTCACCCCCACCTATGGATGCTTACTCCTATATCGCCAATGCGCACGGCGAGTATATCGATCAGCTGTACCAGGCGTACAAGCAGAACCCCGATTCGGTAGATTTCGGCTGGCGAAAATTCTTCGAAGGTTTCGACTTCTCGCAGCAGTATCCGGCTGATGGCGAGACGCCTGTGGCAACCAACGGTGCGGCTACGGCCACTCCGTCTACGCCGCCTGCTCCCGTTGCACCTACCCTGGAAGCCATTCCGGAGCAGCGCCCCGGCTACGGTGTATTACATACTTCGGCTTCGACGGACGATGCTGGTAAGCTGCGCAACACCAACGAGGCCGCGCCGGACAAGGAAACGGCCGTACGCAACCTGATTTACGCTTACCGCAGCCGCGGCCACCTGTTGGCCAAAACCAACCCCGTGCGCCAGCGCAAAGACCGCAAAGCCCGCCTCGATCTGGCGAACTTTGGTCTGAGCGAGGCGGATTTGGATACGCCTTTCCGCAACGGCTCCATCTTGGGGCTGGGTGACGCGCCTACCCTGCGCGAAATCATTGCCGGCTTGCAGTCCATCTACACGGGCACAGTAGGCTTCGAGTACATGTACATCCGCGACCCGCAGGTGCTGGACTGGTTCCGCACGAAAGCGGAGCACGACGCGCTGAACTTCAACCCAACGCCGGAATACAAAAAGCGGATTCTGCGCAAGCTGAACGAAGCCGTGGTGTTCGAGAACTTCCTGCACACCAAGTTTCTGGGGCAGAAGCGCTTCTCGCTGGAAGGCGGCGAAACCGCCATTCCAGCCCTCGATGCCATCATCGAGAAAGGTGCCGAGCTGGGTGTGCGTGAGGTAGTGATTGGCATGGCGCACCGTGGCCGCCTGAACGTGCTGGCCAACATTATGGGCAAAACGTACGAGCAGATTTTCTCGGAGTTTGAGGGTACGGCCAAGCCCGACCTGACCATGGGCGACGGCGACGTAAAGTACCACATGGGCTACTCGTCGGAGGTAGATACCGAGTCGGGTCATCAGGTAAACCTGAAGCTGGCGCCCAACCCCTCGCACCTGGAGGCGGTAAACCCTGTGGTAGAAGGCCTGGTGCGCGCCAAAATTGAGCACGAGTACCAGGACGACTACCACAAGATCCTACCCATCCTCATTCACGGCGATGCCGCGCTGGCCGGCCAAGGCATTGGGTACGAGGTAACGCAAATGTCGCAGCTGGAAGGCTACAAGACGGGCGGTACCATCCACTTTATTATCAACAACCAGGTAGGCTTCACTACTGATTTTGAGGACGCTCGCTCTTCTATCTATAGCACCGATCTGGCGAAGATTATCGACGCGCCAGTGATTCACGTGAACGGCGACGACCCCGAGGCCGTGGTATTTGCCGTACGTCTAGCCACGGAGTATCGTCAGCAGTTTCACGCCGATATTTTTGTGGATATGGTGTGCTACCGTCGTCACGGCCACAACGAGTCGGACGAGCCGAAGTTCACGCAGCCTACCCTCTACAACATCATCTCGAAGCACAAGAACCCGCGCGAGATTTACAACGCCCGCCTGGTAGAGCGCGGCGACGTAGACGCGGAGCTGGCCAAGCAGATGGACCGCGAGTTCCGCGACCTGCTGCAAGCCCGCCTCGACCAGGTGAAACAGCAGCCCCTACCCTATAAGTATCAGCCCCTGGAAAATGAGTGGCGCAACCTGCGTCGTGCCAGCGGCCAGGACTTCGAGCAGTCGCCGGAAACGGGCGTGAGCGAGGAGACGGTACAGAAGGTAGGCGAGGCGCTGACCACGCTGCCCGAGGGCTTCAAGCCGCTCAAGCAGATTGATAACCTGCTGAAAGAGCGCCGCAAGATGTTCTTCGAAACGCGCCAGCTGAACTGGGCTGCCGGCGAATTGCTGGCCTACGGCTCGTTGCTGACCGAAAACCACATTGTGCGCGTGAGCGGCCAGGACTGCCAGCGCGGCACGTTCTCGCACCGCCACGCCGTGTTGCACGACGCCGAAACCTCGGCGCCTTACAACTCACTTAACCACCTGAAAGGCGACCACGAAAACCTGCGCATCTACAACTCGCTGCTGAGCGAGTATGCGGTGCTGGGCTTCGAGTTTGGCTACGCTATGGCGAATCCTACCGCGCTGGTGGTATGGGAAGCCCAGTTCGGTGACTTTGCTAACGGCGCCCAAACGATGATTGACCAGTTTGTGGTGTCGTCGGAAAGCAAGTGGCAGCGCATGAACGGCGTGGTGATGCTCCTGCCCCACGGCTACGAAGGCCAGGGCCCCGAGCACTCCAACGCCCGCCCCGAGCGTTTCCTGCAACTGGCCGCCGAGAACAACATCGTGGTAGCCAACATCACCACGCCCGCCAACTTCTTCCACGCCCTGCGCCGGCAGCTGACCTGGGAGTTCCGCAAGCCCCTGGTGGTAATGTCGCCGAAGTCGATGCTGCGCCACCCGCTGTGCGTGTCGCCGGTAGAGGACTTCACTTCGGGTCGCTTCGAAGAAGTGCTCGGTGACGACTACGCCGACGCCAAGAAGGTGAAGCGCGTGCTGCTGTGCTCGGGCAAAGTGTACTACGATCTGCTGGACGAGCAGCAGCAGTCAGGCCGCACCGATGTGGCTATCATCCGGATGGAGCAGCTGCACCCCTTCCCCAAAAAGCAGCTGGATGCCGAGCTGGCAAAGTATCCCAAAGCCAAGATCTACTGGGTACAGGAAGAGCCCGAAAACATGGGCTACTGGAACTACCTGCTGCGCTTCATGCGCCGCGAGTTGGAAGACGTGGTAGCGCGTAAAGCCTCGGCCTCGCCTGCTACCGGCTACAATAAAGTGCACGTGAAGGAGCAAAAAGAGTTGGTAGCACGGGCCTTCGACAAGCCCCGCGAAGCTGTGGCCGACGAGAACATCAAGGAAACCGTAGAAGAAGCCAAGAAGGCCGATTAATTCAGTAGCCTACCCAGTTGCTAGCTGATAGCTAGCAACTGGGTAGAAATACGCATCCTACTAAGCCATAACCCCTAACTCTCCCACCTATGGGTCTGGAAATCAAGATACCCGCCGTTGGCGAATCCATTACGGAAGTAACCATTGCCAAATGGTTGAAAAAAGACGGTGAAGCCGTAAAACGCGACGAAATCATTGCCGAGCTGGAATCGGACAAGGCTACATTTGAGTTGCCCGCCGAAGCCGATGGCACGCTGAGCATCCGGGTGGTTGAAGGCGAAACCATTGGCATTGGTGCTACCATTGCCGAAATCGGTGGTGCCGATGCCCCGGCCGTAAGCGCTGCATCGGCGTCAACACCTGCGGCCGCGCCCTCAAACGACCCTATTTCCAAAGGTGAAGAAAACCCCGCAGCCAGCGACCAAGCCGGCTACGGAGGTACGCCGGAAGGTAGCGCAACAGCGGATGCAGCTCCTGCTGAAACTCCCAGCGGTGGTGGCGCTACCGAAATGAAGATTCCGGCCGTAGGTGAATCCATCACGGAAGTAACCGTATCGAAATGGCTAAAGCCCGACGGTGCCCAAGTGGACCGTGATGAGGTAATTGCCGAGCTGGAATCGGACAAAGCTACGTTTGAGCTGCCCGCCGAAGCGGCCGGCACCCTGCGCCATGCCGTGAGCGAAGGCGAAACCATTGCTATTGGTACTGTGGTAGCACGCATCGAAGGTAGTGGCAGTGGCGCTCCAGCGGCTCCTGCTGCAGCTCCAGCCGCCGCGCAAGCTGCACCTGCAACGTCGCAACCTGCCGCCAGCAACGGCACTACATCCTACGCCACGGGTACGCCCTCGCCGGCTGCCGGCAAAATCCTCGGCGAAAAAGGCATCAACGCCGCCGACGTGCAAGGCACCGGCCGCGACGGCCGCATCACCAAGGAAGACGCACAGAACGCGCAAGCGAAGCCCGCTGCGCCCGCCCCACAAGCAACTCCTGCACCCGCAGCCTCTGCACCAGCCAAAATAGAAGCATCCGATGCTGGCAACCGCAACTCGCGCCGCGAGCGGATGAGCAACCTGCGCAAGACGGTAGCCCGCCGCCTGGTATCGGTGAAAAACGAAACGGCCATGCTCACCACCTTCAACGAGGTGAACATGCAGCCGATTATGGACCTGCGCAGCAAGTTCAAAGACAAGTTCAAGGAGAAGCACTCGGTAGGTCTCGGCTTTATGTCGTTCTTCACCAAAGCTGTGTGCGTAGCCCTGAAAGAGTGGCCCGCTGTAAATGCGCAAATCGACGGTGGCGACATCGTATACAACGACTTCTGCGACATCAGCATTGCCGTATCAGCCCCTAAGGGCCTGGTAGTGCCCGTGATTCGCAATGCCGAGGAACTGTCGTTTGATGGTATTGAGAAGGAAATTGTGCGCCTCGCTGGCTTGGCCCGCGACAACAAGCTGACCATCGAGCAGATGACCGGCGGCACGTTCACCATCACCAACGGCGGCGTGTTTGGCTCTATGATGAGCACGCCTATCATCAACGCACCGCAGTCAGCTATTCTGGGGATGCATAACATCATCCAGCGCCCTGTGGCCGAGAACGGACAGGTAGTGGTTCGCCCTATGATGTATCTGGCCCTGAGCTACGACCACCGTATCATCGACGGCCGCGAGTCGGTATCGTTCTTGGTACGCGTGAAAGAGCTGCTCGAAGACCCCACGCGTCTGCTATTGGGTGTGTAAGGCATAACACACAAAAGAAAGCGGCCGCTCACCATCTGGTGAGCGGCCGCTTTCTTTTGTGTGTAGCTCCAAGCAGACTAGGCACCCGATGCCATGCTCATCATTTTGAGTTTGGCTTCCTCGGCCTTGGAACCGGAGAAGTGCTCTGCCACCGTACCGTAAAATAGATTCACCCAACGTTGGAAGTTGGGACTAGTAACTGGTAGAACTAGGTTGTGGGGAATGGCTTCGCCGTTGACATCCGTTCTGCCACTCAGCAACGTGCTGCTCCAATATTGATACATGGAGGTGAGGTGGTAGGGCCAGTGAATACGCGCCATGGCATTAAATGCCGGGGCCAGTACTTCGTCGTTGTAGAGGTGCTGACAAAAAGAATCGACCAGCGTCTTAATGTCCCCTTCCGTACGGATGTCGGGCAAAGTGGTAGTAGCCATAGCGGTCAGGAAAAGGTTGGTTGTGGATAATTGTACTTCCGGGATACGTGATTATTGCGTGGGGGTTGCAGCAACGAAGATACAAATGATTTAGCTTAAAAATCATATATATTATTAATAAAGTTTTATTGATGAGTTTCGGCGGTTGAGATTAAAGCAAGATGATAAGTTGCTACTGAGTAGCTGATTACGGAAGAATGGAGTGCCATTACTGCTTCGTACTGCCAGCATAGCTCCCAGAAGCTCTATTTTAGAGCCGGGTTTCGTTTTGTTATTTTTTTACTACCTGTGGAGCACGTTATTCTGGGGATTAATTGCAGCGGCTTTCATGCCTCCGCGTGTTTGCTGAGTCCCGATGGGCAAGTGCAGGTAGCCATTGCCGAGGAGCGCCTTTCCCGCATGAAGCAGGATAAGTCGTTTCCGCGTCGGGCGGTTGCCTACTGCTGCGCCGCCGCAGGTCGGAAGATTACGGACATCACCGACGTTTTCGTAGGCTGGAACCCCGCGCTCTATCTTGCGCAGCCGACCCTTACCACCACCGAAGCCTTGCGCGACCGGAGCCAGCTGGCCCAACTGACGCTTCAGGAACTAGCGGCCCTACGCACCGACGTGCGCGACATACAGCAGACACTGTTCGGCGAACTGGGTAACACTACGCGCCTGCACTATGTAGATCATCATCAGGCACACCTAGCCAACGCGCTGTGGCAGTCAGGATTTGGCGGTGAAGCTGATTTCTTGGTGGCCGATGGCTTTGGCGAAACCACCACCGGGCTGCTGGGTACTGCCCAGGGTGGCACGGTGCACGAATTGGCTACTAACCGCACACCGCATTCGCTGGGCCTGTTCTACGCCGCTTTCACCGATTTCCTCGGGTTTCGGCCTAATAGTGATGAGTGGAAGGTGATGGCGCTGGCGGCGCGCGGCAACTGGCGTACGTACTATGATGCACTGCGCCCGCTCATCACTGTAGATGGGCTTCATTACGAAATCGACCTGCGCTATTTTGAGTTTTTCCTGTTTTTCACGCCCCATTATTATTCGCCTAAGCTCGAAGCTCTGTTAGGCCCGGCCCTACCCATCGGCGCACCGCTTACGCAGCGCGAATACGATATTGTGGCGGCTGTGCAGCGCATTACGGAAGAGGTAGTATTCGAGCTATTGACCACCCTACACGCCCAAACCGGCCAGCGGCGCGTGGTGCTGGGCGGAGGCGTGCTGATGAATTCGGTGCTTAACGGCAAGCTGCGCCACCACACGCCCTACCAGGAAATCTTCATTGGTGGCACACCCGATGACACTGGTATCAGCGTGGGTAGCGCCTTGTATGGTTTCCGGTATCTGACGGGTAACGCGCCCGGCACCGGAAAGGCCGCCCGGCACAATTTCTTTGGCCGCGTGTATGAGGAAGTGGAAATAGCTGCTGAGCTGCACCGCCGCCGCCTACCCCACGAGCGCCCCACAGACCTAATAGCTGCCACGGCCAATCTGCTGGCTGCTGGCCAAGTGGTAGGCTGGTTTCAGGGAGCGTCGGAGCTGGGACAGCGGGCATTGGGGCACCGTAGCATCCTGGCCGACCCTACCCTCCCCAGTATGCAGGCGCGCGTGAATGCCAGCGTGAAGCACCGCGAGGCCTTCCGGCCCTTTGCGCCGGCCGTACCCGAGGAACGCCAGCACGAGTTTTTCGGGCTTCCCGCCGGCGAAACGTCCTACTTCATGGAGCGGGTTTTTTCGCTACGGCCTGAGATGCACCTGCGCCTACCCGCCGTGACGCACGACGATGGGACAAGCCGCCTGCAAACCGTGCGCGCCGCTGATAATCCGCTGTTTCATCAACTATTACTGGCGTTTGAGCAACGACGCGGTGTGCCGGTGTTGCTCAATACGTCGTTCAACGTCAATGGCATGCCCCTGGTGGAGTCGCCGGCCGACGCACTAGACTGCTACTTCCAGTCGGGACTGGATGCGCTGGTGCTGGGGCCGTTTTTGCTGCGGAAGCAGTAGGTTGTCATTCCAAGTAGAGCGAAGAATCGGAAGAGTTGTACGACTACATACTCAGATTCCTCGCTACGCTCGGAATGACAACCGTCAGCCTAATCTTGCCTACCTTGCCCCTATGCGTCTTTCTCATGGTATTCTGCTGGCTGCCGGACTGAGCCTGTCCAGCGCCGCTTCGGCCCAACTGCTGCAACCCAAACCCGCCGCTTTCACCCGCGCCGACTCGCTCCGCGGCAACATCGACAGCCCCCTGCGTACCTGCTACGACCTGAACTACTACCATCTCGATGTGCGCCTGGACCCAGCCAAGCGGTTTCTGAGCGGCAGCAACCTATTCCGGTTCACGGCTACGCGAGACTTCACGCGTTTGCAGTTCGACCTGTTTGCCAACTTAACGGTAGAAAAGGTTGAGTATAAGGGCAAATCGGTGCCGTTCACCCGCGAGGCCAACGCGGTGTTTGTCACCTTCCCGCAGCCTATCAAACAGGGTAACCGCGAGGAATTTACAGTGTATTACTCTGGTCAGCCTACCGTAGCCGAGCGCGCGCCTTGGGACGGCGGCTTGGTCTACGCCCAAGATGCGGCCGGCAAACCCTGGGTAGCTTCGGCCTGCCAGGGGGTAGGTGCCAGCATCTGGTGGCCCAACAAAGATCAGCAAGCTGATGAGGTAGACAGCATGCTGATCAGCGTGACGGTACCCAAGGGCCTGAAAGATGTGTCGAACGGTCGCTTGCGTAAGGTTACTACCCTAAAAGACGGTGCTACCCGTTTCGATTGGGCCGTGCGCAATCCCATCAATAATTACGATGTGGCCCTGAATGTGGGCGACTTCCAGTACTTCGGCGACACCTACCAGGGCGAGAAAGGCAAGCTGACGCTCGACTACTGGGTGTTACCTGAAAACCTGGCGAAGGCCAAAAAGCAATTTGCGGCCAACGTGAAGCCCATGCTGAAATCGATGGAAAGCTGGTTCGGCCCCTACCCTTTCTACGAAGACGGCTACAAGCTCATTGATGCGCCGCATCTGGGTATGGAGCATCAGAGCGCGGTGGCCTATGGCAACAAGTACCTCAACGGCTACCTTGGCCACGACCGCTCGGGCACGGGCTGGGGCGACAAATGGGACTTCATCATCATCCACGAAAGTGGCCACGAGTGGTTCGGCAACAACATCACCACCAAAGATATTGCCGATATGTGGGTACACGAGTCGTTTACTACCTACTCCGAATCGTTGTTTGTGGAAACGATGTTTGGCAAGCAGGCGGGGCAGGAATACCTGCACGGCCAGCGTCGCAACATCCAGAACGATAAACCCATCATTGGCCCCTACGGTGTAAATACCGAAGGCTCTGGCGACATGTACGATAAAGGCGCCAACATGCTCAACATGCTGCGCACCACCATCAACGACGACGCCAAGTGGCGGCAGCTGCTACGCGGCCTGGGCCAGACATTCTATCACCAGACCGTCACCACGGCGCAGATCATCAACTATTTCAACCAGCAAACCGGCCGCGACCTCACGCCCATCTTCGATCAGTACCTGCGCCACGCCTCCCTACCCGTGCTGGAAATGCGGGTAGAGCAGAACCAGCTACTGGCCCGCTGGATTGCTGATGTGCCCGGCTTTGCCATGCCCGTGCGGGTTCGGACCAAGGGTGGCGAGTATCAATTCATCACGCCTACTACCCGTCTGCAACCCGTGACCTTATCCGGTGCCACCCGCGACAATGTGGAGGTAGATACCTTCAATTACTATGTAGGAGTGCTGGTTGAATAAGGGAAACGGTGTTTGGCGTTCTGTATTGATAATGAGTGAATTACGTGGATGGTATCATTTTAGCTATTCAGCTTCTTATAAACGGCCCACATGGGCATTGTATGAGGCTTTGAGCAAAGTGATTTTCCTATGGCAGTACCGTATCAGACCGCGCCTACTAGTTGCCAGAATTGCCCTTATTTGACTCAATCCCTCATGGGCACATGCCAAAAGGAGGAATTAGAATTGATTTCTACCAGCAAAATTTCGCAGTACTACAAGAAGGGGCAAAGCATTTTTCAGACGAATAATCGCCTACCCGGATTGTACTGCATTCATCAGGGCAAAGTGAAAGTATCGCGCGTCAGCAGCGACGGCAAGGAGCAGATTATGCGCCTGGCACAGGAAGGCGATGCCCTAGGCTACCGCTCGCTAATGGTGGGTAACACAGCCACTACCTCTGCTATAGCCCTCAGCGACTGCGTGGTATGTCTTATCCCCCGCCCCGATTTCTTTAGCATAATTGGGCAAAATCCACAATTCTCAATTGAGCTTACTAAGCTGTTAGCCAAGGATTTAGGTAGGATGGAAGAGCGAATGATGCATGCCGCTTTCAAGCCTGTACGTGGTCGGCTGGCCGAAGCCTTATTGTTGCTACACGATCTATTTCAACCGGCCACGGAAATGCGCTTTAGCATTCCTGTCACGCGTGAAGACTTGGCGGCACTAACGAGTACTGCCAAAGAAACGGTGAGTCGGCTCCTGTCGGAATTCCGGGAAGAGGGCCTGGTAGCAACATACGGTAGCCGTATTACGATTCTGAACTTGGAGAAGCTCACACGACTCTCGGCACTTTATGAGTAATGGTAAAACTATCTTTTTTATTTTTTATAAAACCCTTTTTTTAGTGTTTGCGTATATGCCCCCAGTAACTCCAATTGCTGGGGTTTTTTGTGCAGATAGAGTGTGGGGTAGCGAGACTTACAGAACTTTTTCCCATATTGGTGTCCCATAAGTGAGCGGGCGGGAAAAAGCTGATAACAATCATTTCCTGGGTTGATAACAATCATTTTTTAGCCGGGAGAAACAGAGGAGTTTTGTAGAACAAGTCGGTCTGCTTTTTTGGTGTGTTATACCATAACAGACAGTTCTTCGGCTACTTTCCTACTGATTCTGATTGCCAGTAAGCAGGCCAACGCGTGGGCCTGATCAGGATACTCGAAACAGGGTGGAGGTTGACCGGAGTGGATTGTTTCCCTTCCTCCTTATCCGTTTGTTTCCATGGCTTACTCAGTCAACAATCCCGCAGGAAAAGTAATACAAGATGTTATTGATGATTTGCCCTCGCTACTGGCTGTAGCCGTAGTGGATGTGAATTCGGGCATGAGCCTGGCTTCGCACTCCAATGTGCAAAATATCAACCCAGATACGGCTGCTGCCTACAATACAGAGGTAGTAAAGCAAAAGCAGAAAGCCATGGCAGCGCTAAAGCTAGGTGGCGAGAAAATCGAGGATATCTTGATTTCGCTTACCAACCAGCTGCACCTGCTGAAGCTTACTGAAGCCGGTAACAAGTTTATTTACTTGGTGGTAAACGCCCGCGATACGAACTTGGCTATTGCCCGCGAAGTACTGCGTCAGCACGCCGCACAACTCAATTAATTATTCCTCTGCTGGCGGCATGGGAAGCACACAGCTCCATAGTGCTCAAACCAGCTTTCAGCTGCAACAAGCTAGCAGTGCCCTGTGTATAAGCTATTCGTATAGAATAGCAACACAGTGAGTTTTCGCAGGCATTATGCAGATTCCCTTTCTCAATCGTCTTCAGTCTCTTTCCGGCGCAGTCATCAATAAAGTAGTACCGGCTGGCAATGGTGCTGAGCACCAAGAGGCCGCCCAGGTATTGCAGCGGGTACTAGAAGGCCTACCGGAATTGGTGGCAGCAGCCGTGGTGCAGATAGACTCGGGGCAGGCCGTGGCAACCTACACGACCTCCCGTGACTTCAACCCGGCCAAAATTGCTGGGTTCAATGCTGCACTGGTACGGGGGCAATACAACGTACTGGCCGCGCTGCAACCCGATTCTGACGAGCAGTTAGAGGAAATTGTGATTACCCTGCCTACCCAGTTGCATCTGCTGCGGATCCTGACCAACAAGCAACAGTTTCTCTACGTGGCTGTCGAAAGCCGCGACACCAACCTGGGCATTGCCCGCGAGGTCATGCGTACCTGCGAGTAAAAGCCGCCTCTTCTACACCTCTATTCTATTCTTATTCTCTTTCTCAACGATTTCAATTTCCCTTATTTCTCACCCTAATACATTTTATGGTATGAAACTTACCGCATCTCCCTTCGACCCCCAAACCGGTGAGCTGCTGCCGGTATATCGCGATGCTTATCTGAATGGCGACCTGAGCCGGTCTTCTGCCCAGGCCGTAGAAAATTATTTGCGTCGCGATGCCGACGTAGCGCACGATACCCTCACGCGCTGGCAAGAACTACAAGCCACCGACGAGGTGGAAGTAACCCCTACCTGGGTACAAAAACAAATTCAATATATCCGGGCCGAGCCCGTACGTTTCCGCCGCCGCGCTACCTCTATGGTCGCTTCCGCCGTGCTGGTGGGCTCCATGGTATTTGCCGGCACTAGCCTGCCCGGCGCACGGGGCAACAACTCCAATTTCTCGGCTGTGCAGGAAACGGCTACTGCCGAAGCCACCGCCGAAGCTTTGGCTAGCAATACCGCTTCGGTAGCGGCTGCCTTATCGGCTAAGCGCATGGTGATGGTGCAGGGTCGTATCTTGGACGAAAACGGCAAGCCCCTACCCGGTGCTACCGTAATGCAGCCCGGCAGCCGCCAGATTGCCGTTACGAATGCGGCTGGCGAATATGTGCTGCACGTGCCAGCCAACACCAGCTCGCTGAAGTATGGCTACGGCGGCTACGAAGACGAAGAAATTAAATTGTCTGACGCCAGCACCGACGTAACGCTGCTACCCCGCGAGAAAACCAAGCGCCACTGGTGGAATTTCTAGGCGTTGTCCACGTCGTTCTGTGGTAGCCTGTAGTATCTTGTCCGCGTGAAACCCAAGAATTACCGCAGAAAAGCTACCCGTCAATCCGGGTTATCGAAAACAAACAACCTACTTGCTCCGCCCGATCCTCTGGCGGAGCAATTGGTGCATCAAATCCTGACGGTTCTACCCTCGTTGCGCCTAGTGGCCGTGGTGGATGTGGCCGATGGTCGTTGCCGGGCTGGTTGGTCGGGGCTAGATGATGTTGCTCCGCAGACAGCTGCTCAGCACAGCGCCGCCTTGGTGCGCCAGCAGCAACTCGCCGTGAGTCAGTTGGAGGAAGAGGCAGTAGAAGAAATCTCTTTTATACTGTCTACGCAGTTGCATTTGGTGCGCATGCTGCCCGGCGGACAACAGTTTGTGTACCTGGTAGGTGATAAAGAGTCTATTAGTTTAGGCCTGGTGCGTGAACAATTGCGCGGGCAGTTACAACCATTGGTGGTGTCGAATTGATAGGCATTATCCAGCTAAACAGATTATATACAGCGCCTCTTCCGCTCATGGAAGAGGCGCTTGTGTTGGGGCCCTACCCTAAGCAAAACAGCTAGTAGCCGGTTGTAGAGGGTAGTAGTGCTTCCTAGGCTACGCAACCAGTGCGTTTCCGCCGGGTAGCTATTTCCGCCTCCGGTTTCTTCCGTACCTTCGCCCCTTGTTGACTACCAACGAATTCACCGCATCATGAATCAATACGACGTTACTGTTATCGGCTCCGGACCAGGGGGCTACGTGGCTGCCATCCGTTGCGCACAGCTGGGGATGAAAACCGCCCTTATTGAGAAATACCCTACCCTGGGCGGCACGTGCCTGAACGTAGGCTGCATTCCCAGCAAAGCCCTGCTCGATTCGACGGAACACTACCACAATGCCCACACTACCTTCAAGGAGCACGGTATCGAGTTGAGTGATCTGCAGATCAACATGAACCAGCTGATTGACCGCAAGAACGGCGTGGTGAAAGCCAACACCGACGGCATTCAGTTTTTGATGAAGAAGAACAAAATCGACGTTATAAAAGGCGTGGGTTCATTTGTCGACAAAACCCACATCAAAATCACACCGACGGAAGGCGGCGAGGAGCAGCAGATTGAAACCAAGAAGGTGATTATCGCCTCCGGCTCCAAGCCTACTGTCCTACCCTTTATCAAGCAGGATAAGCAGCGCATCATCACCAGCACCGAGGCCCTGAACATCCGCGAAGTGCCCAAGCACATGATTGTGATTGGCGGCGGCGTTATCGGGCTGGAAATGGCTTCCGTGTACGCTCGTCTGGGTGCGAAAGTATCGGTGGTAGAGTTTCTGGACTCGCTGATTCCAACTATGGACCGCGCCCTCGGCAAAGAGCTGAAGCGCATCTTGGGCAAAATTGGTATTGAGTTCTACCTCAGCCACAAAGTAACCGGCGCGACCCGCGAGGGCGATGCTGTGACCGTAACCGCAACCAATCCCAAGGGGGAGGAAACCAAGCTGGAAGGCGACTACTGCCTGGTAGCCGTGGGCCGTGCGCCCTACACCGAGGGCCTGAACCTGGAAGCCGCTGGCGTGCAGCTAGAAGAGCGCGGCCGCATTAAGGTAGACGAGCACATGCAAACCACCACGCCCGGCATCTACGCCATCGGCGACGTGGTGCGCGGCGCCATGCTGGCCCACAAGGCCGAGGAAGAAGGTGTGTTCGTGGCCGAAACCATGGCTGGCCAGAAGCCCCACGTCAACTACCTGCTCATTCCGGGGGTAGTATATACCTGGCCCGAGGTGGCCGGGGTAGGCTATACCGAGGAGCAGTTGAAGGAGCAAGGTAAAACTTACAAAACCGGCAACTTCCCCTTCCGCGCCTCGGGCCGCGCCCGCGCCTCCATGGACCTCGATGGCTTCGTGAAAGTGCTGGCCGACAAGGAAACCGACGAAATTCTGGGTGTGCACATGATCGGCCCGCGTATCGCCGATCTCATTGCCGAAGCCGTAACGGCCATGGAGTTCCGTGCCTCTGCTGAGGACGTGGCCCGCATGAGCCACGCCCACCCTACCTATGCCGAAGCCATGAAGGAGGCCTGTTTAGCAGCTACGGAGAACCGAGCGATACATATGTAAGTCTGCGTTTATATACTTACGTGCAAAAGCGGTTGGAGCTACTAGGGTTCCAGCCGCTTTTGCATTTATTGGCGAGGTAACCTTTAAAAACAAGTCTTTCGGGCTCACTTGCAATACTTTCCCTACCCCTACTTCTCCCGCCATGCCCGTTGCTGCGCCGTGTTCAGAAACGTCCAGGCCACGATGCGACTCACCTTGTGCCCTTGTGCCATCGGAATGGTGCGCACCTCAACAGCTCCCAGCTTTTGCAACGACTTATACAAGCCTGGCAAGGTTTCTTTCTTCGATACGAGAGTGGTAAACCAATAGCACGACTCCCGAAACAACGCGCTTTCTTCAGCCATGTGCCACAAGAAAGTAGCCTCGCCGCCGGGATACCAAAGCTCACGGTCTTGTCCTCCAAAATTGGAGGTAGGCTGCGCCCCGCGGCTAGTAGCTAGGTTGCGCTCTTTGCGCCGGGTACTGGCTTCAGCTTCGGCCGCCGACCCATGAAAAGGCGGGTTGCACATCGTCGCATCAAAAGTCTCCCGCGGCTTCAGAATACCACTAAAGATGGCAGTGCCGTCAGGTTGATACCGTAGCTCCACGGCACCCGTAAGGGTAGGGTTACTGGCCACCAGTTGCTTGCCTACCCGTAGAGCCGTTGTATCTACGTCGGTGCCTACAAAGCGCCAGCCGTACTCGTGATGCCCGATAATAGGGTAGATGCAATTGGCGCCTACCCCCACATCTAACACGCGGATGCTTTTACCTGTAGGCACCACGCCCGCATTTCCATCAGCTAGCAAGTCGGCGAGGTAGTGCAGGTAGTCGGCGCGGCCAGGAATAGGCGGACACAAGTATCCAGCCGGAATATCCCATTGCCTGATGCCGTAGAATTGCTTGAGCAACGCCCGATTCAGCGCCTTCACAGCAGCCGGATCGGCAAAATTCAAGCTAGCATCACCCGTCGGGGTAGAGACTATAAAAGTCGCTAACTCTGGCGAAGCCTGTACGAGCTGGGCAAAATCATAGCGGCCGTGGTGGCGGTTGCGCGGGTGCAGGGTGGTGGGGGCAGTGGCAGAGTGAGGTGGCTGCGGCATACGTAGTGCGTAGAGGGTAGGGGCCAGAAACAGAAAGCGGCTGAAGCTACGGGAGCTTCAGCCGCTTGGGCTTATCGAGAGTAAATTTACGCAACGGCGGCCGCTTTCACGTCGGTAGCGCTGGGGCCTTTGGGTCCCATTTCCACTTCAAAGGTCACACGGTCATTTTCTTTGATCGGATTGCGCAAGTTGTTGGCGTGCACAAACACACTCTCCTGCGTCTCCGAATCCTTGATGAAACCGTAGCCTTTCGACTCGTTGAAGAACGTCACGGTACCAGTACGAATTAAGTCGGCCGGATCCATATCTTCCCGGCGCACCACGCCAATCTGAATGTCCTCGGTCTTGATTTCTTTCTTCTTCTTCGGATCTGGCGGAGTGTCTACAATGTTGCCATTCTCATCTACATAGGCCATCATCTCGTCCAGGCTTTGGCCTTTCTGGGCATTAGCTTGGCGCTCTTCCTTTTTCTCGGCTTTGTCCTGCCGCTTCTTCAGGCGTTTTTTCTCGTTTTCTTTTTTTCCAAATGTTGCTTGGGATCTACCCATGTTTTTTACCAGCTTTATAGGGTGGATGCATTGGCCGAAAAGCCAAGCATTAGTAATCGTGAATACAATAGTACAGGTAACTTTCCGGTAAAGTTCAGCGGAACCCTACAGAAACTACTTACTAGCCTGCTGACTAGATATGAAAAGCCGAAACGGGCCTATTTCACCCGTTATTCAATTCTGGCTCCTGATAATCTAGCGCAAAGGAAACTACTTCTCGCACCTCGCCCGCCGCTAAATCTCCCAACCATATATCCCCTACCCGCACGCGCACTAAGCGCAGGGTAGGAAACCCCGCCGCTGCCGTCATCTTCCGAATCTGCCGAAATTTGCCCTCCGTCACTGTAATCGACACCCAGCTGGTAGGACCGTGGCGGTCGTCACGTATTTTTCGGGTACGAGGCGGAAAGTCTGGGGCAGTTTCCAAGCGTCGTACCGCGCAAGGCAGCGTCTGGTACCGCACATCCCGGATGCCAATTTCCACGCCTTGTTCTAGTTGGGCTACCGCTTCATCGGTAATCAGACCGTCTACCTGAGCGTAATACTCCTTTTCTACTTTCCGGCCGCGCACAAGCTCACTCACACGGCCGTCGGTAGTTAGCAATAAGAGGCCTTCACTGTGCTCGTCGAGGCGTCCAATGGCCATCGTGCCCGCCGGAAAATCGTACAGTTCGCCAAGCAGTTTCTTCTTCTTGAGCTCGCATACAAACTGGCTAAGGTAGCCAAACGGCTTATGAAGTAGAAAATGCTGATGCGCCATGTATATACAATAAAGTAGGAGTAATAGCACTTGATGCTCTCTGCACAATAGCTCCTACATGAAAAACGGCCAAAGCTACGAAGGCTTCGACCGTTTTTAGAGATGGAACGATAGAGCAGAGCTGTTATGCCTGCTTACGTCGGAGTAAGGTGAATAGCAGACCAGCCACACCGGCTACGACCAAACCTTTCACCCACGGGCTTACAACGGGTGGCGGCACCGATACTACCCCCGACGCATCGGCCACTGCAGGTTGCTTCACATACCGGCCATGTGCTGGTACCGCTTGCGTTTGAAAATTATCTACTAATTCCTGGAGTTGCTGGCGCAACTCGTCTCCCACCATGGCAATACCATGCCCTGTAGCCGCCACTTCCGGCTCTAGCTTCGCCAAACGCTCCACCGAAAGGCGCGACGCTTCCCAGTCGGGCGTGAAGTAAGCCGGCGGGCCGTGTACTTCCTGCTTCTGCGTCCAAGTAGCTAGCATCGATTCCCCTTTCACTGTGGTAAAAGCGTCGCCTGCTAGAAGGGCGCGGTCATTTTCGCGAAAGAATGACACGTGACCAGGTGTATGGCCTGGGGTATGAAACCATTGCCAGCCTGGTAGACCTGGTACTGTACCATCGTCTGGCAACGCTTCTACCCGGCCGCCTAAATCAAGCGGCTTTTTAGGGTAGAGAAAAGACAAGGTGGCCATGCCACCACCTCCCACAGTTGGGTCGGGCGCAGGATAAGCAGAACGACCCGTAAGATAAGGCAACTCCAAACGGTGGGCGTATACCTGTACCTCAGGCCAAGCCTTCAGCAAATTGGGCAAAGCACTTACGTGGTCAAAGTGACCATGCGTAAGCACAATAGCCTGTGGTGGATTGTCCGGGCCAAATAGTTCTGCTGCGTATTCGAGGATATAATCAGCTGAGGCTGGTAGGCCGGCATCTACCAATACCCAAGACGCTCCCATACCCTCTTGTTCTTGTGGCCATACATAGTATAGATTCACAAATATGTTGCGCCAGCCTGTTACGCCTGGCGCTACCGCTTGTAGAGCAGGAGTAGTCGCTCTGGTTGCGTCGTTAGAAAGCATACCTAATAAGTTAGAGTGAATAAAAGGAGTAAGTCGTAATGCCTTTACGCACATGTGAATCAGCCGTTCTCGACAGTAGCAGATTAACTCTATAGTATAAGGTATAGGCTATCCATAATCACTATCATCTCCTCTACCTTAGAATCTTATAGCTTAGCTATAATAGCCAGCCATGCTATGCACCTAACCACTCCCGCTACCTTTGTTTGTGGGTATAGGAGTTATTTTTTGAATTTTCCGATCAGAATATCAGCATGTTATTCCGAAGAAATAAGTCTTTTATTCTCTTCCCATTGCACAGCAAAAAAGCTTTCATACTTTTGCAACCCACTTCAGAAGGAAGGGACGAAAACAACCTGAATAATACGGATTAGTAGAAAAAAAAGTTTGCTAACGTATTTTGTGTTTCGAAAACATTTCCTACTTTTGCACCCCGCTTCAACCGGAAGCGCCTGCTACGAAAGGTTTGAAAAAAAGTTTTCGGTAGTAGTTGGAAAGAAAGAAAAAGCAGTTACCTTTGCAGCCCGCTTCGAGAGGAAGGGACGACAAGGAAGTCGGTAAGAAAAAAAAAGTTTTTCAAGCCGCTTGCAATTGCCGAAACGCTGCGTACCTTTGCAGCCCGCTTCGAGAGGAAACGGAAAAAGAGGCGCCACGGTTTGTGTGGCACAGGGTTTCACCAACAGGGTGAGGCGCACGTTCTTTGAATGACAGGAAAAGACAAATGGTAAGGGCCGTTTTCGAACGGTCCACGACAAGCGTAACAGACGAAGAAGAACTCGTCACAACAACGAGTCGGATCAGCACTTGACATCAGCTATTCTTCGGGATAGTGTAGAAGATTTTTTACAATGGAGAGTTTGATCCT
>NZ_JACSCY010000012.1 GCF_014333615.1 Hymenobacter citatus | reverse complement strand
GGGGCAGTAGGGAAAGAATGGGAAAAGATACCCCCTTTCTCTACTTTTCACTGGCCTACTTCACGGGGAAGCCTACAAATTGGCAAATCTGCTCTTTTTACTGTTGCCATGAGTGAGAATGAGGAAAAAAAGGAGTTAGCTATACTTATTAGACCAGATGATATAATTTCAATTCAGCCAGATATTACAAATTTGCTTACAGCAATTAGAGATTGGAAGTTAGGATTAGAAAAAATAATTTGCGAAAAAGTTTTTATCAACGCTGGCATTGACAACAACGATTGGCAAGATAAAGCAGCTAATATTGGAGGTAAACTTATAAATTTTATAACAAATTCATTTAAATCAGCTCAACAGACTATAAGTTTAGAACCTTTTCAAAAAGCTTTAGTAAGTTCATTTATAGAAAATCATAAAATTATTATTTATATAGATGATTTAGATAGAGGATGGCAAGCTCGTAATTCTGACATATTCAGAATATCAGCATTACTAAATGCAGCGAGAGATATGGCTAATACTTATAAGGGTTTACAATTTAAAATTTCATTACGATCCGATGTTTATTTTCTAGTTAGAACATCGGATGAATCAACAGATAAAATAGAAAATTCTGTAATATGGCACAAATGGGAGAATATTGATATTTTAGCTATGCTCGTAAAACGTGTAGAAACTTATTTTGGCAATAAAGTAGATGAATCTCGATTAAACAATCTTAATCAAGTTCAGTTAGCTGGTTATTTAGAGAAGATTTTTACGGCAAAATTTCAAGGTTTTGGCAAATGGCATAATGCATCAACTGATGTTGTATTAATGTCAATGATAAGAAAACGCCCGCGTGATTTGGTGAAGATATGCGCAATGTCAGCACAAGTTGCTTATAGCGATAAATCTAATATTATTAAAACACATCACTTACAATCTGTATTCGAACAATATTCTCAAAACAGGATACAAGATACTGTAAATGAATATGGATCAGAATTACCTGATATAAAGCGATTGTTATTAAACATGAAACCTAAGAAGAGTTTTCAAAAGAAATATGTATATAATACCTCAGAGCTAACTATAGCTATTAATAATATTATACAAGGAGGAAAGTTTATATTTGCAAATAATAAAAGAGCAGCAACTCCAAAAGAACTTGCTCAATTTCTTTTTAAAATTAATTTCATTACAGCACGCAAAGATCATATTGATGGTAGGATAGAGCGAAAGTATTTTGAAGAAAGCAGATATTTATCGAGTGACTTTGTTGATTTCGGGTATGAATGGGAAATTCACCCTGCTTTTAGATGGGCATTAGAACCTTCTTCAACAATGGAAGATATTTTCAATAAATTAGATTTAACTACTTTTTAAATTCCCCCACATATGCCCTACCCCCTCTCCCGGCGCGCATACGCCGATATGTACGGCCCGACTACCGGCGACCGGGTGCGCCTGGGCGACACCGAGCTGCTGATTGAGGTAGAGAAAGACTACTGCACCTACGGCGAGGAATGCAAGTTTGGCGGTGGCAAGGTGCTGCGCGACGGCATGGGCCAGGCCGCCGGTATTCCGCAGACCGAGGCGCTGGATTTG
The DNA here is from genome assembly GCF_014333615.1 of Hymenobacter citatus. GTDB lineage: Bacteria > Bacteroidota > Bacteroidia > Cytophagales > Hymenobacteraceae > Hymenobacter > Hymenobacter citatus. The sequence continues at coordinate 160,254 of NZ_JACSCY010000012.1, read as the reverse complement.
CTCATCACCAACGCCCTGGTGCTGGACTACACCGGCATCTACAAGGCCGATATCGGCATCAAAAACGGGCGGATTGTGGGCATTGGCAAGGCCGGCAACCCGCACATCATGCCCCACGTGACGCCTGGCATGACCGTGGGCGTGACGACGGAGGTAGTGGCCGGCGAGGGTAAAATCCTCACGGCCGGCGGCATCGACTGCCACATTCACTTCATCAGCCCCCAGCAGATTCCGGAGGCGCTGGCCTCGGGCCTGACCACCATGGTAGGTGGCGGCACGGGTCCGGCGGCGGGCACCACGGCTACTACCTGCACGCCCGGCGCGTTCTACATCGAGATGATGCTGAAGGCCACGGAGGCCTACCCCCTCAACTTCGGATTTCTGGGTAAGGGCAACTCGTCGAAGCCCGAGGGACTGCGCGAGCAGATCGAGGCCGGGGCGCTGGGCTTCAAGCTGCACGAGGACTGGGGCACTACCCCCGCCGCCATCGACCAGTGCCTCTCGGTGGCCGAGGAGTACGACGTGCAGGTGTGCATCCACACGGACACGCTGAACGAGAGCGGCTTCGTGGAAAACTCGGTGGGCGCGTTCAAGGGGCGCACCATCCACAGCTACCACACCGAGGGCGCCGGCGGCGGCCACGCCCCCGATATTATCAAAATCTGCGGGGAGCCGAACGTGATTCCCTCCAGCACCAACCCCACGCGGCCCTACACCGTGAACACCATCGACGAGCACCTGGACATGCTGATGGTGTGCCACCACCTGGACCGCAACATTCCCGAGGACGTGGCCTTTGCCGAGAGCCGCATCCGCAACGAAACCATTGCCGCCGAAGACATTCTGCACGACATAGGCGCCCTCAGCATCATCAGCAGCGACTCGCAGGCCATGGGCCGGGTAGGCGAGGTGATTACGCGCACCTGGCAAACGGCCCACAAGATGAAGCAGCAGCGCGGCGCCCTCCCCGAAGACGCAGGCGCCGCCCGCCCCAACGACAACTTCCGCGCCCGCCGCTACGTGGCCAAGTACACCATCAACCCCGCCCGCGCCCACGGCTTTGCCGACGAAATCGGCTCCGTGGAGGTAGGCAAGCTGGCCGACCTGGTGCTCTGGAAACCCGCGCTATTCGGCTCCCGCCCCGAAACCATCATCAAAGGCGGTATCATCGTGCAGAACCAGATGGGCGACGCCAACGCCTCCATCCCTACCCCGCAGCCCTCCTTTTCGCGACCCATGTTCGGGGCGCTGGGTGGGGCCGTGGGCCAGTCGTCGGTGGTGTTTGTGTCGCAGGCGTCGGCTGAGCACGTGGCGGCCACCTACGGCTTGCAGAAGCGCGTGGTACCCGTGCACGGCTGCCGCACCGTGGGCAAAAAAGACATGGCATTGAACGATTACCTACCGAATATTGAAGTCGACCCAGAAACCTATAAGGTGACGGTAGACGGCGTGCATCTGACGTGCGAGCCAGCTACCAAGCTGCCGCTGGGGCAGTTGTATAATTTGTTTTGATGGGTACCCCAGCCCCCTCCCCTCCGGGAGAGGGGGAGCCAAGACATCTGCTATTATCGATAGGTTATGCGTGAGAATAGAGGGTTTACAGTCGCTGTTTTTCTTATCAGTCTAATGTTTCTGTTGGTACAGTTTATTGAGAATTCATTTATAGGAGGGGCTTTAATACTAGGAGCGATAGTTATATGGCTCGGTTTATTACCAATTTCAATTTACCGCATAATTACTAGAAATAAGCTCGTATGGCAAAAACGAATTGTTCCTTTTTATCTACTTACAATACCTTTTTTCGCATTAACAACAATCATTTTCATTAAAAAACTAATTTACAAACCTGATTGGCTCATTGCTGTTAGTCATGATTTTAGAGGTTCCGATGAATTTAGGATAAAAGAAAATGGAACGTTTGAATATTGGCGTGATAGTCCATTAGGACCAACTCTCATAACTAAAGGGGAGTACACAAAGAGAGATAGTTCCATAGTCTTACACACATCAGAAATAGACAAAATTTATGGTATATATAAACTCATCATACGCCCTTATATACAACGTGGTAAACAACTCAAAAAAACACCAAGCGCCTTAATTCCATTAGATGCACGAGGATATAAAATAGGTTTCTTTTCTATTGAATCAGAAGCATCAGCTAGATACTGAGAAACAGATACCGCAAACGCCCACATTTCGCCAATACCTAACCCACAAATAGCTTGGCTCCACCTCTCCCGGAGGGGAGGGGGCCGGGGGGTGGGGTACCCGTATGCACCTTGCCCGCCTGCTCCACCTCACCGACTCGGCCCTGCCTACCGGCTCGTTTGCCTACTCCTTTGGCCTGGAAAGCAGCGCCACATTTGGTCTGCTACCCGATTCCGGCGCCTTGCGCAACTACCTGTATTCATTTCTACAACAGGTAGTCAGCCTGGAGTTTCCGTTCATCAACTCATGCTTTCACCTGCCCGAAAACACGCAGGAGCTACACGAGTTGGCCGCCGAGTACAATGCCCAGCTGCTGGTGCCGCCGCTGCACCGCGCCAGTTTGGTGCAGGCCAGCAACTGGCTGCGGCTGCTGGCATCATTTTACCCGATGGCCGGGCTCAACGCAATCAGCCAGTGGTTTGCGGAGCAGGTGCTGCCGCTGCATTTTGTGCCAGTATTTGGGCTGTCATTGCGCCGGGTAGGGTTTAGGCTGGACGAAGCCCGAACGGCCTACCTGCACATGGCCTTGCGCGACCAGATCAGCGCAGCTATCCGGCTGGGCGTATTGGGACCAATGGAAGGCCACCTGCTGCAACACGATTTCTACGCTATTTTTGAAGAGCTGCTAGCCACGCCTACCACCATATCCTACCGAGAAGCTACGCGTTCCGGTTTTTTGCTGGAGGTGGCGCAGATGTTTCACGAGGATATATATTCGAAGCTGTTTCAGAATTGAGTTGTAACGCGAAGCTCTGCTTCGCGACCATTTGCGCCGTCGGAGTAACCTTGCGCCCACGCCGCTCTTTTGTGTCAACGATTCGCGAAGCAGAGCTTCGCGTTACTTCCTACCACATGGCTTTTGTCGATAAACTTGCCCTCCTGCTCCACGGCCACAACCCGCACGAAGCCTACGAGTCGCCGGGCGACTACAACGAGCGGGAGACGCGCCGCCTACCCTCCTACCGTAACTTCCGTAAGCGGGCCTTCACGGTGGGCATTGGCGGGCCGGTGGGCACGGGCAAAACGGCGCTGCTGAAAGCGCTGTGCGAGCGGCTGCGCCACGAGCTGGAGCTGGGCGTGGTCACCAACGACATCTTCACCCGCGAAGACGCCGACTTCCTCATCCGTCACAGCGCCCTCACCGAAGACCGCATTGTGGGCGTAGAAACCGGCGGCTGCCCGCACGCCGCTATTCGGGAAGATATTTCCCTGAACATGAACGCGCTGGAAGGGCTGATGCAGCGCTTCAACAACAAGCTCGACTTCCTGTTTGTGGAAAGCGGCGGCGACAACCTAGCCGCCCACTTCAGCCGCGAGCTGGTCGACTATTCCATCTACGTCATCGACGTATCGGGCGGCGACAAGATTCCGCGCAAGGGTGGCCCCGGCATCACACAGGCAGACCTGTTGGTTATCAACAAGATAGACATTGCCCACCTCGTGCGCGCCGACCTGGGCGTGATGGAGCGCGACTCGAAAAAAATGCGCGGCGACGGCCCCTTCGTCTTCGCCCGCGCCCTCGACGGCTACAACCTCGACGTCATTATCGACCACATCAAAGAAGCCAAAACCAAAGCCCTGGCCTCCGTACGGGAAGACCGGCGGTAGAACAACCGTTCTCCGCAAAAGTCTTTCCGGCTACACCCGACGGAGCGTCTGCACCCACACGTCGAGCGGGTCGGCGGCGTAGAGCACGGGCTGGCCGGTGGGGGTAGGCAGACCGTGGCTTTCTATCAGCGTTGACTCCCAGCTGGTTACCTTGGCTTCGCGCAGCGGCCAGGGCGCGTGCAGCAACTGGCCGCGCCACAGATCGGGACCGTGTATATCGTGCTGCAGGTTGGGGCCGGCCGTGTAGAGATGGTAGCGCTCCGTGAGAAAATGCGCCAGAGAGCCTGGCTGCGCGGGCGGCAGCGGAGCCCCTACCGTCCAGGTGGCGGCAAACGTGGCGGGTGCGCTGCCGGCATGGGTGCGCTCGGCCACCGCTTGAAGCGTATTGCCCTGCTGGGTGAGGCGCATGCGGGCGTGCAGGTAGGGCAGGTGAAATAAGGTGCGGGCGGCCCACACGCCCAGCGGCTGAGTGGCATCGAGGGAAAGGAACCACACACCCGGTACCCCATCCAGGGTCGCGTAGGTGCGCACGTTCAGCTCGTGCAGGTGGTTGAGGCCCGGCACGGCGGGCAGGCCCAGCGGCCGGATATGACTCATGGTGAACGGCACCACACCCAGCCACGCCTGGCCCTCAAATACATCCAGCGTCAGGCGCGGCGGCAGGTAGGGCCGCAGCACTTCCGGCGCTACCGGCCAGTGCGCAAACAACAATTGGCTCCACCGCTGCCGCATGAGGTAGGGCCAGCGGTAATATGGGGTAGGGAACTCAGGCACAGCGAAAACGAGAAAATGAAACAGCGACTCAGCCGAAGCTGGACTATTCCTACGCATACGTGCGGGCTCTGTTAGAGACGGGTGGACCGTTGAAAAGGATGTAGAGACGCATACTTGCGTCTCGTCGTTGAACGATTTCGTCCACACGGCGCATACGAAGAGACGCGAGTATGCGTCTCTACACGCGCGTCGTTGAACGATTTCGTCCACACGGCGCATGCGATGAGATGCAAGGATGCGTCTCTACACGCGCATCGTTCACTCCTTCACCTCCTCAAAACTTCCGCGCCCACGGGTTGAAGCCCAGCAGCTCCGGGGAGGCTAGTGCACGCATCAATTCCTCGCAAAGTGGCTGCAAGTCGGCCCGACTCAGGCCTAGAGCGCGTAGCACGTACACATCTTCGCGGGCGGGCGCCACGGATATCACGTAAGGGCGGGTGGCCAGCGTGAAATGCGGGTCGCGGCGCTCGGGTAGCTGCAAGGCCAGCAACGCTTCGGCCAGCCGCCGGAAACGCGGGTCGTTGGGCGGGCCTACCAGGTAGAGCGAGAGCATGGTTTGGTAGGGGCCGAAGTGCGCGGGCGAAGCGGCAATGTGCTCCTCGGGTTGAAACTGAAAGCGGTCTAGTAGCGTCAGCTTGCCCAGCCGCTCTACCCGTAGTGCCGTGTGCAGCGACGTGAAGGCGAACCGTTCGCCGCTGTCGGTGCGGCCGGCATGGAACCAGTCGGCCAGCAGCAGCACGGCGCCGGCTTGCAGCTGCCAGTGCTGCTGCTGGCGGTAGCGGCTGCCGGCCTGGGGCACCAAAGGGTCGGGAAACACCACGGCCAGTGCGTTTTCGGCCAGTGCGCCGGTGGTATGTTGCAGCGTTTCCTGCATGCCCACTGCCTTATATACCCTAGCATTGGCCTGCGTACCCAAAAACAGCTGTGCCTCCTCTCCTACCCCAACCCGCAGCCGAATGGCATCGCCGGAAACTAAGCCACCGCCGTAGCTCGACAGCACCGCGTGGCAGGCCCGAGCCGCCGAACGAGGTTGCAGAATCTTAAGCGGCTGCACGCTACGGCACGTCGTCAGCACCGACTGGCCGCGCACTACGGCTACCTCCAGTGCACTTTCTTCGGGTAAGAGCATTAAACTATCATACAGGCAGTTGTGAACATAAAAGCAGACAACGAACCGATTTTGCTACTTCGCTTTCTCACGCACCATCAGGCGCAGCACGTCGCGCAGGCCGTCTATCTGGTGTTTGGGTTCTAGGGCCCGGCACGCATCGGCGTCGCCGAAGCCGTAGCGTGCCCAGCAGGCATCGATACCACAATTACGGGCGAAGAGCAGGTCGGCGGCCGTATCGCCAATCATGAGGGTAGCGGCGGGCAGCACTGGCGCGAAGAAGGGCCGCACAATTTGCTCGTAGAGCACAGGGCTGGGTTTTAGAGGCAGTTGCTGATCGGGGTAGCTGCCGTCGCCAACCAGCAATTGCACATCGGCGCGCAAGCCCAGGCGCGTCAGGGAAGTTTCCAGCGTAACGGCGCCTTTGTTGCTCACTACGGCTACGGCAATATTGTGCGCACGGGCCGCAGCCAGCACCTCGCGGGCACCCGCAAACGGCTTCACCAGCTCTTCTCCCTCGTTGGTATAGATGCTCCGGTAGGTGAGCAGCCACGCCGCTAGCTCGGCCCCGGCCAACTGCGGGCGCAATGCCTGAAGGGCATCGGGTGAGGGCAAGCCCAGGCCTACCACTCGCTCCAACTCGGCTTCGGGCGGCACCGGCACCTGGTAATGCGTGAATACCTGGCGCAGACTATGCAGGATAGCAGCTTCCGAATTGCAGAGCGTGCCATCGTAATCAAACAAAAGTAGTGAGTAGGACATAGACAAAAATACGTTGCTCTGCCTAGTGCAGAGGAGGTTGTAAAGCTACTGGCTAAGACACCGAATAACGCCGTCAGCACAGGCAGGGAACGTATTTTTGCGATATATAGCTCAACAACAAATTCATAATGAAGTAATTATGTACTTCAAATGAGTAACCGAATTAGCCACTAGCCGTTAAGATTACGGATTTATGTGGCTGTAAAAGCCAGTGTCTTGCAAGCTGCTAAACAGCTGACCGTTGCAAGTCGCTTGGTTTCGTTAGTCATTAGTATCTACTCTTTCACCAGAAACTTTCTTTCCATGAAACGCACGTTCTTCTTCGCTGCTGCAGCCCTTACCGCTGCTACCCTGTCGCTTTCTAGCTGTGGCAACGACTCAACTTCCACCGACACCTCGACCACTTCAACCAGCACTATGGACTCCAACCCGACGATGAACTCGGATACGGGCATGAATGCTGATACCACTATGTCGACGATGCCATCAGACGGCACCTCCACCATGTCGGATGCTGGCGCGGCTACTACCACCGCTGGTATGTCTACTGGCAGCAGCGGTACCATGAATGGTGCTACCACTGGCACCACGGCTGGCACTACTACTGGCACCACCAGCGGCACGGCTGGTACTACCGGTGGCACGGCTGGCACCACCGGCGCTACTACTATGTAAGCAAACGGCATTGCCGTTTTGCAAGCGAAAGCCACCCCGAAACGTTTCGGGGTGGCTTTTTTAGGTTTTCCCCTACCTACCCAGGCTGCCCGAGCCCCCGGCGCCAGCGCAGAATAGTACGCAGAACCAACATCCAGACTATGCCCGCCGCAAAACCAGCCGTTACGTCGGTGGCGTAGTGCACATGCAGGTACACGCGGGTAAGGCCAATAAGAGCCGCCCACACCAGCAGCCCCACGGCCACGCCACGCTGGCCGTGGCGCCACGCCAGCCATGCCAACGCCGCGTATAAGGAGCTGCCAATCATGGCGTGGCCGCTGGGAAAGCTTAAGCCCGGCTGCGGAATCAGGGCCGAGCTGGGGCGGGTGCGCTGGAAATGCAGCTTCAATAACTGGTTGAAAACCGTGGCACCTACCACGGCCAGAAAGACCATGAGGGCCTCGCGCCGCTGTTGTCGCCACAACAAAAAGCCTGGTATGAGCAGCGCCGCTGCTACCAAAAAGGGCATAGAGGCAAAAAACGTGATGCCGCGCACCCAGTCCGTAAGCCCCGGCGTAGCTGCTCGCAAGGCATCCAACTGCCCAAACGCCCAATTGTCAAACGCAGTGGAGTGCTGCACAAATACGATGCGCGTGAGGTAAAAAAACACCCCAAAGGCCAGTAAAAAAAACAACCCGGCCAGTGCCACTTCCAACGTAATCAGACCGGTCAGCGTGACCAGGCGCTCTTGCAGACGTTTTCTCATATGGCGTATCCTACGTGCTATTCATGGCCATTGATACTTTAAGGATGTAGCCAGCCTGGCCTGAAAACAAAAAAGCCGACCCGGTGAGGGGTCGGCTTTCAGTGCGCTCGGAGAGACTCGAACTCTCACACCTTGCGGAACTGCCGCCTGAAGACAGCGCGTCTACCAATTTCGCCACAAGCGCAACACGTTTATCAGAAAACCGCCCTGTTGGTGGTCGTTTGATGCTGCAAAGATACAACAGCGAATTCGCTTCGCGCAACATTTTTTTCAAAAAACCGCTTAAAAAACCGCTTTATAGCTCTACAGAGGCTGTTTTTCAACGAGTTGCGGATCGTGTTTGAAGCGTTTTTTTACGATTTTTTCCAAGCGTTTCAGCAGCGGGATAGCCACAAGCAGCCATACTATACCTGCCGCGTAGCCCGCCAGCACATCGGTGGCGTAGTGCACGCGCAGGTACACACGGGTGAGGCCGATAAGTAAAATCAGCAGCGCTAACCCCGTCATCAGACCCCAGCGCAGGGCAGGCCGCGCTACGTGGGTGTAGGCGAGGTAGATCAGCAAGCCATAGAACGAAGCCGAAATCATGGCGTGGCCGCTGGGAAAGCTCAGGCCCGAAGCCGATACCAGCGGCAGCAACGGCCGCGGACGGTGGTAGAAATTCTTGAGTAGCAGGTTGAGCGTGATGCTACCCAGGGCCACCACCGGCACCAGCAACGAGTACCACCGGTGCCGCCGCACCAACAGGAAATAGCCAATCAGCCCCAGCGCTGCCGCCACAATGAAGTTGCGCGAGGCGAAAAATGTCAGCACTTCCACCCACTGCTGGTGGGTAGGGCCAAACAAGTCGCGCGTCCAGCGGAAAGCCGCTTCGTCGAAGGGCACAGCGTGCTCGTTAAACACCTCACGCCCAATCGCCAGAAACGCCACGGTGCCCAATGCGCCTAGCCCTAGCGTAAGCGTAAACTCGGTGATAAACAACGTGATGCCTGCCAGCAGGCGCCGGAGTGAAGTAGTCATTCAAACAGAAGTAAACTCAATCGAAGGGAATAATGCTTCTTCCAGCCATCTTTACAGGGTAGTACTTAGTCTTGCCCGTAACCTATCGTAGATACGGGCACTCGCTACCCATTGGTTGGAAACTGCATCCTTTCTCCTTCACCCTCAACCCTACCCTCCTGAAAGGCTTCGATTACGTGGCACCTTTTTATGATGCGCTGGCGCGGATGGTATTTGGCCGGGCACTGCGCCGCACCCAGCAGGCAGCCCTGGCGGGACTGCCAGTGGGCGCGCCGCGGGTACTCATTATTGGGGGCGGCACGGGCTGGATTCTGGGCGACATCTGGCAGCAGAGTCCGCAGGCCCAGGTGCTTTACCTGGAGGCCTCGGCCCAAATGCTGGCGCAGGCCCAGGCCTGGCAGCACCGCCACCAGCCACAACGGGCCGGGCAAGTGGAATTTCGGCTGGGCACTGAGTCTGCACTATTGCCAGCAGAACAGTTTGATGCCGTGCTTACCTTTTTCTTTCTCGACTTGTTTGCACCCGACCAACTGCAGCGCGTGGTGCAGCAGCTCAACGCAGCCCGGCGCCCCGGCGCGCCCTGGCTCCTCGCCGATTTTACTGCGCCTACCCGCTGGTGGCATCGTGGGCTGCTGGCGGTGATGTACCGCTTCTTTCAACTCACCACGGGTATTTCGGCCCGTGTCCTACCCCCCATGCAGGAGGTATTGGCGCAGGTAGGGCTACGGCCACAACGCAGGTCCTTATTCTTTAAGCAGATGATGGAGGCAACGGTATTTTCGGAGCCAGCTATAGATTAAAGGGGCCGCGTTCTGAGCGGAACACTTACTTTTACTACCTCCACTCCTGACTATTCGTTCATGCGAAAACACGTTACTCTCCTCCTGGCGCTGGCTTTTCCGTTGGCGCTGTGCCAGCCTGTGGCGGCGCAAACTGCCTCGGCACCCGTGCGCTACACGGTGGCTTTCCCAAACGCCGTGCACCACGAAGCCCAGGTAACCGCTACGTTTACCAACCTGCCTACCGCACCCTTGCAGGTACGGATGGCCCGCTCCTCGCCGGGGCGCTATGCGCTGCATGAGTTTGCCAAGAACGTGTATGATTTGCGCGCCACCAACTCCAAAGGTCAGCCGCTGACGGTGACTCACCCTGACCCCTACGGCTGGGACGTAGCCGGCCACGATGGCACCGTCACGTTCACCTACACTTTGTTTGGTGACCGGACCGATGGCACCTACGCCGGCATTGACTGGCGCCATGCCCACCTGAACATGCCCGCCACCCTGGCATTTGCCCGAGGCCTTGAGCAACGCCCAGTGGAGGTAAAGTTTGACATGCCCAACGAGTGGAAAGCCGCCACCCAGCTGCGTCCCGAGTCGGCTGGCAACACGTATTACGCGCCGCATTTTCAGTACCTTATGGATTCGCCTACCTCTTTGGGTGCGCAGCAAGTGCGTAGCTGGCAGGAGCAAGGCAAGACCATCGAAATGCAAGTGCTGCACGATGGTACTGCCGCCGAGCTGGACGATTTTGTGGCCAAAACCAAGAGTGTAGTGAAAGAAGCCGCCGCCGTGTTCGGCACGCTGCCAGACTATGATTTTGGACGCTATACCTTCATTGCCAACTACCTACCCCAAACCAGCGGCGACGGTATGGAGCACCGCAATTCCACCTCGCTCACCAGCAGCCGCCCATTGCGCGGGCAGGGAGCGTTGGATAACCTGGGTACGGTTTCGCACGAGTTTTTTCATAGCTGGAACGTGGAGCGCCTGCGCCCGCAGGACCTGGAGCCGTTCAATTTTGAGCAGGCCAACATGAGCAGCAACCTGTGGTTTGCCGAAGGTTTCACCCAGTACTACGGCGACCTGCTGCTACGCCGCTCCGGCGCCTTCGGCACCGACCAGCAGTACTGCGACGAGGCCCTGTCGGGAGTAGTGAATGCGATGCTGAACTCGCCGGGGGCAGCGCGCTACTCGCCGGTGTATATGAGCCAACAGGCGCCTTTCGTGGATGCGGCCGTCAGCATCGACCCCAACAACCGCGCAAACACCTACCTTTCCTACTATTACATTGGCGCGGCCAATGCGTTGGCGTTGGACATGATGCTGCGCCAGGACCACAAAACTGACCTCGATTCTTACATGCGGGCATTGTGGCAGCAGTATGGCAGCAAGCAGCAGAACTACGCCCCTGCCCGCCCCTACACCACCGCCGACCTGCAACGCGTGCTGGGCGAAGTAGCCCGCGACACGGCCTTTGCCGGACAGTTTTTCCGCCAGCACATCTACGGTCATACTCTGCCCGATTTTGAAAAGTTGCTAGCGCCGGCGGGCCTCCTGGTGCGCAAAGCCCACGCCGGCCAAGCCAGCCTTGGTGCCAACAGACTGTCGTTCAACGCGGATAGCACAGTCTCCATCCCGGCTACTACCCTGGCCGGCAGCCCGCTCTATCAAGCCGGCCTCGACCGCGAGGATGTCATCACGAAATTGGATGGTCAGCCCATTGCCAACCGCACGGCCTACGGCGCCCTGCTGGCCCGCCACAAGCCCGGCGACGTGATATCGGTGGTGTACCGCTCGCGGGGGCAACAGCGCACGGCCCAACTAACCCTGACCGAAGACCCTACCTTGGAAGTCCTACCCTACGAAGCCGACAAGCGTACCGTCACAAAGAAGATGAAGGCCTACCGCAGCGCATGGCTGGGCAGCAAAGCTAAATAAGCAATTATACTCCCCCACTCTCATCAGGAAAGCTTAGCCTACCTGCCTTTTCATGGATAGTGAACGTGTTGCTATCCTAACTTTTTCCCCTGCGGTATGCGGATTGGATATGATGCAAAACGCCTGTTTGGCAATTTCACGGGTTTAGGAAACTACAGCCGAACTCTGGTGCAGGATGTGGCGCGTTTCCATCCCGAACACGATTACCATTTATATACGCCTGCCATCCGGCAACATCCAGCAGTACAACCCTTTCTGGGAGGCACCCAGTACACTACGTTTGTACCCAACGGGTCCTTCAGGTCCTTGTGGCGCAGCTATGGCGTCGTGAAGCAGTTGAAACAAGACCGGATTGAACTGTATCATGGGTTGAGCCACGAGTTGCCTGTAGGTCTTGCGCGTGCAGGCATCCCGGGCGTGGTGACCATGCACGATGTCATTTCCAAAGTTCATCCGGAGTGGTACGGCACTGTAGAGCGCATTATCTACGACCAGAAAGTACGTTACAGCTGCCAGCATGCAACTAAAATAGTGGCCATCAGCGAGCATACGAAACGTGATTTGGTAGAGTATTATCGAGTAGATCCAGCCAAAATCAACGTCATCTACCAAGCCTGCGACCCTGTGTATTATCAGCGGCAACCAACTGAGCAGGTAGCTAGTACGGTAGCACAACTGGGCATAACAACGCCCTACCTCTTAGGGGTAGGAAGCATCGAGCCTCGTAAGAATATTGCCACGCTGCTCCGTGCTTATCAACACTTGCCAACAGACTTGCGGGTGCCGCTCGTGCTGGTGGGTAAGGGCAAGCGCTACAAACAGCAACTGCAACAGCTACTAGGCCACATCAAGTTGGAAGATGTTGTGTATTGGTTGGAAAACTTAGTGGATATTCGGCAACTCCAGGCTTTGTACCAAGGGGCATCGGCTCTTATCTACCCTTCGCTGTATGAAGGCTTTGGGCTCCCTATCGTCGAGGCACTATTGTGCAAAACGCCTGTTATCACCTCCTCTACTTCGGCTCTACCAGAGGCAGGTGGCCCAGCTTCGAGTTATATAGACCCTACCAGCCCCGAGCAGCTCGCGCATGCCATAGAGAAAGTCCTGACCGATTCAGCCTATGCGAATCATATGCGGGAACAGGGCTACGAATACGCTCACACCCGGTTTGCACCTGCACACCTTGCCACTCAGTTGGTAGACTATTATCGCCAGTAGACCTGTTTCCAAATTAGAAATGGGCGCTAGGATTTGCCGTTCGTGCTTCGGCAGGTGGCCCCTAAGTCAAGCATAACGTTCCCTTTTTGTTTTTCTTTTAGGACACTTATGTACGAATTGTGTGCCGGTTGGACGCCTAGGACGTCCGACCGGCACACGCCTTTCTAAACAGCTTCAATAAAACCCAGCAGCCTGCAAACGTTAAGAGGGGTAGCAACAGCCACGCATAGTGTGACTATTGCTACCCCTCTTAACGTTTGTGAGCTATTAGACCTACCGGCTAGTCTGCATCTGTACGATTTGCACTGGTTCGGCCGTTTGCACCCGTGCTTCGCCCTGCGGCTCTGCTTTAGGATGACGAATCATGATGGGCTGCGTAGTGGTTACGCCGTTCACTGTGAGGTGCAGCTGGTAGTTGCCGTTGGGCAGTTCCAAGAAGGGCAACGTTTGGTTGTGCACACCATCGCTCAACTGGCGAGCGTCGGAAGAGCGCACGGCCACGCCGCGGGTGTCGTAGAGCACCCAGCCCACAGGCATATTACCGGGTAGCTGATAGCGTAACTGCGAGATGCCGTTAGAGGGGTTGGGGTACACGTGCACCTTGTAGTCGCCATTGCCTACAAGCGGAGTAGCTTTGGTGCTAATCTTCGCGCCCGCTACGGGCTCCAGTTTCCATTGCTGATCGGCGCCGCCATTGTAGCGCCACTGCTGCAAGCCACCTTGCGACGTTTCTTTCGCTGTCAGAGCTTTGCTGCTGTGCTTGGCCACCAGCGAGTAGAAGCCATCTTCCGCCTCATGAATCAGCCACAGCTGATTGTCGCTCTTATAGGCAGGCCATAGGTCGAGGGCGGCACCGTTGGAAGAGGAGTTGCCGAGCACCTCTAGTGCCTTATTGCTACCCTGTACAAATACGCGGTAGTAGCCATTGCCAGCCGATTCGATCATCCATTCGGGTGCGGCGGCATCGGCGGCTATTTTACCAGCCGCTTGCTGCTCTGCCACGGCCAGCGTCTGGCCATCGTTGCGGGCCTTCAACCGATACACCCCCGACATGGAGGCAACCGCTGGAGCGGCCACGGCCCCTTTGGGTAGGCGCATGCCAGCTTTACGTGCTACGGCTTGCTTAGGAGCTTCCACCGCTGCTTTTGGTTGAGCTACTGCTGGGGCGGGCGCGGGCGCAGCGGCCATCACAAATCCTTCGGCCGAGAAAGCCTCAGCCGGAACAGCCTGGCGTACTTGCTTTGGGGTTGTCCACTGCAACTGCACGTGCGCATCGCCTTCTTCGCTGTGATACTCCAGCTTAATCGGCGTCGATTCTCCGGCGGCCAGGTTCACGTAGATATCCGACTCGGTGAGGCTCTGCCCATCCCAAGTATCCAAAATTTTCTGTCCGTTGATCCACAACCGCACTTGTTCCCCAGCCCGCACGGCAAAGGAGTAAGCCCCGGTGGTAGGAGCCGTCAGGAATCCTTCCCAGCGTATCGAGAAATAATCGGCTGGTATGGTGGGCGCTGGCGCGTCTTTTCCCCACTGGAAATTCGGTGCGGCATCCTGCTGCTGACGAATGGGTTTGCCGGCCAACGTGCTGTTACCGAAATACCACCCCGTAAGGCCCGGTGTACCGTTTTGCACTGGCGCCGCCAGTTGTTGAAATTCTTTGCCTGGCGCTCCTGTAGCAGAAGCAAACGCACCTTCGGTATGGCTGAACAGGTGCATCCCCACCAAGGAATAGTAGAGTAAGTGTCGCATCATAGGAGAAGAATGTACGGGATTTGGTTAAAATAGTATTTTATCAATAAATACTATCTCTGTTATGTCTGATTTCAAAGCCTAACAAACACAATAAAAACCAAGCCAGAATTACATATATCAGCTCAATACTCATAATTTTACTATTGTATACAATGAATAATAAATATATCTTATCTAACAATGTAATACCGTACTTCGTGCAAAGGCAGATGCTTGGGCATACCCCCACTGATATCCGCTGAGTCACGTTGGTCTTTCGCTATTCTGCCTGCGATTGCAAGTAGTTTATCCTAACTACTTATTCGGTTTGCGTCTGTGTTTCGGCCAATGGATGGCGAATCAGGATAGGTTGGGTGGTAGTGATAGTGCCGACAGTGAGATGCAGTTGATAATTACCGTTGGGCAAGGCCGAGAGCAGTAATGTTTGCTGATGCACCCCGCTGGTTGCCCGGCGGTAGTCGGAAGTGCGTACCACAATACCACGTGCATCGTACAGCACCCAGCCCACTGGTATTGCATCTGGCAACTGGTAGCGCAACTGAGAGATACTGTTGGCAGGGTTAGGTGACAGACTCACGTTGTAGGTACCATTGCCGACAAGCGGTGTGGTGGTAGTAACCGGCTGGGCTACTTTATCTTTCACGGGGTTCAGCCGCCATTGTTGATCCTCGTGGCCGTTTGCACGCCACTGTTGCACGCCACCCTCGGCAGGTGATTTGGCCGTGAGGGCTTTTCGGCTATGTTTGGCGACCAGCGTGTAGTAGCCGTCGCCTACCTCCTTGATTTGCCACAACTGATTATTGCCACTATAGTAGGGCCACAGATTGAGGGCCGCACCGTTGGAAGAGGAGCTACCTAATACCTCCAACACTTTGGTGCCGCCCTGCACTGCCACCCGGTAATAGCCCTGACCAGCTGGCTCGATGCGCCAGTGCGGAGCCACCGTGGCATCCTCAGTACCAAGCTGATGCTCATCGGCAACTACCAACGGCTGGCCGGTGGTACGGGCTTTCAGCGTATATACGCCTGCCAGCTCTTGCGGAGCTGGCAGGGTGGCAGGCGCGGCTTTAGCCTGAGTAATTTTTGTTGACTGAGTCGTAGCCGGGGCAATTTTGCGCTTGGCCGTTGCACTCTGCTTATTGCCGGTGCCCGCTACTGTTGCGGCCACTAGTTCATTGCTCTCAGAAGAAAACATTTGGGCGGGAATAGCCTGGCGTGCCTGACCAGGAGGAACCCACTGCAGCTGCACATGCGCGTTACCCTCTTCGCTATGATATTCCATCTTCACTGTCGTGGTTTCGCCGGCGGCCAGCGTCACGTAGGCTGGTGGCTGTAGCTGGCCGGTGCCATCCCAGGTATCGAGCACCTTCTGTCCGCCTACCCACAATCGCACCCGCTCATCGGCACGCACAGAAAAGGAGTAGGAGCCAGTGGTAGGGGCTATAAGCCAGCCCACCCACCGCACCGAGAAATAGTCGGCTGACACAGTAGAGGCCGGTGCCTCTTTACCCCAATCAAAGTTGGGGGCACCGTCTCGGCGCTGGAGCACTGGCTTGCCCGCTAGCGTACTGTTGTTGAAGTACAGCGCTGTGAGTCCAGTCTGATTACCTGGCACCACGAGCGAGGTTTTTTCTGGCTCGTCTACCGGTACCCAGGGCTGAGGGTGTGCGCTCCCAGTGCCAGCTAGCATGCAGATACTCAAAAGCGAACAACAAAATATACGTTGTGTCATACCAACTTCACCAAAAAGTACTTTATAGTATTTTACCGACAAAATAATGCATCTTACTCTTGTCAATCAGCTTAAAAATATTCAATTAATATTCCATAAAAAACAGATTATAATCGATTATTTGTATTTAAACACAATTTACCCGTTTAGTACAAGCTATATCCTGTTTCTTATATCATCCCCATTTTAATCCTTTTGAGAGAAGCTACTAGTGTCTGAAGCGCTATGAGTGCCCATAACCGGCAACTCCCGATCTTTGCACTAGGCAGCTACACAACGCAAGGAGCTTTTCGGCCGTTTGCGGGTATACTGTCTTCTCATTTTATCTTCCCACCAACGCACACTACCATGAGCAACCACTTGGTGAAGGGCAAGGACTTTTACGAAAGTGTCCTGCACTTCTACGACCACGCGGCGAGCTTCTCGAAGCTCGATCCTGGCATTATAAGCCAGATTCGAACCTGCAACAGCATCTATAAAGTAAACTTCCCGGTGGAGGTAGACGGGCACGTGCAGGTGTTCGAGGGCATTCGGGTGCAGCACAGCCACCACAAGCTGCCCAGTAAGGGTGGCATTCGCTACAGCATCCACGTAGACGAGGAAGAAGTGATGGCGCTGGCCACGCTCATGACCTTTAAGTGCGCTCTGGTAGACGTGCCGTTTGGCGGGGCCAAGGGTGGGGTGAAGATCAACCCACGCACCAGCTCTGTGCAAACGCTGGAGCGCGTGACGCGTCGCTACGCTAGCGAGCTGATTAAGAAGAACCTGATTGGTCCGGGTATGGATGTGCCAGCCCCCGACTATGGCACCAGCAGCCGCGAAATGGCTTGGATTGCCGATACCTATCTCACCTTTAAGTATGGCGACACCAGCGCGCTAGGCTGCGTAACGGGCAAGCCCGTAGGTCAGGGTGGTATTCGGGGCCGGACGGAAGCCACGGGTCTGGGTATTTTTTACGGCCTGCGGGAGCTGCTCGAAGATGAGCCGCTGCTGAAAAAGCTGGATATGACCAGCGGTATGGCCGGCAAGCGCATTATTGTGCAGGGCCTAGGCAACGTGGGCTACCACGCCGCGCACTTTTGCCAGCGCGAAGGTGCTCTGATTGTGGGCATTGCGGAACGCGAAGGCGGTCTGTACAATCCGGCGGGCCTGGATGTGGAGGAAGTGTTTAAGCACCGCTCCGTTACGGGCTCCATCCTCGATTTCCACCCCGATGCGCAGAACTTCGAGGACTCGCTGCAACTGCTGGAATATGAGTGCGACGTACTACTGCCAGCCGCGTTGGAAAATCAGATTCACGAGGGCAACGCCAAGAACATCAAGGCCAAGATCATTGCCGAAGGTGCCAACGGCCCGACCACCCAGGAGGCCGAAAAAATTCTGCTGGAGCGCGGCGTGGTGATCCTACCCGACCTCTACCTGAACGCCGGCGGCGTAACGGTTTCGTACTTCGAGTGGCTGAAAAACCTGTCGAACGTGCGCTTTGGGCGCATGGGCAAGCGGGCCGAAGAAGCCTCGCTGAAGCGTCTGGTGATGACCATTGAGCAAACCACCGGCAAGACGGTGAGCGAGCGGGAGCGGGCCCTCATCATTCACGGTGCCGACGAGATTGATTTGGTGCGCTCGGGCCTGGAAGATACCATGATTACGGCCTACCACGAAATTCGGGACGTGATGAACCAGGTGCCGGGCATCACGGATCTGCGCACGGCGGCCTTCTATGCAGCCATCGAGAAGATTGGCGTGAGCTACCAGGCACTGGGTATCTTCCCATAAACCGAGCTATTTGCCCGCCTACAGCGGGCTATTCGCTTAAGCAACAGGCCGTCATGCTACGCATGGCGGCCTGTTTTGCGTAGAATATTCGCCGGTTTGCGTTGTAGTTGCGTATCTTGTCGAAACTAAACCTACGGGCTTTACCTTCTACTATCGATGCTACGTACCCTACCCTTCGCTATAGCTTTTCTATCGGCCGGGCCGCTACTGGCCCAAACGCCTGTGGTAGTTCCGATGGCTGCTGAGGTGGAAGCCCCCCTAATTGGCCTGCAGGCCAACCGTACGTCGTATCAGCTAAATATTGGGACTACCTTCGCGGGTGGGCTGGGTTCGGCGATGCACATCAGCCCGCGGGTGACGCACCAGCTGGGCAAGCGTTTTTTCGTGTTTGGCGGAATGACGTATATGCGTTCGTTTATTAATCCGGCTTATTACGCGGGCGTTACGCAGCCCGCTACCCCTGCCGACGCCCTTTCTACTACCCGATTCGCTGTTAGCAACCGCTACTTTATCTACGGTGGCGGTACCTACCTGGTAAGCCCGCGCCTGGCCCTCACGGGCACGGCCTGGAAAGATATGTCGCCCACTGTTAACCCCTATGCGGGCTTTGGCAGCATGGGCCAGGGCATGAGCATGCGCGCCGACTACCGCCTTACTGAGAATCTAACGGTATCGGGTGGGGTGCGCGTGGCGAATGGTGTGGGCTACGCGCCACTGTATGGGCCTGGCTTTGGTTTCTAACAAACAAGAATCTTGAAGGCAACGCAAGCCTTTGAGTCGTTTAATCCTACCTTCCGCCGCCGCGCTTCGGGAACATTCCGGGGCGCGGCGGTTGTGTTTTCTCCGCCTTTCACTCCCTCTTATGTCCTCGCGCCCTACTTATCACCGCAACGAAAAACTACCGACCGTTTTACCTAACTACCCTGGCAATAAGATGATTGGCCGGGAATACTGCAATGGCGAAGAGCTATATGAGCCTAGCTTTGCCAACGTGTTTCGGTGGAAATTTTTGACCGAGAACCCACAGAAAGCCGAGAAGAAGGCCGATACCTGGGCACCGGTGGTGGTAGACTGCACGGAGTTCCTAAGGAGTGACGCAGACGGGCTGGTGTGGCTGGGGCACGCCTCGTTTGTGCTGCGGGTAGGCGGCATCACGCTGCTCACCGATCCAGTGCTGTTTTCCTCCTTTGGGCTGCAGCGCCGCCACCCCCTACCCTGCCGCCCCGAAGACCTAACGAACATCGACTACCTGCTGCTCAGCCACGGCCACCGCGACCACCTCGACGAGGCATCTGTGAAGCTGCTGGCCCGTCAGAATCCGCAGATGCAGGTGCTTTCGGCCTTGAGCATGGCACCGTTGCTGCGTGGCATGGCCCCTACCCTGGTGGTGCAGGAGGCCGGCTGGTGGCAGCAGTACGACCTGGGTTCTGATGTACCGCTGGAAATCTTCTACCTGCCCGCTTCGCACTGGCACCGGCGGGGAATGTTCGACCTCAACAAGGTGCTGTGGGGCTCCTTTCTTCTTCGTATGCCCGGAGGTGGCACCCTGTATTTTGCCGGCGACACGTCGCTTGCCGGTCATTTTGAGGCCATTGAGAAGCAGTTCGGTCCGCTAGACATTGTGCTCATGCCCATTGGCGCCTACAAGCCTCCCTTTATGATGGAGATGAGCCATACCAATCCCCACGAGGCGGCTAAAGCCACTAATATAGTACGCGCCGGCCACGTGGTGCCTATGCACTACGGCACCTTCGACCTGAGCGACGAGCCAGCTTCGGAGCCCCTGCGCCTGTTGGAAGAAATAGCCGCGGGCGGTATGCTTCGTGCCGAGCTACACGCGCCCGCGGTAGGAGAAGTGATGCGTTGGCAGGAATGGGTGTAAGTCGCTTCCTGTTGCGCTTGTTAAGTCTCTAAAACTACCGTCCTAAGACAATCACGAAATGCAATATTTATAACTAATCATAGCTTTTAATATCATTTTAATGCAAATTAATATGACTTTTCCCAATACGTGCCGTAAATTTGACGTTCGTAAGCAAGCAAGCTTCTATCTGGTACCTGTAAAACAGGAGCTGGTAGATAGCAACTGTAACAGAATACCCATTGCCGGCTGTGGCACAGCCAACTATGCGGAAGCGGTGCCGCATCGACTACGTGTTTTTCAGGTAGCCCGCTCTTTTCTTAATTTTTTCCATGGCTTCTAAGTCTCATTCAACCAGTCTCCCGCCCCCTACCCCCTGGCAGCGCCTCACGCGCATGCTCGACACAGAACGCGACACGATTCGTTACATTCTGTTTTTTGCCATTCTAACGGGTCTCATTGGCCTTACCCTACCCCTGGGCACCCAGGCGGTGTTCAACCTCGTTTCGACGGGGGCTGTGTTCAGCTCAACCTATATCCTGATTGGGGTAGTGGTACTGGGCGTACTGCTGGGCGGCATTTTGCTGATTGGGCAGATGACCCTGGTAGAGGCCATCGAGCAACGCTTGTATGCGAAGGCCGCTATTGAGTTTGCCTACCGTCTACCCCGCATCAAGCCGGAAGCACTGGAAGGTGAAAATCCGCCAGAGCTAGTCAACCGCTTTTTCGACATTCTGACGGTGCAGAAAAGCCTCACCAAGTTTCTGATTGACTTGATGTTTGCAGGCTTTCAGATTCTGTTTGGGGTGATTGTGCTGGCTTTTTACCACCCCATTTTTATTGCGTTTGGGCTGTTCACCATCATCATGCTGGTATTCATTTACATCATGAATTACCGCCGTGCTTTGCGCACCAGCATCGAGGAATCGGCCTATAAGTACGAAACGGTGGACTGGCTGGAGCAGGTAGCCCGCGAGCTGCCCCAGTTTCGGCACAATAAGGAAGAACAGCAGCGCGCCCTCACGCGCACCGACGAGCTGACGGCCGACTACCTGAACGCCCGCAACGACCACTTCCGGGTGCTGAAAAGCTACTACGGCTGGGGCGTGGCCCTGCGCACGGTGCTTACGGCTGGTTTGCTGATTGCCGGTACCCTGTTTGTGGTATCGCGGCAGATGACGCTGGGCCAGTTTGTGGCCGCCGAGGTGCTGATTGTGCAGATCAGCGGCTCCATTGAAAAACTAATGACTGGCGTGAGTACCGTGTTTGACATGCTAACGGGGGTAGAGAAACTAGCCGCCGTGACCGACCTACCCATGGACGAGAAAAAGACGGAGGGAACCCATGCTTAACCTATCCAACCAAAACGTAGACGAGGCGGTATGGCAGGAGCAGCCCCAACGCTCTCAGAAAGAACTCCTGCAGCCCAAAGGTAGCCGCACATTGGGCCGCGTGATGCTCGCTGTGGGCATCATCTTCTTGATTATCTTGTTCTTACCCTGGCGCCAGACCATTGAGGGCACGGGTACCCTCACCACCCTACGCCCCCAGGACCGCCCCCAAACGGTGCAAAACCAGATTGCGGGCCGCATTGAGCACTGGGCTGTGCGCGAAGGCGAGTTTGTGCGCAAGGGCGACACGATTCTAACCATCTCGGAAATTAAGGACGAATATTTCGACCCCAACCTGCCCGAGCGCCTAAATGAGCAGCTGACGGCCAAACGAAATAACGTAGAAGCCTACGGCGCCAAGATTGAAGCCACCGACCAGCAACTGGCTGCCCTGCGCACTACCCTGAACGTGCAGCTGGAATCGGCCCGCAACAAGGTGGAGCAGGCCCGCAACTACGTGGCCATCGACAGCGCCGACCTGGTGGCCGTTACCAACTCCTACGACATTGCCAAGGCCCGCCTGGCCCGCTACGAGAATGGCTACCAGAACGGCTTGTTTTCCCTCACCGATATCGAAACGCGCCGCCTGAAGCTACAGGAGGATCTGGCCAAGGTAACCGCCCAGCGTAACAAGCTGATGAACTCGCGCCAGTCGTTGGCCAATGCCATCATCGAGCTGAGCAACCTGCGCGCCAAGTACGGGCAGGACCTGGCCAAGACGCTCTCAGACCGCAGCTCGGCTGTGTCGAGCCGGGCGTCGTCGGAGGGCGAGGTAGCCTCGTTGCGTAACAAGATCAGCAACGTGGAGGTACGCCGCGGTTTGTACGTGGTGCGGGCCCCGCAAACCGGCTACGTGGTGCGTACGCTCAAGGCGGGCATAGGCGAAACCATCAAAGAAGGCGAGTCGATTGCCACCTTGCAGCCCGAGGCGCCCGTGCTGGCCGCCGAGCTGTACGTGCGCCCCATGGATGTGCCCCTGATTCAGCGGGGTAGGCAGGTGCGGATTCAGTTTGATGGCTGGCCGGCGGTGCAGTTTTCGGGCTGGCCCTCAGTGGCTGTGGGTACTTTTGCCGGTGTAGTGACGGTGATTGACGTGGTGAGCAGCACCAACGGCAAATACCGCATCTTGGTGCGCCCCGAGCCTCACCCCGAACACCGCAACGACGACGACCATAAGTGGCCCGCGCAACTGCGCCTGGGCTCAGGTGTGTACGGTTGGGTTATTCTGGACTCGGTGCCTGTGTGGTACGAAATCTGGCGGCAGCTCAACGGTTTCCCGCCCAGCTTACAGGCTGAGCCACAACCTGACTCACCCGTGAAAGCTGAAAAGAAGTAGGAAATGAGGATGCGTTTTTTCATGCTGACTAGTTGGCTTACGCCGCTGGCTTTCCTGCTGCCTACCCTTGCCGTGCTGGCCCAAACGCCCCGCCTGCCTACCCAGGCGCCGGGGCTGGAGCCGGCGCCTGTGCAAACCAAGCAACTGGCTCGGGACCGGCCACCTGTGGATACGGCCCATATTTTCTCGCTGCAGGATTTGGCGGAGCTGGTGTTTGCCTACCACCCCGTGGTGAAGCAGGCTGCCCTGCTCAGCGAAGATGCCCGCTCGCAGGTACAGCAGGCTCGTGGCGGCTTCGACCCTAAGCTGGGCTCGGGTTTTGACCGCAAGCTGTTTGGTGGCACCGACTACTACAACAACTGGGCAAACGAGCTGAAAGTCCCTATTTGGCCAGGTGGCATCGACCTGAAAGTAGGCTACGACCGCATGGTGGGCACCTACGTGAATCCCGAGCACCGCACCCCGCTCAATGGCCTGGCTATTGCTGGCCTGTCTGTGCCGCTGGGGCAGGGCCTGTTGATTGACGCCCGCCGCAGCACGTTGCGCCAGGCCAAGATACTGGTAGATGCTGCCGAGGCCGACCAAGTGAAGCAGATCAACGCCATCTGGCTGGAAGCAGCTCAGGCGTACTGGACATGGTACTATACCTACCAACAGATGCTGCTTATTCAGGAAGGGGTAGAGCTGGCCCAAACCCGCTTCCGAGGCACCAGCCGCCGCGCCCAACTAGGCGACCAAGCTCCCATCGACTCGGTGGAGGCACAGATTACGGTGCAGGACCGCCTGGTGCAGTTCGAGCAGCTACAGGTGGAGCAGCTAAATGCCAACCTGATCTTATCGAACTACCTATGGAACAAAGACGGACAGCCCGTAGAACTGCCCGCCTACGCGGTGCCGCAGTCGCCTACCCTGCGTCCAGTCGACAGCTTGGCTTTCGAGCAGCTCCAGGATTTTGCGGCCAACCGCCACCCTACTCTCCTCAAGCTCGACGCCAAAATCCGGCAGCTGGGTGTGGAGGAGCGCTACCGCCGCGAGCTATTGAAGCCAACGGTGAATGTGAGCGGCTACCTGCTCAGCCGCGGCGACTTCTACCGTCCCGAGGTGCCCGGCTACTATGATTTTGGCCGCGACAACTACAAGGTAGGCGTAGACTTCGCCTTCCCGCTGTTTTTGCGTAAGGAGCGCGGCAAGCTCTGGCAAACCCGCATTAAGGTGCAGGATGCCACGCTGGAGCAACAAAACAGCCGCCGCATGATTGCCAACCAGGTCAGCGCCAAGTACAATGGCCTCAAAGCCTACGAGCGGCAGCTAGCCGTGCAGGAGCAAACCATTGCCAATCAGCGCATTTTGTTACAGGCTGAGTTGCAGAAGTTTGAGTTGGGCGAGAGTACTATCTTCTTGATCAATGCCCGTGAAAGCAAGCTCATTGAGCTGCGCCTCAAGCAGGAAAGTATGCGTGCCAACTACGAAAAGTCGCTGGCCGAGCTGTATTACTACGCCGGCACACGCACGCTGGGAAATGAGTAGCTGTTAGCTTTTGGCTGTTAGCTGTTAGCTTTGATGTTCTTGCTACAGTATGCTTCGGCTTACTCTCGGGTAAGCTAACAGCTACTAGCCATCAGCTAACAGCCACAAAAGCTTCATGTCTCCTACCCTTATCCTGAGCCTGATTGCGGGCTACTTCGTGGTGCTCGTCATCATCTCGATCCTCACGTCGCGCAAGGCCACCAGCGAATCGTTCTTTATTGCCAACCGCAACGCCCCCTGGTACATGGTGGCCTTTGCCATGATTGGTACTTCCTTATCGGGCGTCACGTTCATCTCCATTCCGGGCATGGTACAGGGGCAAGCGTGGAGCTACATGGCCGTGGTACTGGGCTATACGGTGGGCTATCTGGTGATTGGCACCGTGCTAATGCCGCTCTATTACCGCTTGCAGCTGGTATCGATTTATACTTACCTGGAGCAGCGGTTTGGCTTCTGGAGCTACAAAACGGGCGCTTTCTTCTTCTTGATTTCCAGGGCAGTAGGTGCAGCGTTCCGGCTGTTTCTGGTGGCGGGCGTGCTGCAGTTTGCGGTGTTTGATGGGTTGGGCGTGCCATTTGCCGTCACGGTATCGGTTAGCATTCTGCTGATTTACCTCTACACCTTCCGCGGGGGCCTCAAAACCATTCTTTGGACCGATACCTTCCAGACGCTGGCCATGCTGGTGTGCGTGGGTGTAAGTATTTATCTGATGGCCGACGAGCTGAACCTGGGCTTTGCCGGCCTGGTGAAGACGGTGAAAGAAAGCAGCATGTCGCAGATCTACTTCTCCGACCCCAAAGACGACAAGTTTTTCTGGAAGCAGTTTGCCTCCGGCGCCTTCATCACCATCGTGATGACTGGCCTCGACCAAGACCTGATGCAGAAAAACCTGAGCTGCCGCAACCTGCAAGACGCCCAGAAAAACATGTTCTGGTTCACCATCGCCATTGTGATTGTGAACGTGTTTTTCCTGTCGCTGGGCGTGCTGCTCTACCAGTTTGCCGCCGCCAAGGGCATTGCCCTACCCACCAATTCTGAAACGGGTAAGGTCATCGGCGACAACGTGTTTCCGCTGCTGGCGACCAATCATTTCTCCCTGTTTGCCGGCATCGTGTTCATCCTGGGCATCATTGCCGTCACCTACGCCTCCGCCGACTCGGCCCTTACGGCCCTCACAACCTCTTTCTGCGTGGATATGCTAGATATCAAGCAGTACGAGGAACGCAAGCAGAAGCGCCTGCGCCAGCTCACGCACTTCGGCTTCTCGCTGGTGTTGATTGTGATTATCCTGATTTTCAGGGCCATCAACGACCAGAGTGTGATTACGGCCGTGTTCAAAGCGGCGGGCTATACCTACGGGCCGCTGCTGGGACTCTACTCCTTTGGCATCTTCACTGGCCGCGGCCTGCACGACCGGCTGGTGCTACCCGTATGCTTCGCGGCGCCGCTCGTCACGTGGTTTATCAATGCCAATTCCAAAGCGTGGTGGGGCTACGAGTTTGGCTTTGAAATCCTGATACTCAACGGCATCCTCACGTTTATTGGCCTGCTGCTGATTTCCCGGCCCGCCGCTACCCGCCAATTGAACCCTGCGGCGTAGCGGTTGTTGAGGGGTAGCGTACCTTTGTGCGCTGGCCCGAAGCCACACTTTGGGCCACCCCTCCGCTATGCAACATCTATTCTTCATCTGCTCGCTGTTACTTGCGGGCGTTATGGCGCAGGCCCAAACCCCTACCCCACCGACCAAACAGCCCATTGAGCTGCGTGCTGGCCGGATGCAGGCCCAGCGCACGCCCGCTGCCAACCGCCCCGACGTGGCCCCGCAGTTTCCGGGCGGCCCGGAGGCGCTAAGTGTCTTTTTTCAGCAACAGATAAAGTATCCGGAGGCGGCGCGCGTCAGCGACTTGACAGGCGACGTGGTGGTGCAGGCCACCGTGGCCGCTGATGGCAAACTGCAAAACCCTACCATCGTGCAAAGCCTTTCTCCCGCCTGCGACGCCGAAGCCATGCGCGTGCTGGCGCTCATGCCGGCCTGGCAGCCTGCTACCCGCAAGGGCCAGCCGGTGGCGGTGCTGGTGCGCGTGCCTGTTCCTTTCGGCAACTCCAAGAATCTGAAGGTGGAGTAAGGGCGCATTGCAGGCGCCCGTTCGTTGCATATTGTAACCGACAGACATAGACTTACCACGTATATCTGGGCGCGTGCAGCGTGCCCCTACTAACATATAGAATGGCTCGAAGTGGATTGAATACCAGCGGCAACGACGCGGCGGCGGATGCGCCGAAGGTGAAACTGAATAAGGAGAGCTTCCGGCAGGGGCTGCGCATTTTTCGTTTCACGTTGCCCTACCGTACCAAGTTCATCATTGGCTTGGTGCTGCTCACGCTGTCCAGCGCCACCACCATGGCATTTCCCTGGATTATCGGCAAGCTAGCCGATACGGCTAGCGGCCACCCGGTGGCCCTACCCAATGGCACCGTGGTGACCATCAACCAGATTGCCCTGGGGTTTGCGGCCCTGATTCTGTTGCAGGGCATGTTCTCGTTTGGGCGCATCTGGTTTTTCACGCAGGTGAGCGAGTTCACGGTGCGCGACATCCGGCAGGCGCTTTACCAGAAGTTTGTGACCCTACCCATTCCCTACTTTGAACGCAACCGGGTAGGCGCCATCACCTCGCGCATCACCTCTGATGTGAGCGTGATTCAAGACTCGTTTTCGCTGACGTTGGCTGAGCTGTTTCGGCAGGTAACGACGCTGCTGGCGGGCATCGTGTTTATCATGGTGGTGTCGGTGAAGTTGTCGATGTTTATGCTCCTTACCTTCCCGCCCATTGTGGTGCTGGCCATGGTATTCGGGCGCAAAATCAGGGTCTTGGCCAAAGTGACGCAGGATGAGCTGGCCAAAACCAACGTGATTGTGGAGGAAACCTTGCAGGGCATCAACACGGTGAAAGCCTTCACCAACGAGCAGTTTGAAACCGGCCGCTATACCAGCTCGCTCACGCGCACGGTGCAGGCCGCGCTGCGCAGCAACCTCTACCGCGGCGGGTTTGTGTCGTTTGTGATTGTGGGCTTGTTTGGCGGCATTGTGCTGGTGCTGTGGCGCGCGGCCACGCTGGTGCAATCGGGCCAGATGACCATTGGCGACCTCACGCAGTTTGCGCTCTATACCATCTTCATCGGCGCTTCGGTGGCCGGACTGGGTGAGCTGTATGGCAAGGTGCAAAGCACGCTGGGCTCCTCGGAGCGCATCCTCGAAATTCTGGACGAGCCCGCCGAGCCTACCCACCGCCCCGGCGCTACTCCCTTGCAGATTGGTGGCGACATTGCTTACGAGCACGTGGCCTTCCGCTACCCTACCCGCCCCGATCTGGCGGTACTCAAGGACATCACCTTTGCTATTCAAGCCGGCGAGAAAGTGGCGCTGGTGGGTCCTTCGGGCGCTGGCAAAAGCACCATTGTGCAGCTGCTGATGCAGTTTTATGAGCTGAGCGGTGGCAAAATTCTCATTGATGGTCGCGACGCCGCACTGCTCGACCTTACGGAGCTACGCCGCCACATTGGCATCGTGCCCCAGGAAACCATTCTATTCGGCGGCACCATCCGCGAAAACATTGCCTACGGCGACACCAGTGCCACCGACGCTGAAATCATTCGGGCGGCCAAGCAGGCCAATGCGTGGCTGTTCATCGAGTCCTTTCCGGAGGGGCTGGATACGCTGGTAGGCGAGCGGGGCATCAAGCTCTCGGGCGGGCAGCGCCAACGCATTGCCATTGCCCGCGCCATCCTGAAAAACCCCGCCATCCTGATCCTGGACGAAGCCACTTCCGCCCTCGATTCTGAAAGCGAGAAACTGGTGCAAAGCGCCATGGACGAGCTGATGGTAGGCCGCACCAGCATCATCATCGCTCACCGCCTCAGCACCATCCGCAAAGCCGACAAAATCCTGGTCATCGACGGCGGCCAAATTGTGGAGCAAGGCACCCACGAGGAGCTGGCCCATTATGACAATGGCCTGTATGCTAATTTGTTGAAGTTGCAGTTTGAGTTGAGTTAGAAATTTATTTTTTGGAAGCTAGTAGGTAGGCTGTGTGCGTGCTAATTTGGCCGCATGCAGCCTATTGTTTTCTCCAACGTACTTCTCTCCGCTGACGAATTTGCACAATTGAACAAGAAGGTTCTGTTGCGGCAGCGGTGGTGGTATTACTTCCTTGTCATACCTGCCATTTATGTATTCGTGCTGTGGAATACAATTAGTAGAGATGACCCGCAATCTTCTTTACCTGTTGCCTTATTTCTTGCAGCTGTGCTGATATTCAGCGTTGTACTTGCGTTTTCTCGTGCGCAAAAAAGGGCGCGGGAAGAATACGCAAAAAGTCAGCTTCTACAGAGCTCAACCACCTACACGTTGACCTCAGAAAAGATTCTGGTAAACAGCGCTCTAATGCAAAGCGAAAGCACATGGGCTACCATCTCCGCTGTGCGTCACCTGAGTGGGCCTTGGTATCAACTCATTACATCTACCGCTACGGGTCATTTGCTGGATACACGCTGCTTACTCTCACCCAACTCTACCGATGATTTTCTCCATTTGCTCCGCCAACAAGGAATAAAACTACGGTAACAAGTCACTATGTCTATTTCAGCCGATACTACTATTCGTATTCCCAATGTCTGCTTATCGCTGTGGCAATACTTCGTAATCAGCATGCGTGTCACGTTCATTGCATACCCTGTAATGTGGATTCTGCTTATACCGCTTGCTGTAGGGGTGTTGAGTTGGTATTCTTTATTCAATGGTAGCATTTCACTCACACAACTTTGGAGTAATGGTGCAGGCATGTTGCATATACTGTTGATGCTTTATGTTCCCATTCTACCATGCTTAACGTGGTATGGTGTCCGAAAACAGTATAAGGCTCACCACTTTCTAAGCACAGGTGCTAGCTATCAACTCACGCATGATCTGTTGATAATTGATACAGATACTATGCACACCGAATTGGCGTGGCCCACAATTCAAACCGCCCGTCGTATTGGCTCTTGGCTGATTTTGTTCGCATCAGCTAACGTGGGCCATTTTATCGATACAAAACAGATAGTAGACCCAGGGAATGCCGAAAGCATTTATGCTCTTCTACGGACGAAACAGATAGTATTGAAATAAAGAAGTCGTCAGCGTGGCATGGGAGGAAAGAGAACGTGGTTGCAGCTTTTCGCTACTTTTGCCTCATTCCAATTCGCTTTTCATTCCCTTATGATTGCCACTACTCTTTCGAAAGCTACCCGCGTGGCGGGTGCTACCTTTTTTGCTACCGGCTTGCTTATTGCCTCCGCTGCGCAAGCCCAAATTAGCACGCCTGCTCCCAGCCCCACCAGCACCATCACGCAGCGCGTGGGCCTCACGGATGTCACCATCACCTACTCACGCCCCGGCGTGAAGGGCCGCTCTATCTACGGCACGCTGCTACCCTACGGCCAGCGCTGGCGCACGGGGGCCAATGCCACCACCAAAATCAAGTTTTCAGATGATGTGACTGTAGAAGGCAAACCAGTAGCCGCCGGTGAATATGGTATTTACTCAGTCCCGGGTAAGGATTCCTGGACCATCGTGCTCAGCAAAGACACGAAGCGTGGCGCCGATGTAGCTGGCTTCAAGGATGCAGACGACGTGGCTAAGTTCATGGTGAAGCCCTACCGTCTCGCTGCCAAGCAGGAAACTTTCACGATGAACTTCGTGGACCTGACACCTGCCACCGCCAACGTGGATATGCAGTGGGAATCGGTGGGTGTGAAGTTTGCCATCAAGACCGATGTGGATACCAAGGTGATGGCCCAGATTAACGACAAGGTGATTAACAACGCCAACGCCTCGGCCAACGACCTAGCTGCCGCCGCTGTTTACTACATCGACAACAACAAAGACAACAAGCAGGCGCTTGCCTGGCTGAAGAAGGCCAACGCCACCGACCCCAAGTTCTGGAACCTACACACCCAGGCCAAGCTGGAGTTGAAAATGAAGGATAAAAAAGCCGCCATTGCTTCCGCTGAGCAATCAAAAAAGCTGGCCGCCGAAGCCAAAAACACGGAATACGTGCAAATGAACGACGCCCTGATTGCCGAAGCGAAAAAGTAAAGGCCTCTCTCCAAAGAGGAGGCGCCAGACGCGAGTCTTTCTACGCAGCCGCGCCGACTTGCATCGTCGCAGTTGTTACGGTAATGGATAGAAACCCTGTTTTTTACTGTACAAGAGGCCAATTGCACAAGCAGTTGGCCTCTTCTTTTTGATTGTCGTCTTTGACACTCGGCGGGAAGCAGCTAGTGAAGTGGTAACCAAACTGGCTGTGTTTAGTGGCCCGCATCTGGCTCCTACTCTTTTGGGGAGAGGGGGCGGGGAGATGAGGTAGCAAAGACCACCCGCTGCACAAGCCACGCCAGCCCTACCACCAACCCGCACCCGATAATATTGAACCACAAGTACCCGATATCCGTCTGCCAGAACAGCAGCAGCACCGTAGCCTGCGCCACTACCGTAGCCCAAAACGCAGCGCTTGCCTGAATCTTCGGCAGGAAAAACGCCACCATGAAGAGGCCCAGCATGGCCCCGTAAAATAGCGAGCCGAGAATGTTGACTGCCTGAATCAGATTTTCGAGGCGGGCGGCAAACAGAGCAAACCCAATGCCCAGCACACCCCAGCCTACCGTGGCCCAGCGCGATACACGCACACAACGGCTATCGGTGGCACGAGGGTAGGCCGGCCGGTACAGGTCGACGACGGTGGTGGAGGCTAGGGCGTTGAGGCCGCCCGCAGCCGAGCCCATGGCCGCTGATAGCACCACTGCTAGCAGCAGCCCTACCAGGCCATGCGGCAGGTAATGCAGCACAAACGTGATGAATACATAGTCTGTGTCTTTGGCCTCGGCGGTGGGAGCCGCTGCTTTAAACAAGGCCTGCGCCCGCGCTTGTAGCCCCAGCGCGGCAGCGGCTACGGCCTGGCGGTGGGTTTGCGCGGCGGCTATCTGTTCGGGATTGTGGGAGGTGTAGGCGCGCGCCAGCTGTTGCGTGGCAGTCCGCTGAGCCACGGAGAGAGTGGCCTGGTCGGCCTGTAGCTTCTGTAGTTGGGGCGCGTAGGTAGGGCTGGCAGCTACCTGATTCAGCAAGGGGCGGTTGAAGGTGAGCGGGGCCGGGTTGAACTGGTAGAATACGAACAACAGCACGCCAATCAGCAGAATACCAAATTGCATGGGCACTTTCACTAGTCCATTCATGAGCAGGCCCAAGCGACTTTCGCGCTGGCTGCGACCGGCCAGGTAGCGCTGTACCTGGCTTTGGTCGGTGCCGAAGTAGGATAGGGCTAGGAACAAGCCGCCCGTCATGCCCGACCAGAAGTTATATCGGTCTTTGAAGTCAAAGCTGAAATCAACCAGGTTCAGCTTGCCTTGATGGCCAGCTACCTGCATCGCCTCCGAAAACCCTACCCCCGCGGGCAGGTAGTGCACCAGCAGGTAGCCCGCCACCACCATTCCCGTGAAGATAACGCCTACCTGAAACTGCTGCGTAACGGCAACAGCACTGCTGCCGCCCGTCACGGTGTAGGCAATCATTAGTCCCCCAATCAACCAGACTGTCAGCGAGATGTCCCACCCCAGCAGCGCCGACAACACCAGCGCGGGCGCGTAGAGCGAAAGGCCGTTGCTGAGGCCGCGCTGCACCAGAAACAGCACCGCCGCCAACGTGCGCGTGCGCCTATCAAAGCGTCCTTCCAAGTATTCGTAGGCCGTGAACACCTGCAACCGATGGAAAATGGGCACCGCAAAAATGGCAATCAGCACCATGGCCACTGGCAGTCCGAAGTAGAACTGGATGAACCGCATGCCATCGGCGTAAGCCTGGCCGGGCGTGCTCAGGAAGGTGATGGCCGAGGCCTGCGTGGCGATAATGCTTAGCCCAATGCCCCACCAACTGGCCTGGCGGCCGCCCAGCAAATAGCCGTCGAGGGTGCGGCCGGCCGTGCGCGTGCGCCAGGTGCCGTAGCCTACAATAAACAGCAGGGTGCCACCCAGCACCAACCAATCGAGTAAACTCAAGCGAAGAAATGAGTTAGGTAGGCGAAAAACCCGACTTCGGCGGCCAGCGCACCTAATACCAGCCAGTACCAGGCGCGCCAGTTGGTGGAGTCGGTTGGTTCTGTTTTCGTCATGGTATCATGCATTCTGGCAAAGTAAAGATATCAACGAAGGCACTCGTCAATTCTTTTGTATTTATCTGTCATCCTGAGCTTGCGAAGGACCTTATCACGCCAAGACGAGTGGTTGCGCCTGTCGTTCCAACGTGAGAAGGTCCTTCGCAAGCTCAGGATGACAGACGTTGCAGACCTAACAACATCGGCAACGACCTCAACCACCCCAATTTTCGCTTTGCGAAAATGTCCCCTCCTCATCTGAGGAGGGGAGTTTGTCGTTCTTACTTCCCTCTTATCTTCTCACCCTCTTACCCCTACCCTATTTACCCAGCGAAATCATATTGGCCAGGATGCGGTAGGCGCCGGGGACGCCAGCGGGCAGCTCGCGGAACAAGGAGAGGCCGGTGTAGATGTAGTGGCCCTTGCCGTAGTCGGCTACCAAGATGGCGCTTTCCTTATCGGTTTCGCCGGGGTCGTGGCTGCTGATGACGGTTTGGTAGTGGCTGTCCCACTTGCTGGGGTAGTAGAGGCCCTGCTCCTGCACCCACCCCTCGAAGTCCTTGGCGGTGATTTTGTTGGGTGTGTTCAGCAGAGGTGCTTTGGGGTTGAGGAATTTGACCGGGGCGTTTTCTACCGTTACACGGTCGGTGGAGAGCGTGAGGGGGTAGGGGCCGATTTCGGGTAGCAGCACGCCGCGGCTCACCACGTACTGCACGATGAGGTTGCCGCCGTTTTTCACGTAGTCGAGCAAGGTGGGCTGGGCTACGCGCAGGCGCTCCACGGTGTTGTAGGCGCGCACGCCCAGCAGCACCGCGTCGAAGCGGCGCAGGGTTTCGGGCGTCACCTCATCGGCGTTGAGCAGGGAAACGGTGTACCCAATCTGCCGCAGGGCCTCGGGCACTTCGTCGCCGGCCCCCATGATGTAGCCGATGTTGTTGCCTTTCTTCGCCAGGTCTACCCGCACCAGCGGGGCCACGGCTTCGGGGAACAGCGTTTGGGTAGGAATGTGCTCGTACGCAATCGTCTGCAAGCCGCGGGAGTAGGTCTGGCCGTCTATGGTAGCCGTAGCACGAAGCTGGCCTTCGCTGTTCGTGCTGCTGGTGGGCCTCACCTGAAACTGCACCAGCTGCTCGGTACCTTTCGCTTTCAACTCAAAGGGCACGCTGGCCGGCTCCACTTGCCAGCCGGCGGGCACTTGCAGCGTGAGGTTGCCGCGCACGTTGTCTTTGCCAGCTAGCAGCGTTACGGGCACCGTTTTGGGTTGGTTATCCGCGAAAACATAGGCTTTGCCAGCAATATTTACCGCCACGGGTGGCACCACGGCCAGCGGCTGGTACCGTTCGCCGAGGACGGGGTCGGTGTGTTTATATTGAACGGGGACAGAAAAGAAGAGCGGTATTTTTCCATCTAAAGATAAATCAAAAGAGGTAGTAGCTACTGGTGGATTCTCTGGCTCTCCTCGTAACACCGGTTCTTGAAACTCGCTATCAATATCTTTAATACCTACTATTTTGTACATTCCAATGGATGCCGGTTCCCGAAGCCAATAAGGTTGTGATAGTAGAAAGTCACTATATCCAGGCAACGTCAATTTGCCAGTTACATATTTGTTTTCGCTCAGTACAGCTGTCTGTTTTGCATCGGTAATTGAGCAATCAAGCAGCATGGTGTTGATAAGATGAGGAGCGCGTGTTCTAACTTTTAGAAGCTTTAGAGGCAGCTTGGACCGATTCACAATAGAATATTCCACTAGTGCATCCGTACCTTCTCCTATTGTTGGGGCACTTGTTACAGCTTCCATATAAATACCTGCACAAGCTTTAATTAATTCTGAAACTAAGCTTGTCTTATCACTCAGTGAAATCCCAGTTTTTGCCTCTTTATTAGAACGGGCACGCTCATCTGCTTCCAGACGAATTATTGCGATGTATACATCTATCAGCCCCACCACACTCGCCGCTGGATTCGCCGCATCATACTCCTTAATTACCTTCTCTACCAGCTTCCCTACCGCCGCGCCGCCGGGTACGCGGTTCCACGTCTGGTCGATGCCTTCGAAGGGGTCGGTTTTGGCCTTGTCGCCTTTCACGGGTTGCAGATACTCTAGGGCCTCACCGCGCTGGGCGGCCGAGCCGAAACCCTGGCTGCGGTGCTGGGAGCGACTTTCGGCGGCAATTTCGCCGTAGCTCCTACCCAGCAGGGCGTTGTAGCCGCCCGCGTCTACTTTCAGGTAGCCCTCCATACTTTCGCCGGGGCGCGTGAAGTAGCTGCCGGTATTCCAGAGCAGGCGCTTGGGCTGCCAGGGCTGCACGTATTTTAGCTGCTCGGGGAAGCGCTTGGGGTCGCCGGCCGCATCGAAGGCTTCGGCGGCCAGGATGGCGCTGGCCTGGTGGTGGCCGTGGCCGGCGCGGGCGTCGGGCGGGAAGCGGGTGAACAGCACGTCGGGCCGGCGCTGCCGGATCACCCACACCATATCGGAGAGCACCTGCTCCTTGTCCCAGATGGTGAAGGTTTCCTGTGAGGTTTTGCTGAAACCGAAGTCGTTGGCGCGGGTGAAAAACTGGTGCGCCCCGTCGATGCGGCGGGCGGCCAGCAGCTCCTGCGTCCGAATCAGGCCCAGCTGCTCCCGGATTTCGGGGCCGATGAGGTCCTGGCCGCCGTCGCCGCGGGTGCAGCTGAGGTAGCTGGTTTCCAGCAGGCGTCCGTTGGCGAGGTAGGCTAGGAAACGCGTGTTCTCGTCGTCGGGGTGGGCAGCGATGTACATAGCCGAGCCGAGGACGTTGAGCTTTTTCAGGCCTAGTAAGATTTCCGAGGAAGACCAGGTTTTGGGAGCTTGGGCTTTCGCACTAGGTGCTGCACCAGAAGCAAGCAGTACGGCAAGCAGCGCGGTGCGAAGTCGGGATAGAAGCATAGAGAGGAATCAGGAGCGTGGCCTTAAAGATACCGGTCAACAAGAAAGCCTGCTGTGGGGTTATGTGACCGTGACGGTTGAGGCGGCTACTGAGGGACGTAGCTACGCTGCTAAGGCTGCTTGGCCCGCTGGCGTAAAATGTTGCGTTTTTACTCGGCTGTATAGGCAATGAATAAAAAGAACGTCATG
Source organism: Hymenobacter citatus (assembly GCF_014333615.1). Classification (GTDB taxonomy): domain Bacteria; phylum Bacteroidota; class Bacteroidia; order Cytophagales; family Hymenobacteraceae; genus Hymenobacter; species Hymenobacter citatus. The sequence continues at coordinate 124,758 of NZ_JACSCY010000012.1, read as the reverse complement.
CTGAACCGTTTAGACCGTCCTGCTGAGCGCAGCGTAGCGGCGTCGAAACATCTCGCGTGCTGACGTTGGATACTATCTGTCGTCAGCACGCGAGATGCTTCGGCAAGCTCAGCATGACGTTCAATCTTCTGACTTCTTAGACAGTTTTACTGCCTTTTCGGCTACAAGCCATGGCAAAAGCGCCAACGCGGCTACCGGCTCACTGGTTGCTTTCGTCGCAGTTCCCATTCGTACACGGCCCTACCCAGGTCGCGCAGAAAGGGGAAGCCAATGGTATCGTAGTCGTAGTGGTCGTCATTGAGCACGCCATCGGCGTTGACGTAGATGACGGCGCTGAGCAGAAACTCCACGCCGTGCGCTTCGTCGGCGATGTAAGCATTGTCGATCAGAAAGCCGTAGGCCTGCCCAATTTTGTTGTAGATGCGCACGCCCGCTGGCAGTGCGGCGGGCGCGCCGCCGGCCAGCAAAAACTTCGCGTAGTTGTCGGGGTAGGCCACCGAGTCGTAGGCCGGGTACTGGCTCTGCCGGGGCGGCAGCGACAGGTAGCGCCGCAGAAATTGGTAATCGTCGGCGCGCAACCCCTTGAAACGCTGGCGGCGGGGCACGGCTTCCGGAAACAGCAAGGCGCGCAGCACCTGCTGCTGCGCGCGTAGAGGAAAGAAGTTTTTGTTGGTGAAGTCGAACGGCTGGTTGATGCGCTGGCTGCCGTCCTGCCAGGCGTGGCCCACGCGCAGGCGCGTAGCCCGCAACGGCGGCAACGGCGCCGGATTGTAAGCCGCCGGCTGCCGGTACAACACCTGGCGCCGGGTGCTATCGATGAAAAACGTGAACGGGTTGGTGTGCCGCGAGCCGGGCTCCCGGTCGCCTACCGATAGTCGGCTGATGATGCGCGTGCGATGCAACCCGTGGCCGCGCAGAGCTTGGGCTATATCGGCCTGTCCCACAAACTCATACAGCCGGTTGTAGGCATCATTATCACTCACCAGCAGCACCTTACGCACGTAGTTACCTAGGGTAGGCAGGCCGTTGTGGGCGCTGCTGTCGGCTACCACCCGCATTTGCCCTGCAAAGGCGGAGTCAATCTGCAAGGGCGACTCGCGGGTGAGTTGAAGAGGCAAATGCCCATCCCACACCTGATTGATACTGTTGATTTTCTCCAAGGCCAGGGCCACCACTGGCAGCTTCACGGTGCTGGCCGGGTAGAAATACTCCCGCGGCCGCACGCGGTAGCCGTAGCTGCGGAAATGCGGCCGCCCCCGCGCATCGCGCCGAATCTGGGTGTAGAGTACCTGCACGCGGTAGGCGGCGGGGTGGCGCAGCACACGGCCAAACTGCATCGTATCGGCCCGCAGCAAGCGACGCAGGGGGTTGCCAGGCTGGGCGTGGGCCATCCCGCCGGTCAGCAGAGCAAGTAGCAGGCATAAAAAAACGGCGCGCATCGGGCCGGAAGATACACTTCCGCGTCCAATGCGCGCTGCTGCACGGAGCTATCTGTTTGAGCGTGCGTATTTACACGACAGTCAGTTTCAGCCTTCTTTGCCGTTGGTCTGGCTGCTGTCGCCGTAGTCGCCGCGGATGCCGCTGCCGTCGCCCATGTTTTCCTGGGTGCTTTCAGTGGTTACTTCGGGACTACCTTCGGCACGCTTCGAGGAGTTCATATGCTGCTGAGCGCCGTCGCCAGAACCGTCGGCAATAGTGGCATCGGCGTTTTTGGCATCAGAAGAGTCGATGCGGCCTTTTTCTTCGTCTTTTTCGGAGGGGATGGATGGAGTACTCATAGGAAATGAGGGTTTAGCTATTGTTTGCGTCGTCAATTTTGCCGCCGTCGTTGGCGGGGCTGGGGGCAGCGTTGCCAGTCCCGTAATCCGATTTGTAGTCGGTGGTGTTCTGAGTTTGGTCGGCCGTTTCGGCGTCTTGGCCGCCGCCTTGGTTTTTCTGGTCGGCACTGAGCTGGGCGCCGGCCCCGCTGCTGCCTTTGGCGCCGCTGGTGTCGGCGTGCTGGTCGCCACCGCGGTTGCCGCCGTGGTTGCCAGTGCTGTCGGATTCAGAAGAAGTTTGAGGAGCGTTGCCCTGTTGCTGCGAGCCTACGCCCCGCTCATTTTCGGGACGCTCGGCGCGCGTGCCGTCGTTAGGGTGCTGGTTGTCGGGAGAATTACTCATGGGTGTTTTGCGTGGAAAGGGTGGAAGAACGGGTACGAATTATAGGTTGACTTGTCCGATGCCGGTGCCAGCGCTACCAGAGGCGGAGCCACTGCTGGTGGTGCTACCGCCCACATCGCCTTCGTCGGCGTTGCCGGGCTTGTCGTACTCGGTGCTGGTAGCTACTTTTTTACCTGTGATTTCGTGGCCACCTGCGGTACCACCGCTGCCGGAGTTGTCGTCGCCGTTGTTGCCGGTGAGGGCCTCGCTGCTATTGCCAGCCGCCATGCGGCTATCGGGCTGAAATTCACGGGCGCGCAAGGCGTCTTCGGTTTCTTCGTCGAGCGGGGGCGTGGGATGCTGAGCCATAAGGATAGGAAAGTTCTGAGTGGAAAGAAGCGTGGGCCACCGCGGCGGCCTACCATTGGCTATACGGGCAGCACGCCGGGCGGTTGAGGCATGGTTTTTCTTGCGGCTTCTACCTCCCGATGATACGCAGCATAATCTCTCACTACCCAGAGTAATATAATGCCGAGGTATAGCTCTATCTGAACAACTTCAGTATCGACTATACTTACGCCGATTTTCTTCGCTGAAGACTACCGACGCATGCCATTTCATTGGCACCCAACGGCCAAACCGATAGGTGGCGCCCCAATCACGCACAGCTATTTGTTGTGCAGCATGCAAGGCGACTGCATCGTAGGGGTTGCCACAGCCTTTGCGAATTAGCACACGAGAATGTTTACCAGTGCTATCAGGAGAAAACTCTATATGCATTCGACAGGCAGCAGTTGATTGTGTCGGAATGCTCTTCCAATCGAGCGCTCGATAGAGTTGCGCGCTAAAATCCTTATCCAGCGGTTTACTTACCTGGTTTTTATACATGCGCTGGCTTACCAACCGACCATGTCGGAACAGCAGAAGCCAATCTTTTTCATAGATCGACTCATAACCCATGTGTTCATAATTCAATAGCTCTCCTAACGGCACATCTAAATTTCCATCCACCCAAGTAGCCGCTACCCGCCCCCTTGCATCTGGCTTAAACCAACGATTCAATGGAATATTTGGCCCTTCGCTAGCACACCCTGGGCGGATAGCCGTAAGATATAGCTGGTTGTTTTCTAAAAGCCATGTAGCTATATATCCGCGCCAGCAGGCACTAGACCTGCTTTCGAATTCCTTCGGCCGCTGCGGCAACTTATCCAGCCAGCCTTCTAATGGGTTAGAATACAGTCTCAGCGTGCTACCTTGATAAAGTAATATATCGGGCTCTTGCCCTGTAGCATATACTAAGCAATACGTATTCAGTATCAGCAGAATCAGAAGCAGCACTTTTTTCATAGTGTAGTTATTTCTTGCCGGTAATCAGATTTAGGACTGATGCTTGGTGCCTTATTTTACACAAATTCGATGTGTTATTACAAGCTCTTGTATTTCGTTAAACGCATGTAATGTTAATGTATCGGCTATATGAGTGACAGGGCACTGGGCGGTTGAGGCATGGTTTTTCTTGCGGCTTTTCCAGACCTTTCTTTTCTCTTACCACACTACGTTTCGCTATTCTGAATCTATGTTTACCAACTCCGATTCCTTTACTGAGAAAACCGACGACGCCCTGCGCTTTCTTGCCAGCCACCCTGCCCTCTACCACCCCGATATTGTGCGCACGGCCCAACAAGAGCTACGGCGGCGCGGCCTGACCTTGCCAGAAATAGCCCAGGGTGCTACCCCGGCGTTGCTTTTGGAGTACGCCCCGGAACCAGAGCGTTCAAACTCGGCTCGCGGGCTGCTACTTAGTGGCGCACTAGTAGCGGCTTTGCTGCTTGGTGCGTGGGCGCTACAGTCTACTGATGCCGATGCCGCCGACCCTACCCTTTCAACGGAGCGGCCCACATCACTGCCTGCCAGCGTGGTAGAGCAGCCCGCCACTACCGACGATATGATGCCCGGCTTTGAGGCGCAAGCACAGGAGCGGGTGCGGGAAGCCGCCGCCACAGTGCCCGCCGCTGAGTGGCGCGACTCCATCGCCCGCAACAACTACCAGCAAATGGTGGCCCGCTACTGGACTGCCGAGTACCAAACTGCCTGGCTGCTCACGCGCACCGGCCAGCGCTCTACCCCCGATCCTACCCTGGTGGGCAAGATCAATCTCATTCAGGAGCAGTGGGGCCGCCTGACGCACGCGGCCGAGTATAATTTGAAGCTTCAGCCTGTGATGCAGCAACGGCTGGATGCCATGCTGCTGGGGTACAAGCGCCGCAACGCAGTCCTTGGTTTACTGACTTATAGCTTCAACGGGCGCGACTCCCTCATCACCCGCGACATTCAGCAAGGCGATACCGCCGCCTATGCCGTGCGCTACCAAGTGCTGGCCGCTTCCCTTCCCAGGCAATTGCCTCTATTACCCTTGCGCGCCTACCCCGATGTGGTACGCACTCAAACCGTGCCCAGGCGCTCCCCCAACACCCACCCACTTTATCTGTTACACAACAGAGCATTCGTTGGCGACCCGCTTTCTGACAAGCTACCTGCGCCGGTAGCCGAGCTGTCGGACGCAGACATTGACTCGGTGCTGGTGCTACAGCCCCGGGTAGCCACCCAGGCTTATGGCCCCCAAGCCAGCGATGGCGCGGTCCTCATCTTCACGCATCCTCCCCGCCCTTAGCGCTTTTCTATGTCTGATACGCCGCCTGCTGATTCTTCTACCCCGCTGGCGGCGACTTCCGAGGCGGAGCTGTTTTATCTGGCCCAGCACCCTGAGCGCTACCCCGCGCCGCTGGTACACGCTGCCACCCAGGAGCTGCAACGCCGCGGCCTGGTACCTACCGAAGCGCCAACGCCCATACGGCGGCGCACGGCCCCACCCCCTACCCTGCCCGAAACGCCGATGGTGCTGCGGCTGCTGCGGGCCGTGTTCTGGCCCACGCGCAGCCATTGGGCCACGCCGGCGTTGCTAGATACCATCCTGTTGGTGTTTCTGTTGATGGTGTTTACTGGCGTGTCGGCGGTGCACCCAAGCGGCGCGGCGCTGGTGGCCTGGGGCAGCAACTACTCGCCGCTTACGCTGCCGGGGCAGCCGTGGCGGCTGCTTACCAGCTGTTTTGTGCACAGCGGGCCTGGTCATTTACTGCTCAATGCCAGCTCATTGCTGCTACTGGGTACATTGGCCGAGCCGCTGCTGGGCGGTTGGCGGCTGTTGCTGGCTTACGTGGTGTGTGGGGTAGGCGGCAGCCTGGCCAGCTTGGCCTGGCACACGGGTGGCGTCAACTCCGTGGGGGCATCGGGGTCGATATTTGGGTTGTATGGGGTGCAGTTGGCACTGCTGCTTACGCAGGCACTGCCGCTGGAGCGCCGCGAGCGACTCACCATGCTCTTCTTTCTACTCTACTTTTTGGTGAGCAGCGTGGCCGGCAGCACAGACGCGCACATCGACCACGCGGCTCATGCATGCGGTTTGTTCACGGGGTTGCTGCTGGGCGGTTTGTACGCGGCACATTTCCAGCGCCAACGTCGCCAACGGACGTAAATCGCTCATTTTCAATAATAAATACCTATATATTTCTTTCCTATATAGGATGTTTCTCTATATTTGATAGAATATATTCTGCTGCTCGCTCACCCTACCTCAACACCTTCTGATGAAAACATTCCTACCCTTTTTGCCACTTGCGCTTGGTCTTACCCTGGGGCAGGCCTCGGCCCAGACAATCTCCAACGGCACCCTCGATACCTGGGCTACGCGCAACAACGTGGAAGCCCCCACCAACTGGCTGAACACCGACGATGCCGTGGCAGCCGCGCCCTTTGGTGCGCTATTTCCTACGCGCTTGCAAACTGGCACCGTCACCAAAAGCACTGATTTTCAGCAGGGCACCTTTGCCGCTCGTTTGGAATCGAAGACGGTGAATGTCCCGATTCTAGGCAACATCGTAGCACCGGGCATACTGGCGCTTGGCAATAAGCCCAGCGCCAATTCCGACTATCCCGGCGGCCTACCCTTCACGGGCCGGCCAGCCAGCATGCAGTTCTATTATAAGCTCGCGGGCACCTACATCGCCAACGATAAGCCCACTGCCGGCGTGCAGCTCACGCGCACCGTGAATGGCAAACAGGAGCCCATTGCTTCTGGCATGCTGATATTTACGACCTCTGCCGATAGCTACACGCTGGCCACGGTGCCGCTGGTGTATACCTCTTCGGCCGCGCCCGATTCCATCCACATTGCCTTTGCGTCGGGCAGCAACGTTTCCATCACAACTGTTCCGCCTACCTCATCACTCACAGCGGGTACTACCCTCCTCATCGATAACGTGACGATGGTAGGCGTGGCCACCGCCAACCGCATGGCCCTGGACACGCGCAGCCTGACCGTGTATCCCAACCCCAGCACCAGCGGCGTGTTTGCGCTGCAAGCTGATGAGCCAGCCCTCCGGGCCGCGCCCTACTCGGTGCTAGACGTAACCGGCCGCGTGGTACGCCGGGCCGCCGCAGCCCCTGCTACCACCGCCCCCCGCACCATCGACCTGCGCGGGCAGGCCGCCGGCCTCTACACCCTCCGCCTCGACACCTCCGACGGCCGCACCGTAGTGCAAAAGCTGGTAGTGAAATGGTGAAATGGTGAAATGGTGAGTTGCAAAACCCGCCTGTCATCCTGAACGCAGTGAAGGACCTTCTCACGCGAGAACGATTGTCGAAACAACGACTCGTTCTCGCGTGAGAAGGTCCTTCACTGCGTTCAGGATGACAGGCGGGCTCGGTTTACTTCGCCGTGCCTAGCTTGTTCAGCTCCTGCATATCTGCTTCCGATAGCTGGATATCGGCGGCTTTCACGTTTTCTTCCAGGTGTTTTACTTTGGACGTGCCCGGAATCAGGAGGATGTTGGGGGCGCGGTGCAGCAGCCAGCTCAGGGCCACTTGCTGCGGGGTAGCGTCGTACTGCTTGCCAATGCCGGTAAGTTTGTTCATCACCTCCAGGTTGCCTCCGTTCAGTGGGTACCACGGGATGAAGGCAATATTCTGCTCCTGGCAGTAGTCCAGCTCCTTTTCCCACTTGCGGTTATCCACGCTGTACATGTTCTGTACCGACACAATTTCCACCGCATCCTGCGCTTGCTTGATCTGCTCCACTGTTACCTCCGAGAGGCCAATGTGCTTGATCAGGCCGTCTTGTTGCGCCTTTTTCAGGAAGGCCAGCGTATCGTCGAAGGGCACTTCCGGATCTACGCGGTGCAGCTGGTAGAGCTCAATCTGCTCCAGGCGCAGGCGTTTCAGGCTGCCTTCCAGGGCCTCGCGCAGGTGGTCGGGGTGGGCATTCACGGGCCACTGGTTGGGGCCGGTGCGCAGCAGGCCGCCCTTGGTGGCAATCACCAGGTCGGCAGGGTAGGGATACAGGGCCTCGGCAATCAGCTCCTCCGACACGTTGGGGCCGTAACTGTCGGCGGTATCGATGAAATTGATGCCCAACTCCACGGTTTTTTTCAAGACCCGAATGGCCTCGTCGTGGTCCTGGGGTGGTCCCCAGATGCCTTCGCCCGTGATGCGCATGGCGCCGTAGCCCATGCGGTTGATAGTTTTGTCGCCGGCCAGCGAGAAGGTGGCCGAAAAGGTGGTGTCGTTTGCCATGAGAAAGGTAGGTGGTGGAAGGGATGGAACGTGTGCCCGCCGTGGGGAGGGGCAGTCTGATAACAGGGGAAGGTGCTAATGGTTGAAATAGAGCGGGAAAGCCCGAAATCCTGTTCAACGAGCCGGGTAGCCTGCCGTACACAGGGCAACGGTACCCACCTCCTGCAGCAGTAGCAGCGGCTATACATCGGGTACTGATCTGTTCAGTATGGAAGCGCAGCTTTTTCCTACCTACCTGGGCTTGCCCCGCCGCCGCGTGGATGCCCGCCAGAAAGTAACGGGCGCCGTCCGCTACGCCGCCGAGCACGTGGTGCCCGACTGCCTGCACGGCGTGCTGGTGACCAGCGCTATTGCCAAAGGCCGCATTCAGGAAATCGACACTCAACGCGCGGCACAGATGCCGGGCGTGCGCGGTATCATGACGCATCAGAACGCGCCTACCGTGCCCGGCTACCTCAGCAAAGAGCACAACCACAACCCGCGGGTAGAAGGCCAGGAGCTGCGCGTGTTCTACGATGAGCAGATCCATTTCAGCAACCAGCCCGTGGCTCTGGTGATGGCCGATACGCTGGAGCAGGCACAAGGCGCCGCCGCGCTGGTGCAAGTGAAATACGTTGCCGAATCTGCCCAAACCAATCTGACGGAGCACCTAGCACACGGCACTACGCCCGAACAGGAACCCGACTACCACCGTGGCCAGCGCCACGCCTACCGCACCGCGCCCGTGCAGGTAGAGCAGACGTATCAGACGCCCATTCAGGTGCACAACCCTATGGAAACCCATGCCGCCATTGCACAGTGGCAGGGCGATGAGTTGACCGTGTACAACAAAACGCAGGGCGCTAAGCTGGCGCAGCAGGATCTGATGCGCATGTTTCAGCTGCCCATCGAGAAAGTGCACGTGCACTCGCCGTTTGTGGGCGGGGCGTTTGGTGGGTCGTCGCGGATATGGCCGCATGAGGTGGCTGCCATCCTGGGCGCCCGCCTGATGGAGCGCCCGGTGAAGGTGATGCTGACCCGCGACCAGGAATTCAATATGGTGGGCTACCGGCCGCAATCGGTGCAGAAGGTGGGGCTGGGTGCCCTGCCCGACGGCACGTTGGTGGGCATCAGCCACGAAGGCCACGGCCTGACCTCGCGCTACGAAACGTTTGCCGAGCGCATGGTGCACCCCACCAAAGCCGCTTACCGTTGCCCCAACCTGGATACCACCTACCGCGTGGTACCGCTGGATATGAGCACGCCCTGCTGGACCCGCGGCCCCGGCGAAACCAGCGGCTCCTTCGCCCTGGAATCGGCCATGGACGAGCTGGCCTATAAGCTGGGCATGGACCCGCTGGCCCTGCGCCTGCACAACTTTGCCGAAACCGACCCAGAGAAAGACAAGCCGTGGTCGAGCAACGGTCTGCGCGCTTGCTACCAGCAAGGTGCCGAACGGTTTGGATGGGCGCGGCGCAACCCAGAGCCGCGTAGCATGCGCCAGGGTGAGTGGCTGGTAGGATGGGGCATGAGCATGGGCATCTACCACGCCTCGCGGGCGGCCGCGTCGGCCCACGCCCGCCTCAGCGCCGACGGCTCCTTGCTGGTACAAAGCGGCACCGCCGACGTAGGCCCCGGCACGGCCACCATCATGACGCAGATTGCCGCCGAAGCCCTGGGCTTGGCGCCGGAGCACATTCGGTTTGAGCTGGGCGACGCAGCGTTTCCGCACGCACCGGGGCAGTTTGGGTCGCTCACGGCGGTATCGGTGGGGTCGGCGGTGCATGAGGTTTGTACTGCCCTGAAGCTGCAATTGCAAGGGCTGCTCACGCAGCTTCCCGACCCTACCTTCCAGCAGCTCATGCCGGCTGAGCTGGTGTTTGCCGAGGGCAGCATCCGCCACGCGCATAACCCGGCCGTTTGTATTTCCTACCCTGAGGTGTTGCAACAAAGCCACTTGCCGGCCATTGAAGCTACATTAGAATCGAAGCCCAAGCAGCCGACGCATTCCGGCAAGTCCTTCGCGGCGCATTTTGTGGAGGTGCACGTGCACCCTGCTACCGGCGAGGTACGCGTGGCGCGGGTAGTATCGGCCTTGGATACGGGGCGGGTGCTCAACCAACGCACGGCCCGCAGCCAAGCCTATGGCGCGGTGGTGTGGGGCATTGGGCTGGCACTACTGGAAGATGCCGTCCTCGACCACCGCACGGGCCGCTTCGTGAATCACAACTTAGCCGAGTACCACGTGTCCACCAACGCCGACGTACCGGACATCGACATTATCCTGCTCGACCAACCCGACCCCTACCTGACGCCCACCGGCGCCAAAGGCATGGGCGAAATCGGCCTGGTGGGCTTCACGGCGGCTATTGCCAACGCGGTATTTCACGCCACTGGCACACGCGTGCGGGAGTTGCCCATCACGCCAGACAAGCTGCTGTAAGGGTAGCGAATGGCGTGGGGCTGTGCCCCGTGCCGACTATGCGCAGGCCTCTGGCCTGCCGTCGTCCGTGGCGTTAGGGACGCTCTAGTGCGTCGTTCTAACGGGCAGGCCAGAGGCCTACATATAATCGGCACGGGGCACAGCCCCGCGCCATTCGCTACCGACTTAGCTTTTGGCAAGCAACAATCCGCTTTTTTCCAGCAGATAGCCCATTAGGACACCTACACTATAGCACACTAGGTCGCTCCACAGAAAGCTGTGCCCCAGCACCAAGCTACCAAGTGTGGTATTGCGAATGGCGTTTATCCAGGGTGCTTGATAGAGTTGGCTGATTTCAATAGCGAATGCAAACCCCAATGCGATAATAGCCACCCGCTCGCTGGGCCAAGTGGGCCGGAGTAGTCCTAACAGCCAAAAAATCAGCAGCGCCCAGAGCGTATCGCCAGCGTAAGCCGCTATCCAGCTGGGTAGCCAAGGAGCATATATGCGCGAGGCCAACCCCAACAGGAGGGTGAAGAAGATTAACACCAAATAAACCGGCCAACGGCGAATACGCATACTTACTTAATTGTGAGATTCTCGCAAATACACATTAACTTTGCAAAACAAAGTACTTTAAAAAATATAAAATAAACTATGGATTATTTTGTTGAGCCGGACTCGATTGTGCGCCGCATTTGGGGGAAAGGCGACACGATTCTGTTCATTTTTGCTGGGGCAGCGGCCGAGTTTGCGCTGAACAAAGCCGTAGATTGGCTGTATTTCACCGGTCGCCTACCCTCCGACCCGCTGGGCCGCTTATTTTCGACGGTAGAGTACGCCCGCAAAATCGTGTTTGCAGAGCGCCACGCCGCCGAGCGGGCCATCGACACCATTGCCGCCATTCACGGCACGGTGGAGCAAAACCGCGGCATGGCCATTCCCGACTGGGCCTACCGCGACGTGCTATTTATGCTGATTCATTACTCAATCCGGGCCTTTGAAGTGCTGGAGCGGACCATGACGGAAGCGGAAAAGGATGAGGTAGTGGCCGTGTTCTGCCGCGTGGGCCGGCGTATGGGCATCCCCGAGCTACCCGATACCTATGCCACCTGGCTTCCTACCCGTGAGCATCACCTAGCTAATAATCTAACCCACAGCGCTTACACTATTGACTTATACCATCAATACCGCAAGCACCTTGGGGCTTTTCGATACCAACTGGTATTGGCCGGCCAACGCCTGGTAGTACCTACCCACGTGCGCATGCTACTATCACTCCCTAATGCAATGTGGCTACGCGTATCTCTACCCGCCTACCGCCTGGCACAGCGGGTAACACTGGGGCGGTGGCTCCGGTCGTTGCTGTTGCCAGCCGCCTATCAAGCGCAGATTCTGGCCCTGGATGCTGTGCCCGTGGCCACAGTGGCATCGTTTCGGCCGGTACCACACACAGCAAGACCCGCCATCGGTTGATAGCGGGCCTTGTGGTCGTCAGCACGGCCGGTCTAACGCCTGCGGCGTCGGACCAGTGAGCGACCAAGTATTATTCCGCGGCCAGCTTCACCACCAATTCTCCAAAGCCAGCACCCACCACCACGCTGGGTAGGGTGGCGCCGGTTTCAGCGTTATACTCACTTATCGTTATTTCATTACCATCGGCTTCTACCTGCGCGGCCACTGTGGGCAAGCCGTGAAATACCACCTGGTAAGTAGTATAGCTGGGCTGATAAACGCCTTCGATGGCTTGCGTGAGCAGCAGGCCCTGCGCCGAACCGGCCACCGTGAAGTGGCGCACGGTTTGCTGGCCGGCTTCCTGATAGGCGTAGCCCTCGCCACCGTCATCGTAGTGTACGCTCTCGGCGGTGCCGTTTTTGAAGTACACGTGCAAGGTGAGCTGCTCGATGGGTGCCTGGCCTACGTACTGCAACACGGGCGCTAGCGGCACCACGGCACCAGCCCGCACGAATAGTGGAATCCGGTCGAGGTTGGCTACGGCCCACACTTCGGCACCGCCGGCTTTTACTTCGTCGGTCCACCAATAGTACCAGTCGCCGAAGGGTAGGTACATCCAGCGGCCGTCTACGCCGGGCGTGGTGATGGGGCACACCAGCAGGTTGTCGCCGAGGGCAAACTCGGCCATGCGCAGGTAGGTGTTGGTGTCGTTTTGATCGAGGAACACCAAGGGGCGCAGCATGGGCGTGCCCTGCTGCACGTACTGCCAGAAGGCCGTGTACATGTAGGGCAGCAGGCGGTAGCGCAGCGAAATGTACTGCCGGGCCAGGTCCGTCACCTGGTCGCCGAAGCTCCAGGGCTCCTGGTCGCCGTGGTCGCCGGAACTGTGCGTGCGGAAGAACGGGTGAAAAGCCGCCAGCGCCACCCAGCGGGCGTACAGCTCGCCGTCGGGCGTGTCGATAAAGCCGCCCACATCACTCCCAATAAACGAAAACCCACTGATGCTCAGTCGCTGGCACTGGATATTGGCCAGCCACAGGTGCTCCCAGGAGGCGAGGTTGTCGCCAGTCCAGCCGGAGGAGTAGCGCTGCCCGCCGGCGTAGGTGCTGCGCGTGATGGTGAAAGGCCGGTTGGGGTAGGCAAAGCGTTTCACGCCGGCGTTGGTGGCGCGGGCCATCTGCATGCCGTAGATGTTGTGCGCCTTGCGGTGCGAGCCCTGCTGCCCGTCGTAGTCGAAGCGCACGTCGTCGGGAAAGGTGCCTTTCTCGAACACAGCCGGCTCGTTCATGTCGTTCCACACGCCCTTCACCCCAATGTCCTGAATCAGCCCTTTGAACAGGCCGGCCCACCACTCGCGCACGCTGGGGCGGGTGAAATCGGGGAAGTTGCAGAGACCGGGCCACACCGAGCCCTTCATCAGCGGCCCATCGGCGCGGCGGCAGAAGTAGTCCTTCTCCAGCGCCTGGGTATACACCTCATACTCAGGGTCAATCTTGATACCGGGGTCGACAATCACGACGGTTTTGAAGCCATCCTCGGCCAGCTCGCGCACCATCTTGGCGGGCTCGGGAAAGTGGGTAGGCGACCAAGTGAAGCACCGGTAGCCATCCATGTAGTCAATATCGAGGTAGAGCGCGTCGCAGGGAATCTGCCGCTCGCGGAAGCCCTGCGCGATGTCGCGGAACTTCTGCTCGGGGAAGTAGCTCCACTTGCACTGGTGGTAGCCCAGCGCCCACAGCGGTGGCAGCTCGGGCGGCCCCGTGAGGCGCGTATACTCCTGGCTGACTTCCAGCAGGGTAGGCCCGTAGATGAAGTAGTAGTTCATCTCGCCCCCCTCGGCCCAGAAGCTCGTCACATCGGCGCGCTCGGCGGCAAAATCGAAGTAGCTCTTGAACGTGTTATCGAAGAAAATGCCGTGGGCAATTTTCTGCTGCAATTCCAGGTAGAACGGGATATTCTTGTAGAGCGGGTCGGAGCCCTTCACGTAGCCGTAGGTGTCGGTGCCCCAGTTGGTGAAGCGCGAGCCGCGCAGGTTCATGTTGGCGGGCTTGTCGCCGAGGCCGTAGTAGCACACGCCGCTTTGCACCTGCTTACTCATGAGCACCAGGTCGTTGCCGGTGTCGTCGTTGTACTGCCAGTGAAAGCCTTTGTCGTCTTCGCAGAGCACCGTGCCGGAGCGGTCCAGGATGCGGGTGTGCAGGTTTTCCTTGCCCAGCACGCAAATCAGGCGGGCGGTGGTGATGCGGTAGTGGTCGGACTTTTCGCGGAACTCCAGCAGCTCGGGGGCCGTGCGGGTGTGCTCGGGGGGTAGGGCGTAGCTGAAATCGGGCGCAAACTGGCCGTCGGTGGCGTAGCGAAACCGCAGAATTTTGTCATTGATGACCTGAAGCTGCAACCGTAGGCCGTTGTCGCAGGTAAACAAAAAATCACTGCCTTGTTGCTCGCACGCGATTACCTGACCCGGACGAAATTCCTGGCGGGCGCGCGCCGCCAGGTCGTTTACCATGTAATTATTTTCCTGAAACATAAAGGCCGTTGCGGGGTCGGGAGAAGAGAATCAAAAAAAGCGTGGCAAAGCTGGTGCCATCTGCATAAGTTCGCAAGGTAAAACCGATTCCCCCGAATCTTATCTAACATTAGGCCAGTCCTGCGTAGAAACAGGTCAACGGTCACCTGTACTGGCTTTATCTACCCTGGTGCCGGTCTAATCCGGTGTTTGCTGCTTATGAAAATGAACAATCTGAAGGTACTGCTACTGGGCTGGGACAACGCCTATCCGACCGGAGAAGTGGCTACTCCCGACACACTGGAGTTGGCCCGCGCCCTGGCCCCCTACACGCAACTGGCGGTGCTACTGCCGCATTTGCCGGCCAACGATGCAGATTTGCCCACCGAGGCGCACGTAACCGGTATTGGCAACCTCACGCTGGCCGAGCTGGACGCCGCCGATGCCTACCTACCTTCTGAGCAGCTAACGCCGGTGGCCTACCCGAGCTTTCCGTACGTGGGCGCCGAGCACACCATTGATGAGGTGGCTCAGCCCTTCGCCCCTACTACCGACTCAGCCCCCGCTGCCGACGCCACGGCCACGCTGCTGGATGCCGATGCCTTTGCCGCCACCGGCGGTGAGCCCGACGCCGCCGAAGCCAACGACCTGGACCAAGGCAAGGAAGAAGTGGAAACCGCCCCAACGTATGCTCCGGCATCGGCCGAGCGCTCGGCGCCTTCGGAGGCGCTGGCCGTGCTGAGCGCCCACGCCGGCGACAGCGGCGACTTGAATTTCAGGGTGATTCAGTATGCCCGCTTTGCTACCCGCCTGGCCTTGCAGGAGCAGTTTGCCGTCACCTACGCCGCCGACTGGCCCGCCTGGCTGGCCGGGTTGGAAATTCGGCAGCTCACGGGCCGGCCGCTGGTGCTGCACGTGCATACGCTGGCCGCCGACCGCGACACGCCCCTTGACCGGGGCTGGATTATGGAGCTGGAGCGCTTGGCTCTGCGCCGCGCCGACCTGGTGCTGGCCGCCACTCCCGAGTTGCAGCAGCGCCTCACCGCCGACTACGGCCTACCTACCCAACGCGTGCACTTGCAACCCGATAACCTGGCTGACGGCCTGCGGCAGGTATTAGAAGAGGTGGCAATGGCAACCGTATAACCCGTTTCTCCCACGCACAAGGCCCGGCTGATAAGCATCAGCCGGGCCTTGTGCATATAATCGAGGGGCGTTTCACCGGATATTATCGAGCCAGCGGTAGGCAGTCACGGTGTCGTCAAACGTGTCTACCAGCGGTTGAGTCACATACTGCATCACAGTGTCGATGGCGGCTTGGGCGGGCCAGTCGTGCGCTTTCACCCACGCTACGGCTACTACACCTTGGGTAGTAAGCTGTTGAAAGAAGTTTTCTCCTACCCAGCGTGCTACTTCATTCCAACCATCCAGCACCTGGCTGCTGTCGTTCAGAATCTTATGAGCGCGAGTTTGTTCTACGTGCCGCAGAATTAAAATGCAGCCCGTAATGGCGGCCACGCAATCGTACTCGCCCCGCCAGGTTACGTACAGCCACTGGTGCGCAGCATCGTGCGAAATCACAAAATTAGGCGTTTCAAATAGTGGTCTTAGGGCCATAGCGTACGGCGGTATATAGAATATTTTGAATACGTCTCGGTCGCTTTAATGTTGTCCGTAGCTCGCCCAATTTATCCATTCAACTCTTTTATTTACTGATTCTTATGAAATAGCAGATCGGCGTCATCCCTTGTTGGCGGTGCAAGCTGGTATAGGCTTTGCTACCCTTACCCGGGTAGACGCAATTGCCTGATGCGTACTACCTGCCCTTTGCTCCTCCTTGGGTAGTCCTGCCGCAGTTGGCCTTGTTGAAATTGCCGGTTGTGGGCAGGCGTATGGCTTCCACCCTAGCCCGCTCTCATCGTGTCTGTTGCTTTTGAAAATGAAGCCCGTTCGTTGGCTCTGCCATCCGATTATTCGGCCGAGTGCCGCGGGCAGGCGCCCACCAACTCTTCCCCTACCCTCAGCGTAGCGCCCCCCGTAGCCACCGAGCCCCGCACCACCTACGCCAACGTGGTCCTGCCCGGCGACTTCCCCGACCCGACCGTGACCAAAATCGGGGATACGTACTGGGCTAGTGCTACCTCGGCCGAGTGGGGCCCTGTGTTTCCATTGTTCAAATCGACCAATCTGGTAGACTGGGAGCTGGTTGGCCACGTGTTTGCCGATAAGCCGGAGTGGGCCGAAGCCAGCTTCTGGGCACCCGAAATCAGCCACGAACACGGCAAAACTTACATCTGCTACACCGCCCGCCAGAAGGGCGGCCCGCTGTGCGTGGCCATGGCCTCGGCCGACAACCCCGCCGGCCCCTACCTCGACCACGGCCCGCTGGTAGGCCAGGCCCAGGGTTCTATCGACGGCTTTCCGATTCGGGATGAAAACGGCGAGCTGTACCTGGTGTGGAAGGAAGACGGCAACGCCTACGGCAACCCTACCCCCCTGTGGGCCCAACGCCTGAACGAGGAGCGCACGGCCCTGCTCGGCGATGCGCCGGTGGAGCTGTTCCGCAACGATGTGCCCTGGGAAGGCAACCTGGTAGAAGGCTCGGCCTTTGCCCGGCACGATAGGTATTTCTACATGTTTTACGCCGGCAATGGCTGCTGCGGCAGCGGCTGCACCTACGCCACCGGCGTGGCCCGGGCCCGCCAGCTGCTGGGACCGTGGGAGAAATGTCCGCAGAACCCCATCCTGAAAAAAAACAAGGTATGGAGCTGCCCCGGCCACGGCACCGTAGCCGAGTACGACGGCCGCTGGTTTCTGCTGCACCACGCCTACCACGCCAGCAGCCACGAGTTTGTGGGCCGGCAGGGCATCCTCAGCGAGTTCAGCTGGAACGCCGAGGGCTGGCCGGAGTTTGAAGGCAACAGCCCCCAGGCCGCTCCCCTGCACAACGTAGCCCGCCTGAACCTGACCGACACGTTTGCCGGCAACCACCTAGCCGAAACCTGGCAGTGGCCCATCGGTAAGAAACCTGTGGTGGGCATCGGCGACGGGCAATTGCTGCTGCAAGCCTGCCCCGACGAGTTGGGCGCCCTGGTGGCCCAGCGCACCTACGCCGCTACCTACAAGGCCACTACCGCCCTCGATGCAACGGTGCTACCCATTGGCACGTTTGCCGGCATCACGGCCGTGGGCGACCCGCACAACGCCCTGGCCCTGATGGCCAGCCACAACAAGCTCCAGCTTTGGCATGTGAAGCACGGTGTTTCGCAGTGCCTGACGGAGGTAGCTGTGGAGCCAAACCACAGCCTGGGCCTGCGCGTGGAGGCGTGGGGCGGGCAGCGCTACCGCTTCTCCTACAGCCTGAACGGCGTGACCTGGGAGCCCATGCCGCTGGATAGCTTCGCCGTGAATGGTACCTACCTCCCGCCCTGGGACCGGGGCATCCGGGTAGGGCTGCTGGCGCAGGGCCCTACCGACGTAACGGTGGCGTTCGACCATTTCACCATTCGCAATCAACGCTGATTGGGTGAGACATGAGAAGTCGTTCTGACGGATTTGCCAGAACGACTTCTCATGTCTCACGTCTCACAGTCTCATGTCTCAACGAAGCAACACGGGCGGCCGGCTGGATTCAGTCGGCCGCCCGTATCTTTGGCCATGACTTCTTCCCTGGAACAATCTTTCGAGGCCGCCCTGGAGCTGCACGACACCGACGGCGGCGTATTCCTGCTGATTCCTTTTGACGTGGCGGAGGTGTACGGCGCCAAAGGCTCCTTCCCCATCATCGGCACCATGGATGGTTTCCCCATTCGCCTGTCGCTGACACCAGCCGGGCCGGGCGAATACGAGCTGCGCGTACCCAAGGAGGTGCGCAAAGCCATCGACAAGAACTGGCCCGAAACCGTGCAAGTTGTGCTTCGCCCCGATACCGAGGAAACCCTGGAGCTGCCCAAACCGCTGGCTCAGGCGCTACGCAGCACGGGTTTGCAAACCCAATTTGATAAGCTTTCCTACCCTGAGCGCAAGGAGTTAGCGCAGTGGGTAGCGCGCGCTAAAACCAACGACGCCCGCCACCAACGTATTCAGGAGATTCTGGATCGGTTTGACTGAGTAATGGTAACGAGGGTGTGGGGATGGGAAGGTAGAAAGTGTGAGGAATAGAAATAGTGTGTCATCCTGAGCGCAGCGAAGGACCTTATTACGATAGAACGAGTCGTTGTTTCGATTGTCGTTCTATCGTAATAAGGTCCTTCGCTGCGCTCAGGATGACACACTTCCTACCCCCATACCCCCATACCCTCCTACCCTACCCCTCTTCCCGCTTAAACACCAGTACAGCGCGGTTGATGGCGTAGATGCTGAGCTGCTGGCCGGTGCCTTCTTCGTCGGGTTGGGTGAAATAGATGCCGTCGTCGTTGATGCGGCTGAAACCGTCGAAGCGGGCGTCGTCGGAGTTGAGCAGGAGGCGGTAGCGGCCGGGCTCGGGCACGTAGAACTGGTAGTCGGGCACGCTGTTATTGACGTGGAAGTTGAACACAAACACCAAGCCGCCCCGCTCGAAGGCCAGCACTTGGTTGGTGGTGTCGATGTTCAGCTCGCGGGCGGGACCGGCCGCCAGCAGGCGCTCGGCGCGGGCCAGCCCTACCATCGCCTCGTCGAAGGCTTGCAGGTACTGGAACTTCAGGTCGGGATTATCGGCCAGTGACCATTGCCGGCGGGCGTAGTGATGACTCCAGTTGTTGCCGGCCCGCGGGAAATCGACCCACTCGGGGTGCCCAAACTCATTACCGATGAAGTTGAGGTAAGCCTCACCACCCAACGCCAGCGTAGTCATCCGAATGAGCTTATGCAGGGCCATGCCGCGCGCCACAATGGGGTCGGGGTCGTTTTTCTGCATGTGAGTGTAGATGGCGGCATCCATCAGCCAGTGTGCCAGCGTTTTGTCGCCTACCAGGGCTTGATCATGGCTTTCGGCGTAGGCTACTGTTTTCTCGCCCTGGCGGCGGTTGGTGAGCGTGTACCAGAGGTCGTGCAGGTTCCAGTCCTCGTCGCGGGTGTGCTTGAGCAGCTTGATCCAGTAGTCGGGAATGCCCATGGCCAGGCGGTAGTCGAACCCGATGCCGCCCTCGCTAATAGGCCGGCACAGGCCGGGCATCCCGCTCATATCCTCTGCAATCAGAAGAGCGCTGCGCTTCTGCTCGCGCACCAGCGAGGCCGCCAGTTGCAGGTAGAGCACGGCATCATCATCTACCTCCGGCCCAAAATATTGGCTGTAGTCGCCAAACCCTACCCCCTCGCCGTGGTGGTGGTAGAGCATGCTGGTCACGCCATCGAACCGGAAGCCGTCGAAGTGAAACTCCTCCAGCCAGTAGCGTAAGTTACTGAGCAAGAACTGCTGCACCTCGGGCTTACCGTAGTCGAACAGGCGGGAGTCCCAGCCCGGGTGCTCGCCCCGGCCGCCCTGGTGAAAATACTGCCCGCCCGAGCCATCGAAGTTCGCCAGGCCCTCGGCTTCGTTTTTCACGGCGTGGGAGTGCACCACGTCCAGCAGCACCGCAATGCCGCGACGGTGCGCCTCGTTCACCAGGTGCTTCAGCTCCTCGGGCGTACCAAATCGCGACGACACCCCGAAGAAGTTGGCCACGTGGTAGCCAAACGAGCCGTAGTAGGGGTGCTCCATCACGGCCATCAGCTGAATGCAATTGTAGCCCAAAGCCTGCACGCGGGGCAGCACCGTATCGGCAAACTCCAGGTAGGTGCCAATGCGGCCCTCCTCGGTGGCCATGCCCACGTGGCACTCGTAAATGAACGGCTCGCGCACGTAGTTCGACACCCGAAACTTCTGGTCGGTCCAGCGAAAGGGCTGCTCGGGGCGCCACACCTGGGCGGCGAAATCCTTGGTTTCGTCGTCCTGCACGGCGCGGCGCAGATAGGCGGGTAGGCGGTCTTTGGCCTCGCGCCAAGTTACCACGTGCACCTTGTAGCGGCTGCCATGCGTGAGTCGGTCGCGGTACTCGCGGTCCGGAAAGAACCGCTCCCATACGCCGTCCGGACCTTTCTCTAGGGGCGTGGCCTGCCGGTCCCAGCCGTTGAAGTCGCCAATGAGGGAGAGGGCATCGGCGGCCGGTGCCCACTCGCGGTACCAGTAGCCCCGGCGACGACCGTCGTAGTTGAGGCCCAGGCGCTCGTGCGCTTGGGCAAACTTGCTCAGCGACTCATACTGCGCCTCAATTTCGTGTAGGCGCTGGCGCAGCCGCTGTTGGCGCGCCAGCAGCACCGGCTCATAGGGCGTCAGCCAGGGGTCTTGCGCAACAAGGGGAAGGGTAGGCGCAGCGGGCGTAGGCTCGGTCGTTTCGGTGGTGGTCATGGCAGAAAAGGGTTGAATAGCAAAGCTACGACTACCAACGAATTGCGGCGCGTACGGTTGGCCGCGGGTCCTTCCTACCCGTCTACTTGCTCCTTGGGAACGACTTGTCGGAGCAACCAGCTGCACGCCGAAGCAAGGTCAGGAAAGGCTACCACAAAGGGGCGTCTGCTGGAACGCAGCGCATTTTCGCGCATCTCTTCATCCATTGCTGACGTTGGGCTTACCCACACAAAGTAGTATACACCTGTTGCATAGATGTCATGCATCCATTGCCAACCCACGTCCGTAATCCGAGCGGTACTGCGGGTAATGTTGGAGTTATCGTTCAGGATTTTGGCGCAGCGCCTTTCCTGTGCTACTTCCAGCAGTAGCTGGCAGGCTACGGCCGAAGACTCCGGTGTATGCTCGCCGTGCCAGTCAGCATAAATCCACTGGTTTGTTCGGTCATAACTTATTATCAGGCCCGGTACTTCCCGAACATATTCTAACTCATCGAAACACATATACCTATTCAGCAGGGCTTTATCCTGCTTGACGCACTAAATATAAGCGGCAAACTATTCCTTTACCAAGTTGTATTTGCGGCAACTTACCTTTTCGCATCGACGGGGTAGGACAAACCCTGACCATCTCTTACCTTCCCCACATGAAAGTTCGTTTGCTCCCGTTGGCGCTGGTCGCGCTAACCGCCTGCTCTACCGGCCGTACCACCCCATTCACCGCCCCTACCGTGGCCGTGGCCCCACTGTCGCTGGCGGCCCGTCCGCCTGCTGTTTCGCCGGTCGTCACGGATAAAGTTATGGTAGTATCGGCGCACCCGGAGGCTACGCGCATCGGGGTAGAGATTTTGCAGAAGGGCGGCAACGCCTACGATGCAGCGGTGGCTGTGCAGTTTGCTTTGGCTGTGGCCCTACCCGTGGCCGGCAACATTGGCGGCGGCGGCTTTCTGCTCTACCACGGCGCCAACGGGCAGGAAGGCGCCCTCGACTTTCGGGAAACTGCCCCCGCCGCTGCCACGCGGGATATGTACCTCGATGCCCAGGGAAATGTAGTGCCCAACCGCAGCACCCTGGGCCACCTGGCGGTGGGCGTACCCGGCACCGTGGCCGGCATGGAGGCCCTGCACCAGAAGCTGGGCAAGCTGCCCTGGCGTGAGGTAGTGCAGCCCGCTGTGGATCTGGCAGCGAAGGGCTTGCGGCTGACTAGTAAAGAGGCGGCTGGCCTCAACCGTACCCGTGCCGAGTTTGCCAAGTTCACACCCACCGCGGCGTACATCAAGACCAATGGCACCTGGGCCGAAGGCGACATCATCACCTACCCCGACCTGGCCCAGACCCTCTCCCGCATCCGCGACCAGGGCCGCGCCGGCTTCTACCAAGGCCAGACCGCCGATTTGGTGGTGGCGGAGATGCAGCGTGGCAAGGGCCTGATTACCAAGCAAGACTTGGCCGACTATCAGCCCAAGTGGCGCACGCCCCTGCACGGCCAGTACCGCGGCTACGACGTGCTGACCTTTCCGCCGCCCAGCAGCGGCGGCGTGGCGCTGCTGCAAATGCTGCAAATGCTGCAACCCTACGACCTGGGCCGCATGGGCTGGCACACGCCCCAGCAGGTACACGTGGTAACGGAGGCCGAACGGCGCGTGTATGCCGACCGCGCCACCTACCTCGGCGACCCGGATTTCGGCCGCGTGCCGGTGCCGCAACTCCTCGACTCGGCCTACAACCGGCAGCGCATGGCTACTACCCTACCCGTGCGCGCCACACCCAGTGCCCAGGTGCAGGCCGGCGCGGGCCTACCCGGCTACGAGTCGGACCAGACCACGCATTACAACATTGTGGATACCCAGGGCAATGCGGTGTCGTGCACCACTACCCTCAACGGTGCCTATGGCAGCAAGGTGGTGGTGGCCGGTGCGGGCTTTATTCTGAACAACGAAATGGACGATTTCAGCAGCAAGGCCGGCACGCCCAACGCCTACGGCCTGGTGGGCGGCACGGCCAACGCCATTCAGCCCGGCAAGCGCATGTTGTCTAGTATGACGCCGGCTATTCTCACGCAGAACGGACAGTTGAAGCTGGTGGTGGGCACCCCTGGCGGTAGCACTATCATTACCAGCGTGTTACAAACTATTCTGAATGTGGTGGATTACGGCTTCAATCCCCAGCAAGCCGTGGCCGCTCCGCGCCTGCACCATCAGTGGCTGCCCGACCAGATAGACGTGGAGCAGAACGCCCTGATTCCGGCCGCTGCCGACACGCTGCGCGCCCACGGCTACAAGCTGGCGCCCCGCGCCGCCTGGGGCCGCGTAGAAGCCATCCGGGTGCTGCCCGATGGCCGCCTGGAAGGCGGTGCCGACCCGCGGGGCGACGACACAGCGGCGGGCTATTAGTAGGTCGACTGCGCACCCACCTCTGCGGAAGTAATTTCTCTTATTCTCCTCCCTTTGAAAAAGATCCTAAACAACTGGCTCTGTCTGGGCCTCACGCTCTGCACGGCAGCGTGCAGCAGCAACCCCGAAACCGCTACCACGCCAGCCGAAACCACTGATACACCAGCTGCTGCTGCCGCCGCCACCACTACCCCAGCGCCCATCGACGCCCGCGCCGACAGCACCGCCACGCTTACCATTCCGGCCGGCGACAGCGCCGTGACCATGCTGGGCGAACTGAAAACGGTCAATCAGGAAATGCTGGTGCGGGTGCCGGTGCAGGGCAAGCACCGCCTGTCGGCTACGCTCATTGCTCCGGATTCTTTGCCGAACATTCGCTTCGCCCAGGTGATTCGGCCGGGTGGGGAGGCGCAGGGGCCGTTCGGCACTACCGTTTCCGTACCTACCCCGCAGGATGGCACGTACACGCTGCGCATTACCCACAATCTGCGCACGGAGGCTGGGTTGACCAGGGAGTTTAAGATGCGGGTGGTGCTGAGCCAATAAATGCGTAGTTTGAAATAGATGATGTGACATGTGAGTACAATGACCGTCATGCTGAGCTTGTCGAAGCATCTCGCGTGCTGATGGCAGATAGTAACTCCAACATCAGCACGCGAGATGCTTCGACAAGCTTAGCAGGATGACCTTATGACATTTTAGACGACTCCAATACCCTACCTCCCCACACGTCCTGCCACTTTCAGCCACCTATGCGCCTGTTTCTCCTACCAATTCTGACAGCCGCCACCCTGGCCGCTACCGCTACCCAAGCCGCCGTGCGCCTGCCCAAGCTGGTAGGCGACCACATGGTGTTGCAGCGCGATAAGCCCCTACCCCTTTGGGGCTGGGCCGATGCCGGGGAAACCGTGACAGTCACGTTCAAAGGCAAAACATACAAGGCTACCCCCACCGGCGCCGAGGGCAAATGGACGGTGCAGCTGCCCGCCACGCCGGCCGGCGGGCCCTACGAGCTGGTAGTGAAAGGCCAAAACACCATCACGGTGCACGACGTGCTGGTAGGCGACGTGTGGCTGGCCTCGGGGCAGTCGAACATGGAGTGGCCGCTGCGCGATGCCAACAACAGCGCTCAGGAAATTGCGGCGGCTAACTTCCCTACCATCCGGCTGCTGGATGTGCCCAACGTGGTAGCCAGCGCCCCGAAAACCGATTTCGGTGGCAATGGCTGGCGCCCGTGCACCCCCAAAACGGCGGCGGATTTCTCGGCCGTGGCCTACTTCTTCGGGCGCGATTTGCAGCAGCAGTACCACGTGCCCATCGGGCTGATTTCGTCGGAATGGGGCGGTACGCCGGCCGAGGCCTGGACCAGCGTCGAGGCCCTGGGCACCCTACCCGACTTCAAAAGCAAAGTAGCTGCCGCCTCGAACGGCGACCTTGAGCAGCGGCAGCAGGCGTATGCGGCGCAGCTGGCACAGTGGCAGCGCACCCCCGCCGCCCACGACCAGGGCCGCGCCGCCGGGCACGCGCCGTGGTCGGCGACCGATGTAGCAACCACTGATTGGCCTACCATGCCCCTACCCGGCGCGTGGGAGCAACATGCCGACATGGCCGGGCTCGATGGCGCGGTGTGGTTTCGCAAAGAGGTGGACCTGACGGCCGCCGAGGCCGGCAAGCCGCTGACGCTGCACCTAAGCATGGTGGACGACGCCGATTCTACCTGGTTCAAC
The DNA here is from genome assembly GCF_014333615.1 of Hymenobacter citatus. GTDB lineage: Bacteria > Bacteroidota > Bacteroidia > Cytophagales > Hymenobacteraceae > Hymenobacter > Hymenobacter citatus. Next base: position 100,143 of record NZ_JACSCY010000012.1, on the reverse strand, counting down.
GGCGCGCTGGTAGGCACTACTAATGGCTATGCCACGCCCCGTGCGTATGCCGTGCCCGCCGCGCTGGTGAAAGCAGGCCGCAACACCATTGCCGTGCGCGTGCTCGATTTTGGGCAGGGCGGCGGCATCTGGGGCAAGCCCGAAGACCTGCACCTCACCACCGCCACCCGCACCCTACCCCTCGCCGGCGACTGGCGCTACCACGTGGGGGTAGACAATCGGTTGGCGCCGCCCAACCCCTTCCCTGGCGGTGCGCAAAACGAGCCCACGGCGCTATACAACGGTATGATTGCTCCACTGATTCCGTACACTATCAAAGGCGTTATCTGGTACCAGGGCGAGAGCAACACGAGCCGCGCCGCGCAGTACCAGACCCTGTTCCCAACCATGATTCGGGACTGGCGCACGCGCTGGAATGAGGGCGACTTTCCGTTCCTATTCGTGCAGCTAGCCAATTTTCAGCCCGACCAGGACCAGCCCGCCGACTACGAGTGGGCGGAGCTGCGTGAGGCTCAGCGCCAGACCCTGGACCTACCGAGCACCGGCATGGCCGTGGCCATCGACATTGGCGACCCCAACAACATTCACCCCCGCAACAAGCAGGAAGTGGGGCGCCGGCTGGCCCTGGCCGCCCGCCACGTGGCCTATGGCGACAAGAACGTGGTGTACAGCGGCCCTACCCTGGAGAAGATGGAAACCAAGGGCAACACCGTCCGTCTCACATTTGCCAACCTCGGCGGTGGTCTGGTGCTGAAAGATACCAACGGGCCCTACCTCAAAGGTTTTGCCCTGGCTGGCACCGACCACAAATTCCACTGGGCGCAGGGCCGCTTGGAAGGCAACACGCTGGTGCTCACAAGCAAAGAAGTGCCGCAACCCCAGGCCGTGCGCTACGACTGGAGCAACAGCCCTTACCCCAACCTCTACAACAAAGCCGGCCTGCCCGCCTCGCCTTTTCAAGCAGGCAAAAATTGAACAAGAAAACCCGTCTGTCCTCCTGAGCAAGCTCAGGAGGACAGACGGGTTTTCTTTGCTTAACTCAACCCTTACAACTCACTATCTCCTTACAGCCCCGTGCGGATTTGGCCGGCGGCGGAGGCGAGCTTCTGGTTGAGGTGACGCAGGGCATCGTAGGCGAAGCTGTGGCCGTCGTAGGCAGCCTGGGCCGTGAGGTTGGAAAGGTTTTGCAGGGAATCGGCAATTTTGGTGATGTCGCTGCTGGTAGAGCCGCTAATCATGCCGCGCAGGTGGCGCATTTCGTCCACGAGGGAAGCGCTAATTTTGCCATCGAAGCCTTGCAGACGGTTGATCCACTGGTCGAGCAGACCGGTGGCATCCACGCGGTGCAGGTCGTTGTCCATGGCGGCAATGGTGTTTTCGATATCGGAGGTAACAGACATGATCAGGGAAATTGAAGAAGGAAAAACGGTTTTTCTACGGGCAGTTTCCGGCGGCTGTTGCAGGCCGCCCATTAAGCCGGCAAGATAGCGGCATTATCTTCGACCACCAATTCTGACCCACCGAATGGCCTTTCCCGGCCCCGGCCTACCCCTACCCTATGCGGCAAAAAGTACGCGAGTGGCTGCGGCGCTACCTGCCGGCCGAGCTGGCATCGGTGGTGGCCACGCTGGTGGGCGCCGCCCTGGCCTACGCGCTTACCCAGCAGCGCATCACGGCGGCGCTGGCGGCCACCTGGGCCGGCAACGTGGCCTACTTCGGCCTGATATTGGTGCGCGACATCCGCATCGCCCAACGCCGCTGCCACGCCGCTGGCCGCTCCTACGCTATACCCGATTTGCTGCACAACCTACGGGCACTGGTAGTGGAGTTTGGCGTGGCCGAAGTGCTCGACAGCTTTCTGATTCGTCCTACCCTCCTATACTATATGCCACTGTGGGTTGGCAACTTCGCCGGAGGCGTCCTGCTGGCCAAGCTTGCAGCCGACGTTACGTTTTATGTGCCGGCCATTATCGGCTATGAGCTGAGTAAAAGGCGGTTTCGGAAAGATGACCTCTGATATTTCTCGCAGTGTTTCGCAGATGCAAAGATTCGAAGTGTTGTAGCGCAAATAGCTATTCAGCATTGCGAACCTCTGCCTCTACCTCTGCGAAACACTGCGAGAAATATTATTTACCCAGCTCCATTGGGAGCCAATAGTTGTTATTGGGGTTCACGTCGGGTAGCAGATTGTCGGGGTTGAGCAGCACCAGGGCCAAGGGCGAGGTAGAAGGGTAGCGGAACGTCCAGGTGCCGCCGCGCTGCCACACTTCCACGGGCAGCTTCAGGCGGCCTACCTTGCCGTTGCTTTCGCGCACGGCCACAAACACCGGCATGGCGGCGCGGTCCTTGTTTTCGATGGTGATGAGGGCGCCCTGGGCGGGGTCCTGGTTCACGTAGCTGACGGTGGTAACGGCCTGATCGAGCAGCCAGTTTTCCAGGAACCACTCCTTCCAAAACCAGCCCAGATCCTCGCCGCCCACGTCCTCCATCGTTCGGAAGAAATCTTTGGGGGTAGGGTGCTTGAAGGCCCAGCGCTTGATGTACGTGCGGAACGCATAATCAAACCGCTCGGGACCCAGAATGGCTTCGCGCAGCAGTACCAGCCCAAAGCCCGGCTTAGAGTAGGCCGCAAAGCCCAAGTAGCGAGACTGCGTCACGTCGGGTGCCGTGTAGGGCACATCGGCATCGGGCACGCGCAGCAGGTAGGGCAAGATGTACTTGGCGCTGTCGCTGTTGGGCTTGTACTCGCCGTTGTTGAAGTTGCGAGTGCTATAGATGTTGATGAAGGTGTTGAAGCCCTCGTCCATCCACGGGTACTTGCGCTCGTTGGAGCCCACAATCATCGGAAACCAGTTGTGGCCAAACTCGTGGTCAGTCACGCTCCACAGGCGTCCGCCCTTCGAGTTGGCGCTGCAAAACACGATGCCCGGATACTCCATGCCGCCCACAATGCCGGCCACGTTGGTGGCCACGGGGTAAGTGTACTCAAACCACTGCTTGGAGTTGTACTCAATGCTGTGCTTCACGTACTCCGTGGAGCGCCCCCAGGCCGAATCGGCGGCCACCTCGGGCGGGTAGAGCGACATGGCCAGCGACTTTTTGCCGCTGGGCAGGTTCATGCGGGCTGCGTCCCACACGAAGGCCGGCGAGGCAGCCCAGGCCACATCGCGGGCTTGCTGGCAGCGGAAGTGCCAGGTGAGGCGGCCGTTTTTGCCAGCCGGACGCGAGCTGGGCTGCGTCACCTCAGCGGGCGTGCGCACCATCACGGTTTTGTCGGACGAGGCCGCTTGTTGCAGGCGCTGCTGCTGGGCTGAGGTTAGCACTTCCTTGGGGTTCACCAGCTCGCCCGAACCGCCCACGATGTAATTGGCGGGCACGTTGATGGTGTAGTCGAAGTCGCCGTATTCAAGGTAGAACTCGCCGGCGCCGAGGTAGGGCAGCGTGTTCCAGCCCTCCACATCGTCATACACAGCCATGCGCGGGTACCACTGGGCTATTTCGTAGATCTGGCCGTTGGGCGTCTGCTTGCGGCCCAGGCGGTCGGAGCCGTACTCGGGAATGTAGAACGAGTAGTCGATGCTAATGCGCAGCTTGTCACCGTTGGGCTTGAGGGCCTCGGGCAGCTGGATCTGCATGCGCGTATCGGTCACCACATACTTAGCGGTGCTCTTCTTGCCGTGCAGCTCAATGCGCACCGTTTGCAGGCTGTCGCCACCGGCGGGCTCGTTGGCCGCATTACCGAAGCGCGCCCCGTTGCGAGCCCCACTCACGGGGGTAGTCAGGGCGCCGCGAGAGGTGCGCTTGAACAGGTTCTGATCGAGCTGCACCCACACGAAGGGGAGGGCGCTGGGGCTGTTGTTGGTGTAGGTGATGGTGACTGAGCCATTTACTCGCTCCTGCTTTTCGTCCAGCGTGGCGCTGATCTGGTAGCTGGCCGCGTTTTGCCAGTAAGAAGCGCCGGGCTGTCCGCCACCGGTGCGGTAGGCCGTGCCGGGGTCGTTCTGAAACAGCGGCGAAAACAGCGTGTGGGCGTCGTAGGTGCCGGCGTTGGGGTTGGGATTTTGAACCTGGGCCTGGGCAGTGGCAGCGGTGAGGCCAACGGCAGCAGCCACTAGAAAACGAAGTTTACGCATTCAGTTAAAGGATGTAGATATAGGGTGGTGAAAGAGTCGTGCTGTTGAAAGGCACCGGCGAAGATGCATCGGTATCCTGTCTTTTGTGTGAACGACTCACATCTAGCCCGCAGATTGCACGGGAAACATAAAAGTTTTATCTGTGCTTCCTGCCATTACCATATAACATCCGAAAAGCACTATTTTTCGGCATGCGTTTCCGCCTTCTGCTGTTTGTAAGCCTGTTTCTCGCGGCTTGTCAGTCCAACCCCACCTGCCCGCCGCTGCCGGCGCCCTATAGCGTGCAGCATCCCGCCTGGGCGGCCCACGCTAGCATTTATCAGGTGAACGTGCGGCAGTACACGCCCGCGGGTACCTTTCGGGCGTTCGAGGCGCACTTGCCACGCTTGCAGCAGATGGGGGTAGGAATTTTGTGGCTGATGCCGGTACAGCCCATCGGCCAGGAAAAGCGCAAGGGTACGCTGGGCAGCCCCTACTCCATCCGGGACTACCGCGCCGTGAACCCCGACCTGGGTACCATGGCCGATTTGCAGCACCTGATAGCCGAAGCGCACCGACTGGGCATGCACGTAATCCTAGACTGGGTGGCCAACCACACCAGCTGGGATAGTGAGCTGGCCCGGCAGCACCCCGAGTGGTTCACGAAAAATGCGCAAGGCCAGTTTGTGGCGCCCGTAGCCGACTGGCAGGACGTCATCGACCTGGATTATAGTAAGCCCGCGCTGCGCCAGTACATGACCGCCACCATGGCTTACTGGGTGAAAACCGCTGGCTTCGACGGCTTCCGGTGCGACGTGGCCGGGCTGGTGCCCACCGAGTTCTGGAACGATACGCGCCAGGAATTGGAAAAGGTGAAGCCCGTATTTATGCTGGCCGAATGGGACGAGCTGCATCACCCGCCCTTTTTGAAAGCCGACGAGTTTACACCCAACACGCACCTGCTTGAACAAGCCTTCGACGCCGCCTACGCCCTGCGCCTGCACTACCTCCTCGATAGCGTGGCCCAGGGCAAGCAGCCCGTGGCAGCCATCGACGCCTACCTGAAGGCAGAGCGCGCCAAGTACCCGGCCGGCATCTACCTGATGAATTTCACCAGCAGCCACGACGTGAATAGCTGGGACGGCACCGAGTACGAACGCCTGGGCGAAAACGCGCTGGCTATGGCCGTACTCATTGCCACCCTCCCCGGCATCCCGATGGTGTATAGTGGCCAGGAGGCGGCTTTTGAGCGACGCCTGAAGTTCTTCGACAAAGACCAGATCGACTGGAACGCCTACCCCCTGGGCGACTTCTACACCAAGCTGCTACAGCTCAAAAAGCGCAGCCCCGCCCTCGCCAACGGCGACGCCTGCGCCACTTTTGCACGCCTACCCGCGCCAGCCGGCGTGTACGCCTTCTACCGCCAGGGTACCGCTTCGCCCACCGACTCGGCCGCTACTGCGCCAGATACGCCTGCCGCGGCGCACCGCTCTGGTGGCCGGGCACCAAGCACTGCTACGGTAGTGGTGTGCGTGAATACCTCGGGGCAGGAAAAATCCTTTGCCCTACCCAACGTGCCGACGGGCACCTACCGCGAAATCTTCAGCGAGCAGACGCTGCGCCTGGGCGCCCGTAGCCGCGTTTCGCTCACGCCGCACGGGTACCAGGTGTATGAGCTGGTGGAGGAGGCGCAGTAGAGGGGTGATGGAAGATTGTCACAGCAGCACGCGAGATGCTCCGACAAGCTCAGCATGGCGTTCTGTTTTACGCGGATTTTACTTTAGGAACGCCCCTCCTGCCCATGCACGCGCGGGGGCCTACTAGCGCCCTACCTTGCAGCGACAACAAAAGCAGCTACCGACTCTTCTTTTACTTCCACCGGCTGATGAATTGCTCGAATACGTCGCGGTAGCTGTCGCTGACGGGGAGGGTTTCGTTGCTGATTTGCACGGTGCCCCGGCCGATGGAGGTGATGTGCTCCAGCCCCACAATGTAGGAGCGGTGAATGCGCATGAACAGGTGCGACGGTAGGCGCTCCTCCATCGTCTTCATGCTGGTCAGCGACAGCAGGGGTTTGGGCTGGCTCCGGCGGTACACTTTCACGTAGTCCTTGAGCCCTTCCACGTACAGAATATCGTTGAACGGAACCCGCACCAGCTGGTACTCCACTTTCAGGTAGAGGTAATCTTCGGGCGGGGGTGCCGGGGCGGTAGGGGCCGCGGTTGCTCCTTGGTTCAATTCGGCGTAGGCTTTGGCCTTCTCGGCCACGCGCAAAAACTCGTCGTAGGTAAAGGGCTTCAGCAGGTAATCCAGCGCATCCACTTTGTAGCCATCCAGAGCGTACTGGTTGAAAGCCGTGGTGAACACCACCCGCGGCCCGCCACCGCCGGGTCCTCGGTCGAGGGCGCGGGCCAGCTCCAAGCCGTTGAGGTCGGGCATCTGGATGTCCAGAAAAAGCAAATCGATGGGTACGGTTTGCTGCTGCAAGCCCCGTAGCGCGGCCGTGGCACTGCTGTAACTGCCCACCAGGTTCAGGAAGGGCGTTTGCGCGGTGAAATTACCGAGCAGTTTCAGGGCGAGTGGCTCGTCGTCGACGGCAATGCAATTCAGCGTCATGGCAGCAGGTTCAGGGTGAGGTGCACCAGGTATTCGCGCGCCTCGGTGCGTTCTTTCACCACCAGCAGGTGGCGGTCGGGGTAGAGCAGTTCCAGGCGGCGGCGGGTGTTGACGAGGCCGATGCCGCTGTTTTCATCCAGCGCCGCCGGCCGATCTGCAAATACGGAGTTGCGGACAAACAAATCCAGCACGTGCGGCGCGGGCTGGCGCAGCACCACGCTGATATGGCTCGGCTCGTCGGTGCTGACGCCGTGCTTGAAGGCGTTTTCCACGAACGTGAGCAGCAACATGGGTGCAATGGGCGCATCGTGCAGCGGCTGCGGCGACTCAAAGTCCACCGTCACGTTGTCGGTCAGGCGCAGCTGCATCAGGTCGATGTAGTCGCGAATGAACTGCACCTCCTGCTGCAAGGGCGCCAGGCCCGTTTGGGTATCATAAAGCACGTAGCGCATCATGCGCGAGAGCTGGTGGATGGCCCCGCGCGCCTGGTCGCCGTCCATCAGCGTGAGGACGTAGATGTTGTTGAGCGTATTAAAGAAGAAGTGCGGATTGATCTGCGCCTTCAGCCACGACAGCTCCGTCGAGAGTTTTTCCTTCTCCAGCGCCTGCCGAATTTGGGCGTCCTGCTGCCCGCGCTGCACGGCCGCAATACTAGTGCCCAATCCCAACATGAGCAGCGTGGACAGGAGCACAGCCGGATTGAGCCAGTTGTGGCTTCTGGGGCCGGGGCCCGGCCGGGTGCCACCGTTGGGTGGCGGCGGCATTTCCTGCGGGTCTGGCGGCGGGGTCCGGCCCGGTGCGCGCAGGCCGGTTGCCCCGGGCGGCGAGGCCAGCGCCCCCTGCGCCACGTAGTGCGACGCGCTAATGCCGACCACCACCGCCACCAGAAACCCCAGGTAGGGCAGCAGGCGGCGGCGGTCCAGGAACTTGGGTACGGCCCAGTACATGTTCAGGTAAAACACCCCCAACGACACCACAAAGAGCGTCGTTTGTAGCAGGTAAAACCGCGAGGCCGTCAGGTGCTGGTCGGGCTGGGTGAATACCAGCACCCCCAGAAACACACTGATGACCACGTGAAATAGGCGGGGCTGTAGCTGCTCTAGCGTAAAAAAGGCCATCCAGTCGACGTTTGCTAAACTTAAACAATCTTTCACTAGGCACGTCCGACAGCGGTTTTTGTGGCCGTTGCTACGCCGGTAATTCCACCACCACAAGTAGGGCGCCGTTGCTGAGCGCTTCCAGCTCCACCTCTTTGGTGTCCCACAAGGCCAAGCCATCCTTTTCGTGGAGCAGCCTACCCTCTGCCTCGAAGGCACCGGCCAGCACAAAGGCGAAGAACTGCGCTTTGCCGGCTAACGGGTACACCACTTCCTGCCGCCCGTCAAATCGGCCCAGACTAACCGTGCAGGGTAGGGCATTAGGCGCTCCAATGGGCGGCAGTAGGGGCAACAGCCGGCCAGCAATAGCGGCGAAGCTGAACTGGCTGACGTAGCCGGCCGCGGCCGACTGGGCAGGGTCGGCGGCTATCCACAGGTGCAGAAAATCAATCAGCGCGTTGTCATAGGGGTTGGTGAAGTGTAGGGTGCTGCCTGCGGGTACGGTCAGCGCGTACATTTCCTCCACATCGATTTGCACGGGGCCTTCCGCCTCCACGCCAATTTGCACGGCGCCAGTGATGGGTATTATCAGCACATGCACGGCCTGCGCGGCGGCCACCGTCACGCGGGCCCCGCCCACCACTAACTCTTCATTCACGGCCAGCAACCGGCCCAGCGCCTGTTTGTGCTCGTGGCAGTAGGCCCCAAACTGCAACGTGCTGTAGCGCCGAAACTGCGCTGTTTCTTCCACGCCGCGCTGATCGGCCAGAAAGATTTTGCCAGAAGCTTGCGTCATCGTCATCGGCTTAGCCTTCGGTGTGCAGAGCGTGGATGCTCAGGTAGGGTTGCAGTTGAAACAAGTTGGTTAGCACCTCGGCGCCCGCGGTGGGCGCTTCCGCCGGCTTGGCCGATACGAGCAGGTAGGAGCCCAACGTATCGTGCCACAGCAGCGGGTCGGAGTAAAAGTTGATGGCGACCTGATGCCGGGACTTGTCCAGCAGGTCGGAGTTGATGATTTCGAACTGAAACGTATTAAACTTCAGAAAAAGCCGCCCCAGATTGTCAAGAATATCCGGTATCCAGCCGTTGAGTTGCTGCAAGTAGCCGCGCACGGCCGCACTTACCAGAAAATGCAGTTGCTCGGTACCCGGCACGTGCTGGCGCAGCTCCCCAAACGTGCGAAACTGGTTTTGCTGGTTGAAGTACTGCGCCTGCATCCGGAACTCAGTGTAGGTGTCGTCGAATACCAGCTTATCCCAGGGGCGGGCGGCGCTGGCATCGATGATCTTCCGGTAGTGCAGGGTGATGGTGCGGGCGAGCATGCGGCAGAAGGCGGAAAAAGGGTAGCGTGGGGTAAGCCGCGCGTCTAGGCAGGTACGCCCAACGAAATGGCCAAGGTAAACCCGTCGGTGGTGTTGCCGGTTACGGTGGCTATTTCCACCCCGGCCGTGTCGTCGCTGAACACGTTGTCCGACTTGTTGTAGGTGTAGCCCGTCATGCCCTTGGCGTAGCCACCAACGGCCGCCAACGCAGTGCCCGAGCCCTCGGGGAAGGCAATTTGCGTTACTTTCAGCGAGGTGCCGCTGGCGCTGTACACGTGCACGTGGATGTGGGTAGCCCGCCCCGAATACCAGCCGGGGAAGATGCTGGTAAAGCTGACTAGGCCGTTGGCATTGGTAGTTTGCCGGCCGCGCAAAAAGTGCACGCTCGCGTAGTTGACGGACTGCATGCCCGAGCCACCGTACTCCGAGTAGTTGCCCTCGGCGTCGCAGTGCCAGATATCTACCAGTGCCCCGGCCAGGGCGGCGCAGCTGCTGCTACTGTTGGTAACGGTGATGTTGACCGTCAGCTTGTAGCCCGTGCGGCCGTCGGTGATGTCGCTGCGCACGTAGGAGGCGGGCGCTTTGGTAGGAAAAGGCCCCTCGGTTTCGGTGGGTGCCACCGTGCAGCTATTTGAGCCGGTGCTGGTGCCGCCTGTCGTGCCCGTGGTAGTGGTGCCGGACGGGGTGACGCTATCCGACTCCTTGCTGCACGCCGCCAATACAGCGGGCGTCGAGATGGCACCGACGAGTAAGCTTTTCAAAAAATTCTTTCTTTCCATGACGGTAGCAGGTTAGTAGGTAGTGTGTCGAAGTGATGCTTCAAAAGTGCACCCCACCCCCCTACTCCCCGTAGTATAGTCGACGTAAGCCGTCATCACGACGACGAATCCGAGCTTCGGGTCGAAAAAGGAACAGGCCGATTTCCTTCCTTTCCGCTTGCCAAAGCACATGCAAATTCGGTGTGCATGACGAGGTAGAGGCGCAGCATTTTGCGTCTCTCCGTTGAACGACCAGAGCCACGCCTATACAACACCCTCAGCAACGAAGAGGCACGAAATGTTGTGTCTCTACTTTCCACCTCACACTCTCTACTAACATAGTACTAAACAGAGCTTTACCTATCATGTACACCCACACTAGCCGGCGCGTGCCACCCGCTAGGCAGGAACCTACTTAGTCGCGTAAACCACTTGTTTGAGGCGTAAAAAAGCCTCCCGAATACTCAGCGCCCTTCGACTTCGGGGGCGGCTTCTGCGTATGCATGGGCAGTTGTTCTTGTTCACTTCCAACCACTGCCGTGTCCGATTTCCCTCCGCACCCCGACGACCATCTGTTCCAGGTTCAGCACCCCGAGTGGGCCGCCCACGCCAGCATTTACGAAGTAAACGTGCGCCAATACACGCCCGAGGGCACGTTCCGGGCGTTTGCCGAGCACCTGCCGCGTTTGGCCGCCATGGGCATTGGTATTGTGTGGCTGATGCCTATTCACCCCATCGGGGAGCTGCACCGCAAGGGCACGCTGGGCAGCCAGTACGCCGTGCGCGACTATTTCGGGGTGAACCCGGAGTTCGGCACGCTGGACGATTTGCGCCACGTGGTGGAGGAAGCGCACCGCCTGGATATGCACGTGATTCTGGACTGGGTAGCCAACCACACCAGCTGGGACAACCCGCTGGTGACCGAACACCCCGCGTGGTTTACCAAAGACGAAAACGGCCAGATGGTGCCGCCCATTCCCGATTGGGAAGACGTAGTAGACCTGGACTACAACAGCCAGGAACTGCGTCGCTACATGACCGACGCCCTGCTCTACTGGGTGCGCGAGGCCGACATCGACGGCTACCGCTGCGACGTAGCCGGCCTGGTGCCCACCGACTTCTGGGATGATGCCCGTACGGAGCTGGACCAGGTGAAGCCCGTGTTTATGCTGGCCGAGTGGGATGAGCTCTACCCCTCGGGCGGGCAGACCTGGGAAAACTTCAATGGCAACACCCGCCTGCTAGAGCGCGCTTTCGACATGACGTTTGGCCTGCGCCTGCACTACTTTCTCGACCACGTGGCCGAGGGCAAGCACCCGCTCTGTGAGGTAGACGACTACCTGGCCGCCGAGCGGGCCAAGTACCCGCGCAGCGTGTACCTGATGCACTTCACCAGCAACCACGACGTGAACAGCTGGGATGGCACCGAGTACGAGCGCCTGGGTGAAAATGCCCTACCCTTCGCCGTGCTTTGCGCCCTGCTGCCAGGTATGCCGCTGGTTTACACCGGCCAGGAAGCCGCCCTGAACAAGCGCCTCGCCTTCTTCGACAAGGATACCATTGACTGGAACGACTACCCGTTGCAGGCTTTTTACACCTCGCTGCTCCAACTCAAAAAGCGCCACCCGGCCCTGCACAACGGCGTGCGCGAAAGTCGCTTCGAGCGGCTGCCGGCGCCGGACACGGCGTATGCTTTTGTGCGCCGCCACGGCAATGCGGCTGTGTTGGTGGTCGTCAACAGCGCCCCTACCCCGCTGGAATACTCACTACCCGATACTATTGCTGATGCCTGGTACGATGTATTCAGCGGCCTTACGGAGGAGCTGCTGCCGGGTGAGGCGCTGACGGTGGAAGCTCACGGCTGGCGGGTGCTGGAGTACGTAGCCTAGCAGCAAAGCCGTAGAGACCTAATACTTGCGTCTCGTCGTTGCTGATGTTGTTTGCCAGAACAATACTGACGCGACTTGTTCAACGACGAGACGCAAGTATGTGTCTCTACACCCCAAAGCTACCCACCCTATCCATGTCTGTTCCCCATCTCACCCTCGACCTCAGCGGCCTTACGACCAAGGCCGATTTGCACCTGTTCTTCAAGCGGAAACTGGCATTTGAGGACTGGTATGGCGTCAGTTGGGATGCCTTTTGGGACAGCATCGTGGCCATTGCCGATATGCCTATCGTGCTCACCTTGGAGCACTGGCAGGACTTTGCCGCGGCCTGCCCGCGGGACATGGAAATTCTGCGGCAGGTAATAGCCGATTACAACGACTACGTGCCTACCAAGCGCATCGAGCTAAGCCCGCCAACCTAAACCTATTGCCTGCCTACCTGGTACTACTACCCGGTGCCTTACTGGCGCCATCTGAACTACTCTTTCAACATTTCTCATGGAAAAACGTGAACTGGGCCGCTCCGGCCTCTATATCGCTCCGCTGGTGCTGGGCAGCAACGTATTTGGCTGGACGGCCGACGAACAGACTTCCTTCCGCGTACTCGATACGTTTGTGGGCGAGGGCGGCAACGCCATCGACACGGCCAACGTGTACTCGGCGTGGGTGCCCGGCCACCAGGGCGGCGAGTCGGAAACCATCATTGGCAAGTGGTTGCAGCAGCGCCACCGCCGCGACGACATCATCATTGCCACCAAGGTAGGGATGCAAATGGGCGACGGCTCCAAAGGCCTCAGCAAAGACTACATCAAACGCTCGGTAGAGGATTCGTTGCGCCGCCTGCAAACCGATTACATCGACCTGTACCAGTCGCACAAAGACGACGAGACGCTGCCCGTAGAGGAGCCGTTGCAGGCGTATGCTGAGCTGATTCAGGAAGGGAAAATCAGGGCCATTGGGGCCAGCAACTTCTCGGCCGAGCGCCTGCGCGCCGCCCTGCAAGCCAGCGCCGACCAGGACCTACCCCGCTACGAGTCGTTGCAACCCGAATATAACCTCTACGACCGGGACGACTTCGAGAAGCAACTGCTGCCGGTGGTGCAGGAGTTCGGTATCGGCGTGATTCCGTACTACGGCCTGGCTTCGGGTTTCCTCACGGGCAAGTACCGCTCCGAGGAGGACTTGCAGAAAAGCCAGCGCGGCGGCGGCATCGGCAAGAAATACCTCAACGACCGGGGCTTCAAGGTTTTGGCCGCTTTAGATGAGGTAGCCGACCGCCACCACGCCACCCAGGCCCAGGTGGCCCTGGCCTGGATTATGGCCCAGCCCGGCCTTACGGCCCCCATCGCCAGCGCTACCAATATGGATCAGGTGCGCGACATTATGAAAGCTACCATCCTCACGCTCAGCCCCGACGACGTAAAAACCCTGACTGACGCCAGCGCTTATTGAGGAGTTTACGTAGTAGCCCTACCCAACGGCCCGAATCCGCCCCGTGCGTGGTTCGGGCCGTTGTGGCTTGTGGCAACTTGGTAGAAATCTATGGAGAAGGTAACACCTTTCGACTGGCACCGCATCTTGCTATCTGACGACGCCCCACCAGTTTTTCTGTTGGAAATAGCGTTGCGCTGCGTCGTCACGTACTTGTTGGTGCTGGGTGCTCTGCGGGTGACGGGCAGGCGTGGTGTGCGGCAGTTATCCATCTTTGAGCTGAGTATCATCCTGGCCCTGGGCTCAGCCGGCGGCGACGCCATGTTTTACTCAGACGTACCGCTGCTGCACGTGGCGGTGGTGTTTGTGGTGGTGCCGGTGTTGTATTTGCTATTCAACCGGCTAACCGAAAAGTCGGTTAAGTTCAGCAACTGGCTGGAAGGCGCTACCATTTGCCTGATAGAAGAGGGCGTGATTGACATAGACGAGTTTCGCAAACACAACCTCACCTACAAGGAGCTGTTTGGCGAGCTGCGCCAGCGGCAGGTAGAGCACCTGGGGCAGGTACGCAAACTATACATGGAAGCCACCGGCGAAATCAGCGTCTTCTTCTACCCCGCCGACGAACCCGTACGCCCCGGCCTACCCATTTGGCCCGACGTACTGAAAACCGCCCAAACCCACGTAACCGAGCCCGGTACCTACGCCTGCACCGAATGTGGCCGCGTAGTGGAGTTACCAGCTGACACGCCCGTTTGTGAGGGCTGCCACGAGCACTGCTGGGTACCGGCCTGCAACCGCAAGCGAGAAGCGTAGGCACCAAGACACAGCGCCACTATGGCGCTGCCGCTCTACCTTGCGCTCATGAAATTGTCGACGACGCTTCCTGTGCTGGGGCTGGCTTCTTTTCCAGGAATCCCTTTGCAGCGGCCCTATTATGTGGAGCGCCTCCAGACACACGTCGCCAACTTTCCCCATATCGCCACGGCACATGCGCACGATTTCTATCTACTGCTCTACGTAACAGACGGCTACGGCACGCACACCATCGATCTGGTAACGTATGAATTGCGGCCGGGCAGTCTGTTCTTTATGGCACCCGGCCAAGTGCACCGCTGGCACTTATCGCCCGAGGCGCAGGGTATTGTTGTCTTCTTCGACGCCGATTTCTACTCGTTTCGCTATCCAGAGAAGCAGCTGTTTGACTATCCTTTTTTCACGCCGGCACAGGTCCCGGTTCTGTATCTACCATTTGGCGAAGCCGAGCTGTACCCACTGTTTGCGCGTTTGCTGACTGAAAACACCGGTCCCTACCCCAACCAGGCCGACGTGGTACGTTCCTACCTACACCTGTTGCTGGAGCTGGCTACCCGCCACTACGCCCGCCCCAGTGCCGCGCCCCCTGCCCTCACCCACAGCGAGGCACAGATTCGGAAATTTGGCCGCCTGCTAAATCAGCATTTTCGCACGCATCGCACGGTGCACGCCTATGCCCAGCTGCTGCACCTCACGGCCAACCACCTGAATGCCATCTGTCGGCAACGGCTCAATAAAACAGCCAGCTCCCTGATTCACGAGCGTGTGGTGATGGAGGCCCAACGCCTACTCACGCACTCGGCGCAGTCGGTGGCGCAGGTAGCAACGGCGCTAGGCTTTGAGGATGCTTCGTACTTCAGCCGGTATTTTCGCAAATACAGCGGCCAAACGCCCGAGGTATTTCGGCGGGGCCGTTGATTTGTCCTGTATTTGCCCGCAAGTGGTCCGTGCGCGGGTAGGGATGCGATGGTACCTTTGTGCCTGCCGTGCGGCGCTTTCTTCTCTAGTGCCAGCCACGGCTTCTACTTACGCGTAGAATGGCTATTGCGCGTCCTTTTCTTCTGCTCTATGCAACCTATCCAATCGTCTGTTCTTGCCTCGCTTGCCCAGCGCTGCCCGCGCTGCCACCAGGGCCCGCTGTTTACGCACGGCGCTTATAACCTCTCTCATTTCACCGATATGCCCGAGCACTGCCCTGTGTGCGGGCAGGCCTACGAGCCGGAAACCGGTTTTTATTGGGGAGCCATGTACATCAGCTTCGCCTTCAGCACGGGCATTATGCTGGTGGTAGGCGTGCTGCTTTACTACCTTGCCGGCGACCCCGATACGTGGGTATATGTGTCGGCGGTGGCGTTGGTGACGGTAGTGCTGGCCCCGTTGAGCCTGCGCTACTCCCGCACCTTCATGCTCTACCTGTTCGGGGGCATCAGCTACGACCCCGATTGGGCCAACCATGCGCCAGTGCGGCGGCGTGGGTAGTATGTTAGCTGTTAGCTGTTAGCTGTTAGCTGTTAGCTGTTAGCTGTTAGCTGTTAGCTGTTAGCTGTTAGCTGAATGAACGAGAGCTGTTAGCTAACAGCTAACAGCCTAAAAAAACACCTCTATGCTTGCGCTACAACGCGTCCATCACATCGCCATTATCTGTACCGATTATCCGGCTTCCAAGCACTTTTATACGCACGTGCTGGGCTTGCAGGTAGAGCGCGAAGTGTATCGCGAAGCGCGCGACTCCTGGAAGCTGGACTTGCTGCTGGATGGGCAGTACATCATCGAGCTATTTTCGTTTCCTACCCCACCAGCCCGCCCCAGCCGGCCCGAGGCCGCGGGTTTGCGCCACCTGGCGTTTGCCGTAGCCGATCTGGACGCGGCCGTAGCGCACCTGGCGCAGCATAAGGTTCAGACCGAGCCCATCCGGGTAGACGAGTTCACCGGGCGGCGCTTCACGTTCTTCGCCGACCCCGACGGCCTACCCTTGGAGCTGTACGAGGAATAGGGATGCATAAAAAACGATTGTCATCCTGAGCACTGCTCAGGATGACAATCGTTTTTTATGCATCCCTATTCTACTACCAGTTTCTGCACTACACTACGACTTGGCAGTTCGACTTCAAGCAGGTATACACCCTTGGCAAGCGAGTGTTGCACCGTGAGTTCCGTCGCGTTTTTGGCTGGATGCAGCACGAGTACTTCCCTACCCGTGAGGTCGCGCACGACGAGGCGGGTAGGCTGCTGCCGGGCATCTTCGAAGCGCACCCGGAAGCTGCCGTGGCTGGGATTAGGATATACCGACAAGATAGCCGCGGCCTGCGCGGTTTTGTTGCTGAGCGTTGACTGGTATTTGAATTCCAGCCAGTTCAGGTTGAAAGAACCCGTCTGCATCAGCACGCGCAGCACATGGCGACCAGCCGTGAGTGGCACCAGGGTAGGCGCCGTGAAAGTACGCCAGGTTTGCCAGCCTCCCGTCACGGCGAAGGTAGCCGCGTGCAGATCCTGGGCCGTGCCGCTGTCCAGGAGCTGGAGCTTCACCGCCCCCGCCGTCGACTCGCTGGCCACGCGGTAGTCTACCTGGTACATGCCCGGCTGATTCACGCGCACCACGTAGTCGAGGTAGTCGCCGGGGTCGGCGTGGCCCACATTGAGGCCGCCATCGGTGTCGGAGCTATTTTCGGTTTCGAGGCCGCTGTTGACGCTGAAGTTGGCCGCCTTGATTTTACCCGGAATCAGATTAGTAATGACCTCTACCTTGTTGAGAACGAACTGCGCATCAAAAGCTTGCAGCGCCTCGCCGGTGGTGGCTTTCACGTCGCCGGTCCCGTCGTAGCTCACCTTCACCACGGTGGTAGGCGTCGCGGTTTGTGGCAGCGTGAGCACCAACTGCTGGTTGGCGTTCAGCGAAGCCGCGCCCACGGTGGCGGCCGTACCGTTCAGCAGCAAGCTGAAGCCTTTGCTGCTGACGGTGGCAGGCACCACGGGCTTGTTCAGCGTCAGCAGCACGGCGGTGCCTTCCTCGTTGGTTTGCCCCGATACCAGGCGCAACGGCGTACCAGCGGGCACGCCCGTGAGGCGAAACTGCATCCAGTTCAGGTTGAACTCGCCCGATACCACGTCGATGCGCAGCTGCTGGTCGCCGGCGGTCAGGTTGAAGGCTTTGCCGGTGACAGTCTGCCAGGTTTGCCAGCCGTTGGTGCGGGCCACGGTCAGGGTTTCCAACAGGGTAGTCTGCCCGTTCACCACGCTCGACACGTTGATGACGTTGGGGCCGGCATTGTCGCTGGCCACGCGGTAGTCTACCTGGTAAGTGCCGGTTTCCTTCACCGTCACGTTGTAGCCAAAATAGTCGCCGGGGTTGAGGTAGCCCACCTGCGAGCCGCCGCCCACGTCGGCCGCACCACCAATGCTCACGCCCTCGTTCAAATCCAGATTTTCCGCCTCCAAACGACCAGGAATGATTTTTTGGGTAGCCGGATTCACCAAATCCACCGTCACCGCTTGGTCTGTGAAGGCAGCCAGCGCCACGCTTGCGTCGTTGGTAACGGTGGTGCCCGCGTAGCTCACCGTCACCACATCGCCGTAGGTGACGGGCCGGGCCAGCGTAAGCGTCAGCCGTTGCAGACTACCCGCTGTCTGCGTCGCCGCGCTGATGGTTGCAGCCGTACCGTTCACCTTCACCGAGAAGCCCGTAGGTGCCGACACGGCGGCCAGCGCCTGGTTGAACGTCAGCACGATATTCTTGCCTACCTCAGTGGTTTTGGCCTCCACCAGTTGCGGCGCCGCAGTAGCCGCGTGCGGCGCACTGAACTGCAAGTAGTTGAGGTTGAAACCGCCGTTTACCACGTATAGGCGCAGCCGGTTGGTACCAGCCGTCAGGTACAGGTCTTTGACTTCGGCCGAGGTCCATTTCGACCAGTCGCCGGAGCTGGGCAGCGTCACGGTCTTCGTGAGCGGCACGCCGTTGCTGGTCAGCCGAATCTGACCACCACCGCCTGCCGAGGCAATACGCACCTGCACGTCGTAGAGGCCGGTAGCGGGCACCTGCACGGTGTATTGCAGCCACTCGCCGGTCGAAATCCAGCCCACGCTGTAGCCGTTGGTCACGGCGTCGGAGTTGCCTTCTATGTCTACACCGTCGTTGCGGTAGCTCCAGCCCTGGTTCCAGGCCTGGTACGTGTTGGTATTGGTGTGATAGGTGGCCGTATCGAGGTCGTAGTACGCGGCGCCGTTGCGGCCCAGGTCGTAGTCGACAGCAAACAGCGGCGTGTTGGTGTTCAGCGTGTAGGGCTTGAAGGCCTTGGTGGCCGCAGGCGTCTGCGCCTGCCGGAACATCGCGTCGATGTAGTCGGGATGGTAGAAGCAGTTTTCTAGCTTGTAGTTATCGGCTAGGGCCAGCAACGCGGCCGATGCCTCGGCGGCTGAGGGCTGGGCGCCGGTGCCTTTCCAGTAATCGAGCAGGCGCTGGTAGCTGGCGGGCTTGCGCACCTCCAGCGGCGTGTTCAGCCCTACCTTCTTATACGTCCACCACGACCAGCCAATGTGGTTGTCTTCCAGCAGCTTAATGGCGGCGCGGTGCCAGGGGTTGGAGTTCTCACCCGACTCGCCCATCCACAGCGGCACATTGTAGCGGCTGCTCAGGTCCAGCATCCCCTGGATAGAGGCCTTGTCGTTGTAGTTCCAGTATTTGTGGAAGCTCAGCACCACGTTGTTGTCGCTCATGGGCCACAGGCCGTTGTGGTTGTTGGCGAAGCAGTTGCCTTCGATGTAGATGATGTGCTGCTTGTCTACCTCCCGAATGGCCGTGGTGATATCGGTGAGCAGGGCTTTGAGCGGGGCGTTGGTCTGCTCGTCGCACCCTTGGGCGCCGGCGCCGGCCGTGAAGTTCCAGTTGGTTTCGTTGATGAGGTCGTAGCCGCCAATCCAGGGCTCGTTGGCGTAGTGCTCGGCAATGCGTCGCCACAGGGCCACCGTTTTCTGGCGGTTGGCTTCGCTTTCCCACAAAGCAGGTTTGCTGGGGTCGTAGTCTGAAATGGCCGCGTCCTTGCCCTGACCGCCGGGCGTAGCGTGCAGGTCCAGAATCAGATACACGCGGTTGGCCTTGCACCACTCTAGCAGGCGGTCTGTCAGCTCGAAACCTTTGGGGCGCCAGGTATTCTGACCCGCTACTGGCTCCTCCTCAATAGGCGCCGTGAACAGGTTGTAGTGTAGCGGTAGTCGGATAGAGTTGAAGCCCCAGTGTGCCAGCGAGTCCACATCACGCTTGGTGATGTAGTTTTCCAGCCAGGCATCGTAGAAAGCCTGGGTTTGCGCATCGCCTATCAACGCCTTGATCTTCGCCCGAATCTGGTGCTGTGGGTTGGCAAAGCTTTCCGTTTGCAGCATATAGCCTTCTTGCAGCATCCAGCCGCCCAGGCCCATGCCGCGCAGCAGCACCTCCTGCCCTTGGTCGTTCACGATGCGCTTGCCGTCGGCATGCAGCAGTTGGGCAGGGCTACGGGTAGCGCCCAGCAGCAAGAGCAGCAAGAGCCAGATGGCCCGCGCGGGTAGTATTTTTCTCATATGGATAGTGGGTTTTGGTGAAGGTAGAAGCGGAGCGGGAAGGGCGCGCAGAAAGAGGTGGCGCAGGGTAGGCAACCGTGGAGCAGGCCCACGGTCAAGCAGGTATTTCCTTCAAGAAAAGACAAAAATCAGGTAGTTGAAAGCGCTGCTTTGCGGAAATCACCCCATCTTTCCCGGTGCGTTTTGGGTTCTTGTGGCGTAGGCGTATAGCCCTCTTACCAGGAATTCAGCCTAATTCGGCGTAATAAACGCTTCGTGTGTTTTTGTTCCGCCATTCTGCCCTACCTTGCTTTTCGTATGTCTCCTCCTCCTATTGCTACTCTCCCCTACCTCATCATCGACTTCGACAGCACCTTCACGCAAGTGGAAGGTCTGGATGAGCTAGCCGACATTGCCCTCACCGGCGACCCCAGCCGCGAAAAAGTGGTCGGCGAAATCCGCGCCCTCACCGACCAGGGCATGAATGGTAGTATCAATTTTTCGGAGTCGCTGCGGCGGCGGCTGGCCTTGCTGCCGGCCCGTCGCGAGCACCTGCCGCTGTTGGTAGAGCGTCTGAAAGGCAAAGTATCGGATAGCATCCGGCGCAACGCCGACTTTTTTCGGCAGTTTCCGGGGCGGGTGTACATTATCAGCAGCGGCTTCCGGGAGTTTATTGAACCGGTAGTAGCCGATTTTGGCATCACCGCCGACTACGTGCTGGCCAACACCTTTACTTACGATGAGGCTGGCCGCATTACCGGCTTCGACCCGGAAAACGTGCTCAGCCGCGACGGCGGCAAGATTGAGCAGCTGCGCCGCCTCGACCTGGATGGCGACGTGTACGCCCTCGGCGACGGCTACACCGACTATCAAATCCGCGAGGCCGGCCTCGCCAACCGCTTCTACGCCTTTACCGAAAATGTGTCGCGCGATGCCGTGGTGGCCCGCGCTGACGAAATCCTACCTTCTTTCGACGAGTTTTTGTACCAGAACAAACTACCCATGTCGCTTTCTTACCCCAAAAACCGCATCCGCGTCCTGCTGCTCGAAAACGTTGAGGCTTCGGCCGAAAAGCTGTTCCGCGAGGAAGGCTACCAGGTGGAAAAGATAGCCGGCGGGCTGGACGAGGACGAACTGGTGGAGCGCATTCAGGGCGTGAGCATCCTGGGTATTCGCTCCAAAACCAACGTTACGCAGCGCGTGCTAGACGCCGCCAACCGTCTCATTGCGGTGGGCGCCTTTTGCATCGGCACCAACCAGATCGACCTCACGGGCTGCATGAAAAAGGGCGTGGCCGTGTTCAACGCGCCCTTCAGCAATACCCGCTCGGTAGTGGAGCTCACGCTGGCCGAAATCATCATGCTGGCCCGCCGCATTCCGGAGAAAAACCCCAAGATGCACCAGGGCGAGTGGGATAAGTCGGCGAAGGGCGCCTTTGAAATCCGGGGTAAGAAGCTGGGTATCATTGGCTACGGTAACATTGGGGCGCAGCTTTCGGTGGTGGCTGAGGCCGTGGGCCTACAAGTGTATTACTACGATGTGGCCGAGAAGCTGCAACTCGGCAACGCCACCAAGTGCCGCACCCTCGACGAGCTGCTGCAACAGGCCGACATCGTGACCCTGCACATTGATGGCCGGCCCGAGAACAAGAACTTCATCGGCGCCGAGCACTTTGCCCAGATGAAGCCCGGCGCGCTGTTCATCAACAACGCCCGCGGCCACGTGGTAGACGTGCCCGCCCTGGCCGACGCCCTGCGCTCGGGCCACTTGGCCGGCGCCGCCATCGACGTATTCCCGCACGAGCCCAAAACCAACGACGAGTCGTTTGAGAGCGAACTGCGCGGCCTACCCAACGTGCTGCTCACACCCCACATTGGCGGTAGTACGGCCGAGGCCCAGCGCAACATTGCGCACTTCGTGCCCGAGCGCATCATGGACTACATCAACAGTGGCAACACGCAGCAGAGCGTCAATTTCCCCAACATTCAATTGCCCGACCAGCAGGCGCACCGCCTCATTCACATTCACGCCAACGTGCCCGGCGTGCTGGCCCGCATCAACAACGTGCTGGCCACCCGCCACGTGAACATCTTGGGGCAGTACCTGAAAACCAACGAGCACATCGGCTACGTGATTACCGATGTGGACAAACAATACGAACCCGAGCTGCTGGACGACCTGAAGCAGGTAGAGCACACCATTAAATTCCGGGTGCTATATTAGGCTGTCTTTCAGCCACGTGCCGCCAAAAGCGCCGCGCAAAATCTGGGGAGACGCCGCCCGGATTTTGCGCGGCGCTTGGCATTTAGGCTAGGCCTATTACTATGTAAACTACCTGTTCTTTCATTTATAGCTTTATTCTGATGAAAAAATATCTGCTTGGTTTATTGCTTGCGGCGCCGGGGTTGGCGCAGGCGCAAACACCCGTCCCGTTCACTGTGAAGGGCACTATCGGCCAGCTGAATCCACCGAATAAGGTGTACCTCATGTGCGATGGGGAGTTTATTGCTTCTGCCTCGCCCATCAACGGTGTTTTCGAAATAACGAGCACCGTCGATACCCCTCGTTGGGCGTGGCTGCTGCTGGCGCGGGACGGCAAAAGCGCGCAGTCTGTAGGAATCGAACGACTGACGTTGTTTCTGAGCAAAGGCGCCATCACGGTAAGCAGCGCTGACTCGATGCACAAAGCCACCATCAAGGGGCCAAAGCCAATGATGGAGTACCAGCAGCTGCGCGCATCTATCAAGCAGGCCTATACTGACCATCGGCGCCAACCAGCCCCGCAGACCACCGACCCGCTACGCATCAAGAAATGGCAAGCGGCGCAGGACTCCATCTTCGATAAGAAGCGCACCCAGATGCTGAAAGCTTACGCCCAGGCTAACCCTACCTCATTCGTAAGTTTAGATGCGCTTCAATTAGCTGGGGGGACATTCGTGCCTAATTACGCGGAGGTAGGGTCACTTTTCCAGGCGCTCAGCCCGGAGGTGCGCAACAGTCCCGAGGGTCGCAAATACGGCGAGCTGCTACAGGTGGTTAAGAAGGCAAGTAATCCGCCAATTAGCGCCTACCGTGTGACGGCGAAGATGCCTGGCCAGGTAGCCGGCGTGAAACCACAAGCTACTCCAGCCGTCCCAGACTCGGTGATAGAGCAAGCGGTGATACAGTACAAAGATTCTCAGTCACTTAAAGTGAAATCAACGCGCGAACAGCGGCGCCAAGCGCGCAACCAACAACTGGCCGCCTACATCAAAGACCACCCCGATTCCTACGCCAGCCTGGATGCCGTGGTCCAGATTGGCGACGCGGTGCCAAACTATGCAGAAGTAGGCCCGCTGTACGACATGCTGAGCCCCGCCATCAAGAACACGCCGGAGGGGCAAAAGTACGGTCAGCTGCTGGCCATGCGGAAAGCGGTGGCGGTAGGCGCACAGGCCCCCAGCTTCACCCAGCCAACGGCCGAGGGCAAACAAGTATCATTGGCTGACTACCGCGGCAAGTATGTGCTGGTCGACTTTTGGGCCAGTTGGTGCGGCCCCTGCCGGGCCGAAAATCCCAACATCACAAAAATTTATAATGAATTCAAACACAAGAAGTTCGATGTTTTGAGCGTTTCGCTTGACAGCGAAGAAGACCGCGAAAAATGGCTGAAAGCGGTGCAAACCGACCAGCTTCCCTGGACGCAGGTATCGGACCTGAAAGGCTGGGACAACCAAGCGGCTAAGCTTTACCACATACAAGCCATTCCGCAGAACTTTCTGGTGGACCCCAGCGGCAAGATTGTAGCCACCAACTTGCGCGGCGACGGCTTGCAGGCGGCGCTAGCCAAGTATATCAAGTAGCATACAAACGCTTTATTCTTTCACCTGCTTACTTCTATTTCCATGAAAAAGTATCTGCTTACCTTATTAGCCGCAGCGCCCTACCTAGTGCAGGCGCAAACGTCCTTTCCCTACGCCGTGAAGGGCACCGTTGGCAAGCTCAATGCGCCGGCAAAGATTTATTTGGTGCGAGGCCTTCAACTATTAGACTCCACTACCCTAAAAAATGGTGCTTTTGAGTTTAAAGGCACTACCGACCGGCCGAAGGAGGTGAATATTGTGGTGCAACGGGCTGGTAAGCTGAAAGACGGTTTCTCACTTTCCACCAACCGCACAAGGCTTTTCCTAGAGCCCGGTCCCGTAGTAGTCACTACCCCCGACTCGCTGCCGAACGCCACGATTGCGGGTACGCAACTAACGGCGGATTACAATAAAATGGAGGCTTCATTTGCGCCTATTATAGCCAAAGTAAAAACCTTCTCCGCAGAAGCACAGAAAGCCTCGCCCCAGGAACAGCAGGACCCAGCATTCCGCGAGCGTATGCAGGATAAGTTTAACATGATCAACAAAGAGTATCAGCAAGCCTATGCAGCCTTCATCAAAGCCAATCCTACCTCCTGGGTAAGCCTCGACGTGATGCAGTTTGCAGCGGGCAACGTGCCCCAATACGCAGAGCTGTCGTCGCTTTACAATGCCCTGTCGCCTATCCTCCAGAATACGCCTGAGGGCCAACGCTATAAGGACATGCTATCAGGCTTGAAAGCTATAGCCATTGGCGCACAGGCTCCTAACTTCACCCAGCAAACCCCCGATGGCAAAAAGGTAGCCTTAGCCGACTACCGCGGCAAGTATGTGTTGGTGGATTTCTGGGCCAGCTGGTGCGGCCCCTGCCGGCAGGAAAACCCCAACGTCACAAAAGTCTATCAAGCTTACAAGAGCAAGAATTTTGACGTTTTGGGGGTGTCGCTCGACTCTGAGAAAGACCGCGAAAAATGGGTGAAGGCCATCCAGGACGACCAACTGGCCTGGACACAGGTATCCGACCTGAAAGGGTGGGAAAACCAAGCCGCTCGAAACTACCAGGTCCGGGCTATTCCGCAGAACTTCCTGGTAGACCCCAGCGGCAAAATCGTAGCCGTGAACTTGCGCGGCGCAGATCTGCAAACGACCTTGGCGAAATATATTAAGTAATCCTTCTCACGTTACGAACCCCGATAGGGCCTCGAAGCCCTATCGGGGTTCTGCTAAAAGCCTGCTAAAAACTCTCCTGCTTTCACGCTTCTCTATTCTTCTACATATGAAAAAACACCTGCTCGGTTTTCTGCTGCTGGCGCCTTGGCTGGCACAGGCGCAAGCCCCTACCCCCTACACGCTGAAAGGCAAAATCGGCAAGCTCAGCGCACCGGCCAAGGTATACATGCTGCGCAATGGTAAGTTCACCGATTCTACCGCTCTCAGCAATGGGGCATTTGAGTTTAAAGGTACCGTGGAAGCGCCGCAGCAAGTGATGCTGGTACTGGTTCGCGACGGTAAGCTGAAGCAGACGCTTTCCAATTTTCAAAAAGCTGACCGCACTACCACCTTCCTGGAAAAAGGCCCCGTGATGCTCACCAGCGCCGACTCGCTGACCACTGCCAAAATCACCGGCTCCAAGCTGACGGCGGAGCACCAGAAGCTACAGGCCGCCCTGAAACCTGCCAACGATAAGATGAAGGCGCTGATGGCCGACTACCGCGCCGCCTCGCCCGAGCAGCGCAAAGATCCAGCGTTTATGAAGCAACTGGATAAGCGCGAAGAAGCCATTAGCGCCGAAAGCAAGCAGCACTACCTGGCCTTTGTGAAGGCCAATCCCGGCTCGCCTGTGAGCCTAGGCGCGGTACAGCAGATTGGTGGAGCCGTGCCCAATTATGCTGAGGTAGCACCGCTGTATGAGCTGTTGTCGCCGGCAGTGAAGAACAGCCCTGAAGGCAAGAAATACGGCGAGATGCTGCAAGCCATCAAAGCCGTTTCTATCGGTGCCATGGCGCCCAACTTCACCCAGCAAACTCCTGAGGGCAAGCAAGTATCGTTGGCTGACTACCGCGGCAAATACGTGCTAGTCGATTTCTGGGCCTCGTGGTGCGGCCCCTGCCGGCAAGAAAATCCCAACGTCACGAAAGTTTACAACGACTACAAGACCAAGAACTTCGACATTCTGGGCGTGTCGCTCGACAACGAAAAAGCCCGCGACAAATGGCTGAAAGCCATCCAGGACGACCAACTCGCCTGGACCCAGGTATCGGATCTGAAAGGCTGGCAGAACGACGTGGCCGTGCAGTATCACGTGCAGGCCATTCCGCAGAACTTCTTAGTAGACCCCACCGGAAAAATCGTAGCCACCAACCTGCGCGGCGACGAGCTGCGCGAGACCCTGGCGAAGTATATTAAGTAGCCTCTTGTTAGTATGTCATTTCGACCAGCGGGAGAAATCTCGCTTGATAGTAATCACTATCTCGCATTAGCATGCGAGATTTCTCACTGCGGTCGAAATGACACGTTACGCGAAACGCCTTTCCTTCATCGGAAAGGCGTTTTTTACTTACTCCTTACCCTACCACCGCGCCCGCACCTGCGTGAGTACACGCTCCATTTCGGCGCGCACGGCGCTGGTAGAGGCCACGTGGTTATTGTTCAAAAAGCTGAATGCTACCAGCCTACCCGACTTGGTGCGCAGGTAGCCGCAGAGGTTGTGCGTATTGCTGAGGGTGCCGGTTTTGCCCCACAGCCAGGGGCCTTTTGGGTCGCGGTACACGCGGCGCAGGGTGCCGTGGCCGCCGCCCGCCGCCAGCAGGCTCAGTAGGCGCGCTTCCGTTACCTCCTGGTGTAGCTTGAGTAGCAGGGCCGTCAGGTCGCGGGGCGTGACGAGGTTCTGGCGCGAGAGGCCCGAGCCGTCTACCCAGTGCGGGGCGTCGGGTAGGTCGCGGAGGTAGTTGGCCAGCGTGACTTTGATGGGTAGGGCCGAGTTGAGCGAATCGGGGCGAAGCTGGCCGGCGCACATCAGCAGCAACTGCTCGGCCAGGAAGTTATCTGACACCTGCAACATGCGCCGGTACAGCGAGTCGGCGGGTAGGCCGCGCAGGGTATACACGGTTTCGGCGGCGTGCGAGCGGAAGGGCACAGCCACCACGGGCCGGTGCAGGGTATCCTGCAACAGCAGCCGCGTCAGCTCCGGCCCTACCCGGAAGGGTGTTTCGTCAATCCAGTTCTTGGTCCACGGCAATACGAAAAAGCGGTTTTCCAGCACCGCCCGGCGCACGTGGTCGTCGGAGGCGGCGGGGTAATTGGCGGGCATGGGCTCTACCACCGGCGCGAAGTAGCGCGGCACCAGGCGCAGGTGCGGCGTAGGACTGGTGCGGGCGTATATGCGCAGTGTGTGCCCATACAGCGGAAATGGCCCGCGCTCCGGCTGGTAGTAATAGTTGTAGTCGTCCCAGCTCCAACTGGGTCCAAACGCCGACACGCAGGGCACGGAGGCGTAGTACAGCTTCTCGGGGCGAGTAGCCAAAAAGTCGAAGGCGCGGCGCGAGGGCACGTCGCCGTGCAGCAGGGTAGGGTCGCCGGAGCCCCAGAAAATCAGCGAGTCCTGGTGGCGCACGTAGCGCAGGCTGGGCAGGGAATCGCCCAGCAGGTGCAGGCCGGCGTAGAGCGAAAACAGCTTCATGGTGCTGGCCGGCATAAAGTAGCGGTCGGCCTGCTGCTCGTAGAGCGTTTCGCCCGTCGTCGCATCCACCAGGCTCACGCCCACATGGTGCTGCCGCAGCACCGCCGATTCGGTGAGCAGCTTGGCGAGCCACGCCGTATCGGGCGGGCGCGGGGTAGGCGGCGGGGTGGCAATAGCCGCCAAGGTAGGCAGCAACAGAAACGCCAGTAACGCGGCGCGGCGGCAAAAAGCAGTCAGCATAGACACGCAAGATGCGGAAGCTGATCAGGAGAACAAAACGGGGCGGGTGGTTTTTCAGGCGTCGAACTCTGCGCCCTCGCCCTACGCACTCGCTCGGCTGTGCCGAGTGAGATTTTCGCCTGATGGGCTGCGCCCTGAATCCGTTTGCGCCGCTTGGGTGAAATTGACCTGACGTTAGGCAGACGCGCGCAGCAAAGCTGCTGGGGCGTAGTGCTCACTCGGCAGAGCCGAGCGAGTGCGAAGAACGGCCGCGAAGCAGCGCTTCCTATGCGCACTGGCTACGCCGCTTCTACAGTATCTGGCAAAACTCCAGACGTTCACCA
Source organism: Hymenobacter citatus (assembly GCF_014333615.1). Taxonomy (GTDB): domain Bacteria; phylum Bacteroidota; class Bacteroidia; order Cytophagales; family Hymenobacteraceae; genus Hymenobacter; species Hymenobacter citatus. The sequence goes on along the minus strand of NZ_JACSCY010000012.1, from coordinate 72,489 downwards.
TTAGGCCCTAGGATATTGATGTATTTGCAGCCATTTTTCCAGAAACCCAGATACACCGGCGCCTCTTCTACAATGTGAAAACCGTTTGCTTTCAGCGTAGCGAAGGTTTCGTCGATATCGTCTACATCAAACGCCACATGGTCAATTTTACCATTCGGGCGCTTGCTGATTTCCGTTAGTACGGGCTCGGGCATTTGGTACAGCTCCACGATAATCGTTCCGTGTTGCATCATCATTACCCTACCCTCGCCCCCCTCGTGCGCAAACGTGGAGGTCATCACGTTTTCGAAACCCAGACGCTGGTAGAATTTTTCCGACGATTCGATATCCGTTACTGGAATACCAACGTGTTGCAGGTGGTTTATTTTTAGGTTCATGGATTTTGAAATTCATTTTTAATTTTATTGTTTGATATGTATTATTGGCATCCAATCGAATATCATATTCTTTGACATGCCGAAGCCTTTTACATTATCTCTATTTACATTGGGAAACTTTATACTATTTACTTTTCCCGAAAGATAAGAGTTTAGTATAGCAGAATATATAATCAACTGCTTATAAATCATTTTATCACAACAAGTTGCGAAATATTTTTCTGTCTTCTCATTCCATTCTTGTGGAATTGTACAGGAGTCCTGATATTTATCTTCATAATATCGATAGGAATTTTGTGGTTGAAACAAGCTGTCATTACGTGGAATTGAAAGATTATAAAAATTTACAGGTGGATTTCTACGTATACCTTTATTAATAGCATCAAATTGACTCTTATCTATTTCTATTACCCAGTATAGCTCATTTGGATTCGGATTATCATGCCCACTAGAAAAGAAAATTTGCTCAGGTGTAATTGTCAAAATATAAGAACCGTCGTTACATATTGTATTCCAAGACAACTCTATTGTCCTGTTGTCTGGACTTACTTTTTCAAAATCCTTATCTTGAAATATAACTGCGTTTACAGTATCTAAAAATGCTGATTTGGGAATATAAAAGTAATCACCTCTATCAATAGTTTGTATAAATACTGCCTTCTTAGTATAACCGCCAACCGTTTGAGTGTCAGAAAATATCTTACTATCAACTATATGTAAAGGTTCATGTTTTGTTTTTGGGTTATCGCAAGAATATAACCCAAGCAATAACAGAATAAGGTTTATGTATCTACTCATAGTCGATTTTAAAAGATTATGATAATAGAAAGTAGTTCGACAGAGTCGATTGTGAGAGAAGTGAGTGAATTACGGCAATTTTCTCTTGTTCTATAGTATTAATCTGCTCTCCACCCTCCCCCTACACCAGAAATACCCGAAAAGCAACACTCGCCCGCCCGGTTCTTTTCGTACCTTTGTTTCCCGTTATGCCAGACCGAAACTCCACGTCCGCGGCTCCAACGGCCAAGTATATTTTTGTCACCGGCGGGGTGACATCCTCCCTCGGAAAAGGAATCATTTCCGCGTCGCTTGCCAAGCTGCTGCAAGCGCGGGGCTTCCGGGTCACCATCCAGAAGTTCGACCCTTACATCAACATCGACCCCGGCACGCTGAACCCGTACGAGCACGGCGAGTGTTTCGTGACCGACGACGGCGCCGAAACCGACCTCGACCTGGGCCACTACGAACGGTTCCTGAACACGCCCACCTCCCAGGCCAACAACGTCACCACCGGCCGCATCTACGACCACGTGATTACCAAGGAGCGCGAGGGCGCCTACCTCGGCAAAACCGTGCAGGTGGTGCCCCACATCACCGATGAGATTAAGCGCCGCATGCTGCTGCTGGGCGAAACCGGCCAGTTCGACGTGGTGATTACCGAAATCGGGGGGTCCATTGGCGACATCGAAAGCCTACCCTTCGTGGAGTCGGTGCGGCAGCTGCGGTGGGAACTGCCAGAGAGCAGCTCTCTGGTGATTCACCTGACTTTGCTGCCCTACCTGCGGGCGGCGGGCGAGCTGAAAACCAAGCCTACCCAGCACTCGGTGCGCGATTTGCGCAGCGCCGGCCTGCAACCCGACATCCTGGTGTGCCGCTCCGAGCACCCCATTCCGCCGGAGATGCGCCGCAAGATTGCGCTGTTCTGCAACGTCAACATCAACTCCGTTATCGAAAGCCTCGACGCCGACACCATCTACTCGGTGCCGCTCCTGATGCTGAAGGAGCACCTGGATGAGCGCGTGATCAAGAAACTGCGCCTGAACGGTGGCACGCACCCTGATCTGGAAGGCTGGAAGGACTTTCTGGGTCGCCTGAAAAACCCGACTGAGGAAGTGACCATCGCGCTGGTAGGCAAGTACGTGGAGCTGCCCGACGCCTACAAGTCCATTAACGAAGCTTTTGTGCACGCCGGCGCGCAGAACGAGTGCAAAGTACACCTACGCAGTATCCAGTCGGAGCACATTACGGCCGAGAACGTGGCCCAGCTGCTGCACGGTGTGGATGGCGTGCTGGTGGCGCCGGGCTTTGGCGAGCGGGGTTTTGAGGGCAAGATTGCCGCCGTGAAGTACGTGCGCGAGAACAAGATTCCGTTTTTCGGGATTTGCCTGGGGATGCAGGTAGCGGTGGTAGAATTTGCGCGCCACGTGCTGCAATTGGAAGGCGCCAACTCCACGGAGATGGACCCGATGTCGCCGAACCCTGTGATTTCGATGATGGAAGCGCAAAAGGCCATTACCCAGAAAGGCGGCACCATGCGCCTGGGCGCCTACGATTGCGAGTTGCGTCGCAACTCCAAGGCCGCCAAAGCCTACGGCCGCAACCACATCAGCGAGCGGCACCGCCACCGCTACGAGTTCAACAACGACTACCTCCAACAGTTCGAAAACGGCGGCATGGTGGCCTCGGGCACCAACCCCGATACGGGCCTGGTAGAGGTAGTGGAAATCCCAAACCACCCGTGGTTTGTGGCTGGGCAGTTTCACCCGGAGCTGAAAAGCACCGTGCAGAATCCGCACCCACTGTTCGTGCGCTTCGTGAAAGCCGCTATCCAGCGGCATAAGAACGAACTGTAGGGAAGAACGTCATGCTGAGCCCGTCGAAGTATCTCGCGTGCTGATGGTATATACCGTCTGTCGTCAGCACGCGAGATGCTTCGACGGGCTCAGCATGACGTTCTCCCCTACCCTCTTTCCCTGCCAAAACTACCGAGCTAGGAAAAATCGCCTGACAACCACGACCTTTGTAGGGGTCGCGCCAGATTTTTGCGGGCGCGACCCCTACTTCTTATTTTTTAGTACCCACCTTTCATGGACAAAAATTCAGCAACGACCGGCCTGTTTATTATGTCGGCTATGCTTCTGGTGTACATGTTTTTCTTCGCTCCCAAAGTGGAGGAAGAAGCGAAAAACGCAACCAAACCAGCCGCCACAGCCGTTGTGCGCGACACGGTCGCTACCGCCACTACCCCCGATTCGGCGATGATGGTGCGTCAGCTGGGCGCTTTTGCCGGCGCGGCCCAGGGCACGGCCCAACAGGTGCAGCTGCAAAACGACAACCTCACGCTGACCTTCACCAGCAAAGGCGGCCTAATTGAAGCGGTGCGCCTGAACAACTACAAGACATTTTTCGGCAAGCCACTTTTCCTGCTGGATGCGCAGAGTGCCAAACTGGACACCCGTTTCCGCACGCTGGACGGCCGCACGGTGCGCTTCTCTGATCTGTATTTTGAGTCGAGCGGACCGCAGCCATTTGCAGCTGATGGCAAAACCGGCCAGCGACTGACGTTTACGGCGCAAGTAGCCGGCGGCAGCATCGAGCAGGTGTATACGCTGCTGCCCGGCAGCTACGAGGTAGGCTACAACCTGCGGATGCAGGGCCTGGACCGTGTGGTGGCGCAGGAGCCGCTCACGCTCACCTTCGTTGACAACGTGCGCCAGAACGAGCAGGACGCCAAGCAGAACCGTAACCACAGCACCATCAACCACTACCTGGCCAAAGACGACCAGGGCGCCCTGGCCGAAGCCAGCGAAAACCCCGAGGAGCAAACCTTCAATGAGCCGGTGAAGTGGGCCGCGCACAAGCACGACTTTTTCGTGGCGGGCCTGATTGCCGACAACAACTTCTCGACCGGCAAATTCAACTCGACGGTTGATCTGAACGATTCCACGTTCATCAAAACGCTCACGTCGTCGCTCACTATTCCGGTAGCCGATGCGCAGAGCGGCAAAGCCGGGATGCGGTTTTTCTTCGGTCCAAACTCGTTTAGCTTGCTGAAGCAGGTGGCGCCCGAGTTTGACCGTAACGTGTACCTGGGCTGGGGCTTGTTCCGGTGGGTGAACCGTTTTGTGATTATCCCCATCTTCCACTTCCTGGAGCAATTCATTGGTTCCTACGGCATTATCATCGCCATCCTGGTACTGATTATCAAGCTGGTGACATGGCCGCTGACCTACAAAACCTACGAGTCGCAGGCGCGCATGAAGGTGCTGAAACCCGAAATCGACGAGATTAAGGAGAAGTACCCCGACGACCAGGTGAAGCAGCAGCAGGAAACGATGAAGCTGTACCAGACCTTCGGCGTGAGTCCGTTGAGTGGCTGCGTGCCTACCCTGCTCACCATCCCGATTCTGTTTGCCATGTTCCAGTTCTTCCCCAACGCCATCGAGCTGCGGCAACAGAGCTTCTTGTGGGCCAAGGACTTGAGTAGCTACGACGTGTTCATCAAGCTGCCGTTCTACGTGAAATGGTACGGCGACCACGTGAGCCTGTTTACCCTGCTCATGACGGCCTCTACCCTACTCATGACCTGGCAGAGCCAGCAGATGAACACGGCCATGCAGGGCCCCATGAAGTTCTACAGCTACCTGATGCCGCTGGTGTTCATGTTTGTGCTGAACAGCTTCGCGGCGGGCCTCACATGGTATTACTTCGTGTCGAACATGGTTACGTTTGCCCAGCAGGCCATCACGCGCAGCTTCGTGGACGACACGAAGATCCGGGCGAAGCTGGAGGCCAACCAGGTGAAAAACAAAGACAAGAAGCCCAGCGGTTTCCAGGCCCGTTTGGCCGAAGCCATGAAAGCTACCCAGGAGCGCGAGGCAGCCGCCAAGCGCCAGGCTGGCAAGAAATAAGGCTGATTCTGTACTTACACGAAAAGACCCGCGCCTACCCGGCGCGGGTCTTTTTTTTGCGTATGCTACGTTTGGGCATTGTAGTTGGGCCTGGTTTTTGGCCTACTCTTTCTTTCCATTCTCCTACTCCTTATGCGCTTCTCTTTGCTATTTGCTTTCGCTGTTTGCGGTAGTCTATCGGCGTGCACCACTAGCGCTCAGCAACCTACCACGTCGCAGCCACCTGCCCCTACCCAAGGAAATATGCCCGTGCAGTACGACCCCGCGCAGGACCCGGCCATGAACCCGCCGCAGACTCCGCAGAAACGTCAGCCTGTGGTGAAACCTGCCGCGAAGGATGCGCCCGTAATGGTCTTCCGCAAAACGCGCTGCTTTGGTACCTGCCCCGCCTATAATGCCACCGTGTACGCCGATGGCCGCGTGGCCTACGAGGGCCTCGACTTTGTGCCGCTCAAAGGCAAGCATGAACTACGCCTACCCGTTACGGTTATCGACCAAACGCTAAAAAAGGCCAATATCCTGGATTTCAGCCAGCTGCAAAGCCACTACCTCTCTGGTGTCAGCGACTTGCCCTCCACCTACCTCACCCTCACCCTAGCTGACGGTACGCAGAAGACTGTGCAAGCCGAACTGACCAACAACACGCCCGCAGAACTGAAAGAACTGCTTACCTACCTCACCGAGCAATTCAGTAAAATAACGGCCAGCGAGACGCGGTAATCCTTTAGAAACTGTTGAGGTTACTGGAAGGAACGGTGTGGAGACGCATAGTTGCGTCTCATCGTCGAACAATTTCGGCCACGCGGCATGGACGACGAGACGCAAGTATGCGTCTCTACACTGTTCAATAAGCAATAAGCTGTCCTCTCGACCGACGAGAAAATGGCTCCTACCCTACCCTACCCTACCCTACCCTACCCTACCCTACCCTACCCTACCCTACCCGCCAGCGGGCTAGGTCCTCAGCAGAGTCTACGTCGTGGAGGGTAGGGAGCAGCGCCGTGCGCAGGTTCAGATGCTGGGCGTCGGTGAGGGTATCGGCCAGCACGGTAGGAGTACTCCAGTTCTTGTTTTCAAACAGCGCCGGTTGCGGTTGACGCAGGCCGAGCAGGTAGTAACCGCCATCATCGGCGGGGCCGAGTACTACGTCGTGAGTGGTGAGCAGCTGGAAAGCATTGGTAAGATGCGTGGCGGTCAGGCCGGGGCAGTCGGTGCCGATGATGGCGACGCGGGCAGCGCCGGCGGCAAAGGCGGCGGCGAAGGCGTGGGCCATGCGCGCGCCCAGCGAGTTGGCGGCGGGCTGCACCTGCCAGGGTAGGCCGGGCCACTCGGGCAGTGCGTTGGTGGGAGCTGGCGTCAAGGTAGGCGCTTCGGCTAGCCACACGGTGGCGGGTACCTGGACCTGAGCTACAGCCTGCGCTGTGTGGGCCAGCAGCTCCCGGTACACTTGCAGCGCCGCTTCTGCCCCGATACCCGCTGCCAATCGGGTCTTCACGCGGCCCAGCACCGGCTCGCGGGCAAAGATCAGCAGGTGAGCGGGTGCGTTTCTATCGGTTATCATGCTTTGATCTAATGCGGTACAAATCAGGTGAACCGTCGCCTACCGGTCGGACGCCTGCGGCGTCCGACCGGTTGCCGTTGCTGATGGCTGCACCGCGTGGGGTAGGTAGAGACAGACATCAGCACGAAGCTCGTTCAACCTCAGCATACGGCAACCGGTCGGACGCCTGCGGCGTCGGACCGGCAGGCGACGGCTATAATTTGCTTTTGCGGATAAAAAACCGATAAAAGCGCACCAGATTCGCTTGCGATACACCCAGCCAGTAAAGCACCGCAATGCTGGTAAACAGCCCTTGCAGGCGGTATACACCGTTGTCGAGGTACTTGCGGGCGGAGGTAGTAACGGTGCGCGGCACCACTCGGAACAGGCCCTGGGTCTTCAGCCGCACAATGATTTCTTGGTCTTCCATCACCTGCAAGTCTTCCCGAAAGCCGCCAATCTGCCCGAACAGCGCCTTTGACACAAACAAACTCTGGTCGCCGAAGCGCACCACCGTCCATGGAAAGCGCGTGAACCAGGCGTTGGCGCGCAGAAACCAGTGTGGGTGGTCGAAGGCGAGGCGGTAGCAGCCGCTGCGGTAGCCCAGGGCCAGCGCCTGCCGGATGTCGGTGAGGAAGCCCGCGGGCGGGTAGGTATCGGCGTGCAGAAAGTACAGCACCTGGCCGGTGGCTACCTGGGCGCCGTGGTTCATCTGGGCCGCCCTACCCTTGCGCGGGCACACCACCACCCGCGCCCCGGCCGCTTGCGCCAGCGCCGCCGTAGCGTCCGAACTTTGCCCATCGGCTACCAGTATTTCCACGTCTTCCCCCACCGTAGCGGCACGCAGGTAACGCACCAGGTCGGCAATGGAATCGGCTTCGTTGAAGGTAGGAATGATGATGCTGACGGACGGAGCCGTAGCGCTTGCTGAATTGCTAGACGACGGCATCAGCAACTAACAGCCGCAGGAAGTGCCCACTGCATCGGCACCGGAAGTAGTCGACGGTGCCGGGCCGCACGGGAACAAACCAAAATGCCGGTCTTTGTTGCCCACTACGTTGAAATACGGGGCGTAGCGCGTCTGGCTGAGCATGTCGGCGGTGTTGCCGCACACCAGCATGGGCCGGCCGGTTTCGAAGTAATGGTGGTCGTCGAGGGTGAAGCCGTGGGGCTCGTCGGGTAGGGAGCCTAGATAGGTAGCCGCCTGGCCGTAGTCCTCGCACTGGTCTTCCAGGTCGAGCTTGAAGGCCCGCACCGTGAGCGAGTAGAACTTGATGTTGCCTACTTTCTGCTCAATTTCCGCATTCTCAATCGTCAGGCGGCGTCGCTCAGTGAGGCGGTAGTCGCGGATGCCCAGCTCGTGCAGCAGGCGCCGAAAGTCCTGCTCGTAGAGCGCCCCGCTCAGGCACTCGCCGTATAATACAGGGTCCTGGCGCAAGGCTTCGGGCACGCGCCGATCGGCAAACACATCCGAGATAAACAGCTCGCCGCCCGGCTTCAACACCCGGAAAATTTCGCGGTAGGTGGCGGCCTTGTCGGTGCTCAGGTTCAGCACGCAGTTGCTCACCACCACATCCACGCTGCTGTCGGCTATATCGGCAGTGCGCAGGTCTTCGATGTAGCCCTTGCGGAACTCCACGTTGGGCCGCTCGTACCCAAACCGCTCGGTGTGCGCCGCCACGTGCCGCCGGGCCACGGCCAGCTGCTCGTCGGTCATGTCTACCCCAATCACGTGGCCGTTTTCGCCTACTAGCTTCGAGAGCAGGAAAGCGTCGCGGCCGCTGCCGCTACCCAGGTCCAGTACGGTGCAACCCGCCACGGCCGGGGGCACGCACACGCCGCAGCCGTAATATTTATCCAGCACCTCGGGTTCCAGGGTAGCCAGAATCTGACGGTGCGCCGCTGGAATATCGGTGGTGCAGCAGGCGTTGGTTTTCAGGTCCTGATTAGTCGTCAGCTGCGTGCCGTAGTAGTCGCGCACTTGGGCTTGCGTGGTCGTTTCCATTCTCTCTATACTATCAGGTTGAAGCTATACCGTGGCGCCGCCGCAGCTGGAGCCCGCGCCGGCCGTGCAGCCGTAGCAGTGCTGGTTGATTACCACGACCCGACTTTCCAAGACTTCTTGGTTGAAGTCCTGAATGTGGCGCGGGGCCGAGGCTTCTACCAGCAAATCGAGTTGTTGGTTGAAGTCGCAGTCGTAGAGCTGGCCGTCCCAGCCTACGGAGAGCGTGCTGCGGCACATCACGTTGGCGGCGGCGGCGGGGTTGTAGGCCGTCACCAGTTTTTCCATATACAGCTCATACTTACCGCTTTCCAGCAAAAATTCCAGAAAGCGGTTGATGGGCAGGTTGGTGATAGTGAGCAGATTGTTGAACACAATCCCAAAATCCTGAATCAGCTGGCGCTTGTAGTCTACCTCCAGTGCCGCCTGCGGACCGGGCAGCGAGGCGCCGCCAGGATTGAATACCAGATCCAGCACCAGCCCCGTATCGGCCACGCCGTAGCCCACGGCGTTCAGCATCTGCAACGCCCGGATGGAGCGCTCAAACACACCCTCGCCGCGCTGCTTGTCGGTGTTGGCGGCCGTGTAGCATGGCAGCGACGACACCACCCGCACCCGGTGCCGGGCAAAGAACTCGGGCAGGTCGTGGTACTTCTTGTTAGCCACGATGATGGTGAGGTTGCAGCGCACAATCACGTTGCGCCCTAGGGCCGAAATCTGTTCCACGAACCACCGAAAATCCGGATTCATCTCCGGCGCGCCGCCCGTGAGGTCCACCACCGGAATATCGGTCTGCGCCAGCGCGTCGAGGCATTGCTGCATGGTAGCGCGGGTCATGATTTCGGTGCGGTCGGGGCCGGCGTCTACGTGGCAGTGGTGGCAGGTTTGGTTGCACATTTTACCCACGTTGATCTGCATCACCGTGAGGCCCGTGGGGCGCAGGGGTAGCAGGCCCGTTTCGCGCAGCTTGGCCGCAAACGGCGGCAAATGGCTGCCAGCAGCTTCCGCGTGGGTAAGCACGTTCAGCTGGTAGCGCAGGTCGGCGAGCGGGTGTTGCTGGGTATGGAGGGACTTCATAGCGGACGGGGTAGGGATACGGGAAAGGTAGGCGAAAGGGAATTACTGAATAGCACTAGTAAGAACGTCATGCTGAGCCTGTCGAAGCATCTCGCGTGCTGATGTTGAAATAGTAATCGGACGTCAGCACGCGAGATGCTTCGACAGGCTCAGCATGACGTTCTTATTCAATCAATACGAACGCTCTACTCCTTCCGAACGCGCTCCAGGGTGAGCTGGTTCATGGGATTTGGCCGCAGGCCGCGCACGTTGTTCTGCGTCAGGCGCACTACCTCATCGTAATAAAGCGGTACCACGGGCGCGTCGGCCATCATCAGGCGGTCCATCTGGCGGTAGAGGTTGTAGCGCTTTTCGGTGTTCTGTTCGCGGTTGGCCTGCTGGTATAGCTGGTCGTAGGTGGCGCTTTTGTAGTGCGTTTTGTTGGGGCCGGCCGGCGCGAAGTTGGGGCTGTAGAACAGGGCCAGGTAGTTTTCGGCGTCGGGGTAGTCGCCCAGCCAGCTTTTGGTGAAGAAGGCGGCGCGGCCGTTATCCACTAGCTCTTGGTGGGCGGCGGCTTGGTTCACGTCGATTTGCACCTGTGCCCCTACCTCGGCCCATTTCTTCTGCATGTACTCGCAGATTTCCTTGCGCTCCTGCACCGTGCTCAGGCGCAGCCGCAGCGGCCTACCCGAACCAAAACCCGCTTCTCGCAGCAACGCCCGCGCCTTCTGAGGTTGGTAGTCGTAGCCCGGCACCAGGGTAGCGCTGTACGAGGGCAGTGACGACGGCACAAAGCCCGACACGCCCGGCACGCCCACGTTGTTGAGGAAATACGCCACCATTTCGGGCTTATTGAGGGCGTAGCTCAGGGCCTGGCGCACGCGCCGGTCGCGCAGGGCGGGCGTGTCGTCGTCGGTGGGCAGGTTTTTGGGGTCGAGCTGAAAGCCGAGGTATTCGGTGTTGAGGTAGGGCACTTTTTCTACCCTGAATTTATTGCGAAACTCCTCGCGCACGGTGCCATCGGGGTGCATAATCAGGTCGCGCGAGCCTTCCCGAATACCCGACAGGAAATCCAACTTGCCCTGCTGAAACGTCAGGAACTCGGTTTTGCGGTCAGTGATGAAGCTGATCTGTACCGCGTCGAGGTAGGGCAGCGCGTGGCCCTGGGCGTCGCGGCGCCAGTAGCTCGGGTTGCGGTGGTAGATGATGGCGTTGCTTTCGTCCCACACCTTGAACCGAAACGGCCCCGTGCCCACCGGATGCTCCCGGAAGTCCTTGCCGTAGCGTTGCACCGCCTCGCGCGGCACCACGTAGGCGTAGGGCATCGTTAGGATGCCCAAAAACGGGATAAACGGCTCCTTCAAATAGATGCGCAGAGTGGAGTCGTTGGCAGCTACAAAGGCCGTGTCGCTGATTTCGCCCTGGCTATTTTCCAGCACTTTTCCCCGAAAAATCCACCCGCCGGGGCTGGCCGTGGCGGGGTCGAACAGGCGCCGGAAGCTATACACGAAGTCCTGCGCCGTGACGGCCCTACCCTTGCCACCGGCAAACACCTCCGAGTCGTGGAAGTGCACGCCGGGACGCAGCGTGAAAGTGTAGGTTTTGCCATCGGGCGAAATCTGGTAACGGCGCGCCAGGGCCGGGCCGGGCTTTAGGCTGTCGTCCAGCTCCAGCAGGCCGTTGTAGAGCTGCGTCACGGCCCAAATATTTGCCTGCTTGTTGGCAAAGGCCGGGTCCAGCGAGGTCAGCGCCTCGGGCTGGTTATAGCGAAACACGCGCCGGTCGTCGGTGGGCTGCGCCGGGCCGCCGCAGCTGCTTAGCAACCCCGCGCAGACAAAGGAAAAACCGGCCAAACGACGCAAAAACGAACTCATGAGAAAGGCGAAACAGTGTATCTTTGTGCTAAACTAAGCTGTTCGCGGTTATTAGTTATCAGTTGTCAACCAAATAAGGCTGTCATCCTGAGCGTAGTGAAGGACCTTTTCACGCTGGAACGAGTCGTCGATACGATGGTCGTTCGACTGGCAGAAGGTCCCTCGTAAGCGCAGCATGACCACCATACACAACTGCAATCTGGTAACCCGCAACTGCCACACCTGCATTGCTCTAACATGAAACTGACCTACTTCGGCCACGCGTGCTTCCTTCTTGAAACTGGTGGCCAGAAAGTGCTTTTTGATCCGTTCATCCGCCCCAACCCGTTAGCCAAGGACGTAGAGGTAGAAAAGATCGAGGCCGACTACATCCTGCTCAGTCACGGCCACGGCGACCATGTGGCCGACGTGGAGGAAATCGGCAACCGCACCGGCGCCGAGCTGGTAGCCATTGCTGAAATAGCGGGCTGGTTCGGCCAGAAAGGCCTGAAGGCCGCTTACCCCATGAACATTGGCGGCAAGGTGAGCCTACCCTTCGGCACCGTGAAAATGGTGGCCGCCGCCCATTCCAGCTCTCTCCCCGACGGCACCTACGGCGGCATAGCGGCAGGTTTTGTGGTGGAAGCCGAAGGCAAAACCTTCTACTTTGCTGGCGATACGGCCCTCACCTACGACATGAAAATACTGGGTGAGCAGTACCAATTGGACTTTGCCATCCTGCCCATCGGCGACAACTACACCATGGGCATCGACGATGCGCTGGTTGCGGCCAACTGGGTAGGCGCCACCAAGCTCATCGGCATGCACTACGACACCTTCCCGGCCATCAAAATCGACCAGGAAGCCGCCAAAACCAAAGCGCAGCAAGCCGGCAAAGAGCTGACGCTGCTGCAAATCGGCGAAACGATTGACCTGTAAAAGAAGCTGTTGGCTGTTAGCCACATCCTTCTTGACAGCGTGAGTATATTTTATAGAAAAGCTAACAGCTAATAGCTAACAGCCAACAGCTTTAAAACACATGGGCAAAATCATTGCGGTAGCCAACCAGAAGGGCGGCGTAGGCAAAACCACCTCGGCCATTAACCTGGCAGCCAGCCTGGCGGCGCTGGAATACCGGACGCTGCTGGTCGATGCCGATCCGCAGGCCAATGCCACGTCTGGGGTAGGCTTCGACCCCAAGGATATCGAGAACAGCGTGTACGAGTGCATGGTAGACGGGGTGAGTGCCGAGGAAACCATTCTGCAAACCAACATCCTCCCCCACCTCGACCTGATGCCCTCCCACATCGACCTGGTAGGGGCTGAGGTAGAGATGATCAACCTTCCCAACCGGGAGGAGAAGATGAAGGATGCGCTGCGCCCCCTGGCCGATCAGTACGACTTCATTATCATCGACTGCTCGCCCTCGCTGGGCCTGATTACGGTGAATGCCCTCACGGCCGCACACTCGGTTATCATTCCGGTGCAGTGCGAATATTTCGCCTTAGAAGGCTTGGGCAAGCTGCTGAACACGGTGAAAATCATTCAGGGCCGCCTGAACGAGACGCTGGAAATCGAGGGCATCCTGCTCACGATGTACGACGTGCGCCTGCGCCTCTCCAACCAAGTGGTAGAGGAAGTGAAGCTGCATTTCCAGCAGCTGGTATTCGATACGATTATCCCGCGCAACGTGAAGCTGTCGGAGTCACCGAGCTTTGGCATTCCGGTCATTCTGCACGACGCCGAGAGCAAAGGCAGCATCAGCTACCTGAACCTGGCCCGCGAAATTGTGGAGAAAAACGTGGAGGCAGCAGCCCCCGAAGCCGAGCAAGAAGAAGCCAGCGACGAAGCGGCGTAGAACAAGTACAGGTGTCATCCTGAGCACAGCGAAGGACCTTCTCACGCAAGAACGAGTCGTTGATACGCCTGTTGTTCTTGCGTGAGAAGGTCCTTCGCTGTGCTCAGGATGACAGGCGTTTTTAGTCAGTAGTAACCTTCGGCTACCCTACCCAACGAAAATTTCCCGGCCTTCCCGGCGGTTTGTGTATTTTTGAATCCGGCTTATATCCATTGGATAAATAAGAGCCGCTCGCAGGTATGTCAGAGAAAAACGAAGAAAAAAATATTCCGTCGCTACCCAAGCGCAAAGTAGGCGGCCTGGGCCGTGGCCTGAACGCACTGATTGAGGGCAGCTACGAAAAGAAGAGCGACCGGGTAGGTTCCACGGGCCTGGTGCCCCACCCCGTCAACTCCGTCGGGCTGATTCCGGTGGGCCACATTGAGGCCAACCCCTACCAGCCCCGCACGCACTTCGACCAGACTGCTTTGCAGGAACTGGCGGAGTCTATCAAGATTCAGGGCATCATTCAGCCCGTGACGGTGCGCCAGATGGGCACCAACTCCTACCAGCTGATTTCGGGGGAACGACGTTTGCAAGCTTCGCGGCTGGCGGGTCTGGAGACCATTCCGGCCTACATCCGCAAGGCCGACGACCAGCAGATGCTGGAAATGGCGCTCATTGAGAACATCCAACGCGAGAACCTCAACGCCATCGAAATTGCTCTCAGCTACCAGCGCCTCGTAAGTGAGTGTAACCTGAAGCAGGAAGAGCTAGGCGACCGGGTAGGCAAAAACCGCTCGACGGTCACGAACTATCTACGCCTGCTCAAGCTACCACCTGATATTCAAATCGGTCTGCGCGACAATGTGATTTCCATGGGCCACGCCCGGGCACTGGTGAATATTGACAGCGTAGAGCAGCAACTGGCGTTGTTTCACCGCATCGTGGATGAGGAGCTGTCGGTGCGTAAGGTAGAGCAGCTGGTGCGCAACGGCCTCACGCCGCCCACCAAGGCTGATGCACCTTCTGCGGAACCTGCCGAGCCACAAGTGCCCGTAGCCGAACTACGCCGCACCGAGCGCCACCTCTCCGACCGGTTTGGGAGCCGCGTGCAGGTGAAACCCGGTCCGCAGGGCCGGGGCGAAATCAAAATTGCTTTTGATTCGGTGGAGGACATGCAGCGCATTCTGCACATTTTGCAGCCAGCATAGAGTAGGTAGCCGGTAGTATAGGTATACTACCGGCAAGCCGGGCATCGTTGGACGCTATATAGTTTCTAGCTGCTTCAATGCTCCTCTTTTCACTATCTCTATGGCTGCCTTATCTCGTTGCTGTTCGCTGCTATTCTTATTGCTGGCGTTCTTTGTCACTACCCATCATGCCCAGGCTCAGATAGCCGTTACGGCCGGGCCAGACTCGTCGCAGGTGGCGGAGCCCCGGCAGGAAACTGCCGCCGACTCGGCCCGCAAAACCGAAATTCTGTTTGGCCGCCGCGTGACGCGTCCCACCAAAGCGGCATTTTTTGCCATTATCCCAGGTGGCGGGCAGTTTTATAACAAGAAGTACTGGAAGGTGCCGTTGGCGGTAGGACTGATTGGGGGGACGGTAGCGATGGAAGTGTATTCACAGACGCAATTTCACCGCTATGTGCAACAGAAAGAGTTCTTTGCAAAAAGGAATATCACCGGTAATACGCGTCTTACCGATGCACAATTTGAAGAGTCTCCCGGCTCTCGTGCCCCTGCACTAGTGAATGGTAGAACGCCAAATTACACGGAGCGCAGCGTTATTATATTTCGCCGCTACCGTGACCAGTTTATTGCCTACTCAGCTGTTGCCTACGGCCTTACCGTGCTCGACGCTTTGGTAGATGCCCACCTGAAAGACTTTGATATCAGCGACGACCTGAGTTTGAACGTTGAGCCTACTATGTTGCGCACGCCGATGGTAGCGGCGGCGCCGGGCATGTCGCTTACCTTTTCGCTTACCTCTACCCGCTCTTTCCCTCGAAAATGAAGTTGCTTCTTATTGGCTACGGCAAAATGGGCCAGGCCATTGCGGCCCAGGCCACGGCCCGCGGCCACCAGATTGCCGGCATTGTAGACCCTACCCATCCGGGGGTGCAGATTACCGATTTCACCCCCGAAACTGCCGACGTTGCTATTGAATTCACCCACCCCGACGCGGCCTTTGGCAACGTGCGGGCGTGCTTGCAGCAGGGTATTCCGGTGGTGTGCGGCTCTACGGGC
This sequence comes from Hymenobacter citatus, assembly GCF_014333615.1. Classification (GTDB taxonomy): domain Bacteria; phylum Bacteroidota; class Bacteroidia; order Cytophagales; family Hymenobacteraceae; genus Hymenobacter; species Hymenobacter citatus. The sequence goes on along the minus strand of NZ_JACSCY010000012.1, from coordinate 56,881 downwards.
TGGCTGCACCATTTCCAGGAAGCACAGGCACTGAGCCAGCAGACCGGCACGCCGCTGTTTTACGCTTCCAACTACAGCGTAGGCGTGAACCTGTTCTTCCACTTTAATGAGTACATCGCGGCCAAAATGCACCAGTTTGGCGGCTACGATGTGCAAGTACGCGAGATTCATCACACGCAGAAGGTAGACCAGCCCAGCGGCACGGCCCTCACAGCTGCCGAAGGCATCCTGCGCCACTTCCCGGCCAAAACCACGTGGCGCAACGAGCCGACCAACGCGCCCGATGAGCTGGCGGTAGTGTCAGAGCGCACAGGCGCGGTGGTGGGTACGCACATTGTGACCTATAGCTCCGCAGCCGATGATATCGAGCTGAAACACGAGGCCCACACCCGCGACGGATTTGTGCAGGGCGCACTGCTGGCCGCAGAGTGGCTGCCGGGCCGCCAGGGGGTATTTGGCATGAAGGACTTGCTAGGGTTGTAGCCTTATGAGGTAGAGACACAGTGGGTTGTGCCTCGTCGTTGCTGACTTCACTCAACCTGTGCGGTTCCAGTTGTTCAACGACGAGACATAATACGTTGTGTCTCTACCCCTTACCAGCAGCTAGCTCGTACGTTACTAGGTTACTAATTAAAATTTACCCGTTCTTTGGGTAATGAGCCGGAAGTTACTTCGGTGTTATTCTGCATCTCCGCCTTTCGTATTATGGCCGTACAATCCTGGGAAGACCGCCTCAAGGCGCAACAAGCCAAACCGAAACCGCCCCAACACAAAAAAGCCAAGAGCGTGTGGCGCGAGTGGGGCGACGCAATTCTGTTTGCCGTAGTGGCTGCCACACTCATTCGCTGGGCCACGTTTGAAGCGTACACTATCCCTACCCCCTCTATGGAGCATTCCTTGCTGGTAGGCGACTATCTATTTGTGAGTAAGCTCCATTATGGTCCGCGCACCCCTCAAACGCCCTTGCAGGTGCCGCTCACACACCAAACCATCTGGGGAACCGGCATTAAAAGCTACTCCGATGCCATTCAACTGCCATCCTACCGCTTGCCGGGCTTTTCAGAAGTGAAGCGCAACGATGTGGTGGTGTTTAATGTGCCGTTTGAAAGCCAGTTTCCGGCTGATTTGCGCACCAACTACATCAAGCGTTGCATCGGCACGCCCGGCGACGTGCTGGAAATCAAGGAAGGGCAGGTGTATATTAATGGGCAGCCCATCAAGACGCCCACAGAGTCGCAGACCACTTACGACATGGAAACAACTGCGCCCGTGCGCGACAAGTTTTTTCAGGAGCAGAGTGTGCTGGACTATCAGATCGACGGCAGCGGCATGGCCGGTGGCAATGGTATCCCCTACCCCAGCGGCCAGACGCAAGGCGGCAACTATGTGTACCAGAGCCTGCACATGACCAATTCGGCCGCTAGCTACTTCCGCCAGCAGCCCTATGTGAAGAGTGTGGCCCCCACCAAAGCTGCGCCCGGTGTAGCCAATCCTACCCTGTTTCCCAACCGCGTCGACTATCCTTCACTGACTATGACCAGCGCTACTGAGCGCCCCTGGAATGTGGACAACTACGGCCCTCTGCCTATTCCGAAGGAGGGCCAGACCGTTACTCTAACGCCAGAAAACGCGGGCATCTACTACAAAATAGTAGCCCGCTATGAGCACAACGAAGGCATTACGTGGCAAAACGGCATGATTTACCAAAACGGCAAGCCACTTACCAGCTACACCATCAAGCAGAACTACTACTTCATGATGGGTGACAACCGCCACAACTCCGAGGACTCGCGCTTCTGGGGTTTCGTACCCGAAGACCACATCGTGGGCAAGGCCGTGCTCATCTGGATGTCGGTAGACCCCTACGCCGATTTCTTCCACAAAATCCGCTGGAACCGTCTGTTTAACCTGATCACGGATTAGAGCGGATGTGACGGATTAGTCGGATTTTGTAGTCGATTCTACTAGAACCTATTACGAGATCTGAAAACCAAAAGAGCTTGCCATCTGGCAAGCTCTTTTGGTTTGAATCGACTACAAAATCCGACTAATCCGTCACATCCGCTCTAATCCGTGAGCTACCAGTTAATCGGCTGTTTGCCATGCTGCTCTAGGTAGGCGTTGGTTTTGCTGAAGGGGCGCGAGCCGAAAAAGCCCCGGTCGGCGGCGTAGGGCGAGGGGTGAGCGGCCTTTAGCACTAGGTGCTTTTTTGCGTCGATGATTTCGCCTTTTTTCTGGGCATAGACGCCCCACAGGATGAATACGACGTGCTCTTTCTGCTCCGATATTTTCTGAATAACGGCATCTGTGAACTGCTCCCAGCCTTTCTTCTGGTGGGAGCCGGGCGTGCTGGCCCGCACCGTAAGGGTAGCATTCAGCAGCAATACGCCTTGCTCGGCCCACCGGTCGAGGTTGCCATCGGGGGCGGGAGCGGTACCGGGAATGTCGTCGTACAGCTCTTTGAAAATGTTTTGCAGAGAAGGCGGCGTGCGAACCCCATGCGCCACCGAAAAGGACAAGCCGTGGGCCTGCCCCTTACCGTGGTAGGGGTCCTGACCCAGAATTACCACCTTTAGTTTATCAAAAGGGCAGGCCTGAAACGCATGAAAAATTTGCGGCCCGGGCGGGTACACAGCCGTGGTGGCGTACTCGCCACGCAAGAAGGTAGTCAGGTGCTGAAAATAAGTTTTGTCAAATTCTTCGTGCAACACCTTGCGCCAACTCTCATCTATCTTTACATTCATACGGAAATAGTTTATTTGCGAAGTAGGGAAGCCTTAGACGATGCTAACTGCGTAGATAAACCAAATTCCGCAGACTAGCGTTAGTCCTATTCTACACAGCATAGCAGCAGCCATGAATACTACCACTACGCAGGGAGTAACGGTGAGTGTTACGACCAACTACCTCCCCGATTATTCGAGCCCGAGCCAGGAACACTACGTGTTTGCCTATAAAATCGATATTCGCAACAATAGCGAGTACACCGTGAAGCTGCTACGTCGTCACTGGCACATCTACGATGCCAATGGTGTGGTGCGCGAAGTGGAAGGCGACGGCGTGGTGGGCCAGCAACCCGTGCTGGAACCCGGCGAAGCACATCAATATGTATCGGGCTGCAACCTGAAAACGGGCCTAGGCAAAATGTGTGGTACCTACCAGATGGAGCGCCTAGCCGACGGCCGCGAGTTCACCGTTGATATTCCCGAATTTACCCTCATCGTGCCGTTCCGGCTGAATTAGGTTGAATGGTTAAATGGCTGGCTGATTAAATGGTTGTCGTTCTGAATCTGCCGAACGACAACCATTTAATCAGCCAGCCATTTAACCATTCAACCATTTATCCATGTACCCCTTGCTTCACCAAGCACTCAGTTACTTACGATTTTTGGCCCGCTCGGGGAATGCACATGGGTTGCATTCCCCGTTTGTTTTTGGGCTGTACAACGACGTCATTCAGCACACGGGCGCCTACCAAGCCTTTGCGGCCATTGAGGAGCGCCGGCAGTATTTGCTTGACAGCAACATTAGCATTACGGTTACGGACTTGGGGGCCGGCTCGCACACGGGCGCGGGCCGGCAGCGCCGCCTGCGCGACGTGGCTCGTACGGCCGCCAAACCGCCCGCACTGGCGCAGCTGCTATTCCGGCTGGTGAACTGGCAGCAGCCGCGCACAGTGCTGGAGTTGGGCACGTCGCTGGGGCTGACTACCGCCTACCTGGCCGCGGCCGATTCTCGGGCCCATGTCGTCACGTTTGAGGGGTGCCCTGAAACGGCCCGCGTGGCCCGCGAAACGTTTGCGGCGCTGCACCTGCCTAACGTAGAGCTGGTAACGGGCAACCTTGACGCGACCCTCGCCCCTACCCTCCGGCAGCTACAAGCTCCCCTCGACTTCGCCTTTTTCGACGGCAACCACCGCTACGAGCCTACCCTGCGCTACTTCGAACAATGCCTGGCCCACCGCACCAACGACAGCCTATTCGTGCTCGACGATATTCATTGGTCAGTGGAGATGGAGCGCGCCTGGGCGGCGGTGCAACAGCACCCGGCCGTGTCGCTCACTGTTGATTTGTTTTACGTGGGCCTCGTGTTTTTCCGACCCAATCAGCCCAAGCAGCATTTCACGCTGCGTTTTGACCACCCGGTAGATCGGCTACTGGAGCGGGTAGGGCGGTTGTCGGCGTGAGATGGTGAGTGGAGAAATGGTGAAGTTGTGAGTTTGTGAGTAGTGAAATGGTGAGTAAACTACGGCTGTCATCCTGAGCTTGCGAAGGACCTTCTGCCAGTTGAACGAGTCGTTGGTACGCTTGACGAGTCGTTGGTACGCTTGTCGTTCTGATGTGAGAAGGTCCTTCGCAAGCTCAGGATGACAGCCGTAGTTTACTCACCATTTCACTACTCACCATTTCACCATCTCACCACTCCTAATACCCATACTTCTCCCCCCACTGCTGACGCAGCCGCTCGCGGATTTTGTGCTCGGCGGGGTTGTCGCCGGGGTGGTAGAAGGTGGTACCGGCGAGCTGCTCGGGGAGGAACTCTTGCGGCACGAAGTTGCCGGGGTAGTCGTGCGAATATTGGTATTCCTGACCGTAGCCGAGCTGCTTCATGAGCTTGGTAGGCGCGTTGCGCAGCGGAATGGGCACCGGCTGCACGCCCTGCTGGCGCACTAGGGCCCGCGCTTCGCGGATGGCCTTGTACGAGGTATTGCTCTTGGGCGAGGTAGCGAGGTACACCACCGTCTGGCCCAGAATAATGTCCGATTCGGGTAGGCCAATGACCGTGACGGCCTGGAAGCAGCTTTGGGCCAGTAGCAAGGCGTTGGGGTTGGCGTTGCCCACATCTTCGGAAGCCAGAATGAGCAGACGGCGGGCAATGAATTTCACGTCCTCACCGCCTTCCAGCATCACGGCCAGGTAGTAAAGCGCCGCGTTGGGGTCGGAGCCGCGGATGCTTTTGATGAAGGCCGAAATCACGTCGTAGTGCATCTCGCCGCCTTTGTCGTAGCGGGCGAGGTGCTGCTGGGCCAGCTCCTGCACCACGGCATCGGTAATGACGATTTCGCCGGTAACGGGCGCGGGCGAGGCGGCCTGCACCACAATTTCGAGCAGGTTAAGCAGCTTGCGCGCGTCGCCGCCCGAGATGGTGAGCAGGGCGTTATATTCCTCTACCCGTACTTTCTTGCGCTTCAGCACCTCATCCTCGGCCAATGCAGTGTCCACCAAACCAATGAGCACGTCTTTGTCCAAAGCCTCCAGGGTGTAGACCTGCGCCCGGCTCAGTAGGGCCGGAATCACCTCAAACGACGGATTTTCGGTGGTGGCGCCAATCAGCGTGACGGTGCCGTGCTCCACCGCGCCCAGCAGCGCATCCTGCTGGGCCTTGCTGAAACGGTGAATCTCATCAATAAACAACAGCGTGCCCGGCTGGCGCTTGGCGCGCTCAATCACGTCGCGCACGTCCTTCACCCCCGCATTAATGGCCGACAGCGCCGCAAACGGCCTCCCCAGCTCCTGGGCCAATAGGTGGGCCAGGGTGGTTTTGCCCACGCCGGGCGGCCCCCACAAGATCAGGGAGGGTAGGCGGCCGGCGTTGAGGTAGCGCCGTAGTACGCCCTCCGGCCCAATGAGATGCTGCTGCCCAGCATACTCGGCCAGCGTGCGCGGGCGGCGGCGCTCCGGCAGGGGGGCATCGGGCGTGGCGGGGGTAGGGCGGGAAGGCGTTTCGTCGTCGAAGAGGGAACCAGTAGACATGGTGCAAAGGTACGGAGGCTGCGTACCTTTGCCGGCCATGAAAAACCCCGTTTTGCTGCACGCCGCTCTATTTCTGGTTGCGCTGATTTATGCCGCCAACTACAGCCTATCGAAAGATGTGATGCCGGTGTACGCCGGGCCGTTTGGGCTGGTGGTGCTGCGCACGCTGGGCGCGGCGCTGTTTTTCGGGATACTGAGCCGTATTGTCAGCAAAGACCGCATCACGGGCCGCGCCGACAACGTGCGCGCCATTCTCAGCGGCATTATTGGCATCGGAGCCAATCAGCTACTATTCTTCGGGGGCCTCAACCTGACCACGCCAATCAACGCCTCGCTGGTGCAAACTGTGTCGCCGATTGTGGTAGTGCTGGCCTCGGCGGTGCTGCTGGGCGAGAAAATCCGGCCGATGCGCGTGGTGGGTATTTTGGTGGCTGGCATTGGCGCGGCGCTGATTGTGCTGGGGCGCGAGGTGCCCGGCGTGGCCCACGCCACCAATCCGGTGCTGGGCAATATTCTGATCTTGTGCAATGCCTCGGCCTTTGGCGTGTACCTGGTGATTGTGATGCCGCTCATGCGCAAGTACAACCCCTTCACGGTACTGGCTCGCATCTTTCTAGTAGGAGCGTTGGCGGCCCTACCCTTCGGTTGGCGGCAGGCCCTGGCCATCGACTTTGCCAACCTGCCGGTGGTTATCTGGGCTGAGATTCTGTATATGGTGGTGTTCCTCACCATCGTGGCCTACCTGCTCAACAACTGGGCCTTGAAGTACGCCTCCCCTACCCTCACCGGCGTGTACCTCTACCTGCAACCCGTGCTGGCCGTGCTCATTGCTGTGGCCCTGGGCAAAGACACCTTCACGGTGGAAAAGGCGTTGCAAGCCTCCCTGATTTTTGTGGGCGTGTTCCTGGTAAGTAAGAAACCGAAAGCAACGCCCGTGCCCCTCACACCCACCGCGGAGTAAAAAACACTCTATGCTAATGTTGCCTTAACGGAAAAAACTGAGGACTTGCTGCTTACTACTCAAAGTAAGCCCTGATTATTGATAGAAGCAGCGCCACGATGCAGCCTACTCCTCCGGCTGCCTACCCTTGGCAAACCGATAAACCAGCAGCATCCCGGCCACTGCCTGCACCGATAATCCTGCCAGTATCAGCCAGCTAGATACCTGCACGTGCTGTATTTTCAGTAGCGCCCCCAGCAAAACCAGGGCAATGCCCACAGCAAAAAACGAAAACAGACGGGGATACGAAGGCAATTGTTCCATTGCGCAGGGGTAAGCGGGTTAGTTGGGTAGGGTGCGCTGAAAATGCAGTTGCAGAATGGTAGCCAGCTTTTCCTGCGTGAGCGGCTTGCTGACCAGTCCCGCAATGGGCAGGTCGTTGAGGCGGGCCAGGTCGCTGGCATCCATGGTGGTGGTGAGCATAATTACCACGGTAGCGTGGCGCTGGGTAGCCGGCAGCTGCACATAAGTTTCCAAGAACTCGATACCATTCATGCCCGGCATGTTCACGTCCAGCAAAATCAGGTTGGGGCCGTGCGACTCGTCGGGCCATTGCAGCAGTTGCAAGGCCTCTGTGCCGCTTTCGGCCACCAACAGGCGGTCAGTTATTTCCAGCTTCTTGAAAAGCAGCTCATTCAAAAAGTTATTGGTAGTATCGTCGTCCACGAGCAAAACGCTGGCGAGCTTCTCCATAGTTAGTGAAAAGGGTACCCCACGGAGCACAATGAGCCGGTGGTTAGCCGGGTAAGTAGACTGTAAAGGTAGTACCTACGTTGGGCTGGCTCTCTACGGTAATCGTACCGCCCGCGTTTTCCACAATTTTCTTCACCATATAGAGCCCTACCCCCGAGCCCTCTACGTGGGAGTGAAGGCGCCGAAACATCCGGAACAGCTGTTCTTGCTGCGCTGGGGTTAGGCCCAGGCCGTTGTCTCGCACGGTTAATACTACCTCCTCGGCTTTGCGCTCACACCGAAGGTGCACCGTAGCTGGCCGGTCATAGGCGCGGTACTTCACGGCGTTGCTGAGCAGGTTGTACAGGATACTGCGCAGGTTTTTGGCCGAGAAATGCACGGTAGCGCAGGCATCCACATCGGCCGTGAAGGTGGTGTTGGCAGCGGCCAGCCAGGGCTGCAAGTCGAGGTGCACAGCCTTCACCAACGCTGGCAGGTTTACCAGCTCGGCGGAGGCTTCGTTGGGCTGAAGCTGCGACACATCGGTGAGGTGCACTAGCGTTTGCTGGAAGCGACTAACAGCGCCGTCCATCATCTCCAGAAGCTGCGGCACCAGATTGGCGTGCAGCGCTTCGGCGGGCAGCTGCTCGCGCAGGGCTATCAGCAGGCCTTCGAGGTTGGCAATGGGGGCTTTCAGATCGTGCGAGGCCGTGTACACGAACGTATCCAGATCGGTATTGATGCGGGCCAGGCGCTGGTTGGTCTGGCCCAGCGTTTTGTTGGCCAGTTGCAGCTCGGTGTTCAGCTCCTGCACCTGCTGGCGGGCCAGCACCTGCTCGGTTACCTCTACGCCTACTGCTACCAGACCCGTGATGTGCCGCTGGGCATTGTAAAGCGGTTGAAAAACGAAATTGAGATAACTCGTCAGTGCCTCGCCACTCTGCTGACGGGCCAGCTGCACGGGCGCTTCCGTCATAAAATAAGGCTTTCCTGTGCGCAGCACGCCGGCCAGAATTTCCTCAAACCCCTGTCCGGCGGCTTCGGGCATGGCCTCAAAGTAGGGCCGCCCTACCACCTCTGCTGGCGAGCGGCCCCAGATGTCGCCTACCGCAGAGTTGGCCAGCTCTACCCGTAGCTCCGCACCGCGCAAAATGGCAATAGCCATTGGGGCCTGCTCAAAAATACGCTGCAACTCAGCCTGCTGTGCGTCGCGCTGCTGACGAGCCAGCACCTGGCTGGTTACATCGTACGCAAACACAGAAATACCTACAATCTGGCCGGCCTCGTAATATGCTTGGTAAGTGAAATTGAAATAAGTCGTCTGGATTTCCTGGCTTTCCAGATCCTCAATGCTCAAGGGCACGGCATGCCCGAAGAAGGTTTCGCCCGTTTGATACACTCGGTCCAGCAACTCCACAAAACCCTGGGCTACGGCTTCGGGCTGCGTTTCGGCAACGGTACGGCCATGCATATTTCGGCCTGGGAAGAACTCCTGATAAGCCGAATTGAGGTATTCAAACCGATGCTCAGGCCCGCGCAACACACAGATAACTGCTGGGGTTTGCTCAAAGATCTGGTATATATTTTCTCGCTCCCGTGCTTGTTGCTGGGCCGCAGCCAGCATCTCAGCCTGTAGCGTATCCACTTGCCGGCGAGCCAGCACCCGGTCCGTAACGTCCAGGATAAAAGCCAGCACGCCCTGTACGCGCTGCTGCGCGTCGAAAAGAGGCTGGTAGATGAAATCAATATAGCGCTGCTCTGGCTGGCTGGAGGTAGGGGCCTGGAGCAAAACAGTCATTTCGGTGCCCGCAAAAGGCTTGCCCGTAGCAAATACGTTATCCAGCAGGTTGATGAAGCCCTGCTTTGCTACCTCTGGCAATACTTGGGCCACTGGCAGCCCTATTTGGGCTCTACCTGCCGAAAGCTCCCGGTACTGGTCGTTGAAGAAGGAATAGCGGTGCTCTGGCCCACTGAGGGTAGCAATTGCAGCGGGCACCTGTCCCATAATCTGTTGCAGCAAACTTTGCTGCACTTGTAGCTGCTCGCGCTGGTGCTCGGTTTCGCGCAGGGCGGCCTGTGCCTCTTGTGTACGCTGGGCCACGCGGGTCTCCAACTCCTCATTGAGTAGCTGTAGTGCCTGCTGCGTGTGGTCCAGCGCGGTATTGGCATTCAGGTATTCCTCGTTGGTAGCCTGCAACTCCTCGTTTAGCTCCTGCACCTTCTGCCGGGCCAGCACTTGCTCTGTCACGTCAATAGCAATGTCGATGACCCCTATTACTTCATTACCAGCATCATAAAGTGGTTGATATACAAAGTTGAAATAGCGCGTTTCCATCCGGCCGTTCTGCAACAAATCGGCCCCTACCTCTGTGCCTACAAATGGCACTTGCGTGTCGGCTACTTGCTGAATCACCTCTGCAAAACCCTGCCCCTGCAACTCCGGCACACCCACCAGCAGGGGTTTTCCTACCACTTCCTCTGCCGCATAGCCCCACACGCCACACATTAGCTTATTGGCGGCCAACACAGTGCAGTCTTCTCCCTGAAACACCCCAATGGCTACGGGCGCCTGCATCAGCGTGGCCTGCAACAGGTTTCGCTCCACTTCCAGGGCCGCGTAGGCTTGCTGCTCGTGGGCCTGGCTCACGCGCAGCGCCTCTTCCACGGCCGTGCGCGGGTGCTCGTTGGTATCGGTGAAGCTAACGACCAGCAGCTCGCCGTGACGCTGGGCCACCAGGTGGAAGTAGCCATCGAGCCCATCGTACTGGTACAATACCTGATGTCGCTCTACACTACCCGAGCGAAACGCCGCGCAGTAAAAGTCGAATAAGCCGGTAGGCCGCGCATTAGGGTACAGCGTCAGAAAGGTCTCGGCGGGCTGCGCGGGCAGCTGCAGCAGCTGCTGGGCGGCGGGGTTCAGATGTTCGTAAGCCAGGTCCTGTATAATTTCACCATCGGCTACCACAAGGGGCCGAAACAGGATAACGCCCGTTAGAGAAACATTTAACAGCACCTCTAACAGGCCTTCCGGCTCAGAAACAGACAGCGTTGATGAAACCGGATAGGCAGCCATACAAAATCTAGCAAATAGGCGAAAACTATCCCAAGGTACGTCATTATAGGTACGGGAAGGACAGATACAATTGAGGGGCTTTTTATACCCGCCGGCACATACGCTGGCTAGTTTGCTTGAGCACTAAAAAGCCCCGGCGTGCGCAACGGCGGCCGGGGCTTTTGGTGCTTGCAGAAGCGCGCTAGCGAAGCTTACAGGTGAATCACCTCGTCGTAGGCAGCGGCGGCGGCTTCCATTACAGCCTCGCTCATGGTGGGGTGCGGGTGCACCGACTTGATAATTTCGTGACCAGTGGTTTCGAGCTTGCGGGCAACTACCACTTCGGCAATCATCTCAGTCACGTTGGCGCCAATCATGTGCGCGCCCAGCCACTCGCCGTACTTGGCGTCGAAAATTACCTTCACAAAGCCATCCTTCACACCACCTGCTGAGGCTTTGCCGGAGGCCGAGAAGGGGAACTTACCTACCTTGATGTCGAGGCCGCGCTTGCGGGCTTCGGCTTCGGTGAGGCCCACGGAGGCAATTTCGGGCTGCGCGTAGGTGCAGCCGGGAATGTTCTGGTAGTTGAGCGGCTCGGGATGGTGCCCGGCAATCTTCTCCACGCAGATAATGCCCTCGGCCGAGGCCACGTGCGCCAGCGCCGGACCAGGCACAATGTCGCCAATGGCGTAGATGCCGTCCACGTTGGTTTTGTAGTAATCGTCTACAATGACACGGCCACGGTCGGTTTTGATGCCCAGTTCTTCCAGGCCGATATTCTCGATGTTAGTGGCAATACCCACCGCCGACAGCACCACGTCGCAATCAAGCTGCTGCTCGCCTTTGGCCGTTTTCACGGTTACTTTGCAGCCCTGGCCGCTGGTATCAACTTTGGTTACTTCGGCTTCAGTGAGTACGTTGACGCCGATTTTCTTGAAGGATTTCTCCATCTGCTTCGACACCTCCTCATCCTCTACCGGCACAATGCGGGGCAGATACTCCACAATGGTTACCTCCGAGCCCATGGTGCGGTAGAAGTAGGCAAACTCGACGCCGATGGCGCCCGAGCCTACTACCACCAGCTTCTTGGGCAGCTGCTCCAGGCTCATAGCCTTGCGGTAGCCAATGATTTTCTTGTCGTCGATGGGCAGGTTGGGCAGCTGGCGCGAGCGGGCACCAGTAGCCAGAATGATGCTCTTGGCTTCTACGGTCTCCTTGCCACCGTCGGCCTTGGTTACCTCAATCTTGCCGGGCGCCAGCAGCTTGCCGGTACCCATAATGGTTTCAATCTTATTCTTCTTGAACAGGAAGTTGATGCCTTTGCTCATGCCATCGGCCACGCCGCGGCTGCGCTTCACCACGGCCGTAAAGTCCTGTCCTACCCCCGTAGCCGACAGACCGTAGTCGCTGGCGTGGTTGAGGTATTCAAATACCTGGGCGCTTTTCAGCAGGGCTTTGGTGGGAATGCAGCCCCAGTTGAGGCAGATGCCGCCCAGCGACTCACGCTCTACCACGCCTACTTTCAGTCCGAGCTGCGAGGCCCGAATGGCGGCTACGTAGCCCCCGGGGCCGCTGCCGATAACGACCAGGTCGTATTGCAATGCCATACTGTTGTGTTGCTAGATAAAATAGAAAGGAAAAGACTACCCGGCAACAATGCCGCCGGTCAGGACAAAGATAGGCAGCCGGGCGCACTCGCCCCAACCGCCGCGGTGCCACCCACTACGGTGGCGTTGTAGGTATTTTTTCGGCGAAGCGCAGCCAGCTGCCGCGCCTGTCCGTACAAAGGCGCCATACCTCCCGGCCATTATAGCCGGTCTGTTTGCCTTTTGCTTACCATGAGAACAACGATATCTACCTTTTTGATTTGTGGCGCCACACTGCTGCTCACTACGCAGTGCGCCCGCACCACCGAGCCCGAAAACCCTACCTATACACAGTCTGATGCTGCTCGCCGGGCCGTAACGATGGAGGAAGGTGCTACCCCAGACCTAGATACCATCGGCGCCGCTGCCACGGCCCCCGACGCCAGCCTGTCGGCGGCGGCTACAGCTCCCGTACCGGCTGCACCAGACCTCCCCGTTACCCCAGCCGACTATCGCACCGCCATCCGCACGGCCGATGCGGGCCTGAAGCTTCACCCGCGCAACTTTGACCTGCTACTCACCCGCGCCAAGGCCCGCACCCAGCTCGGCAGCTACGCCGAAGCCCTACCCGACTACACGGCCGCCCTGCGCCTGAAGTCCGACGACGCCAATGCCTACCGTGGCCGGGGCATGGCCCACGCGGCTCTACAGCAATATTCCGCCGCTGTCTCCGATTACTCCAAGGCGTTGAAGCATAACCCCAACGACAAAGAATCTTTCTTTCAGCGGGGCAAAACGCGCATGCAAATGCAGAACTTCAAAGCCGCCATCAACGACTTCACCCAGGCCATTGCCCTCGACTCTACCTATGCCGCTGCCTACGAAGCTCGCGGCACGAGCTATTCCTCCCTCAACCAGCCCACCGAGGCCCGCGCCGACCTGGAAAAAGCAGCCACGCTGCGGTAAATGGTGAGCTAGTTGTCATCCTGAGCATTTCGCAAACTCACCAGTTCATTTCCCTATCATCATTTTCAGATAAAATCCCGGCCGGCGGAGCTGTTCGCGCAGGTCGAGGTCGAGGAACATGTTGGTGAGGGTTTGGGCGAGGGTAGGGTTGCGCACGGCGCGGTTGGCCACGAAGTTGAACAGCCAGGGGTAGGCCAGCAGGCGCTGCATGGCGCGGCTCAAACGCAGCTCCTGCCACAGGCGGTTGTATACGGCCGCGTCGTAGGCCTTCAGGAAATCGGCGCTGAAGTTTTGCGCCTGCACGGCGCGGGCGGCCCAGTCGGCAGCGTGGCGGCCCGACACCATGGCGTGGCTGATGCCCTCACCCGTGAACGGGTCGATGAGGGAGCCGGCGTCGCCGAGCAGCAGGTAGCCGGCGCCCGATAAGGAGCGCCGTTTGGAGCCCAGCGGCAGGCCCATGCCCCGCACCGGCCCTAGTCGCCGGGCCTGGGCAAAGCGGTGCCGGAAGCTGGGGTGGGTGGTCAGAATTTCGTCGAGGCGGGCGCGCAGGTTGATTTTTTTGGCCGACACCTTATCGGTACGCATCCCTACCCCCACGTTGGCCTGGCCGTTGGGCAGGGGAAAAATCCAGAGGTAGCCAGGTAAGAATTCTTTCAGAAAATGCAGCTCGATGAAGCCGTGCGGGTGCATGCCGGTTACGCCTTCGTAGTAGGTGCGCAGCCCCGCCGAGTGGTGCCGGGGCTCCAGCACGTGCCCGCCAATCTGCCGGGCCTGCGCCGATTGGGCACCGTTGGCAATCAGCAGCAGACGCGGGGTAGCCACCACGGTGCCATCGGCCGCGAGGAGCTGCCAGCGACCATCGGGCAGGCGCTCGTGGCGCACCACCTCTATCCCTTCCCGAAAGTCGATTTCCGGGCGCTGACGCACTTGCTCAATCAGCAGGTTATCGAAATCGAGGCGCTTGGCTACGTGGCCGGGGGCGGGTTCGGCGGTGGGGTTGTAGTGCGCCCGGAAGGGCACTTCCACGGGGCGGCCGTTGGGCGCAAAAAAGCTGATACCCCAACAGGGCACCTGCACCGCCGAGGCCGCCAGCTGCGCGGGCAGGCTAGCATCAATCCGGCGCAACTCGTTGATGACTTTGCCACTGAGCGCGTCGCCGCAGGTTTTGTCGCGCGGGAAGGTGGCGCGGTCGAGCAGCAGGCAGGGCTGGCCGGCGTTGGCAAGGTGTAGAGCTGCCGTGGCCCCGCCCGGTCCGGCACCGAGGATGCAAATGTCCATTGTTTGGGTAGCTGTTAGCTGATGGCTATTAGCTGATAGCTTCGTCATTTAAGCCGCAAGCTACGAGATGCCGGCTATACGCATCGATCGGATGGTTTACAGCTTCAGTTTTGTGCCCTATTCGTCAAAGCTCGTAGCTTGCACCTCAAACACAAAAGCCATCAGCTAGCAGCTATTGGCTAACAGCTCAAACTACATGACAAAACTGCTCGACGGAAAAGTGGCCCTCATTACGGGTGCTTCCAAAGGAATTGGCCGCGCGGTGGCCGTATATTTTGCCCAGCAGGGTGCGCAGGTGGCTTTCACCTACCTTTCCAGCGTGGAGAAAGGCCAGCAGCTGGAACAGGAACTGGCCGAGTTCGGCACCAAAGTGAAAGGCTTCCGCTCCGACGCCTCTGTTTTTGCCGAGGCCGAAAAGCTGGTAGACGACGTGGTGGCCGAGTTCGGCAAGCTCGATATTTTGGTAAACAACGCCGGCATCACGCAGGACGGCCTGCTGATGCGCATGAGCGAGCTGCAGTGGGACCAAGTGCTGAACGTGAACCTGAAATCGGTGTTCAACCTCACCAAAGCCGCCACCAAACCCATGATGCGCGCCAAGGCGGGCAGCATTATCAATATGTCGTCGGTGGTGGGTGTGAAGGGCAACGCGGGCCAGGCCAACTACGCAGCTTCCAAGGCTGGTATTATTGGCTTCACCAAGTCGGTAGCCTTGGAGCTGGGCTCGCGCAACATCCGTTGCAACGCCATTGCGCCTGGCTTCATCGAAACCGAAATGACCGGCGCCCTCGACCAGAAGCAGGTAGAAGAATGGCGCAAGGCTATTCCGCTGCGCCGCGGCGGCTCGCCCGAGGACGTAGCCAAAGCCACAGCCTTCCTGGCCTCCGACGATTCGGCATACATCACCGGACAAGTACTGCAAGTGGATGGCGGCATGCTGACCTAGGCTACTCCCCTACCCTGGTGGCACGACGGCGTGCCTGGCGTGGCCCCAGCGGCTGGCGCCGGGCACGCCGTCGCGTTTTGGGGGTAGCGGGTTGCATTGCGAAATCGTTACGCAATGCGTGTTTTCCCTCGCAACTCATAACCACAATATCGCACATCCTTAATATACGCTTTATACTACCGGAAGACATTTGCGCATCCAAAACCAACCCTACCTCATGCGCAAACACTTTCTACTCTTTCTCAGTATGTGGCTGCTTTTAAGCGGCTATTCTGGCTTCGGCCAATCCACCGACGCGACTATTGAAGGACGCATTGTGGACGAAGCCGGCACTACCCTACCCGGCGTGACGGTGGTAGTACGCAACGAAGCCACGGGCTTTCAGGCCACTACCGTGACCACCACCGACGGGCGCTACCAATTGCGGCAGCTGCCGCTGGGCAAGCCCTACAGCGTGCGGGTGAGCTATGTGGGCTCGGCTACGCAGGTGAAAAATGGGCTAGCCCTGAACCTGGGCGACCAGCTGCGGGTGGACTTCCGGCTGCAACCTGAGGCCGTGGGCTTGCAGGAAGTGGTGGTGCGCGGCAACGCCCTCAACAGCCGCGTAGACCGACTGGGCAGCAGCACGGCCATCACCGACCAGACCATCCGGCAGATTCCGACCCTGAACCGCAGTTTCACCAACCTGGTGTCGCTGGCGCCTACCTCCAACGGGGGCAGCGTGGGCGGGCAGTTGCCATCGTCGACCAACTACCTGATTGACGGCGTGAGTGCCCGCAACAACCTGACCTCCGGGGCAGTAGGCAACGGGCCGTATTCGTTGTCGCTGGAAGCCATCCGCGAGTTTGAGGTGGCCACCAACGTGTACGACGTGACCCAGGGCCGGCAGGGCGGCGGTACCGTCAGCGCCGTGACCAAGTCGGGCACCAACACGTTTACGGGTTCCATATTCGACTATTATCGCGCCGATTTTCTGGCTAGCCCCTACGATATCCGGGGCAACCGTCGCACCCAGAACTTCACCACCAACCAGTACGGTTTCAGCCTGGGCGGCCCCATCATCAAGGACAAGCTGCACTTCTTCACGGCCCTGGACCGGCAGAACGAGTCGGCGCCGTTTTTCATTGCTGATATTAAGTCGGATGCCGATGCCAACGCCTTGGGCATCAGCGCGGGCGCGTTGGATACGGTCCTGAACATTGCCCGCACCAAGTACGGCCTGAGCGACGCCAGGCAGACCGGCGAGTTTGGCCGCAAGACGGTGGCCAACACCTTTTTTGCCCGTCTGGACTGGCAGATCAACAACAAAAACCGCCTGACGCTGCGCAACAACTACAGTTCCTGGGACAACCCCAATAGCGTGAACGACAACTCGGCCATCAACCTGTTTGAGGTGTACGGCAATTTTAAGTCGCGTGAGAATAGCACGCTGGCCTCGCTGCGCACGCAGTTTTCGCCTACCCTGCTGAACGAGCTGAAGGTGCAGTACCAGACCGTGCGGCGCGACTACACGCCCAACGATCTGCTGCCCGGCGCCAACATTCCGCGGGCCATCGTGACGGTGCGCTCGCGCCTACCCAATGGCCGCCAGGGCACTACCTCGGTGCAGCTCGGCGGCCAGCGCTTCACGCCCGAAAACAACCTCGAAAACCAGCTGCAACTGGTGAACACGGCTTACCTCACCAAAGGCCGCTACAACTTCACCTTCGGCACCGACAACACGCTCACCTACCTCGATACCTACATTTCCAGCGAGCAGAACGGGCGCTTTGTGTTCAACAGCTTGCAGGAGTTCAACGACTTAAACCCCTCACGCTACGCCCGGGAGGTGCCGTTGCAGGGCGTGCCCTCGGTGCAGCAGTGGGTGCTGAACGCGTCGTTGTTTGGACAGATGCAGTACAACCCGCTGCCCCACGTAGAGGCCATTGTGGGCCTGCGCTGGGATATGACCAGCTACCTCACGGCGGGCGCCTACAACCCGGTGGTGGAGGAAACCCTGGGCCTGCGCACCGACAACAACCCCACCGACTGGAACAACTTTCAGCCCCGCGTGCAGCTAACCTGGGACGTGAAGGGCGAGCGGAAAAGCATCATCCGGCTGGGTGGGGGTATTTTCTCGGCCAACCCCGTGAACTACGCCCAAGTGAACAACATTCAGAACAGCGGCACCAAAGTGGCCTCCATTGACGTGACGCGGCCCTCAACGGGCGCCAACCCAGTGCCCCGCCCCGACTTCCCGGCCTACCGCAACGACCCCAACACGGCGCCCGGCCTGCTACCCGGCATACCCTATGTATCCACCATCAACCTGAACAACAAAGACTTGCAGGTGCCGAATATCTACAAGGCCAACCTGAGCGTCAACCACTTATTCGGGCAGGTGCTGCGCCTGGGCGTCAACTTCCTGTACTCCTACACCAACGACAACTACGTGTATCTGGACCGCAACCTGGTAGACCAGCCCTACTTTACGCTGGACAACGAGGCGGGCCGCGGCGTATTTGTGCCGGCCAACACGATTACGCGGGCGGGCATCACCAACAACGTGCTGGGCCGCAAAACCCAGGCCGTGGGCCGCACGCTGGAGTTTGTTAGTGCCGCCAAGATCAAGCAGGCGGCGGTGGTGGCCGATGCCGAGCTGCGCTACTTCCGCGACGGATTTTTCAACGCCAGCTACACCTGGAACAGCACCCGCGACAACAGCTCCTACAACGGCAACGTGGCCAATACGTCTACGTTCCGGCCCATCAAGTCGGACCCGCGCAGCCTGAGCGAAATCAACTACTCCGACAACCAGTTTCGGCATAAAGTGGTGTTCTTCGGCGCTTCGCCCAGCGTGGCGGGCTTCGTGCTGAGCGGCCGCTTCACGGGCCTGGGCGGCACGCGCTACTCCCTCACGGTGGATGCCGACATCAACGGTGACTTTGTAGGCGGCCCCGGCACCGATAACGACCTGGCCTTCGTGTTCGACCCCAACAACCCCGCCACCGACCCAGCCGTGGCCGCCTCCATGCAGAAGGTGCTCGACAACCCCGACAACCGCGCCCGCGACTACATCCGCCGCAGCCTGGGCACCATTGCCGACCGCAACGGCGGCGTGAATCCCTTCGCTGGCACGTTTGATGTGCGCCTGCAAAAGTCCTTCAAAACCTTTAAAACGCAGGCTTTCACGCTCAGCGTGGACGTTTTCAACTTCGCCAACCTGCTCAACAAAGACTGGGGCGTGAACTACAACCTGGGCAATCAGAACCTGCTGTCTGTCACGGGCTTCAACCAGACCACGCACCGCTATGTGTACCGCGTGAACGAGAACGTGGGTACTACCCGCCGGAACGGCACGCCCTACCAGATTCAGCTGGGCGCGCGGTATTCGTTTTAATGGTGGACCTCACCCCCCGGCCCCTCTCCTCGGGGAGAGGGGGAGCCAGATGATTTAGCGGTTAGCTTGTAGCTGTTAGCTGATAGCTTTTCTCAAACCAGAGCTAATAGCTAGCAGCTACAAGCTAACAGCTTACTACAAGGCTCCCCCTCTCCCCGAGGAGAGGGGGCCGGGGGGTGAGGTCAACCATCCACAACAATCCAACACATCCAAATCCCCTATGAAGTCTATTTTCCTCTCCATCAGCCTTTGCCTGTCCCTACCCCTCGCGTCTTTCAGCCAAACGGTTAAGCACGTGGTACTGGTTAGCATTGATGGGTTTCGGCCTGATTTCTACCGTGAGGCCAAGTGGCCTACCCCCAACTTGCAGCGCATGGCCGCCGAGGGCACCTCGGCCGACGGCGTGCGGGGCGTGTTTCCGAGCGTGACTTATCCTTCGCACACTACCCTGATTACGGGGGTGGCGCCGGCCCAGCACGGCATCTACTACAACTCGCCCTTCGAGCCCGACGGCGCCACCGGCCGCTGGTACTGGGAAGAAAACCTGATTAAGACCGAAACGCTGTGGGACGCCGTGCGCAAGGCGGGCCTGAAATCGGCCTCGGTGATGTGGCCGGTGTCGGTGGGTGCGCCCATTGATTACAACATTCCCGAGTTCTGGTCTTTGGACAAGAACGTGGACCGCTTCACGCCAGTGCGCCAGAACACCATGCCCAAGGGCCTGATGGAGGAAATTGAGCTGAACGCCACCGGCAAACTCACGGCCCGCGACATGAGCAGCGACTACGTGAGCGGCGACGAAAACGGCAGCCGCATGGCCGCCTACCTCCTCGAAACCTACAAGCCCAACCTGCTCACCCTGCACGTGTTTGGGGTAGACCACGCCGAGCACCAGGATGGCCGTGACGGCGCCCACGTGCGCCGCGCCCTGGCCACCGCCGACTGGGTGGTGGGCCACCTGCTGGAGGCCCTCGCCAAAGCCGGCATCGAGAAGGAAACGGCCATTATCGTGACTGGCGACCATGGTTTTGTGGACATCAACACCGCGCTGGCGCCCAACGTGTGGCTGGCCCAAAATGGGCTGTACAACGCCGAAAAAGGTGATTGGAAAGCGCAGTTTCATACGTCTGGCGCGGCGGCTTTTCTGATGCTGAAAGACCCCAAGGACAAGAAAACTCTGGCGAAGGTGCGCCAGCTGCTGGCCGCTGCTCCCGCCGAGCAGCGCAAGCTGTTTCGGGTGGTAGAGCGCCCTGAGCTGGACCAGATCGGCGCCGACCCCAACGCCGCGCTGGCTCTGGCCCCGGTGCCGGGCGTGTCGATGAGTAGCGCGCGCGAGGGGCAGGTGGTGCGCGCCGGCAAGGGCGGCACCCACGGCTTCTTTCCTGATTTCGACCAGATCCGAACCGGCTTTATTGGCTACGGACCGGGCTTTGAGGCGGGCAAGGTGGTGCCGCAAATGAACTTGCAGGACGTGGCGCCCCTCACGGCCAAGCTGCTGGGCCTACCCTGGCAGACGCCGCCGACAACGCCGAAGGTTCTTAAGACCGCTGCGAGGTAGGGCACTGTTCAGCTTTCTTGTGACACCCAGTAGAGCCGCAGCCGCAAGCTGCGGCTCTACGCGTAATGGGCGGAGTGCTCAGCAATGGTTTTTACCAGGCAGAAGCGCAGAAAATGAGGCAACTACAAAAAGAAATACGCATCTTTTTGGCGTCTGCTAATCTTACCTTCTTCCTACCCATGAAAAAAACCACTACACACGCCGCCCTGGCGAAAGTCGGCGTTGGCACCTTGTTGCTTACCACCGTGCTATTCTCGCCCGCGCAGGCCCAAAAGCCTACCCTCACGCTGGACGTATCGAAGCCGGGCGCCGCCGTCAGCCCGATGCTGTATGGGTTGATGACCGAGGAAATCAACCACTCCTACGACGGCGGCCTATACGCCGAGCTGATCCGCAACCGGATCTTCAAGGACGACCCTACTACCCCCGAAGGGTGGAGCCTAGTGCAGGATAACGCCGGCTCCAAGGCTAGCATCAAGCTGATGGCCGCCACCCAAGGCAACGTGCCCTACGACGAGCGGCGTCACGCCATCAACGAGGCCCTGACCACCTGCCTGCGCCTGACCGTGGAAAAGGCCAATGGCCGGGTAGGCGTGGCCAACGAAGGCTACTGGGGCATTCCGGTGAAGCCGGCTACCACCTACCAGGCCTCCTTATACCTGAAGGGCACGGGCAGCATTCCGCCGCCGCGCCAGCGGCCGGGCCAACCGGCACCGCCCGCCGCACCGGTTATCGAGGACAATACCGCCGGCCCGATGCAGGTGACCATCGAGAGCAACGACGGCAAAACGGTGTACGCCACCGGCACCGTGAACCTGGAAAAAAGCCCTTATTGGAAGAAGTACAACGTGACCCTGACCACCAGCGCCAACGTGAACCCCACGAAAGACGCCCGGTTCGTCATTTCCACCGACCGGCCCGGCCTGTACTACTTCAACCTGGTGTCGCTGTTTCCGCCTACCTTCAACAACCGCCCCAACGGCAACCGCCCCGATCTGACGCAGATGATGCTGGACATGAAGCCCAAGTTTCTGCGCTTCCCCGGCGGCAATTACCTGGAAGGCCCGCTGCTGACGGATGCGTTTCCTTGGAAAGCCACGCTGGGGCCGCTGGAAAGCCGCCCCGGCCACAAGGGCTCCTGGGGCTACCGCGCCTCCGATGGCATGGGGCTGCTGGAGTTTTTGCTGTGGTGCGAGGATATAAAAGCCGAGCCGCTGCTGGGTGTGTACGCCGGTTACTCGCTGGACGGTGACCACATCGACGCTGGCCCCCTTCTCCAACCCCACGTGGAAGATGCCCTGAACGAGATAGAGTACGTGATGGGCGACGTGAACACCTATTGGGGTGCCAAGCGCGCCGCCGACGGCCACCCTGCCCCCTTCAAGCTGCGCTATGTGGAAATCGGCAACGAAGACTGGTTTGACCGCAGCAACAGCTACGACGGCCGTTTCAACCAGTTCCGCACCGCCATTGAGAAGAAATACCCGCAGCTGCACTGCATCTCCACCATCGCCGACGCGCAGTTTCCTAACCAGAAAGTGACCAGCGGCAAGGCGCCGGAGCTGCTCGACGAGCACTACTACCGCAACTCCTGGGACATGTGGCAAAACGCCGCCCAATACGACACCTACGACCGTAACGGTCCTAAAATCTTCGTGGGCGAATGGGCCACGCGCGAGGGCGCTCCTACTACCAACCTGAACGCCGCCCTGGGCGATGCCGCCTGGATGACCGGCATGGAGCGCAACGCCGACCTGGTAGTGATGTCGTGCTACGCGCCGCTGTTTGTGAACGTGAACACCGCCACGGCTACCGCCAAAAAAGCCTGGCAGTGGGATTCGGACTTGATTGGGTACGATGCCCTGAATAGCTACGGGTCGCCGGCGTACTACGTGCAAAAGATGTTCAGCGAGTATCTGGGCAATCAGATTGTGCCGACCACGGCCGCCAACATTCCCCTGCGCCCCCGCCCCATGACCCGCCGCGACAGCACCGAGGGTAGGACGCCCAAGCCCGTGCCCAGCCTGTTCTACGCCGCTACCAAAGACGACAAAACCGGCGCCATCTACCTGAAGCTCGTCAACACCCTGGGCACCAAGCAACCCATCGACATCAACCTACAAGGCGTTACGAAACTGGAGCCAAGCGCCACGATGGTGGTGCTAAAAGGCACAAAGCCCGAGGATACAAACAGCATCACGGACCCGAAGAAGATAGTTCCTACTACGGCCCGCATCAAGCGCGTAGCGCCCCAGTTCACCCGCACCCTCGACCCCTACTCCGTGACGGTGTTGCAACTGCAGCCGCGGCAGTAGAGCGCAGCCCACCTCTCCCTGCCGATAAATCCAATCAGCAGTAGGTAGCATTGCGCAAATGCACAACAGCCTGCCTCACAGCAGGCTGCTACGAAGACAGGATAGGCAGAAGCAGAGGAACACCCACTCCTGGGTATCCTACATGTACCTATTAAAAAAGCAAAAAGGGCAGCCAATTGGATGCCCTTTTTGTTTAAACCTTGCCAACAGACTACTTCTCGGGGCAGTGCCCAGGACCCGTAGCTCCGCTATTGTAGTTATCCAGAGCCGATACGAGAGCACTCGTAACGCCGGGCGCCAGGTAGCCACTGTCTCCCACTTTCAGATCCCCAATCATTTCATCCGCAGCAACAATGCTGGCTGCCACAGCTGATGCTTTTGCACCATTTGCAACGTTCAGTTTTGCCGCAATCAATTGGTGCGCCAGAGTGAGTAAGCCATTACCTTTTGCCGGAGTGTTGAGAATAGAGCACAGCTGCGTGTCTTGGTAGGAAGTGTTACCAAGCATCAATGACGTCACAGGCCACATGTTCGTATTGTTGCCGTTCAGGCAACCTTCCGGGCCGTGTGTTTTCCAGTAGCCTTGCGTTAGGGTACAGGATGTTTCGCCGCTACACGCTAGTGTAGAGCACATTTGCGTAGCAGAAAACTCGCTTTTTGCCTTTCCTTGGGGCACATTATGTGCAAAAGCACGGAACACGTACTCTCTCCCACAGAGCAGCGGTACGTTTTCGCAGGGCGACGACGCGCCCACCTGGTCGTATAGTACGTCGCCGATTGTTACTTCGGTATACCCCTGGCTAGGCAGATTATAGCCTGAGGCACCTGGCACGCCAGAAAAAGAAGCTTTGCAGAACGATGACGTCTCGGTATTTACCTCACTACTCACCGGCCACCCGTTCGCATCATAT
This sequence comes from Hymenobacter citatus, assembly GCF_014333615.1. Lineage (GTDB taxonomy): Bacteria > Bacteroidota > Bacteroidia > Cytophagales > Hymenobacteraceae > Hymenobacter > Hymenobacter citatus. Next base: position 33,465 of record NZ_JACSCY010000012.1, on the reverse strand, counting down.
TCTGATTTCAACATCCATTGCACCGAGAAACCGGCAGGTGCTCCGCTATTACCCGCGCGTACTACTAGCGTGATGCTGCTACCGGTTGCTTTGGTGGGCACACAATCAATGGAAGGTGCATCGAGCACTGTGGTAGGTGTGGATTTGGCATTCTGCGCCGAGGTAGCAGACAAATTCACATTATCCAACTCCGTTTTCGAGCAGGAGAAAATAGCTCCGCTAAGCAGCAGCGTAAGCAGAGAAGCTTTGACAAGGTTTCTCATGGTTGTGAAGCTTGAAGGGTGAAGAAGTGAAGTGTGCTAGAGGTACTCCACCATAGTGCATACCACTGCTAGTGTGGCTTATAGCCACTTAGAATAATGTTAGCAGCTACTGTGGAGCTTCTACACGAAAAATAGTAAGAAAACTCTGATTTTAAATCAAAATATTCATAATTATTTTATAAATAGTACAATTATATAAGCATAGTATTTTTCTAATTTACTTTCTTATCGTCACTGTAATTGTCTACTTATCAATATTTCATAGCCATACATATGGTATCATCGCAGAATAAAGACACTACACTTTCAATTTTTTGGTTCTGTCGAAAGAAAAAAGATGGTAGTAAGACACTTTTGCCCAGCAGAATTTCACCAGAGCTATTGAAGCCGATGCCCCCGCGCAGAAACCCTTCGAATGAAGCTTAGGAAATGCTGGAGACAGAGTCGCACGAACACTGATTCTGGACCGCCGCACCTGCCTGCGCCGCTTCTGGGGTGACGACAATTTCTTCACTGCCCGCAACATGGATGTGTATCTGTCGCACCTGCGCAAGCACCCGCGCCAGGATGAGACGCTGAATATTCTGAATATCCAAGGGGTAGGGTTTAAGCTGATTGCGTAGCTTGTGTTGCTTTTTACGCCCTCTGCTCATGCACAAGCGCTTTCTGTTGCTTCTCCTGCTTGTTCTTACTGCGGCTGCCGCTTTCGTTGCCTATCCTCGCGCCCGGCATCGTTACCTTCGCTACCGCAGCGCACAACAGGCCGCTACCACCGTAGCCCAGGCCGCCCCGCAGCTCCATGACGGCGACTTGATTTTTCAGGCGTCTACTTCCGCTCAGAGCCAAGCTATTCAGCTGGCCACGCACTCGCCGTATAGCCACTGCGGCATCCTCTACCGCCAGGGCAACGAGTGGCGCGTGTATGAAGCCGTGCAGCCCGTGAGCGATACGCCACTGGGCAGTTGGGTGGCGCGGGGCGCTGGTGGTCATTTTGTGGTGAAGCGCTTGCGCGACGCCGACCGAGTACTCACGCCGGCCGCGTTGCGCCGCCTCCGCGCCGCCGGCGAGCAGTACCGCGGCAAAAACTACGACCTCTACTTTGGTTGGTCCGATGACCGCATCTATTGCTCCGAGCTACTGTGGAAGATGTATCAACAGGCCACCGGCCGCGAAATAGGTCAACTACAGCACCTGCGTGAGTTTGATCTGAGCCAGCCGGCTGTGCAGGCAAAGCTGAAAGAACGCTATGGCAAGCAACTGCCGCTGGATGAGCTGGTTATTTCGCCTGTGCGGATGCTGGAGAGTAGGGAGTTGGTGACGGTGGTAGAGCGGTAGGGCTTATTTCTCCGGCGTAGCCGCTTCTACTTCGTACAGAAACGGCAGCATTTATGAAACAGGCGGCACGCGTGGCGCACACCCAACTACCCCAAACGCTTCACCTACCCTATTGACCTTTTGAACAGGTCTAAATTCAATTCCTCGTTCGGTACGCATTGGGCGTAACGCCCGTCTTTTGTTTGAATAGCCGAGTGAAATGCTGTGGGTATTTGAAGCCTAATTCGTAGGCAATTTCACTCACTGATTTATGCAGGTTGAATACCCGCTCCTTGGCTATATCTATCACTTTGGCCTGAATGTATTCCTGGGCAGATTTACCGGTTTCCTTCTTCACCAAGTCGCCGAAGTAGTTGGGGGATAGATGCAACGCTTCGGCGCAGTAAGCAACCGAAGGCAAGCCTTCCTTCTGCGGATGATCGGACGAGAAATAGCCTCCCAACACGCGTTCAAACCGTTCCAGAATTCCTTTATTGGCCGTATCGCGCGTTATAAACTGGCGGTCGTAGAAACGGAGGCAGTACTTGAGCAGCAGCTCGATGTTGGAAGCTATCAGGGTTTTGCTGTGCTTGTCTATCGTTTGCTCAAGCTCATACTCGATGTTGGCGAAGCAATCCAACACAATGCCTTTCTCTTTTTCCGATAAGTGCAGCGCTTCATGTACAGCATAGGTAAAGAAGGAATACGCTTGCATGTGCTTGCCCAGCGGCGTGCCGTGCAGCAGGTCGGGGTGAAAGAGCAATGCCCACCCTTTTGGGGCAAATAGCTCCACGCCGGGTTCCACCCCTACCATCTGGCCGGGCGCTATAAAGATCAGACTGCCTTCCTGGTAATCATAGTGCCTTCTGCCGTAGCGCAACTGACCGTGGTTGAGTTCTTTCAGCCCCACCGCATACAACCCGAAGTTGAAGGACTTGGCGGGCATTGGCTGCGCTTTCGCGAGGTCCAGCACCGTAATGAGCGGGTGCCTGGTGGGTATGCCCCGCATGGTATTGTACTGCGAGACGCTGTCAATATGCACAATCTCTTCCATGGCCTTGTTCGTTGCTGGCTACAAAAGTACAGGTTCCGACAAGCCCTTCCGGCACCGGCTTTCCCAAGTAGTAATAGTGGTAAGTAAACCTGTAATCTGTATACAAATCGGCCTACCTACCCTCCCCACTTTTGCAGCAGCAGCCACGCAAACCACAACTAGCTGCTACTGCAATATGAAAACTCGACAACTAGGAACCTCCGGATTAGAAGTGTCCGAACTTGGCTTCGGCTGCATGGGCCTGAGCCATGGATATGGCCCGGCAACGAACGAAAAAGAGGCCATTGCCCTCATTCGCAAAGCGTACGAATGGGGTATTACGTTTTTCGATACCGCCGAAGTGTACGGCCAGGGCGCCAATGAGCAATTGGTAGGTAAAGCCTTGCATGACGTGCGCGACAACGTCATTATCGCCACCAAGTTTGGCTTTCAGAACGGCCGCAATACCGACGGGTTGAATAGTCGCCCGGAGCGTATCCGGCAGGTGGCGGAAAACTCGCTGCGGTATCTACAAACCGATTGTATCGACTTGTTCTACCAGCACCGCGTAGACCCGGACGTGCCAGTAGAAGAGGTGGCCGGCACCGTCAAAGAGTTGATTGCCGAGGGCAAAGTGAAATACTTTGGGATGAGTGAGGCGAGCGCACAAAGTATTCGCCGGGCCCACGCCGTCCAGCCCGTGGCCGCCCTGCAAAGCGAGTACTCCATGTTCTGGCGCGAACCAGAGCAGGAAATTCTTCCCTTGCTAGAAGAACTGGGCATTGGTTTCGTGCCGTTTAGCCCGCTGGGCAAAGGGTTCTTAACAGGTAAAATGAATGCGAATACCGCATTCGACAAGACCGATTGGCGAAATGTTATGCCGCGTTTCAGCAAAGAAAACCGCGAAGCGAATCAAACCATTGTTGACCTGGTCACAACGCTTGCGGCCGAACGAAACGCCACGCCGGCGCAGATTGCCCTAGCCTGGCTACTGGCGCAAAAACCCTGGATTGCCCCAATTCCGGGAACCACAAAAATGACTCGCTTGGAAGAAAATATAGGCGGGACAACTATCACGTTGAGCGAGGAGGAGTTGGTTGTTATCAAAAGGGCGTTGGACAGCATCAACCTGCAGGGAGAGCGTTACCCCGCAATTTTAGCAGACCTGCAAGGCCGGTAATCTACGGGGTAGTGGCTCATGCTAGTCGGCGTGAGCCACTACCCTGTAAATCGTACGGTGGTCTAATACTTACAACGTACTTCGATTACTCATGTAAAGCAGAGCATTTTCTTAGGCATAATCAGTAGCTACAGTTGCAAGCGGTATCCAGACGTGCAAGCCAATCTATAGAAGAGCTATGGCAAGCAGTTGCTACTAGATGAACTGCTAACGATAGTGAAACAGTAATTTTATACTCATTAATTATTCTCTAAATAGTTTGTTTTTCATTTCCTTATATCCATTCCAATGATACCAAGTATCATAAAACCAAATAGTAGTTGGGCCATTTGATGATCGAACTACATAAACCTGACCCGCATGAGATGGATATGCTTCCTTCATACTATATAGAAGTAATTCCTGCATATAATTCATTATTATTTGCTCTTCACTCAAGCTGATTTGCTTCTGTTTAATCAACTGAGGTTTTCGCTCTTCACTTGGCGGGCATATTGAATCTGTATAGAGCACAGCAGTTAATGAGGCGTTTCTGCTCTCCTCGGGCCACCACTTATTACTCCCGTATATCTTTATCAAGTCCCTATGTCCACCAAACTCCCCACATTCTGAATATTGAGCACTCAAAAAAAGTGTGTCAGAGTTAAGTAGATGTTCGGTATTTGAAACTACCGTAGGCTCTTGCTTTGCTGTACATGCTATTAGAAATAGCGTAGCAGCAGTTAGAGTATATGTAATTAGAGAACAGATGCATTTTGTATTCATTGCAAAAAGGCATATAAAGCTTTAGTACTTGAAGATAGCGATGGAACTTTCTCCTCGCGTAACTTCCTACCTTCGCTTCGCCTGTTCACTTGCGCAACTATCCGGCTTGCTCCCGGGTTCTTAGCATTCCATCTGATACCGTCGCCTTTTGCTGACTACCGCTTATTCTCCCTGGTTTATCCTGCTGTGCCTGGCCGTGGGCGCCGGCTACGCGGCTTTGCTCTACTCGGCGCGGGCGCCTTGGAGCAAGCCTATTAATTATCTGCTGGCGGGGCTGCGCTTTGTGGTCGTAAGCTTTTTGTGCTTTCTGCTGCTGGGTCCGTTTGTGCGCGCTACCACCAATACTACCGAAGCGCCTACCCTGGTGCTGGCCGTGGATAACTCGCAGTCGGTGGGGCTGTTTACGCCGGCGCCGGTGTTGCAGCAGGCGCGCACAGGCCTCACGCAGCTGGCCGCCACTCTGCGCGGCCGCGGTTTCAACGTGGAAACCCGGACCCTGCCGCCCGCCCCGCAGCCGCCCGCTACCCCCGATTCGGTGCGCTTCACGGCCCCAGCCACCGACCTCGACGCCCTGCTCACGGGCGTGCAGGAGGGTTATGAGGGCCGCAACCTGGCCGGCGTGGTGCTGCTCTCCGATGGCATCGTGAATCAGGGTAGGGCCCCGGAATACACCACCTATAAATTCCCGATTTACAGCGTAGCCATGGGTGACACCGTGCCCAAACGCGACCTGAGCCTGCCCGCGCTCAACTACAACCGCGTGGCCTTCAGCGGCAACAAGTTTCCGGTTGAGGCGGAAGTGGCCTACGACGGCTTTGCCGGCGGCACAGCTACTGTGCAGCTGCGCGAGGGCGGCCGCGTGCTGGCTACTAACACTGTGAAGCTGCCCGCGGGTCAGCGGCGCACCAAAACCACGTTTTTGCTGACGGCGCCCGCCCCCGGCAAGCGCCGCTACGAGGTGGTAGTGCAGAAGCAAGCCGGCGAGTTTACCTTACTCAACAACAGCAAGTTTGCCTACGTGGACGTGGTGCGCGGCAGGCTGCGCGTGCTGCTGGCCGCCGCCGCGCCCCACCCCGATTTGAAAGCCCTGCGTGCCGCCATCAGCAGCAACGACAACTACGAGCTGGTGGCCTACCTGCCCGGCATCACGCCCCTGAAGGCCCAGGACTACGACGTGGCCATTCTGCACCAGCTGCCCAGCCGGCTAGGGGTAGGGCAGGAAGTGCTGAACCTGGTGCGCCAGCAGCGCCTACCGGCCTTGTATATCCTGGGCGCGCAGTCCGATTTCACGGCGTTCAACAATGCTGGCGCGGGCCTGACGGTGCAGCCCCGCGGCCAACAGACCGACGACGTGACGCCCGCGCCGAATCCGGCCTTTGCGCGCTTCACGTTTTCGCAGGACGACTTACAGCGCTTTGCCGCCTACCCGCCCGCACCGGTGCCCTTCGGGGAGGTGCAGTTGAGCGGCGGGGCCGAGGCGGCGCTGTTGCAGCAGGTAGGGCGCGTGCGCACCACCAAGCCGCTGCTGGTATTTGGCGGGGGCGCGCAGACCAAGGCCGCTACCCTACTTACCGACGGCAGTTGGCAGTGGCGCTTGCAGGAGGCCGTGGAGCACGACGACCATCCCGAGGCCTACGACCGCCTGGTGGTGCGCACGCTGCAACTCCTGACGCAAAACGCCAACAAGAAGCGCCTCGATGTGTACCCTACCCAGGACGACTTCACGACCCGCGACGACGTGACGTTTGGGGTGGAGACGTACAACGCCATCTTCGAGCGCATTTACAATCAGAAGATTACGCTCACGCTCACCAACGAGCAGAACCAGCCGCGCACGTTCACCTTCAGCAACAGCGAGGACGGCTCGCCGCTCCACCTGGGCCCCTTGCCCGGTGGGCTCTACCGCTACCAGGCCCGCGCCACGCTGGGTGGCCAACCCCAGCAGGCCAGCGGCGAGCTGCTGGTGCAGGACCAGCAGCTAGAAGCCCTTCAATCGCGCGCCGACCACAACCTGCTCTATCAGCTCAGCCGCCAGAGCGGGCAGCGCTTGTACTACCCTAGTCAGTTTGCGCAGCTTGCGCAGGACATTGAAAAGGCGAACTACAAGCCCGTTATCTACTCGCAGGAAGACCTAAAGGAATTGATTGACCAGAAATGGCTGTTTTTCCTGCTGCTGGCGCTCGTGACGGCCGAGTGGGGTATTCGGAAATATTCAGGCAGCATCTAAGGTGTTGTTTGAGTTAGACCGGTGGGTTGTTGATAGGGTGTAGAGACGCATACTTGCAGCTTGTCGTTGAACGATTTCGTGCAAAGGCGCGGCCGACGAAACGCAAATAGGCGTCTCTACATCGTTCAAACCACTTTTTCAATTAACTCAACCCACTTCTTAGAAAATCGTTAGGCGGTCGTGCTTTGGCTGCGTTTCGCATGACCCTCAATCGTCAAACACATTCTTGTATATGAAAGCCTTTGTTCCCACTCTGCTTCTGCTTTTTTGCCTGCCCGCCTGTCAGCAAACTGCTGAGGAGCAGGCACAGGCGCAGGTGAAAGAAGCCGTGCGCACCCACTTCACGCACAGCGAGGACTACCAGCCGGGCGAGTTCCGCTCGCGCCCTTACACGCGCTACGATTCCCTCGCCTACCAGGCGCGCATGGCCGTGCTGAATGCCGCCGCGCTTGCCCCCGATACCGTACCGCCCCTGGCCCTCCCCCCGCGCCGCGCCGCCGATACGGTACGCATTGGTACGCTGCTGGCGCACACTTACGATACGTCGGGGGGGCACGGCATTGTCCGCCACGACAGCGCCACGTATGTGGTCTACCGCTCGGGCACCATGCATGAGGTAGTGCCTGAGGGACTGGTGCGTGCCCGCTTGCGCAAGCTGGGGCGGTAGACCGAGCGGCGGGGCCTGAAATTTGTCGTCCTTTGCAGGATATTTCACTTTGCTCCCATGCGCTACCTGCTGCTCAACAAGCCCTACGAAGTCCTCACTCAATTCACCGACGAAAGCGGCCGGGCTACGCTCAAAGATTTTGTGGCCGTGCCCAACATCTACCCCGTGGGAAGGCTGGACTACGATTCGGAAGGCCTAGTGCTGCTCACCGACGACAAGCAGCTCCAGCACCGCTTATCGGAACCGCGCTTCAAGATTCCGAAAACGTATTGGGTGCAAGTAGAGGGCGAGCCGACGGAGGAAGCCCTGGAGCAACTGCGGCGCGGCGTGGACATCAAATCCGGCTTTACTACCCCCGCTGAGGTAGCGGTGCTGCCCGAGCCGCCCGCGCTGTGGGAGCGGAGCAAGCCGGTACGCTTTCGGGCCAATATCCCCACCAGTTGGGTGCAAATCACGATTTCGCAGGGCATGAACCGGCAGGTGCGCAAGATGACGGCCGCCGTGGGCTTCCCTACCCTGCGCCTGGTAAGGGCCCAGCTCGCTGGCCTCGATCTGCTGGATCTAGCACCCGGCCAGTGGCGCGAGCTGACCACCACCGAAGTACAAACCCTGAAAGACCTGACGGCCGCCCAGACCGCTGAGGCCGGCACCTCCCGCGCCACCGACAGCCGCAAGAAAGGCGAGTTTTGGCCCGGCGGCGTGCGCCCCGGCACCAAGCCCAAAAACGCAGCCGGCGGCTACAACCGCGGCGGCTTCGGCGGCAAACCAGCGGCTCGCACCAACGACAACAAACCCTCTGACAAAGGTAGCCGCGGCGCCAGCCGGAAACCGGGCACCGGCCGCCCAGCCAGCAGCGGCCGCAACGCCGGCCGGAAATAATGCGTCGGCGGTGGTGGCTGTGGGCGTTGCTGCTCGCGCTGCTGGGGATGAATGTGGTGACGTTCTTTCACGCTTGGCGCTTCACGCATTTTGTGGAGGCCGGCGGTCCGCGCACCCAAAGCCCAGAGCGGGTTTCCGCGGCGCAGAAGCTGACGCTGTTGCTTACGGGCGTGCGCAACCCCAAGCCCGTGAACGAGGGCGTACCGTCGTTTCCCTACCAGTCTGTTTTCATTGATAGTCCCAATGGTCGGTTGGCCGCGTGGTATGGCCCGGTGGCCGGGCGGCGCGGCACGGTGGCGCTGTTTCATGGCTACACCAGCAACAAATCAAAGCTGGTAACGGAAGCGGCCTACTTCCGGCGGCTGGGCTACGCGGTGCTGCTGGTCGATTTTGCGGGCAACGGCGGCTCCGAGGGCTACCGCACCACCGTCGGCTACCGCGAGGCCGATGACGTGGCCGCCGCAGTGCACTGGCTGCAACGGCAACCCACCACCGGCCCGATTGTACTGTATGGTCCCAGCATGGGTGCTGTGGCCATTTTGCGGGCTGAAAGTGAGCTGGGTGTACGGCCGGCCGCCAATATAATAGAGTGTCCCTACGGCAGTATGCTGCAAACCGCCCAAAACCGCTTCGCCTCCATGCACGTGCCAAGCTTTCCGATGGCCAATCTGCTGGTATTTTGGGGCGGCGTGCAGAATGGCTTCTGAGCCTACGGACTGAAAGCCACCGACTACGCCACGCACATCACTACCCCTACCCTACTGATGTGGGGAGAGCAGGACGCCCGCGTAACCCGCGCCGAAACCGACGCTGTTTTCCGCGGTCTGCGTGGCCCTAAGCAGCGGCAGGACTTTGCTCTGGCCGGCCACGAGCCCTACTGGCGCAAACAGCCTGCGCTGTGGCAACGGACCATTGCGGGGTTTCTGACTCGTATGCAGTAGGTTGATTGGCTAGTTAAGGGGTAGAGATGCAACATCTTGCTGTATTTCGTCTCCCTTAAATCCCCACGCAGCTATAGCGTTCTAAATGTGTCGATTGGAAAATATAACCTACCCTGTCAAAACAGATTCAGGTTAGAAAATCCGCCTATCCATCCAAGACACGCTATGCCAACGAAAGCCCTACCCTTCTTCCTGATTTTACAGCTTAGCGTATTCGCCGTACGCGCGCAGCAGCGCGACCTGGTGTCCTATGTGAACACGTTGCAAGGCACGAACTCCGACTTTCACCTCACCCGCGGCAACACCTACCCTACCACTGCCCTCCCCTTCGGGATGCACACCTGGACGCCCCAAACCGGCAAAAACGGCGACGGGTGGAAATACCAATACGCTAAGAAAACCATCCGGGGCTTCCAGCAGGCGCACCAGTGCAGCTCCTGGACAGAGGATTATTGCGTGTTCTCGCTGATGCCGGTGAGCGGCCAGCTGGTGGTAGGAGAAAACGAGCGGGCCACCGGCTTCTCCCACACCGACGAAATTGCGAAGCCTAATTACTACAAAGTAACGCTCGCCAACCACGTCACCACCGAAATAGCTCCCACCGAGCGCGGCGCCCACTTGCGGTTTCGGTTTCCGAAAGGGGCCAGCTACGTGGTGCTCGATGGCTATACCGGCATCAGCGAGCTGAAAATATGGCCGAAGGAGCGGAAAATAACCGGCTTCGTCAGCAACAACAAAAGCAACAAAGACCACTCGCTGAAAAGCTACCTGGAAGTGGTATTCGACCAACCCTTCACAGCTTATGGCACCTGGGAAAACCGCAAAAACACCGTGCAGGCCGGCCAGCAGCAAGGCGCCGGCGAGGGGGTAGGCGTGTACCTGCGCTTCAAAGACGGCGCCACGGTGCAGGCCAAAACGGCTTCCTCCTACATCAGCCCCAAGCAAGCCAGCGTGACGCTGCAAAAGGAGCTGGGCAAATTCAAAAGACTGGACGACACCAAAGCTGCCGCGGCCAAAATTTGGAACCAGCACTTGGGCCGGATTAAAATGGAGGGCGGCACGGAGGAAGATAAGGCTACGTTTTACTCCTGTTTTTTTAGGGCTAGCCTGTTCTCGCGCCAGTTCTATGAGTACGACAAAGCCGGCAAGCCGTACTACTTCAGCCCCTACGACAGCAAGGTGCACGAGGGCTATATGTTCACCGACACCGGCTTTTGGGACACCTTCCGGGCGCAGTTTCCGCTAAATGCCCTGCTCTACCCTACCATGCACGGTCGCTACATGCAGGCCTTGCTGGCGGCGCAGGAGCAATGCGGCTGGCTGCCCTCATGGTCGTTTCCCGGCGAAGGGGGTAGCATGATTGGCAACCACGCCATTTCCTTGCTCACTGATGCCTGGATGAAGGGCATCCGCACCTTCGACCCCGAGCAGGCCCTGCGCGCTTACCTGCACGAGGCCACCAACAAAGGCCCCTGGGGTCCCGCCAACGGCCGCCACGGCTTTGCTGAGTACTACCAGCTTGGCTACGTGCCCTACCCCAAATACCGCGAGGCCACGGCCAAAACCCTGGAATACGCCTACGACGACTTCTGCGCCTACCAGCTGGCCAGCGCCATTGGCAACGACTTTTACAAGAATATTTTTACTCGCCAGATGTACAACTACCGCAACGTGTATGACCCCAAAACGGGCTTCATGCGGGGTAGGCAGGCCAACGGCGAGTGGGTAGCAAACTTCAATCCCGTGGAGTGGGGCGGCCCCTTCACCGAGGGCAACGCCTGGCACTGGGAGTGGTCGGTGTTTCACGATATACAGGGTCTAATCAACCTGCTGGGCGGCAACAAAAACTTTGTCAGCAAGCTCGATTCGGTCTTCTCGGAGCCGAACACGGTGGCGGTGGGCACCTACGGCGGCATGATTCACGAGATGACGGAGATGGTGATGGCCGACATGGGGCAGTACGCCCACGGCAACCAGCCCATCCAGCACATGCCCTACCTCTACACCTACGGCGGGCAGCCCTGGAAAACCCAGCAGCACGTGCGCGAGGTGATGCGCAAGCTCTATAACACCACCGAAAACGGCTACCCCGGCGACGAAGACCAGGGCCAGACCTCCTCCTGGTACGTGCTCAGCGCCCTGGGCCTGTACAGCGTCTGCCCCGGCACCGACCAATACGTAATCGGCAGCCCGGCTTTCCCCAAGGCCACCCTCACGCTGGAAAATGGCCGGCAGTTTGTTATCGACGCGCAGGGCAACGCGCCGGCTAACGTCTACATTCAGTCGGCTACTTTAAATGATCAGCCCTACACCCATCACTGGCTCACGTATGGCGACCTGAATAAAGGCGGCAAGCTCACGCTCCAAATGGCCCCTACCCCCGCCCTGACCAGAGGCATAGCTCCGGAGGATGCACCCTTTTCGTTGTCAAAGTAGGCAAGAGTTACCCGAGTTGCCGAATAACTGCGTAGCGGCGAGAGGTTTGTAGAACAAAAGCGTTTCTGGCACGACGCGCTGCGTAGCGGTGCAAGGAATCCATCTGCCCCTTGCACCGCTACGCGGCGCACACTCCTTGTGCCGGCATCTGCTACAAACCTTTCGCCGCTACGCGGCTATCCGGCAATTTTAGCTAAATGGTGAACAGCGAATTTTGAATAACTCACCATTTCACAATTTCACCACTCACCATGGCTGCCTACCTGTCACGTAATCCCTACCCCGGGATTTTCGTAAAAGTCAGTCCGTCGGATATCGGCGGCACGGAATATTGAAAAATGACAATCTGTCACAAAAAAAGGGCTGGTACGCTGCTTGTATCTACCCTTGCGTGCCTGAGTTGCACAACATTCCAAGACACTTCAACTACACACTATAACCCTCCAACATGGGAAAGATAATCGGTATTGACCTCGGTACGACCAACTCCTGCGTCGCCGTAATGGAAGGCAACGAGCCGGTCGTAATTCCGAACAGCGAAGGCCGCCGCACGACGCCGTCGATTGTGGCGTTCCTTGATAACGGTAAAGGTGAGCGCAAAGTAGGTGACCCCGCCAAGCGCCAAGCCATTACCAACCCCACCAACACCATCGCTTCGATCAAGCGTTTCATGGGCCGCAGCTTCTCCGAAGTACGCGGTGAAACCGACCACGTAGCCTACGACGTGCAAGGCGGCTCGAACAACACGGTAGCCGTGAAAATCGGTGACCGTACGTATACGCCGCAGGAAATTTCGGCCATGGTACTGCAAAAGATGAAGCAGACCGCCGAAGACTACCTCGGCACCACGGTAACGGAAGCCGTTATCACGGTTCCGGCTTACTTTAATGATGCCCAGCGCCAGGCTACCAAAGAAGCCGGTGCTATTGCGGGCCTCGACGTGAAGCGCATCATCAACGAGCCGACCGCCGCGGCCCTGGCCTATGGCCTCGACAAACAGCACAAAGACGAGAAGATTGCCGTGTACGACCTGGGTGGTGGTACCTTCGACATCTCGATTCTGGAGCTGGGCGACGGCGTATTCGAGGTACTGAGCACGAACGGTGACACGCACCTTGGCGGTGACGACTTCGACCAGGTTATCATCAACTTCCTGGCCGACCAGTTCAAAGCTGAAAACGATAACCTCGACTTGCGCAACGACCCCTTGGCTCTTCAGCGTTTGAAAGAAGCCGCCGAGAAAGCCAAGATTGAGCTGTCATCGTCGAATGAGACGGAAATCAACCTGCCCTACATCACGGCTACGGCTACCGGTCCTAAGCACTTGGTAGTGAAGCTGAGCCGCGCCAAGTTCGAGCAACTCTCCGACGACCTCGTGCGTCGTTCGATGGAGCCTTGCAAAAAAGCGCTGCAAGACGCTGGCCTGTCGGCTTCTGATATCGACGAGGTAATTCTCGTGGGTGGCTCTACCCGCATTCCGCGCATTCAGGAAGAAGTAGAGAAGTTCTTCGGCAAGAAGCCTAACAAAGGTGTGAACCCCGACGAGGTAGTGGCCATTGGCGCTGCCATCCAGGGTGGTGTACTGACCGGCGACGTGAAAGACGTGCTGCTGCTCGACGTAACCCCGCTTTCGCTGGGTATTGAAACGATGGGCGGCGTGATGACCAAGCTCATCGAGTCGAACACCACGATTCCTACCAAGAAGTCGGAGACGTTCTCCACGGCTTCGGACAACCAGCCTTCCGTGGAAATCCACGTGTTGCAGGGTGAGCGCCCGATGGCTTCGCAGAACCGCACCATTGGTAAGTTCCACCTGGCCGACATTCCGCCAGCACCCCGCGGCGTACCGCAAATCGAAGTAACCTTCGACATCGACGCCAACGGTATTCTGAACGTATCGGCTAAGGACAAAGGCACCGGTAAGGAGCAGAAGATTCGTATCGAAGCTTCGTCGGGCCTGTCGGACGCTGACATTGAGCGGATGAAGAACGAGGCCAAGGCCAACGAGGCCAACGACCGCGCCGAGGCTGACCGGATCAAGAAAGTGAACGAGGCTGACTCGATGATTTTCCAGACGGAAAAGCAGCTGAAAGAGTACGGCGATAAGCTGAGCGGCGGTAACAAAACGGCCGTTGAGAATGCCCTCGCCGACCTCAAGAAGGCGCACGAGAGCAAAGACCTCGCACAGATTGACTCGGCTATGGAAGCCATCAACGCCGCCTGGCAGAATGCCTCGCAGGAGATGTACGCCCAGGGCGGCCCACAAGGCCAGCCCGGCGCAGAAGGCTTCGGCGGACAGCCCGGTGGCAACGGCCAGCAAGGCCAGCCCCAGGGCGCCGACAACGTAACCGACGTAGACTACGAAGAAGTGGACGGCAGCAAGTAATTGCTGACACACGCTAACTAAAAAGGCCCGGAAGAAATTCTTCCGGGCCTTTTTGCGTTATTTTTTCTCCTGCTATTCTACGCCTCTTGTCATCCTGAACGCAACGCAGTGGAGCGAAGGACCCCATTATAATAGAACGAGTTGTTGTTGTGCTAATCGTTCCTACATGATAAGGTCCTTCGCTCCAATGCGTTGCGCTCAGGATGATAACCTATTCTATCACTCCTTTTCCTCTTCTACCTCTGCCTTCTCGGCATCGGGGCAATGGGTAGGGGTGCTGCGTACGTGGGCGGGTACGGTGACGGTCTTGCCGTGGTAGGTGCGCGTGTAGGCCGGCACCCGGATAAATTTCTGTCCTTTTTCTGTCTGAGCCATGCTGCTGTTGATTAGGGCCAAGTGGCCTGTGCAGCCACGGAGCGGTTGGCATTCGGTATAGTTGAACCTACGGGATACGTCGGCTCGCTGTTTCATCCCATTGTTCAGGCATTTATCTTATCTTACCTTGCAAAATCGTTTTAGCATTTCTGCCTGTAATTGAAGTCCATCTTTAAAATAAGTAGAACAATACCCTCATAGCGGTGCTAGGAAAAGCAACTAATACCCTGTATGTTGAGTCAATTGGCAGCTGGCAACAGTGTATTGCTGTTGGCTATTGACTTTGTTTTCCGCTTCCTCTTGTTCGTGCAGTCAGCCTTTACGGTCTTTCCTACCCTACCCATAAACCACACTACATGAAACTTCTCGTTGTCAGTATTGCAGCGCTGATAGCCTGTAGCCCGCTCGCGCCGGCCAACAAGCAGTCGGCCAGCAAAAAGCCCCAGGTATTGTTTGATGGCAAAACCACCAATGGCTGGCACCTCTACCTGAAACCCGACGCCACGCCCGCGTGGAAGGCCGTGAACGGCACCCTACAACTGGACCCGAAAGCCGAAGGCCAGGGCGACTTGGTGACGGATAAAGAGTACGAAAACTTCGAGCTGGCCCTGGACTGGAATATTACGGAAGCCGGCAACAGCGGCATCATCTTCGGCGTGCAGGAAGATCCAAAGTTTCATGCCACCTACCAAACCGGTATCGAGATGCAAGTGTTGGACAACATCAAGGCATCAGACAACAAAAAAGCAAACCACTTGGCCGGCTCCTTATATGATATGAAAGCCCCGGCCAAAGACGTGGCGAAACCCGCCGGCGAGTGGAATAAGGTGAAGCTGCGCAAGCAAAACGGCCACCTCACGTTCTGGCTGAACGGCACCAAGATCGTGGAAACGCAGATGGGTAGCCCAGAGTGGAACGAGCTGATCAACAACAGCAAGTTTAAAACCTGGAAAGACTTTGCCGCCTACCCCAAGGGCCATATTGCCCTGCAAGACCACGGCCACGAAGTAGCCTTCCGCAACATCACCATTACAGAATTATAAGACCCTCATTTCTCCCGCTGGTCGAAATGACGGTCTCACAACGCGCAACTCAACTCGCAATTGGCAACTCAATATAGAATATGAGCACTTTTGAAATTAAGAAATCGGGGACGGTATACGATGCCGTTATCGTGGGTTCGGGGGCCGGGGGCGGCATGGCGGGCTACGTGCTGGCTCATGCCGGTCTGAAGGTCTTGATGCTGGAAGCCGGTGCCTACTTCGATCCGGCCAAAGACGCGCAGCAGCTGAAGTTCTCGTACGAGTCGCCGCGGCGCGGGGCCTCTACGGTGCGCCCCTTTGGCGACTTTGACGCAGCCTATGGCGGCTGGGAGCTGGATGGCGAACCGTATACCACCAAAGACGGTACGCAATTCGACTGGTTCCGGGCACGCATGATGGGCGGGCGCACCAACCACTGGGGCCGCATCTCACTGCGCATGGGCCCCAACGATTTCAAGAGCCACCACATTGACGGCCTCACCGATGACTGGCCCATCACCTACGACGAGGTGAAGCCCTACTACGACAAGCTGGACCGCCTCATTGGTATCTACGGCACCGTGGAAAACCTGGAAAACGAGCCCGATGGCATTTTCCTACCCCCACCCAAGCCCCGTCTCAACGAGCTGTTCATTAAGAAGGGCGCCGAGAAGGCCGGCGTGAAGGTAATTCCCGGCCGGGGCTCAGTGCTCACCGAAGCCCTACCCGACAACAAAGACCGGGGCGCCTGCTTTTTCTGCGGGCAGTGCGGCCGTAGCTGCAAGGTGTACGGCGACTTCTCCGCGTCGTCGTGCCTGGTGATTCCGGCCCTGAAAACCGGCAACATGAAGCTCATCACCAACGCCATGGTGCGCGAGGTGCTGACCGACGCCGACGGCCTGGCTACGGGCGTGTCGTACGTAGACAAGGAAACGTTGCAGGAATACCAGGTGCTGGGCAAGACGGTGATTCTGGGTGCCAGCGCCGGCGAATCGGCCCGCTTGCTACTCAACTCCGTGTCGACGCGCCACCCCAACGGTCTCGCCAACAGCAGCGGTGTGGTGGGCAAGTACATTCACGACTCCACTGGTGCCAGCCTGGGCGGTTTCCTACCCCAGTTGATGGACCGCAAGCGCTACAACGAGGACGGTGTGGGCAGCGTGCACATCTACACCCCTTGGTGGCTCGACAACAAAAAGCTGAACTTCCCCCGCGGCTACCACATCGAGTACGGCGGCGGCATGCACATGCCTTCCTACGGCTTTGGGATGGGCATGCACAAGCTGAACGGCCTGGTGCCCGACCGCGACGGCAACAAGAAAGAAGCCGGTGGCTTTGGCGCCTCGCTGAAGGATGATTACCGCCGCTTCTACGGCACGCAGGTAGGTATGGCCGGACGCGGCACCGCCATTGCCCGCATCGATAACTACTGCGAAATCGACAAGGACGTGGTGGATAAGTACGGCATTCCGGTCCTGAAATTCCACTACAAGTGGACCGATGCTGAGGTGCAGCAGGCCCGGCACATGCAGGAAACCTTCCAGGAAATTATGCACGGCATGGGCGCCGTTATCACCTCCAAAATCCCCGGTCCCGAAACCAACTACGGGCTGGAAGCACCCGGCCGCATTATTCACGAGGTAGGCACCGTGCGCATGGGCGACGACCCCAAGAAATCGGCTCTCAACAAATGGTCTCAGGCGCACGACTGCAAAAACCTGTTTGTGGTAGATGCCGCGCCGTTTGTGCAGCAAGGCGACAAAAACGCTACCTGGACGATTCTGGCTCTGTCGATGCGCACGAGCGAGTACATCCTGGACCAGCGCAAGAAACAAAACGTGTAACCAGCCTCATTTTTTAGTCAGATTCAGATGAAAAGACGGGATTCGTTAAAAGCTATCGGCCTCACGGCCCTTTCTACCGGGCTGCTGCTGGATAGCTGCAAAAGCGACACGGAGAATAAGCAGGTTCCGACCGCCAAACAGGCTACCCCCGAGGAAACTGCCGGCCGGGAAGCCTTTGAAATAGAGCGCGATAAAAAACTGCACGAAGAGACCTTCTTCACCAAGCACGAAATGGCCACCATCACGGTGCTGGGCGACATTATCATTCCAAAAGATGAGAAGTCGGGTAGTGCTTCCGATGCGGGCGTGCCGGCCTTCATTGAGTTCATTGTGAAGGACATTCCCAGCCACCAGGTGCCCATGCGCGGCGGGCTGCGCTGGTTGGATATCCAATGCAACACCCGCTACGGCAAGCCCTTTGTGGATTGCAGCCAGCAGCAGCAGCTGGAGATGGTAACGGCCATTGCCTACCCCCAGAAAGCCAAGCCAGAAATGGCATCCGGCGTCGCGTTCTTCAACCGCATGCGCGACCTCACGGCTACAGGCTTCTTTACCAGCAAGATAGGCATTGAGGACATCGGCTACGCCGGCAACACGCCCAACCGCTGGACCGGCGTGCCCGAAGACGTGCTGAAGCAATACGGCATGGAAAACGTGAAGGTGTAGGGTAGCTTTCTTAGTAGAAATAAGCCCGTCATGCTGCGCTTGTCGAAGCATCTCGCGTGCTGATGGTAGATACTATCTGTCGTCAGCACGCGGGATGCTTCGGCAAGCGCAGCATGACGGGCTTACTTATTTCCCTACTCTTCCTTCCAGCCTCAACCTGCTTGTTCATACCCCGTTCATTGTAGAAACGCTATACTGCCGTATGCATTTTCTTATCATTGGAGCGGGTATTGGAGGATTAACTGCCGCCATAGCCCTACGGCGGCAGGGCCATACGGTACAGGTATACGAGGCAGCGCCTATGTTGCGCGAGGTAGGCGCGGGCGTGGTGTTGGGCCTGAATGCCATGCGTGCCCTCCACGACCTGGGCCTGCACGAAGCGGTGCGCGCCGCCGGTAGCCCCATCACCGAGCTGCACCTGGTAGACCAGCAGGGTAGGCAGCTCAACCACACCGATACGCGCCCGTTCAGCCACCGGCTGGGCTTCGAGAACCTGGGCATTCACCGGGCGGCCCTGCAGCAGGCGTTGCTGCGCCAACTGCCCAGCCACTGCCTCACGCTGGCCTGCCCCTTCGAGCGGTTTGAGGTGCTGGCTACCGGCGAGGTGCGCGCCCATTTTGCCAATGGCAGCGAGGCTGTGGGTCACGCCCTGCTGGGCGCCGACGGTATACGATCCAGGGTGCGGCGGCAAATACTGCCGGGCACCGAGCCGCGCTACGCAGGCTACACTTGCTGGCGGGCTGTGGTCGATGCGTCGACCCTTGGCCTACCCACCGGCCACGCCTACGAAACCTGGGGGCGCACTGGCCGCTTTGGCTACGTGCCGCTGGCCCACGGGCAAACGTACTGGTTTGCGTGCATCAACAGCGCGCAGCCGCGCAATCCGCATTTTCAGCATTTTCGGGTGGCCGATTTGCGGCGGCATTTCGCCGATTTTCACGCGCCCGTGCCGCAGCTCCTGGCCCTCACCCGCGACGACCAGTTGCTCTGGAACGACATCATCGACCTGAAGCCCATTCCGCATTTTGCCCACGGCCCGGTGCTGCTGCTTGGCGACGCGGCCCACGCCACTACCCCCAACCTGGGCCAGGGCGCCGGCCAAGCCGTGGAGGACGCCGCCATCCTGGCCAATTGCCTGGCCAACCAAGCCGATATACGCGAAGCATTCCAAACGTTTGAGGCCCGGCGCCACGCCCGCACCACCCGCATCGTACAGCTGTCGTGGCACTTAGGCAGGGTAGCGCAGCTGGAAAACCCTACCCTCGTTCGCTTGCGCAATACCGTTATGCGGTACGTGCCGGCCAGCATCAATCAACAGCAAATGGCTTTTCTGTTTGAAGAAGGGTATTGAGTGGTGAAGGATTTGGCAGAAATCCTCTGTCATCCTGAGCACAGCGAAGGACCTTCTCACGCGTGGACGAGTCGTTGTTGCGTCCGCTGTTCTAGTGTGAGAAGGTCCTTCGCTGCGCTCAGGATGACAGAGGGGTTTATTACTACCTCACGCTTGCTTTTCCTGCGCTTCTTCGCGCTCCTCTTCAGCCTCCTCAGCAAAGCCAGCGGCAATTTTTTCTTCGGCCTCCTCGTGGTCTTCGGCGTCGGGCTTGGCGGCTTCAGCTTCCTGTTCGGCTTCATCCTCGGGCTCGTAGCTAAGGGTGATGCAGATCGGGAAGTGGTCGGAACCAATGTATTCCAGCCGGTGCATCTGCACCACTTTGAAGTGGGGCGAGTGGAAGATATGGTCCAGCGGCCAGCGCAGCAGAGAATAGTCGGCGTGGAAGGTAGGCATCAGCCCCCGGCCAATACGCGGGTCGAGCAGGCCGCTGATACGGCGAAACAGCTCGGAAGTGTGCGACCACGCTACGTCGTTCAGGTCGCCGGCCACAATCGTTGGCTGGTCCTTATTCTCTATCTCGCGTCCAATTAGCAGCAGCTCTGCGTCGCGGCGGGTGCTGGTTTCGGCCTCGGCGGGCGCTGGTGGCTTGGGGTGCAGGCAGTGCAAGCACACTTCCTCACCCGATTTCAGCATCACCTGCGCATGAAACGAGGGCACCTCATCATCCACAAGATAGCGAATGTGGGCATCGCGCAGCTCCAGCCGCGAAAAAAGTAGCAGGCCGTACGTATTGGGTAGGGGCTCGTATGCCGTGTAAGGGTAGTCTTTTTCCAGCACGCGCAGCTGGTCCAGCCACCATTGGTCCGTTTCGACGGCCAGTAGCACATCGGGCCCACAGTCGCGGATAGCCCGCAGGCAAGCTTCGGCATTGCGGTTGGTCATCAGCACGTTGGTCACCATCACCGTAATCTGGCGGTCTTTGTTGGCGAGTCCTTCCGGGTCGCTATCTGCCACTTGCTTGGGCCGCAGGGGCGTATAGGGCAAGATGCGCACCAGCTGATACACAATGCACATGCCCAGCGCTACCCCCAAGGCAAGACGCCAGCGTAAATCGGGCAGCAACAGTAGGCCGGCCGCCGCCAGCAAGGCACCTACCACAATTTGCAGACGCGGAAAATCAAAAATCCGAATCCACCAGTCCTGCGCCCGCAGGATGGGCACCGCTGTGGCAATAAGAGTGAAAGCGGCCAACAAAAGCGTCAGCAGCTGGCCTGCCAGTAACCACCAAGGGGCGTCGAAGTCGAGCAATTGTACAACGTTGAGGGAGGGAGATGCCAATAGCTACGGCTGCCAGCCGGTTTCGTTCAGCCTCAACAGCAAGGGTAGCCCGACAAACATACGATTTTGCATTTTTGCGCCGTCCCGGTAGCATGTACCTTTGCCCGCGGGGCTTCTCCCTCACCGCCTATGGACATAAATATTCTGATTGCCACGTTCACCACCTTGTTTTCCGTGGTGAATCCGTTTGGGGCCATGCCGGTTTTCCTGACTCTGACCGAAAACGATACGGCCCCCGAGCGCAGCCGCACGGCGTTGCGGGCGTGTATATACATGGTGTGCATCATGGCGGTGTCGTTTTTTGCCGGTCAGTATGTGCTCAATTTCTTCGGTATCAATATCTACCATTTGCGCATCGCGGGTGGCATTCTGCTGATGCGCTCAGCCTTCGACCTACTCACACCCGGCGCCAACAAATCGAAGGTATCGGACGCCACGGTGGAAGACAGCAAGCAGAAAGACGATATTTCCTTTACGCCGCTGGCTATGCCCATGCTCTCGGGACCGGGCTCTATTGCCGTGTGCATCGGCCTGTTTACCAGCCGCTTGTCGTATTCTGGCGTTGCGCTTACCCTGGTAGGCTTCGTGCTGGTAGCCTGTGCCAGCTTCCTGATTCTGGTGAGCAGCCTGCGCCTCACCCGCGTAATGGGCCGCGCCGGCATGACGGCTATGGCCCGCGTAATGGGCTTTCTCACGCTCAGCATTGGCGTCAGCTTTATTGCCACGGCTATTCGGGCGTTGTTTATGAAGGGGTAAATGGGTGCATAGGTGAATGAGTTTGTGAAAACGCGCCTGTCATCCTGAGCAGCGCGAAGGACCTTCTCACGTGTGAACGGGTCGTTGGTACATCAATCGTTCTGTGGGCATAAGGTCCTTCGCTGCGCTCAGGATGACAGGCGCGTTTTCACAAACTCACTATTTCACAACCTCACAATTTCACCATTTCCCCTCTACCTTTGCGGCATGCTCAAGAATGATTTGCTGTTGCGTGCCGCCCGCGGCGAAGAAACCGAACGTACTCCTGTGTGGCTGATGCGCCAGGCGGGCCGTATTCTCCCCCAATACCGCGAGTTGCGGGGCCGCCTCAGCGGCTTCAAAGAGCTGGTAGAAACCCCCGAGCTGGCGGCCGAAGTCACCATTCAGCCCGTAGATGCGCTGGACGTAGATGCGGCTATTATTTTCTCTGATATTCTGGTGGTGCCCGAGGCCATGGGCCTACCCTATGAGATGGTAGAGGCCCGCGGGCCACTATTCCCCGATACAGTGAAGTCGGCGCAAGATGTGGCCCGCTTGCGCGTGGCCGACCCCGAGGAGCACCTGGGCTACGTGCTGGAGGCCATTCGCGTCACCAAAACAGCGCTGAATGGCCGCGTACCGCTGATCGGTTTTGCCGGCGCGCCCTGGACTATCTTGGCGTATATGGTGGAGGGACACGGCTCTAAAACCTTCTCCAAAGCCCGGCGCCTGCTTTATGCCGACCCCGAGCTGGCGCATGAGTTGCTGCGCAAAATCACGGCTACGACCATTGCCTACCTGCAAGCCCAGGTGGCAGCCGGCGCCAACCTGATTCAGGTGTTCGACTCGTGGGCCGGCATCCTGCCGCCCGACCATTACCGCGAGTTCAGCACGCGCTACATCCGCGAAATCTGCCAGGCTATTCCCGATGTACCCGTAACGGTATTCGCCAAGGGCGCCTACTTCGCTACCGCCGATTTTGCCGAGCTACCCTGCCGCACCATTGGCCTCGACTGGAATGAGGACCCGCGCACCGTGCGCCCACTCGTAGGCGACAAAACCCTACAAGGCAACCTCGACCCCTGCGCCCTCTACGGCTCGCCGGCGCAAGTGCGCGAGGCTACCATCGAGATGTTGCGCCGCTTTGGCCCCCACCGCCACATTGCCAACCTGGGCCACGGCGTCTATCCCGACACCAACCCCGACAACGTGCGCGTATTCATCGAAACCGTGAAGGAATTTAGCACTACCCTAAGGGCATAATCCCCTACCCTGCCTAGGCCAAAGGCCCGCCGGAAGCATGTTCCGGCGGGCCTTTGCATTACATAGTATCATCTTATTTCTCCAACACTCGAATGCTTACCCGGCGGTTGAGTGAGCGGCCATCGGGCGTGTCGTTGCTGGCAATGTTGTCCAGGGCGCCGTAGCCGATGGCTTCCACGTTGTTTGGGTCGACGCCCATGCTGATGAGGGTAGTGCGGGCGGCTTGCGCCCGGTCGCGGCTCAGGCGCAGGTTGAGCAGTGGGTCGCCTGAGCTATCAGTGTAACCGCCAATCCGCACTTCGGCCTTGGGAAAGGTCTTCAGGATGCTGGCTACGTTGGAAAGCTGCCACATCGACTCGTTGGTGAGCGTGGCCTTGCTGGACTCAAAATAGATGCGGTCGAAGCCAATCCAGCCTTTCAACGGGTTCAGCGTGTCCACATCCATCATGGGGTCGGCCAGAAATTGGTATAGGCGACTTTCGGTGGAATTGGAGCCGATAATCTGCTGCAAGCCGCCGCTCAGTTTCAGCACCACCGGCACCCCAGCGTTGCCGTACACGTAGCCGCCGCCACTGTTAGGGGTAGTATTGGTGGCGATGACCGTGGGGTAGCCCCCAGCGGCCTGGAAGTTTTCGTTGGTCACCACGTTGATGGGGTTGGCGGCGTCCCAGGTGGTGCGGTTATCGGAGGCGGCAGTGGGTAGGGAAAACCGGTCCCGAGCCGATAGTGCATTACTGGCCAAGGCATTGTCGGGCAGTTGGTAGTTAATAGTAGGCGCCGTTTGGCGGCCCAGCACGAAGCTCGCAATGGCAATGGCGACCATCAATGCAATCCATCCCCAGCGGCCGTTACCGCCACCACGGGCAGCAACCGGCTCGCGGGGCACGGCAGTGAAGGCGGGTAACGGTGGCAAAGCCGGGCGCACACGCTGGGCTTGCACCTGCCCGTTACCCTGCCCTTGCAACCATTGACTGAGCGCTTCAGCATCCCATTGGTTAGCAGCAGCTTTTTGGCCCAGAAGCGCAGTTGCCACAAGAGTTGCTTGCCCAACCAACTGGCTTACCTCACCGGCATCGGCACCCGTATCAGTCGCGATACTGTGCATCGTGCCGTGGTAGCGGTCCTCTAACAACGATTTCATTAACTCGTTGCCTTGTTGAATAGTCGCCGGTTCATGCAAAGCAGATGGCTGCTTAAGCACTTGGGAAGCAGGCGTTTGGCGGATTGCCTTCCAGATTATTTCTTGTCCACCTACCTGCCGAGCTACTTCGGTCAGCTTGGCTACTATTAGCTCGGTAATTCGAGTAATTGCTGCTTTAGTACCTGTTGAGCTAGTAGTTGTATTGAGCAGCACCTCATGGCTTCCAAGGAAATGTCTGATTTCATCCGAAAAATTTTGTCCATCAACCATAAGAAATCGCATTAGTGATTACGCACCATAAATTAAATCCAATTTTTTAATGGATTATAACTAATTTATGTACGTAATTACAAAGCGGTTAGATTGATGCCCCTCGAAATAGTAGGGTATACCGTGACAATTAAGTTCGCGTGAGACATCTCGATGTATACGCATCGGTCACTCTGTGCAGCGGCGGCTTCGCTCAGTTTAACCCAGGTCCAGACCTACGGTTTGTGCTTCCGTCAGCAGTTGCTGCTTGGCAATGGGTACTACACCTACCTGCTCACACACCAGTCCGCCACCCAAGTTGGCCAGGGCGGCGGTGGCCGGAGCCCCTACCCCCAACGCCACGCACAAAGCTGCAATGCTAATAACCGTATCGCCGGCCCCGGAAACGTCGGAAATGGCGCGTATATGGGCCGGAATGTATGTTTGCTGCTGCTGTGCATCTTCAATAAATACCCCGCGCTCCGAGAGTGTCACAAGCACGTTATCGGGTTGTAGCTCCTGCCGCAGCCGAGCTACAGCCGCTTCAAAGTATGGTCGGTCAGCATCGGTATCACCAAATTCCAGCTTCAGGCCTTCGCGCAACTCTTTTAGATTAGGCTTGAACAGCGTGCAGTGCTGGTAGGCCAGAAAGTTTTTCTTCTTCGGGTCGACTACCGTAGGCACTTGCCGCGCACGCGCCAGTTGGATGAAACGCTGAATGGTTGCTGCATTCAGCACGCCTTTGTCGTAATCCTCAAATACGACCACATCGGCGCGGGCCAGCAGCTGTTCGTAGCGGGCATGCAGGCTGGTATTTTCTACTTCGTTGAGGTCGTGCTCTACCTCTGCATCGAGGCGGAGCAGCTGCTGCCCGCCGGCCAGCACACGCTGCTTCACGGTGGTAGGGCGGTGGGCACTGCGCACAATACCTTCGGCCGATAGTTTGCGCTCCTGCAACAATGTGAGCAGCTGGTCGCCCCCTTGGTCCTCACCTACCACAGCACATAGCAGCGGGGTAGCGCCCAGGGCCTGCACGTTCAGGGCCACGTTGGCGGCACCACCCAGGCGCTGCTCGGTACGCACCACATTCACCACTGGCACCGGTGCTTCCGGCGACAGGCGGCTGGCCTTCCCCCACACATAGGCATCCACCATCACATCGCCCACAATCAGCACCGTGAGTTGGTTGAACGCAGAAAACAGATCGGGCAGTGTGGCGGGTGTAGCAAGCTGAGGCATTACGCAAAGACTAGTAAGGCCGCAAAGGTAGGGAAGTGGTGAAATTGTGAGTTTGTGAAGTTGTGAAGAAGGGTGTCATCCTGAGCGCAGCGAAGGACCTTATCACGCGTGAACGACAGACGTCTCAACGACTCGTCCCAACGTGATAAGGTCCTTCGCTGCGCTCAGGATGACACCCTTCTTTTCTAACTCACCACCTCACAAACTCACAACCTCACTATTATCCCAGCTTCTCAATGCTAGTCTTAATACGGTTGAAAGCTTCTTGCAGCTTCTCATCGGCAGCTGCGGTGCTGAAGCGGATGCAGTTGGGCGCTCCGAAAGCATCGCCACTTACAGCTACCACGTGCGCGTCGCTGAGCAGGTAGAACGCCACATCGGCCGACGTTTCCAGCACTTTGCCTTCGGGTGTAGTCTTGCCAAAGCAGCCGCTCACATCGGGGAAGATGTAGAAGGCGCCCTCGGGCACCGGCGTGCGAAAACCGGGGATGTCCTGCACCAGGTCCAGCACCAGGTCGCGGCGGCGACGGTAGGCGGCTACCATTTCATCGGCCGAGGCACGGCCACCTTGCAACGCGGCCAGACCGGCGCGCTGGGCAATAGAGCAGGTGCCAGACGTGATTTGGCTCTGGAGCTTGTCGCAGGCCGAGGCAATTTCCTTGCTGGCCGCCAGGTAGCCCACGCGCCAGCCCGTCATGGCGTACCCTTTTGAGAAGCCATTCACGGTAATCACCCTGTCTTTTATCTCCTCAAACTGTGCGATGCTCACGTGCTCGCCCACAAAGTTGATGTACTCATAAATCTCATCGGCCATCACCAGCACTTGGGGGTGGCGGGCCACTACCTCGGCAATAGCCGCTAGCTCCTCCCGCGAGAATACGGCGCCCGTGGGGTTGCAGGGTGAGGAATACATGATGAGCTTGGTACGGGGCGTAATGGCGGCTTCCAGCTCCTGGGCCGTCACTTTATAGTCGTTTTCGATGGTGCCCATCAGCGGTACGGGTACGCCCTCGGCCAGCTTCACCATTTCCTCGTAGCTCACCCAGTAGGGTGCAAACACGATTACCTCGTCGCCGGGGTTTATCACGCTCAGCACCACGTTGGCCAGCGACTGCTTGGCACCGGTGCTCACCACAATCTGATCGGGCTGGTAGTCGAGGTTGTTGTCGCGCTTGAACTTGGCGGAAATTGCCTGGCGCAAGTCCAGGTAGCCGGGCACGGGCGTGTAGAACGTGTAGCCCTCGTCGATGGCCGTTTTGGCGGCGTCCTTGATGTACTGCGGCGTTTGGAAATCCGGTTCACCAAAGCTCAGGCTAATAACGTCGACGCCTTGGGCGGCCAGTTCGCGGCCTTTTTTGGCCATGGCAATCGTTTGGGATTCCTGCAAAGCGTTGATGCGGTCGGACAACACGGAGGCAACGGAGGTAGCGGAGCTGGACATGCGAAAAGGATGAAACAGGTCAGAAGTTCGGCCAATGTACGGATTTGAGTTGAAGCCGCGCCGCTTTACCTGCTCTTTTTACGCTGCCTACTACTCAGTCGCGCGGCGCATTATTGGCCTCGGGCACCCAGCCCAGCCACCGGAAGCAGCGCACCAGCACGCTCATATCCGGAGCGGGTGTGTAAGTAGAGGCCGCCTGTTCCGGCGCGTAGTAGTCGCCGGGCGATACGCGGCTGGAGCTACCCACGATGTACTCGCTTCCATGGGCCAGTATGCGATACGCAACTTCCAGCCGCTGGGGCAGTTGCATCATCAGGGTCATAATTTGCTGCGACGTCAGATCCTGACCGCAGAATACCAGTTCGTCTACCCGATGGCGGCGCAGGATGGCTGGCAGCTCGCTCACGGTGCCTAGTTGCTCCTGATGGCCTTGGGTAGGGCGCGGGCTTACGTGCCCTACTACGCACACGGGCGCACCAGATTGCCGCAGCAACTTGCGTACCCGGTTGCTTTCACTCTCTGACCCCACAATGGCCACGCGCCGGGCACGGAACTGGTGCAGGTGCACACTGCCGTGGCGTACGGCATGCACCGCCATCCGCCAACCCGCCATCATGGCTGCCGCCCAACTGCCGCCCAGCAGCAGGGCTTTCGCCGCGTAGCCGGCCTTCGCAAAGCCATCGACGGCCAACAGCGCCACCGTGCCCAGCAGGATACCCCGCACGATGGGCCAGAGGCGTGGGGGCTGGTCGTAGGTACCACTGAGGTAGGCGGCCGTCAGCCAGGTAGCCACCCACGCCGGCACGGCCGCCGGATTTGCTATGGCTGCATCGGGCCAGTAAGCGCGCATGGTTAGTAGGCCGGCCCCTACCCCCACAGCATCCAGCAGCACAGGGGTACAGCCGGCCACTATGCGGTGGGCCACGGCGGCACCAGCACGCAACCAAATAGCTAGATTCAGCAATAGGCTAAACACACTAGCCTTGCCCGGCGCAAAGTGCTTGTCCGCAAAAATGACCATGGCCTGGTAAAACACGAACACATAGTTGATGCTCGTGCGCCGGGTGCTTTCGCCTTTGTAATGAATGATGCGGGTGCCGGGATAGTAGTAGTTCTTCCAGCCACCCTGCGTGAGCCGGTACGAGAGGTCGATGTCTTCCCCGTACATGAAATAGTCCTCATCAAGCAGCCCTACCTCATCTAGCGCTTGCCGGCGCATCAGCATGAACGCGCCGCTGAGCACGTCTATTTCGTGGGTTTGGTCCTTATTGAGGTAGCCCAGGTGGTAGCGGCCAAAGGTGCGCGACTTGGGTAGGAGCCACGCCAGACCGAATATTTTGTAGAAGGCAACCCAGGGCGTGGGCAACCCGCGCTTGCTCTCGGGCAAAAACCGGCCCTGGCCATCCAGCATGTGCACGCCCATGCCGCCACCCTCGGGATGCTCGTCCATAAACTGGCAGCACTGCCGGAAGGTATCTTCCTCCACTACCGTATCGGGGTTGAGCAGCAGCACGTACTGGCCGCGGGCGCGGCGCAGGGCTTGGTTGTTGGCGGTGCTGAAACCGGGATTGGTTTTGTTTTCAATAAGCACTACCTCCGGGAAGCGCGCCCGCACCATCGCTACCGAGCCGTCGGCCGAGTGGTTGTCCACCACAAATACCTCCACGGGTTCGTTCAGACAAGCCGCTGCCTTGCGCACCGACAGCAGGGCCTGCTCCAGAAAGTGGCAAACATTGTAGCTGACAATGATAACGGAGAGCTTCACGCGGCGGGTAGGTAGGGCGGAGTGCAAGGTGAACAAATTACGGTGAACTACCTAAAAAGCCCTACCCTACCCTTGCATAATCCTATGATAGCATAGCCGCTATCCTTCCGTGGCATACAAGGCTCCATTCAATGCTACTACGGCAGGATTAAAATCTTCTCTAGCTACCAAAAACTGAATATTCACCTTCCGCAAAGCAAACCCGGCGCTCTTGATGTTGATGCCAGCCCCGGCCAGCGCACCCGCCGCCCGCGCTAGTAGCCCCGGCTCATCGATATTGGAGCCAATAATACAGACCATGGCGGCCTTTTCCACGGTCACCTTCTCAAATTTGGCTTGCAGCTCTTCTACCAGCTGCGGCTTAAAGTCTTTCTCCCAGATAACCAGCGAGATGCTATTGGCGCTGGTGGCTTTAAAAGAATAGCTGATGCCCAGCCGGGCAAAGGCTTCCATGATGTGCAGGTCGAAGCCTACCCCCCCTACCATCAGCGGGTCGTACACGTCTACAATCAGCACACGGTCGGTGCCGGTGACTACCTCCACGCGCTTGGTGGGGCTCACGTAGTCTTCGGTGATGAGCGTGCCGGGGTGCTCCGGCTCGAAGGTATTTTTGATGCGCAGGTTAATCTTGTTGATTTCCAGCGGCTTGGATGCTTTTGGGTGGATAGCTTCCATGCCTACGTCGGCGAGTTGGTCGGCCACATCGTAGTTGGTGAAGCCTACCGGGGCACAGTTGGCCAACCCTACCACGCCAGGGTCGGCGGTGCACAGATGGTACTCTTTGTGAATGATGGCCTCCTGCGGCCGCACAGCTACGGCTATCTTGCTGAACGTCACTTCGGAATAGCCCCGATCAAACTCCCGCATAATGCCCTCTGTGCCCTTGGTATAGCCGGTGGCAATGCAGATGGTAGAGGCGAAATCGATGCTGCCAAATGCCTTCTGAATACGCTGGTCGATGGTGTAGGGCGTGGCGTCATGGAAACCGCTCAAATCTACTAGGGTAGCATTGATGCCGCGGTTTTGCAGGATATTGACAGAGTTGAAAGCCGAGTGCGACTCCCCGATGGAAGCCAGAATCTCGCGGGCGGCCTGCAAGATGTTTTCGCTGCTCACGTAGCCCGAGGCCAGAATGCTGGCTAGGTTGTCGAGGTAGCCTTGGGCATCTTGGATGCGCTGCGCGATGAACGCGTTGGCTACGGCTAAATCCAGCCCTAGCGGCTCATACTGTTTGTTCAGCTCCTGGAGCTGGTCGCTCACCTCACTCAGTGCCTGCCGGAACTGCTCGTGCTTGGCAAAACGGTGGTAGACGCCCGGCGCGCCGGTTTTCTTGTTCTCCAGCAGCCAGTTGGTGACACCAGCATAGGCCGACACAACGAAGATGCGATTGTAAAGCGCCGCACCCTCGCGGCCATACAGGATGATGTTATCAAGCACATCCCCAAAAGCACTCATAGAAGTGCCACCTATTTTTTCTACCGTAAGCATACTGGCAAAAATAGCCCGGAAATATTGAGTGTTGCGTGTCGAATTAACAGACTCTATGTCTCTACCACAAAAAAAGCCGCCGGAAGTAAACTCCGGCGGCTTCACTTATGAAGCAATAATATACCTTATCGCGCCTGGCGCTGGCGTTCTACAATGCTGCGGCCCAGCGTAATTTCATCGGCGTATTCCAACTCGCCCCCAACCGGGATGCCGCGGGCAATGGTACTGATATTGACGCCTTCCTGGTCGCGGAGCTTGCGCGAGAGGTAGAAGGCCGTGGTATCGCCCTCCATGGTAGGGCTGATGGCCAGAATCACTTCCTGCACCTCCGAGCCGGGCGCCGTCACGCGCTCTAGCAGCGTATCAATGTGCAAGTCGCCGGGGCCGATGCCCTCGATGGGCGAAATCACGCCACCCAGCACGTGGTAGGTGCCCTGGTACTGACCGGTATTCTCAATGGCAATCACGTCGCGGATGTCGGATACCACGCAGATAGTGGCGTGGTCGCGCAGCTTATTGGCGCAGATGCTGCACTGCTCCGTATCGGAAATATTATGGCAGGTCTGGCAGTAGGTGATGTCGAAGCGCATTTTGGCCAGCGCTTCCGCTAGGTTGCTGGTGGTTTCGGTTTCGGCTTTGAGGAGGTGCAGGGCCAAACGCAGGGCGGTTTTCTTACCAATACCCGGCAGCTTAGCCAGCTCACCCACGGCATTTTCTATCAGCTTGGAGGGAAATTCCATTCAAAAGAGGAAAGGAGTAAAATAGACTGTCATCCTGAGGCCGGCAAGATACCATATTCCGCCGGCCCGTTTCTTAACAACGAACAGGGGGTGATAAGGTCCTTCGCCGGGCTCAGGATGACAGAATTTTTCGGGAGGAAAGCTGCTACAGAATGTCAGCCGAAATACCCCGGTCGTGAATGGCGGTGCACATGCCCGTTAGCTCATCATAGGCGCCGTGCTTTACGGTGCACTTGCCTTTGTGATGAATGAGCAACGTGCACTGCTCTGCCTGCTCGGGCTCGTGCTGGCACACGTCGATCAGGGTTTTGATAACGTGCTCAAACGTATTCACATCATCGTTGTACACGACCAAGTCGCGCACGTCGATGGTTTCTTCCAGGAGTAGTACGTCCTCGTCGTAGTCGATTTGCGGGTTACTATGCATGGTGCAAATTTACGAAAAAACCGGGTAAAAGGTCAACCTCAACCGCACCTTTCTAACGGGATAACCCCTTGATAAGCTGCATACTTGCTTACCGGTGTCGGATCTGCCGCACAATTGTCTGGTCGGTAATCTGGTCATCGGTCATGAGCAGCATGGCTTTGCTGAGGATAATTGACAAGATAGCGTCTCCCTCGAAGGGTAGGAATACACCGGTGGCGGTGACTGTTTTGGTCGAGCGGTCGGGCACAATGCACAGGTACTGGTCGTTGGGCGTCATCAGGATATTGCCGCTACCTAAATGAATTTTGTAAGTACGCAGCTTGCCTTTCACTTCCAGAAAATTGCCGTTGATCTGGCTCACCTTTCCGAGTTGCATGCGGGGCACCAGTCGCTCCAGGGCCGCCTTGCGGGTTTTCGCTACTTCGCCTAGCTCCCCAAACGAGTAGTTTTGCCAGTAGTCCCGGTACTGCACTAGGCCGCCATTGTCGCGCCAAAGCGGGTCGTTGCCTACCGAGGCTACCCCCACAAATAGGTCCACATCGCGCATCACCTCCGAAAACACCAGCGGCGGTACTTCCGGCAGCGGTACGGGGCCGTGGTCGTTCACGAAACGCACTTGGTCGGTGCTCACGTAGTTCCAGATACCAGCTTCATTCCAGGCACCATCGGCATTAACTTCACTCACCCAAAACTGCGCTTCCAGGCCGTGCGTGGGTAGTTCTAGCGTAGTCGAGTCCGATTCGTAGCCTTTATCGTAGTTGCCCATGAGGCGGTAGTTCCAGCCACGGCCACGCGCCAGAGCGCTGAACTGGTGCTGGCGCAGCACGTGCGCGGCCATGCGATTGGAGTACGTGCGCGTGCGTTCCTCGGGCGGCGTAAGCAGATACACCTCGCGGTAGGCCTGCTTGAATGGCTGGCGCAACTGTATGCTATCAAGCAGATTGCGCCAGGCCAGCACTTCGTCGGTGGTACTCAGCACGGGGTGCCAGAGCTGCACGGTGTCGGCCTCATTGGGTTCGGGTAGGGTCTCCTTCTGCGCGGTGCGCCAGGCATCGTCAAGCCACAGCGCGTCGTGGTGGGTGCCATCGGGGCGGTGAAAACGCCAGATAAGCGGCCGGGTTAGTTCACCCATCAGCCCATGTTCCAGGTAGTAGCACTGAAATCGGGGCCACGTGATGCGCCGATCTATGATGTAGCTCCGGTCGAGCCGGTCGCGTTGCGTGGTATAGGTATGCTGGGCCTGCGCTTGGACGAGTTTGAGCGCACGCAACTCCTCGGCGTGGGTGCGTTTGAGCGCCGCCGGCACCGCTTTCATGCTTTTATCTCCTTTGCTCCACTGCACCTCTACTTTGCCGGTGTGCAGTTGCAGCACGGCGCGGTAGTCGCCCAATTCATGCAGCGCACGGCCGTGGGCTAAGCCACAGTCCGGTACGGCCATATCTTCCAGTTCGGCGGGCGTCATGCCCAGCGCCAGAGACGCGGTTTCGAGGTAGCGCCCAATAAGGTTTTTCGTGTTGCTTTGCTTCACAATGCTGTGCAGGCGCGAGAGGTGCGTCACACCTGCCTGACCCCGCTGGGCCAGTGCCCACAGGCACGCATTGCCGAGGCCCGGCGCCAGGGGTCCTTTACCTGGAGTTTTGCGGTAGCACTTCGCCGCTAGCTCGGCTATGTAGTGCGGCAACGCAGCACTGGGCAGCAACCCGCTCGTCCACAGCAAACCTTTTACAACCTCCTGGTTTGGAGTGCTCAAGAAATGCCATTCGGTGTGGGTGTAGGTATAGCTACCATAGTGCTGCGTACGGTTCAGCTCCTGCACCGGTAGTTTCGTCAGGCCATTCAGCCAGACTTCATACTGAGCCGCCACTTTTTCTGCCCCCACCGCGGCTACAGCCGCTGCCGCTGCTTTCTGAAACTTGCCCGTAGGTTGCGCTCCACTCACATTCTGGCACAGTTGCAATAGCCGCAACCAGGATCCATCCGCATCGCTACCGTGCAGCCCCTGCACAAACTCATTCAAGGCTACGCCAAACAGATCATCGGTAGGAAAAACAACCACGGGCAGCTCTGCGACCCCGCTGGCCCTCAGGATATCCTGAATTTTAGCGCGCAAATTTCCCAGCCTGTTATCGGAGCTAGAGACGCCACGCAGCCGGAGTTGCTTCAGGTAGGCAATCAGCGCTTCCGATATTTCTTCTTTGGCCGCCAGCTTTTCCACTTGGCTTAGCGTGAGCATGAGGTGGTCCGATTACGCTGGACAGTTTAGGGCGTTAGGTTGGAGGAGCTGTTGGTGAGTAAGATACGGTGTCTG
>NZ_JACSCY010000011.1 GCF_014333615.1 Hymenobacter citatus | reverse complement strand
GGATGACAGCACTTTTTTAACTCACCATCTCACCACTTCACTATCTCACCATTTCACAACTTCACCATCTCACCACTACCCTCCCTGCTGGCCGCCACTGCTGCCTTTGCTGTCGTTGTTCTGGATGCTGCGGCGCCGGCGCTGGGGGGCGCTGCTATCAACCTTGCCGAAGCGGTAGCTGAACGACAGGCGCACGTTACGCTGGTAGCTGAAGTAGTTGCTGCGGCTAATAAAACGGTCGGTGGTAGTGGTATTACGGAAGTTGATGCCGGGCTGAAAGAACGTATTGGCGTTTAGCGTCAGGTCGGCTTTGTCGTTGAGGAAGGTGCGCTTCAGGCCCACCGAGTAATAGTAATAGCCCGAGTTGCGCGATTGGAGCTGTACCCATCCCGCGTAGTAGCCCGCGTAGAATTGCGCCGTGTATTTCTCCTTGAATTTGTAAGAAGAGTTAACGTTGGCGCCGTACATAAAGCGGCTGCTGGTGCGGTTGAGCGCCGGGCTGTTTAGGCGTATGTAGCTCAGATCGAAGTTACCACCCAGCTGCAAGCCTTTCACCGGTCGTACGGAAGTGTAGATGTTGGAGCCAATGGTACTGCTGCTAGCAATGTTGCGGAAGGTAGACTCGCTGCGGCCCTGCTCTGCGTTATAAAACAGTACTGACTCGATGGAATTGTTGGTGCGACGCCCGTAGAGCGAGACGGTGAGCGACGACTTTTCGGCGTAGGTGTTGTACGACAGGTCGATATTCTGGGTCAACTCAGGACGCAGCTCGGGGTTGCCGTAGGAAATGTTACGCGGGTCGGTTTGGTTAACGTAGGGGTTCAAAAAGTAGATCTGGGGGCGCTGAATGCGGCGAGCGTACGTAATGCCCAGCGTCTGGCCCTCCTTCTTGAGGTTGCGCGTAGCACTCAGGGTAGGCAGCACATTCAGGTAATCGTTGCGAAACCGGCCATTTTCACCCGAAAACTCACCCTTGATATCCGTGTATTCGGCCCGCGTGCCCACCGTGAAGCTGTACTTTTTGCCCAGGCTGAAGCCCAGGCTGCCGTACGCCGCCAGCACGTTCTGGCGGTAGTCGAAGGCATTGGAACGAAGGTCGTTGCGAGCGAAGTCTGCTTGCTGGCCCTTGCGCAGCGTATCCAAGTCGTAGTCGCTATTTACCTGACGCAGAATAGCTTTGGCCCCGGTTTCCAGCGTGGTCTTGCCCTTGAAAGGATGCACATAGTCGGTCTGGATGGTATTTTCGCGGTTCAGGGCTAGGTTCTCGCTCCGCTCCTGGTATTCCAGTGCGTTGCCGTTTTCTACTGCCTCAGGAGCACGAAACTGATCCAGCGTGTAGTTTTGGCGCGAGCGGCTCACGGAGTGCTGCCCCAACACGCTCCATTCGCGGCGGGGCTGGTCTTTGAAAGTGCGCGTGTAGCCAGCACTCACATCGTAGTTGCGCGAGGGCGTGCGCCGCCGAATGTCGCGGGTGTAGAGCGTATCCAGGCTGTTGTACTGCTCCAGCTGGGGCAGCACTTGGTACTGATTGAACAGGTCCTGGTCGTTGATGCTATGGTAAGCATTGCCGGTGAAGTCCAGCGTGAAACCGCTCTGCTCGGTAGGGTCGAAGGTGAGCCCTACCTTACCAAACCCGCCGCCGCCGCGCGACTTATTTTCCGTGTTCTGCGTGAGTTGGCCAGTGGCTCCGTCCAGGTAGTCGGTGCGGGAGCTGTTGCTGCGGCCGGGGTATTGATTGTAGAAGCCGCTGAGGCTGCTAGTGAAGCCTACCTTGCCGCGGCGGGCATTCAGGGCGCCGTTCAGGTTCTGGTTGCGGTTGCCTACTCCGGCGCCTACGCGCCCATTCACGCCCTGCAACGAATTCTTTTTCAAGACAATATTCACTACCCCGCCTGTACCCTCGGCATCGTACCGGGCCGATGGGGTAGTGAGCACCTCCACGGCCTTAATCTGATCGGCCGGAATCTGCTTGAGCGCTTCGGCCAGGTTGCCGGCCAAGATGGCCGAGGGCTTGTTATTGATAAGCACGCGCAGGTTGCTGGAGCCGCGTAGCTGCACGTTGCCGTCGGCATCCACGTTCAGCAGCGGGGTTTTGCGTAGCACGTCGGAAGCCGTGCCGCCGGTGTTAGTGGCGTCGGCCTCGGCATTGTACACAATGCGGTCGGGGCGGGCTTCTACTAATGGCTTCTCGCCTACTACGGTTACCTCACCTAGTTTCTGCGAGGTGGCTGCCAGCGTTAGCTGGCCCATGTTTTTAGCGGTGGCGCCCAGCGTTACGGTTTCGGTGCGGCTGGTGTAGCCTACAAAGCTAACTACCAGCCGGTAGGTGCCGGCCGGAGCCGTCAGCACAAAGCTGCCCTTTTCGTCGCAGGCCGCGCCGGCCACAGGCTTGTCGCCGGTAGGGGGTAGAAGGGCCACCGTGGCAAACGGCACAGGCTGCTTGCTGGCCTCGTCTAACACAGTGCCTGTGAGGCGAGTAGTGGTGCTCTGGGCCGTAGGCGTCGGCGCCGATTGAGCCTGTGCGGTATGGCCGTAGCCAAGTGCGCCGGCGAGCAGCAATTGAGTAATGTAATGCTTCATACAAGTATAAAAAGGAAGGCGATAAAGAGCACGGTAAGGAGCAGCCGGGGCAAGGATTCAGGAAGGGTAGCGAGGGTTGCACCGGCTAACCAACGCCAAACATAGATCAATAGGCATATAGATGATATTAAATTTCTATAAACTCAGCGTATGTCCTCATCAAAGTGCTAATTGCTTCAACAAAAGGCAGTAAAGTCCTATTAGCTCGCCAGCTATTTTCGTTGAAGAAAGCAGGGCATCTGGCACTGCCCGCGCTTGGTTTGTTGAAAATCAACTGGATGTAAAGCGCTAGTTTGTTACTTGTGACGGCCTACCCCTTGCGCTTGTTTATGTCCTTTTCGCTTTCTGCTACTGAGGCCGTGCACCACCGGCCGCGGCCCTGGCTGCCCGTGTGGCTGCCGCTTCGGCCGTGGCCCCACGTGGTGTGGCTGGCGCTGCTGCTGTTCACCGATTTTCAGCTGTGGTATGGCCAGATGGGTATCTATTACCACGAAACTGAAACTGGCTGGCACTTCTTTCTGAAGGCTTTGTGGGTAGATGCCGTCGACTGCGCCTTGTTCTACTTTCACTGGATGGTATTGTCGCGCCTGCTGCCGGCGCGGCGGCTGGTACTCTATGCCGGGGCAGTGGTAGGAGGCGTCCTGCTATTTGCCGCGTTGCGCATCGGTATCAGCGTGTTCTATGCTGAGGGGGTGCAGCAGGGCCGCTGGACGCTTACGTTGGCCCAACATGTGCGAATGCTCAGCAACTACCATGTGGTGCTAGGGCTGCTACTTATATTTCTCAGTGGCAGCTTGCGCCTGGCCGTCGATTATGTGCAGGAGCGCGACAACCGCCGCGAGTTGCAGGCCCAGCACTTGGTCACGGAGTTGTCGTTGCTGAAGGCGCAGGTAAACCCGCATTTCCTGTTCAATACCCTCAACAACATCTACGCCCTCACGCTGCAACACTCGCCTCGCGCTCCCGAGGCCGTGTTGCGCCTATCTGAAATTATGCGCTACGTGCTCTACGAAAGCGGCTCCGACACCGTGCCGCTGGCTCGGGAGCTCACGCACCTGCGTGGCTTCCTGGACTTGCAGCGCCTGCGCCTACCCGGTAATGCCGCTGCGGCTGTGCAGCTGCATACAGACCTGGCGCCCGGCGCCGAATACGTATTTCCGATAGCGCCCATGCTGTTGCTACCCTTGGTCGAGAATGCCTTCAAGCACGGCCATCTGCTGGCGCCGGCCCCCGCCATCAGCATTGCGCTACAGTTGGATGCGGTGGGTGCGCTGTATTTTGTGGTGCGCAACACGGTGGCCGATCCGTCGCCTGCCTTGTTGGAAAGTGCCGGGGGGGTAGGGCTGCCCAACCTACGGCGGCGGTTAGAACTGCTCTATCCACAACGCCATGAGTTAACCATTAGCACCACAGGGCAGGCGTTTTGCGCTACCCTCGCGGTGCAGCTGCGCCCTACGGCCGTTATTTTATAAGCTTATGGAAAGCCCTTCCGCGCTGCGTGTGTTGTCCTGCGTCCTCATCGACGACGAGCCGCTGGCTCTGGATGTGCTGGCTAGCTATTGCGCCCAGTTGCCGTTTCTGGCCGTGCAGGCTCAGTTTCACGATGCCGTTGCAGCACTGGCGTTTCTGCGCACGCAGCCCGTCGATGTGGTTTTCTTGGATATCCAGATGCCCGGCCTCAACGGGCTGCACCTAGCGCAACTGCTGCCCGCCCCCGCTCCACGTATCATCTTCACTACTGCCTACGACCAATATGCCGTGCGCAGCTACGAACTGAACGCTACCGATTATCTGCTCAAGCCTGTAGCGTTCGAGCGGTTTGTGCAGGCCGTGAGCAAGGTATACGGCGGCGCAGAACGCAGTGAACTGGCCCTGCCCGCATTGCCGGCAGAGCCGCCGCCCGAAGCTATTCTGGTGCGGCACGATGGCCAGCTTCGTCGGGTGGCCTTCTCTGAGATTCAGTACATCGAAGGCCGCAAGGAATACCTGCTGCTGCACACCACCCAGGGGAGGCTGCTCACGTTGCAGTCGTTCCGAAGGGCCGAGGAAGTGCTACCGCCGGCCCGGTTCGTACGCATTCACCGTTCCTACCTCATCGCCCTGGCGCATGTGGAGTACCTGGAGCGCGGCCGGGTACGGGTGGCCGGCCAGCTCCTGCCCATCGGCGACACCTACCGCGAGGTGCTGCTGGAGCGGCTGCGGGGGTATCAGCAGTTGTGAGGGTAGGGAAAAGTCCACCGGTCTTGTTGAGCGAAAGCGTGTCGTCTGAAAGCAGCAAATAAAAAGAACGTCATGCTGAGCGGAGCCGAAGCATCTTTACCGATAGTGAATTGATTACTCACGGTAGAGATGCTTCGGCTCCGCTCAGCATGACGTTCTTATGCTCTGGGGCGCTTACGCCTCAAGACGTACTGGCCTACGAAGCCAGCTTCTTGGCAATCTGGGCAGTGTGCTTGCCCTGGAAACGGGCGCCTTCCAGCTCGTTTTCGCTGGGCTGACGCTCGCCCTGGCCGCCGGCCACAGTGCTGGCGCCGTAGGGCGTGCCGCCAGTTACTTCGTGGTGGCCCATCTGGCCCTGCCACGCGTAGGGTAGGCCCACCAGAATAATGCCGTGGTGCAGCAGTGCCGTGTGCATCGCCCGGATGGTTGTTTCCTGACCGCCGTGCTGGGTAGCCGTGCTCACAAAAGCGCCGCCCACTTTGCCCACCAGCGCACCTTTCGCCCACAGGCCACCGGTGCTATCGAGGAAAGCTTGTATTTGGCCGCACATGTTGCCGTAGCGAGTAGGGGTGCCAAGGATGATGGCGTCGTACTCCGTCAGTTCGTCGGGGGTGGCTACTGGTACGTGGGCAAAGGCTTTTTGCGCTTCGGTGGCGCCCGTTTTATCAAGCACTTCCTGGGGTAGGGTTTCGGGAACGCGCTTTACCACTACTTCATTACCGTCTACTTCGCGGGCGCCTTCGGCAATGGCTTCGGCCAGCTTATACACGTGGCCGTACGTGGAGTAAAATAGGATGAGTGTTTTCATGAGCGAAATAAAAAGGGATGAAAAGGAAAGAGGAACCGGCACCTACCGGTAGGGTAATATATGTACATACATTAAATAATGCTATATAGTTGTGCTGTTGAAATTTAGCTAATTTTTAAAATATTGATAGTGAGTATGTTGATAAATAAAATGCCGTAACTATGTTATCCGTTGCAACCTTGCCCAGGGTAGGTAGCATCTACCACACACAACTGTTAGCCACGCCCTTTATCTGCTTCCTATTTTACTGTTCTGCGTTGTATGTTGCATCCGTACTGCTGCCCCTGCGCCTTTCAAGCTATTCCTGTACGCTCTTTTGCTGCCTACCCTGGTAGCGTGGCCCAATGAGTGCGCTGGCTAGTGCCTTTGGGGTTTCGGGGGCGTTGCGCGGCTTGCTCAGCCGACAAACGGCCGAAGAGGTGCCTGCACCAACTGCCGCCGTGCGCCGCCTGACGCCCCCCGCCCAGCTCACCGAGGCCGAGCTGATTGACGGTTGCCTGAACGGTAGTCGCCTGATGCAGAAGCACCTCTACGAGCGGTTTGCGCCGCGCATGATGGCCGTGTGCCTGCGCTACGCCCAAACCACCTTCGAGGCCGAAGATGTATTGCAGGAAGGCTTCCTGACGGTGTTTAAGAACCTGGGCAGCTTCCGGCGGGAGTGCCCGCTGGAGTTCTGGATCCGGCGCATTATGGTGAATGCCGCCCTGCGCCAGCACCGCCGCAACATGCCCCTGGTAGCAGTGAGCGACGGCGGCGACTACCCCGAGGACCTGGCCGGGGAAGAATTTGTACTGGCCAACTACGCCTTTGAAGACCTGCTGGGCGTGGTGCAGGAACTGGCCCCACGCTACCGCATGGTGTTTAACCTGTTCGCCATCGAAGGCTACAGCCACAAAGAAATTGGGGAGATGCTGGGCATCTCCGAGGGCACCAGCAAGTCGCAGTACTCG
Organism: Hymenobacter citatus; assembly: GCF_014333615.1. Lineage (GTDB taxonomy): Bacteria > Bacteroidota > Bacteroidia > Cytophagales > Hymenobacteraceae > Hymenobacter > Hymenobacter citatus. The sequence continues at coordinate 155,523 of NZ_JACSCY010000011.1, read as the reverse complement.
CGGGCCCGTGTTATTTTGAAGACCAAACTTGAGCGCCTCGACGCGCAGCATTCTCATGGGCACCTCCGCAAATAAAGCCGCCCCTACCTCTCCGGACCCCCGGCCTACCGGCGACCTGGAGTACCTGTTCCGGCAAAAGCTGGGCGAGGCCGAAGTAGCGCCCCGCCTCCAGCTGTGGGAACAGCTCGACCACGACTTATTGGTTCAACAAAACGAAACCTACCGCAAGCGGCTGCTACTGCACCGTTGGGTGGCGGCAGCCTGCGTGTTGCTGCTGCTGGGTGCAGGCAGCTGGTTGGGCGTGCAACAACTGCAAACCGCCACTTCCCCAGAACTAGCCACCACCACCACTCATGCCGCGGCCGACTACTCCGCTACTGCCGCTGAACGCCGGGCCGCCGCACAAGCCGGCTCCCTGGCAGAAGCTGGGACTGTACTCGCGGGCCAAGGAAAGAAGGAGTTGGACATGGCCGCCGAGCTTGGAGAAACATCTGCTGGCAATCAGCTACTGGCCGCGCTGTCGCAGCCGGAGGGGGGCTCGATGGGTAGGTCTGCTTATACCAGGGGGCAACTGGCTGGCGCTGGTGCCAGTGCTTCTGCTGGGTTTGCTAATACCTTCTCGCGCAACGGTTCGCCGGTGTTTGCCGCGTATATGCCCGCTACCACCGAGGCCAGCCACGGGACCGAGGCTAGCGCCAGCACTTGGGAGTTGCTTACGGCGCGGGCGGCTCGGCTGGGCTCGGCTCTGGGCCACTTCACCCACCCCGATACGCTGAAGCCTTCCTTACTGGCCGCGCCGCCCATGCTAGCTGCCGCGATGCCACCGGTGGAGGAAGAAGATAAAAAGAAGAGAACATTGGGCGGCTGGCGTTTCGGCGGTTCGCATGCTGTATCGGCGTTCAACCCCAACATCAATTTTGCTCAGGCCAGCGCCCAGAGTACTGCTTCGGCCATCAACAACCTGGCGTTTTTGGATAGCCGGGGCGTGCAGAACGTGGCGTATGAAGCGGGTGCTGCTGAATACCGCCAGAACCTGCGTGCTGGGGTAGGGCAGCGCATGGCCCTTACGGCAGCTCGCCCCGTTGGCAAGCACTGGGTGCTGCTGGCCGGTGTAGAAGCCGCCGAGTACCGCGCCTCCTCCGAAACGTCGTTTTCGTCGGTGGCGCAAAGCGAAACGGCCTACGCGGGCCGTGCTACGGCCGCGTATCAGGCTGCGCCTAATTCGTTCTCGAACAGTGCCGCGTATGCCCGCGACGCGGTAGCCTACACGGCCACGCCGCGCGCCACTTCTTACCGCTACCGCACGGTAGGCGTGCCCGTGGCCGCTCGCTATGGCTCGCAGAGAACGGGGGTATCGCTCTACGCGAAGGTAGGCGCCGCCGTAGACTTGCTGCTGGGCAGCCGGGTAGAAGTAGCCGACGAAGACGCAGCCACGCGGGAGTACTCGCTAAGCACTGCTAACTCGCCCTACCGTCAGGTAATTGCCACCGTGCGCGGCGGCGGTGGGGTGCAGTACCGCCCGGCTGGTGCCACCTGGGCCATTCTGGCTGGTCCTACCGCCGAAGCCGGCCTCACTACCCTCAACCGCGACCCTGCCCAGGCACTACTGCGCCGCTCGCGGCCATATATGGTAGGGGTAGAAGCCAGCGTAGAGTTTGGCGGTGGCAAGGCCGTAACTGTGCATTAATAAATCATTCTACACCTAGCGCCTCTACTGTCTTATGAAATTCATGCTGACTTTGCTGAGCTTGGTGCTGTTGCTGGTAGGATGCAGCAAAGACGATGGTTTGCCCGATGCTATTCAGGCTAAGATTGCCGAGCTGAAGAAGAGCCCCAAGCAGAATCCACCCGCCGCGGTATACAGTTACCTATACCACGGGCAGGTCGTCTACACAATCTCCAGCAACTGTTGCGACCAGTTCAATTACCTATACGATAAAGACCTGAATATCATCTGCGCCCCCAGTGGTGGCTTCACCGGCCGCGGCGACGGCCGGTGCCCTGACTTTGCTGCCAATGCCACGCAGGAGCACTTGCTATGGCGTGACCCTCGCTAAGGCGTCGGATTCTCTCAATCTATTATATAGATATCTAGCAGTGTATTTCTAGTTCAGTATCAATAAGAAGCCCCACGTAGTACACTGCGTGGGGCTTCTTGCGTTAGGACCTCATGTGAATTTCGCCCAAGCAATTATCAGTAGCTAATGGCCTGCTTGTGGTAGGTGCTGAGGCTCTTTAGGTTGGGTTGCAGGTAGGGCACAGCAAAGTGCGTATCCGCAAAAAAGGCCTGTTGCTGTTGCAGTTGCGCTTGCAGGGTAGGGCTGGCAGTGCGTATAAGCTGCCGTATGGTTTTGCCCCGTTGGTCAGTCACGGCTACTTCTAGTTTTGTACCCGTGTGTTGCACTTGCAGTGTGCCATTGGCGGGCAGCTCCACCGCAACCTCCTCAAAGCCGGGTAGGGAAAACCGGACGGTAGGCGCTACGCCTTCCGCTTGGATAGCATATGTGCCAGTGGCCCCCGTCTGATAATGCGCCCGTAGCTGTCCTGTGCCCACGGCTACGGCAAAGGCTACATCCGTCAGCGTCGAGGGTAGGCGCGGTTGCACCACCACTTCGTTGCGCAGCATATCGGGCCGTATGCCCAGGAAATACTGGTACCACACGCGCAGCTGCTCAGCATTAGACCACGCCTGCAAAAACGTGCCCGAGGGCTTGCCCCGCGTCTGGCCGGGGCGGGGGAGGGCGTCGGCGTTTTCGCTGAGGCTGCCCACGGCGCCCTCGGCCAGCGCCTGGTGGTTCATGCGCTCAAAGAGCTGGTAGGCAATGTCGGGCTGATTCTGTTCCAGCATCCGCTGCATGGCCATACCGTTGTTCCAGAGCCAGACGGTGCCGTTGTGGTAGGCCGCGTCTTTGTGGTAGTAGTGCCAGTTTTCGTGGTATGGATGAAAATTTGGGTCGTGCTGACTGAGCGAGGCCACGCCCCACGGATACACCAACTCCTGCCACACCAGCTTGGTGACCTGCATCCGACGCGCCGGGTCGGGCACCAGGGGGTAGGCGTAGAGCTGGTTGGGCCGCAGCTGAAAGTCGCGCTGACCGGCGGCGGTGAGGCGGTCGGCCATGTAGAGGTGCTGCGCATCGAAGAAATCTTGCGGAAAGTGCTGTTTCACCTTAGCCGCCACGGCACGCCACTGGCGGGCGTTGGCCTCATCGTGCAGGTAGTCGGCCAGTTGAGCGCTGGCTAGCAGCTGCTCGTACCACAGCGCCTGAATATCGTTGGCGCGGTTGCCGCGGGGCGAAAGCGGCGTCACATTCTTGATTTTCGCGTCCATCCACGTGTCGGCATCGTCGTGGGTGAGGTAGCCGCTGGAATCTACCCAATACTTTAGGGAGCCTTCAGCGGCGCGCTTCACAGCGGGGTAAAACTCCCGAATGGCGGCTGTGTCGCCAGAGTAGCGCAGATAATCCAACATTTCGATAACGAAGCGCGGCGTGCCATCGGTAGTGTTGTAGATGATGTCGTCGGGGCGGGCGCGGTTGGGCACGCGGCCATACTCCTTAGAGGTAGGATCGAGGTTCTGGAACTTGGCAAACGACAGCAGAATCTTTTTAGCCGTAGCAAACTGCCCCGCTACGAGGCAGGCGCCCGGTAGGGAAATGAACAGGTCGCGGCCCCAGTAGTCGTTGAACCACGGCAGGCCTGCGTAAATGCCCCAGCCCTGCTGGTTGGTCACCAACTCGTCGGTGGTCAGCAGCAGCCAGGGCAGGGCTTTGTCGAGCTGTGGGCTGTTGCTGGCAACGGGGTTTGTGTTGGCTACCAGCGTGTTCATGCGCTGCTGGCGTTGCTGCAGCCACGCCTCGTGGTGCTCCCGAAACTGCTTCAGCAACGCCAGCACATCCTCTTTAGAATGACCGTACACCAGCACAAACCCGCCGCCGCCGGCCGGGGCGCTCAGGGCACCGTTTTGCACCGTCGCAGCCACCGATTGCCAGGGGGCTACCAGGATGCGGTGGGTAGGCGCTTCCTTCGGAATCAGCCATAAGCCCTCCGGCGCTGCCGCCTCAACTGTCGCCAAGTCGCCGGTGGGGCGCCAGGTGAGTTGCTGACCCTTAACATTCGTAAGTTTAATCCCTATTACGGGTTGGTTATCATAGAGATACAATTCCTCGGTGGCCGCAGCAAAGGTGCGTTGCAGCTTGTAGGGGTACACGCGTACGCGGGCCGTCCGGCGGTCCAGCGGGGCACCATCTACCAACACCTCGTAGTCGTGTAGTACGCGGTGGGTGGCAATGTTCCAGCCAGCATGCCAGGCCGGCTGCTCATCGGCGTGGGTAGCAGCATAATAGTAGCCCGACTGCTTATCAGTAAACGAAAACTCGCGGTTCTCGGCGGGCGTCACGTCGATGGCTAGCTGATTGAGAAGCATGGTGGGGGTAGGGGCAAGGGTGGGTACGTGCAGATGAGTAGAGTTGCACGTGGTTAGCAGCAACCCTGCTAGTACGGTAGCCAGGTAGGCGACTGTTTTCATGAAAAGTACGTGGCAAAAAGTAGCGTGAAAGTTAACCAAGGGTGTCAGTTGGACAGATAACAGCATAGAGTGGTGCCGCAAGACACGCTATTTAACTACGGCTTGCAAATAGGTTTGCTTGTCTAGGCAAACAGCACAAGTACTAAAAATGTCAGTGTATAAGTATATAAAATAATGTAATAATTATAATTCAAGTAAATGGTAATTTTTTATAAACTAATGACTTATGATAAGATTATTGACTTATTTATGTTTTAAGGTATGCTTATATTTGTGGCCACCTTCTTTTATGATTTATATTCTATGACCAGTGCTTCCAAGCATTTTACAATGCCAACAGGCTCCTCTTCTTCGCCGGAAAGCGAACAGCTATGGCGTGGGTGGGCTGAGAAGCACATCATAGAATTAGAACAAGCATTGGCCGCTGCGCAGGCGCAGGCGCAGGTGCAGGAGGCTCGCTTTCAGGCACTGCTGCAAGCACTGCCGGGGCACACTGTAGTGGCCACAGCCAGTGGGGAAGTGGTGGCAGCCAACAGCCATAGCCGTGCGTTGCTCGCATCAGCCCAAGCGCAATTGCCGGAGCAGCTGCTCGATATAATACGTACCGCGCCGCACCAAACCACGCAGCCGCTTGCAATGGATGGTAGTCACTACGAGGTAGTAGCCCAGCCAGCAGGAACCGAAACGGTGCTGTACCTGCACGATACTACCGCCCTGCACCGCGCCGAAGCGGCCCTGGCTACGCAGCAGGAATTCTACGAAACAATTCTGCACGAGCTGCCGGCAGAAATTGCCGTATTCGATGAGGCGCATCGCTACTCTTTCGTCAACGAAACGGGAATTACAGACTCGGAGCTACGAAATTGGGTGATTGGGCAAGACGATTTTGCGTATTGCGCGCACCGTCAGCGGCCCCGCGAGCTGGCCGTGCGCCGGCGCGCGTGTTTCAACCACGTGGTGCAAACGCGAAAGGCAGCTATGTGGGAAGAAATGGAGCCAGCTGAGGGCGAACCGCTGTACATACAGCGTCATTACCGCCCCGTATTTGCCTCCGATGGCTCCTTACGCATGGTGATAGGCATGGGAGTAGACGTGACGGAGCGCCGCCGCGTGGAAAACCAACTCGTAGAGCAGCGGACCTTCTATGAATTTGTATTAGACCAGTTGCCTACCGATGTAGGCGTTTTCGATAGCCAGTTCCGCTATCTGTTTGTCAATTCTCGCGGCATCAAAGACCCGGAAACCCGTAAATGGGTGATAGGCAAAGATAATGCTGCCTATTTCAAGCGCACCGGGCGGCCCGAGTCGATGGCCCACGAGCGGCAGGCCCAGCTAGAGGCGGCGGCCCGCGCCGGCGAGCTGATCACCTACGAAGAAACCTTCACGCGGCCCGACGGTGACCGGCACCTACTGCGCTGCCTCCAACCCGTCTTTCACCCCGATGGCTCTCTGCACCTAATTTTGGGCTATGGGCTGGATGTGACGGAGCGTGTGACTACGGAGCGTGCCCTGCGCCACGCCAAAATCACGGCCGAGTCGGCGGTGCGGGCGCGGGAGCTGTTCTTGGCCAATATGAGCCACGAGATTCGCACGCCCATGAACGCCATTCTGGGCATGAGTCAGCTGCTAGCCAAAACGTCACTCACGCCTACCCAGAGCAGCTACCAGGAGGCTATTACTACCTCGGCCGAAAACCTACTCGTCATTATCAACGACATTTTGGACCTCTCGAAGCTGGAAGCGGGCAAAATGGCGCTGGAGCAGGTAGGCTTTGGGCCTACCTTGCTGCTGGAGCAGGTAGAGCAAACCCTGCGCTACAAGGCCGCCGAAAAAGGCCTGCGCTTGCGCACGGAGCTGGACGAGCGCCTACCCCAGGTGTTGCTCGGCGACCCATACCGCATCACGCAAGTGCTGCTTAACCTGGCCGGCAACGCCATTAAGTTTACGGAGCGCGGCGAGGTGGTGGTGGCCTGCGAGGTGGTAGCTACCCCACTGGCGGCCACTGAGGTAGCGATACTGTTTCGGGTGACGGACACGGGCGTAGGTATTGAGCCGGAGTTTCTGGCGCGCATTTTCCAGGAGTTCAGCCAAGAAGATGCTTCCGTGACGCGCAAGTTTGGCGGCACCGGCCTGGGCCTGTCCATCTGCCGCAACCTAGTGAAGCTAATGGGCGGCGACGTGCAGGTGAGCAGCCAGAAAAATCAGGGCACGGTGGTGGAGTTTACGCTGTGCCTACCCATTGGTGCCACCACCGACCTGCTGCCCCAAACCATTCTGCCCGAAGACAGCGCCATCCGGCAAAACCTGCGCTTCAAGCACGTGCTGCTGGTAGAAGACAACCGCTTCAACCGCCAGATTGCTCGCACCTTCCTGCAACAAGCCCAGGTGCAGGTAACCGAAGCCGAAAACGGCGAACAGGCTGTAGAAATGGCCCAGGCCCAGCCCTTCGACCTAATTCTGATGGATATTCAGATGCCGGTGCTGGACGGTTATGGGGCTACTGCTGCCCTGCGCCAGCAACTCCAAATTACGACCCCCATTATTGCTCTCACAGCCAATGCTATTAAAGGCGAGCGGGAAAAATGCCTGGCCGCCGGCATGAATGGCTACCTAGCCAAGCCCTTCCAGGAAACGGCGCTGCTCCAAGTAGTAAGCGAATGGATGGCCCCGCACCACGCGGCCCCCATACCTGTGCCCGCCCCACCCCTGTTCCGGGTAGACGAGCTGCTGCGCCTCGGCCAGGGCGACCAGGAGTTTGTGCGCTTCATGCTGGAAACCTTCCTGGAAAGCAGCGAGGAATTGCTGGTCGAGTTCACCCAGGGCTTGCAGGAAGGCAACCTGGCCCGCCTGAAAACGGCTGCCCACACCCTCAAGCCCGGCCTCACCCACCTCGGCGTGGAGCACCTGATACCGCCCGTAGCCGAGCTAGACCAGTGGCAGGAAGACTTTCAACTCGATGCCCTCACAGCGCTGGTGCTGGCTATTGCCCCGCCCCTGCGCGAAGTGATGGACCTGATGCGCGCCTACCTGGCGCTGTGAAATAGTGAAGTGGTGAGATGGTGAGTTAAAACGCGTCTGTCATCCTGAGTGCAGCGAAGGACCTTATGCCCGTTGAACGAGTCGTTGCTACGATTTCCGTTCTCACGTGATAGGGTCCTTCGCAAGCTCAGGATGACAGACGCGTTTTAACTCACCATTTCACAAACTCACCATTTCACAAACTCACCGCTTCACTATTTCAGCTCCTTCCCCGCCACATCTTCCCAGCGGTAGTAGTGGAAAAAGCGCCCCTCCGACATCACCACAAACAAACCTTTCGGGAACTGCGCGTTCAGCGGCACGCTGGTCACGTCGGAGCCATCGCTGTGCAGGGCGTCTACTTTGATGACTTTCACCAGCGCGTGCGCGTGGTTTTTGCCTTCTTCTCGGCGGTAGATGTGAAACTGGTTGGCGCCCTGGTCTGATACCAGAATATATCCTTTCTTCTTGCTGGTTTTATAGATGCTGATGCCCTCGTGGTCTTCGGTGAAGCCTTGGGTAGCAAACAAACTCAGCTGCTCGTCGCCGCGGACAGGGTCGGCGTAGTACTGGCGCACGCCTATGCCTTCGTCGGAGTAGTACACGTAGCCCAGCTCGTTATCTACAGCAATGGATTCGATTTCCTTGCGGCCGCTGTAGGTGCCAAACTTGCGCACCAGCGTCATTTTCACGTGGCCGGTGCTGTCGTCCTCTAGCCGGTACTGCCAGAGGTAGCCAGTGGTTGGGCCATCTTTGCGGCCCACAATCGCAAACATCGCCTTGTCAGAAGGACGGGTGTAGAGGGCAATGCCCATAGGTAGGTTTTGCGCTTCGCCCGTGAAAACGGGTAGGCCGCCGTTGTCTACCGGCTGCATATCGGGTAGGCGGAAGATACGCAGGCGCTGCTGCTCGCGCTCCGTGGTCACGGCAAGGTCGGTGGGCTGGCCGCCGAGGGGTAGGCCATAGGCTACGTCCACGTTGTTGGGGCGCCGGAGGCCATGCACGGTGCGGCCGGGCACTTCCTTGCCTTGCAAATCAAAGACATACAGCGCCCCGTCGGAATTCTTATCGGTGCCGATAATCAGGCTTTGCGCCGGGTCTTTGGGGTTGATCCAGATAGCGGGGTCGTCGGTGTCGTAGCGCACCGGGTCGGAAATGAGGGTGGCCTTGAGGGTCGGGCCGGAAGCCACGCCGGGTGTAACCGGCGGGAAGGTAGGGCGTTGGCAGCCAATGGATAATAACAGAACGGCTACGCAAGCGCGGGATAAACGGGACATTCGGGAAGTGAAAAGCTTTGTAACACGAAGCTCTGCTTCGCGACCGTCAGAACGAGCTACAAAGGCCTGGCAAAAGCAAATGGCGCGCACGGTCGCGAAGCAGAGCTTCGCGTTACTATCCTACAAATCAAACTTCAACCCAGCGTTGAAGCGAGCATTGTAGTACTCGGTCTGCAACGTGCGGCTGCGGGTGCCCTGGTAGTAGCGCAGGGGCTGGTTGGTGAGGTTGTTGGCCTCCACAAAAAAGCGCAGCTTGGGTGTGAAAGCGTAGCCGGCGTTGGCATCGAGCTGCAACTGGTGGTCGAGGTGGCGGAAGGTGGTGCTGCCGTCGGAGAGTGTGAGCGACGCTTCGTCGGGGTCGATGAAGCCGCTGTGGCGGTTCACGGACACGCGCAGGGTCAGGCGCTTGCTTTCGTAGGAAAGCGAGGTGTTCCAGTTGTGCTTGGCGGTGCCGGGTAGGCTGGTGCGCTCGGCCAAGCCGTTGGCGCGGGAACTGGTGTAGGTGTAATTGGCGTAGATGCCCAGCCCGCGCAGCACGCCGGGTAAGAAATCGAGCTGGCGCTGCACGGCAATTTCGGCGCCGCGCAGGGTGGCAGAGTTGCCATTCAGCGGACGGCTGTAGCGCAGGAACGTGTTGCCGGTTACGGGGTCGGTGTAGTTCAGCTCCGTGGTCGTAAACACAAAGTTCTCGATGTCTTTGTAAAACAACCCGCCCGAAATCAGCCCCACCGACGTGAAGTAGTGCTCGGCCATCACATCGAAGTTGGTGGAGGTGGTGGCTTTCAGGTTGGGGTTGCCCTCAGTCAGCTCGTTGGCCGAGGCGTCGATGGTGCGGGTAGGGGCCAGGGCGGCGTAGTCGGGGCGGGCCAGGGAGTTGGTGTAGGCTGCCCGCAGGATGGTGTTGTCGGTCAGGTTGTACTTGAGGTGCAGGGCCGGCAGCACGTTGGTGTAGCTGTTGATGCCCGTGGCGTCGGTGGTCGGGCCTTCGCCGGTGGCATCGGCCGGAATGGTGGCCTGGTAGCGAATGTAGGTATGCTCCACGCGCACCCCCGCAATGGCCGAAAACCGCGCGCCCAGCTGCTGGTTCAGCATGGCGTAACCGCCCGAAATCCGCTCATCGGCCCGGAAGCTGACCGAGAGATTGTCGTAGGTATTGTCCTCGTAGGTGGCGTTGAACTGCTGCTGAAACGCGGGTAGCGCCGAGTTTTGGGGCGCTGGCCCTACTTGGTAGCGCACGCCGCCGCCGTTGGCCAGGAAGTGGTTGTCGGTATAATCAGCGGTAGGAATGGCCGCCCAGGTAACCTTCTCATCTGTTTCCAGCACGCCCCGGCGCTGCTGCACTTCTTTGTGCTTGTCGCGGTAGCGGCCGCCTACCTTCAGGCTGTTCATAAACGGCCCCTCGGTTTGCAGGGGTAGGAGCAGGTCGATGCGGCCGTTCAGGTCGCGCTCGTGGGTGTTGTCGTTGCGAAGCTGAAAGCGGCGGAACGGGATGGTGGCGTAGTTGATGGGCGCAGCCGGCTCCACGCTGGGGTGCTCCTCGTCCACGGTGTTGGGGCGCAACGAAATGGTACCCGTGCGGAAGCTGATGTAGCTTTCCTGCGGTCGGTCTTCGGAGGCGTAGGCGTAGGTGCCGGCCCAGGTGAGGCGGGCGCGGCTGGCAATCAGGTGCTCCCCGGAGAGCGTGTTGCTGAAGGTTTTCTGGCGCTCCAGGCGGGCGTTGTGGCGGTTGTCGCTGCCGCCCTTGGTTTCAATTTCGTAGCGGCCGGTGGTCAGGCCGTTGCTGCCGGGCGCTTTTAGGCCCGAGTAAATAGCGCGGTAGCGGTTCTCAAAATCGTCGCGCACATTATATAGGCTGCGCAGGGTGATGGTGGAGTTGGGCGACAAGCGGTAGTCCACCGACACCGAGCCGCTGCGTCGGATGCGCTGCACGTCGTATTTGCGGATTTCCTGCTGCGTGAGGTAGTCCCGCCCGCCTTCGGTCCGGTCCCAGGCCGCCTCCACGTTGTCGGAACCGAAGCGGTGATTGAAGTAGGAGCCGCTGGCGATGATGCCCAGCTTGCCATCTAGGAAGCGGTTGCCAACTACTAGTGAGCCCAGGTAGGGCACTTTCTTCGAGAGAAAGTTGTAGCCCGCCCCCGCCGTGCCCGAGATGCGCAGGCCGTTAGGCGCGGCGCGGGTCACCAGGTTGGCCGTACCGCCAATGGCGTCGGCGTCCATGTCGGGCGTCAGCGTTTTGCTGACTTCAATGGTCTGCACCATGTCCGACGGAATCAAATCGAGCTGCACGCTGCGGGTGCCGCTTTCGGCCGAGGGTAGCCGCTCGCCGTTCACCGTCACGGAGTTGAAGCGCGGCTCCGTACCCCGAATCAGGCCGAAGCGGGCCTCGCCCTGGTCGTTGAGCACCGTGATGCCCGGTACGCGCTTGAGGGCGTCGCCCACGTTGGCGTCGGGGAAGCGGCCAATCTGGTCGGCGGCCACCACGTTGGTGATGTTGGCGTTGGTGCGCTGCTCGTTCAGGGCCTTGGCCTGGCCTTGCAGGCGGGCGCCCAGCACCTGCACCTCGCCCATCTGGTTGGTGCCCGCGCTCAGCTCAATAGGTAGGGTGGTGGTAGCACGGTCCGTCACCGTTACAGTGGTCGAAAACTCCTGGTAGCCGAGATAGGAAACCATAACCCGGTGCGTGCCCACGGGCACATCAGCCAGCAGGTAGGCGCCGTCGTCATCCGACACGGCGCCGCGGCCCAGTTCCGGCAGCCGCACCGAAGCCCCCGGCAACGACAGGCGCGTGCCATCCAGCACCTTGCCTCGGATGGCACCCGTTTGGGCCAGCAGCACCGGCGATAAAAACAGTGTTAAGACGCTCAATAAAAGCAAACGATGTAAAAAATAGGGCATAAGCCAGTCGAAAAATGAAGATTCGATGAAGTCGACTGCAAAGCTCTTAGCGGTATATTGCCTTGGGTTGTTGAAATTATTACGCTTGTGTTAAGAGTAGGAGGGTTGAAATAAATACTATAGACGAAGTAATTGCTAAATGAATAAGCTAACTGTAGCATTCATCACATGTATTCTGGCAAGCAGTTGTCGAGAAAAAACCGGAATGCAGCTCAATCAACCTATTCTTCTTAAAGATCAGGAAACAGTAGACTTGCTGTTGCCAACGGGGCCTGGTCAACTCACTGTAGAAATGATTTGTGATGAACGTTGTCCCATTTCACTCAATTGTATTACAGATGGAGGGGCCAGTGTATGGGCATCTATTCGTACCCAATCGGATTCTACCGGTTCTGTAATGCTATGCTTGGGCGCGTGTAACCCAAAGCCACACTATTCAGGTGATTCAGTTGCCGTAACAGTTGCCGGCCGAAACTACTGGCTTTGCTTATTGCGTGTGACGCCCTACCCTGATTTTCCTGATAAGCCAGAAGCAGATAAGAAAGCGCTACTACGCGTTGCTGTCCGCTAATTGATTACAGACGAAGAATTTAGTTCTATCGGTATTTTCCGCTCAGGGAGCTTGTGCCACTTCATTACCTTGCGCTATACCTATAAACAGCTTGTGGCTGGATTACGCTAATTTGTAGCACGTTACCCTAGCGGAACATTTCGATTTAAACAGATCCGTTTTATTATTCTAACTCTACCTATTTCAATGAAAACTGTATTGTATGCGGGTGCCACTGTATTGTGCCTACTCACCAGTTGTGAAAAAGACCCATTTAATCGATTACCAAACGCGACCCAGAAGGGCAAGAATACCGCGGGCTTTATGCTAGACGGGGAAGCTTGGTTGCCAGAGGGCAAGTATTTAACCTCCACAACGAAGGGAGTAAACGGGTATTGGCGTGGAAACTCAACCATAGGGCTTAGCTTCGTACAAGTCAATACATCGAAGGGGAGAGACTCTGGGCTTGAAATCCGAATCGTCGGCATCCGGCAGCTGGGCACGTATTCGTTAGGCCAGGATCCCCAACTAGCATTAGGGGAGCGTCGGCAAGGATATGCTTCCTTCTTTATCAGTCAGCCTGCTCCTTCTATTCAATATTACACCGGTCCGACAGCCCCTGGCACAGTGACCATCACGCGCCTAGATACCATCAATCGTATTGCCTCAGGCACGTTTGACTTGACGCTGCTGGAAGATGGCGGCACGCACACAGTATGCATTACCAAAGGCCGCTTCGATGTGCGCTTAGCAGAGTAGCCGTCCGCCGGTCCGACGCCGCAGGCGTCCGACCGATATCGTGGCATGAGCTTCGTGCTGACGCTACCCTCGACTGGCACAGGTGTCAGCCACGATATCGGTCGGACGCCTGCGGCGTCGGACCGGCAGGCGTCAGATTCTCCTCGATTATTTCCCTTCCCAGGAAACCTCCCCGCAGCGAATTCGGTTATCATAGGCTACCTTTTCGGCCTACTTTTCCCGCTGCATGAACTACCAACTTACCTCGGAATTCAAGCCGACCGGCGACCAGCCCACCGCCATTGCCCAACTCGTGGAGGGCATCAACAACGGCGAGCCGGCGCAGGTGCTGCTGGGTGCCACCGGCACGGGCAAAACCTTCACCATGGCCAACGTCATTGCCGAAACCGGCAAGCCGGCTCTCGTGCTCTGCCACAACAAAACCCTGGCCGCGCAGCTCTACGGCGAGTTCAAGACGTTCTTCCCCAACAACGCCGTCGAGTACTATATTAGCTACTACGACTACTACCAGCCGGAGGCCTACATCGCCAGCACCGACGTGTTTATCGAGAAAGACCTGGCCATCAACCAGGAAATCGAGAAGCTGCGGCTGCACTGCACCTCCACGCTGCTCTCGGGTAGGCGCGACGTGATTGTGGTGGCGTCGGTGTCGTGCATCTACGGCATTGGCAACCCCGAGGAGTTTGGCAAAAACGTCATTTACATGGCGCCGGGGCTGAAATTCTCGCGCAACAACCTGCTCTACCAGTTCGTGCAGATCCTGTACTCACGCACCGAAGCGGAGTTTACGCGCGGCTCGTTCCGGGTGAAGGGCGACACCGTGGACGTGTTTCCGGCCTACGCCGACTACGCCTACCGCATCTTTTTCTTTGGGGATGAAATCGAGGCCATTCACCGCATCGACCCCATCAGCGGCAAGAAGCTGGCCGACGAGAAATCGGCAACGCTCTACCCCGCCAACCTGTTTGTGACGGGCAAAGACACGCTGAACGAGGCCATCAAGCAGATTCAGTTTGACCTAGTGCAGCAGCACGCCTACTTCGAGAAGGAGGGTAGGGACTCGGAAGCCAAGCGCATCATGGAGCGCACAGAGTTCGATTTGGAAATGATTCGGGAGCTGGGCTACTGCTCGGGCATCGAGAACTACTCGCGCTATTTCGACGGCCGCCAGCCCGGTAGCCGCCCCTTCTGCCTGCTCGATTATTTCCCCGACGACTACCTGCTGGTGGTAGACGAAAGCCACGCCACCATGCCCCAGATTCGGGCCATGTGGGGCGGCGACCGGAGCCGCAAGACGGCTCTCATCGAGTACGGCTTCCGCCTACCCTCCGCCTTCGACAACCGCCCGCTCACGTTCAATGAGTTCGAGAGCATGTACCGGCAGGCGGTGTTCGTATCGGCCACGCCAGCCGACTATGAATTGGCTCAAGCCGACGGCGTGGTGGTGGAGCAGATCATCCGCCCCACCGGCCTGCTCGACCCCGAAATTGACATTCGCCCCAGCATCAACCAGATAGACGACCTGCTGGACGAGGTGGACGAGCGCGTGAAAATGGGCGACCGGGTGCTGGTGACGACCCTCACCAAGCGCATGGCCGAGGAGCTGCAAAAGTACATGGAGCGCCTGGGCATCAAGTCGCAGTACGTGCACTCCGATGTGAAGTCGCTAGACCGGGTAGAGATTCTGCGGCAGCTGCGCCTGGGCGAAATCGACGTGCTGATTGGGGTGAACCTACTGCGCGAAGGGCTTGACCTACCAGAAGTTAGCTTGGTAGCCATCCTGGATGCCGACAAAGAAGGCTTCCTGCGCGACCAGCGCAGCCTGATCCAGACCATGGGCCGCGCCGCCCGTAACGACCACGGCAAAGTCATCATGTACGCCGACCGTATGACCGGCTCCATGCAGCGCGCCATCGACGAAACCAACCGTCGCCGCGCCACCCAAATGGCCTACAACGAGGAGCACGGCATCACGCCGCGCACCGTGAAGAAGTCGCGGGAGGCCATCATGGGCCAAACGTCCGTGGCCGACTACCGCGTAGTAGAGCCCAAAGCGTACGTAGGCCCCAGCGAGGAAAGCGCCCTGGCGCTGGCCGCCGAGCCTATCGTATCCATGATGAACCGCACGGACCTGGAAAAGCTCATCAAAACCACCGAAAAGCAGATGGAAGCCGCCGCCAAAGAGTTGGACTTCCTGCAAGCCGCCAAGTTCCGCGACGAGCTGGCCCAGCTCAAGCAGATGCTGAAAAGCAAGCGGGAGTAGCGAAATATCAGCTTGCTATAGTAGCAGAGCCACCTATCTTGGTGGCTCTGTTTATTTTTATCAAGGCAAGATGATGAATACCCTGAAACGTACGGCCGGAATCCTTGGACTACTGTTACTCTTATCCTCTCCTGCTGCCATTGCCCAAACGCGGTACCACTTTATGCAGATGACGGTGGCAGGGCGCATTCCCTTTCGAATTTACTTTGCTCCAGCCTTCAAAGGTCAGACAGGAGTAGAGCTAGAGAAAGGTTTTCTCACGTTGTCGCAAGACAAATTTGCAGATCGTTTACAGCGAAACGACAGTTTTGTGATGCAAAAGCTAGAGGAGTTTTCAGCCGATGGTTGGGAACTAGTGACGATAACCAGCCAAACCGGCGGAAAAGACGAAACGGACTACGTGCGCTATCTATTTAGAAAGGCGTATTAAGAGTTTAGTAACGCCCGTGCCGCGGCTAAGTGCGCCTGCTTGCCGGCTTCGCGGCGTTGCAGGGCCGTGCGCGTCCAGTAGCGGTGCTCGCTCAGAAACTTCACTTGTAGCTCTTGCCAGGCACGAAGGTCCTGCATTTTGTCGCGGGCTTGCAGCTCTTGCAGTAGCGTGTTGCTGATGGGTAGGAAATCGGGACGGCCGAGGTAGTCGAGGTCAGCATCACAGAGAATCTGGGCCAGATGCGAGTCGCCGGGCGCCTGGGGCATCTGCGTGGCCATAATCAACTCACAGATGCGCTCAATCTGCGCGGGGGCGTAGTCCATAGCGGGTAGCACCTGATGGGCCAGCGCGCAGCCGGCTTCCTCGTGGCCCTGGTAGGTAGTCAGGAAACCTGTATCATGAAAAAACGCCGCCGTGCGCAACAGCGCCCGCTCCTGCGCGTCGGTAATGCCCTCAGCATCAGCCAGCGACTCGGCCTGCGCTACCACATCCAGGGTGTGGTGCAGGCCATGGTAGTAGAGGGTAGGGGAGAGGTGCTGCAACTGGTGCAGCACATAGGTTTCGGCGCGTTGGCAGTCCATACGGTGTCGGCAAACGAAAAAGAAGCAGGCGTAAGTACAGGAAAATTACGGTGTCAGCCACTTTATGCTCCTATCTTGCAGAGATGATTTTAGCTGCTGGCTATTGGCTATTAGCCGCTAGCTTTCAGTAGCTATTCCAGAATGGGAGCTACTAGCCAACCGCTATCAGCTAACAGCTACTTACTATGACACTACTCGCACGCTGGCAACAACTGGTGGGGATTCGCGCCGAGGAAGGCCGCACCGTTGGGCTGTTCTTTCTGCACAACTTTCTGCTGGGCATTGGTACCATCCTGGTCTACGTGTCGGCCAACGTTATTCTGCTCGAAAACCACCCAGAGCGCAACCTCCCTTTGGCCTATGGTGTGGCCGCGCTGGCCATGCTGGCCGCCGGCCGGATATACGCCCACTACGAGCACCACCTAGGGTTGCAGCGTGTGGCAGTGCGGGTGCTGCTGGCCGTGGTGGTGCTTACAGGCGTGTTGGGCGTGCTGGTCTACGCGGGACACTCGGTGGCGGCGGCCGTGGCTATTATGGCTGGCTATAGGGTTATCTATTTGCTGACTAATCTGGAATTCTGGGGCGTGTCGGCGGTGGTGTTTGATGTGCGGCAGAGTCGGCGCCTGTTCAGCGTGATCAGCTCCGGCGACATGCCCGCCAAGGCCCTGGGCGCTGTGCTGGCCATTCTCATTCACCACCACACCGAACTGTTGTGGCTGCTGCTCACGGCGTTTGGTGCCTACCTGGCGGCCTTGCTCACGCTGCGCGCTACCTCACGCCGGCACGAAGTAGCCGTGCAGCCCACCCGCCGGGCCACGCGCCAGGAGGCCGTAGCGCCGGGCTTGCAGCGTTGGTTTGGTAGCAGCCGCCTAGTGCTTTCCATGTGCCTGAGTATGTTAGCTATTGCCATCGTGACGACGGGCGTAGAATACTCGTTTTTCGTGAATGTGAAGCACCGCTTTCACGACCAGGCCCTGGTGATGCGCTACGTGGGCGGCGTGCTGGTACTTACCTACTTGGTGGCGTTGATCATGAAGCTCTTGCTTACCGGGCAGGCGCTGGACAGGGTAGGAATGCGCCGCGTGCTGCTGGCCCTACCCGTAGTGATGCTGGGGGCGCTGGCGCTGTTTGGTGGGTTGCATCTGAGCGGTATTGCCAACACGATGCTGTATTTCTGCGGCTTGTTTCTGACGTTGGAAGTGCTGCGCCGTGCCGTGTTCGACCCGGTGTTTCTGGTGCTTTTTCAGCCCCTCTCGCCGCCCGAGCGCCTGGAAGCACACACGTTGGCTAAGGGCGTATACGAGCCGCTGGGTATGGGGCTGGCGGGCGCGGCGCTGTTCCTGCTGTCCAGCCGACAGGGGATAACGCAGGGTATGATGTTCGCGTGGCTGGGGGTGTTTCTGCTGGTGGTGCTGTTCTACCTGCACCGCACCTACGGGCACTACCTGGCCGAGCTGCAACACGCCGTGCGCCGCCGCTTCGCCGACGACACCGATGCCGTGCCTACGCCTACCGCAGAAATCGAAAATACGCCTGCTACACCGGCCGAAATCCGTCAGCTTATCGCTACCCTACCCGACAAAGCCCGCCGCGCTGCTGCCTCGGCCCGCTTGCTCCGGCTCGGCACCACGGCCCTACCCTTGCTCACCGAAGCCCTGCGCACCAGCACCGACGAGCACATCATCCGGCGGGTAGCGCAACTGTGCGGGCGCTTGCCGGTAGCGGCCAGCCGGCAGGCATTAGTAGAGCTGGTGCGTCAACCCAACCTGTTCCGGCGCGAGGCCGGGCTGCGGGCGCTCCGGTCATTCGACCCGGCTGTCGCCGACGAGCCCGTGTTTCAGGACCTGGTGCAGGAGGAGCTGCGCCTGGCGCAAGAGCTGCTGCACGGCCAGGCTGCTGCCCCCGATATGACCCTACGCGACAGCCTGGAATATGAGCTGACGCGCCTGCAACAGCGGGTGTTTGGCTTGCTGCTCCAGCTCTACCCACCCCAGCTTATTGCCGATGCCCAACGTGGCGTGGCCCACGCCGCCCGCGAGCGGCAGGCCAACGCCCTCGAAATGCTCGATAATCTGATTGCGCGTCCGGTGTACCAGGCCCTACAAACGCTGCTAGACGTGGCGCCTCCCGCGGCCAAGGCCCGCCGCTTCGAGAATATGCTAGGGCCAGCGGCTGCTTCTGCCCCTTTCACTGAAATTATCATCCGGCGCGGCAGCGCCGCCTTTTCCGATTGGACCATTGCGGTGGCGCTGCGCCAGTGGCACCCTACCCCCTACACCATCGAGGCGCTGCTGCCACACCTGCACAGCGCCAGTCCGTTGGTGCAGGAAAGCGCCCTGGACGTGCTCGACCGTTTTGCCCACGACGCGCCCGAGGGCTTTCAGTTTCTTCTTACCGCTCACCCTACCCTAGCTTCCCTGCGCATGCACCACGCTGCTTCCGCCTCCCGCATTTCAGCCGCCGAACGAGTAGCCCTGCTGAAAAACACCGCGCTGTTTGCCGCTACCCCCGAAAACGTGCTCAGTAGCATTGTGCCCATTATGAAGGAAGTGACCTTCGATAAAGGCCACCAGATCTTTGCCAAGGGTGACCTGGGCACGTCGTTGTTTATCGTGTATGAAGGGGAGGTAGGCATTTTCACCGGCGCCCAGCAACTGGCCACCTTCCGGGCCGGCGACTTTTTTGGCGAACTGGCCCTGCTCGACGCTGAGCCGCGTTCCGCCTCCGCCGTAGCGCAAACCCCCGTCACCGCCTTCCGCCTAGACCAAGAAGATTTCTACGACGTGATGGAGGAGCGCGGCGAGGTGCTGCGCAACATTCTCCGCGTGCTCTGCCAGCGCCTGCGGCGACAGAATGAGGCGGTGAAGGTGTGAGATGGTGAAATAGTGAGATGGTGAGTTTTTCGTTCTGTCATCCTGAGTGCAGCGAAGGACCTTATCATGCCAGAACGACAATCGCCACAACGATTCGTTCAACTGGCATAAGGTCCTTCGCTGCACTCAGGATGACAGAACGAAAAACTCACCATTTCACCACCTCATCATCTCACCTTTAGCTCACCACCTCATACAGCATCACTGGCTGCGCCTTGTTCTTCAGGCTGACTTCCTGCAAGGGCTGGCAATGAAAGGACTCTTTCACCTGCTGATAGGTAGCCTCCGTAATGATGATTTGACCGGGCTGGGCTGCCGATTGCAGGCGCTGGCTGGTGTTCACGGTGTCGCCAATAACGGTGTAGTCGAGGCGTTTGAGGGAAGCCGAGCCGATGTTGCCGGACACCATTTCGCCGGTGTTCACGCCAATGCTCACTTGAGGTCGGTAGATGCGGCCGTCGGGGAGAGCAAACTCGTTGGCCTGTACTACGGCACGCGCCGCCAGCGCCGCGTCGATGGCGCGGTCGAGGTGGAACTCGTCGCGGAACACGGCCATCACGGCGTCGCCCATAAACTTGTCGATGTAGCCGCCCTGCGCAATCACCTCCTTCACCATCTGGTCGAAGTAGGTGTTGAGCATGGTCACGATATCAGCCGGAGGTAGCACTTCGGATAGGGAAGTGAAGCCGCAGATGTCAATAAAAACCACCGTGGCGTCCACCGTCTCACTCACCATCAGCGACTTCTCAAAATCGGGTCTGCCCATGAAGCTGAGTACCGTGCCATCCACGTACATCCGCAGGATGTTGTTTTCCTGGATGGCGCGTAACGTCTCGCGCATCTGCCGCACCTGCTGCGCGGTCTTCTCCACGGTCAACTCCAAGTCATTGAAATCGACGGGTTTGCAGATGAAGTCGAAGGCCCCGCGGTTCATGGCCAGCCGAATATTTTCCATGTCGCCGTAGGCCGATACGATAACGGCTTTGGCCACCGGGTTGGCTTCGGGGAGCTTGCCCAGCAGCGTCAGCCCGTCCATCACCGGCATGTTGATGTCGCTAAGGATAATGTCCATATCCGGGTGCTCCCGGATGCAGTCTAGGGCCTCTTGGCCGTTGCTGGCAAACACAAACTCATAAACGTTTTCCCGGATTTTGCGCCGGAATTTCTGCTTAATGAGTAGCTCCAGATCGGCCTCGTCGTCTACTACCAGTATTTTAGTTTTCATGGCTCGCTAGCACAGTCAGTTTCTCTTTCAGCGCGGCAAAGTCTACGGGCTTGGTCAGGAAGTCGTTGGCGCCCAGCTGCATAGCTTGTTGCCGACTGGTGTCATCGCCGTAAGCCGTTATCATCATTACTTGCGGCGGGGTAGGGGGCGGGGCAGGGTAGGCCTGCTTGATGTGGCGCAGCAGCTCCAGCCCGCTCATGCCGGGCATGTTGATATCCGATAAAATCAAGACAACCTCCGAGGCGTGGTCGTGCAGGTAGGTTAGTGCTTCCTCACCCGAGTAGGCAAAGGAAAACGTGAACAACCCGCTGCGGATTTCGCGCCGGAAGCGCTGCTCGAACAGCACGCGCACATCCGTTTCATCGTCTACTACCAGTATTTTCATCACAAACAAAGCTATCTATAATATGAGCTGTTAGCTAATGGCTGCTAGCTGTTAAGCTGGTTCAAAAAATCAACCAGGCAGCGTGATAATAAACTCTGTGCCCTCACCTTCCTCGGTTTCCACCATCAGGGTGCCGTCGTGGCCTTTTGTAATGATGTCGTAGCTCAACGACAAACCCAACCCGGTGCCTTCGCCGGTGGGCTTGGTAGTGAAAAACGGCTGAAAAATCTTGTCCTTCACGCTCTCCGGTATGCCCGTGCCGTTGTCGCGCACCCGAATCTCTACCTCTCCCGACGAGCGGTGCAGCGTGTTGACGCTCACGGTAGGCACGTAGCCGGGCGTGTTACCGTCCTTTTGCTTTTTCTGCACGGCGTAGAACGCGTTGGTAAACAGATTGAGCAGTACCCGCCCCAAATCCTGCGATACAGCGCTGATTTTTCCCAGCGACGGGTCAAAAAACGTGGTAATAGTGGCGTTGAAGGTCTTGTCTTTGGCGCGCAAGCCGTGGTAGGCCAGGCGCAGGTATTCGTCGGCCAGCTTGTTGAGGTCGGTGGGCTGCCGCTCACCGTTGTTGGCGCGGGAATGCTCCAGCATGGCCCGCACAATGCTGGCGGCCCGTTGCCCGTGGTGGGTGATTTTCTGCAGGTTCTGCTTGAGGTCGGTTAGGATTTCGGCTTCCAGCTCTGGGTCGCGGTCAGGCTTTTGCTGTTCCTCTTCCAGTTCCGTGAGCAGCTCGGCACTCACGTCGGAGAAGTTGGTCACGAAATTCAGCGGGTTCTGAATCTCGTGGGCAATACCAGCTGTGAGTTCCCCCAAGCTCGCCATCTTTTCGCTCTGAATTAGCTGGTTCTGTGTGATGCGTAGCTCCGTGAGGGCGTAGCGCAACTCCTCGGCCTGCTGTGTGAGGGTAGCGGTGCGCTCGGCCACCAAGCGCTCTAGTTCCACATTTTGCGCTGAGATGCGCTGCTTGGCCTTCTCTTCTTCCTCGCGCAGTAGTCGGTCTTTTTCCAACTGGTTTTTCTGATTGCGGGCAATCAGGGCAAACGTGAACAGCCAGATGAAAGTGAAGGCCTGGGCCACCTCAAAGCTGTCGTCATACTCCTTCAAGACAGCTGGCGCCGCCAGCGCCAGCGCTAGTTCAAAGGCCGAATACACGACGAAGGGTAGGGCAGCCAGCAGCAGCAACCGCGCCGGCCGGTACGTGCGCAGGCGCAGCAGCACCCAAATACCCACCCCAAACACAAAGAGCAAATACAGCTCATCCAGCTGATCGGACTTCCAGCTAACGAGCGAAGAAAGCCCGAACAGCGCCACACCCGGCACCCAGATATAGTCTAGTAGCCGATTGACGCGGGGTAGGCGGGTGGGCAAATCCAAAAACTTCCGCACAACACGCACCAGCCCCACGGCTATTAAAATACTGAAAAAGATAGTCGTGTTGACATTCATAGATCGGCAGAAAAGCAAGCGTAACGGCAGGAAATCAGGCAGAGCGTGTCACGGGTGTGGGCAACTATGGGCTAGCCTCCTTCTCTTTTTTCGTGCCCCAGCCTTTGGGCAGCGGCAGCGTGAAAACGATAACTGGGTTACTCGTGCGCAGCTGCCGGGGGGCAGTCAGGGTTTTCAGCTTGTCTTTCTGCTTGGAGAATAAGGTGCTGGCATAATCACTTATCGTAGCTATGGCGGTAGGAACCGTCACGCGTACTACCAGTTCCTGCTGTTCTTTCGGAGGTGGCGGTGCAGGATGAGGGGCACTTTGCGCCTGGCTGCCGCGGGCTGCCACCAAAAGCCCAGTAAGCAGAAGAAGTATGCGAAAGGCGGCCATAGGGAGTGGATTAGCGCCTTAAATATGCCACGAATAAAAGAGGATACCCAATCCGGTAGAGAAAGACGCCACGACACACGCTTTCAGTGCGTGGTGGCTCATAACTACGCTACCTGTTGTAGAATTTGAATGATTAACCGCTTGCTTCTGGCAGCAAGTGCCAATGCGTTTGTCTTATTATGAGAAAGTCACGCTTTATATTTTTCTTATAAAACTGGATTTATAGAATACCGATGGGTAGCCATAGGTCTTCATTCGTTCTTTGTCATAGGTTGTATTAGTCGTATATCGATTTGATTTTTTGAACAATTGGCCGAATAAATTATGCATTATTAAAATTTATGCAGTTTTTTGTATTTTAGTCTTATATAAATAAATAAAGTATCCCATAACCTAACTATAAATTGATTTTAAGTTAGGTTTACTCTCAAATTTGGAAGAGCAGTTTTCAGGTGGATGAGATGGATGAGATAATACAATCACTCGCTGACGCCCAGTATGTGCAACAGCTGTTTGAATACACTGCTACCCGGTGCGCAACGCAAGTGGCCTTGGTAGCAGAGGGCAAGCAGTTTACCTATGCGCAACTAGATGCCGCTGCCACGCAGTTGAGTTACCAAATCCGGCAACAGGCGGGCTCGGCTGCTTTAGTTAGCATTAGCAGTACTCGCGGCCCCGAGATGATATTAGGGGTGCTTGCTATTCTGAAAGCCGGCAAAGCCTACCTCCCACTCGACCCTACCTTCTCGCCACAGCGACTGCAAAAGATTATACTGAGCTCCGGCCTCACACATTGCCTGGCACCCGCCAACGAGACTAGCCTATTCAGCAGCTTGGGCTTGCAGGTGCTGTTGGATAAGGCTGCCGAGCACACTCCCAATGCTGCCATGCAGCCAGGAACGCTGGCGTATGTGCTCTATACTTCCGGCTCTACGGGCGAGCCCAAAGGCGTGAGCATGGGCCACCATGCCCTTGTAAATCTGCTGCACTGGCAGCGCCGGCATTCCCGTGCCGGCAGCGGCACACGCACGCTGCAATTTGCCCCGCTAGGCTTCGATGTGTCGTTTCAGGAAATCCTGGCTACGCTCACCACTGGGGGCGTACTGGTACTCATTAACGACGAGCTACGGCTGGACTTCGAGCAACTGCTGGCGTTCATTGCCGAGCAGCGCATCAACCGGCTGTTCCTACCCTTTGTGGCCCTGCAATACCTGGCCGAAACTGCCGTGCACACGCAGCAGTTTCCCGTCGATTTGCAGGAAATCATGACCGCGGGAGAGCAGTTGAAACGCACCCCGCAACTGGTTGCTTTTTTCGAGGCCCTACCCGGCTGCGTGCTCTACAACCAGTACGGCCCCACGGAATGCCATGTGGTAACGGAGCTGCCGCTCACCGGTCCGCCCGCTGCGTGGCCGGCGCTGCCCACTATTGGTAGGCCCATCGACAACGTGCAGATTCTGATTGTAGACGAAGCCTTGCAGCCATTGCCGGCTGGCGAAATCGGTGAAATCTGCGCGGCGGGCGCCTGCCTGGCCGAAGGCTACCTGCATCAGCCTGCTCTGACGGCCGAAAAGTTTGTGGAATACACCGACGCGGCTGGCCAGCCGGCGCGCCTCTACCGCACCGGCGACCTGGGCCGCTACCTGCCCGACGGCACCATCGAATTTCTGGGCCGCCGCGACGACCAGGTGAAAATCCGCGGGCACCGCATTGAGCTGGGTGAGGTGGAGGTAGCGCTGAACAGCCTCAGCGGCGTGCAACAAGCGGTGGTGGTAGCGCGCGAAACGGCCGGAGGCTACAAGCAGCTCGTTGCCTACCTTGTAGCAGCCGGTCCCGATGAGCCTACTGCCGCCGTGCGCGCTGCCCTGGAGCAGCAACTACCCGACTACATGGTGCCCGCGGCCTTTGTGTGGCTAAAGGAGCTACCCCGCACCACCAGCGGCAAAGTAGACAAGAAAGCCCTGCCTGCGCCCAGTAGCGAGCGACCGGCGCTGGCCGCCCTGTACCGCAAGCCCACCACGCCCGCCGAGAAGAACATTGCCGCCACCTGGAGCGAGCTGCTGCGCATTGAGCCCATTGGCGCCGATGATAATTTCTTCGAGCTGGGTGGCAACTCTCTGCTGGCGCAAAAGACGGTGGTGTTGCTGCGCCAGCGCTTTCAGTATCAGGTGCCGATTACGCGGCTGTATCAACACCCTACGGCCGCCAGCCTCAACCAGTACCTCGCTGGGCAGCATAGCGCCGCGCCCTTAGCTGCCACTTCACCCAACATGCCGCCCGCTGCCACCACTCAGTCCGACGTAGCCGTGATTGGGATGGCCGGGCGCTTTCCGGGCGCCGGCACCATAGCCGAGCTGTGGAAGGTGCTGCGGGAGGGTAGAGAAACAATTCAATTCTTCACAGCCGAGGAGCTGGACGCCAGCATCTCAGCCGAGACGCGGCACGACCCTGCCTATGTGCGGGCGCGGGGCATCATGGAGGAGCCCGGCCAGTTCGACGCGGCTTTCTTCGGTATTTCGCCCAAGCTGGCGCAGGTGATGGACCCGCAGCAACGGCTGTTTCTGGAAATTGCCTGGGAGGCGCTGGAGCAAGCCGGCTATCCGCCCGCTGCGCATGGTGCCAGGGTAGGCGTATATGCGGGGGTAGGCAACAATACCTACTTGCTGCACAACGTGCTCAGCAACAGCAAGGTGGTAGAGCAGGTAGGTAGCTTTCAGGTGATGACGGCCAATGAGAAAGACTACGTCGCCTCGCGCACCGCCTACCAGCTTAACCTGCAAGGCCCGGCCGTGAGTGTGCACTCGGCCTGCTCTACTTCGCTGCTAGCCATTGCCGAGGCGGTGCAGAGCATCCGGGCGGGGCAGTGCGAGCTGGCGTTGGCCGGCGGCGCCAGCATCACGTCGCCTACCCGCAGCGGGCACCGCTACCAGGAGGGCGCTATGCTCAGCCCCGATGGCCACTGTCGCTCCTTCGATGCGCAGGGGCAGGGCACGGTGTTCAGCGACGGGGCCGGCGTGGTATTGATGAAAAGCCTGGCAGCCGCCCACCGCGACGGCGACACTATTTACGCCGTCATCAAAGGCATTGGGGTCAACAACGATGGGTCGGCCAAAGGCAGCTTCACGGCCCCCAACGCCGAGGGACAGGCTCACGCCATTCGGACAGCCTTGCACGATGCTGGCGTAGCGCCTGCTACCATCAGTTATATAGAGGCGCACGGTACCGCTACCCCCCTCGGCGACCCGATTGAGCTGGAAGGCTTGTCGATGGCTTTCGGAGAGCAGGCCCAAAACCAGTTCTGTGCGCTGGGCTCCATCAAAAGCAACATGGGGCACCTGACGGCGGCAGCCGGCGTGGCGGGTTTTATCAAAACGGCGCTGGCCCTGCACCATCGGCAACTGCCGCCTTCGCTGCACTTCGAGCAGGCCAACCCGAGTATTGATTTCGCCAACAGTCCTTTCTTCGTGAATACCACGCTTCGGGACTGGACTACCCCAACTGTGCGACGGGCGGGCATCAGCTCGTTTGGGGTAGGGGGCACCAATGTGCACGTGGTAGTAGAGGAAGCACCCTTGCCGGAACTGCTACCCACTACTGCCCGCCCAGTACACCTGCTGACGTGGTCGGCTAAAACCACCACCAGCCGCGAGAACTACGCGTCGCGCCTGGCCGAATACCTGGACCAAAATAGCGCGGAAGCGTTGGCCGATGTGGCCTACACGCTGCAAACTGCCCGCACCGACTTTGCGCAGCGGCGCTTTGTGGTAGCCTCTACCCCAGCCGAAGCCCGTATGGCGCTGCAAGCCGCGAGCAAGGTAGGGCAGGCCAATACGCTGCAAGCGGTGCCCAGCGAAATGGTTTTCCTATTTCCGGGTCAAGGGGCACAATACCTGGGCATGGGCCAGACGCTCTACGCCGAAGAACCCGCCTACCGCCAAGCAGTAGACGAATGCGCCGCTTTGCTGCTGCCTTATCTGGAGCTGGACATCCGCACGGTGCTGTATGCCGAGCCCAGCGCCGCGGCCGAAGCGCAGTTGCGCCAGACGCGCTACACCCAGCCTGCCCTGTTCGTGACGGAGTATGCGCTGGCCCGGCTCTGGATGAGCTGGGGCATGGTGCCCTCCGTGTTGTGCGGCCATAGCATCGGCGAGTTTGTAGCGGCGCACCTGGCGGGCGTGTTTTCCCTGGCCGATGCGCTGCGGCTGGTGGCCGTGCGCGGGCAGTTGGTGGGCGCGTTGCCTGGCGGTAGTATGCTGGCCGTGCGCCACGGTGCAGCAGAGGTAGAAAGTCTGCTACCCGACACGCTGTCGATGGCTGCCGTGAATAGCCATACTTTGTGTGTGGTGGCCGGGCCAGAGGTAGCCATTGCGGCCTTTGCGGAAACGCTGGCGGCCCGCCAGATTCCGTGCCGTCCGCTGGCTACCAGCCACGCCTTTCACTCGGCCATAATGGAGCCAGCCGTGGCCGATTTTCAGCAAGTGGTATCCACGGTAACCCTGCACCGGCCGCAAAAACCAGTGGTATCCACCGTAAGCGGCACCTGGCTGACCGACGCCCAGGCCACTGACCCTACCTATTGGGCCACGCACCTACGCCTGCCCGTACAGTTTGCCAATGCGCTGGATACGCTGCTAGCGCTGGATAATCCGTTGCTGCTGGAGGTAGGCCCCGGCAGCACCGCCGCCACGCTGGCTCGTCAGCAGGCCGGCTCTCGTGCCGTGGTGGCCTTGCCAGGGCTACCGCCTACCCAAGGCAGCCAAACCGACGTGCACGCCCTGCTCCACACCCTGGGGCAACTCTGGTTGCACGGTGCCACACCCGACTGGGCCGCATTCTATGCCGGCCAGAACCGACGCAAAGTGCCGTTGCCTACCTACGTCTTCGACCGACAATTATACTGGCTGGAGCCTCCCCTTGTGGCACTGGTTGCCGCCGAGCCACTAGTGGCTCCTGCGCCTACCCCAGTTGCTACCAGGGTGGCACCCACTGCTTCTTTACCTGCTCAGCCTATGCGACTACCTATACTCCTGCAAAAAATTGCCGATATCCTGGAAGACGCTTCCGGTATTGAGATGAGTGGTACCACGCCCGACCAGACCTTTCTGGAAATCGGGCTCGACTCGTTGCTGCTCACGCAAGTGGCCCTCACGCTGCGCAAGGAATTCGACCTGCCGATTACCTTCCGACAGCTCAACGAATCCTACGCTACCCCCGCCGCTCTAGCCGCCTACCTCGATCAGGCGTTGCCTAGCGGGCGCTACCAGCCGGTGGCGGTGCCAGCGCCGGCTACAACACCTGCATCCATACCCCTTGCGCCGATGCTGGCCCCCGTTGCGGCCTCCGTACCAATGACGGCGCCCGTAGCAGTAGCTGGCCCCGATTCAGCATTGGGGCTGATATCTCAGCAGCTGCAACTACTGGCCCGGCAGATTGCCTTGCTGCAAGGCACCCCCGAGCCACCAGTAGCAACACCTGCATCAGTGGTCCCACTAGCACCGGCAGCACCAGTACCCGCGCCTGCTGTATCTGCGTCGGCTACGGCCGTAGCAACGGCCGTAGCCGAGCTAACGCCGGAGGAGCAGGCAGAGCTGAAAAAACCGTTTGGCGCCACCGCCCGCATCGAGCGGCAGGCTACCGAGCTTAGCCAGCCGCAGCAACACTTTCTGCACCAACTCACGCAGCGCTACAATCAAAAAACGGCCGGCAGCAAAGCCTACGCCCAGCAGCACCGCGCCCACATGGCCGACCCCCGCGTGGTATCCGGCTTTCGGCCGCTGACCAAAGAGCTGGTCTACCCCTTGGTGGTGAACAAATCGAAGGGTAGCCGGCTGTGGGACATCGATGGCAACGAGTACATCGACGTGCTCAACGGCTTCGGCTCCACCATGCTCGGCTACCAGCCCGACAACATCAAGCAGGTGTTGCACGAGCAGTTGGAGCGCGGCTACGAAATAGGCCCACAGCACGCGCTGGCCGGCGAGGTCAGCCAGTTGATTTGCGAGTTCACCGGCTTTGACCGGGCTGCTCTGTGCAACACCGGCTCTGAGGCCGTGCTGGGCGCCATGCGCATTGCGCGTACCGTTACGGGCCGCTCGCTTATTGTAGCCTTCTCGGGCTCCTACCACGGTATTGCCGACGAAGTGCTGGTGCGTGGTACCAAGAAGCTGAAGTCGTTTCCGGCGGCGCCCGGTATTATGCCGGAGGCCGTACAGAACATGCTGATTCTGGACTATGGCACCGAGGAAAGCCTGCGCATCATCCGGGAGCGGGCCCACGAGCTGGCCGCAGTGCTGGTAGAGCCCGTGCAGAGCCGCCGGCCCGAGTTTCGGCCCATCGCCTTCCTGCGAGAGGTGCGCGCCATTACAGCCGCCGCCGATGTAGCACTGATATTCGACGAAGTGATTACCGGTTTCCGGATGCACCCCGGCGGCG
Source organism: Hymenobacter citatus (assembly GCF_014333615.1). GTDB lineage: Bacteria > Bacteroidota > Bacteroidia > Cytophagales > Hymenobacteraceae > Hymenobacter > Hymenobacter citatus. The sequence goes on along the minus strand of NZ_JACSCY010000011.1, from coordinate 126,482 downwards.
CGCAGGCGCTGTTCGGCATCAAAGCCGACCTGGCTACCTATGGCAAGGTGGTGGGCGGCGGCCTACCCATTGGAGCCATTGCGGGCCGTAAGGAGCTGATGGATGCGCTGGACGGTGGCTTCTGGCAGTACGGCGACGACTCATTCCCGGCTGTAGGCGTTACCTATTTCGCCGGTACGTTCGTGCGTCATCCGCTGGCGCTGGCGGCCGCTAAGGAGTCGTTGCGCTACATGAAAGAGCAAGGCCCTGCGCTGCAACAAAGCCTCACGGCTAAAACGGAGCACCTGGCGGAGGCGTTGAATCCTGAGCTGGAGCGCCGGCAGCTACCTTTCTTCGTGGCGCACTTTGGCTCGCTCTGGAAGATAAAGTTCAAAGAAGAGGTGCCGTACGGCGAGTTGCTGTTTACCCTACTACGCGAAAAAGGCGTGCATATCTGGGACGGTTTCCCCTGCTTTATGACAGAAGCGCACACCACGGACGAGGTAGACCGTGTGGTAGCGCTTTGCCTGAGTAGCATTGATGAGCTGGTAGCAGCGGGCTTCCTACCTGCCAGCCCAGACCACGCCACGGCGCCTGCCCCGGCCGGCACCACGCGGGCGCTCAACCAGCCCCCGGTGCCCGGCGCCCGCCTGGGCCGCGACCAGGCAGGCAACCCCGCCTGGTTCATAACCGATCCGGAACAGCCCGACCATTACCTGCAAATCAACTTAAACTGATTTTCGATGGTGCAAATTTCTACTGTTGTTGCTCCCGCCAAGTCTGTTTCCGAAGCTCCCGCGTTCGATCCATTCGCGGGGCCGGAAATGGTGCGGGTAGTACCCATCACGGAGTCGCAAGCGGAAATCTGGACTGCTTGCGTGGTAGGCGGCGACGACGCCAGCCGTGCTTACAACGAGTCGGTATCCTTGCGGCTCACGGGCGTGCTCGATCGGGTAGCGTTGCGCCAGGCGCTGGCGCAGCTGGTGCGGCGACACGAGGCGTTGCGGTCGGCTTTTAGCGCCGATGGCCAGTATATGTGCGTGTTCCGGGAGTTGCCCATTGAGCTGTCCTTTCAGAACATTGCGCATCACACTGCCGCCGAACAGGCCGAGCTAGTAGCAGCCTACGTGCGACAGGATGCCCGCCACCTGTTCAATCTGCTGCATGGGCCTTTGCTGAGGGCCGGGCTGCTTCAGCTAGCCCCCACGGCCTATGAACTGGTGCTCACGGCCCACCACATCATCTGCGATGGGTGGTCGCTGGGAATTTTGTTGCAGGAGCTGGGGCAGCTGTACTCCGCCAACGTACAAGGTCTGTTTCCGGATTTGCCCGCCGCTCCGCTGTTCAGTGATTATGCCGATGAGCAACTGCTATTCAACCGCAGTGCGGCGTACCAGGCCGTAGAATCCTATTGGCTAGGGCAGTATACCGACGCGGTACCCGCCGTGACGCTGCCAGCCGATGCGCCCCGCCCCGCCGTGCGCACCTACAAAAGCAGCCGCGCCGACTACCCCCTGGCGCCAGACGTGGTAGCCGGGCTAAAAGCCCTGGGCCAGCGCCACGGGTGCAGCTTCGTCACCACACTGCTGGCCACCTTTGAAGTGTGGCTTCACCGCCAGACGGGCCAGCAAGACCTGGTAGTGGGGCTACCTACTGCCGGGCAGTCGTTGCTGGAAAAGCAAAACCTGATTGGACACTGCGTAAACCTGCTGCCGCTCCGCAGTCGGCCTACCCCCACCGCCCGTTTCACCGACTACCTTCAACAGCGCAAAACAGCCCTGTTCGACGCCTACGAGCAGCAGCAGCTCACCTTTGGCGGTCTGCTCAAAAAGCTCAGCCTTCCGCGCAATCCGGGGCGCATACCGCTGGTACCGGTCATGTTCAATGTGGATATGGGCATGGCCAACGGTGTGCAGTTTCAGGGCCTTACCTACACGCTGCACAGCAACCCCCGTGAGTACGAGGCGTTTGAGTTGTTTCTGAATATCAGTGGTACCGAGCAGGCCCTAGTGCTGGAGTGGTCGTACAACACCACGCTGTTTGAGGTGGCCACCATTGCCCGCATGATGACGGAGTTTGAAGAGCTGGCGCGTGCCATCGTTCAGAATCCTGCCATGCGCTTAGGCAAGCCGGTGTCCACTACCACTGTGTCAGACGCAGCCTACCGGCAACTGAATGCCACTGCGCAACCCTACCCCGGCGAGGCTACGCTGTTTCAATTGATTGCCGCGCAGGCGCGGGCTACGCCCCGGCAAACGGCTATTCGCTTTGGCGCTACCGAAATGTCGTATGCAGCGCTGCTGCGCCGGGCCGAACAGGTAGCTGGCTACCTCACTGCCCGCGGAGTAGGCATCGGCGACGTGGTAGGCCTAGCTGTGGAACGCTCGCCCGAGTTGCTGGTTGCCCTGCTGGCTATTATGCGGTGCGGTGCCACCTACGTGCCGCTCGATGTGGCCTACCCCTCGGAGCGGTTGGCGTTTATGCTGACGGACTCCGCAGCGGCCTTTGTGCTGACGGCGGGTAGCGTTACGCTGGATTTTCAGACCCCGGCCACGGTGTTGCGCCTGGAGGATGCCGGCACCAGCCTGATGCCGTTGCCCACCCTGCACCTGACCAGCGACGCACTACTGTATATTCTTTACACCTCCGGCTCTACCGGCCGGCCTAAAGGAGTAGCCGTTACGCACCGCAACGTGGTCAACTTCCTGCGCAGCATGCAGCAGCAGCCGGGCATCACGGCCGCCGATACGTTGCTGGCACTCACCACCATCTCCTTTGATATTGCAGGGCTGGAATTATTTCTGCCGCTCATCAGCGGCGCTACCATCCTGCTGGCAGACACCGAAACCGCCCGCGACGGCCGGGCGCTGCTCCAGCTCATGCAAACGGCTAGCGTTACGCTCATGCAGGCTACGCCCGCCACTTGGCGCATGGTACTGGAGGCCGGTTGGGAGCAGCCCCTACCCCTTACAGCCTTGTGTGGAGGCGAAGCGCTGCTGCCCGAATTGGCTACCCGCCTGGCAGGTAAGTGTCAGGCAGTCTGGAATATGTATGGCCCTACGGAAACTACCATCTGGTCGTCGGTGCAGCAGGTAACTGGCACGGAAGAGGTCATCACCATTGGAAAGCCCATTGCCAACACGCAGTTCTACGTGCTGGATGAGCAACAGCAAGTGGTGCCTGCCGGGGAGGTAGGCGAGCTGTGCATTGCCGGCCACGGTGTGGCCCGCGGCTACTGGCGCCGCCCCGATCTAACGGCTGAGCGCTTCCTCCCAAATCCGTTCGGCGCTACTCCCGATGCGCTTTTATACCGTACCGGTGACCTGGGTCGCCTGCTGCCCAGCGGAGAGCTACAGTGTCTGGGCCGTCTGGATCAGCAGGTGAAAATCCGGGGCTACCGCATCGAGTTGGGCGAGATTGAACAACTGCTTCTTTCCTGCCCCGATGTGCAGGCTGCTGCCGTACTAGCCCAGGGCTCGCGCCCCGGCGACGAGCGGCTGGTGGCCTACTTGGTGCCCAAAGATGCACAAGGCAGCCTCCGTGCTTCGGCTGCGCAACTCGCTACTTGGAAGCAGCTATTGGCCGCTCGCCTGCCCGCCTACATGGTCCCCGATGCGTACGTGACGCTGCCCGCCCTACCCCTGACGCTCAACAGCAAAGTAGACCGTAAGGCCCTGGCGTTACTCGCTCCCGAATCGCCGGGTCTACCGGCGCCTACGGCCCCTCGCACGGCCATGGAGCAGCGCATTGCCGATATCTGGAAAACCTGCCTGGGAATGGATCAGGTCGATATTTTTGCTGATTTTTTCGCGCTGGGCGGGCACTCGCTGCTGGCCGTGCGCGTCATGGCCTGCATCGAAAAGGAAATCGGTCAGCGCCTGCCCCTAGCTACTCTCTTCGAGCACTCTACCATAGAGAAGCTGGCGCGGTTGCTGGAACACGATAGTCAATTCATCACCTGGGATTCGCTGGTGCCCATCAAGCCGCAGGGCTCCAAGACGCCGCTCTACCTTGTGCACGGCGCCGGCCTGAACGTGCTGCTGTACCAGGCCATGAGTCGCTACATGGACCCTGAGCAGCCCATCTATGGTCTGCAGGCCTGTGGCCTCAATGGGGAAGAGAAGCCGCTGGAAACCATTGAGGATATAGCAGCGCACTACGTCAACTCCATCGAAAAAACGAACCCGAACGGGCCCTACGCCCTGGCTGGCTATTCTTTTGGGGGTATCATCGCCTATGAGATGGCGCGCCAGCTGCTGGCCCGCGGCAAGCAGGTACAGTTTCTGGGCCTGTTTGACACCTACGCACACGAAGGAGAAATACCCGCTTCGCAGGCGGCAAGGGTAGTGCGTACTCTAAAGCTGTTCACCATGAAGTGGCTATATTTCCTGGTACTGCTAAAAAATAGCCCCCGTACTACCATCCGCTACAAAGTGATGTCGCTACGAGACAGCTGGCAGAAACTAACCAAACGCAAGCAGGAAGAAACAAAAGCAGCTGCCGCAGTAGGCAGCGCCAACAATAGAGCGTATTACGCCTACAAGCTGACACCCGAAAACATCAAAATCGATTTGTTCCGGGTGAAGGAGAAAACGCACTACATGGAAGACTTCGAGTTCCTAGGCTGGAAACCCTACGCGCAACAGGGCATTCGCATTCACGAGGTAGAGAGTGACCACAATTACCTGTTCTCTCCCCCACACGACAAGTCACTGGCAGCTACCCTGCAAGCCGCACTAGATAATAGTATTAAATAGCTGTTTATCATTAGGATAGAATAGACTTGCGTATGCTTATAAGCAGCTTTTTATAGTGATGTATGCCGACAGAGGCTTGCTCTATTTCTATCAACTGCACAACTATTGCCCACGCGGAGTGGCAACGTGCGGTGCAGCTGCCGCCCGTAGCTGCGCCCATGGTGTTCAGGGTACAGGTAGCTGACTATGCTGAAGTAGCCGGCTGTCTAGGGAAATACGTGCAAGCAGGTGAGCAACGACGGGCGGCGGGGTATTATCACGCCAGGCATGCCGAGCGGTTTTTGCTTGGGCGTGCTACCCTGCGCTTGGTGCTGGGCAATCTGATGGGGAGGCCCGCAGAAATGGTAGAATTAGCTACTAGTCAAGCCGGCAAGCTGTACTGCGCCAACGCGCCAGAGTGGCATCTTTCTATTTCGTACGACGATGCGTGGCTGATAGTAGCTATTGCCCGAGCAGAGGTAGGGGTAGATATCGAAAAAATAAAGCCGGAGTTTGCGTACGGCGATGTAGCAGCAAGCTGCTTTTCTGAACCAGAGCAGCAGTATGTTGCTGCTGCCAAAGACCCGGCCGTGGCTTTCTTTCAGTCCTGGACCCGCAAGGAAGCAATGGCAAAGGCGCTGGGCACAGGTATCGATGACTACTTCGGTGGTCTACCCGCTTTAGACGGTATGCACACCGTGCCGCAGGCGCAAACGCAGCGGTATGCCAGTTGGGTGCTGGCTAGCTTCATAGTCGACGCGCAACACTTGGGCGCACTAGCCTACCCTGCAACTGTCACAGCAATGAGGCCTGTTTTTTATCATCTACAGCCGCTATGGTATCAGACAATACTAGGCAATTAGGAAGGTGAAATCAAACACCGGGCAACAAAAAGCCCCGCCGGCACAGAGGCCAGCGGGGCTTTTTTGTTGTGTGTAATGCGGTAGGGCTATAGTGCCTGCGATACTGCACGGAAGGCATTCACGCGGCCGTGGCCGTAGGCGGCGTCGCGGCCGGGCTTGCCCAGGTCGTCAGCCGAAGCGCGCAGAACTGCTTTCACGCGGGCAGGGTCCATTTGGCCGCCGTTTTTGCCAATGATGAGGGCGGCTACCCCAGTAGCATGCGGAGCAGCCATGCTGGTGCCCGCCATCCAGGTATAGCCACCATTCTTGGCCGTGCTCAGCACCATATCGAGGGCCCATACGTACTGGCGCACCCCTTTGAAGACCACTATCTCACTGCCGGGGTAGGCGAAGTCGCCGCCAGGAGCTGCAAAATCGATGGCCGACGTGCCGTAATTGGAGTACGAAGCCAACCGGTCCAGATTCGTTGTGAGCGGATTCAGCGCCCAGCCCATGGGGCCAGTGGCCGAAATCGAGATAACGCCCGTGGCATCGGCCGGAATGTGTACCAGTGACTGATCTTTGTTGCCATTGTTGGCATCGTTGCCCGCCGATGCAATGATGGTAACGCCCTGCTTGGCAGCGTAGCTGGTTACCTTGCTGATGGCTACCAGCAACTCCTGCGTGCCTTTGGCATCGTGCTCGATAAAGTCATCCGATGGATCGTTTGGTGTGCCGTTGTCATTCAGGAACTTGCCATTGCGCAGGAAGGCCGCACCCAGGCTCAGATTGATGACTTTTGCGTTGTTCTGCACCGCATACACAATGCCGCTCATCATCCAGGAAAACGAGCCTGATCCGCTGTCACGCAGTACTTTAACTAGCAGAAGCTTGGACTTAGGTGCCACGCCAATAACGCCAATGTTGTTGTCGGCCGCGGCAATAGTACCAGCCGTGTGGGTGCCGTGGCTGGAGCCTGCGCCCCGAAACTGAGCATCTTCGCCGGGCACAAACGACACGCTACCTACAATGTTGGGCTGCAAATCGGGGTGGGTCAGGTCGAAGCCGCTGTCTAGGTCAGCTACCACTACGCCTTCGCCTTGTGCGCCCGTGTTCCAGGCTTGCGGTGCCTGAATGGCCGTGTGGCCCCATTGCAGCGGGAAGTAGGGGTTGCTGTCACCGGTGCTGGGCGGGTTCACGTTGTTGGCAGCTACATCGGCCGAGCGCTCCTTTTGTGGATCGAAAGCCTGGTAGGTGAAGTCGCGCACCACAGAGCGTACGCCGGTAATTTTGGAAGCCTTGGCGGCGAATTGTGGGTCATCGGAGGTAGCAACGGCAATGCCTGCCTCGCTAAGCAGCGAGGTGACGGTGCCATTGGCCGATTTAGCCCGAGCAGTAATGTCGCTAGGCAATTGGTCGCCGGAGGCAATGATAATGTACCGTTTAGAGTCTAGCGTAACGGTAGGACCATCTTGCGTGGCTTGTTGGGCAGAAGTAGCACTGAAATCTTCGGTAGGCGTCAGGTCTTCTTTCGCGCAGCCAAACGTAAAAAGCAAGCCTAAGCTGAATAGAGGAAGGATTTTTTGGGTAAGAGGTTTGGTATACATGAAAGGAAGTAAGAGTGGATGAATGGCTTTGTAACTGTCTGTTAACAAGCAGTTACAAAGCCCAATAGCGCCAATTTCTTCCTGTATACCTAATTAATCAACGAAAAAATGTAATTTTATTAATATAATATAAATTAAAATAGTGCTATGCTTTGTAATACATTTTCAATAAAATTATATCAGGCAATAGGTTATGTGCGAAAGTGCTCAGAACTCAATGAAATGTAGATGACTATTTGACTGTGAATAGTTATATAAATACTGCTGCTTAGAAAAGCAGAGTCAAACAAACAATAAGCTGATTTTCTATTTCCACCCATTGTACCGCATAAAAAAAGCCACTTACCTGCGTTGGGATAAGTGGCTTTTATACAAATGAGCGAGAAACGAGGCTCGAACTCGCGACCCTCAGCTTGGGAAGCTGATGCTCTACCAACTGAGCTACTCTCGCTGAAATACTTGGTAAGGCAAAAATACACCGCAGAAACCAATTTCCAATACTTGTGCGTATGGGTTTCTATAGGTTGCTTGCGCTGGCAAGCGCCTCTCTGGTTCCCAACCGCTTCTTTCTTTCAATTATGGCTGCAACGCCCAATTCTCGCTCCGGCGGTACTATTCATTTGCTGGTTGGTGGCGTACTGCTACTGGTGGAACTGTACTTGTTGTTTGGCCGCTACACCGAGTGGCAGGCAGGCAATTTCAATACCTTCGGCTTTGTCATCAATATTGCCTTGCTAATTCTGGCGGGCTACTTTTTGCGGGCCGGTTGGGAAATGCGTCGCGGCAAAAATAATCTGCTGGATTGAGTCCTGTTGTGCCGAAACTGCTGGGCGTTGTGGCGCTGCTACTGAGCGCTGCTCTACTGGTGCGCGTGTTAGTAAGCACCATCACGTATCTAATGGCTCCCCCGGCAGCGCCTACTACCAGTTTAGCTACCGGCAATACCATTGGCTACCTGCTGACGCTGGCACTGGCCATACTGGTATCTTTGTGGCTTGGAAGATGGGGCATTCGTCGCCTGCGTCGTTGATTTCACTAGAGTTATGTCCCTACCCCTTCGCATACTGGTAGCAAAGCGCACCCCCGAAACGGCCGAGAAGCTCGCTGCCTTGGGTCGCCAGACGTTTTATGAGACGTTTGCTGCCGATAATACACCTGCTGACATGGACGCCTACTTGGCGACTACCTTCGGGGCAGAGCAACAGCTACAGGAGCTGCAAGATCCCAGTGTCATTTTCCTGTTAGCTCAAATGCAGCAGGAGCTAGTGGGCTATGCTATGCTCCGTTTGAAATCGGACCTGGGCTTGGAACCGGGCAAAGCGGTGGATAACCGCCTGGAAATAGCGCGCCTCTACGTGCGCGAAGATTGGGTAGGCACTGGCTTAGGTGCTGCCCTGATGCGCCGGACCCTAGAAGAAGCTCGGGCGCACGGATGCCGCACGGTGGTGCTGGGCGTGTGGGAGCGAAATACGCGCGCTATTGGCTTTTACAAACGGTTCGGCTTCAAAGAAATTGGCCAGCACGACTTCACGCTGGGCTCTGATGTGCAGACAGATTTAATTCTGCGCAAAGGGCTATGAGGGCGGCCGGATACGATGCATTCGGTGGCAGCGTTACCTTTGTGGTGTGAATAATCTTACCAAAAGTATATCGGTACTAAGAATAACCATGTCGGCGGTGGGGGTAGAGGTGCTATGCCGGGTAGGATGGCTGAGCATAATACTGCTGTTGAGTGCCTGTTCAAGTCAGCCCGAGAAAGCGGATTTGCCGGTTCTGACGGGTCACTTTGAGGGACCCGTTACGTATCAAGGCACCGATTTGCGGGTGGTACTGGATGTGCGCGAAACAACGCCGGGCCAGATTCAGGCCGACATGCACTTCCCCGAAATTCCTGGTATCAGTTTTCCCGTGGCCAACCTGCGCTACCGGGAGCCGCAGCTGCACTTCGAGCAGCAGCCAGGGCAGCCGGGTAGCATCACGGTGAATGCTGTGCGCGAGGGCGACTTCCTGCGCGGCATTTTCACCTGGGACACCATTCAGACACAGTTTGTGTGGGTACGGCGCGGGCAAGCGGCCCCGCGGCCCTATCGCGAGCAGTCGGTACGGCTTCCAGGGCTGGCGGTCAAGTCTATGGCCTCGCTGCTGATTCCGCAGGATACGGCGCTGCGCTACCCGGCAGTGGTGATACTACCCGACCAGGCTACGGCAGGCGCCGCCGCTACCCGCGCCGACTTGCTGGCCCGCCACGGCTTCGTGGTGCTACTCCTGCCAGCCGTAGCCGCCGATTCAGCCAATGCGGCCGATTCGGTGGCCTACCATACCACCAGTGCCGGGCTAGCCGCCTGCCGCACCGAGAGCAGCATCGATACGGCCCATGTGGGCTTGTGGGTGCGCGGTGCCAATGCGGCGCTGGCTACGCAAGCGGCGTTGCAAGCCCAATCCAAATGCCGGTTTGCGGTGCTGGAAGGCGTGCCCGTCGTGTCGCGGGCTCAGGCGCAGCCATTCCAGCTACTGGCTCGGCAGCTGCCCGTGTTGGGCCTCTACGGCGCGGCCGATACTACCCTGAATGTGCGGGAGAGTGTCCGATACCTGCGCCCGGCGCTGAAGGGTAGGGCCAGCACCGTGCGCCTCTACCCTAATGCCAACCGCAACCTGACGGTGGTAGGCTACACCAATGCCCAAGGCCAGTGGCAGTGGCCCCAGCCGGCTCCCGGCTACGTAAGCGACTTGCTGACCTGGCTGCGGCAGCAAACCATACGGTAGACTAGCTAGCAACATCAGCGGGCAACAGAATACGTTTTGTGCTGCGGACCTATCCCCGTTATCTTCACCGATTGCCAGCCGGTAGGCAACGTGGTTTTGCGTTGCACAATGCCAGCGGGTGTAATGTCAAGCCCGCCAAAGCCCATTAGCACGGCTTGCAGTACCCCGCCCGCGCCCGTAGCAAAGTAGGGGTTTGTGCCGCCCTTGGTTTCGGCAATAACCCGGAATGGCGGCAGCAGATTAGGCTCGTATGCATCCCGAAAAAACTGCCGCGCCTTTGCACCATCGCCCAGGCGGGCATAGAGCAAGGCAAAAATGGCCTGGGTCATGGCCGGAGTGCCTTCGTTGGGCACGCGGGTTTCGTAGTACTCCAGGTCTTTTCTGATTTGTGCTGGATCGGTAATCACCTTCAGCGGGTAGGCCAGTAAATTGACGTCGCCCTGCTTGATGCCCTCGCCTTGGTAGGTGGCGTGTTCCTGTGTCACGCCATTGGGTAGGCGCAGGATAGGAATGTTTTGGGCCACCAGCGCCCAGTCGGGGTTGGCGGGTAGGCCTAGCAGCTTGGCCGCGGCAGTGGCATTTTGCAGATTTACTTTGGCGGCGGCATTGGTGAAGGCGTTGTTGTCCACGTTTTCAGCCCACTCATCGGCGGCTACCACGTTCTTGATGTCGTAGTGGCCGGGGCCGTTGCGCTCTACCCTGCTGGCCCAAAAGTCGGCGGTGGCTTGCAAGATGGGCCAGCCTTTCTCGCGGAGCCAGGCTCTGTCCTGCGTCACGCAGTAATATTGCCAGGCGGCCAGCGCCACATCGGCCGAGATATGGTGCTCAAACGGCCCGCTCAGCGCCCACACCGGCGTTTCCTCCACGCCCGAGTCGGCACTTTCCCACGGAAACATGGCGCCCTGGTAGCCGTGCGCAAACGCGTTGCGCCGGGCTGCTTCCAGCCGGTTGAACCGGTATTCCACCAGCGACTTCGCAATTTCGGGGTGCAGCACCAGTAGGGCCGGAAACATCCACAGATCCGTATCCCAGAACACGTGGCCGTTGTAGCCCAAGCCCGAGAGGCCCATGGGCGAAGGCGAAAAATCGGTGCCGGCCCGCGAGAAGCTGTAGAGGTGGTAGAGCATGCTGTGCACGTCCTGCTGGGCCTGCGCGTCGCCGGTAATCTGAATGTCGCTTTGCCACAGGTCTTGCCAGGCTTTCTGGTGGAAAGCCAGTAGACGCTCCTTGCCTTCCAGCCGGGCAAACACCGTGAGGCGCTCTACCTGATTCAAGGGGTCGGCGTCGTGGGCGGAGGTGAGGGTAGCGCCCGTCACACCGTAGGTATAAGCCTGCCCCGCCTTCAGCGTTTTGCCGAACTTCATCAGGTGCATGTTGCTGTCCCACATCTCATGAATGACACGCGGCTCCTGCCCGTGCGGTTCCGAGAATAAGAAGCTAGTGCTGGCGCACAGTTGCAGCTTACCGGTAGGGCTGCGGGCTGTGGAGGTAAGCAGGCTGATGGTGACGTGCGGGCGGTCGATTTCGTTGTAGTAGTTCTGCACGTCGCGTAGCGCATCAGGAGCTTCCATTACGCTGGCGGCCGTTAGGGTGAGGTCTTTTTTGGCGGTGATGGTTACGTCCATCAGCACGCAGTAGGGGAGGTGTCGCAAGGCGCGGTAGGTGTAGCTGATGGTTGCCTTGTCGCCATAGTCGAAGGTGGTGGTAAGCGAGGCGCCCCGCATATCGAGCTGCTGCCGGAAGTTGCGGGCGTCGGCCGGGCCCAGCCGCCGACCGTCAATTTCCAAGTACATGTTCAGCAGGTTGAAGCCGTTGAGGAAATTGCTGACCCTACCCCGGCCATACTGGTCGTAGGCGCCAGCCAGCACCACGCTTTTCACCTTAAACGGCTCGGGCGACGACACCACGCCCAGCATACCGTTGGCCACCGTCACGCCGTAATAAGCCGCCGGATCCACTTTGTCGGCCGATAGCACCCACGGGTCGGGCGATTGTGCGACTGATGGCAAGCAAAGCAACAGGAGCAGGGCCGCAAGGGAGGAGGGTAGGGAAAGACGCATCGTGTAAGCAAAAGAAAAGGTGTAGCAGCGAATAGAGAAGACACAATAAAACGTCATGCTAAACGGCCTGAAGCCTGAAGTGCGGGTACAGTCCGGCAAGGGTACCACAGCACATAGGAAACTTCATTCCGTTCAGCATGACGTTCTATCATGCACTACCTACCCAAGGATTAGTACCCTGGGTTCTGCGTGATGTTGGAGTTGATGTCGACCTGAGACTTGGGAATAGGATAGATCAGGTACTTTGGGTCGCTTTGGGGCTTGTCTTTGCGGGGTAGCAGAAACTTGCCGAAGCGAATCATATCCTGCCGGCGCCACGACTCGCCGTATAACTCCCGGCCGCGTTCTGCGAGGAGCATATCGAGCGTGAGTGTGGTGAAGGCGCTGGCTCCACGGCCTGGGTCAGTGCGAATGGAGTTGACGATGGCCAGGGCCGTGCCACCATACGGCCCGGCAGAGGTAGGCGTGCCTCCCCGCAAAATGGCTTCGGCCTTCATCAAGAGCACATCGGCCAGGCGGAAGGTCACGTGGTCATTCTCGCATCCGTTGCCGCCCTTGGCCTCGCTCACGTAGTCGACGGGGTATTTGATGGGACGTATACCTTTCGACTCCAGATCAGCACCCGTTTCAAAGAGGTTGATATCCTGGGTGAACATCAAAGGAGCTCCGCTGCGGGTTCTAACGATAGCCCCGGTAGTGAGGTCGTATTGCTGACCAACCAGAAAGCCCACATTGATGCGGTTGCCGGGGTTGGGTGGCCCACCATCCGTTTTGTAAGCCACGCCCCGCCGTTTGTCGTTGGCCTCAAACAGGCTGTAAAATTCAGAAGTAGTAGCCGGCCCGTTATAGCCGTTGACGGGCGCCATGTTGTAGTGCGACACAAACTTCCAGAAGTCGCGCGTGGGCCCGGCGTTGCCGAAGGTGTTTTCCTGCGTGAAGATGTTTTCGCGGCCGATGACGGTGTTGTTGGGCGCAAAATTGTCGAAAACGCTGGGGGCGAATGAGTACTTGCCGCTGTTGATAATCTCATCGGCCAGTTTAATCACCTGGTTCATATCGGCCGCACTGAAGGTAGGCGCTTGGCGGTTGGCGTACACCCCTTTGTTGAGGTAGCACTTCATCAGCAGGGCCCGGGCAGCATCTTTATTAGCGCGGCCGGCTGGTCCATCAGGCAGGTCTTTCTGCACGGCATTGATTTCGCTCAGAACAAAATCAAGCGCTTCGGTGCCTTTGCGTACCCGTGCCTGCGTACCCAGGTTTTCGCCGGGGTCACGGTACAACACCTGGTCGTAGAGGTCGAGCAGCAGATAGGTAGCCCACGCCCGAATGAAGCGGGCCTCGGCCTGCTGCTGCGTGCTGGGCTCAAAGCGCAACAGGTCGGTAGAGGAATAAATGATGCCCTCGAGCTGCGTAAACGTGTCGCGTACCCGCTCGTTGTTGGGAGTCCAGGTATGGTTGAACAGCTCCCTCCATTTGCCGTTGTCGTCCCAGTCTGGCCCACGGGTAGGCATAATCCGGGCATCGGTTGATACTTCCTCTAGCGCAAATACGCTCACGCAGCCTTGGATTGGGTCGCGTTGGGCGTTGTATACGCCGGTGAGCAGGGCAGCAGGGTCGCCCGCCGGAATTTGGGAATCACTTAGTTGGCCCGCTAGCCTTTCACTAACGTCGCAGCTATTAGCCAGCTGAAGCACGGCCAGCAAGGCAGCCGCACGCGTAAACTTATGGTACGTCATGATGTGTAAAGAACTGAGAGGTTACAGGGAGAAGTTGACGCCGAACGTGAAGGTGCGGGCGCTTGGGTAAGCCAGGTAGTCAATGCCCACAGAAGGCACCTGGTTGGCTCCTCGCTTAATGGTATTAATCTCAGGGTCGAAACCGTCGTATTTGGTGATGACGAACAGGTTTTGGCCCGTAGCATACACGCGGGCGCCTTTAAACACCGAACCAATGTTGCCGAAGGAGTACGCCAGCGTTAGGTTCGACATCTTCAGGTAGTTGCCCTTTTCGAGGTAGCGGGTAGTAGCCGCCGAGGGGTTGCCAATAGATTCTTTTACTGGATTTTCGAAGGTGGAAAGCGCAATGTTTTTGCCTGCTCCAATCTGACCTACGTTCCCTACCGCGTTGAGCGTGTTATTGTAGATGTACTGCCCAAAGGCACCGGTCATGTTCGCAACCAGCGAAAGTTTGCCGTAGCGGATGTTGGTGCTCAGGCCTAGCAGTGTCTTCGGGTTGGGGCTACCAGAGTAAGCAATGGCGCCAGGCGTATTGGCTAAGCCCTGCTCATTGAGGCCGGTATATTGGGGTAGGAAGAAGGCGTTGATGGGGTAGCCGCTCGTGATGAGCTGCGCCAACACGCCCGACAACCCTTGGCCGTTGATGGCCCCAGTGGTGATATCGGCCGTCCGCAGGTTTTTCACTTCGTTGTGGATGAAGGTAGCGTTGGCATTAAAGCCTACCTCTACCTTCTCATTGGTTACGATGGTAGTACCCAGCGCCAGCTCTACCCCGCGGTTCACAATCTCACCATCGAGGTTAGTCCAGCGAATGGCCTGCACTGGCGGCGCAGGCTGGCCTGGCAGCTGCGGAAACAGCAAGTCGGTGGTGGTTTTGTAGAAGTAGTCGGCCGTAAGGGTTAAGCGGTTGTTGAACACCCCTACATCAATACCAGCGTTGTACTGCGCATCCGACTGCCATTTCAGGTTTGGGTTGGCATCGTTGAGGGGCGCCTGGGCACCCAGGTTGTTGAAGGAGTAGCGCCCCTGAGCCGAGCCAGCCGGGAATTCCTGGTTGCCGGTGCGGCCGTAGCCAGCCCGCAGCTTCAACTGGGTAAGACGCTCCGTTGGGAAGAAAGACTCCTGGCTCAGATCCCAGGCAATAGCGAAAGAAGGGAAGTAGCCTACCCGGTTGTTCGGACCAAACTTGCTGCTCTCGTCCCGGCGCAGCGTGCCGGTTAGCACGTACCGGTCTTTGTAGTTCAGAATGGCCCGGCCAAATACAGACTGTAGCTCCGAGGAAGGATCAACGAAAGAGGACAGCAAACGAGACCCCGAGGAAGCGCTCTGAATGTAGTTCGTGTAATCGAGGCCATAGTTACCGAAGCCACCTTGCTCGGGGTTGCCGTACGCATTCACGTTGGAGCCCTGGTTCGCAAACTTCGTGTATTCGTAGCCCAGGAGCGCGTTGATGTTCAAGCCATCAGTCACCTGCTTGTTGAAGGTGAGGGTATGCGCAATTTGCTGGGTCGTCAGTTCATTTTGGCCAATGCTGGCGAAACCTTGATTTTGAATACCAGGGTAGTTGATAAGGCGCTGATCAATGGAGGTACGCCGCTCGCCGGTGTTGTAGTTGACGCTCACCAGCATCCGATACTGAAGCCAGTCCGTGAACTTGTAGTAGGGAGCGGCACTGGCCAAAATGGTTGTCACCCGGGAGTTGTCGTTGTAGTACTCCTGGCTGGCTACGGGGTTTACCACGTCGCCGGGCTGCACGAACAGCGTGCCATCGGGGTTGCGCAAGGGTTGGGTAGGGTTCCACTGCAACGCCTGGCCAATGAGACTGCCCCGGAAGCCGGCATCTGTCGTGATGTTGGCCAATTGCTCGCGGAACTGGCTGGTGGCAATGTTCACATCCAGCCCAAGCTTTTTGCTTTCTAGAAACTGAAAGTTGGTAGACAGGTTGGCGCTGTACTTTTTAAACCCTGTCTTCTTTACAATACCATTTTGGTCGAGGTAGCCAATAGAGAGGCGGTAACGGCCGGTTTCGCCGCCCCCGCTCATGGCTACGTTGTAGTTCTGGAGGTAGCCGGTGCGCAGAATCTCTTTGAGCGCATCCACATCGCCACCTTTGTCGTTGGCAGCCGGAGCACCATAATAGGTGATAGCCTCACGATACTGGCTGGCATTCAGGAACTCGGGCCGCCGCAGCAGGGTAGAGAAACCATTGGAGATGCCCACGTTCAGGATCGGAGCGCCGCTTTTGCCTTTTTTCGTGGTAATCAGCACTACGCCATAGGCCGCCCGTGAACCGTAGATAGCCGTAGCCGAAGCGTCTTTCAACACGGTTACTGCCTCCACATCGTCGGGGTTGAGGAAGTTGAGCGGGTTGCTATCTGCGCCCGCGCCTACATCGGTAGAAGCCACCAGGCCCGGCCGGGCCGTACGGCCATCAAGCGGCACGCCATCTACTACATACAGCGGCTGACCGGTGCCCGTTACAGCCGAGTTGCCGCGGATGCGAACAGTGGCCGGTCCGCCGGGCTGGCCGCTGTTGTTGCTCACCTGCACACCCGATACCCGGCCCTGAATCAGCTGGTCGGGCGAGGTGAAAGTGCCCCGGTTAAACTCCTTTTCCGTCAGAGTCGTCACGGAGCCGGTCACGTCCTCCTTGCGGGCCGTACCGTAGCCTACCACCACCACATCGCCCAAAGCCTTGGAGTCTTCCTGCAAGCTGATTTGCACGGTAGACTTACCCGTGATGTCGACGCGCTGCGAGGTGTAGCCTACCGACGAAATCGCCAGGGTAGTGGTAGCTGCGGGCACTTGCAGCTCAAACGAACCATCGGAGCCGGAGCTAGTGCCGACGGTGGTGCCGGGAATGATAATCGTAACGCCTGGCAAAGCGTTAGAATTAGCGTCTGTTACTCTACCCGAAATAGACCGGGTAGCTTGCGCCAGACCGGAAAAAGGGAGAAAAACAAACAAAGCCGCCAGAACCATCAGCAAAGTCACATGCCAGGTTTGGCGGCTACTCGTTTGCCGGGCCGTAGCTGGCACAGACGAGTGATACCACATGTAATTGTTGTTCATACGCTGAAAGAATGAAGTGTGGGAATTTGTACCGAAAACGTTTGAAATATATCGAAATCGTTTGCAGAAATCCTTTTCGAGCGCGTATATTTTTTTGCTATCCTCGAATAGCGAGGAATGATACTTATACCATAACTATGTGAGTAGGAGCACTAACCAGCTAGTTTAGGTGCGTCTTGCTTCGAAACATATTGCCCACAGGCAAGGAAATAGCCCTGTTGAGCTTGTGTAACCGGTTTACAGAACAGCTTTGGGCTACTTGAATAACAGCGAAGTGTCGAATGTTACGACCAGGCTAGGCCCGGAGTGTACTCCGGACCTAGCCACGCAACGTCGTACGAATGCAAGTGCTTAAATCAGCAGTAGCCCCTTTTCTCGCAGCAGTTGCCAGGTAGGGGATTGTAAAAACGCCTCAAACGACTGACCAGCTTCTGTTGGGAAAGTAGCCGCCGCTTCCTTGAGCAACTGTTTGGTATTGTAGTCAGTAGTGAGGCGGGTAAGCAGCGCGTGCAGCCAGGTACCGAGGGTAGGGCTGGTCTTCAGTTCGAAATCCTCGGCCTGTTCGTAAAACGTAAGCACGGCGCGGGCGCCTTTTTTGCCGGCTTCCTGACGCAGTTCGGGCGCGTTGCCCAGCCAGAACAGTCGGTTATTCTGCCGAGCAAAGTCGGGTTTGCCGGGCTCTTGCAGCGCCTGCTGAATAAGATGGCGTGGCACGGTAGAACGGGGCGTTTTGAAATCGAACCAGAAGGAAAGTGGCTCTTGTAAAGCCACGCCGTGCATGTAGTTGTAAAGCGCCTTGGCTAGGCCGGGACCAAACCGCTCGTGGTCGGTGCCGGTAGGGTCGTCGTGCCACAGGTCGTTCCAAGCGAAGGTGCCGGGCTTGGGACCAATGGCCTCTACCTGGTACTTTGCCGGATTCTTGCCCACAGGCGAGTGCGCCGTCATCGAGAAGCGGTGCCAATAGCCGCTTTGCACAATGCCCGCCCCAAACAACTGCCGCACCACTTCCAGCGAGTCTACCGTCTCCTGCGCCGACTGGGTAGGGAAACCATACATCAGATAGGCATGTACCATGATGCCAGCCTGCGTGAAGCCATCTGTCACGCGGGCTACCTGGGCAATGGTGACGCCCTTCTCCATGAGGGCCAGCAGGCGGTCGGAGGCCACTTCCAGACCCCCACTCACAGCAATGCAGCCCGAAGCGGCCAGCAGCCGGCACAAATCGGGCGAGAAGGTTTTCTCGAAGCGAATATTGCCCCACCACGTAATGCTCACGCGCCGGCGTAATAGCTCCACGGCCAAGTCGCGCAGGGCCAGGGGCGGGGCAGCCTCATCCACAAAGTGAAAACCCGTTTGACCCGTCTGGGCAATAATCTGCTCGATGCGGTCGACCAGCAGGGTAGCGGGCGCGGTTTCGTAGCGGCTGATATAGTCCAGCGTTACATCGCAGAAAGAGCAGCGCTTCCAGTAGCAGCCGTGGGCAATGGTGAGCTTGTTCCAGCGGCCGTCGCTCCAGAGGCGGTGCATGGGGTTCAGTACCTCAATCACCGAGAGGTAGTCGGCGAGCGGCAAATCGGAGTAGTCGGGCGTGCCTACCTCAGGGTGTGGAATGTCGGGGAAAGGCTGGTTCACGTATTCCACCTCGCCGGCCGCATTGCGCAGGAAGGTGCGCTGAAAGGGTAGGGCAGAGGCTAATCCGTCATTTCGACCAGCGGGAGAAATCTCGTGTGCTGACTCCTGCAAAAAATTACTATCTGCCATCAGCACGCGAGATTCCTCGACAAGCTCGGAATGACGCTCTTTTCGCGCCAATTCTTCACCCAAATACTCCAGCAACCGCAGCCACGGCCCCTCGCCGTCGTCCAGCGTGAGGTAGTCGACGTAATCAAAAAACCGCGGCTCTTTCAGTTGGCGCAGCTCGGTGTTGGGGTAGCCGCCACCCATCAGGGTTTTAATGTGGGGGCGCAGCTGCTTAGCCCGGCCCGCCAGCCGCAATGCCCCGTACAGGTTACCCGGAAACGGCACTGAGAAGCCTACTACATCCGGCTCCACGCGGGCCACTAGCGCGTCCAGCAATTCCTCCAGCATCTGGTCCAGCAGGTTGGGCGTAGCTTGCAGCGCCTCGTGCAGCGGATCGAACGACGTAGCCGACATGCCCAGCTTTTCGGCGTAGCGCGAAAAGCCAAACTGCGGCCCTACCGTTTCCTTAATCAAGTCGCCCAGGTCTTCGAGGTAGAGCGTAGCCAGGTGGCGGGCCTGGTCGGTGAGGCCCATCGTACCGAAAGCGCTTTCTAGATCGGCCACGTTGTCGAAACGGCTGGCTTCGGGCAGGTAGCGAGCGTGGCAGATGCGCGGCGCCAGGGTGGTATCCTTGTTTTGCAGGAAGCGAATCACCGGCCCGATGGTAGTGAGGTAGCTGCGTTGCAGGCGCACCATGCGACGCGCGTTGTCGCTCAGTTCGAAGCTGCCTTGTTCGATAGCGGCAAACACGCGCTTCAATCCTTCCTGCGAGAACAGCTTCAATACCAGCTCCAGCCCCAGGTCGGCCTGCGTGACCTGGTAGCCGCGCCCCGTCAGAAAGCCTTTAATATAGGCCGTGGCCGGATAGGGCGTGTTCAGCTGCGTGAGCGGCGGCGTGATGAGCAGGATGCGAGGAGTAGGCAACGTGGGCACGGGAGCAACAACCGCAACGGCGCGGCAAAGGTGCCCGCAAAGGTACAGCACGGCGCGTAGCTGTTGGAAGCCAAACCAATTTCTCGTAGCGGTTTGCAATGTTCTGGCGTTGGCGTTCCGCGAAAATCTGCGAGAAAGCATAAAAAAGCCGTGGTTCCAGAAGAATAGCTTCTGAAACCACGGCTTCATGTTGGCAATTAGTTGCTACGCTACCCCAGCTTATCCAGTGATAAGCGCTTGGGCATCAGGTCGCGGCGGAATTCGCTTACGGAGCGACCCGTCACCTGGCGAAACTGATTGCTCAGGTGCTGCCCCGAGCTGTAACGCATCTGGTCGGCAATTTCGCTTAGGGTCAGCTCGCCGTAGCTCAGCATTTCCTTCACGCGCTCAATCTTGAGGCGAATCAGGTATTTCTCGATGGTGAGGTTGGCCGTGCGCGAAAATACCTTGCTCAGGTGCGAGTAGGTAGCGGCAAAGCGTTCCGTCAGAAAGGCCGAAGTGGTGAGGGGCATCCTAGCCGTGCGCAGGTGCTCCAGGTACTCGGTGAGGGAGGTTTTGATTTGCTCGGTGAGCTGTTCGGCCCGGCCGGTTAGCACGTCAAATCCTGCCTCTTGCAGGATGGGCGCTACGGCTGTTGGGTCGGCGGGGGTGGTGCGGTCTAGCTGAGCTTGGCCCAGCGTTACTTCAGTAGGCCGGTATCCGGCTTGTTCCAACACGGTGCGTACGGCGTCGATGCACCGGGGGCACACCATGTTCTTGATGTGTAGGAGTGTGGTTTTCACGGGTGTCGTTTTTGGCTGGATCGAGAGGCAGTTCGGGTAGGTGTACGCGCAGACGAAGGTGAGGTTGAGGCAGATGAACGACGGATAGCAGTTTTTGGTAAAGAGTCGGCGGCCCACTCTTTACCAAACCAGCTACGGGCAGCCCAGTTCACAAACGGTACGATGCCCAGAAAAGTGACTGCCAACAGCCAGAAAAATATAAAAAAGGCAGAGAAAAGTCGACCAAAAAAATGATTTCCTACGCCAAAAGTGTAGCCAATCAGCAGCAAAGCCAATAATAAGCTCACGCCAGCCAAGATGCCAACCTGCCGCCGCAACCGCGGATAGTTAATGGTAGAAGTGAACGTACGGGCCATAAGTGCAAAGCAATGGACTACAAATATATCATTACCTGACAGTTCAGAAAGACAACGAAAACCGCGACGCCCTTCCGCCGTACCATTACTTTCTCCTCGTTGATTTTTTGCTTTCCCTACCCCATGAAAACTCTTTCGACCCTGCGCCTGCTAGCCGCCACGTTATTTGTCTCTTCTGCGTCCTTGTTAAGTGCATGTAGCACCGGTACCAACGATGCTGATACCAACGTAGAAGTTGGCGCTAACAAAGACTTTGGCATGTCAGACGCTACCCCCGGCCGCGACCTGGACACGATGGCCTCCACCCGCGCTATTCCAGATACAGCCGGCCGCAAGACTATCGAGCAGCAGTACGATCAAACCCTAAAAGCCACCGACCACAACCACGACGGCAAGGCTGATTAGGCAAGCCTTATGACCAGTTTATATACTACAACGGCCCCGTACAGATCTGTACGGGGCCGTTGTGGCAATAGGCCGCTAGAGCAGCGGCACGGTACCCTAGGATAAGTAGGGCAACGCGTCTATTTATAGAACACAAAGCTATTGGCGCTGGTCCCAATCGTGAAGGAGTCGATAACTTGGCCGGTGGTCTGGTAGCGGAAGAAACGAGCCGTGCCACTGAAGTTCTCGGGCGAGCCGTAGATAACACCCGTGCGCGGGTCTACATCAAGGCTATAGAAGCCGCCCCGGCGCTGAAATAACGGCGCGGTAGGTAGGGCCGCATCCGTAATAGCCATCCGGTATACACCCGCTTGGCGGCGGAAAAACAGCTGGTCTTTTGCGCCGTTGGTGCGCAGGCCACCAGCCTGCTGGCCCGCCGCAAAGCGTAGGGTAGTCGTCACGGCGTTGGTAGCTGGGTCGATGCGCACGAGGCTGCCTGGTACTGTCACGATGGGTGCGTAGGGAGGGGTGGAGCTATAGGTGCTTTGGCCGGAGCACATCACCCATACGGCATTGTTCTTATCCACTACCATGCTGGCGGGGCTGTCGGCTACGGTGATAGTGGCTTCTACCACGTCGGTCAGAGTATTGATGACGCTGACGGTATTACCGCCGTTGTTCGACACAAACAGCTTGTTCCCAACTACAGCCATTTGTTCGGGCTGCTTTCCTACCGGAATAGTTTTGGTTACTTGATTGGTTGTCAGATTAATGACACCTATGAGGCCGTTCGGAACAGAATAATTTACCGTTTGCGATACGTAGCCCTTGTTGTTGCTGGTAGCAAAATAGCGGGGTAAGCGTAGGGTGTCTGCTTGCCCAGCGGCATTGGTGAAAGTCGAAATGGTTGCCTTCTCACTGAAATCTGGCAACGACACCACTTCAATCTTACGGCTATTATTCACCACGATATAGCCCAGGTCACCCACCACAGTCATCGACTGTGCCACATCACCCAGAATGCGGTTATTCACCGAGCGGAACAAAGCAGCGTTGATAATGGCACCTACTTCACTGTTGAAGCCTACCACTTCAGAATTAGACCGCTGAAAGTTGCCTTCCTGCACGATAAACACGTTGCTGCCGGCCGGCGAGGCGTCGTTTTTGTCGTCGGGGTCGCAGCTCCAGAGGGATAGGCCACTGGCTAGGATCAGGGCTGTGCGCGCACTGAAGGAAAGAAAACGTTGTGTCATATAAAGGAAAAAAGTGTGAAAGTTAGAATCAGCGCCAGCTCACGCGCAGGCTCAGCACGCCGTTGCGCGGGGGCATAGCGCGGGCTTCGTAGCTGTTATAGGTGAGGTTGGTAAGGTTGAAGCCCTGTACCAGCGCGGTTAGGCTCCAGGTGTTATGAATAGTGAAGGTGTAGCCCAACGACCCACTCAATAGAAAGTAGGAGGGTAGGAAGGTGGTAGCCGAGGCATCGGTGTAGCGGAAGCTGGTGAAGGTGCTCTGCGTGAGCAACTGCCAGCCGCGCCAACTCTGGCGCGTGGTGAAAGCCACTGTATGCAGCGGCACATAAGGCAATTGCACGCCTACAGGATCAGAGTCGAATGTGTAGCCGCTCACCTTTTGCGACTGGGTATAGGCATAGGCCACCCGCGCCGTGAGGGCGTAGCGTCCCGGCTGCCAGCTCAGCTCCGAACTCAGCTCTGCCCCCTGCGCCCGCACCCGGCGCAAGTTGCGCGGCGACCAGTAGCTCACCGTGTCGCCGGGCAGCCACTGCACCCAGTTGCGTACCTGCTGGCGGTAGGCCGTCAGCTCCGTGGCCAGCGAGAGGGTAGGGGTAGGCTTGAAGGTGTGCTGCACGCCGGCCTCGTAGCCCAGGCTGGTTTCGGGCAGTAAGTTGGGGTTGCCACCGGGGCGCCAGTACCGCTCGTTCAGGGTAGGCACGCGGTAGCTGCGGGCGGCGCTGCCTTTCAGCAGTAGTGTGTGGGCGTCGTGTTGCCACACTTGCCACTCGCCGCCCAGGGTAGGGGCCAGGGGCGGCCGGTGGCCCGGTATAAAGGCCTGCCGGAAGTTGGCCGTGAGGCGAAGGGTAGGAAGCGGGTCGTAGCGCACCAGAGCGTAGCCGGAGAAGCGGTTTTCCGTGAGGTCTTGGCCATAGCCATCTACGCGGGCCGCAAAGTGCTGGGCTTCGCCGCCTACCCGCACGCTCAGGGTAGAAAGCAGTTGCAGACTGTGGTCGGCCTGCACTTGGCTGGTGCGCACACGCGAGTTGCTTTGTACCACGGTGTTGCTGCGGTAGTTCAGGATATCCTCAAACCAAGCTGCGCGCACGCCCGTTTCGTGGCGCCCGGCCACGTGGCGGTAGCCAGCCAGCAAACGGCGGCTCTGGTCGCGCTCCTGGGCATTGTCGTTGGCGGCCCCGATGCCGGGCTGTATGCGGCGGTCAGCATCTGTCAGCCACACGGCGCCCATTAGCTCGCCATGCTGGCCCAGGCGCAGGGTAGCATCCTGGGTGAGGCTCCATTGACGGTAGGCGGCGTTGGTCTGGCGGCGTGTTACCAGGCCATCAATCGTGCGCTCTTGGTAGGGAAAATCGTTCTGGCCCTCGCGGTAGGATGCAGCTGTGCGCAGGGCTAGTTTCTCGTTGCTGAAGCTGTTCTCAACGCTACCCGCCCGCATTCCATAATTGCCCACGTCACCCTGAGCCTGTCCGCGCCACCCTGCCCCCCACTGCACCGGCGACGACAGCAGCACCGTGCCGCCCAACGCGCCGTTGCCATAAACCGCGCTGGCCGGGCCGGGCTGCACCGTGATGCGGGTGGCCCCATTCACGGGGAGCAGGGCAAAATCGGCCTCGCCCAGGGTAGGGAGGTTGATGTTGAAGCCGTTCCAGAGCACAGCCGTGTGGCGGGCTGAGGTGCCGCGCAGCGTGATAGACGACAACTGCCCCGGCCCGTAGTTCTTCAAATAGATGGGTGTAAGCCGGCCCAATGCCTCTGCCAGCGTGCCCGCTGGCAACTGATTCACGGCCACCGAATCGAGGGTAGTACGGCGGCTGCCCACGGCGTAGCGGCTCAGGCGGGCGGCTTCTACCACAGCCGTAGGAAGCAAATGGGGCGTGCTAGCGCTGGTATCGATGGGTGTGCGCTGGGCCTGCACTGCTGCGGTTGGCAACAGGCCTATTGCTACCGCCAGCACACGTAGTGCGTGGGTAGGGATGGAGGAAGCAGCGCGTAAAAAACGTATCCGAACCAAAATTTCCGGGGTAGGAAAAGTCAGTTCAAAACTCCGCCGCGAGCCGAAACCCGCCGCGTAGCCGAGGCCGAAAACAGAAAAAACCGGGTGGCCGGGGCCGCCCGCTGCATTCGTTCTCCGCCTTTCCTCCGAAGGCGCTGAACATGGGAAACGTAGTGGCAGGTCTCCTGGCTTGCTTCGGGCACATCGCCTTCCCATTTCTCCAGCTAAGTTTCATAATTGAAACCTGGCGTTCTGCGAAACAGTGGCAGCTGCGTGATGTGCCCACTCTTGAAGCGTACAGTTGCGGGGACAGCTCCGGCTTTGAACCAGATTCCCTTTTCAGCCTCGCCCCACAATTGGGGTCCGGCCACCGCTACGCCACAAAGATACTGTCTGAACCACGGATTCGCTCGGATTTTCTGGATTACACGGATTTTGTGGATGGGGGCGTAAGGAGGCGTCTGTCATCCTGAGCCTGCGAAGGACCTTTTCGCGGCACAACGAGTATTAGAACAACGACTCGTTTATGCGTGAGAAAGTCCTTCGCAGGTTTGGGATGACAAGTAGGTTGAACCCCTCGCCTACAAAATTCGTGTAATCCAGAAAATCCGAGCAAATCCGTGGTTCAGACAATTCCTGCCGCCTTCTTCCAGCGCCCCGACCCTACCCAGATTGCCCGCGAGCTGCTGGGCAAGTACGTCTTCTCTCGCATAGATGGGGAGCTGACTGGCGGCCGCATCGTCGAAACGGAAGCGTATTCTCATCAAGGGGACAACTCCCTGACGATGCACCTGAAGCGACGCGGCCAGCATGGGCAAGCGCTATACGAGCCGGGCGGCCGCGCTTACCTCTACACGGTGTACCAGCGGCACACGCTCTTCAACATCGTCACTAATGCCGCCGATGTGCCCAACACCGTCCTGATTCGCGCTATTGAGCCCACTGTGGGTATTGATACAATGCTACGTCGGCGCGGTCTGACGGCCATAGCCCGCAACCTCACCGCCGGTCCTGGCTTGCTCACGCAAGCGCTAGGCGTCACGCCCGCCCTCACCGGTACCGACCTGCAAGGCGACGTGCTTTGGTTGGAAGACCACGACGAGGATGTGCCTGATGCGGAGGTGCGGGCCAGCACCAGGGTAGGGCTGGCCTACGCCGGTGCGGAAGCAGCCGGGCTGCTTTGGCGCTTCCGCATCAACGACAGCCCGTGGACCAGTCCGGCCAAGTAATAGAGTAAGTTATGCCGATTGGGCTGCCGCCACTAGCTCCCCACTCCAGCGCTTCACTTTCTCGCACACCAACACCATCAAGCGGCCCCGCAAATCAGTAGTAGCAAATAAATAAATATGGCCGCCCTCCCGGATGCCGGTGCGTTGCCGGAATACGGCTACCGTATCCGGAAAATTGCGGGTAGTAACGTGGGCACGCGCCTCAGGACCGAGGTAGGGTAAGAGGGCATCAGCATCATAGCGCTCCACGGCCTGAATGCGGAAAATGCGCCCCGGAAAATCGGCGCGCAACTCATCAGACATATACAAATGGCTATGCTGATGCAGCTTCAACAGCTCGAAGGCATTGCCGATGCTACGGAAAGCACCTGCTTTCAGAATGGCTGCGTTGGGTTCGTAGAGATACTGCCCAGTCTGTGGCTCGGCGTAGCGCGATATGGCGCGGGCCTCCCGGGCGCGGTTCAGGCGGAACTCCTGCTGCTCACCGGTACGGGTGAGGTTCACGGCGTAGCGCTCGGGGTCTACGGCGGGTTCCTCGCCCAGCTCATACAGCACCTCCTTGCATTCATTATCCACAGCCAGCACCCACACGCGCCGCACGTGTTTCAACTCCTGAATAGCCAGCTCAATATCGAGCATAGGCGAGGTCTTAAGCAAAATGCGAGGGGCCTTGTGCAATAGCAGGGGCAGAATGCGCAGCACATCCGGCTCACAGTCCTGCAACCGGAAAATTTTGCGCGAGGCCGTGTCGCGGCGGGCCGGGTCGAGGTAGAGCCAGTCGAATGTCTCGGGCGTGCTTTTCAGGAATGCCAGCGCATCGGTGGTATGGTAGTGCACATTGCGCACACCTAGCAGGCCCAGGTTGTACTGCACCACCTCGGCCAGTTGCGAATTGCGCTCCACATAGTGCACCTCGGCCACGCGGCTGGCGAAATAGCAGGTGTCTACACCAAAGCCACCCGTGAGGTCAGCCAGGCGCTGTCCGCCAACCAGATCGGCCTTGAACGCCGCCGTGCGGTCCGACGAAGCCTGCTCCACCGACAAGGCCGGTGGAAAAATCAATTCGGGGTTTTCGGCCCAGGCGGGCAGCTTGGTGCGTGCCTTTTGGCGGGCCTGAATCTGGCGAACCAGCTCGGGGACGGGGAGCCCCGGAAAGCGGCGGGCCTGCAACGCCAGCTGGGCCGGATCGTGGTGCAGGTGGTCGGCTACATACTGCCGGGCCGCCGCGGGCAACGGATATTCCATGCCCCTATCTACGCAAAAACGGGCAAATTAGTGCAACTGCCAGCTCAATGCCAGCAAAGGCCTGCCGGTAGCGGTGGCGCTCATGCCTATTGTGGTAGGGCGGTAACGCTGCCACAAAGCGCCATGTCGCGCCGCAGGCAGCATGCTATTGTGCGCTTCTACCGCCCGCAGCATGTGGGTGTTGGTATTGCGTGAGATGAGCACATTGACTATCAGGCTGAAGACGGCCACGCCCGCGGCCACCTTCTGCGTGTTGTTGAAATACTGCCGCTCATCACCGGCCAGCACCTGCTGACCGTACAGCGCTACGGAGCCCACAAACACCAGCCGCTCGGCCAGGTGCAGTGCTTTCTGCCGCCGGTAGTCGTTGAGAAATTCCAGCGCCTCGGGGTTGTCGGCTAGGTAGGGGCGCAGCTTCTGCCCAAAATAGCCTGCGTTGCGGTAGTCGGTGCTGGTGTCGGTGGCAAAGTAAAAATTGGTTTGCTGCCCGTTCAATCCCCGGTCCTTATCCTCGGGGCTCAGCCGGATAAATTGCCCCATGGGGGTAGGCTGCTGTGCATACGCCTGGGAGAAGCCCAGCAGAAAAAAGAACAACAGAGCAGTGCGACGGCAGATCGTCGTAACAGAGAGGCGCATAGACGCGACAATAAAAAGTGTCTGAATAGAACTGATTCGCCCCAATAGCAAAAAAGAGTCCTATTTTTTGCCGAACATCCTTTCGGATGGATTCGTTCTGCGGATTGCTGCGGCTGCTAGCTGAATTGATCATAAGTGGCTTTCAAATGCTTTCTTAACGCATTCTCTGGCTGCATAATAACGGGCAATACAGCAGGGTATTTAACTGTTATCAAAGAATCTGTTTTCTTTAGGAATTCATATCCTTTAAAGAAAATAATCATGACCCGTATTCTATTCCCTGTCTCACGTATCGGGACGATATTCGTACCAGCCTTGCTGGCCTTAACTAGCTGTAACGACACTGAGAATACGCCCGCTGCTGGTAAGTTGAGCATTGTGCACGTGGCCTCTGCGGTACCAACTTCTGTGAATGCGCGGGTGGATGAGCAGACTGCCAAAACACTTTATTACGGCCAGAGCACTGGCTACAATGAGCTAAGCGCCGGGGCGCATACATTGGTAGTCGAAGCTGTTGCTACCCCATCCAACCAAT
Organism: Hymenobacter citatus; assembly: GCF_014333615.1. GTDB lineage: Bacteria > Bacteroidota > Bacteroidia > Cytophagales > Hymenobacteraceae > Hymenobacter > Hymenobacter citatus. Next base: position 98,604 of record NZ_JACSCY010000011.1, on the reverse strand, counting down.
TGAGCGTGCCCCTCACGATTAACAGCCGAAAGTTTCACTCGGTATACATCTATAACAGCAGCTCTACCCAGGTAGCCGCCCTAAGCCTCATGGATGATCTGACCATTCCTTCAGCCGGCAAGGCGCACTTGCGTTTCATCAATCTGGGGTACGAGGCGCCGCGCATCACACTGCGTAATCACAAGGCAGGCTCTACCCCCTACGTTCTGGATGTAGCTTTCCGTAGCAATACCGGCTTTTTGGTGATTGATCCGGATACCGTAACGCTGCGTGCCGTGCAACCTAGTGGCACTGTGGTGGCTACTACCTCCCAGCCTTCCATTTTGCGGGCAGGCAAACTATATAATGTGGTGTTGCGTGGCGCCGCAGCCACGACCACCACCCCTGGCTCGCTGGCGCTGAGTGTGGAGGAGCTGTAACCCTTAAACTAGCAGGGCATCATCCCAAAATTCCCCAACAACTTGGCTACCTTTGTGGTTGAAACGCCAAACTACCTGCATCATGCTCGATACGAACCCAACCACGGCGACGACCTACGTCCCCTATAAAGTAAAAGATATTTCCCTGGCCGAGTGGGGCCGTAAGGAAATTCGTCTGGCTGAGGCTGAAATGCCGGGCCTGATGGCACTGCGCGAGGAATATGGCCCCTCGCAGCCATTGAAAGGCGCCCGCATTGCCGGCTGCCTGCACATGACCATCCAAACGGCCGTGCTCATCGAAACCCTGATTGCCCTGGGCGCCGATGTAACATGGTCGTCGTGCAACATCTTCTCTACCCAAGACCACGCTGCCGCTGCCATTGCGGCTGCCGGTATTCCGGTGTATGCCTGGAAGGGCATGAACGAGGAAGAGTTTAACTGGTGCATCGAGCAAACGCTGTACTTCGGCGAGGAGCGTCAGCCCCTGAACATGATTCTGGACGACGGCGGCGACCTGACCAACATGGTGTTGAACCAGTACCCCGAGCTGGCCGCCGGCATCAAAGGTATTTCGGAAGAAACCACCACGGGCGTGCTGCGCCTGCTGGACCGTGTGAAAGCCGGTACCCTACCCATTCCCGCCTTCAACATCAACGACTCGGTTACCAAGTCGAAGTTCGATAACAAATACGGCTGCAAAGAGTCGGCTGTGGATGCTATCCGCCGCGCTACCGACGTGATGATGGCCGGCAAAGTAGCCGTAGTAGCCGGCTACGGCGACGTAGGAAAAGGTACCGCTGCTTCGCTGCGTGGTGCTGGCGCCCGCGTTATCGTAACGGAAATCGACCCCATTTGCGCCCTGCAAGCCGCTATGGACGGCTACGCGGTGAAGAAAATGGTAGACGCTGCCCCTCAAGCCGACATCATCGTGACGGCTACCGGCAACTGCGACATCATCACAGAGGAAATCTTCCGCTCACTGAAGGATAAAGCCATTGTCTGCAACATCGGTCACTTCGACGATGAGATTGACATGGCGTGGCTGAATAAAACCTACGGCAGCACCAAAGACACTGTGAAGCCGCAAGTAGACCTCTACAACATCGACGGCAAAGAGGTAATCATCCTGGCCGAAGGTCGTTTGGTGAACCTGGGCTGCGCCACCGGCCACCCTTCGTTCGTGATGTCGAACTCCTTCACCAACCAAACGCTGGCCCAGATTGAGTTGTGGACCAACGCCGACGCCTACGAAAACCAGGTATACACCCTACCCAAGCACCTTGATGAGAAAGTAGCTCGCCTACACCTCGCCAAGATTGGGGTAGAGTTGGACGAGCTGCGTCCTAAGCAGGCCCAGTATATCGGGGTAGAGGTAGAAGGCCCGTTCAAATCGGACCTGTACCGTTACTAGGAAATCCTGATCTATTACAAAAGGCCGCTCAGCATTGCGCTGAGCGGCCTTTTGTTTATTGTTTACCCTTTTTTGCTTTTAGTGCTAGGAACGTAGCCATAATACTCCTCTGTGGTAGTATAAAGCTTCATTCCTAGTAGCTTCCAGTCGTGCAGGACTACTGCATGATAGTAAACATTTGGGTACGAAAAGGTAGCACTGCCCATGATGGGCCGCCATTCGTGCCCAAGTAGTAGGCCAGAGGTGGTAACGTGGAAGCCGGTAGGCTGCACGGTACCTTGGTCTTTTTTGCCCTCAACCAAAAAGAATAGCTTGTTAACCGGATTGAGTTGGGTGTACCTATAGTTGCTCCAATTGCCAGACTGAGTAGGCCTGTTGTTGGTAGCCAGCAAATTTTCCGATAAGTCAGGGCTGCTATTGGAGCTGCTTCTGAAAGCCGACAAGCTTAATAGAAAAAGCGCTGCTAGCCCAATACCAATCTGCCGCCGGAGTACTGCAAGTACTTTAATCCAAGCGTATACGATAAGAATAAGCAGAATAACATTGAGCGCGGTCCAAGCTATAGTTTCCATAGGTGTCGAATAAAAAATAGGTTATATTAAATATAGAAAAGAAAGCACGCTAATGAATATATAGTTGGCTAAAAATCAATATTTTATACATTATTACCAAAAGCAGTTCGGCCCTGGTGCATTGCGCCAGGGCCGAACTGCTTTTCAAAGAAAAAGGGTACACTACACCGTCACTCCTAGTTGCTCGCGCACCACAGGCGCTACCTCCTTGCCGAAAAGCTCGGTAGAGCGCATCACCTGCTCATGCGGCATGCCCTCAAGCATTAGTTGGCCCAGGAAACGGGTATTGCCGAAAAGCTGGCTGATGTAGAGCAGTTTGTCGATAATCTCCTGCGGACTACCTACCAGCAACGGTCCCTGCGGCCCGCGCAGGTAGTCGAACTGCGCCCGCGACATGGGCGGCCAGCCCCGCTCGCGGCCGATGCGGTTCATCACGGTGGCATAGGCTGGGAAGAACTCATCGGCGGCTTGCTTGGAGTTTTCGGCCACGTGGAAGTGACAATTGAGGCAGAGGGGTAGGGCCGCTGGGTCGTGGCCGGCTTGTTGGGCTGCCTGGCGATAGAGGTCGGCGAAGGCCACGTACTGCGCTGGTGCGCCACCCAAGATGGCAATGGTGAGGCCTAGGCCTAATGTGCCAGCTCGTTGGGCCGATGCCGGTGTGCCTCCTACCCCAATCCAGATGGGTAGGCGCGGTTGCACCGGGCGTGGGTACACGCCTTTCTGTGAGAAGCTGGGTCGGTGCTTACCCTGCCAACTCACGATTTCCTGCTCGTTGATTTTTAGCAGAAGCTCCAGCTTCTCGGCATACAATGCGTCGTAGTGCTTCAAATCATACCCAAAAAGCGGAAATGACTCAATAAAGGAGCCGCGCCCTGCAATAATCTCGGCCCGACCATTCGAGATAAGGTCAACGGTAGCAAAGTTCTGAAATGTACGCACCGGATCGGCCGAGCTGAGCACCGTAACGGCGCTGGCCAGCCTAATGCGCTGGGTGGTAGCAGCCACCGCCGCCAGCACCACCTCGGGCGCCGACACTACATAATCGGGGCGGTGATGCTCGCCCACGGCCAGCACATCCAGCCCTACCTCATCGGCCCGCCGGCCCAAAGCCAGCAACTCCTGCATACGTTGTTGGGCGGCGTAATCCTGGCCGGCTACGTGGGCGGGGGCTACCTCGCCAAAAGAGCTGATGCCTAGTTCCATAAGTTCAGGTAAGCAAGTGAATATAGAAGCAGCAAGCGTCTACGGCCCGTAAATGTTTCGGCAAGAATAGCTGGCGGTTAGTCCAAAAACTGCGTATCCGTCAGTTCCTCGCTGATTTTCCACAGCTGCCGGGCGTGTTCCACCGTGTTGAAGGAGTGCTTCACCGCTTTGGTCTGCTTCTTATCATAGTAGCCACCGCTAATATCGGCCACCGACGGATCGGAAGCCAGAAAGATGCTGGTTTGGGCGCCTTGCTCCGGCGAAATCATGAAGGGCCGCGCTACCAACATGGCAATACCCATCAGCCCGGTGCTGTCGCCACCAAAGCTGCTGGCTACGGCGCCGGGGTGCAACACGTTGGTGGTCACGTTGCGAATGCCGTGGCTGCGTAGGCGCCGCGCCAGTTCCTGCGTGAACATGATGTTGTAGAGCTTCGTGTTGCTGTACACCCGCAACGCGCTGAAGTGCTGCTCCGACTGAAAATCAGCCAGATCAGGCTTGGCAAAATGGTAGGCCTCCGATGCTACATTCACGATGCGTGCCGCAGGACTTGCCTGGAGCATGGGTAGCAACAAGCTGGTCAGCAGAAAGGGGCCTAAGTGGTTTACTGCCACACCCATTTCATACCCTTGGGCAGAAGTTTCGCGTTCTTTCTTCGGTAATAAACCTGCATTATTTACCAGCACATCGAGGCGGGGGTAGGTGGCCTTGAACTGCGCAGCGGCTTTGCGTACTTGGTCCAAATCGGAAAGATCAGCCAGCAGAATGCCTACCCGGTCGTGGCCCGCGGCGGCAACAATGTCGCGGCGTGCCTGCTCGGCTTTGTCGGGGTTGCGAGCCAGCAGTACCACGTAGGCGCCCTGTTTGGCGAGTTCCTGCGCCGTAATCTGACCAATACCGGAAGTAGCGCCCGTTACGAGAATAGTTTTGTCTTGTAAGCTGGTCATGAAGCAAAGGATATAAGGATGAGGTTCTGTGCAGAAGTGTACGCGCCGCCGGCCGCTATTGGTTAGGTTTGCGTCGGAAACCTGTTCTGCTCTGCCAGGGAGCCGAGGCTATTTCCGATATTTGCCCTGCTTATGTCCATCTCGCTTTCGGTTGTCATCATCACCTTCAACGAAGAAGCTAATATTGCCCGCTGCCTAGAAGCAGTACAGGGTGTGGCCGATGAGGTAGTGGTGGTCGACTCGTACTCTACGGACCGCACCGTAGCCATCTGCGAGGAGCACGGCGCACGAGTTGTACAGCACGAATTCGCCGGCTACGTGGAGCAGAAAAACTACGCCACCGCCCAGGCCCGGTACGACCACGTGCTGCAACTGGATGCCGACGAGGTGCTGACCGACGAGCTGCGCCAGAGCATCCGGCAAGTGAAAGCCAATTGGCCGCCCGTAGCAGGCTTCACCCTCAAGCGCCTCACCAACTACTGCGGCACCTGGGTACGCCACGGCGGCTGGTACCCCGACCGCAAGCTGCGCCTCTACGACCGGCGCCTGGGTAGCTGGCAGGGCCTGTTGCTGCACGAGCAGTTCATCGAAAAACCGTTTCAGTCGGTAGGGGAGTTGGCGGGCGACCTATTACACTACTCGTATACATCAGTAGAGCAGCATGTGGCGCAGCTAAATCGCTTCACCAGCATTGCGGCCGAAGAGCTAGCTCTGCGTGGTAAAACGCGGGTTACTCCGTTTCAATTGGTGCTGAAACCTATCTGGAAATTCGTGCATGGCTACGTGTTGCGGCTGGGTTTTCTGGATGGCTTTGCTGGGTTAAGCATCGCTACCATTTCTGCCTGGGGCGTATTTCTGAAATTTGCCAAGCTGCGTACCCGTGCCTCTACCCATGAAAACCTTCCTCATTAGCCGCACCGATGCCATTGGCGATGTGGTGCTCACGCTTCCCGTAGCCGGCTGGCTGAAGCAGACGTTTCCAGGGTGCCGGGTAGTGCTGCTGGGCCGCACCTACACGCAAGCCGTTGCCGACGCCTGCCCCTGGGTAGATAGTTTTCTCAATTTTGATGAGCTGCTGGCGCTACCGCTGGCTGCGCAAGTGCAGCAGGTTCGGCAGGTGCAGGCAGATGTCGTACTGCACGTCTTTCCCAATAAAGCAGTAGCTCAGTTAACGCGGTTGGCAAATATTCCGGTGCGCATAGGTACTCGCAATCGATGGTTTCATTGGCTGACGTGCACAAAGCTGGTGGCTCTAAGCCGTCGGAATTCGGCACTGCATGAGGCCCAGCTCAATCTGCACCTGTTGAAGCCGCTAGGCTACCTACCCGATTTGCCTCTGGATAGGGTAGGGGAGTGGATGCGTCTGCAACCGCGGGTACCAGTGCCAACTGCTATACAAGAGTTAGTGCACGCGCGTCGTCCAGGCCAACTCAACGTCATTTTGCACCCGCGCAGCCGCGGAAGCGCCCGCGAATGGGGCCTGCCTCACTTTGGTGAGCTGGCCCGACTGCTCCACGCAGCCGGGCACCGCGTATGGGTGACTGGCACCGCCGCCGAAGGCGCGGAGTTGGCTGAGTGGCTACAAGAGCATCAGCCCTACCTGGCCGCCGACCTCACAGGCCAGCTTAGCTTACCGCAGTTCATTGCCTTCATCGCCGCCGCCGATGGACTGGTGGCGGGTAGCACCGGGCCACTGCATCTGGCCGCGGCGCTGGGCCGCCATGCGCTAGGCCTCTACCCACCCATCAGGCCCATGCACCCCGGCCGTTGGGCACCCCTGGGGCCGCACGCCAACTACCTGGTCTTCGACCGCCCCAATTGTACAGATTGCCGTAGCCAGCCCGCTACGTGCACCTGCATCAAGGCATTGCTACCCATACAGGTACTGGAGACGGTAGCAGATTGGCAGCCGCTGCCAGCCGCTGATACAGTTTTGTAAGCATTTGCTGTGTTATTTGCGGCTCTATGCGCGTATTAGCAATGCAGCGGCTGAAATACTTCTATCAGCAAGGACTTCTTTCTCAATATCTGCTGCTGCTGGCATGTTTGGCTGGCGTAGCCGGGTTGCTGGCATCCCGTGCACTGGTTGCCATCAGCCCGGTGGTGGGCGTGGTAGCGGCACTAACCAATCCTACCCTGCGAGCAGCTGTGCCGGTCTGGCTACGCAACCAAAGTGCCTGGTGGCTGGCCTCGCTGTATGCACTGCTACTATGCAGTGGGCTATACACCAGCGCCTGGGCCGTCTGGCGCCACGAGTTATACCGCAAACTGCCCTTCCTGGCCATTCCGCTGGCTTTTGCGTTGGCTGTGCCCCTTCGTCCGCGGCAACGCTATTGGGTAGGGGTAGCATTTACGGTAGGCATCACAGCTATTGGTTTGGCTACAGCCGGGCGCTACTGGCTTTCTCCCAGCAATGGCAACGAGGAACTGCGTGAAGCAACCAACCTGCAATCCGTAACGGGTATTTTTCACATCCATTTCGGCGTGATGCTGGCAATGGCGTGTGCTTTTGGTGTCTTGCTGGGGCAAAATGCCCGCACCTTGGGTAGCCGCTGGCTGTTGTGGATAAGTGCTTTTATAAGTGCCCTGATTCTGCACGTACTTGTGTACCGTACGGGCCTGCTGGCCTTTTATGCAATGCTTTCGTGCAATACCCTACGCTTGCTGGCAAGCAGGCGCTGGTGGAAGCTGGGGGTAGTGCTGCTGGTATTGCTGGTAGCCGCTCCGGTGGCAGCTTACTACACTATTCCATCCGTATCCCGACAGATAGCAGATAGCCAATACGATATTGAGCAGTTCGATTGGAAAGAAGATATCAACAACTACTCCCTGGCGAAACGTCTGGCTGCCTGGCACACAGCCACAGCGGTAGCACGCAATAATCCGTGGCTGGGGGTAGGCGCAGCCGATGCCACCGACGAAATGATGATGCAATACAGCCTACACTCGTTCGGATTGCTACCCATCAATCGGGTTATGGTGCACAATCAGTATCTGCACTTCTTGCTGAGCGGAGGATTTCTGGGCTTAGCCTTGTGGCTGCTGGTCCTGTTGGGACCATTAGCACAACCTGCCCTGCGTCGTAATCCGTACGTGTATAATTTCCTACTCATTCAAGGCGCCGCCATGTTAGTCGATTCCTTGCTGGAAATTCAGATCAGCTTTAATCTCTTCGTGTTCTGCTACGGCTTTTTGTTGGTGGCGACAGAGCGACAGAGTGCAGATTTAACAAAATAATGATCTACCCGGGAAGGTTAATCCATCCATTTGTTTTCTGTCTGCGTACTTTTTTTGCATTTTAAGCCGTAATTTTTCAGTCTAATGAGCGATTCTTCCGAACGGGTACCCAAATTGAGCAAAGAAGAGAAAGACCGACGGTTTCAGGCTGAACTGATGCCGGTAATCGACTCTTTGTACAATTTCGCCTACCGCCTTACGCTTGACGAAGACGATGCCAACGACCTCGTCCAGGAGACCTATTTGAAGGCCTACCGCTTCTTCGAGTACTTCGAGCAGGGAACCAACGCCAAAGCATGGCTGTTCCGCATCCTGAAAAACTCGTTCATCAACGACTTTCGAAAAAAGAGTAAGCAGCCCGCCAAGGTCGACTACAACGAAATTGAGAGCTATTACAATTCGGAAGACGTGGAGGCCGAGGGCGACGCGGGTAGCACCTCGTCGGACATGCGGCAGCAAGCCGTGCGTGACCTCATCGGCGATGAGGTAGCCCGCGCGCTCAACTCGTTGCCCGTGGATTTTCGCACCGTCATCATTCTCTGTGACCTGGAAGGGTTCACCTACGAAGAAATGGCGAAAGTACTGGACATTCCTATCGGAACGGTTCGGTCGCGTTTGCACCGCGCCCGAAACTTCTTGAAGGAAAAACTTGAAAAATATGCCAAAACAATGGGCTATGGCAACTCCAACGATGCGGCAGATGAAGACATTGAAGATAACCCCTCAGAATAACCTTTCAGGCACTGTTATGAAACCAACTGCTACGCCCCTAGTCTCCCAGGCCACTGCTACTGATGGCCCCGATTGTGAACGTGTAAACACGATTCTCGACCAAATTATTGTGGGCAACGACCCTACCCTGGAAGATGAAGAGTACTTCATCAGCCATGCCGAAGATTGTTCGCCCTGCTTCGATAGCATCGATAAGCAGCACATCTTCATCGACTTCTTGGCGCAGCATGTAGGCCGTAAAGGTGCTCCTTCTTCGTTGCCTGAAACTATTATGAATCGTTTGCAAGTGAAAATGGCCTAATTTTGCCCGATGCAGGGTAAAATTATTGTCTTTTCAGCGCCTTCCGGAGCCGGTAAAACCACGATTGTTCACCGGCTCATGGATAGGATTCCGGAGCTAAGCTTCTCTATTTCAGCGTGCACACGCGACCGGCGTGGTCGTACTGAAGCCAACGGCAAGGACTACCACTTCATTTCCGTGACGGAGTTCCAGGAGAAAATCCGACACGATGAATTTGTGGAGTGGGAGGAGGTGTACGAAGGTGCTTTTTACGGCACTCTGAAATCGGAAATTGAGCGGATTTGGTCCACCGGCCGCCACGCCATTTTGGACGTGGATGTAAAGGGTGGGCTCAGCATCAAGGAGTTCTATAAAGACCGGGCGTTGGCCATTTTTGTGAAACCGCCTTCTGTGGAGGCCTTAGAGGCTCGTTTGCGCGGCCGCGCTACCGATTCGGCCGCCAGCATTTCCAGCCGTTTGTATAAGGCTGAATTTGAGTTGACGTTTGAAGACCGGTTCGATGTAACCGTTGTCAACGATGACTTGGACGAGGCTACGGATGAAGCGGAACGACTGGTGCGCAATTTCATTGCTACCTCTCCCGACGTGCTGTGAGTGCCGTTGCCCCGAAGGTAGGCCTGTTGTTTGGTTCCTTCAACCCCATTCACACTGGGCACCTTATCCTGGCGCATTTTATGGCCACGCACACCGACCTCGACGCGGTGTGGCTGGTTGTGTCACCTCAGAGTCCCTTTAAGGTAGGCCAGGAGCTACTGCCAGAGCGTGCTCGGTATGAACTGGTGGAAGCAGCCATTGCAGGCAATGACCAATTGCGAGTTTCAGACGTGGAGTTTTCTATGTCTAAGCCAAACTACACCATTGATACGCTGGAGGAATTGCATCAGCACTACCCCCATCATCGATTTGTGCTGCTGATGGGAGAAGACAACCTGCCCGGCCTACCCCGCTGGAAAGCTGCTGACCGGATTATAGCCGAGTACGAAATCTACGTGTATCCACGGCCGGGTATTGAGGCTACCACAATAGTCAGCCCGGCAAATGTGCGCATCGTAGATGCGCCGTTGCTGGATATATCGGCCACTTTTGTGCGCGATTGTGTGCGAGCAGGTAAATCGATCCGCTATTTAGTACCTGCCGAAGTGGAGAAGCGCATTCAAGAGAAGCACTATTGGCAAGAATAAAGTAGCAAAAGCTCAAAAAAGTTTTTTATGAAAAAGCCCCCGCACTACTCAGTGCGGGGGCTTTTTCATTGACGTAAAAGCGTCATCAGATAGTCATAATTTCTGCCTCCTTCTTGCTGACGAGTTCATCTACCCGTACAATGTAGGAATCGGTGGCCTTCTGCACCTTCGCTTCGGCATCTTTAATGGCATCTTCAGAAGCACCTTCTTTCAGTAGTTTGCGTAGCGAGTCGTTCACATCCTTGCGAATACCCCGGATGCGTACTTTGCCGCTTTCCGATTCGTTTTTTACCTGCTTCACCAAGTCGCGGCGACGCTCTTGCGTCATAGGTGGAATATTGAGCCGTACACCTTCCGCATCAGATTGTGGGTTGAGACCCAGGTCGCTATTCTTAATAGCTTTGGCTACCTCGCTAATCATGTTCTTCTCCCAGGGCTTGATGAACAGTGTGCGGGCATCCGGCGTCGAAATGTTGGCTACCTGTGCCACGGGGGTAGGCGTGCCATAATAGTCTACCCGCAGCGAATCAAGCATGGCCGGACTGGCTTTCCCTGCCCGAATGCGGCTTAGTTCCACGCCAGTGTGTTCCAGGGCTTTGCCCATCGATTCCTCGGCTTCGCTTAGGTAAAACTGAATTTCTTCGTCCATTGGTTAAGAGTGTTAAGTTGAAATGTTAAAACCGATGACCGTATTGCGTGGAAAAGCCGCAAAGGTGGATAACCGTCCGTTTTCAACGGCAGTGTATGGAGTTACAGGGTAGGCTTCAATTCGCTGTCACCGGGATTCTGTACGGTACTAGGGCCATCCATGGTTACCAACGTGCCTATCGTATCCCCTTCGATAAGGCGCTGTAAATTGCCGGTTTTGTTCATGTCGAACACGATAATAGGCAGGTTATTCTCCTTGCACAGCGTAAAGGCCGTCATGTCCATTACGTTCAGATTTTTGGCCATCACCTCGTCAAAGGTGATTTCTGGGTAGCGCACCGCCGTAGGATCTTTCTCGGGGTCAGCCGTGTAAATGCCGTCTACACGGGTGCCTTTCAGTACTACATTGGCTTCTATCTCAATTGCACGCAACGAGGCCGCCGAGTCCGTGGTGAAGTAGGGAGAGCCAATGCCCGCACCAAAAATCACAACCCGACCTTTTTCCAAGTGCCGCAATGCCCGCCGCCGCAGGTAGGGCTCACACACTTGCTGGATCGTAAGTCCCGAGAGCAAGCGCGTGCTTACGTCCAGTTTCTCCAACGCGCTTTGCAGCGCCATCGAGTTGATGACGGTAGCCAGCATACCCATGTAGTCGCCTTGCACCCGGTCGAGGCCGAAAGCCGCGGCCTGCACTCCCCGAAAAATGTTGCCCCCACCAATCACTACGGCTACCTGTGTGCCCGTGGCCGCTACGGCTTTTATTTCTTCGGCATACTGCATGAGGCGTACGGCGTCAATACCATACTGTTGCTCCCCCATGAGAGCCTCGCCGCTCAGTTTCAGCAGGATTCGGTTGTACTTCAAAACGAGGAAATGTTAAGATTAAAAAATGAGTGGCCGATAGAGAGCATCCATCGGCCACTGCATTACGAAAATTGAATCAATACCTGTCCCTTCGTGACGTTATCGCGCAGCTGCACCTTAATGGCCGCTATGGTGCCATCGCCGGGAGCTTTCAGAATATTCTCCATCTTCATGGCCTCCAGCACCAACAGCGGATCGCCTTTCTGGACAGATTGTCCCGAAGTCACACGCACGTCTACAATCAGGCCCGGCATGGGTGCCTTCAACTCATTTATTTTTTGACTGGCCGCAGCGCTCATTCCCAACTTGTCTAGTAGCAGGTCGAAGCGGTCTTTTGCCTGTATCTCTACTATTTGGCCGTTGAGTTGCAAACGAATTATCTTGGTAGCATAGTCTGCCTCCAACACTTCCGCAACAAAAGAACTGCCTCGATACAAAATGTGGTATCGTTGTTGGCCGAGTGCTACAATGTCCCATGCAAAAGGCTCACCGTTCAGCAAAATGTTGTCGTTGGCACGGAAATCAACTTCCCAGTTTTGGGCCGGACCGGTCTGTACCTGTAGCATAAAAGAAGGAAGAAATAGGACGAGCTAAAGGGGCTTAAAGATAGGCCAAATTTGAAATAAATTCAGAAATTGAGGTTTCATCCCCTCGTTGATTAGTTACATGAAGTACCGAGTTCTTGGCTTGCTTAGCGTAGTGCTGCTTCATAATGGCCTTACTTTGGCCCAGACGGGCAAAGCCGGAAAATCAGATACCGATAAGAATGGCGCGCGCCATAAAACACCGGCCGCTAATGAGGCTCCGGTAGCCGCGCCGAAACAGAATATTGTTATCATTCCTTCGTGGCTCCCACCAGACAATCCGGTGCAACCAGCGGCTACTGTCGTTACCAACGTGCTGGACACCAAGCTCGATGTGCGTTTCGACTGGGCAAAGCAGTGGCTGCTGGGCACGGCTACGCTTACCTTGCGGCCGCACTTCTACCCTCAAAACCAAGTGGTGCTTGATGCCAAGGGCTTCGACGTTAAATCGGTACGGCTATTAGTAAATGGCAAGGAAAAAAACCTAACCTACGCCTACGATAAACAAAAGCTAACAGTAACGCTGGATCGTAGTTACCCCCGCACGGAGGCCTACCAAGTGCGAATCAGCTACGTTGCCAAGCCTAACGAGTTACCAGCGAGCGGCAGCGCAGCTATTACCAACAACAAGGGGTTGTACTTCATCAACCCACTCGGTGCCGATAAGACCAAGCCTCGGCAGATCTGGACGCAGGGCGAAACTGAGGCGAATTCAGCCTGGTTTCCTACCATCGACAAGCCCAACCAGCGCATGACTCAGGAAATTGCGCTGACGGTGGAGGATAAGTTTCGCACTATGTCCAATGGCCTGTTGATTTCATCCCGAAAAAACGCGGATGGAACCCGCACAGACATTTGGAAGCAAACCCTGCCCGCTGCTCCCTACCTTACTATGCTGGCTGTAGGCGAGTTTGCTGTAGTTAGTGATACGTGGCGAGGCAAAGCCGTTGAGTACTTCGTAGATCCACCCTATAGCACCACGGCAAAGGCTGTCTTCGGTCATACACCCGAAATGCTGGAGTTTTTTTCAACTAAGCTAGGGGTAGAGTTTCCTTGGGAGAAATATGCACAGGTAGCCGTACACGATTTTGTATCGGGGGCGATGGAAAACACGACTGCTTCTACGTTTCAGGATAAGCTTACTCAGTTTACGCCGCGCGAACTGCTGGATATCACCTACGAACCAGAATCCGTGGTGGCACACGAGCTATTTCACCAATGGTTTGGCGATTACGTAACCAGCGAGTCTTGGTCCAACCTGCCACTCAATGAGGCCTTTGCTGATTATTCTGAGTTCCTATGGGCCGAACACAAATACGGCTCGGCTGAAGCAGCTCTAGTACAGCAAAAAGCGCTAACCGCCTACCTAGAAGAGTCTCAGACCAAACGCGAGCCTCTCATTCGCTACCACTATGCCGACCGAGAAGATATGTTCGACCGGCATTCCTACAGCAAAGGAGGGCGGGTACTACATATGCTGCGGCAATACGTGGGCGACGAAGCCTTTTTCGCTTCACTTAACCGTTACCTGACGCGCAATAAGCTTTCGTCTGTAGAAATAGCAGAGCTTCGGCTTGCCTTTGAAGAAGTAACAGGCGAAGATTTAATGTGGTTTTTTGATCAATGGTTTCTGAAGCGGGGGCATCCTGAGTTACAAATTACGCATTCGTATTCCGGTAATCAGGTGGCATTGCGTGTGCGACAAGTACAGGATTCCACTTTCTCACCTATTTATCAGCTGCCTGTCACGGTTACCACATGGGTTAACAATCAACCTGTTAATCATCGCATTACAGTCACCAAAGCGGATCAAACATTCGCCTTGCCAGTCACTCAACGCCCTACTTTGGTAAAGTTTGATGCCGCCGGACAGCTCTTGGGTGAAATAGAGGAAGAGCGCTCTACAGAGGAACTACTGTATCAATTCTACCACGCACAAAACTTCCTGCAGAAGTATGAAGCTATTACACTTCTGCGCGGTAAGACAATGGAGTTGCCCGTAAGTGCCATGTTGCGCAATGCGCTGAGCGACGACTTCTGGGCCGTGCGGCAAACAGCCGTAGAAGCGTTGCGACGCTATAAAGGCTCAGAAGGTACTGCTGTACGGAAAGATTTACAGAGGGTAGCCGCCAACGACTCTAGAACCCAAGTAAGAGCTGCCGCTATCAATTCTTTAGCTGCCTTTCAGAATGAAGACTACGGCCAGCTATACACTGCTGCTCTTACAGACAGTTCTTATGTAGTAGCAAGTGCAGCTGTTAACGCTTTAACCAAAGCGCCTACCGTCACTTCACTAAAAGAGGTGACGGCGCTTCAGGAAACTAAAAATGCCGCGCTTATAGATGCGGTATCCAACTACTTCGCTCTCAACGGTACAGCGGACCAATATGAGTGGTTCTTGCGGCGAAGCAACGATGTGCGCAATGAAGCGCTATATCAGTTTTTACAAAACTTTGCTGCGCTAATGCTACGCATGCCTCCAGTGGAACGCGATAAAGGCATTGCACGCCTCGAAGCAATTGCCCGTTCCTACCCCAATCAATACGCCCGACTTGGAGCATATAAGGGATTGAGTATGCTGGTAGCGAGCAGCCCAAGTGTAAAACTCACCTTGCAAGACATCCGCAGCCGCGAAAAGGATAAGAACCTAGCTACTATCTATACGATGTTGCAATAATTTTTCAGATTGTTAGTAGCAGGTGAAACAATGCAGCATCTAAAACATAATCAAAGTCTTATCACTCGTGCAAAGGAAAATAAGAACGGTAGTAACAAAAAAATATTAGCTCTTTCTGGAAGTAGGGCTTGACTTACATCAGAAACCCGTTAATTTTGCAACTCCTTTTGAAAGATACCGCACAACGATAGAATCAAAAGGATGAAAAAGTAGCTCAGACGGAGCGCCTTTAACTGGGGGTATCGCATAGCGGCAATTGCGGGTGACTGTAACTCACCTCCTTCGGGTTCATAGGTTCGAGTCCTGTTACCCCCACAGTGAAATAATGATTTAGTACTTGAGTGAAAGCGCTCAAGTACTAAATCATTAAATTGCTTCTACGCGGGAGTAGCTCAGTTGGTAGAGCGGCAGCCTTCCAAGCTGCAGGTCGCGGGTTCGAACCTCGTCTCCCGCTCTTTCTTTTACACTGTTAAAAGTGAACTTGAGCAATCAAGCAGCCTGCTATTCTCTGCAAGATGCTCAGGGTTCAAACAATATTAGCCGTTTTAGCTCAGTGGTAGAGCACTTCCTTGGTAAGGAAGAGGTCATGGGTTCAAATCCCATAAATGGCTCAGAATGACGAGTACCAACTTGCGCAATAATTGAGTAGTTGGCGCTATGAATAGAGTAAAGCGACGTGCAGTCCCTACTAAACGGAGCTGTGTTTCGCTTTCTTTGAGTATAGCTTCACCACGTTTTTCCCACTTCACTACAAAATTCCTCTAATCTCTTTACAATGGCTAAAGAAAATTTTGATCGTTCCAAACCGCACGTGAACATCGGTACGATCGGGCACGTCGACCACGGCAAAACCACCCTGACTGCTGCTATCACGACGGTACTGGCGAACAAAGGTCTAGCCGCTAAGCGTGACTTCTCGTCGATCGACAACGCTCCTGAAGAAAAAGAGCGTGGTATCACGATCAACACTGCCCACGTAGAGTACGCTACCGAAAACCGTCACTACGCACACGTTGACTGCCCTGGTCACGCTGACTACGTGAAGAACATGGTAACGGGTGCTGCCCAGATGGACGGTGCTATCCTCGTGGTAGCTGCTACCGATGGCCCGATGCCCCAAACCCGTGAGCACATCCTGCTGGCTCGCCAGGTAGGTGTTCCTCAGCTGGTAGTATTCATGAACAAAGTAGACATGGTGGATGACCCCGAGCTCCTCGAGCTGGTGGAAATGGAAATCCGTGAGCTGCTGTCGTTCTACGACTTCGACGGTGACAACATTCCTGTAATCCAAGGCTCGGCTCTGGGTGGCTTGAATGGCGATGCTAACTGGGTTCCCAAGATTGAGGAACTGATGGCCGCTGTTGACTCGTACATTCCAATCCCAGCTCGTCTGACCGACCTGCCCTTCCTGATGCCCGTAGAGGACGTATTCTCCATCACGGGTCGTGGTACGGTTGCTACCGGTCGTATCGAGCGTGGTATCATCAACTCGGGTGAGCAAGTTGACATCCTCGGCATGGGTGCTGAAGGTCTGAAGTCGACTGTGACTGGTGTTGAGATGTTCCGTAAGATTCTGGACCGTGGCGAAGCTGGTGACAACGTAGGTCTGCTGCTCCGTGGTATTGAGAAAGAAGCCATCCGTCGTGGTATGGTTATCTGCAAGCCCGGTTCGGTAACTCCTCACAAAAAGTTCAAGGCTGAGGTATACGTTCTGTCGAAAGAAGAAGGTGGTCGTCACACCCCGTTCTTCAACAACTACCGTCCCCAGTTCTACCTGCGCACCACTGACGTTACGGGTATCATTACCCTGCCCGAAGGTGTTGAAATGGTAATGCCTGGCGACAACATCACTATCACGGTTGAATTGATCAACAAGGTAGCGATGGAGAAAGGTCTGCGTTTCGCTATCCGCGAAGGTGGCCGTACGGTAGGTGCCGGTCAGGTGACCGAAATCCTCGACTAATCTTTAAGATAAGACAATCCGCCTCCGATTTTTTCGGGGGCGGATTTGTTTTGTCTATAGATTGCTGTACATTTGCACTCCCAATTAAAACGAAAGTTTGCTGGGAAATATTCTACGGGCGTAGTTCAAGGGTAGAATAGAGGTCTCCAAAACCTTTGATGGGAGTTCGAATCTCTCCGCCCGTGCTTTACTTGGTCATCAGACCACATCTATTTCAGCCAAACCCGGTCCTAACCATGAGCAAGCTGACAAAATACTTTAGCGACACCACGGAGGAAATGCGTTACAAAGTAACGTGGCCAACTTCTTCGGAATTACAGAAGAGCGCTGGTCTAGTGCTGATCGGTTCGCTGGTATTTGCTGCTGTTGTTGGTATCATGGATATCATTTTCAAAACAGGTTTGGAAGCATTTTACAACTCGTTCCGTTAAGTAGTAGAAGAAATGGGAGAGTTGAAATGGTATGTAGTACGCTCAGTTAGCGGGCAGGAAAAGAAAGCCAAAACCTATCTCGAAACAGAGATAGGACGTCATGGCCTTTCTGAGTTAGTGCCTGAGGTATTAATTCCAGCAGAGAAGGTTTACGAAATGCGCAATGGTAAAAAGCGCGTACGTGAGCGTAACTTCTTTCCTGGCTATATACTGATTCATGCTGATTTGTCGCATGGCGAAGTGGACCACATCATCACAAGCACGCCTGGTGTGATTGGTTTTCTCAGCGAAAACGAGGGTAAGAATACAGCTGGCAAACCAGTGCCTCTTCGTATGTCAGAGGTAAACCGTATTCTAGGTATTGTGGACGAGACGGAAGAGCAAACAGCTACGCTGGAAACTCCATTCATCGTAGGAGACTTGGTGAAAATCATAGATACCAATTTCAACGGCTTCTCTGGTACGGTTTCCGAGGTGTTCGAAGAGCGGAAGAAGCTCAACGTTATCGTGAAGATATTTGGCCGTAGCACTCCTATGGAGTTGAGTTATACCCAGGTAGAGAAAGAGTCTTAGTACTGACTATATAAAATACGTCGCTGGTTATTCGCTCCGACCGGCGGGGCTTCCACATAGGAGCACTTTTCAACTGACGTTTCGCGTGTGTTACCACGCAAGAAACGGAAGCCTTTTTAAACCAAATGGCCAAGGAAATTAGAGGTTATCTGAAGCTTCAGATAAAGGGAGGCGCTGCAAACCCTGCACCGCCGGTAGGACCTGCACTTGGTAGCAAAGGCCTTAACATCATGGAGTTCTGCAAGCAGTTCAATGCGCGGACCCAAGATAAGGCTGGCCAAGTTTGTCCGGTACTGATTACCATGTACACCGATAAGTCGTTTGACTTCGTGGTGAAAACACCACCGGTGCCTGTACTGCTGATGGATGCCGCAAAGCTCCAGAGCGGTTCGAAAGAGCCCAACCGTAACAAGGTAGGCTCGGTGTCGTGGGACCAGGTTCGTACCATTGCCGAAACCAAAATGCCCGACCTGAATGCTTTCGAAGTGGAAGCAGCCATGCGTCAGGTAGCCGGCACGGCTCGCAGCATGGGTATCACCATCAAAGGGGATTCTCCTTTCGCTAACTAATTAAACGAAGCAGAATCAACATGGCACAAGTTAGCAAAAAGCGCAAGGAAGCCCTTGCTAAGCACGACCTGACGCAGGTTCGTAATCTGGTAGAAGCTGCTAAAGTGGTAAAGGATATCACCTATACCAAGTTTGACGCTTCTGTTGATATCGATGTTCGTCTGGGCGTTGACCCCCGTAAAGCCGACCAAATGGTGCGTGGTGTAGCCACGTTGCCCCATGGTACTGGTAAAACTGTTCGTGTACTAGCCCTAGTAACTCCTGATAAGGAAGCTGAAGCTACGGCTGCTGGTGCTGATTTCGTTGGTCTGGACGACTACATCTCGAAAATTGAGAAAGGTTGGACTGACATCGACGTTATCATCACCATGCCTGCTGTAATGGCTAAGGTTGGCCGTCTAGGCCGGGTATTGGGTCCTCGTGGTCTGATGCCAAACCCCAAGTCGGGTACGGTTACAACCGATGTAGCGAAGGCAGTACAAGAAGTGAAGGCTGGTAAAATCGACTTTAAAGTTGATAAAACGGGTATTATTCACTGCTCAGTAGGTAAAGTATCGTTTGATGATCAGAAGCTAGCTGAAAACGCTATCGAGGTTATTCAAACGCTGCAGCGCCTGAAGCCATCTTCAGCTAAGGGAACTTACATTAAGAGCATCACGCTGTCGAGCACGATGAGCCCAGCCGTTCCGGTTGATACTTCGGTTACTTCCGCTTAAACTACAATCAAAACGATATGACCCGGGAAGAAAAACAAGCCCTCGTCGACGAGTTGAGCGAGAAGTTTCAATCGCACAACGCGTTCTACATTGCCGATGCTTCGGGAATGTCGGTGGCAAAAATCAACGAGTTCCGTCGCCTGTGCTTCACGCGCGGTCTGGAATATAAGGTCTACAAGAATACGTTCATCCGTAAAGCCCTCGATACCCTCGGTGGCGATACTTCGGAAATGGACGTGGCTCTGAAAGGTCAGTCGGGTGTACTGTTTTCGAAAGAGGCAGGCAATGCTCCCGGCAAATTGCTGAAGGATTTCTACAAGGCGCAGAACTACGGCAAGAACGTAGAACCGAAGCCAGCGCTGAAGGGTGCTTACATTGACGCAAGCATTTACATCGGCGCTAACCAGTTGGATACGCTCTCAACGCTGAAAGGCAAAAACGAGCTTATCGGCGAGGTTATTGGCCTTCTGCAGTCGCCTGCCAAAAATGTTATTTCTGCTCTGTCGAGCGGTGGCAACATTCTGGCTGGTCTCCTCAAAACGCTTTCCGAAAAAGAAGAGGTTGCAGGCTAACCGCTGCTCATCTTTTTCACTTTCAATTTATAATTCAACAACTCTTTTTTAACAATCTACAGAAATGGCAGATTTGAAAGCATTCGCTGAGCAGCTCGTTAGCCTGACGGTGAAAGAAGTAAACGAACTGGCTACTATCCTGAAAGACGAGTACGGCATCGAGCCTGCTGCTGCTGCTCCCGTAGCTGTAGCTGGTGGTGGCGCTGCTGCTGCTGAAGCTCCTGAAGAGAAAACGTCGTTCGACGTAATCCTGAAGGCTGCTGGTGGTCAGAAACTGGCTGTTGTGAAGCTGGTGAAAGACCTGACGGGCCTAGGCTTGAAAGAAGCCAAAGAACTGGTTGACGGTGCTCCCAAGCCTCTGAAAGAAGGCGTAGCTAAGGACGAAGCCGATTCGCTGAAGAAGCAACTGGAAGAAGCTGGCGCTGAAGTAGAAGTTAAGTAATTCTGCTGCCTAGCATCTTACCTCACAAATAAGGATAGGCCTGGCAACTAAGCCAGGTCTTTTCCTGTTTGTAGGTAATAAACTTTACGAAAGTCCTTTTACGCGCCGCTTTGCGGCTTTTCGTGGCTAAACGCATAGGACTGTAGTTTAGTTATCAAGTGCCCTCTCAGTGTCCATTTTATAAACCCCTACCCATTGGCTACACCGAAAGAAACGGCTTTGCAGAAAGCCTACGAGCGGATCAACTTCGCCAAGATTAAAAAGGTTATTGAGTATCCGGATTTCCTGGACGTGCAGTTGCAGTCGTTCCAGGACTTCTTCCAGTTGGAGACGGCCGCCGAGAACCGCACCGATGAAGGGTTGTTCAAGGTGTTCGCGGAGAACTTCCCTATTTCGGACTCGCGCGAGAACTTCGTTCTGGAGTTTATCGATTATCACATTGACCCACCGAAGTATTCGGTGGATGAATGTATTGACCGTGGCTTGACTTATTCGGTGCCACTGAAGGCAAAGTTGCGCCTTATCTGTAATGATACGGATAACGAAGATTTTGAGACGATTGAGCAGGAAGTGTTTTTGGGAAATATTCCATACATGACCGAAAAAGGCTCCTTCGTTATCAATGGTGCAGAGCGCGTAATCGTATCGCAGTTGCACCGTTCGCCGGGCGTATTCTTCGCGCAAAGCAAGCATACGAACGGTACGAAGCTATATTCTGCTCGTATCATTCCGTTTAAAGGTTCGTGGATTGAGTTTGCCACGGACGTGAACAACGTGATGTACGCGTACATCGACCGGAAGAAGAAATTTCCGGTTACTACGTTACTGCGTGCTATCGGCTATGGTACCGACAAAGACATTCTGGATTTGTTCGGACTGTCGGAGGAAGTGAAAGCCGATAAAAAAATCCTGAAGAAGGCAGTAGGCCGTAAACTGGCAGCTCGGGTGCTCCGCACTTGGACGGAGGACTTCGTAGACGAAGACACCGGTGAAGTAGTATCGATTGACCGCAATGAGGTATTGCTGGAACGTGACTCGACGATTGAAGAAGATGATATTGACACAATCATCAACTCGGGTACGAAATCCGTTATTCTGCACCGCGAGAATGTGAATATTGCGGACTACGCAATTATTTACAACACGCTGCAGAAGGACAACTCGAACTCGGAGAAGGAAGCCGTAGAGCAAATCTATCGTCAGCTCCGTAACACGGAAGCTCCTGACGAAGAGACGGCTCGCGACATCATCCAAAAACTGTTCTTCTCGGATAAGCGCTACGACCTCGGCGACGTAGGACGCTACCGTATTAATAAGAAGCTGGGTATCGATACCAACTGGGAAGCCCGCGTGCTGACCAATGAGGACATCGTACTCATAGTGAAATACCTCATTGGGTTGATCAACTCGAAGGCCATTGTCGATGACATTGACCACTTGAGCAACCGCCGCGTACGCACGGTAGGGGAGCAGCTCTACGCCCAGTTTGGGGTAGGCTTGGCCCGTATGGCGCGTACTATCAAGGAGCGCATGAACGTGCGTGACAACGAGGACTTCAAGCCAGTTGATCTGATCAACGCCCGGACGTTGTCGTCGGTAATCAACTCGTTCTTCGGTACCAACCAGTTGTCGCAGTTTATGGACCAAACCAACCCGCTGGCCGAGGTGACGCATAAGCGTCGCGTATCGGCACTGGGGCCAGGAGGTCTATCGCGGGAGCGTGCTGGTTTTGAGGTACGTGACGTACACTACACGCACTACGGTCGCTTGTGCACCATCGAAACGCCGGAAGGTCCGAACATCGGTCTGATTTCGTCGCTGTGCGTGCACGCTCGCGTGAACTCGATGGGCTTCATTGAGACGCCCTACCGTACGGTAGAAAGCGGCAAGGTCGACATGACCGAGAACGTGAAGTACCTGACGGCTGAGGAAGAGGATACCCACCACATCGCGCAGGCCAACGCCCGCCTGGATGAGTCGGGTAACTTCGTGAACGAGCTGGTAAAAGGTCGTTTTGAAGGTGACTTCCCGGTGGTAGGTCCCGACGAGTATAGCTATATGGACGTAGCGCCGAACCAAATTGTATCGGTAGCTGCTTCGCTGATTCCGTTCCTGGAGCACGACGATGCTAACCGCGCCCTGATGGGCTCGAACATGCAACGTCAGGCTGTACCGCTACTGAAGGCCACTGCGCCTATCGTAGGCACGGGTCTGGAGGGCCGCGTGGCCATCGACTCGCGGACGCTGGTAGTTGCCGAAGGTGACGGGATAATCGATTATGTGGATGCCAACAAGATCATTGTGAAATATGATCTGACGGCTGATGACATTCTCGTGAGCTTCGATGCGGAGCGTATCACGTACGACTTAATCAAATTCCGTCGTACGAACCAGGATACGTGCATCAACCTGTCGCCTATCGTGAAGCGCGGTCAGCGCGTGAGCAAAGGGGAGCCGCTGTGTGAGGGTTACGGCACCAACAACGGCGAACTGGCACTAGGACGCAACATGCAAGTGGCCTTTATGCCATGGCAGGGTTACAACTTTGAGGATGCTATTGTCATCTCGGAGCGGGTAGTGCGCGACGATATCTTCACCTCGATTCACATTGAGGAATTCGAGTTGGAGGTACGTGAGACCAAGCGTGGCGAAGAAGAGCTAACGTCGGAGATTCCGAACGTAAGCGAAGAAGCTGTACGCAACCTCGACGACAACGGTATTATCCGTCTGGGTGCTGAGGTTCGTGAAGGCGATATTCTTATCGGTAAGATCACACCAAAAGGTGAAACTGATCCTACCCCGGAAGAGAAGCTGCTCCGCGCCATCTTTGGTGATAAGGCTGGCGATGTGAAAGACGCTTCGCTTAAGGCACCACCATCTTTAAACGGTGTGGTAATCGGCACGAAGCTGTTCTCGCGTCCGAAGAAGGATAAGAATTTGCGCGCTAAGTCGAAGAAGGAAGTGGAAGAGTTGAAGGACTCTTACGCGAAAGAGCTTCGTGGCGTGAAAGCGGTGATGATCGACAAGCTGGTGCAATTGCTTGACGGCAAAACGTCACAGGGCGTGAAGCATAAGTTTGGCGATGAAATCCTGACGAAGGGGGCCAAGTTTGGCAAGAAGAATATCACTGATGCTCTCTTCCCAGACAAGAACCCTTATAAGGATGAAAGCAACTACGCTGTGCCGGAAGAGGTGAACATGTTCAAAGACCTTATTCTGGAAGGCTGGACAGCTGACGAGAAGGTGAACAGCATGTTGGCTGAGCTAGTGAAAAACTACGCGAAGCGCCGCAACACTATCACGGCCCGCTTCAAGCGTGACCGGTTTACGTTGGAGGTAGGCGACGAGTTGCCCGCTGGTATCGTGCAGTTGGCCAAGGTATACATCGCCAAAAAGCGTAAACTGAAGGTAGGGGATAAGATGGCTGGTCGTCACGGTAACAAGGGGGTAGTAGCCCGTATCGTGCGCGACGAGGACATGCCTTTCCTACCCGACGGCACGCCGATGGACATTGTGCTGAACCCGCTGGGTGTACCAAGCCGCATGAACATCGGTCAGATCTACGAGACAGTACTTGGCTGGGCCGGTTTGAAAATGGGTCGCACCTATGCTACCCCAATTTTCGACGGTGCTACCGAAGATGAAGTAGCGAAAGAGCTGACCGAGGCTGGCCTACCTGATTGGGGTCGTGCTTATCTGCACGATGGCTTATCGGGTGACCGGTTTGACCAGCCCGTAACGGTAGGCGTGATCTACATGCTGAAGCTGGGTCACTTGGTTGACGACAAGATGCACGCTCGTTCTATCGGGCCGTACTCTCTCATTACGCAGCAGCCGCTGGGTGGTAAGGCACAGTTCGGTGGTCAGCGTTTCGGTGAGATGGAAGTGTGGGCACTGGAAGCCTTCGGAGCATCCAATGTGCTACAGGAAATCCTCACTGTGAAGTCGGACGACGTGATTGGCCGTGCTAAGGCGTACGAAGCCATTGTAAAGGGCGACGTGCTGCCTAAGCCGAATATCCCTGAGTCATTCAACGTACTCATTCACGAGTTGCGCGGTCTAGCTTTGGAAATCACGCTCGACTAAAGTTTGAAAGTAGTGGCTGCTGATGCTTCGGTATCGGCAGCCACTTTTCAAGTCAGTTAGAATAGTATAAAGTGCCTGTGGTTCGGGAAACCGATAACAGCCGCTACCGGCGTTGTTCCGAGATATGGTCAGAACAATAGTAACCTCCGGCGGTGGTTGGCCGCAATCCGATTCAGTCTCTGAATCAACTAACTAATAAGACCTGGCGAAAACCTACTGCGTGGCGTACCTATCCGACCCACAGAGCACTTTTCGTAGAGTCGAACTGTTATGTTCTTTCCGACCCGCCTTAAGACTGGCGGAACCAACAAACAGATAAAGCCAACAGCTAACAACAGCTACCCTACATGGCGTTTGCAAAAAACAAGAAACTGGTACAGGACTTCTCGAAAGTCACCATTTCGCTGGCCTCGCCCGAATCCATTTTGGAGCGGTCGAACGGTGAAGTAGTGAAACCTGAGACGATCAACTACCGGACGTACAAGCCCGAAATGGGCGGTCTATTCTGCGAGCGAATCTTCGGTCCTGTGAAGGACTGGGAATGCCACTGCGGCAAATACAAGCGGATTCGCTACAAGGGTATCATCTGCGACCGTTGCGGCGTGGAGGTAACCGAGAAGAAAGTACGCCGGGAGCGGATGGGCCACATCGAATTAGTGGTGCCCGTTGCGCATATCTGGTACTTTAAGTCCCTACCTAACAAGATTGGCTACCTGCTGGGCCTACCCACCAAGAAGCTCGATCAGATTATCTATTACGAGCGTTACGCTGTCGTGCAGCCAGGTATTCTGGCTGAAGAAGGCGTACAGCAACTCGACTTCCTTACAGAAGACGAGTACTTGGATATCATCGACCGTCTCCCCCGCGAGAACCAGATGTTGCCCAATGAAGATCCAAACAAATTCATCGCTAAGATGGGTGCCGACGCGCTGCAAATGCTGCTCGAGCGTACCAACTTGGATGAGCTGTCCTACTCTCTGCGCGACTCTGCTGCCCACGAAACATCGCAGCAGCGGAAGGCTGAGGCTTTGAAGCGTCTGCGCGTAGTGGAAGCGTTCCGTGATGCCGCTACCCGCATTGAGAACAAGCCTGAGTGGATGGTAATCCGCATGGTGCCGGTGATTCCGCCGGAACTGCGCCCACTCGTGCCGTTGGATGGTGGCCGCTTTGCTACCTCCGACTTGAATGATTTGTATCGCCGTGTTATCATCCGTAACAACCGTCTCAAGCGCCTGATTGAAATCAAGGCTCCTGAAGTAATTCTGCGGAATGAGAAGCGCATGCTCCAGGAAGCTGTAGACTCGCTGTTTGACAACTCGCGTAAGGTGAATGCCGTGCGTGCTGAGGGCAACCGTGCGCTGAAGTCGCTATCTGATATGCTGAAAGGCAAGCAGGGCCGCTTCCGCCAAAACCTGCTCGGTAAGCGCGTCGACTATTCTGGTCGTTCGGTTATCGTGGTAGGTCCTGAGTTGAAGCTGCACGAGTGCGGCTTGCCCAAGAACATGGCTGCTGAGCTGTTCAAGCCGTTCATCATCCGCAAGCTCATTGAGCGCGGTATTGTGAAGACGGTGAAGTCGGCTAAGAAGATTGTTGACCGTAAGGATGCCGTAGTATGGGATATTCTGGAGAATGTGCTGAAAGGCCACCCTGTTCTCCTGAACCGTGCTCCTACCCTGCACCGTTTGGGTATCCAAGCATTCCAGCCGCGTCTCATCGAAGGCAAGGCTATCCAGTTGCACCCGCTTGTTTGTACGGCCTTCAACGCTGACTTTGACGGTGACCAGATGGCTGTGCACGTTCCCCTGGGACCTGCTGCTATCTTGGAAGCCTCTATGCTCATGCTGGCTTCGCACAACATCCTGAACCCAGCCAACGGCGCACCCATCGCGGTACCGTCGCAGGATATGGTTCTGGGTCTATACTATGTGACCAAAGGCAAGCGCTCGACCGACGACGAGAAGATCCAAGGAGAAGGCCGGATGTTCTACTCGGATGAAGAGGTAGTAATTGCCATCAACGAGAAACAACTTTCGAAGCACGCTTATATTAAGGTACGCACGAAGGTTCGAGATGAAGACGACAACCTCGTTACCAAAATCATCGAAACCGTTGCTGGTCGTGTGCTATTTAACCAACTCGTACCTGAGGAGGTGGGATTCGTAGACGAACTGCTGACCAAAAAGAAACTTCAGCAGATCATTTCGCTGGTGTTCAAGCGGACCGGTATGGCCCGCACCGCACAGTTCCTCGACGACATCAAGACGCTGGGCTTCCAGTCAGCTTACAAAGGTGGTCTGTCGATGGGTCTGGGTGATATCCAGATTCCGCAGGAGAAGGACGAGTTGATTTTGCAAGCTCAGAACGACGTGAAAGCCGTAACCCAGAACTACCAGATGGGTCTGATTACGGACAATGAACGTTACAACCAAGTTATTGACATCTGGACGCGCATCAACAACCAAATCACCGAAACCCTCATGGGTCGCCTCGAAAAGGAGAACCAGGGCTTCAACTCGATTTACATGATGATGCACTCCGGCGCCCGTGGTTCACGCGAGCAGATTCGCCAGCTCGGCGGTATGCGGGGTCTGATGGCCAAGCCGCAGAAGTCGTTGCAAGGTTCGGTAGGGGAGATTATCGAAAACCCGATTCTGTCTAACTTCAAAGAAGGTCTGGACGTAATCGAGTACTTCATCTCTACCCACGGTGCCCGTAAAGGTCTGGCCGACACGGCACTGAAAACGGCCGACGCCGGCTACTTGACGCGTCGTCTGGTAGACGTGTCGCAGGATGTTATTGTGAACGAGGTAGACTGCGGCACACTGCGTGGCATCGAGACCTTCGCACTGAAGGATAACGAGGACATCGTAGAATCGTTGGCCGAGCGTATCCTGGGTCGGGTTGCAGTACACGACATCATCGATCCGCTGACCGACGAAGTAATCCTGACGGCCGGCGACGAAATCACCGAAGAGGTAACGCGTCGTATTGATCAGACCAGCATCGAATCGGTGGAAATCCGTTCGGTACTGACCTGCGAATCGAAGCGCGGTATCTGTGCCAAGTGCTACGGCCGTAACTTGTCGTCGGGCCGTATGGTCCAGAAAGGCGAGGCAGTAGGTGTTATTGCTGCGCAGTCCATCGGTGAGCCCGGCACTCAGCTCACGCTGCGTACTTTCCACGTAGGTGGTACTGCTTCTAACATTGCGGTAGAAGCCAGCACGCGTGCTAAGTTCAACGGCGTCATCGAGTTTGAAGACGTACGGACAGTAGATACTACCAATGCCGAGGGCGAATCGGTGAAGGTTGTAATGGGTCGTTCGGGTGAGATTCGTATCGTGGAGCCAGGTACTGGCAAAGTGTACATCTCGCACCACATTCCGTATGGCTCTTTCCTGCTCGTTGACGAAGGTCAGCAAGTGGAAAAAGGTCAGGAACTCAACAACTGGGACCCGTACAACGCGGTTATCCTGGCGGAGTTCGACGGTACGATTCAGTACGATTCGATTACGGAAGGCGTAACCTACCGTGAGGAATCGGACGAGCAGACTGGTCACCGTGAGAAGGTAATTATCGAATCGCGCGACAAGACGCAGAACCCGTCCATCATCGTGAAGTCGAGCAAGAAGGACGCTGAAGAGTCTCAAAAAGGCTACAGCGTACCGGTAGGCTCTCACTTAAACGTGGAGAATGGTCAGAAAATCAAGGCTGGTTACATCTTGGCCAAGATTCCACGTGCCGTGGGTAAGACCCGCGACATCACCGGTGGTCTGCCCCGCGTTACGGAACTGTTCGAAGCGCGTAACCCCTCGAACCCGGCCGTTGTGTCGGAAATCGACGGTGTAGTAAGCTATGGTACCGTGAAGCGTGGTAACCGTGAAATCTTCGTCGAGTCGAAAGACGGTGTGAAGAAGAAATACATGGTGCCGCTGTCGAAGCACATCCTAGTGCAAGACAACGACTTCATCCGGGCCGGTATGCCACTTTCCGATGGTGCCATCACGCCGAACGATATCCTGAGCATTCAGGGTCCGGGCGCCGTGCAGGAATACCTCGTGAACGAGATTCAGGAAGTGTACCGCTTGCAGGGTGTGAAAATCAACGATAAGCACATTGAGGTGGTAGTGCGCCAGATGATGCAGAAAGTTGTGATTCTCGACGCCGGCGATACGAGCTTCCTGGAGCACCAGGTTATCGACAAGGTGATCTTCATGGAAGAAAACGATACCATCATCGACATGAAGGTGGTAACGGAAGCCGGTGACTCGACCAACCTGCGCCCCGGCCAGATTGTATCGGCTCGTAAGCTGCGCGATGAAAACTCGTCGCTCCGTCGTCGGGATCTGAAACTGGTGGAAGTGCGGGAAGCTCAGCCCGCCGTATCGCGTCCTACCCTCCAAGGTATTACGCAGGCATCGTTGGGTACGCAGTCGTTCATCTCGGCCGCTTCGTTCCAGGAAACGACCAAGGTGCTGTCGGAAGCTGCCATCCGTGGCAAGGCCGACGAACTGTTGGGCCTGAAAGAGAACGTAATCGTAGGTCACCTCATCCCGGCCGGTACTGGCTTGCGCGAATACACGCGTCAGGTAGTAGGCTCGAAAGAGGAACTCGAAGCATTGCAGAATGCCCGGGCAACCGAAGAAGTCGTAGCTCCTAAGCGGACTTCACGCGCCAAGCGTGAGTCGGTATCGGAATAGTCCGATAAAAGATTAATAAGAGACGGCCGGTTGGAGTAATCCGACCGGCCGTTTTGTTTTCTTTGTACTTATGAATATTCAGGCTAAATGGAACAACCTACCTGAGATAGTTAGATTTATTCTGTGTATTACAGGTTTACTGTATTTGCTGGGATGCTTAAACAAGCTCTTATCTATACTAACTCGTTTGCCTTGGTTACGAAAGTTGGATGAGCTATTACTGCCTCAGCATCCGTCAGACATTAGAATTATCATTAGTGTCGCTGTTCTCTTTCTAGTAGCTACATGCAGCGCTATTTATAGTTATAAAATGTACACACCAAAGAAACATAATGTAGATGGACGCAAATAACGACCACCAGCCCCAAGACCCCAACGCCATCAACATAGAGCTACCGGAAGATATTGCTGAAGGGCAATATGCCAACCTAGCAATGATTGCGCACAGCAGTAGCGAGTTCGTAATTGACTTCATTCGGTTGATGCCTGGCTTACCCAAAGCCAAAGTGAAAGCTCGTATTGTCATTACGCCAGAGCATGCCAAGCGTTTGCTTGCCGCACTGGCCGATAACGTGGAGCGCTTCGAGCAGACATTTGGCCCTATTAACTCGCAACCTGAGATGCCAAGCTTTCCGATGAATTTCGGAGGGACAATGGGGGAAGCATAGTTAGCGAGCAACCACGCAGTTGAAAGCAAATTCTTTGTTGAGCGGAATTTGTAATGCTGCTTTCCGTGTAGTAGGGTAGGGGTTGAGAAAGAGCGAAAGGTTATAAAGGGATATTCTCGTAATTTCTCTAAGACAAACTATTTCAACCTGTTTGCTATTTCAAAACACTTTCTCTACCTTTGCAAGCCTAATTTTTTGGGAGAAGACCCTCCTGGACAAACCATTCCGTAGATGCCTACCATTAACCAATTAGTACGTAAAGGCCGCGAGAAGCTGACGACGAAGTCAAAGTCGCCGGCTCTTGATGCGTGCCCGCAGCGCCGTGGCGTTTGCACCCGTGTATACACCACTACGCCTAAGAAGCCAAACTCGGCTATGCGTAAAGTTGCCCGTGTGCGCCTGACCAACGGCAAAGAAGTTAACGCCTACATTCCCGGTGAAGGCCACAACCTGCAGGAACACAGCATCGTGCTGATCCGTGGTGGCCGCGTGAAGGATTTACCAGGTGTGCGTTATCACATCATCCGTGGTGCTCTCGACACCGCCGGTGTAAACGGCCGTTTGCAACGTCGTTCGAAGTACGGCGCGAAGCGTCCGAAGCCAGGCCAGGCTCCCGCAGCCGGTAAAGGTGGCAAACCAGCACCCGGTAAGAAGAAGTAAATAGTTAGTTGGCAGTTGATAGTTGTCAGTTGTTAGAGGCTCTGCTTTGCTAACAACTAATGACTGACAACGAGCAGCTACAATATAACCGACAATGAGAAAGTCAAAACCGAAGAAGCGCATTCTCCTGCCCGACCCCAAATACAAGGAGACGCTGGTAACCCGTTTCGTCAACTACATGATGTACGACGGGAAGAAAAACCTAGCCTACACTATTTTCTATGATGCTTGCGACCTAGTGGAGCAACGCACCAAAGAGAGTGGCTTGGAAATGTGGCGCAAAGCCCTGAACAACGTGATGCCAACTGTAGAAGTGAAGAGCCGCCGCGTAGGTGGTGCTACCTTCCAGGTGCCGATCGAAGTTCGTGCTGACCGTCGTATTGCTGTTGGCTCGAAATGGTTGATCCAATATGCTCGTCGTCGTGGTGAGAAAACCATGAAAGACAAGCTGGCTGGCGAAATTATTGCTGCCGCCAAAGGTGAAGGTGCTGCCGTTAAGAAAAAAGACGACACCCACCGCATGGCTGAAGCCAACAAAGCCTTCTCGCACTTCCGATTCTAAATCGTTGTTAAGGACTTAGGGTCTTAGGAACTTAGTTTTCTCTTTGAAGCTTACTAGGTGCCCAAGACCCTAAGCCCTTAAATAACACTTAATAAAGCAATGGCTGTTAATAAAGACCTGCAATACCTCCGGAACATCGGGATTATGGCGCACATCGACGCCGGTAAGACCACGACTTCGGAGCGCATTCTCTACTACACCGGCAAAACCCACAAAATCGGGGAAGTGCACGAAGGTGCTGCCACGATGGACTGGATGGAGCAGGAGCAGGAGCGTGGTATTACCATTACCTCGGCCGCTACCACTACGTTCTGGAACTATCCTACCGTACAGGGCGACCCAACTCCTGATACCAAGCAATACAAAATCAACCTCATTGATACCCCCGGTCACGTTGACTTTACGGTAGAGGTAGAGCGCTCGTTGCGCGTGCTGGACGGTGCTGTGGCACTGTTCTGCGCCGTGTCTGGTGTTGAGCCTCAGTCTGAGACTGTATGGCGTCAGGCTGACAAATACAAAGTGCCACGTATCTGCTTCGTCAACAAGATGGACCGTGCCGGCGCTGACTTCTTCAAAGCTGTCAACGAGATTAAGGAGAAGCTCGGTGCTACACCTGTACCGTTGCAGATTCCAATCGGTGCTGAGGACACATTCAAAGGTGTAGTTGACCTGCTGACTGGTAAAGCCATTGTGTGGGATGATGCTACTCAAGGCAAAACCTACAAAGAGGTGCCGGTCCCCGAAGACCTCGTGGATACGGTTGCGGAGTGGCGTGAGAAACTCGTAGAAAGCGTTGCTGAATACGATGACACGTTGATGGAGAAATTCTTCGACGACCCAGACAGCATCACGCGTGAGGAAATGATGGACGTAATCCGCAAAGCGGTTATCGACATGAAGTTCTCGCCCGTAATGTGCGGCTCAGCATTCAAAAACAAAGGTGTGCAGGCTATGCTGGATGCCGTTATGGCTTACCTGCCTTCGCCTCTTGATATGCCTGCTGTTATTGGTACCAACCCTGATACCGGTGAAGAGGTAGAGCGTCACCCCGACAACGATGAGCCTTTCACTGCGCTGGCGTTCAAAATTGCTACCGACCCATTCGTAGGTCGTTTGTGCTTCTTCCGTTGCTACAGTGGCCAGCTTGATGCTGGTTCGTATGTGTTCAACAACCGCACGCAGAAGAAAGAGCGTATCTCGCGTTTGATGCAGATGCACTCCAACAAGCAAAACCCAATTGAGAAGATTCAAGCGGGTGACATTGCAGCTGGTGTAGGTTTCAAAGACATCAAAACAGGTGACACGCTGACTGCTGAAGGCAAGCCTCTGGTGCTGGAGTCAATGTCGTTCCCTGAGCCTGTAATTGGTTACGCCATCGAGCCGAAGACGCAAGCTGACGTAGACAAAATGGGTATGGCCATTGCCAAGCTCGTAGAAGAAGATCCTACCCTATCGGTACAGACCGACCAGGAAACTGGTCAGACGGTATTGCGTGGTATGGGTGAACTTCACCTTGAGATTATCATCGACCGCATGCGTCGTGAGTTCAAGGTTGAAATCAACCAAGGTGCTCCGCAGGTTGCTTACAAAGAGGTTCTGACCAAAAAAGTAGAGCACCGCGAAACGTACAAGAAGCAGACGGGTGGTCGTGGTAAATTTGGCGACATCGTATTTGAACTTGGCCCGAAAGAGACTGATCCGGAGAAACCAGGTCTGGAGTTTGTGAATGATATTACGGGTGGTGTAATCCCCCGCGAATTCATCGCACCGGTACAGAAGGGCTTTGAGGAAGCAATGAAGAACGGCCCATTAGCTGGCTTCCCGCTCGACAACATGAAAGTGCGTCTGTTCTTCGGTTCGTACCACGATGTTGACTCCGATGCCTTGTCGTTTGAACTAGCTGCCCGCGGTGGTTTCCGTGAAGCAGCTCGTCAGGCTGGCCCTAAACTGCTTGAGCCCATCATGGCAGTAGAGGTAGTAACACCAGACGAGTACACCGGTTCCGTAACAGGTGACCTGAACCGTCGTCGTGGTATCATGAAAGGCATGGACACAAAAGGTGGTGCCAACGTGGTGAAAGCCGATGTGCCTCTATCAGAGCTTTTCGGTTACGTAACATCATTGCGTACTATCACGTCGGGTCGTGCTTCAGCTTCGCTGACTTTCTCGCACTATGACCAGGTGCCTACCAACTTGGCTGATGGCATCATCGCCAAGCAAAAAGGTAACGCCATTCGCTAAATCCGCTTTCACATTATAGAAATGAACCAGAAAATTCGCATCAAACTCAAATCCTACGACCACAACTTGGTGGATAAGTCGTCGGAGAAGATTGTGAAGGCGGTGAAGGCTACGGGCGCTGTTGTTAGCGGCCCCATCCCACTGCCCACTAACAAAGAGAAGTTCACCGTACTTCGTTCGCCCCACGTGAACAAGAAGTCGCGTGAGCAGTTCCAACTTTGCACCTACAAACGTCTTGTAGATATCTACTCGACTTCGTCGAAAACAGTAGATGCTCTCATGAAGCTGGAGCTGCCTAGCGGTGTTGACGTTGAAATTAAAGTCTGAGGATTTAATTTCTCCGACTAATTAGGAAGAGTCGCCCTATCAACTATCCCAGTTGATAGGGCGATTTTTTGTATAGAATTCTGCTTAAAAAGGGTCTGCACTGTAAGCAAGATAAAGCACGCTCAGAAGGATAATGATGTTGTCTTAGCAGCAGTAAAGTATTTGATTGTTAGAGATAAACTGAAAGCCACAGCATGAAAATATTTTAGAATGACGCTGGCTTCTTATAAAAACTTTGCCTAGCTTTGCACTCCCATTACGAAAACGCTATCTGGGCGTTTTCACTGTGTCTTTTTCATAAACATCTAATAGAATGCCTGGCATCATCGGTAAAAAAATCGGTATGACAAGCCTCTTCACTCCGGACGGGAAGAATGTTCCCTGTACCCTCATTGAGGCGGGTCCGTGCGTAGTGACGCAGGTGAAAACGCTCGAGAACGACGGTTATACCGCTGTTCAACTCGGCTACGGCGAGAAAAAAGCGAAAAATACCACAAAAGCGCTGGCTGGCCACTTCGCCAAAGCCGGTACCACCCCTAAGAAGAAGCTCGTTGAGTTTCGCGTTGATGACGTAACTAGCTATTCGGCTGGCAGCGAATTGAAAGCTGATCTGTTCGAAGAAGGCGAGTTCGTAGACGTAGTGGGTACCTCAAAAGGTAAAGGTTTCCAAGGCGTTGTGAAACGCTACAACTTTGCCGGTGTAGGTGGTCAAACGCACGGCCAGCACAACCGTGGTCGTCACCCCGGTTCTATCGGTGCTTGCTCCTGGCCCTCTCGCGTGTTCAAAGGAATGCGCATGGGTGGCCGCATGGGTAATGACCGCGTGAAGGTGCAGAACCTGAAGGTAATGCGTATCGTGGCTGATAAGAACCTGATTGTAGTGAGCGGCTCGGTTCCCGGCGCGAAGAATTCTTACGTGGTCCTGGAAAAATAAGGCGAGATGGAACTGTCAGTATATAACATCAAAGGCGAAGACACTGGTCGCAAAGTGACCCTGTCGGACGCTATTTTCGGTCTTGAGCCGAATGAGCACGTCATGTATCTCGACGTGAAGCAGTACTTGGCTAACCAACGTCAGGGAACGCACAAAGCAAAGCAGCGTAACGAAGTAAGCGGCACGACCAAAAAGCTGAAGAAGCAAAAAGGTACGGGCGGTGCTCGCGCTGGTAGCATGAAGTCGCCTGTATTTATCGGTGGTGGCCGTGTTTTCGGCCCACAGCCCCGCGACTACGGCTTCAAGCTTAACAAGAAAACCAAACGTCTGGCTCGTCTGTCGGCTCTCAGCTCACTGGCGAAAGATGGCAAAATTTCTCTGGTAGAGAACATCACGCTGTCGGCTCCAAAGACAAAAGATTTCGCGAACATCTTAGCCGGTCTGAAGCTGAACAACGGTAAGAAGACCCTGCTAGTAACTGGTGAAGTTGATAAGAACGTTGTTCTGTCGGCTCGCAACATTCAGAAAGTAAGCGTAGCTACTCCAGTAGCGTTGAACACGCACGACTTGCTGAACACTGACACCTTGCTGTTGTCAGAAGATGGTCTGAAGTCTTTAGAACAACTTTATACCACTGCTGAATAATGAGCACGCTGAAAAAACCGGTTGTAACCGAAAAGGCTACCAGCCTGAACGAAAAAGGCCAGTACGTGTTTGAAGTAACTCGTACGGCTAACAAGGTTCAAATCAAAAAGGATGTCGAGCAATTTTACGGCGTGACGGTTACGGGCATTAGCACCATCCGCACGAATGGTAAAGTAAAATCGAAATTCACGAAGGGTGGTGCTGTAAGCGGCCGCCGCCCTCATGGCAAAAAGGCTATTGTAACCGTGAAAGAAGGCGACGTAATCGACTTCTACAGCGGTATCTAAGCCTTCTGATAGAGCAAACCAGCTATAGTAATGGCACTCAAAAAACTAAGACCAACATCACCGGGTCAGCGCTTCCGCATCGCCCCGGCTTTCGACGAGATTACGACGTCGACGCCGGAGAAGTCGCTGTTGGCACCCCTCAAAAACTCTGGTGGCCGTAACAATTCGGGCAAAATGTCGAACCGCTACATTGGCGGTGGACACAAAGCAAAGTATCGTGTTATCGACTTCAAGCGTGATAAAGCTGGTGTTCCAGCCACGGTGAAGACGATTGAATACGATCCAAACCGCACTGCCCGTATCGCACTCGTAAACTATGCTGACGGCGAAAAGCGCTATATCATTGCGCCCGCCGGTCTAACGGTAGGTGCTACGATTGTTTCGGGCTCCGGTGTAGCACCCGAAGTGGGTAACACGCTTCCTTTGCGTGAGATGCCACTAGGTACAATTGTACACAACATCGAACTCATGCCTGGCAATGGTGCTGCCATGGCGCGCTCGGCAGGTACTTACGCACAGCTTGTAGCTCGCGAAGATAAGTACGCAACTTTGAAATTGCCCTCTGGTGAAATGCGTATGGTACTGGTTACCTGCATGGCTACGGTAGGCACTGTTTCAAACGGCGACCACATGAATGTGCGCCTGGGCAAAGCTGGTCGTAACCGTTGGTTGGGCCGCCGTCCTCGCGTTCGTGGTGTAGCTATGAACCCTGTCGATCACCCAATGGGTGGTGGCGAAGGCAAGTCGTCGGGTGGTCACCCACGCAGCCGCAACGGTATCTTCTCGAAAGGACAGAAGACCCGTAATAAGAACAAGTACTCCGAGCAGCTCATCGTTAACCGTAAAGGCAAGAAATAACCAATGGCACGTTCGCTAAAAAAAGGGCCGTACATTGACTTTCGGCTCGAGAAGAAAGTAACGGCAATGGATGAAGCCGGCAAGAAATCAGTGGTGAAGACTTGGTCGCGCCGCTCGATGATTTCTCCGGACTTCGTTGGCCACACCTTCGCCGTACACAACGGCAATAAATTTATTCCGGTATACGTGACCGAAAACATGGTCGGTCACAAGCTCGGTGAGTTTGCGCCTACGCGTAACTTCCGTGGCCACGTAGCCAAGAAAGATAAAGGCAAGCGCTAAGATGGAAGCAGTAGCTAAACTCCGCAATGTGCCTACCTCGCCGCGCAAAATGCGCTTGGTAGCCGACATGGTTCGTGGTCAGAAAGTGACTCGTGCCTTAGGCCTGCTGAAATTCGAAGCCAACTCGGGCGCCGCTAAAATTGAGAAGCTGCTTTTGTCAGCTCTGGCTAATTGGCAGCAGCAAAACGAAGATGAGCGTATCGAAGATGCTAATCTTTACATCAAGACAATTTTCGTTGACGAAGGTCGCCAGTTGAAGCGTCTACGCCCAGCCCCTCAAGGTCGCGGTCACCGTATTCGTAAGCGTAGCAACCACGTAACGCTGATTATTGATACGAAAGTTGAGCCTTTGGGCAGCAAAGCTGCTGCTAAGCAGGCTGCTGAAACGACTAGCAACGCAGGTGACGCAAAACCTACCCGTCGTTCATCCAAAAAATCGACCGCAAATCAAGCTGAGGCTACCGCATAAGCACTATGGGACAGAAAGTAAATCCAACCGGCTTCCGTCTGGGAGTCATCAAAGGATGGGACTCGAACTGGTACGGCGGTAAAGATTTTGCCGATAAGCTGGTTGAGGACGAAAAAATCCGCAAATATATTCTTGCTCGTATTCCGAAAGGCGGTATCTCCCGCATCGTAATTGAGCGTACGCTGAAGCGTATTACCATCACGATCAATACTGCCCGTCCAGGTGTGGTAATTGGTAAAGGTGGCCAAGAGGTTGATAAGATCAAGGACGAGCTGAAGCAGATTACCAGCAAAGACGTTCAAATCAACATCTTTGAAATTAAGCGCCCTGAGCTTGATGCAAAACTGGTAGGGGAAAGCATTGCACAGCAATTGCAGGCTCGTATCTCTTTCCGTCGTGCCATGAAAATGTCTATCCAAGCTGCTATGCGGGTTGGTGCTGAAGGCATCAAAATTCAATGCGGCGGTCGTTTAGGCGGTGCTGAGATTGCTCGTTCTGAGCAGTATAAAGAAGGTCGTACGCCCCTGCATACTCTGCGTGCGGATATCGACTATGCTTTGTCGGAAGCCCAAACAGTTTACGGCAAAATCGGTATCAAAGTGTGGATCATGCGTGGCGAAGTTTTCGGCAAGCCTGATCTGTCACCTAACCAGCAGCCAACCAACCCTGGTAACGGTGAAAGCCGCAACGACCGTGGTCCACGTGGCGACCGTGGCGACCGTGGCCCGCGTCGTGAACGTGGTGACCGTAACGACCGTGGCGGTGACAACCGTGGTGGCCAAGGCGGTGGTAACCGTCGTGGAGGCCAGGGTGGTGGA
This sequence comes from Hymenobacter citatus, assembly GCF_014333615.1. Taxonomy (GTDB): domain Bacteria; phylum Bacteroidota; class Bacteroidia; order Cytophagales; family Hymenobacteraceae; genus Hymenobacter; species Hymenobacter citatus. Next base: position 61,028 of record NZ_JACSCY010000011.1, on the reverse strand, counting down.
AACCGTGGTGGTCAGGGTGGCGGCCCTCGTCGCTAGGCCCTTTTTCTCATCTCGAATCTTTTTTTCGTATAACTCATGTTACAGCCGAAAAGAACTAAGTATCGGAAGATGCAGAAGGGTCGCATCCACGGCCTCGCCCATCGCGGCAGCACTATCGATTTCGGTTCATTCGCTATCAAGTCTTTGGAGCAGGCTTGGATTACGGCACGCCAGATTGAGGCTGCTCGTATCGCTATGACTCGCGCAATGAAGCGTGAAGGTCAAGTTTGGATCCGTATCTTCCCTGATAAGCCTATTACGAAGAAGCCCGCTGAGGTACGTATGGGTAAAGGTAAAGGCTCACCTGAGTATTGGGTAGCCGTAGTTAAACCCGGCACCATCATGTTCGAATCGGACGGGGTGTCATTAGAAGTAGCGCAGGAGTCGCTGCGTCTGGCCGCGCAGAAGCTGCCGGTTAAGACCAAGTTTGTTGTTCGTCGCGACTACGTAGAAAGCTAAGACAAGATGAAGAACGCAGATATCCGCGCCCTTTCGCTGGAAGAGCTGAAAGAGCAAATCAAAACCGAACAGACCAACGGGCAGTCGCTACGCTTTGCGCATGCTATTTCGCCTTTGGAAAACCCGGTTCGCCTGAAGCACAGCCGCAAAAACGTAGCCCGTCTGCTGACGGAGCTGAACCGTCGCGAGAACGAGCAGGCTAACCAAACTGCTAAATAAACGATGGAAAGCAACGCAGCACAGCAGCCGGTAGTCGGCGCACCTGAGCGCAACATGCGCAAGGAAATCATCGGGCGCGTTTCCAGCTCCAAAATGGACAAGTCCATTACGGTAGTTGTGGAAATTAAACAGAAGCACCCGATCTATGGTAAGTTCGTGTCCAAGACTACCAAGTTTATGGCACACGACGAAAACAACGAGTGTGGCGAAGGGGATACGGTCCGCATTATGTCGACCCGTCCGCTGAGCAAAAACAAGCGTTGGAGATTGGTAGAAATTCTAGAGCGCGCTAAGTAAGATGATCCAGCAAGAATCCCGTCTGACCGTCGCTGATAACAGCGGCGCCAAAGAAGTGCTCTGCATCCGTGTCCTAGGTGGCACGGGTAAGAAATATGCTAGCGTTGGCGACAAGATTGTAGTAGCAATTAAATCAGCTATTCCTTCTGGCAACGCAAAAAAAGGCACTGTATCGAAAGCAGTAGTAGTACGCACGAAAAAAGAAGTACGCCGCAAAGATGGTTCGTACATTCGTTTCGATGATAACGCTGCTGTACTGCTCAATAATAACAACGAGCCTCGTGGCACCCGCATCTTTGGCCCCGTGGCCCGCGAACTGCGCGAGAAGCAGTTCATGAAGATTGTTTCACTGGCTCCTGAAGTTCTCTAAGCAATGGCAACGAAAACTAAAGCAACGCCTGTTAAACTGCACGTAAAAACCGGTGATACCGTAAAGGTGATTGCAGGTGATGAGCGCGGCAAAACCGGCGTAATCAAGTCGGTGAACCGTTCCACGCAGCGTGTAATCGTAGAAGGTCTGAACCTGGTGACCAAGCACAACAAACCTAGTGCAAAAAACCCGCAAGGGGGTATCACCAAGATTGAGGCGCCGATTCACGTGAGCAACGTGCAGCCGATTGCAACGACAAACGCCTAATCCGGCTTTACGACAATGGCTCGACTCAAAGAAAAATATCAAGCAGAAGTAGTACCTGCGCTCCAGGAGAAATTCCAATTCAAGAGCATCATGCAGGTACCACGTATCACTAAAATCTGCATTAACCGCGGTATTGGCGCAGCAGTAGCTGACAAAAAGCTGGTTGATAATGGTGTGGAAGAATTGACGACCATCGCTGGTCAGAAAGCTGTTCCTACCATCGCTAAGCGTTCGGTTTCGAACTTTAAACTCCGTGAGGGTATGCCAATTGGCGCCCGTGTTACCCTGCGTGGCGAACGGATGTATGAGTTCTTGGACCGTCTTCTAACTGTGGCATTGCCCCGCGTACGTGACTTCAAAGGCATCAACGATAAGGGCTTCGATGGCCGTGGTAACTATACCTTAGGCGTTAAGGAGCAAATTATCTTCCCCGAAATCTCAATCGATAAGATCAAGTCTATCTCGGGTATGGATATCACCTTTGTAACGACGGCTGAAAACGACGAGCAAAGCTATGAGTTGCTCAAAGCCTTCGGAATGCCGTTCACTAACGCCAAGAAACAAAACTAATGGCTAAGGAATCCGCAAAAGCAAGAGCGCGTAAGCGCATCGCCACCGTTGCTCGCTATGCCGAGAAGCGTGCTGCTCTTAAGGCTGCCGGCGACTACGAAGGTTTGGACAAGCTTCCTCGCGATGCTTCGCCCGTACGCCTACACAACCGTGATATGATTGATGGCCGTCCGCGTGGTTACATGCGCAAATTCGGTATCAGCCGCGTTCGTTTCCGCGAAATGGCTCTCGCTGGTAAAATTCCCGGCGTAACCAAATCGAGCTGGTAAATTGAAAAGGCTGGGTGGTTTTCAAAGCTATCCAGCCTTCTTTGCCTAAGAAACCATTGGCCGAGCCCAGACAGCCGAGCCAAGCAGTCTTAACTCGAAAATTTCAAAGTTGCCTTGAGCAATGGTGGAATTTTCTTATCTTTGCGGCTCTCTAAAAAACAGGGACTCGCTCTAATAGTCAAATGAATACAGATCCAATTGCCGACTACCTGACCCGGTTGCGCAATGCCATTAAGGCAAATCACCGGGTAGTAGAGATTCCGGCCAGCAACATCAAAAAGGAGATTACGAAAGTGCTCTACCATAAAGGGTACATCCAAAGCTACCGTTTTGATGATTCGTCGGTACAGGGTACGATTAAAATCGCTCTGAAATACAACCCGACTACCAAGCAACCGGCTATTACCAAATTGCAACGCGTGAGCACACCAGGTCTGCGGACATACGCACACGTGCAAAACCTGCCACGCGTATTAAGCGGTTTGGGTATTGCTATTCTGTCGACGTCGAAAGGTGTAATGACAGAGAAAGAGGCCAAAAATGAGAATGTGGGCGGCGAGGTGCTGTGCTACGTTTACTAACCGAAAGGAACCGAGACTATGTCACGTATTGGTAAACTGCCGATCAGCCTGCCCACTGGTGTTCAGGTTGATATAAATAATGAAAACCAGGTAACAGTGAAAGGCCCTAAAGGCACACTAGTAACACCGGTTGATCAAGATATTAAAGTTTCTACCGTTGATGGCCAATTGGTTGTAGAGCGTCCTACCGAGCAGAAGCGCCATAAGGCGATGCACGGTTTGTATCGTTCACTGATCAACAATGCTATTCAAGGCGTTAGTAACGGGTTTGAGGAGAAACTAGAATTGGTAGGGGTAGGTTATAAAGCCACTGTTGCCGGGAATACGCTAGAACTCGCGCTGGGGTATTCACACAATATCTTCTTGGCTCTACCGAAAGAAGTAACTGCTACTGCTGTTACAGAAAAAGGTAAGAACCCCATTGTTACGCTGAATAGCATCGACAAGCAATTGCTTGGTCAAGTAGCTGCTAAAATACGTTCGCTGCGCAAAGTTGAGCCTTACAAGGGCAAAGGTGTGCGCTTCGTGGGCGAGCAAATTCGTCGTAAGGCTGGTAAAACAGCTTCGAAATAATTTCACATCATGGCTTTCGATAAAGCATCTAGAAGAAAACGGATCCAGCGCATCATCCGCACAAAGGTTGCTGGCACGTCCGAGCGCCCACGTTTGTCAGTGTTTCGTAGCAATACAGGCATTTATGCCCAAATTATTGACGATACTACCGGTCACACGTTGGCGTCTGCTTCCTCAAAGCACGTTTCGGTGGAAGGGGGCAACGGAGTCGCCCTTGCTGCCGCAGTAGGCAAAGAGCTTGCCTCCCGTGCTCAAGGTAAAGGCATTACGAAAGTGGTATTCGACCGTTCCGGTTATCTCTACCACGGCCGCGTAAAATCACTGGCAGATGGCGCGCGTGAAGGCGGGCTGAATTTCTAAGACAATGTCCAAAGAGAATAGAGATAACAACAAGGTTGTTCGCGCTAACGAGACCGACCTTAAGGAAAAAGTGGTTGCAATCAACCGCGTTGCCAAAGTAGTAAAAGGTGGTCGTCGCTTCAGCTTCTCTGCTATTGTAGTAGTGGGCGATGGCAACGGAGTAGTGGGTTACGGACTCGGCAAAGCCAATGAAGTAACTGACGCCATTGCCAAAGGCATCGACGATGCGAAAAAGAACCTTGTAAAGGTGCCGCTGTATAAGCATACAGTGCCGCACGTAATGGAAGGTAAGTACTCGGGTGGTTTCGTGTTAGTACAGCCTGCCGCTGCAGGTACTGGTGTAATTGCCGGTGGTGCTATGCGCGCTGTCTTTGAGAGTGCTGGTATCAAAGATGTGCTAGCAAAGTCGAAAGGCTCTTCCAACCCGCACAACGTAGTGAAGGCTACTTTCGATGCTTTGGCTAAGATGCGCGACCCGTTGCAGATTGCACAGCAACGTGGTATCAGTCTTCAGCAAGTATTTAACGGCTAAGCAGAGATGGCACAGATTAAAATCACCTTGGTGAAAAGCGTTATTGACCGCCCTGAGCGTCAAAAGCGTACCGTTCAGGCTCTTGGTCTGGGCAAAATCGGCAGCACAAAGGAAGTTGAAAATACTCCTCAAATTGCTGGTATGGTAGCTGCAGTACAGCACCTTGTAGAAGTAACAGAACTCTAGGCAATAAGTCGAATATGAATCTCAGCAATCTAAAACCCGCCGTTGGTGCTACCCGCAATGAAAAGCGTGTAGGTCGTGGTACGGGTTCCGGCCGCGGCGGTACATCAACGCGCGGTCATAAAGGTGCCAAGTCCCGTTCGGGTTATTCCAAGAAATCGGGTTTTGAGGGTGGTCAAATGCCACTTCAGCGCCGTGTGCCTAAGTTTGGTTTCAAAAATATCAACCGTGTAGAGTACAAGAGCATCAATTTGGATGTTCTAGCTTTACTCACTGAAAAGGATAGCAACGCCTCTACTTTGGATGCTGCTTACTTTGTGAATGCCGGATTGGTATCAAAAAATGCCAAAGTAAAAATTCTAGGTCGTGGTGAAATCACCAAGGCTGTAGAAGTTCATGCTCATGCTTTCTCGAAATCGGCTGTTGAAGCCATTGAAAAGGCTGGGGGCAAAGCTGTGACGCTGTAAAGCATACTAAGCAATGAAAAAGTTTATCGAGACGATAAAGAATATTTTCAAAATTGAGGATCTGAGAACTCGGATCCTCAATACTGTTTTTTTCATTGCTATCTACCGGCTAGGCTCTTATGTAGTTTTGCCAGGGGTAGACCCAACCCAATTGAAGCAAGGTGCTCAAGGTCTTTTTGGTATTTTGGACACTTTGTTAGGAGGGGCCTTCAGTCATGCTTCCATCTTTGCACTCGGTATCATGCCTTACATTTCGGCATCTATCGTACTGCAACTTCTGACTATTGCCGTTCCTTATTTCCAAAAGTTACAAAAGGAAGGCGAGTCTGGTCGAAAGAAAATCAACCAGTACACTCGTTTTCTCACCATTCCTATTGTAATGGCCCAGTCAGTGGGTTTCATCGCAACTATTAATGCAGAAGCGATAACGAATCCCGGGTTGTTATTCACTATTACTACTATGGTAGTAATCACAGCCGGCACTTTGTTCTGTATGTGGCTGGGTGAAAAAATTACCGATAAAGGTATTGGTAACGGCATTTCCATGATCATTATGATTGGGATTGTATCGCGCTTACCTGGTGCTTTGATTGGGGAGGCAGCAGCCAAGCGTATGCAAGGCTCTCTCATTTTCCTGATCGAACTGGTTGTTTTGTTCTTAGTGGTAATGGCTGTTATTGTATTGACTCAGGCTGTTCGTCGCATCCCGGTTCAATATGCTAAACAGATTGGTGGTACAACGCAATTGAATGCACAACGTCAGTTCATTCCCATGAAGGTGAATGCAGCTGGTGTAATGCCTATCATCTTTGCGCAATCACTGATGTTTGTTCCTGCTATCGTAGCCTCAGTTTGGCAGAATGATAGTGAAACTGCGAGTTATATTGGGCTGAAGTTTTCAGACTATACGTCTTGGCAGTATAATCTAGTCTTCGCCACTCTCATCATTGTCTTTACTTACTTCTACACAGCTATCAGTGTTAATCCTAACCAAATTGCGGATGATCTAAAGCGTAGTGGAGGCTTCGTACCTGGCGTGAAGCCTGGGCGAGATACCTCAGAATATATAGATGAGGTACTAACGCGAATTACGTTGCCTGGTGCAGTAGCTCTTGCGTTGATTGCCATCTTCCCTGCTTTTGCTCTGTTGCTTGGTGTTACACGACCCTTCTCCGCTTTTTATGGTGGTACTTCTCTAATCATTATGGTTGGAGTAGTATTGGATACGTTGAATCAGGTGGAAAGCTACTTGCTCATGCAAAGGTATGATGGCATGATGAAAAGCGGAAAAGTACGAGGCCGTTCGCAGAATATTGCTTTGGCTTCATAGTTCTGATGATAGTTTACAAAACAGAAGAAGAAATAGAGTTAATGAGAGCCAGTGCGAAAGTACTGGCTCAAGCTCATGGAGAGGTAGCAAAGCTTATCAAAGAAGGAGTGACTACACGGCAACTGGACCAGCGTGCCGAGGAGTTTATTCGTGATAATGGTGGAGTACCTTCTTTTAAGGGATACAACGATTTTCCTTTCAGCCTCTGTATATCACCTAATTCAGTAGTAGTACACGGCTTTCCTAGTGACTATACGCTCAAAGACGGAGATGTAATTTCTGTGGATGGAGGCGTCTTTCTGAATGGTTATCATTCTGACAGCGCCTACACATATCCAGTAGGCAATGTTGCTCCTGAAGTCCTAGCGTTGTTGCAACGAACTAAAGAATCACTCTATCTTGGTATTGAACAAGCAATAGCTGGGAATCGTATGGGCGATATAAGCTATGCTGTACAGCAACACGTTGAAAAACAAGGTTATGGTGTAGTTAGAGAGCTTGTAGGACATGGTGTAGGTAAAAAGCTGCACGAGCGTCCTGAGGTACCTAACTATGGCAAACGTGGTTCTGGCTTAAAGTTGCAGACAGGTTTGGTAATTGCTATCGAGCCGATGGTCAACTTAGGCACACAAAAGATTGTGCAAGAAAAGGATGGTTGGACCATTCGCACGAAGGATAAAATGCCTTCAGCGCACTTTGAGCACACAGTTGTTGTTAGAAAAGACAAAGCAGAGGTACTCACCTCCTTTGAATACATAGAAAAAGCCTTACAATAGCCATATGGCAAAACAATCCTCCATTGAGCAGGACGGAGTCATTCTGGAAGCACTGTCCAATGCCATGTTCCGCGTGGAATTGGAAAATGGTCACCAGCTTATTGCCCATATCTCGGGTAAGATGCGGATGCACTACATTAAAATTCTGCCAGGGGATAAGGTGAAGTTGGAAATGTCTCCTTACGACCTGTCGAAAGGTAGAATCGTTTACCGTTATAAATAAGGGTCTTAGAGACTCAGAATTTCAGGAAGTTGTGTACTTTTGCACCACTTTTCTAGAATTCGGGGTCTTTCTAAGGCCTCATGTCTCATAGACCCTAAGTTTCCACACTCATGAAAGTCAAAGCGTCCGTAAAGAAGCGTAGCGCTGACTGTAAAGTAATTCGCCGCAAAGGCAAGCTTTACGTCATCAACAAGAAAAACCCGCGTTATAAGCAGCGGCAAGGTTAAGCACTCAGATCCTACAACATGGCTCGTATTGCAGGGGTAGATATCCCGGACAACAAGCGGGGCGAAATCGCCCTGACGTATATTTTCGGCATTGGCCGTCCCTCCGCTCAGCAGATCCTGACTAAAGCCGGCATTTCGCTGGATAAGAAGGTGAAAGATTGGACCGAGGACGAAGCTGGTGAAATCCGTAGCATTATTGCTTCCGAATACAAGACGGAAGGTGTATTGCGCTCGGAAGTGCAACTGAACATCAAGCGTTTGATGGACATTGGTTGCTACCGTGGTCTACGTCACCGTAAAGGCTTGCCGGTTCGTGGTCAGCGTACCAAGAATAACTCGCGCACTCGCAAGGGTAAGCGTAAGACGGTTGCCAACAAGAAAAAGGCTACTAAATAACTAGTAGCGGAAATCGGAGCGGGCAGTAGTAGCTAGCTTCAACACCTTCCGCATATTTTGCGATAACCAAATGGCACAAAAGAGAAAAGACAAAGCCAAGAAGCGCGTTGTCCAGGTTGAACAGACCGGCCAAGTACATATCAAGGCTTCGTTCAATAACATCATTATCTCCATCACCAACAACAATGGCCAAGTAATTTCCTGGGCATCGGCTGGTAAGATGGGATTCCGTGGTTCGAAGAAGAACACTCCTTATGCTGCTCAGATGGCAGCTACGGATTGCGGCAAAGTAGCGCATGACTTGGGTATGCGCAAAGCCGAAGTATTCGTAAAAGGTCCGGGTTCGGGCCGGGAGTCGGCTATTCGTACTATCCAGAACGTGGGTATTGAGGTGACGACTATCCGCGACGTGACGCCGCTGCCCCACAACGGCTGCCGTCCTCCTAAACGTCGTCGCGTCTGATATAATGAACTGGCAGCTAACGCTTGGCGTTGGTTTGCCCTCCGTGTCGGGTTTCTGATGCAGCCTTTCACCCCTGCAAGGCACATCTAATAGCCCGACACACGCGGTTCAACCCCCAGTAAAACTCAATAACCCCGAAATGGCACGTTATACCGGTCCTAAAACCAAAGTTGCCCGTCGCTTCAATGAGCCGATTTTCGGCCCGAGCAAGGCACTCAACAAAAAGAACTACCCCCCCGGCCAGCATGGTCGTGGCCGTCGCAAGAAGCAGTCGGAATACGCTATCCAGCTGATGGAGAAGCAAAAGGTGAAATACCTTTACGGCGTGTTGGAGAAACAATTCGAGAACCTGTTTCATAAGGCTGCTACTCTGCCCGGTATCACGGGTGATAACCTGCTGGCTCTGTTGGAGTCACGCCTTGACAACACGGTTTACCGTTTTGGCATTGCCCCTACCCGTCGTGCTGCTCGTCAGTTGGTACTGCACAAGCACATCACAGTGAATGGTGAAATCGTGAACATCGCTTCTTACAAGCTGCGTGCTGGTGACGTAGTGGGTGTTCGTGAGAAATCGAAGTCGTTGGAGACTATCACCGACAGCCTGAGCGTACGCAACTCGCGTCAGTTCTCGTGGCTGGAGTGGGATGGCAAAGAGATGGTAGGCAAATTCCTGAATGCTCCTTCCCGCGAACTGATTCCGGAGAAAATCACCGAGCAGCTCATCGTCGAGCTGTATTCGAAGTAATAACTGCCCTGGCTTCAGCTGGGGCGTTCATTCGATTTTCTTCGTTGTATTTAATGGATTTGAGTACTGAGTAGTAGGTAGTAGGACGTAAACAACTTGTTTGTGGTCTTGCTACCTACTACTCATACACACTACATATAAAGCCCCACTTATGTCAATCTTAGCTTTTCAAATGCCGGAAAAGGTCGTGATGGAGAAATCAGACGACTTTTACGGAACGTTTGAATTCAAACCGCTGGAGAAAGGCTACGGCGTCACGATCGGCAACGCACTGCGCCGTATCCTGCTGTCGTCGCTGGAGGGCTACGCCATCACGTCGGTACGCACCAGCAGCGTTCTGCACGAGTTTATGACTATTGAAGGTGTGATTGAGGACATGTCCGAAATCATTCTGAACCTAAAGCAGGTTCGCTTCAAAAAGGTGAGCGACGCCATTGAGGATAAAATCACGGTGCGCATCAAAGGTCAGGAAAGCTTCTCGGCGGGCGACATCAACAATTTTACCAGCGGTTTTCAGGTATTGAATCCGGATCTGGTGATTTGTCACGTTGATCCGGGCACGGAGCTTGAGTTTGAGTTCACGATCCAGAAAGGTCGTGGCTACGTGCCGGCTGAGGAGAACAAGCCGACCGATCAGGTTTTTGGCCAGATTGCTATTGATGCGATTTTCACGCCTATTAAAAACGTGAAATATAGCATCGAAAATACCCGCGTAGAGCAGAAGACGGACTACGAGCGTTTGTTGGTTGAAATTCAGACTGACGGCTCTATTCATCCGGAGGAAGCATTGAAAGGTGCTGCCAACATTCTGATTCAGCACTTTATGCTGTTCTCGGACAATACAATGACTTTCGAATCGGCTAAGCCCGAGGAAGAAGAAACTGTAGATGAAGAAACGCTGCACATGCGTAAGGTTCTGAAGACGCCTTTGGCGGATATGGACCTGAGCGTACGTGCTTACAATTGCCTCAAGGCCGCTGACATCAAAACGCTGGGCGATTTGGTGCAGCTGGATATGAGCGACATGATGAAGTTCCGTAACTTCGGTAAGAAGTCGTTGACGGAACTGGAAAACCTCGTGGAGGAAAAAGGTCTGACCTTCGGGATGGATCTGGGTAAGTACCGCCTCGACGAAGATTAGTATTGAATAGCCGAATGGCTGAACTGCTAATGGATGCTTAGTGAGCATACCACCAACGGTTCGGCCATTCGGCTATTTACTTGTTATAGAGCACACATTTTTTTCAACCAGTAAGCCCTGAGGGGCGTCGGTACTAATGTGGAGGCAGCAGGGCTGCTTACCCGCCGTGGCCGGCATCCGCAAGCTTACATTTTCTCTTTTTTATGCGTCACGGTAAATCCATCAACCACTTGGGTCGTACTACGTCCCACCGCAATGCGATGCTGTCGAACATGGCAATTTCGCTGATCCAGTACAAGCGTCTGACTACAACGGTAGCGAAAGCCAAAGCGCTGCGCCAGTTCGTAGAGCCGCTAATCACCAAGGCAAAGAATGACACGACGCACTCGCGCCGTACCGTATTTGCTACCCTCCAAAACAAAGAAGCTCTAAAGGAGCTGTTTGGCGATGTAGCAGCTAAAATTGCTGACCGTCCGGGTGGATACACTCGCATCATTAAGCTAAGCCAGAACCGTTTGGGTGATAATGCTGAAGTGTGCATCATTGAGTTGGTAGACTACAACGAAACGCTGCTGGAGGCGAAGAATGCCGGCGAAGCCAAGACGACTACCCGTCGTTCGCGTCGTGGTGGTAAGAAAGCTACCGATGCTACTACTACCAGTGCCACGGAGGTAAGCGGCGAAGCTATTGCTTCGAACGCTACCGTAGAAGTTTCGGCTCCCGAAGATACCCCTACCACCACTGTGCAAGAAGGCGAAAGCCGCGAGGAAGCACAGGAGCGTGACGAAGAAGCTGCTTCGTAAGTAACTGCTCCGAAACGAAAAGGACTGGCCATAAGCCAGTCCTTTTTTGTTGCTAGTTCGCACGTGATACCCAAGAAGAGTACGGCGTCCCTGTCGAATTTCTTACCTTGGGCCACCAAAATACCCCGTTTGCTGCTATTTCAGATCAACAGCTGGCGGCTACCCTACCACTTTTCAACCTCTCATACTTTTTAACATGAGCATTATCACCTCCATCCACGCTCGACAGATTTTTGATTCTCGCGGCAATCCTACCGTGGAAGTAGACGTGACGACCGATTCTGGCGCTACCGGCCGGGCTGCTGTGCCCTCGGGTGCCAGCACGGGCAAGCACGAAGCCGTAGAATTGCGCGACGACGACAAGTCGAAGTACGTGGGCAAAGGCGTGCTGAAGGCCGTGGACAACGTGAATACCAAGATTGCGGAAGAGCTGATTGGTTTCTCGGTATACGAGCAAGCGCTGCTCGACAAGATTATGCGGGAGCTGGACGGCACGCCCAACAAGGCAAATCTGGGTGCCAATGCTATTCTGGGCGTATCGCTGGCGGCGGCTCGTGCGGCGGCGCAAGATGCTGGTATGCCGCTCTACCGCTACGTGGGTGGGGTAGGGGCCAACACGCTGCCCGTGCCCATGATGAACATCCTGAACGGCGGCTCGCACGCCGACAACTCCATCGACTTCCAGGAGTTCATGATTATGCCGGTGGGTGCGCCTTCGTTCTCGGAAGCGCTGCGCTGGGGCACTGAAATCTTCCACAACCTCAAAAACGTGCTGAAAAAGCAGGGCTTGAGCACCAACGTGGGCGATGAAGGCGGCTTCGCGCCGAACATCAAATCCAACGAAGACGCTATCAAGGTAGTGTTGCAGGCCATTGAGGCTGCGGGCTACAAGCCCGGCGACGACGTGATGATTGCCATGGACGCCGCGGCATCGGAGTTCTACTCCGATGGTCACTACCACTTCAAAAAGAGCACCGGCGACAAGCTGACTTCTTCGGAAATGGTAGCGTACTGGACCGACTGGACCAAGAAGTACCCCATCATCAGCATTGAAGATGGCATGGACGAGGACGATTGGAGCGGCTGGAAGAGCCTGACCGACAGCATTGGCTCGACTACCCAACTGGTAGGCGACGACTTGTTTGTGACCAACGTGGAGCGCTTGCAGCGTGGTATCGACGAGCAAATTGCCAATGCTATCCTCATCAAGGTAAACCAGATCGGTACCCTCACCGAGACGATTGACGCTGTGAACCTGGGCCGCCGCAATGGGTACAAGAGCATCATGTCGCACCGCTCGGGCGAGACGGAGGACAGCACCATTGCTGACCTGGCCGTAGCGCTGAACACGGGTCAGATCAAGACGGGCTCGGCTTCGCGCTCCGACCGTATGGCTAAGTACAACCAGCTGCTCCGTATTGAGGAGGAATTGGGCGAAACCGCCTACTTCCCCGGCAAGAAAATGTAATCACCGATTCTGCTGATTAGCGGGATTTCGCTGATTCTATGAGAATGGCACCGTTGCTTTCGAGCGGCGGTGCTGTTTTGTTGTAAGCGGTATCAACTGAAATCTTGATATTTGTGGTAGGCGCCTGTTTTGGTGCGTTTCCTACCCATTATACTTGCTATGAGTCTGCTCGACGTATTTCACCGTGTGCCCCGCTTTCTGCGCAGCTTTTACTTTCTGGCGGGGATGGGCTTTTTGGTATGGATGTTTGTGTTCGATGCCAATGACTTAGTGAAGCAGTATGATATGTACGCCAAGTGGCGCGATTTGCAAACAGAGCGCGACTATTATCTCAAAAACATTGAGCAGGTGAAGCAAGACCGCGCCGAACTGCTGAGTAGCCCCGAATTGCTGGAAAAGTTTGCTCGCGAAAAATACATCATGAAACGGCCGGGCGAGGATGTGTTCATCCTGGTGCCGCAGGAAGATGAATAAATCGCAAAAGCCGGTACTACCTAACGTAGCACCGGCTTTTGCAGTAACAGGGTTATGACCCACTCCACTCAGTTGTTGCGAAAAGTCCTTTTTACCTGCTTATTGATCGTCTGCAGCGGTTTGCTTCTGGCAGCTACTTCCCCACCCAGAAAAACGTCGCAGGTGCAGCTGACACGGAAGTTTTTGCTGACAGTGCTGCAAGGCAAATACCGCGACGCCTACCCTCTCTTGACGTCCGAAACCCGTCAACGCCTGACGACTGCTCAATTCCGTACTGACAGCCGCGTGCTGTATGAGCAAGGAAAGCGGTTTGGGCCGCGTATCACGCTCTACAAGCTAGGATTCCGCTTCGGCGACGACCAGCAAGCGCACCCGTTCTATCAGTTTCATTTCGCCAGCGACACGCTTCGAGCGAAGCCGCAGGTGCTGCTAGATGTGAGTTTCCGCGACTCGACTGCTACCCAGGTGCTGACGTTTGGGCTGGTACCAGCGCCGCAAAAGAAACGGTAAGCGGCACTCATCTGTCATCCTGAATGCAGCGGAGCGCAGTGAAGGACCTTCTCACGCTGGAACGACTATCGTAACAACGACTCGTTCTCACGTGAGAAGGTCCTTCACTGCGCTCCGCTGCGTTCAGGATGACAAATAAGTGTTGTCTACTCTATCTTCTTGCCCGACATAGCCTGCTTGATGGAAATGTTCATCACGCGCTCGGCGAAGGGGCGGGTGTACTCTTCCAGCGTGTCCATGGCTTTCAGGATGGTGTCCTTATCATTGGTAGCGATGCTCTCGCGCAGGGTCTCGGTGAGGGCCGCCGTTTGGGTGATTTCCGTTTCTTCGAGGTACTGCGAGTTCTTGTTGACGAATCGCTCTACCTGATAAAGCAGCTGGTCGGCAGCGGTACGGGCCTCAATCACCATGCGGGCCGATACGTCGTCGCGGGCGTGGGTGAGCGAGTCCATGAGCATCTTCTCTACCTGCTCATCGGTGAGGCCGTATTGCGGTTTGATTTCAACTTGTTGGCTGACACCTGAGCGTAGTTCAATGGCTTCTACTTTCAAGATACCATCAGCGTTCAGGATAAAGTTGACATCCACCTTGGGTAGGCCGGCGGGCATAGCCGGAATGCCGCTCAGCACAAACTCGCCCAACTTGCGGTTCTCCTTCACCAAATCTCGTTCGCCCTGGTAAACGGATACCTTGAGGTTCACCTGCCCGTCTACAGAGGTAGTATATTGCCGGCCGGCTTTGGTGGGGATTTTAGAGTTGCGCGGAATAATGGAGTCCATCAGGCCGCCCATGGTTTCGATGCCCAGCGTGAGAGGTGTTACGTCGAGCAGCAGCACGTCCCGACGGTTGCCAGCCAGAATGTCGGCCTGAATGGCGGCACCCAGGGCCACCACTTCATCGGGGTGCAGCGAGTTATTAGCAGGCTGTTGGAAAAAGGCTGATACCGAATCGTAGACCAACGGCACGCGGGTAGAGCCGCCTACCAGAAGCACGGCATCCAAGTCTTTAGGCGTAAGCTTGGCGTCGGATAAAGCCTGCTGGCAAGCGTCTAGGGTGCGGCGCACGAAAGGAGTGATGAGCTCGTTGAGTTTAGCCTTACTCAAGGGTAGGCGCACCTCATCAAATAGTGCTTCAAACGCATCGTTCTGGCTAAGGTGGCGCTTGGCCTGCTCGGCCAGCAAGCGTAGTTGTTGCTGAGCCGTTACATTTTGGAACAGCAAGGTAGAGAGTTGGTACTCGGTGGCCCAGTAATGATAGATAGCCTGGTCGAGGTCGTCACCGCCGAGGTAGGTGTCGCCGTTGGTGCTGAGCACTTCAAAAATGCCTTGCTGGATGCGCAGAATCGAAATATCAAACGTGCCACCGCCTAGGTCATACACAGCCACCGTTTTTTCTTCGTCGGGCGAAAGGCCGATGCCGTAGGCCAGCGCGGCAGCAGTAGGCTCGTTTACGATGCGTAATACCTCCAGGCCTGCCAAACGGCCCGCGTCGCGGGTGGCCTGGCGTTGCGAGTCGTTGAAATACGCCGGCACAGTAATAACTGCCCGGTTGACGGGCGTTTTCAGGGCGTGCTCGGCGCGCTGGCGCAACTCCTTCAGAATCTCCGCCGATAGCTCGATAGGCGAGTAGAATCGTTCGCCTACCCGCACCTGCACCAAGCCTTCCGAATTGTCATCAATAATCTTGTAGCCTAGTTGGTCAGCGTGGTTGCCTAAGTCTTGGTAGGCTTTTCCCAGCAGACGCTTCACCGAATAAATGGTGTTCTGCGGATCGGTAAGAAGGTATTGCTTGGCTTCGGTACCCACAACGGGGGCGGTGCCATCAGCGGGAAAGTGCACCACCGATGGCACAATAGTACCCCGACCCTGGTCGTTGATGGCCACAGGCTGGCGAGTTTCCGGGTGAATGTAGGCCACCAACGAGTTGGTGGTACCCAGGTCAATTCCAACAATAATTTCTTCCTGTTGCAGGCTCCCGGTGGAGAGATTGATTGCGACTTTAGCCATAAGATGCGAAAAGCAGCGCGCCAAGCGCGCGATGAGGCGAACGGTAGAGGTATAGGTGTTTGCGTACGTATACGAACAAGTGAACCGTTGCGGGCGCGCAAAAATAACGAAGAAACAGCGTTAGGGTAAGGCCGAGGCTAGGATAGATTGCCGAAGCGACACAGGTATCAGCGAATCAGGTGGGGTGCTGACTGCGTGCTACAGGGCTTCCCAAATGGCACAGAACCGCTACGGGTATCTTCGCGCCGTTGTGCCGAAGGCCGTGTGGGTGGCCAAACGTAAGCTTATATCCTCATCTAGTCGGCGCAGTATACAAAGGGTAGGGGTGGCCTTACGTTGTGCAGCAAATGGGGTAGCGGCACATGGTCAGCCTGTAGGTTCTCAGTATTTCTCCTGCTTATACGGTCGCTTTTTCTTTTCTTGCCCTGATGATGCATAGAAGAACGCTTCTGAAAAAGCTTGTGCTGGCTGCCCCGGCGGCTTGGATACCGCGCGTGATGGCCGGCGTGAACTGGAGCCCGCTGCCGCCTGCACCACTGGCGACTAGTCCCTTCCAGCCTACCTGGGACTCGCTAGCCCGCTACCAGACGCCCGAGTGGTACCGCGACGCCAAGTTTGGCCTGTGGGCCCACTGGGGGCCGCAGTGCCAGCCCGAGCGCGGCGACTGGTATGCCCGCGGCATGTATCAGGAGGGCTCAGATCAGTACAAATTCCACTGCGAAAAGTATGGGCATCCGTCTAAGTTTGGTTTCAAGGATGTGATACACGAGTGGAAGGCTGAGCAGTGGAACCCCGATGAGTTGCTAGCGCTTTACAAGAAAGCCGGTGCCAAGTACTTTGTATGCTTGGCCAATCATCATGACAACTTTGACCTGTACGACAGCAGCCACCAGCCCTGGAATTCTACCCGTTTGGGTCCCCAGAAGGACTTGGTGGGCGGCTGGGCCAAGGCCACCAAAAAACAAGGGCTGCGCTTTGGCGTGAGCGTGCACGCGGCTCATACCTGGAGTTGGCTGGAGCCGAGCCAGCGCGCCGACAAAAAAGGCCCCCTGGCCGGTGTACCCTACGACGGCAACATTACCGCCGCCCAAGGTCAGGGCACCTGGTGGCAAGGCTACGACCCGCAGGCGCTGTACGCGCAGAACCACCCACTAAGCGAAAACAGCCAAGATGACGGCATGATTCACCGGCAGTGGAACTGGGGCAACGGTGTGACCCCGCCCAGCCCGGAGTATTGCGAGAAGTTCTACAAGCGCACCATTGAATTGTTAGATAAATACGAGCCTGACGTAGTGTATTTTGACGATACGGCCCTACCCCTATGGCCTGTCAATGAGGCAGGGTTGCGTATTGCCGCTCACATGTACAATACCAACGCCCAGCGCCACGGCGGGCACAACGAGGCCGTCGTCTTTGGCAAAATCCTGACGCCGGAGCAACGTAAGTGCATGGTCTGGGATATTGAGCGGGGGCAGAGCAACGAGATTGAGCCCCTACCCTGGCAAACCTGTACCTGCCTGGGGCAATGGCATTACGACCGGCGCATCTACGACCAACACGGTTATAAGAGCGCCCAGACCGTGATTCATACCCTCATTGATGTAGTCAGCAAAAACGGCAACTTGTTGCTGAGTGTGCCCATGCGTGGCAACGGCACCATCGATGAGCAGGAGCGGGCCATTGTAGAAGGTATTGCCGCCTGGATGCAGGTCAACGGGGAAAGCATCTACGGCACGCGGCCTTGGAAAGTATTTGGGGAAGGACCGGCGCAAGAAAACGCGGCTGCTCTCAGCGCGCAGGGTTTCAACGAGGGTAAGGGAAAGCCGTTTGGGGCGGAGGATATTCGCTACGTGACAAAAGGCAAGGTGCTCTACGCTACGGCCCTGGGCTGGCCTACCGCTGGTCGTCTGCTGCTCAAGTCGCTGGCCACGGGTGGGCCTCATTATCAGGGTAAGGTGAAGCGGGTAGAACTGCTGGGGGCACCGGGTAAGCTCCGGTTTGAGCGTACCCAAGAGGGCTTGGCCGTGGCACTACCCGCTCAAAAGCCCAACGCTATAGCTTACGCCCTGAAAATTATGTCGGCCTAGCAGACAAAACCTGCATTGTATGCTGCGTCAGGTAGAGTATGACCACGGTGTGCTCTGATGTTAGCTGCAAGGCAGTAAAAACGGGTTGTAACAATATAGAACTATGCTAATAAAATGAAGTAGCCGGAAACTGAATCATCCGTTGGCGTTGTTCGTATAGAGTCAGATAAGTGCCAGGCGTGTGCGTTGGTGCTTTTTTCTTCCAGTAAGAACATTACTCCCAATGGAAAAGCCGAGTGTAGTACATCGTCAGCGACTGAAACGCCGGGCCAAGCGGCTCACGCGTCGTATTATGCCTTTTGTGGCCGCCTTGTTTTTGGCCACGCCGGTAGCAGCACCCGTTAGCAAGACGCTGGCGCGTGCTCGTACGCACCAGACCCTACCTACGGCCGAAGAAATGCAGGCTACTTTCCTGAATCAACGGTTCGATAAGCTCTACCAGGCCATGAATCTGGAAGCGCAAGGGATGCAATTTGGCGTGTTTGAGAAGGCCATGACAGGCTACCTCAATCTGAAAGAGGCTGGCAAGTTGGGTGCGAAAGACCGCCTGACGGTTATCGACTTCAGCCTACCTTCCACCGAAAAGCGTTTGTGGGTGCTGGACTTAGACAACCAGCAGGTGCTTTTCCACACGCTGGTAGCGCACGGCCACAACTCCGGCGAAAACATGGCGACCAATTTTTCCAACGAAAACGAGTCGAACATGAGCAGCCTGGGTTTCTACGTGACCCAAGCAGAGTATGTGGGCAAGCATGGCCGCTCCCTGAAACTGGTGGGCCTTGACGAAGGCTACAACGACAACGCCCTGAAACGTGCCGTAGTGATGCACGGCGCTGATTATGTGAGCGAGGATTTTGTACGGCAGTATGGTCGCTTGGGTCGCAGCTTGGGTTGCCCGGCACTACCAATGGATCAGTATGCGCAAATTATTGACGCAGTTGGCGGACATACCTGCCTGTTTCTAAATGGCAACGATGCTTCGTACAGCTCGCGCTACCTCGATCAAAACGTAGCTGCCCAGGCATTAGCTGCTGCTCATACCACTACAGGACATTTGATTTAATTTTGGCTACCCTATCAACGCCAAGAGCCGCCGCGAATAATTCGCGGCGGCTCTTGGCGTTGATAGGGTAGGACGTTTTATAAGGTCAGCCCAAACTTTTGCCCCACCGTTTCCAGGTCTTTCACCACGGGGTCAAGGAGCGGAATACCCTCCAGTAGCCGTTTGGCTGATGATTCCCGCTCCGGGTCGCCGGGAATGAGAACCTGCTGGCCCGGCACAGCGCGGGCGTTGCGGAAGGTGGAAATCCAATTGTCCATATGTGCTTTGAACTCGTCGGCGGGGCGAAAGGCGTCTACGCGCATGGCCCCGAAGAAGTGCCCGATGCCCTGGCCCACCGGATCGGCAGGCGGTTGCAGAAACGCCACGAACGGCGGTACCCACGGCCCATAGTTGGCCCCACTTAGTACAGCCGAGAAGATATCGACCACGCTACCCAGGCAGTAGCCTTTGTGTGAGCCAGTCTCGCCGCCCAATGGTTGCAGGGCGCCGCCGTCTTTCAGCTCATTCGGGTTGGTCGATACATTACCTTCCTTGTCTTGAATCCAGCCGGTAGGGGCTGGTTGGTTTTTGCGTTGCAGGATTTCCAGCTTGCCGTTGGCCGCGGTAGTGGTAGCAAAGTCGGCCACGAAATCGGGCTGCTCGGCGGCTGGAATAGCCACCGCAATGGGATTGGTACCGAGTAGTCGGTCGAGGGAGTGGGTAGGGGCCACCAGGGGAGAGGCGTTGGTCATAGCCAGTCCAATCATGTCGTGCGCCAGTGCTTTCATGGCGTGGTAGCCCGCAATACCAAAGTGGTTGGAGTTGCGCACCGACACCCAGCCGGTGCCCGCCACACGGGCTTTTTCAATGGCCACTTCCATAGCTTTGGGCGCTACCACCAGGCCCAGGCCACCGTCGCCATCTACTACAGCGGTGCTGGGGGTTTCATACGTTACACCCACGCGGGGGGTAGGGTTAATGCGGCCCGCTTCCCAGAGCCGTACGTAGCCAATCAGCCGCGCCACCCCATGCGAGTCTACCCCGCGCAAATCGGCGGCCAGCAGGCTTTCGGTGGCCAGCGTGGCATCGGCCTCTGGGCAACCCATGCTACGGAATACGTTTTCGGTGAAGGCGAAGAGGTGGTTGTAGGAGAAGGTCATGAATTTGTGAATCTTTTCTGTGAGAGGACGTCATGCTGAGTGCAGCGGAGCGGAGTCGAAGCATCTCGCGTGCTCCCGGTAATTTCCTGGCGATTGAGATTAGCGTGGCACGCGAGATGCTTCGACTCCGCTGCGACACTGGCTTGATTCGCCACATGCTCAGCATAACGTTCTAATATTCTCAGGTTCCTGGCTGTGCTCGGGATGACAGCCTACCCTAGCATCTCCGCCAACATACCTTCCTTCAACGCATACGCTGAGGCAATAACCTGCGTCAAACCATAGGTTTGCAGCACGTAGTCGATGAGGACGCTGGCCACCACAATCATATCGGCGCGCATAGGCAGCATACCAGGTAGGGCACGACGGCCGGCGTTATCAAGCGTGCGAAACAGTTGGTAGCTTTCGTAGAAGCTCTCTGTAGAGAGGGTAGTGGCTGGCGGCGGGGTAGAGCGGGGCTCACCCCGGCGGGCGGCGTGCATATCGGCCAGGGTATCGAAAGTACCCGACGAGCCTACCAGCACCGTGGGCTGATATTGCTGCACGGCCGCTGTGAGGGGCGCCAGCGCAGTGGCGAGGTAGGCTTGCTCGTCGGCAATATCAGAGGGTAGGAGCGGGTCGTGGCGGAAAAACTGATCCAGCAGCCGCTGCCCACCAATTTCGAAGCTCTGCTTCCAGAAAATCGTATCCGCATCGGCAATAATAAACTCTACCGAGCCGCCGCCAATATCCATCAGCAAATGGCGAGTAGCACCCAGCGGCACGGCCTGCCGGATGCCGTAAGCAATCAGCTCGGCCTCGCGGGCTCCATCAATCACTTCTACTTGGATACCGGTTTCCTCAAACACGCGCTGCACAAACTCGCGCCCATTGCGGGCCACGCGCACGGCACTGGTGGCGGTGGCACGCACATCCGTTACTTGGTGCAATTCTATCTCTTCCCTGAAGCCTTGCAGCGTATGCAAGGCACGGTCCATGGCGGCGGGTTGCAACTCGCCTTTGCTCACCCCGCCTTCACCCAGCTTCACGCCGGCTTTGGTGCTGAGCAGCGTTTTGGGCGCTGCGTGGCCGGCTTCGGGCAGCTCCACAATCAGCAGGTGAAAGGTATTGGTGCCCATATCTATCAGGGCCAGGCGGCGGTGACGAATCATTGTCTGTGGTTAGGGATAGGTGATTGGCAATGAAAGAACGTCATTTCGACCAGCGGGAGAAATCTCGCGTGCTTTATTGGGGTATTAGGGACTGAGGGTCTTGGATGACGTTCTAATGCAGCACGCGAGATTTCTCCCGTTGGTCGAAATGACGTTCTCTTTGCGCCCCTACGTAGCAAATCGGCAGAAAGTGCCCAGCGGCAGCTTGCGCTGGCCTTGGTCGTGCAGGTAGATTTCGCCGATTTCGCGCTGCCCGGCCGATACGCCGAAAGTAGCCGTGGTCAGATTGTCCAGAATCAGGGCCGAGAACCCCAGCGAATACAGATTAATCAGAAAGAAATGGTCTTGTGGGTCGAGGAGCTGCTGGCAGAGCTTAAGCATCTCGTTCAACTCGTCTTCCAGCTGCCATTTTTCGCCGTTGGGGCCGCGGCCGTAGGCGGGCGGGTCCAAGATCAAGCCTTGGTATTTGCTACCCCGTTTCACCTCGCGGCGCACGTATTTCATGGCATCTTCCACCAGCCAGCGCACACCGTCTATACCCGAGGCTTCCATGTTGTCGCGGGCCCAGAAGTTCACCTGCTTCACCGAGTCCAGGTGGGTCACGTCGGCGCCGGCGGCACGGGCGGCCAGCGTGGCGGCGCCGGTATAGGCAAACAGGTTCAGCACCCGTGGGGTAGAGGCGCGGCGCTTTTTGGTTTGCTCAAAGATGAAGCGCCAGTTGGGGTCCTGCTCCGGAAATAGCCCCACGTGCTTGAACGACGACAGCCCCAACCGGAACCGCAGCCGCAAGTCGCCTTGGTCGTACTTGATGACCCACTGCTCGGGCATGCTGGG
This sequence comes from Hymenobacter citatus, assembly GCF_014333615.1. Taxonomy (GTDB): domain Bacteria; phylum Bacteroidota; class Bacteroidia; order Cytophagales; family Hymenobacteraceae; genus Hymenobacter; species Hymenobacter citatus. The sequence continues at coordinate 39,006 of NZ_JACSCY010000011.1, read as the reverse complement.
CTTCAGTTTCCACTGGCCGCGCTCTTGGCTGCCCTTCTCGCGGGTGAACGTGGCGTGGGCGCGCTGCCACTCCGAGGCGGGCAGGTGCGGGTCCCAGATGGCCTGCGGCTCGGGCCGGGCCAGAATGTATTGGCCGAAACGCTCCAGCTTTTCAAAATTGCCCGCGTCCAGCAGTTCGTAGTCAGGCCAAGTGCCAGTGGTGAGGAAAGAATACATAGCTGCAAAGGTAGGGAGTAGGGTAGAACGCCGCGCCGTATCTTTGCAACATGACGACCACGCAGCTTTCCTTCTTCAAGTACCAGGGCACCGGCAACGACTTCGTGATGGTAGACGACCGCGCCAATCAGTTCGATGCCGCCAATCACCAGCTGGTACACCACCTCTGCGACCGGCGCCGGGGTATTGGCGCCGATGGTCTGATTTTGCTGCGCCTGCACCCCGAGTACGATTTTGAGATGGTGTATTTCAACGCCGACGGCCATCTGGGCTCGATGTGCGGCAACGGGGGGCGCTGCACCGTGGCCTTTGCCCGCCAGGTAGGCGTGATTGATACCACCGCTCACTTTCTGGCCGCCGATGGCCCCCACGAGGCCACCATCGATGCCGACGGTACTGTACACCTGCGCATGCAGGACGTGGCCTGGCAGGAAGAAGTAACTGCTCACGACGGCGTTTTTTTGAATACCGGCTCGCCCCACCTTGTACGGTTTCTACCCACCGACTCCTTGGCCGCCTTCAATGTGTTTGCCGAGGGTAGGGCGGTGCGCTACGGCGCGCTGTACGCCGCCAGTGGCACCAACGTCAACTTTGTAGAAGAACCAAGCGTGCCCGACGCGCCCTGGCAGGTGCGCACCTACGAGCGTGGGGTAGAAGACGAAACCCAGAGCTGCGGCACGGGCGTAACGGCTGTAGCGCTGGCTGCCTCGCGGCGCGGTGCCAGCAGCCCTGTACACCTGCGCACACCCGGTGGCGACCTACGCGTGGCCTTCCAAGCCCACCCCGATGGTTCATTCACAGATATTTATTTGAGCGGCCCCGCCACCCGCGTGTTCGACGGAACCATCGAAATAGCGTAGCTTTCGTCACTGATAACTGGTTGCTATTGAATATTTCTACCCTGAGTTGATGCTGCGTTGTCCTTTGGTGAGCTTGCGGGCGCTGGAAAAATCGGATTTAGACTTTCTCTATCAACTCGAAAATGACCCCGTGATTTGGGGGGTGTCCGATACATTGGCACCTGTGTCGCGCTACATGCTGCGCCGCTACCTCGACCACGCCGCCGCCGATTGGCACGAGGTGCGCCAACTGCGCCTGGTAATTTGCGCTACCGCCGACGAGCGGCCCATCGGCACATTAGATTTTTTTAATTACGACCCCCTGCACCAGCGCGCCGGGGTAGGCATCACGATTTTGGCAGCCGAGCGGCGGCAAGGCTTTGCGCTGGCGGCCTTAGAGCTAGTGCTCGACTATGCCTACCATACCCTGCGCCTGCACCAACTCTACTGCACTGTATCGGCGCACAATGTGGCCAGCCTGCGGCTGTTTCGGGCGGCGGGCTTCCGGCGGGTAGGCGTCCGGCGCGACTGGCTGCGCACGCCTACCGGGTGGGAAGATGCTGTAGAATTTCAGCAGGTGCTCACGGCGCCCGCAGCATCCGTGTCAGGAATGTAGAAGGGAGACTAAGCAGTAGCAGTAAAAGGCCCATAGAATTGTCTTAACTCGACAATATCCTTTTGTTGGCAACCCCGTATGTCAACAATACTACGGCACAGCATGTGTGAGATCTACTGTGCGTGGACTATCCTCTACCTTTTTTACTGTTCCTGTACATGCCGTCTCCGCCTTCGGCCAAAGATTCTGCGCGCGATACTGTAGCTGCCGCTTCCGTTCCTGTTTTACATCCTCTCCCTGCTACCAACGATACAACTGTGCCGGATTTGGTGTGTTTTGCACACTTGCACTGGGATTTTGTGTGGCAGCGCCCCCAGCACTTGTTGTCGCGATTTGCGCAGCAAGGCCGCGTGTTCTACGTCGAAGATGCCTTTGTTCACCCCGATCAGGTAGAGCCGCACCTCGAAATTAAAGAGCGGCAAAACGGCCTGAAGGTAGTGGTAGCTCACCTACCCCACGGCCTCGACGAAGCGCACAGCAACCAGATACAGTACGAGCTGTTGGCCCGCTATTTTGCCGAAAACAGCATCGAGAAGTATATTTTCTGGTACTACACGCCGATGGCGCTCGATAAGTCGCGCCAGTTTAAGCCCGTGCTGACCGTATACGACTGCATGGATGAGCTGGCCGCGTTCAAGTTTGCGCCACCTGCGTTGCGCGAGCGGGAACAAGAGCTATTCGGGAAAGCTGATTTGGTATTCACCGGTGGACATACGCTCTACGAGGCCAAAAGCCAGCAGCACCGCGACGCGCACCCTTTCCCGAGCAGCATCGACAAAGACCACTTTGGCCAGGCTCGCCAGGAAATGCCCGAACCCGCCGATCAGGCCGGCATTGCCCATCCGCGCATTGGCTTTTTTGGGGTAGTAGATGAGCGGCTTGACATCCAACTTCTCGGTGAGTTGGCTGAAGCGCATCCCGAATGGCAATTTGTCATCATCGGGCCAGTCGTAAAAATCGATCCGGCTACCCTGCCACGAGCCACCAATATTCATTATCTAGGCGGCAAGAATTATCAGGAACTACCTGCCTATCTGCGGGGTTGGGAGGTGGCTACGCTTCTGTTTGCCGACAACGAAAGCACCAAGTTTATTTCGCCTACTAAAACCCCCGAGTATTTGGCCGCCGGCCGCCCGGTAGTGAGCACGCCCATCCGCGATGTGGTGCGGCCCTACGGCGACCTGAATCTGGTACACATTGCTGCCACCGCCGATGAGTTTGCCCAGGGCATCGAAAAAGCCTTGCAACAACACCAGGATGCCGACTGGCGCCAGCGCACCGACGATTACCTCAGCACCATTTCCTGGGATCTAACCTGGGAGCAGATGGTAAAGCTCATGCAGGACCGTATGGAGCGCAAAACGAACTTGACTACGGAAGATTCGGCTTCCGGCTCTACCCCCAACGAACGTACATAGGCAGTTGCTCTTACACTAAACTTTCTACCATACAACCCAAAACACCCCTCTATTATGTTTGACTATCTCATCGTCGGGGCCGGGTTTGCCGGCAGCGTGCTGGCTGAGCGGCTAGCCACTCGTTCCAACAAGAAAGTACTCATCATTGATAAGCGTAGCCATATTGCGGGCAATGCCTATGATCATTACAATGAAGAAGGCATCCTGATTCATAAATACGGGCCGCACATCTTCCACACCAATTCCAAGGACGTATTCGATTATCTGGGCAACTTCACGGAGTGGCGCCCCTATGAGCACCGCGTGCTGGCGTCGGTAGACGGGCAGTTTGTGCCAATGCCGATCAACCTGGATACCATCAACAAGCTGTATGGCTTGAACCTGACCAGCTTTCAGGTAGAGGAGTTTTTCGCCTCAGTGGCCGAGCCGGTAGCCAACATCAAGACCTCCGAAGATGTGGTAGTGAGCAAGGTAGGGCGTGAGCTGTACAACAAGTTTTTCAAGAACTACACCAACAAGCAGTGGGGCCTCGACCCTTCGCAGTTGGATAAGTCGGTGACGAGCCGCGTGCCTACCCGCACCAACCGCGACGACCGGTACTTCACCGATACCTACCAGGCCATGCCCCTGCACGGCTACACGCGCATGTTTGAGAAGATGCTGGACCACCCCAACATCAAAATCATGCTGAACACAGACTACCACGAGGTCATCGACTTTATCCCGTTCAAGGAAATGATTTTCACGGGGCCGGTAGACGAGTATTTCGATTACAAGTTCGGTAAGCTGCCCTACCGCTCGCTGGAGTTCAAACACGAAACCCTGAGCAAGGAGAAGCACTTGGCCGCGCCCGTCGTGAACTACCCCAACGACAACCTCTACACGCGCATCACCGAGTTCAAGGCCCTCACCGGTCAGGAACACCCCAAAACGGCGCTGGTGTATGAGTACCCACAAGCCGAGGGTGACCCGTACTACCCCATCCCGATGGCCGAGAATGCGGAGCTGTACAACAAGTATAAAAAGCTGGCCGAGGAAACGCCCAACGTGCACTTCGTAGGCCGCTTGGCTACCTATAAGTACTACAACATGGACCAGGTGGTAGCCCAGGCCCTCACGCTCTACAAGAAGCTGACGGAAAAATCGGATGAAGCCATCAAGAAGCCCGCTATTTCGGGTTCTGCTTCGCTGGTAGAAAAGCTAGTTTCCCGCGACCCCGCCAAGCCGAAGGCGTAGTTGGTTTTTGATTGGTGGTTTTTAGTTTTTGGCTCTCAGAATTATTGTCTGCTGCCAAAAACTAAAAACCACCAACCAAAAACAAGACTGACACCTTTTCAGCAAACGAAAACCCCGCACACTCTTTGAAGTGTCGGGGTTTTAGCGTTTTGAGGAACAGGGCCGCGCTCGGTCGGGTTTTACTCGAAAATCTGTAAATTTGAGGTGCGCCCCGGCGTTTCATTTTCTATACTACCAGCATGTTTGACTTTCTAGGGAAGACCGTCGCCAAGCTTTTCGGCACCAAATCGGACCGGGACTTGAAGGAGATTATCCCATACGTGGCACTCGTGAACGACGAGTATGCCAAACTGGCACCGCTCTCCGACGACCAGCTGCGCCAGCGCTCCAATGAGGTGCGCGCCAAGATTGATGAGCGCCTGAGCGCTATCGATGGCCAACTGGGCACCCTGCACCAGCGTATCACCGACGAGCCTAACCTAGACGCTGCTCAAAAGGAAGTCATCTTCGACCAGATTGACGAGCTGGAAAAGCAGCGCAACAAAGACCTTGAAGTGGTGCTGCTGGAAGTCCTACCCGAGGCATTTGCCATTGTGAAGGAAACCGCCCGGCGCTACAAGGAAAACGGTCAGCTGGTAGTAACCGCTACCGATTTCGACCGCGAAATCTCTCAGCGCAAAAAGAACGTCACGATTTCGGGCGATAAGGCTACCTGGTCGAACAAGTGGATGGCGGCCGGCGCCGAAATCACCTGGGATATGGTGCACTACGATGTGCAGCTGATTGGCGGTGTGGTGCTGCACCAGGGCAAAATTGCCGAAATGGCTACCGGTGAGGGCAAAACGCTGGTATCGACCCTACCCTCGTTCCTGAACGCGCTGGCCAAGCGCGGTGTGCACTTGGTAACGGTAAACGACTACCTGGCCAAGCGTGACTCGGAATGGAACGCGCCGCTGTTCGAATTCCACGGTATCACCGTGGATTGCATCGATAAGCACCAGCCCAACACCGACGCCCGTCGGCAGGCCTACCTGGCCGACATCACCTACGGCACCAACAACGAGTTCGGCTTCGACTACCTGCGCGACAATATGGCCCGCGACCCGCAGGAACTGGTGCAGCGCAAGCACCACTTTGCGATTGTGGACGAAGTGGACTCCGTACTAATTGACGACGCCCGGACGCCGCTCATCATCTCCGGCCCCGTGCCGCGCGGCGACGTGCACGAATTCTACCAGCTGAAGCCCCGCATTCAGATGCTGGTGGATGCCCAGCGCAAGTTGGTGCAGAACTACCTAGTGCAGGCCCGTAAACTCATCAAGGAAGGCAATACGGGTCCCGAAGAGGAGCAAGGCGGCCTGATGCTGTTCCGCGCCCACCGCGGCCTACCCAAGAGCAAGCCGCTCATCAAGTTCTTGTCGGAAACCGGCATGCGCGCCGTGATGCAGAAGACGGAGAACTTCTACCTGCAAGACAACGCCCGCCAGATGCCCAAGGCCGACGAGCCGTTGTACTTCACCATCGACGAGAAAAACAACCAGATAGAGCTGACCGAAAAAGGCATCGACCTGATTACGGCCCAGGGCGAAGATCCGCACCTGTTCATCATGCCCGATATCGGCTCTGAAATTGCCGCCATCGAGCAGAACAAAACCCTCGGCGACGAGGACAAGCTGCACCAGAAAGACCAACTGATGCAGGATTACCAGGACAAATCGGAGCGGGTGCACACCGTGAACCAGCTGCTGAAAGCCTACACCCTGTTCGAAAAAGACGACCAGTACATCCTGACCGACGACGGCAAGGTGAAGATCGTAGACGAGCAGACCGGCCGCGTGATGGAAGGCCGCCGTTACTCCGACGGGTTGCACCAGGCTATTGAGGCCAAGGAAAACGTGCGCGTGGAAGACGCCACCCAAACCTACGCCACCGTTACGCTCCAGAACTACTTCCGCATGTACCACAAGCTGGGCGGCATGACGGGTACGGCCGAAACCGAGGCCGGCGAATTCTGGGAAATCTACAAGCTCGACGTGGTGGTGATTCCGACCAACCGCGGCATCGCCCGCCACGACGAGCACGACAAGGTCTACAAGACTGTACGCGAGAAATACAACGCCGTAGCCGAGGAAATTCAGACGCTGGTGCAGGCTGGTCGGCCGGTGCTGGTGGGCACTACCTCTGTGGAAATTTCGGAGCTGGTGAGCCGTATGCTGAAGCTGCGCGGCATTCCGCACCAAGTGCTGAACGCCAAGCAAAACCAGCGCGAGGCCGAGATTGTGGCCGCCGCCGGCAACCCCGGCACCGTGACCATTGCTACCAATATGGCCGGCCGTGGTACCGACATCAAGCTGCGCGGCACCGCCAAGGAGTCGGGTGGCTTGGCCATCATCGGCACCGAGCGGCACGAGTCGCGGCGGGTAGACCGTCAGCTGCGCGGCCGGGCCGGTCGTCAGGGCGACCCAGGCTCCTCGCAGTTCTTCGTGTCGCTGGAAGACAACCTCATGCGTTTGTTCGGCTCCGACCGCATTGCCAAGCTCATGGACCGCATGGGCCTAGAAGAAGGCGAAGTGATTCAGCACTCCATGATTACGTCTTCTATTGAGCGCGCCCAGAAGAAAGTAGAAGAAAACAACTTCGGTACCCGCAAGCGCCTGCTGGAGTACGACGACGTGATGAACGCCCAGCGCGAAGTGGTGTACAAGCGCCGCCGTAACGCCCTGTTCGGCGAGCGTCTGGAGCTGGACATCTGGAACATGATTTACGACGTCTGCGACGACGTAGTAACCAGCCACAAAGTCACCAACGACTTCGAGGACTTCAAGCTGGCCATCATCCGCGTGTTCGGCTACGATACGCACCTGACGGCCCAGCAGCTCAGCGGCATGCAGGCGAACCAGCTCGCGCAGGCCCTCTACGACGAAGCCCTGGGCTACTACCAGAGCAAGAACGATTTCATCGCGTCGCACAACCTACCCCTGATCAACGACCTGATCAACCAGAATGCGCCGTTTGAGAACATCGCCATTCCTTTCACCGACGGCCGCAAGCAGGTAAACGCCGTGGCTAATCTACGCCGCAGCCAAGCCACCCAGGGCCACGAAATCATTCGGGGTATGGAGAAGGTAGTGGTGCTGGCCGTGATTGACGACGCCTGGACCAAGCACCTACGCGCCATGGACGACCTGAAGCAGGTGGTGCAGAATGCCGTGTATGAGCAGAAAGACCCGCTCTTGGTGTATAAGTTTGAGTCGTTTGAGCTGTTCAAGCAGATGATTGGCAAAGTGAACGAGGAAACCGTCACGTTCCTGTTCCACGCCGATGTACCCAACCAGCAGAACGGTCAGGCTGAGGAACCCGAGTTCTACGTGGAAGACGAGTTGCCAGCCCCTGCGCCCGCGCCCAAGCTGAAAGCGCAGAAAGAAGTGTCGTCTATCTCGCTGGGCGCTGGTCCGGAAGATATGGGCCCCGACGAGCCCGTAGTGCTGGAAAAGCAGCAACCCGTGCGGGCGCAGAAAATCGCGAATCGCAACGAGAAAGTGAGCGTGCAGTACATGGATGGCCGCATTGTGAGCGACGTGAAATATAAAACGGTAGAGGACGATCTGGCCAGCGGCCGGTGCGTAATAGTAGAGGAAGCGTAAGCTGCTCTACCTGTTCAAAAAGACGACGGTGGCAGTTGGATTTATTCCATCTGCCACTGTTTGTTTCCGGGAGGGCCAACGCCCCGTGTATTCTTTGCACAGTTATTGAGTAGAGTCCCCCGTTAACCGAATGCTAACCTGTTCGCCCTCATGGAAGTGACTACCTCGCTTGCGCACCGTATTGACCATACGCTTCTCCGGCCCGACGCCACGCAGGCAGATATTGATAAGCTTTGCACCGAAGCCGCCCATTATGGGTTCGCCTCGGTTTGCGTGCCACCGTGCTTTGTGCGCCGGGCTACCGGTAAGCTGGCGGGCTCAGGGGTATCCGTATGCACAGTGGTAGGGTTTCCGTTGGGGTATCAGTTGGCCAAGGTGAAGTTTTTTGAAACGCATCAGGCCTTGAGCGACGGCGCCAAGGAAATCGACATGGTAATGAATCTGGCGGCGTTCCATTCGGGGCAATACACGGAGGTAGAGGAGGAAATCGGGGAAATAGCAGAACTTTGCCACCTGCGCGGGGCTAAGCTGAAAGTCATCATCGAAACCGCTCTGCTCTCCGACGAGGAAATTGTGCTGGCCTGCCAGCTCTGCGCCGAGGCGGAGGTAGATTTTGTGAAGACTTCCACGGGCTATGCCAACCGAGGAGCTACGGTAGCAGATATTCGGCTGATGCGTCGTCATTTGCCGGGCTCTATCCGTATTAAAGCCTCTGGGGGCATTCGCACCCGCGCGGCGGCCCTGGCCCTGGTTGCGGCCGGTGCCGACCGTATTGGTTCCTCTAACAGCATTGCCCTGCTGGATCTGCATGATGAAACGCCTATTCCGTAACGTGTTCCTGCTGCCGACTTTGTTCGTGGTGGCAGCCTGTGCCACCAACTCTCCCTCGGCTCCCACTGCCTCCCGCCCCGATACCACCCGGCGCACACCGGCCGAGGATTTAAGTAAATACCGTCCTGCATTTGAGGCGCCTGCTACTGCCACGGCTACTACGCCAGCCCCGGCACCCAAAAAGCCGGTAGTACCCACCAACCAGGTAAACGCACAGATTGAGCAGCGCTTGCGCGACCAAGCTGCTGCCAACCTAAACGTGAAATATGCCCAGGGCTACCGCATTCTGGCCTACGCAGGCCTGGAGCGCGACCAGGCCATGTCTGTCCGCCGGGCAGTCATCAGCCGCTACCCCGAAGAAACCGACTACCTGACCTTCAAGCAGCCCGTGTACCGACTGTACATCGGCGACTATCTGACCCGCCTGGAGGCCGAGCAGGCCTTGCTGCGCCTCAAACCCTTGGCTCCTAAAGCCGAATTGCAGGTGGCGCAGGTGCTGCTGAGTAAGGCGGGACAATAGGCGGGGTAGGGCAAAGCCAAACTTCGCCCTACTTTTGTGAATATGATTCAGCCCGAGAAAATCCAGGAATTGGCCGCCGCGTACGCTGCCGATGTCGTAGCCGTGCGGGAGCACTTGCACGCGCACCCCGAGCTTTCGTTTCAGGAAACCAATACGGTAGCCTACGTAGCCGAGCAGTTGCGCCAGCTGGGCCTGGAGCCACAGCCCGTAGCGGGCACCGGCTTGGTAGCTCTTATCGAAGGTCGCAACCCCAAGAGTCGGGTAGTAGCCTTGCGGGCCGATATGGATGCGCTACCGATTCAGGAGCAAAACGACGTACCCTACAAATCGACCAACCCCGGCGTGATGCACGCCTGTGGGCACGATGTGCACACAGCCTCTTTGCTGGGCGCGGCTCGCATCCTCACGCAGGTGCGCGACGAGTTTGAGGGTACCATCAAGCTGTTGTTTCAGCCCGGTGAAGAGTTGCTACCCGGGGGGGCTTCGCTGATGATCAAGGATGGCGTGCTGGAAAACCCACGGCCGCAGAGTGTGCTGGGGCAGCACGTATTTCCGCACTTGCCGGCCGGCAAAATTGGGCTGCGGGCCGGGCGCTACATGGCCAGCACCGACGAGCTGTACCTGACCGTGCGCGGCAAAGGCGGCCACGGCGCCATGCCCGAGCAAAACATTGACCCCGTGGTGGTAGCGGCCCACATCATCGTGGCGGCCCAGCAGATTGTGAGCCGGCGCGCTAGCCCTAAATTGCCCTCGGTGCTGTCGTTTGGGAAGGTGATTGCCAACGGCGCTACCAACGTTATTCCCAATGAGGTGTACATTGAGGGTACGTTCCGGACGCTGAACGAAGAGTGGCGCAACGAGGCGCACCAGCACCTGCGCACCCTGTGCGAAGGCCTAGCTGCCAGCATGGGTGCCACCTGCGAGCTGGAAATCCGCCGTGGATACCCCTACCTTGAAAACGAGCCCCGCCTCACGGCCCGCACCCGCCAAGCCGCCGAAGCCTACCTCGGCGCCGACAACGTGGTGGAGCTGGACCAATGGATGGCCGCCGAAGACTTTGCCTACTACTCGCAGGTGTCCGATGCGTGCTTCTACCGCCTCGGGACCCGCGCCGCCGACGGCCGCTACGCTGCCTCCGTGCACACCCCTACCTTCGACATTGACAAGCAAGCGCTGGAGGTAGGGCCGGGCTTGATGGCGTGGCTGGCGCTACACGAGTTGGCGGCGCTGCCATCGGCTGAGTAGACTAGTGCTGTGAGTTATACCTACTGTGTTCTATGAAAACTGCTACCCGTGCTGCTAATCTAATGGCGGCGTTGCTATTAACGGCAACTGCTGTTACTGCTCAGCGTCGAACCGTCAACGATGTAGCGCTGCTACCTCAGGTACAAGCAGAATACGCCCTGCATGGCGACGACTACTTACTGCTAACCCTACGCGGACTTATCAACCCTGGACCTACGGGCAATGGATTGAAGCGGACCGGTTTACTACTAGGCTACGAGCGGTTTTGGGATACGCACTGGAGTGGGGGAGCCACTCTAGGTATTAAAGTGTCTGAAGATAACCGCTTCAGTACGGATATCAATATGTTCTCCCCCAACCTCGCACCTGAGCTATTTGTGCGGCACTGGAATACGTTTGGTAAATTTAATTTTCGGCAGCGCTTAGGAGCTACATACGCTATATATAATACGCAGGCCGTTGATAGCCGCGCCTTTACCAGTCTGCGCCTGGATATTGACCGACCAATAGCGGTAGGGGAGAAGATAAGACTACTACCGCGTGTAGCCTATGAGGCTACAGCATATCTCCGTTTCCAGCGCGACGAAGCTACTCAACCAAAAGAACGGTTTATCGACTTTGGTTATGCTCGCGCTGAGGTAGGCGTGCGTCTACCTAGCGGTTTCGATGTAACACCGTGGTTCGGCTATCAAACAGAATATATTTTCACTTTGCCCCAAACAGATGGAATGGGCAAAGTGACGATTCCTGGTGGGCAGCTGAATAAAATAACACCTGTAATCGGCTTGGATGCGCGCCTCACATTGTTTCGCGGTGGTAGCGTGTTCGAGCGGCGCCAACTGCCTACCCAGCATTGACCGATGTAGTAAATAAAGTGACATTATGGCGTAGCTCTGACTTCATATAAAGTGCATTTGCAAGTAGTATGGCTATTATGTGCTGAAAATATTGCAGAGTGTTATATGCTGTTTTGTTTGAAATAAGACAAAAAGTCATAATAAAATGTACAGATAGCCCTTGGTACAGAATTTATAGAATAGAGGTAGGAGCACGATGTAGTTCCTCTTCAAATCTTAACTTCTACAGTACCATTATGGCAACTCTGCTTTATAACAACCTGCCTGCCCGCCGTCCGGCGCGCCCTTTCAATACGGTCTTCAACGAGCTGCTACGCGAGACGCTGCCGACCGCCACAGAGCCTGCTGCTTCATTTGTGCCCAGCACTGATGTGTTGGAGTCGAAAGACGGCTATGAGCTAGTGCTGGCCGTGCCCGGCGTAGCGAAAGATAGTCTGAGCCTTGACGTGGAGGAAGGCAAACTCACCATCAAAGGAGAGCGCAAGGTCCCAGTGGCGGCCGAGGGCGACGAGAATGCTCCGCGCTTCCGCCGGGTGGAAACCAGCTACGGTACCTTTACCCGCAGCTTCCGCCTACCCGACACGGTGAATGCCAAAGCCATTGTGGCCGATCTGACCGATGGCCTGCTGCGCGTGCAGCTGCCCTTCGACACCGATAAAGTGACCAAGCACCATATTGAAGTGCGCTAGTTAATTGATCCAAGAAAAAAGCTCCGCACGGAGCTTTTTTCTTGGATATAGCGTTGTTTGAATGCAACGTATACCAAGCGGCCGGGCTCTTCCGTTAGCCAACCAAAATGGACGGCTGTTCATGGTTTTTTCACTTGGAATTCTTACTTTAAGACTGTTTTCATTTTCCAACCCTCTTTCTATCCCATGCAAGCAAGACAAATGATGCTCGGCCTCGTAGGCTCCGCTATCCTGGGCGGGGGCGTGGCCGTTGGTGGTTACAAATTGCTGGAACCCACGGCGGATGCCCAGCAACAAGTAGTGGCTACCGACCCCAATGTTCGTTATACCAGCGCACTTCGCTCTTCTAATTATGCCGTGCCCGAAGGCCTGAACTTCGTGGCAGCTGCCGCTTCCGTGACGCCCGCCGTGGTGCACGTGATGACGGAATACGCTCCGAAAATGAGCCAAGACCAGGGCGCATCGGGCATGGACCCGTTTCTGCGTCAGTTCTTTGGTGAAGATATGCGGGGCTACCACCAGCAGCGCGGCCCGCAGATGGGCTCAGGCTCCGGGGTTATCATTGCCGCCAACGGCTACATCGTCACGAATAACCACGTGATTGAGAAGGCCGACAAGATTGAGGTGGTGATGGACGACAAGCGCAAGTTCAAAGCCAAGCTGGTAGGCGCTGACCCCAACACGGACATTGCCGTGCTGAAGGTAGAAGCCGACAACCTACCCTTTGTGCGCTACGGTAACTCCGACGATGTGAAGATAGGTGAGTGGGTACTAGCTGTAGGCAACCCCTTCAACCTGAACTCCACCGTAACGGCTGGTATCATCTCCGCCAAAGGCCGTAACATCAACATCCTGCGCCGCGAGGATAACATGGGCATCGAGTCATTTCTGCAGACGGATGCTGTTGTAAACCCTGGCAACTCGGGTGGCGCCTTAGTGAACCTGAAAGGTGACCTGATCGGGATTAACTCGGCCATTGCCTCGCATTCGGGCGCGTTTGAGGGGTATTCGTTTGCCGTGCCCAGCTCTATCGTGAGCAAGGTGGTAGACGACCTGCTGAAATACAAAGTAGTGCAGCGTGCCTTATTGGGTGTGAATATCCAGGAGGTAAATGCCCAGCTGGCTGCCGAGAAGAAGCTGAGCAGCCTGAACGGCGTGTACGTGGCTGGCGCCAACAAAGGTAGCGCCGCCGCCGATGCTGGCTTGCAGGAGGGTGACATCATCACCGCCATCAATGGGGTGAATGTGAACACCTCTTCGCAATTGCAGGAGCAGGTAGCCCGCTTCCGGCCCGGCGATAAGATTAAAGTAAGCTATCTGCGCGGTTCCGATTCCCGCATCGCCACCGCTACCTTGCGTAACGCTACCGGCACAACAGATGTAGTACGCGAGGAAGTTGCTGCTGCCACGGTGAAATACGAAGGCGCTACCCTGAGCGCCGTATCGCGCCAGGAGGCCAGTAAGCTGGATCTGAGCGGCGGCGTGAAAATCACCGGCATCCGGAGCAGCAACTTCCGCCGCACGGGCATTGCTGATGGCTTCATCATCACGGAAATTGATAAGCACAAGGTAAACAAGCCGCAGGACGTGCAACGCTACCTCGACGCGGCTAAAGACAGTGAGGGCGTATTGCTGAAAGGTGTGTACCCCGACGGCCGCGAAGCCTATTACCCTATTGGGCAGGCCGGCTAAACAAGGTCTTGCTTGTATAAAGCAGAAAGCCCCCAACCGCGTGGTTGGGGGCTTTTTTTATGTAAGATATCATCGTGTAAAGCCCCGCCAAGGGGCAATACTGGTACGCTTCATCACCTGAGCTGCATTGTTTTGTTCTATATGAATGGGTAGCGGCTGCTCGAAGCTAAGCGATGACCTGCTTACCCCAGCAGCCATTCCATGGCCTTGCCTTCGTCGCACACTAAGTGCATTTGGTAGGCTTGGTGAGCAATGCCGTGGGCCAGGTAGCTCTGCTGCTCCGCACTGGCCGCATACACTGCCATACGTGCCGGGGAGCACAGCACTGATAAGCGTAGCGCCTGCGGAACCAGCCGGCCAGCCGCGTGCGGGAAGAAGATGCGGGTGGTCCAGTCGCCAAGTTGAGGGTCGAGGTGGGCGCGGCGGCGCACGTCGAGCAGCCAGCGAGCTGTGCCATGCTGCTCGGCTACAGCCAAAATGGCCTCAAAATCAGCTTGCAGGGTAGGAAAGGGTGCATCGTCGGGCCAACGCACGATGAGGGCTCCCAGATCGGGGCGGTAGGTGATAGAACAGGTAGGGGGCTGCATAGGGTGGGGTAGGTGAGGCAAGAGGAGTGTAGCAGGTGGTCTAGGTAAGCTACGCATTTTGATGAATATTTTATTTGTTCTATACTGCTGATTTGGTGCTAGAATTATCAAACAAGCAGCTGTACTAGCTACTGGCTATAAGCGCGGCACAACTACGGTGCAGCTTTGTTAGTTAGAGACAAATCCATATTCAGTTTCCTGCTCTCCTCGCATGCTCTGCCGCCTCTTGCTGCTCTTGCTGTTGGCCTTACCGGCCGCACCGGCCGTCGCCTACTCGGTGCTCACCCACCAGGCCGTTATCGACTCTACCTGGGACCAGCATCTGGTGCCACTGCTGCGCCAGCGCTACCCCAGCGCCGACTCCGTGCAGCTTGCCGAAGCCAAAAGCTACGCCTATGGTGGAGCCATCATTCAAGATATGGGCTACTACCCGCTGGGTGTGGAGTTCTTCACCGACCTCACGCACTACGTGCGCAGCGGCGACTTTGTGCGCAACCTCCTGCTGCAGGCCCGCACCCGCAATGAGTACGCGTTTGCATTGGGTGCCCTCTCGCACTACGCCGCCGACAACGTGGGTCACCCCGAGGGCACCAACCAGATTATGCCCACCGTGTATGAGGACCTGCGCGCCAGGTACGGCCCCGTCGTGACGTACGAAAACGCCCCGATTCGGCACACCGAGCTGGAGTTTTCATTTGATGTGGTGCAGGTAGCCGCCGGCCGCTACCGCACCCAAGACTACCACAAGGCCATCGGGTTTCGGGTAAGCAAAGACGTGCTGGAACGGGCATTTCAGCAAACATACGGGCTAGAGCTGGGGCAGGTGTTTCCGAGTGTAGACCTCAGCGTGGCCTCGTTTCGGTTTGCCGTGAATCAGCTGCTACCGGCGGCGGCGCGAGCAGCCTGGCACAGCCAGCGCAAGGAAATTCGACGGGTGAGCCCTCGGGCCCGGCGCCGCGAGTACCTCTATAAAACCAACCGCCGCACGTTTGAGCGCGAGTTTGGTGCCGAGTACGAGAAGCCCGGTTTTGGGGCGCGTGTGGTTGCCAAAATCATCAATCTGCTACCCAAAATTGGCCCGCTGAAAACGTACGCCTTTGAGTTGCCCAGCCCGGCCGGCGAGCAGAAGTTTCGGCAGAGCTACCGCGCAGTATTGCGCGCGTATGGTGCCCTCACTGCCGCGCTCCCCCGCGACTCGGCCGTTCTCAACCCGCACCTGCTCAACACCAACCTAGATACCGGCCAGCCCATTCGCCCTACCATCTACTACCTGGCCGATGCTACGTACGGGGAGTTGCTGCGCGAACTGCACAAGCACAATTTTGAGCACCTCTCGCCCGCTCTGCGCGCCGACCTGCTTACGTACTTCATCCAGGGAGTGCCTACCCTGGCCCAGCAAACCGACCAGCTAGGCGGCCACGACGCCGCCGAAGACCAGCGCGAGTACCAAAAGGAGCGCAAAGAAACCGAAGAAGCGCTAGCAGCACTACGGGCGCTGGCACCATGAGAGGGGTAGGTAGGGTGATACGATGCAAAAGGGGGGTGTCATCTTGAGCTTGCGAAGAACCTTCTCACAGCAGAATGAGTCGTTGTTGCGAGCATTGTTCTTGTGTAAGATAGCCTTTCGCAAGCGTAGAGTGACAGGTGATTGTTAAGCAGTGTTACCTGCTTTTGTTAGCACCTATTCAGGTAGCAAAGCTACCAGCCAGCCTTACGGCGCACCAATGTTTGTTAGCTTTGTTGCTACTGCGTAAGGCCTTTAATGCAAGCAACAGCGTTTGTTCTTCACACCCAAAACCCTACCCTTTCTACTATGAAACAAGCCCTCGAAGAAGCTGCCGCCACCGGCGCGGCCCCCGCGCCCGAAGATCCGCACGGCATCCGCACAGTATTGCAGGAATTGGGCGTGCAGCCCGAAAACGCTGCTTACTCCACCGGCCGCTATTGGAGCAAGGTAGGCAACGGACCGCAACGGGCCATCCACTCACCCGCCGATGGACAGCTGATTGCGCAAGTGCAACTGGCTACCCCCGAGGACTACGAGCAGGTAGTGAAAGCCGCCCAGGAAGCCTTCACGGCCTGGCGCCTAGTGCCTGCGCCCAAGCGTGGCGACGTGGTGCGACAAATTGGCAACAAGCTGCGCGAGTACAAGGCGCCACTGGGTAAGCTGGTGAGCTACGAGATGGGAAAAATTGAGCAGGAGGGTTTGGGCGAAGTGCAGGAGATGATTGACATCTGCGACTTTGCGGTGGGCCTCTCGCGCCAGTTGCACGGCTTCACGATGCACTCCGAGCGCCCCGCCCACCGCATGTACGACCAGTATCACCCGTTGGGCGTAGTGGGCATCATCTCGGCCTTCAACTTTCCGGTAGCCGTGTGGAGTTGGAACGCCATGCTGGCCGCTGTGTGTGGTGATGTGTGCATCTGGAAACCCTCCGAAAAAACGCCCCTGGTGGCGGTAGCCGTGCAGCATCTGGTAGTGCAGGTGCTCAAGGAAAACGACCTGCCCGAAGGCATCTTCAACCTTATTCTGGGTGATGCGGGGGTAGGCGCAGCCATGGCCGCCGACGAACGGATTCCGCTGGTGTCAGCCACGGGTAGCACCCGCATGGGCAAGCAGGTAGGCGCGGCGGTGGGCGCCCGTTTAGGAAAGTCGCTGCTGGAACTGGGTGGCAACAACGCCATCATCCTCACCGAGCACGCCGACTTGGATATTGCCATGCGCGCCGTGGTCTTTGGGGCGGTAGGTACGGCTGGGCAGCGCTGCACTACCACGCGCCGCCTCATCATCCACGATTCTATTTTCGAGGATGTGAAAGCGCGTTTGCTGAAGATCTACCCCAACCTACCCATCGGGCACCCCCTGGCCGACGGCACGTTGGTAGGCCCGCTCATCGACAAGCCAGCCGTGGAGGCCTTTACCAAGGCCCTCGCCAGCGTGCAGCAGGAAGGCGGCACGCTGCTGACCGGCGGTGAAGTGCTAAGTGGCCCTGGCTACGAAACCGGCACCTACGTGCGCCCCGCCTTGGTATTGGCCGAAAACCACTACCACACGGTGCAGGAAGAAACCTTCGCTCCCATTCTCTACCTGATCCGGTACAGCGGCGACGTGCAGGCGGCTATTGCTCTGCAAAACGGCGTGCGCCAGGGATTGTCGTCTAGCATCTTCACCCTCAATCTGCGCGAGGCCGAGGCCTACCTGGCCGCCACCGGCTCCGACTGTGGTATTGCCAACGTGAACATTGGCACCTCGGGGGCTGAAATAGGCGGGGCGTTCGGGGGCGAAAAGGATACCGGCGGCGGCCGCGAGTCCGGATCTGATGCCTGGAAAGTGTACATGCGCCGCCAGACCAATACCATCAACTACTCCCGCGAGCTACCCCTGGCGCAGGGCATCCGGTTTGATGTGTAGGGGCGGCTTGCAGCCGCCCGTCGTTGTTCGCGTGCTGATGAGAAAACGTCATTTCTCCCACTGGTCGAAATGACATTCTGATTTGAAAATCCCCGCCGCATAAACGGCGGGGATTTTGCCTGTTAGCGGTTAATCATTTACCCTTGCAACCTTCCTACCCAATCACTTGTCTTTCTCCTGCTTACCTGCTGAAACTAGTAGCTTAGCCCAGAATTTCGGATATTGGACAGCTAACCTGATTCCGAAACCCTGAACGCCTTTTGCATGGAAGCTTTCGCGTATACCGACATCAATGCCCCGCTTGTAGAACGCTGCCGCCTTGGCGACCGGCGCGCGCAGGCGGAGATTTATAAACGCTACTCGAAAGCTATGTTCAACGCTTCTTTGCGCATCACCGGCGACTTTGCCGAGGCCGAGGACGTGTTACAGGAAGCGTTTCTGAGTGCGTTCCGGGAGCTGCACAGTTACAAGGGCGATTCGTCGTTTGGCTCCTGGCTGAAGCGCATCGTTATCAACAAAAGTATCAACTGCCTGCGCAACCGTCGGCTACAAGTGGTGCCTTTAGGAGAGCAGCACGACGCGGCCGGTGCCGACGCCGACGACCACTTCTCGGCGGCCGATGCGCAGGAGCTGCACTGGCGTGCCGATGTGGTGCGCCGCTGCGTGCAGGAACTTCCCGACGGATATCGGGTTGTACTCTCGCTGTACCTGCTTGAAGGCTACGACCACGCCGAAATAGCCGGTATTCTCGATATCACCGAATCAACTTCCAAATCACAGTACAGCCGGGCGCGTAAGAAGCTGCTAGAACTTGCCCAGCAGCACGGCTTGTAAAACCCCCGCGGCCCCAGACGCGTTATTCCACCACCCACTGTATACACCGCCGGCAGTCGCCTTTGGCCAGATGTGGCTGTGTGTAGCTCTATTGAGTATGAACAAGAACCCTAACGGATTAGAGGCTTTCGTGGAGCGGCATCGCGCCGACTTCGACGCGTTTGAGCCCCGCCCCGACTTATGGGACGACCTCGACCAAGCCCTGGATGCTCCGGCAACTCCAGCGCCTGCTCCCCTGCGTATTGTGGCCGATGATGCCCCCGTACAACCAGTTGCTGCCCCTACCCACGTTCCGGCTGCCGAAGCGCAGCCTATGCGTCGGCGGTATGCCTGGGCGGCTGCCTGCGCGGCGTTGTTACTAGCCGGCAGTGGCTATTTCTGGCAGACTACCACCCAACACCACTCCGTTTGGGCTACCCAGCCAACAACTGCCAATCCTTCCTCGGCAGCAACTGCTACCACCGGTTTGCCGCTTTACCTAGGTAGCGAGCCAATGGCGGTAGAAGCTTCCAACGCGCCCGCCCAGCGTCTGGCTACAGCCGTGCAGCGCATGGAGGCCTACTACGCCACCCAGATACAAGAGCGCCAGGCTGATCTGCACGAGTTAGAAACAGCCAGCAGTGCTACTCCCGATGCCGACTGGCGCCAGGAGTTGGGTGCGCTGGACTCCACCTACCGCCAGTTACGCGTGGAGCTGTATCGTAACCCTGAGCCCGATGTGGTGCTGGACGCCATGAACCGCAACCTGCAAATTCGGTTGGATATTTTGAACCAGCAACTACGCACCCACGAACAGGTGCAGGCCTACGAGGAGCCTTTTGCGCTAGCCGATAACCACCGTCGCAAATGAGTTACTGGTTCACACGTGAGCGTTGGGGTAGGGCCCTATTGACGTCGTGTTTCTGCGCGGGCGCTGCGCTGAGTAGCTATGCTCAAACAGCCACACCTACAGAAACACCTGGTGAGTTTTACCGGCAGCCGGCAGCAGCCGAGGCTGCCACCGCACTACCCCAGCAAACAGCTCCTACTCAAGGAACCACTTCTCCGGCTCAGGGCGAAATGCCCGTACAAGGCGAAGCACAAGTGCAGGACCCCGGCGCTATTGCTGTAGAGAAGTCGCGCAAGCTGAGCCGTACGTTTGCTGCTGTACCGGGCAAGAGCTACGCCCTGGAAACTCGCTACGGCCGGGTGCAGATCAATACGTGGAGCCGGAAAGAAATCCGGACGGACGTGGAGGTAATTACGCGTGCCTCGACGGATGAGAAAGCCCAGCAGCTACAAGACATGATACAGGTGCAACTGCTGGCCAACGACCCCGCTACGGGGGGCGTTTCGGCCCGCTCACGCTTTGGACTGATGCCGAAAGAATGCTGGAGCAAGCGCCGCATCTATGAAGTGAACTACACCATCTGGCTACCCAAAAACACGCCGTTGAAGCTTCAGAATACCTTCGGCGAAATCAGTATCAACGGTGACCTGACGGGCAGTACTGATTTGGCTGTGCACTACGGACAGTTGCGCGCTGGGCGCTTAGATGGCGCGCAAAACGCCGTACGCGTGAGCAACGGCCAAGCTACAGTAGCCTACGCCCGCGCCGCTACCATCGACGCCTGCTACTCCCGCTTGCGCCTGAGCGCCGGCAAAACGATTGAGTTGCGCAATAATTACTCAGACATCGACATGGGCACGGTGCAGGACCTGACTGTGCACAGCAAGTACGGTGATGTAGTTCTGGGTACTGTACACAGCCTCAGCGGCTCATCGGGCTTCTCCAAGTTCAGCATCGACAAGCTCGACAATAAGCTGGACATGAAAGTGCAGTATTGCCCAGCTTTTGAGGTGCGCAACACAGGTAAGAACTTCCGCCAGATCAACCTCGACGGTGGCTACAGCACCTTCCTACTTAATTTCGCTGCTGATGCAGGCTTCAATTTCGATGTGAATACCGACCACGGCAAGTTGTTGGTAGACAAAGAGATGGTGAAAGTAGCTTCAGAAGAAAATAGCGAAGCATCCAGTGATACGCAGGGTAGCTTTGGAGTAGTACAAGCCCGCAATACCAGCAACGTAAATATTAAGGTGCGCTACGGCAACGTGAGCTTCAACCGCTAAATACCGTGGGCAATAGCCGCAACAAGGCGTATCTGCTCTACCAACAAAAGAAGGCCAGCTGTTCAGCTGGCCTTCTTTTGTTGGAATTATCTACTGCCAATTTCAATAGAGCAGTGTTAGTGCCAGAGGAGAAAGGTTGATGGGTAGAAAATAAGAGGCGTAGCGTGGGTATATTGTGTAGAAATGTAATCTTTCGTGTGTCATCGTCAAACGATCTATAGCAGCATCGTTCAACCAAATAATCTCAGCAACGACGAGATACAAGAGGCTGTGTCTCTGTAGTATATGCTACTTGCCATGAACTCTGCCCAGCAAAACTTTCAGCGTAACATTCTGAATCCTTGGAAGCTGCGGCTGTTTCTGTTGCGCAGCCTACCCATGGCTTACCTAGCTGGACTGCGGGTGCGAAGTCTCACAGCGGAGCAGGCTACCGTTACGGTGCCCTTTAAATATCTCACCCAGAATCCATTTCGGAGCATCTATTTTGCCTGCCTGAGCATGGCCGCTGAGTTGGCTAGCGGGGTGCAAGCTATGTTGCACATCCAGGGGGCGGGTAGGGTGTCGATGCTGGTGGTAGGGCTGGAAGCAGAATTCACCAAGAAAGCCACGGGCTTCGTCACGTTTACTTGCCCCGATGGCGTGGTCATTGCGCAAGCTATTGCCGACAGCCGTGCTACCGGCGAAGGTCGTGCGGTGGTATGCACCAGTACCGGCCACGATGCGGCCGGCGACGTGGTAGCCGTATTTCGGGTGCGGTGGTCATTCCGGGCGAAATAGCTATTGGTAAAAAAATGTGGGGAGGCAAACGATACCGATAGGTTATGATGCCTTGCAAGGGTAGGGAGGGGTAGTAAAGCTGCGCGGTTTCTGCGTATTTGCTGCTTTCCACCTCTATTGCTCTCTATGCGTTTCTCTCATTCCTACTTGCTGCTAGGTGCCGTACTTGGCCTAGCTGCCTGCGACTCGAACAGTACCAAGCAGCCCGAAACCGCTGCTGCTACCACCACGACGGCCTCTACCGACTCGACCAAGTACCTGACCCAGCCGCTGGTGCGCGACATTTATACGGCCGACCCGTCGGCGCACGTGTTCAACGGCAAAATTTACGTGTATCCCTCGCATGATATTGAAACGGGGATGCCGGAAAACGACAATGGCGACCATTTCGCCATGCGCGACTACCACATTCTGTCGATGGACAGCGTGGGCGGGAAGGTGACCGACCACGGCGTGGCCCTCGACGTCAAGGATATTCCGTGGGCTAAGCGCCAGCTATGGGCACCCGATGCGGCCTTCAAAAACGGCACTTACTACTTGTACTTCCCGGTGAAGGACAAGCAGGATATTTTCCGTATTGGAGTAGCCACCAGCACCTCACCCACTGGTCCATTTAAGGCCGAGCCACAGCCCATCAAAGGCAGCTACAGTATCGACCCGGCTGTATTTACGGACACCGATGGCAAGGCGTACATGTACTTTGGTGGTATTTGGGGCGGGCAGCTCCAGCGCTGGCGCACTGCGCAGTACGACTCGACGGTAGCGCCGAGCCAGCCCGCGCAAGAAGTGGCTATTGGCCCCCGCGTGGCCGCTATGAGCGCCGATATGAAAGAGTTTGCCGGTCCGGTAAAGGAAATCCAAATTCTAGGCAAAGACGGCAAGCCGCTACTGGCTGGCGACAACGAGAAGCGCTTCTTCGAGGGCATCTGGATGCATAAGTACAACGGCAAGTATTACCTGTCGTACTCCACCGGCGATACGCACCTGCTGGTATACGCCACTGGCGATTCGCCCACGGGCCCCTTCACCTACCAGGGTGTGATTATGGAGCCGGTACAAGGCTGGACCACCCACCACTCCATCATCGAAAAAGATGGTAAGTGGTACATTTTCTACCACGATACTCAGCTCTCCAACAAAACCTGGCTGCGCAACGTGAAAGTAACCGAGCTGAAGCGCAACGCCGATGGCAGCATTCAGACTATCAAGCCGATGAAGGGATAAAAGGTGAAATGGTGAATTAAAAAAGCGTCTGTCATCCTGAGCGTAGCGAAGGACCTTATCACGCCAGAACGAGTCATTGTTACGATGGTCGTTCAACTGACATAAGGTCCTTCGCTCTGCTCAGGATGACAGACGCTTTTTTAATTCACCATTTCACAACCCCACCACTTCACTATTCCTCCTCTAAACTCTCCTTCGTCAACACATCCACTAAACCATCCTCGCTCACTACAATAGCCATGCAGGGGTAGGGGGAGCTTTGCACGTAGCGAATGGCGGAGTTGTAGCGGGCGCCGCGGGTGCTGTTGCCGCGTCCGGTGGCTGTACCGTCCAGAATCACGCCAATGGAGTAGCAGTAAGAATCGGGGTCGAGGAGTACGGCGCCGTCGATGGCCGTGACGAGGCGGGTGATGAGGGGCGTAAGCGGCACCGGCTCGATGAGCGTGCATTGCAGCTTCAGGCGGTCGGCTTCGGCCAGGGCTTCGGTAGTGATGACGAGCAGCGTGCCGTGCTTCTGGCGGCTGGCTTCGGCGGCCACCTCCCACAGGCGCTCTACCTTCTCGGGGTTAGTGAGGTCGAAGGTGCGGCGCAGCTCTTTACGGAAGCTGCTGCGGTTGAGGCGCGCCCGCGCCAGGCTGGGCTGCCCGTAGTGCGTGCGCATCAGCACCTTACCGGCGTGCTGAAACTCCCAGGCATAATGCGTCACGAAGCTAATAACGAACAGATCTTCGCGGGAGGCGTCGTACTGGCCAATTTGCCGGCCCAGTGCGTACACGTTTTCGCCGTCGGCGAGCAGGCTCACGTCTGGGGTAGTCATTTCCAGCAGCTTGCGCACGGCCCGGTAGTCGCTGAGTGGGGTAGGGCAGGTGAGGGCAAACACCTCTTCCAGGTTGGGGTGATGCCGAGCTGCCAACATCATTTTGCCTACCCCCTCCATGCCTTCGTAGCGGAGCGAGGAGATGGTGTTGAGGGTAGCATACAGCTTGGCTTCGGCCTTGCTGATGCCCAGATCCTGGGCAGGCGTTTGCATGAATAGCGTGCCAGCGGCGCGCACCAACTCATCGGTTTCGCGGGGGCGCACCAGTAGACCAGCGCCAGGCTCCGGCTCACTTAAAGACTTGGCGCACTCCTCATGGAAGCGAATAATAGCCGCCTGAATCAGTGATGGTACCACCGGCCGACCGGTGGTGTAGAATCGGTCGGGGCGAAGGGTAGGGTGGCGACGCACCGTTTTGCGGTTGAGTTGGAGCACCGGCACCACATGAAACTCATTGATGAGCACTGGCCAGCCAGCAAAAGACGCCCTGGTGTGGTGTGCTTTATCATGCTCGTCCAGAATTTCCTGAATAGCGAGGCGCAGCACATAGCCTTCGTAGCGCCGCCGTACCGGTTCCTCGGGCGTCTGCTCGGTGCGCTCGGTCAGAATCCAGTTGCCTCGGTCGTGCAGGTGCTGGCAGCGCGTATGCACATCGGCAAAAGTCGTTGGGTCGTACTCCGAGGTATCAGAGCCGAGCAGCGAGGCCAGCCCGGCAGCGTTGTCGATGGCTGGTACAGCCAGGAGCTGCACGCGCGGCTGTAAGTCTTCGTCTAGCGCGTCAAAAACGCCATCGGCCATGGTTTGAGCTGCCTGGCGGAAGTGCGCCTGGTAGGGCCAGATGAGGGTAGGGTCGGGGCTGGGGGTAGGGAGGCCCGGCGCAACGGGCGGTGCGGCGAGCAAGGGGAGGGTCGTCAGCATACAACAGCGGGGCAAAAGCGCCGCCGGGTGCATAGCAGGCAGCGCCCACCGCAATGAAGCGCGGCGGTTAGATAGCAACCACCGAACACCCCTTCTGGTTGCGCCTACAGCTGAAATACTATGGGCAGCACCATTTTTTGCCGCACAGGCTTTCCCTGAAACCGGGCCGGCTCCCATTTCGGTGCGGCTTTAATCAGCCGCATAGCTTCCTCGTCTAGTCCCGAGCCCAGGCGCTTAGGCACCTTCACATCAGTAAGCGAGCCGTCGGGCTGAATTAGGAACTCCACCATCACCCTACCCTGAATCTTACGCTGCCGGGCCAGGGCGGGGTAACGCTGGTTTTGTTGCACCCAGTCAAAAAAAGCGTCGGTGCCGCCCACGGGCCGGGCCGGCGAGTCGGGCTTCACGGTGATGGGGCCGCCGTTGGGATTGGGGGTAGGAGCGGCGCCAGCTGCATCTGCCGGAATCTGAAACGTGACAGGTACCGTGACGCGCTGCCGTACCTTCTGACCCTTGTGCTCGGCGGGCGTCCAGCGCGGGGCGGCGGCAATCAGCCGAATGGCTTCGGCATCCAGGGCCGGATCTACAGGTTTCTCTACCTTCACCTGCGAGACGCTACCCGTTTTTTCAATCACAAACGATACGGGCACCGTGCCCTGCTTGCCGGCCTGTAAGGCCTGGGTAGGGTACTGCTGATGCTCGGCTAGGTACTGCGCGTAGGCCTCCACACCTCCAGCCGGAATGGCGGGTTTCTCCACCTCAGTATATATTTCCTGCGGATCGGCTTTCGGGTATTTCAGCTTTTGTTGTGCTTGAGCCGTGAGGCTGGCGGTGCTGAGCGCGAATAAAAAAGCAAGGCGGGGTAGGAGGCGGGGCATGAGACAAGCAGTGAGAACTGAGTAAGCCGGGACAACAACCGCACCAGCCATCCGGTACGGCGCACCCTGTATCTTTGAACAAAACCTGTTCCCATTACCGTGCCCGAAACCCGCTTCCGCCCGCTTACTGTTGCCCCCATTGATGTGTTTACCGAGAACGTGGCCACCCACGCCGCTCGTGAGTCCTACTTTGCCGGTCGGCACCGGGTAGTGGCCTGGGTGCGGGTAGCGGCCTTTGCGGCCGCGGGGGTAGGAGCCTATTACTTCCTGTCTGAGGGAAGACTGGTGGCGGCGTTGGCGGTACTATTTGCACTGTATCTGGTATTTCTGGTCCTGGTGCGCTGGCACGATACGGTAGGCTACCAGCGCGAGCAGCACCGCTTGCTGGCCCAGCTCAACCGCCACGAGCTGGCCCGACTCGAGGGCAAGCTCACGCAGTTCGATGCCGGCCTGGGCTACCTTGACGCCACGCATCCCTACGCCGCCGACCTCGACGTGTTTGGCCCGCACTCGCTCTACCAGCTGCTCAACCGCACTACCTCCCGCCTGGGTCACGACTGGCTGGCCAACTGGCTGCTTGCACCCGCGCCGGCCGCTACCGTGGTGGGTAGGCAAGAAGCAGTGGCCGAACTGACACCCGATGTGGCGTGGCAGCAGACGTGGCAGGCGCGGGCACGCCACTTCCCCCAGCAAGAGTCCGACCCGCGCACCTTCACGGCCTGGCTCCGGCAGCCTGATTTCTTCAGTGGTAAAGGCTGGTTGAAGCCCTTGCTGATAGTGCTGCCCATACTGGCCATAGGTAGCGTGGCCGGCTGGCTGCTAGATTACTGGACAATCTGGCCGCCGGTAGTCGTTATCGGCCTCATCAGTTTGCTGAACGCGCAGTTTCGCGCTGCCCGCGACGACTATTACCAGCACAGCGCCACCGTGCGCGACGCCCTGCGCGCCACCCGCGACCAACTGCCGCTATTTGAGCAACGCACTTGGCAGGCGCCCCGGCTGCGGGCACTGCACGCTACTCTACATGCCGGTGGCACTGCTGCCTCGGTGCAGATTGGGCAGCTGGCGCGCATCGCGGGGCTGTTCTCGGCCCGGCAAACGCCCTTCGGCAACCTGTTTATGAATAGCCTATTTGCCTGGGATTTGCAGTGCATGTGGCGGCTGGAAAGCTGGAAAGCGCAAGCTGGTACCAACCTCGATGCGGTGCTAGAAGCCAGCGCCGAGCTGGAGGCACTGGTGAGCCTGGCAGGTTTCGCCTTCGCCAACCCTACCTATATAGTGCCCGAACTAAGCCCGACCGAGTTGGAATGCACGGCCACGCAGCTGGGCCACCCGCTCATCTTCTCGCGCCAGCGCATCACGAATGATTTCAGTATGAAGGGGGTAGGGCACACGGCTGTAATTACCGGCTCCAACATGTCGGGCAAGAGCACCTTTCTGCGCACGGTGGGGGTGAATATGGTGCTGGCCCAGGCCGGCGCCGTGGTGTGCGCTGCCAGCATGCGTCTAAGCCCGGCCCAGGTATATACGGCCATGCGCACCCAAGACAATCTAGCCGAAAGCACCTCCTCTTTCTACGCCGAGCTGAAACGCCTGCGCCTGTTGCTAGAGCTGACCAGCACCGGCCAACCCGTGTTTTACCTGCTCGATGAAATCTTGCGTGGCACCAACTCACTAGACCGGCACCGGGGCGCGCATGCCCTCATTCATCAGCTGCACCAACGCCGGGCCAGCGGCCTCATCAGCACCCACGACTTAGAGTTAGCCGCCCTGGCCGATGAGCTACCCGGCGCCGTGCAGAACTTCAGCTTCAACAGCACCATCGAGGGCGACGAGATTCGCTTCGATTACCAATTGACGCCGGGGGTATGCCGGGCCTTCAACGCTAGTAAGCTCATGCAGCTCATGGGTATAGCTATTGAGAAGGAGAAATAGAGGATTAAAGGTTTTTTAATCAGAAGATTAAATCGTTTTAATCTGCGTGGCAGGATGGTGTGGTTTGCTTTTATAGGTGCAACTTTCGGGAGCAGTACGGGTAGAAGACAATTGTGCGAGTGTTGCAAATATGTTTTCTACCACTAAATCATCGCACCTCGGCAAGAAGGCTTCTACTACCTGCTTCGCCTTTAAGCAGCACTATCCCCTCCTATGTACATTCGTGAAAATCTGCGCTGGCGCGTCATTTGGAAATATGCTTGGCCAAGCCTGTTGTTCTTTACTATTTACGATATCGTTGTCTGCTACCTCTACGGGCCGCTGGGCTTCCGGTCCCTGGATATTCCGTGGCAGCCGGTAGGTACGCTGGGGGTGGCGGTGGCGTTCTACGTGGGCTTCAAAAACAACGGCTCCTACGACCGTTTCTGGGAAGGGCGCAAGCTGTGGGGCGGCATTGTGAACTACAGCCGTACCTGGGCCATTGAGGCGCTGGAGTTCGTCACGTCGGTGGTTGATGCGCCTGATGTGCAGGCGTCGCCTGCTTCGGCGCAGGAGCTGACTATACGCCACCGGCGCCTGGTATACCGCCAGATTGCCTGGATAAACGCCGTGCGTCTGAACTTACGCCGCCAACCCGAGCTATGGGATGAGGCCGTAGCGCCGTTTCTGGAGCCCGCCGAGTCGGAGCAGATGCGCGGGCTTTCCAACCCGCCTACGCATATCCTGCGGGCGCAGGCTGCCGAGATGCGCGTGCTGCGCGAAAGCCGCGGCCTGCTCAACGATTTTCAGCACGTGACCATGATGCGGGTGATAGAAGAGCTGTTCAACCTGCAAGGCGGCTGCGAGCGAATCAAGAACACGCCTTTTCCGCGCCAGTACGCCTACTTCAGCGCAGTGTTTGTGTGGCTGTTTGCGTTGCTGCTGCCACTGGGGCTCATTGGTGAGTTTGAGAAAATGGGGCCGAGCCACTTCTGGCTCACAGTGCCGTTTTCGGTGTTGGTGTCGTGGGTGTACTATACCATCGAGTGGGTAGGGCACCACAGTGAAGACCCCTTCGAAAACGAGATGAACGACGTGCCGATGACGGCCATCTGCCGCAACATCGAAATCGACCTGCGCCAACTGCTGGGCGAAACCAACATGCCGTCGAAGATTGAGCCCGTGAACGATATCTTGTATTGAGTTGTGAAAAGGTGAAGTTGTGCGTCTGTGAATGCTCCGTATTGCAGGCGTCTTTTCACTCACAACTTCACGACTTCACCTTTTATACACTCCAAAAACGTCATGCTGCACGCCGCGGCATGACGTTTTGCTTTTAGGCCCCGACTTTGCAGGTCACCGTTGCGTATAGGCAACGCGCTGCTTGTGCTACCGCTCTATGGCTACCTTTTTTCGCAATCTGCAATACTTCTTCGCCAGCCAGGATTTCTCTGATGGATTACGCACCACTGTAGGCATCCTTACGCCGGCGCTGGTGTGCTCACTTTTGGGTAATCTTGAAATGGGCATGACGCTTTCGCTGGGTGCGGTAGGCGTGAGCGTGACGGATACGCCTGGTCCCGTGAAGCACAAGCGCAACGGCATGCTTTATGGCGCGCTGTTCATATTCGTGACTACCCTGCTCACCGGCTTTGCCCGCCTGCATCCGGTAGCGCTGGGCGTAGAAATCACCGTGCTAAGCTTCTTTTTTTCGATGCTGCTGGTATATGGCGCCCGCGCCGGCGCCGTGGGTACGGCTGCGCTGCTGCTCATGATCTTGCAGATGGACAAGCCCCTGGCGCCGGCCCAGGTGCTGCCCAATGCCCTGCTGGTGCTGGCTGGTGGCCTGTGGTATATGGCGCTGGCGCTGGCCTTTTTTCGGGTGCTACCCTACCGTGCCGCCCAACAGGCGCTGGGTGAGAACATACACGCCGTGGCCGATTTCCTGCGCATCAAGGCCGAGTTTTACCGCACCACTACTAATCTGGATGACGACTACCGCCGCCTGGTAGCGCAGCAAGTGACGGTGAGTGAAAAGCAGGACGCCACTCGCGAAATCATGTTCAAAACCCGCCGGCTGGTGCAGGAGTCGACGCGCACAAGCCGCCGTTTGGTGCTCACCTTCGTGGACATGGTGGACCTCTACGACCACATCACGGCCACGTATTTCGATAATGCTGCCATTCGGGAAAAATTCGGTCCTACGGGGATTCTGGAGGAAATAGCGGTGGTGATTGAGCGCCTGGCCGACGAGCTGGATGCCATCAGCTTTGCCATCCAAACCAACCGTACTCACCGCGGCACCACCGACCTCACGGCCCAACTGGAGCAACTCAAAACGCGCATTGATGCTCTGGCCGTCGACGAGCAGGTAGGCAATACGCTGGTGCTCAAGAAGGTGCTGGTGAGCTTGCGCAACCTCACGCAACGTGTGAAGGATATTGTGAAATATTTCCACGCCGATGCCACGATACCTAGAGTAGCACAGGCCGCCAACGCCCGCGAATACGCCCGTTTTGTGTCGCCGTTGCGCTTCAGCTGGGAGGCCTTGCGCGACAACCTCACGCTCAGCTCATCGCACTTTCGCCACGCCGCTCGTGTCATGCTGGCCTGCGTATTCGGCCTGCTGGTTTCCAAGCTGTTCTTCACCGGCCACCATAGCTACTGGGTGCTGATGACTAGTACGCTCATGCTCAAGCCATCCTTCAGCCTGACCAAGCAGCGCAACTACCAACGTATCCTGGGTACAGTCGTGGGAGGCGCAATTGGCATTGCAGTGTTGCTACTGCTGCCTACCCATCCGCGGGTGCAGTTTGGGCTGTTGGTGGTGTTCATGCTCACGGCCTACAGCTTTCAGCGCCGCAACTACGTGGTGATGGTTATTTTCCTGACGCCCTACCTGCTTATTCTTTTCAGCTTCCTGGGGCTGGCTTACTTCAATGTGATTGAGGAGCGCGTAACGGATACAGCCGTGGGCTGTGCTATTGCGCTGGCTGCTTCCTACCTACTGTTTCCCAATTGGGAGTCGCAGCAATTGCGTACCTACATGCGCGCTGTGTTGCAAGCCAATATGATCTACCTGCAACAGATTGCCCAACGCCTGAGCGGTCAGCCGCCTTCCCTCACCGACTACAAGCTGGCGCGCAAAGACGTGTATATCAGCTCGGCCAACTTAGGTGCCGCCTTCCAACGAATGCTCTCCGAGCCCAAGAGCAAGCAGCGCCACAACTCCGACGTGCACCGCTTTGTAGTGCTCAACCATATCCTGTCGTCCAACATGGCCACAGTGGCAGCCTCGCTGGAAAACGGGGTGCCGCAGCACGCCCGCGACGGCCTGCGGCCGGTGAAGCAGGCCTTGTCGGCGCTGCAACGGAGCGCGCAGCAACTGGAGCCGGCTGCTTCTGTTGCCGTTGCGCCTACCCCAGCCGCCGCTCCCGGCCCAGTAGCTCTGGCCCCCGCCACCCTCACCGCCGACGACCGGCTACTGCTCGATCAGCTGGAATTCCTGCAGAAAGTCAGCAGCGACATTGGCCGCACCACCGAGCAGGTATTGGCCGAGGAAGAGGGAAACGTTTCTAAAAAGACTCCGGCAATGGTCGGGAGCTAAACCAATTTAGAGTACCTTCCGGAGCTTACCCTCTGCAAAAGACTCTGTGAAGCATCTGGTTCTCCGCGAAAGCGCGGGTCTGCGGTATTTTACTTTTTTCTACCTGTATGTGATGCAGGGCATCCCGGCGGGCTTTGGCCTCACGGCCGTGGTGAATTACCTGATAGGTAGGGGGCTAAGCGCCGAAACGGTAGCCTCGTTTGGTGCCATTATAGGCCTTCCCTGGACCATTCAGTTTGTATGGGGGCCACTCATCGATAAATACCAATACTCCGTTATAGGGCACCGTAAGCAGTGGGTGGTGCTCACGCAATTTGTGGCTTTTTTGGCCTCGTTGGGCTTGCTGACGGTGCGGCAGCCCGCGGCGCAGTTGCCACTGCTAGGTGGGCTGTTCTGCCTGCACAGCATTTTTGCGTCTATTCAGGATGCCAGCGTTGATGCCATTGCCATTTCGGTGGTGCCCGAGGTCGAGCGGGGTAGGGTCAATGCCTTCATGCGCGGAGGCTTTCTATTAGGGTCGTCCTTGGGCGCAGCGGCGCTTTCTACTGTGCTGCACCGCTACGGGTTTTTCTGGGCGGCACTGGCGCAGTCGGTTACGTTGCTGCTGTTCACGGTACTCACGTTCTTTATCCGTCTCGACCACAACGACCAGCTGATTCCCCGCTTCGGCGCGCGGCGCGCGGCGCCTACCCAGTCCAATACCGATAACCCGTCGGTAGCCTGGCTATTTGCGGAGCTGTGGCGCGCTGTGCGGGAGCCGCACTCGCTGCGCCTGTTTGGCATTATTGCGGGAGCCTACCTCTGCGCCAGCATTTTTGGCTGGGCCTACAACTACCACCTCATCCACACCCTGCACTGGTCCGATGCGGCCGTATCGGTGTTGCAAGGTAGCTGGGGCAGTATAGTTACCCTGCTGCTCATCACCAGCGGCGGCGTGCTAGCCGATCGTATTGGGGCGGCCGTGCTCCAGCGCCGGGTACTGTTGGCACTGGGTACTTTTCTGCTGCTATTTTGCGGGCTGAGCTATTTCTGGTCCTATCCAGCTTTTGCCACCATGGGGCTGCTGATCTGGAATATGGCTGACCCTAGTATCAGCGTGGCCGCCATGCCGCTGCTCATGGCCTTGTGCCGACCCCAGATAGAAGGCTCGCAGTTCACCACCTACATGGCCCTCGTCAACCTGTCGGGGGTAGTGGGGTCGTACCTCACTGGCTGGGCACTGCATCTAGCTTCGGCACCGGTGCTGGGGTTGCTCTGCGCTATAGTGTTGCTGGGGTTGCTGTTAGCGCTCCGGCAACAAAAGCAACCAATGCCCAATCCAGTGCTGTTGACAACCGAGTGATTTTGTGCGTTGTTCTCCTAAAGCTTGTGTATTCCGTATAGCCGGAGACACTCTTTTCTTAGTACTTTCCTGCATGCAATTCAGTTCAATCTACATTGTGATGGGCGTGTCGGGTAGCGGTAAAACCACGGTGGGCAAGTTGTTGGCCGAGCGGTTGGAGTTGCCTTTTCACGATGCCGATGATTTTCACCCTGCCGCCAACATCGAAAAGATGAGCAACGGCATCCCGCTCGACGACGATGACCGAGCTGGCTGGCTAGCCGATATGGCCAAGGCTATTACCAAGTGGGAAACCACCGGTGGTGCCGTGTTAGCATGCTCTGCGCTGAAAGAAGCTTACCGCCAAACGTTGCAGGGCGGTGCCCGCCAACCCCTGCGTTGGGTATTCCTGGATGGCTCCCGCGAGCTACTAAGCGACCGAATCGAGCACCGCAAAGGCCACTACATGGCCGTTGATATGCTAGACTCGCAGTTGGAAACATTGGAGAAGCCAGCATATGGCCTACGCATTGAGCTGCGTTCGGATGAAACGCCTGAGCAGGTGACCGAAAAAATTGTGCAGGCAGACGTTGCGGCGGAAACGAAGCCTGCGTAGAGAGGCTGTATCCTTAGCTACAGCTAGTGCTAAGGATACAGCCCTTAGAACCGCAACAGGTATACAACACGACCGCCCTACTACATGGTAGGGCGGTCGTGTTGTATACCTGTGAAATGTCGAGCTTACTCGGGCTTTTTTCGGCCGGAGCCACTTTTTTTGCCGCCGCCGTCCTGCTTATTCACAGTGGCCCAGGCACGTTTTTCGGCTTCTTCTTCCGATACGCCGCGTTTCTCGTAGCTTTCTTCAATGTGTTCGGCCTGCCGCTTTTGCTTGTCGGTATAGGCCGATTTATCTCCTTGTGGCATGATGTAAGGTGCGTTAGATGAAAGGTGAACGAACACTTTTTCTATACGCACTATGTCCGTAGGCCGTTATAGACGGGCTTTTACTAGCCTTGAGGTACACTGTGTATCTTCGCGCCTCATTTACGCTACCTGTTATGCGCCAACTCGCCGTCGTTCCGCACCCCGAAGTCAAAATCACGCTCTTTGCCTGGAATGGCAAGTACTTGATTAAGCTGGAAAAAGGCATGTTTGAGCAAACCTATAAGGTGAGCGAAATGGATATCACCAGCGAGGACGACGTGCACGCCCTACTTGACCAAGAGTTTCTGCAAGCTGCTATTGCCCGTTTCGCAGGCATGCGCACCGATTTGCAGGCGGCCTTCGATCGGCACGACCTGTAGGCGTTGGAAACTGAAAACAGCCTTTGCATGACTTTTAGAAAGCCCGCTATCAACCTGCTATTGCTCGGTAGCCTTCTGATGACGCTACCCCGGTCTGCCGCTGCCCAACTCTACGAAGCGCGCAACGGCTCTGTAAGCGTAGACCGCCAGGAGCACGACGCAGTGCAGGTACAGACCGACGGCTCGGCGCAATGGCTGCGCGACTTTTGGCAATCCTGGTTGAAAGACACCTACAACATCCGATTGAAGGGGAATGGTATGTTGGGGGTAGGGAAAAAGGATGTGTTGGAGGCGCAGCAAGTGCCCGTGTCAAGCGTGTCGGGTAAGTTGCTGAACTTTTACTCCACTATTATAGCGCCTACCGATTCCACAGCCGAGCTGACCGTGTACGCCGCTTTCGATAAGACTTCCTACCTCAGCGCCACTGGTACACCCAGCGAGTACGCGGCGTTGCGCAACATCGCGCAGAGCTTTGCCGCCGCTGCCCGGCAGAAAGCCTACCGCGAGCAATTAGTGGCCGCAGAAGAGCAGCTGCGCACATCTGAGAAGGAAAAAGAACGTCTCGCCAAAGACGTGACCAATCTGCAAACCAATACGGCCGCCAACCTACTCAAGATTGCTACCCTGCAAAAGCAAAACGAAGCCAACGTGCTGCAAGCCCGTCAGGACTCAGTGAAGCTCGTACGCAATACCCAAGAATTGAAGCTATACAAAGAGCGCGTGCAGCGCCGCCGCGACCAATTATCAGCCCTCGACCGTAAATAGCTGTTAGCGTAGCCGTCACGAATAGTTTTTCGTACTGTGTTCTATGGAAAAAGACCCCTCGCCGCTCGATACACTCCGTCAGCTCAAGGAATGGCTGGATGCCGGTGCCATCACGCCTCAGGAGTTTGAAGCGCTGAAAACCAAACTGGTTTTCAATCAAGGAGTCCACCGCGAAGGTCTACCCCTACCCGGTACGCCATCCGTGGAGCCCACTACCGAGCCAGAGCCTCACGCGCCAACTGCTCAGCCGCCGTACTTGGCGTCGGGCGCGGCTGCGGGGCCGGCAGTACCACTGCCTACCCCCGCTACTCCTGACCCAGAGCCCACGTCGGCTGGGCTCGATCCGCTGGCACCCGGTGTGGGACCCGTGCCCAGTGAGGCCGAGTCGCGTAGTCCCTTGGGCATTATTCTAATTGTGGGGGGCATTGTGCTGCTCTTGGGCTTGATGGCCTACCTCGTGTTTGGCGGGCGCGAGTCGGAGCGCCTGACTAGTACCTCCCAAACCGCCGCCGATACGGTAGCCGTGCAGCCGGAAGTAGGCCCTCAGGCCGAGCAGATAGAGCTGCCACCTGTAGCTGCCCCCGAAACCGTACGAGTAGCGCCAGCAGTGCTACCCACAGCTCCTGGTCCAACCACCGATTCGGCAGTGACTGCCACTGTACTAACCCCTTCTGCCGCCGATGAAAAAGCGGTGCGTACCCGCGTGCAACAGGCACTCGCTGCTTATTATACAG
Source organism: Hymenobacter citatus (assembly GCF_014333615.1). Classification (GTDB taxonomy): domain Bacteria; phylum Bacteroidota; class Bacteroidia; order Cytophagales; family Hymenobacteraceae; genus Hymenobacter; species Hymenobacter citatus. The sequence goes on along the minus strand of NZ_JACSCY010000011.1, from coordinate 3,999 downwards.
ATTTACAAGCCGCGCCGTTTAGCGCCGATGACCATTTTGCTCCGAGTGTAGAACGGTTCTACACCCTGCAAAATACCACGCCCGAGGCTATCAGCGCCGACCTCACCACATCGCATTTTCCGGAATTCACGGACGAGCAAACGCAGGTGGTACCAGGTAGCCTGAAAGTAGAGCCCGCCGCCGAAGATGGCACCCGCACCGCTACCTACCTCGAAACTAGCACTGCTTTCCGGCAGTCGCGCCAGCAGCACCAGCAAACGAAAGCGCAAGTGCGCGTACGCTTCGACCCGGATTATAAGATCGTGTATTTGCGTCAGGAGCGGTTACTTGAGAATAAGTTTACGGAGTAGCCCCATGCTACTTGCCTGCCTATGAAAGTCTACAAAAACCTGCGCTGGGCAAGTAAGGTAGGCTTACTGTTGCTGCTAAGCTTGCTTTCATCTTGTTTGAAGCTACTGAAGCCGGGGCATCCAATCAGTAAAGAAACGCCTCCCTCTGCTCCCGATTATAGCAATACGGTCAACTGGGCGGCTCTGCCTACCCGCCTCGACTCGGCCGATACCGTACCCTATGGTTCCAACCTACGCGACCAGCAGCAAAACGCCAGCGCCGATGTATTCTTTGTGCATCCCACGACGTATTATCGGCGCAAAACCTGGAATGCCGCGTTGGATGACGAGTTGGTGAATAAGATTACCGACCGGGAAGTAATCCGTAAGCAAGCCAGCGTATTCAATGCGGCGGGGCGGATCTACGCTCCCCGCTACCGGCAAGCTACGTTGTATGCCTTTTTTGAGAACAAGCGAAAGCACAACGGAGACAAAGCGCTGGATTTAGCGTATACCGACGTGAAGGCTGCTTTCACGTACTATCTAACTCACTACAACCAAAACCGGCCGATTATTTTGGCCAGTCATAGCCAAGGCACTGTCCTGGCTACCCGTTTGTTGCGCGAGTTTTTTGATCAGGACCCAGCCCTGCGCCGCCGGTTGGTAGCGGCCTACCTCATTGGCTACAAAGTGCCTGCTACTACGTACCAAGTGCTGCAACCGTGCACCGACTCCACCCAAACGGGCTGCTACGTAAGTTGGAATGCCGTGAACTGGCAAAAACCGTTTCCACGTTTCGAAGGCGGTGTCGCCGTAAACCCGCTTACTTGGACCTCTGACACTACGCACGCGCCCGCAACGCTCAACCAAGGTAGTGTGCCCCAGTCCTTCAACCGTATCGACCGCAGTGTGGTAGATGCCAAAGTGCACAATGGCCTCGTCTGGCTCCATGACCCAGATGCCAGCGGCTACACACGGGTCCGTATTTTTGGCCACCACCAACTGCACTATTCCTTTCACTTGGTGGATTACGGCTTGTATTACGTAAACCTGCGACGAAATGCACAAACGCGGGTACAAGCCTGGCAATCAGCTCACCAGTAGTTTCATAAATATAAATTTGAGTAGTAAGCGCATTTCTACTGCCACATGCGCATAACAAAAAGCCCTGGTACCGTGCATCGGTATCAGGGCCTTTTTGCCATAAGCAACGTATTAGCTCAATACGTCGGTATGTGCTTTCAGTACCTGACGGGCAACAGCCAAATTAGTGTCGCGAGAGTTCACAGCCAGATAGATAAACTTGCTGCCGTTAGGCGACAATTTCAACAAGTGCAGTTGGTCCGTCAGCGTCAGCAGGATGTCTTGGATAGTCTGGTTCAGCTTTAGGGCCGAAATAGCCTTCAGCTTCTGCTTTACTACCTCTGTATTGTAAGCAGCAGCCGTTTCGATATCGAAGCTGGCTACGTTCGAGTGAGCAGCCAGAGGCATACCCGTTTCGGTTTCAACTACCGCCACCGCTACCAGCGAGGGCAATTCTTTTAAAATTTCTTGAACCGTTTGGTTAGGAGCAACAGTAACGCTCATGGCAATAGGTAAATATGAAAGTGAGAAAACAAAGTGAGACGTAGTTTACTGACCGGAGTGCTTGCGTAGTACTTCGCGTGCCAAAGCCAAGTTGGTATCGTGCGTGTACACAAGGAGTAAGCAACCCCACTGTTGGTCTGCCGTCAGACGAAGCACATAGAGTTGTTCGTCTAGCACCAGCACCAGATCTTGCAATTGCTGCGTAGCCAACCCTGGCTGGGCCGGTAGGCGTGCTAGCTGCCGCGCTGTGGCAACCGCATATGTGGTTACCTTATAAGGGTCTGATTGGGCCTGTTTGGTGTAAGCCGCCAATAACCGTCCAGAATTCAGATCGACAATGGTAGCGAGAAGCAGTTCGGGTAATTCCTGTAGTATTCCTTCTAGTATCTCAGTTGCCCGTTCGCGAGAGGCGCCAGTGACATCACTCGTAATTTTTCGAACAGCAACTTTTTGCAGGAATGGAATTCTCATTTGAGTAGTACTCTACTTGGTTCCAACAGGTAGAGGTAGTAAGAATATCAGTGAAGTGAACTGCTAAACCCAGGGGAGTAAATAACTCCCTAATTACAGCAGTTGACAGCCAATTGAACAGATAAAAGAGCTATGGCTAGTGTCTTTTGTTTGTCCTGTTCAATAAGCTTTCATGATAATTACAGGCCAAATAGAATGCCAAAAATACAATTACTGATTCCCATGAGCGAAAAATATGCGGTGATATAAGGAGCAGTAAAATATTCCTTTGAATTGTAGTATATAAGCCACTTCATAGAGCGACTTATATACTACAGTCAAGTATCTGTAATCAATAGAAGAGTGGTACGCTCTGTGCACTACTGCCGCATACTCTTGTACTAACAGTTAGAAGAAGAGCCAGTGACGCTTGGGCTTTTTCGCTTTTTCCATGTTAGGTACGAGGGTCATATTTTCTACCGTACCGCCTTTTACCTGAATTTCGTCGTCGCTGTAACCAGCATAGCCGTATTGTAACGTGGTCGGGCGGCCAGCCGGAACGCGTAACGAATAGTTGCCTTGTGCATCGGTGCTTACGCCCCGGCTTGTGCCTTTCTGCAGAACAGTGGCTCCTATCAATGGGCGACCGTTCTCGTCCAGGATGCGGCCGCGTACAACTACTGTTGCTGCATTGATCGAAGCTGCTGAAGCAACTTCTGCTACCGAAGTTTCAGATACCACTGCGGTAACGGGTGCAATAGCGGCATTCTCGATTGTGCGACCAGAGTTAGCGAATACAGCGCCACCCACTAACACACTACCTACTAACATAGAGGCAGCACGGCGACGAAAACGTTGGGGCTCCGTACGGATCAGATCGAACTGCCGTTGTACCCAGCCTACAGGTTGCACTTGGTGACCTTGCTGCTTCATTTCATAAAAGCGGCGTAAGGTAGCATCAGCATGTACGCTGTTCGCTTTAATATAAGCATCAACAAGCGTAGTGTTTTCAGTCGACAAATCGCCACGGAGATAGGCGTCGCGATATACTGATAATAGTTCTCCCGAAATGGGATGAAACGGGTGTGCGCTGAGTTTCATATTGACTGAGGTTTACAGTAAAAGTGCCATTTATTTTGATGACACAAAATTCAATAAAAAAATGGATATAATCTATTCGTAAAATGATGTCAGTAAAGGATTTGAATGCATGCTGTCTTCGATAAATACAGTTAAAAGCACGGTAGATAGCGCAGATTGCCAACTGAGTCAATTAAACATAAGCTTATATGGCTACTACGATAATGCAATTTTATTCAGTTAATTATAATTATTGTATGATAAGTAACATAAAATTTCTCTTTTATGGATACATGTTTTTTATTTTGGGAATAGAATGAATCCATTGAAACCTATTTTACGTAGGGGCGATTCAAATTGCAGATCTATATATTTTGGAATAATAAATTGTACTTTATTTATGAAAAACATATTTAAATGTATGTAATGTGTATAATAAATATTGATTAAATACAATAAATAGAATATCTACTTGTGCTTGAGACTGCAAAGGTCCATAAAACAGAGGGCCCGCTGCATATATGCAGCGGGCCCTCTGTTTTATGGACCTTTG
>NZ_JACSCY010000010.1 GCF_014333615.1 Hymenobacter citatus | reverse complement strand
ATGTCGCGACGGGATGAAAGCCTAGCATAGGCTGTCAACTTACTAACTTGCAATCAATTGCTTTTTGCAACAGCCACCGTAGTTATACCCGGTGTCTTGGAATAATATATATTCGGTGCTCATAATACTGCTAAGTCTAGCATTGTATTTTAGCATGTAATCAAACTACGTGTTGTAGGGCGTCCTACTCCGCATGTGAGTTCACTTGTATTTCGCGTATGCTTCTTTGTCTCTTATGATTAAGTATTGTAACCTATTCGCCTTTATACTACTTCTCATCGGGTGGGCCGGATCACCTACTTGGGCTCAGCAAAGCAAGTCGCCTGCTCAATTACGACGTGATACCTTATTTGCTCTATTGCGAGTGCAAGGAGTACAAGCCATTTGCTTCTACACACCTGGCTGCATCGGTTGTCGCTCTCGTTCGCAAACCCCGTGTGAATCTGATAGGCGTGCCGAGCCTACCTTTGCCTTCTGGCAGTTGCAAGGACGTACATATCGCCTGTATTTAGGTGATTGCCGATTGAAGAAAGAGGTTGTCTCAACTGACTTGTGGTCATACATTAATCGTCATCATCAAGCTCTTGAGAGTGAGCATATTCGCCCGTTTCATCAACGAGTGTTTCTCTCTCTTCAACGCGTTTATCGTAACCACGGTGGGTGGCAGGAACTAGAAATTGTTTGGCCGAACTTTACAATTAGCCAAAGCTTCAGCGACTTTGATGTAACCCCGTTCATTCGTTCCTTCAGCGGCAAAGGAATAACGCGTAATATTTACTTTCGCCGCAACCAGCGGACGCATGTTTATCAACTTTGCCAACGATTGCAGGCTGCGTCTGAAGCACCTGACTTAACACAAGCAGAGAAGGATAGATAAAACCAGATGGTGTCTGACTTTATAACATTTAGTAAACGGACCTTTAATTAACGTTACAAGTGCTTTTTCAATAAAAATCACACATGTAGTAAATAATTAATTGATTAATAGATTTTTGTATTGCTTAGACTATTTTTTAAACGATGTTACAAGCTTACTCTGGCTATTGAAATAAACGTCAGGAGATGTGCTGGAAGGAGATGTTTCTCCAGCAACGTAATATAGATAGCGGCTGATAGTACATCTGGTTTACTCAAGCCCTACCAGAACCTATTCGTACACACCACTTGCGCTTTCTTCTTCAGGCGCAGGCCCAGCAGGATTTCGTGGCTGCCGTAGTGGTAGTTGTTGAGTTTGGAGAGGCCGGCGTCGTAGGAGTAGCCGATAGTGAACTGCTCGTAGCTGAGGCCTGCCAGCGCGATTACTGAGTCGAAGGCACGCCAGGAGGCGCCTACCCACAGCAGGTCGCGGTACTTGAGCTTGGCATTGAGGTCGACGGAAAGCGGGGCCGGATTCACGGTCTTCACCAGCACCGAGGGCACCAGCGACCAGTCCTGGCTAAGCGGCACCCGCACCCCGCCCGTGAAGAAGTAGTGCCGCTTCAGAGCGTTGCCGGGCGCGCCGGCACTCACTTGGTCGGGGCCGTAGGAGAAGTCGAGCTTGTTGCCGAGTAGCTGCGTGCTGGATACGCCCACGTAGAAATCGGAGCTGTATACCCACAGGCCCACCGAGCCATCGAGCACCCGCGAGGCCGCGCTGGCGGCCACGGTGGTGGGGTCATAGAACTGGAGCTGATTGCCATCCACGGCAAACTGCTGCATACCGATGGATGCTCCCAGCGCCGCCCGGATCTTGGGCGTCAGCACCAGGTTGTAGGCGTAGGAGGCGTAGGCGCTAGTGCGGCTGGTAGGGCCGGTCACGTCGCGGTACACTAGACCCCCAATGGCGTGAAAGGGCCTGCGCCGGTCGTTGAGGGTGCGTTTGCTGGTGCTGCGCCATTTGCCCAGCGAGGAGCTGCCGCTGAGGTAGAACGTTTTGGGCGCTCCATCCAGCCCTACCCACTGCGTGCGGTAGCTGGCCTTGATATCGATGTAATCTTCTACTCCGGTAGCGCCGGGGTTGAGAAGGTAATTGTTGTTCATGTACTGGCTGTATTGGGCCTCCTGCTGGGCCAGCGCGGGTATGGCAGCCAGCACAAGCAGCGGAAACAGCAATAGAAGTAAAGCTCTTTTCATATCTGTGGGAGTTATGAGTTGCGAGTTGTTGGACGTCATGCTGAGCGCAGCGTAGCGGAGTCGAAGCATCTCGCGTGCTGATGTTGCGTAACTAACTCAACGGTGCGAGCGAGATGCTTCGACTTCGCTCCGCTGCGCTCAGCATGACGTTCTTGTTTCTCTCAAACTCAATACAAAATCGTGATGGAGCCGCTGTACGACCGACCCAGCGGGCCCTTCGTGACCACGACGTAGTAGTAGGTGCCCACCGGAGCGGGCTGGCCGTTGATGTCGCCGCGCCACTCGTTGGAGCGGCTGTAGTTTTCGGCGGAGAAAATCTTGGTGCCCCAGCGGTTGTACACCGTCACGGTGTTGTCGGGGAACTGTTCGATGAACTCAATTTGCCAGGTATCGTCGCGGCCGTCGCCGTTGGGCGTAAAGGCATTGGGAATACGGATGGGCGGGCGCACCGTCACGGTTACCTCATCCGAATCGGCACAGCCACCAGAGCCGGCCGAGAGCGTATAGGTCGTAGTGACGGTAGGCGAAGCTGTGGGGTGCAGCGGGTCGGCAGGTGAGATGAAGAGGCCGGTTGCTGGCGTCCAGGCGACAGGGTAGGTGCCATCGGCGCGGCCTTCCAGCGTTACGGAGCTACCCGCCAGAATCTCCTTGTCGGGGCCGGCATCCACATCCACCGGTGGCTGAATTTGTACCGGTACCCCGTTAGACGTCACCGCGACGGGCTGGCCGCAGCTGTTGGTGGTGCTCAGGCGCAGTGTAACCACCTGGCCCGCACGCAATGTGCTGCTGGTGAACACCGGACCCGCAGCTACAGGGTTGCCATCCACCAGCCACTGGTATGTGGGGGTAGGGCCGGCCTCCGTGACACTGGCAATGCTGAACGTGATGGGCTCGCCCACGCAAACCGGCCCGCCGGGCTGGGCGGCAATGGATAGGGTAGGCGTGGGGGTAGGCGTACGTGTAACCGTAACGGTTGCCACGGCGGGTCCGGTGCTGCACAGCCCGGCGGTGGGCGTCACCTCCACCCGCACCTGGTCGCCCGTGACGAGGGTGCTGCTGGTGAAGGTAGGGCCGCTGGCTACAGGTGCGTTATTCACAAACCACTGATAGGTAGGCGCAGCACCCGCGTTGGTGGGCACCGCTGTGAAAGTGAGTGGCGTGCCGGGGCACTGTACAGGCGGCGGGGCCACGGTAACGGTCGGCGTCACGAGAGGCTGCACCTGGATGGCCACCACGTTGGACACCACCGTGGAGCAAGTGCCCGTGCCAGAGGTCACCCGGCGGCGGAAGTAGGTGGTAGCCGTTAATGCGCCGGGCGCGTACGTATCGCCCGTGGCGCCGGCTATGGCCGTCCAGTTCACGTTGTCGGTTGAGGCTTCCCATTGGAAGGCGAAGGTGCCCGTACCGCCCGTGGCCGCACCTGTGCTAGTGAGCGGGGCGGGGGTAGCGTTGGCACAAATGGTTTGGTTGGCGGCGATGCTACCCGCGGTCAGCGTCGGCAGCACGCTCAGCGTCACTACGTTGGATACTACTGGTGCGCAGGTGCCCGACGTTGCCTGGCGGCGGAAGTAGGTGGTGGTTGTGAGTGGACCTGGCGCAAAGGTCTCGCCCGTAGCGCCGGCAATAGCGGCCCAGGTTGAGTTGTTAGCCGACGATTCCCACTGATACGCAAACGTGCCCGTGCCACCACTAGCGGCGGTAGCGCTGATAAGCGGGGTGGGCGTAGCGCCGGGGCATAGAGTTTGGTCGGCAGCAATGCTACCCGCCGTGAGGGTTGGCGTTACGGTGATAGTCACCACGTTGGACACCACTGGCCCACACGGCCCCGAGGTGGCACGGCGGCGGAAGTAGGTGGTAGCAGCTAGAGTGCCTGGCGCGTAGGTGGCGCCGGTAGCCCCGCCGATAGGCGCCCAGGTGGTGTTGTCGGCCGAGGATTCCCACTGGTATTCTATCGTGCCCGTGCCACCCGTGGCTGCGCCCGTGCTAGTAAGCGGGGCCGGCGTGCTGCCGGCGCACAGCGTCTGGCTGGCAGCAATGGTACCAGCCACGAGGGCCGGCGTTACGGTGATAGTCACCACATTAGACGCCACCAGGCCGCAGGCTCCGGCTGTTACCTGGCGGCGGAAGGAGGTAGTAACCGTGAGGGCGCCCGGCGCAAATGTCTCGGCAGTGGCCCCGGTAACCGCAATCCAGGTGGTATTATCCGTCGAAGATTCCCACTGATAGGTAAACGTGCCCGTGCCGCCCGTGGCAGCGGCGGTGCTGGTAAGCGGCGCAGGCGTGCCACCCGCGCACACGGTTTGGTTGGCGGCAATGCCACCGGCTACCAGCTCGGGTAGTACGGTCAGCGTCACCACGTTGGACACCACTGGTCCGCAAGAGGCAGAAGTGGCCTGACGGCGGAAATACGTGGTAACCGGCAGAACGCCGGGCGTAAACGTAGCACTTGTAGCACCTATAATGAGCGCCCAAGTGTTGTTGTCCGTCGAAGATTCCCACTGGTAACTTACTGCGCCCGCGCCGCCACTAGCATCGGTAGTGCTTGAGAGGGGGGCGGGGGTAGCACCGGCACACAGCGTCTGGTCGGCGGCAATGGTACCAGCTACAAGTGCTGGTGCAACCGTAATGGTCACCACGTTGGACACGGCCGGAGCGCAGGCCGTCCCAGTATTGGCTTGGCGACGGAAATAAGTAGTGGCCGTCAGAGCGCCCGGTGCGTAGGCTTCGCCAGTAGCGCCCGGAATAGGTGTCCAAGCGGTATTGTCTGCGGAAGATTCCCATTGGTAGGCAATGGAGCCCGCTCCACCCGTCGCCGGTGCGACGCTGGTGAGCGGCGCCGGGGTAGCGCCGGAGCAAATGCTCTGATCAGCCGCAATGCTACCCGCCACCAACGCTGGCGTTACAGTGATGGTAATGGTATTGGATGGCGCGTTGCAGGGGCCGGAAATAGCCTGGCGGCGGTAGAGAGTAGTAAGCGTAGCCGGGCCGGGCGTGAGCGTTTCGCCGGTAGCGCCGGCAACCGGAGCCCAGGTGGTGCCGTTGTCAGTAGAAGATTCCCATTGGTAAGTAAACGTGCCCGTGCCGCCCGTAGCTGCGCTGGTGCTGGTAAGGGCAGCGGGCGTGCCACCTGCGCACACAGTTTGGTCGGCGGCGATGGTGCCAGCCACCAGGGCTGGTAGCACGGTAACAGCTACCGAGGTCGTATAGGTAGGCTCGCAGTAAGGGCCCGAGCCATTGGGCAGCAGCAGCTGCACACGCCGCCGGAAATAGGTAGTCCCAGCCGGCAAATTGGCTGGAGGCGTGTAGCTGGCCGCAGTAGCGCCACCGATTGGGGAGAAGGTGATGTTGTCCGTTGATGATTCCCATTGGTACGTTATCGGCAGACCGGCGTCGCTGGTCGCGTCGGTAGCGGTAATAGCGCCCGGCGCACTACCCGCGCACACAGTTTGGGGGCCAGCAATGGTGCCCGGTACAGGCAGATCGGGTACTTGAATACTGCCTGAGCTTTCGCGGCAGAAACATTCGGTTGAGATGCGCAGCGTTACGGTATAAGTGCCAGGCGTCGCATACACGTGCACGGGGTTTTCTTCCGTGGAGGTTTGGCCGTCGCCGAACTGCCAGGCGTAGGTTTTTCCGTCAAAATCAATTTGCGGAGCAGTGAAAGTGATTTGCCGGCAACCTGTTATCTCTGCACTAGGCCCCACGCGCAGCAGGGAGCTTTGGTTGAAGTTGGGCAGACCCAGCCCGCTAGTGTGGCCTGTTCCCAATTGCAGACTGTCCTCGGCGAAACCAATGGCCGCGCCCACCGAGTCGGGGTAGGGAATGAAGCCTAAGGCCGCTTGGTTGTTACGAGCCACGTAAATCTTCCCATCCGGTGCGGCCTGCATGGAGCCCAGGTCGGCAGAGGTAGTCAGCGGAATTTCCTGGCGGTTTAGCAGGCCTTGCCCACTGATGTTGAATTGCAGCAGCTTGGCTGGGTTCATCACCGTGGCGTACAGCTTGCTGCCCGGCACAAATTCCACCCCGTAGTATTTGCCTTCGCCGCTGTCGATGATGAAGGGGATATTCGGATTTTCGCTTACCTGACCCGTGCCCGTATCAAAATTGAACAGCTCCACCGTGCTGGTGCTGTCATTCAATGTATCGCTATAGCGGGCCAAGGCCAGCTGCCCGCCGTCGGGCGTTATTTTCATCTGACCCTTGTAACCCACCGACGACTCACTCGGGGCGTGCAGGCTGCCCACAGTGGAGATAATAGGGGTAGTGTCTACCCCTGCCACCCGCACGCGGTATGCCAAGAAGGCGTCGCCACGGTTGTTGTTGCCGGATTTCGCGTCGCCCCAGCCGTGTATGATAACCCAGATATCGCAGCCGTTTTTGTGAAATACAGCCGATAGCTTCTCCGCAGTACCGCGGGCGAGGGGGGTGTTTTTAGTGGCGGCTATTACGGTGCCTGGCCCCCCACCGGCGGGAATCTCGATTTCTGAATAGCTCAGCCCTATCGTGCTGTTCAGCGTGAAGAGCAGGTAGCGCGTCGGCTGACCCGCCGTAACCAGGCCCGGCTTCCGGATGGGTAGAGGGCCATCGGTAGTAGTGGAGTCACCCGCTAGGCCCCTGCCGTTAATCATTACACTGCCGTCGCCGTTCCACACAGTTCTACCGTTGCTGTAGAACAGAATCTTCCCATTACCGTCCGACATCACCCCCGAGCCGGCGGGCGCATCCATTGCGCTGTTGTCCAATACCGTGGGTGGTATGGAATCGGTGGCTTGGTTGAAGTCGAGCCCAGCCTTGAAGCCGAAGTACCAGGTGTTGGCAAACTTCTCATCGGCACTACACTCGGGTGGTGCACTAGGCGTTGTTTGGCCCAGGGCTGAAGTAGCAGCACCACTTAATAGTAGCAGCAGCAGGGAAAGAAGCCAACCAGCTACCAAACGCTTTGTATCCAGAGCCTTACGGGTGGTAGGGGGTAGGAAGCGGGTACGGGTTGTGCGGAAAATAGAAGACAGTAAATTTAGGGGCATAGCAGGGCGGGTAAGTGGGCGGACTGGTAACGTGCACTTTAACAGAAAAGTACCTCGTGTCGCCTATAAGGAGCAAAACCTGAAGGCAAGTTGCTTTGCTGCTGCAAAACGCTGCCAGCCGGTCTCAGTAAAGCTACGCACTACCTCTCAGCTTTGCGCAACGCAAGGGGTGAATAGTAAGGCGTAGAATGCAATTGATTACCGCGAAAGCCAACCCCTGCCAGGGCTCCAAGGCCTGGCAGGGGTAAGCGGGAATGCACGCCTATTGCACCACCAGGCGCCGCGTGGTGCGCTGGCCGGCCGCGGTTTCGGCCTGCACCACGTACACGCCGGCGGCGCGATGATGCAGGTCAAGCTGGTGGGTGCGGGCGGCCGTGGCTGAGCGGTAGAGCAGGCGGCCCGTCACGTCGAACAGGGACACGCGCACGGGGTCGGGGGCCTCTAGGGTAGCGGTGCTGCGGGCCGGGTTGGGGTAGAGCTGTACGGCCGTGAGCAGAGTAGGGGCCGTGGGGGCATCGGTTACCACAGTGCCGCGCACGCCGTAGGCCACCATGCCGCCGCTTTCGAGGCCGATGAACAGCTCGGGACGTTGGTCGCCGTTGAGGTCGGCCACGGCGGGCGCCAGGTGGCTACGCATACCCTGCCCCAGCCACGCTTGCTGGTAGCGGCCCAGCAGCTCGTTGTAAAACGTTTCGGTAAGTGGTGTGAAGGTGCCCTGCTGCGCCCGGTAGTTGGAAAAGAGCCGGATGCCGCCGTCACTGTCGGTTACCAGCAAATCGGGCTGGCCGTCGTTGTCGAAGTCGGCCACGGCGGGGTGCGCGTTGTAGGTACGGTTGCTGAGTGGGGCTTCCCGAGGAGTACGCAACTGCCCAAAATCCGCATTTACCAGCGCAAACGCCTGGCTCAAGTTGGCAGCGCCGGTGTTGCGGTAGTAACGCAGGCTGGTGGCGGCTTGGTCGTTGATGTTGGTGCCGAGGAGCAGATCCAGGCGGCCGTCGCCATCCACGTCCGCGAAGCACGGCGCGTCGTCGATGTAGTTGGGTAGGTTCTGGATAATCTGAGCCGCGGCGTTGTTGAACGCGGCCGGCTGCCCGGCGGGCGCGGTGTTCAACAGCACCCGCAGCTGACTGGTAGGGGCGGGCGTGCCGTTGGGGTTCATCGGAATCACCATCAGCGCCAGGTCGGGGCGACCATCCTGGTTCAGGTCCGTGAGCAAGGGCCGGATGCCGGCGTATTTCTGCGTCGACAACCCCAAATAGTCCTTGGTCATCAGCTGAAACGCCGGTTGCGTGGCCGTGCCCGCGTTGCGGTAGTACGTCAGCGAGGCACGAAAAAAGCCCTTGGTGCCGTTGCGGTTGGTGCTGCCCACTAGCATATCCAGCAGCCCGTCGCCGTCGATATCGGCGAAGGTAGGGGCGGCATTCTCGCCGGTGTCTATCATGCCGCGCTGCAAAAAGTCGTTTTGGCGGTAGGCAAACGCGGGCACCGCGCCGGCGCTGGTGTTCTCATAAAAGGCCACCGACTGCGTGGTATTGATGGTGTCCTGGTTGTCGAACACGCTGGGCGTCACCACCAAGTCGGGGCGGCCGTCGAAGTTCACGTCGAGGTGGTAGGCAGTGGGGTAGTTGGCCACCCGCACAGGCGTGGTGCTACTGGGGAAACTGGCGTTCAGGCCGGCGCTGCTCATCAGGGCCTCCGATTTGGTGCCATCGTTGCGCAGGCTCACCAGCTCGGCGCAGTAGTCGCGCCCCACCAGGGCGTCCTGGTCGCCGTCGCCGTCGAGGTCGAGTAGAGTGATGTTGTGGCCGCCTGTGTGCGCCGTACCTGCCGGACGGCAATAGGTGTTGTTGAAGGTGAACGAGGTGCAGGAAACCGCGCACGAGGCAAAGCCACCCCACTGCGGTGCCTCCAGCCGAAATTGCAGCCCCCCACAGGGCTCGGGGCTGTTGTTTCGGTAGTACTGCACCACCGCGCTGTTCACAAAGTCAAAGGTGACAATGTCCAGGCGGCCGTCGCCGTCCACATCCTGCAAGGCGGGCATGTTGTAGCCCCCGGGCAGGATGTTGCCCTGGAGCGTGGCGGTATTGAAAAAGCTCAGCTGCTCGCTCACCAGCTGAAAATCGGGGCCGCCGCCGCTGCCCGCCACGTTGCGGTACACGGCAATGTTGCCCTCTCGGGAGGTGAACAGGTCCGGGCGGCCGTCGCAGTCGTAGTCGCGCAGCAGCACCCAGTTCAGGAGCGTGCTGGGAAACAGCGCCTCATACTCAGGGGCATATTGATAGCGGCGGCCGCCATCGGGCGCCGCCACGTTCAAAAACGTGAGCGAGCGGTTCGTCACACGGTCGAACAGGTAGAGGTCTTGCTGCTGGTCGCCGTTCAGGTCGATGGCCGAAAACTGGGGCGAGTTCAGCCCGCCCGCCCAGGCGTTGGGTAGGGTTTCGGTGCCGTGCACTACTTTTACGAGGTCGGGCCTGCTAACCAGGCCAAACGGCACATTGGTTTGGGCCGTGGCCACCAATGGACCCACTATTCCGAATAAGAAAAGTAAAAAACGGTTCATTGGCAGCTGTTTTAGTAGTTGCAACGCACAATCACGTCACGAAAGTACTTCACTAGGTTCATGGTAGATACAGCGGCCCTCTACGCCCGGTTCCTTCAGTGCACCGCCGTCAGCACCGACTCGCGCCAGGCGCAGGACAATACCTTGTTTTTCGCGCTGAATGGTCCCAGCTTCCGGGGCCGCGACTTCGCCCCGCAGGCCCTGGCCCAAGGCGCCCGCCACGCCGTGGTAGATGATGCCGCCCTGGCCGCTCAAGACCCCGAGCACTATACCTACGCACCCGACCCGCTCGTGGCTTTGCAGGAGCTGGCGCAGTACCACCGCCAGCGGCTACAGATTCCGGTGCTGGCCATCACGGGCTCCAACGGCAAAACCACTACCAAAGAGCTAATCAACGCCGTGCTGAGTCGGCGCTACCGGGTGCAGTACACGCGCGGCAACCTCAATAACCACATCGGTGTGCCGCTTACGCTGCTCACTATCCGGCCGCAGGAGCACGAGCTGGCCATTGTGGAAATGGGCGCCAATCACCAAGGCGAAATCGCGCAGCTCTGTGCGCTGGCCGCGCCTACCCACGGCCTGCTCACCAACATCGGCCGCGCCCACCTCGAAGGGTTTGGCGGCGCCGAGGGGGTAGCCAAGGGCAAAGGCGAGCTGCTGCTCTACCTGGCTGCCCACCACGGCACGGCCTTCGTGAATACCGCTGACGCCAAAATTGCCGAGCGGGCCGCCGCCGTGCCGCAGCGCATTTCCTACCCCGGCCCCCAGGATACCTACCCCGCCACCCTGCTGCCCGGAACCGACTCCGCCGTGCGCCTGCGCCTGTTCGACGGCACCGAGGTAACGGCCCAGATTACCGGCGACTATAACTTCCCGAACCTGGCCGCCGCCGCTGCCGTGGGCGCGTATTTCGAGGTGCCTACCCCGGATATAGCTGCCGCCCTGGCCGCCTATGCACCCACCAACAACCGCTCGCAGCTGGTAAAAACCACTCGCAACGAAGTGGTGCTGGACGCCTACAACGCCAACCCCAGCAGCATGGCCGCCGCCCTGCGCAGCTTCGCCGCCCGCCCTACCCCGGCGAGTGGTAAGGTGGTTATTCTGGGTGATATGTTTGAGTTGGGCGAGGAAAGCGAGGCCGAGCACCGCGCCCTAGGCGAGCTGCTGGCCGGGTTGCAGATTGATACAGTAGTAGTAGTTGGACACGAAATGCGCCACGCCGCCTCAGCTAATAGCCAAGCCCACTATTTCGCTACCAAAGCCGAAGCCGCCGACTGGCTGCAACAGCAGCCGCTTCAGCATCAACTGATTCTGATTAAAGGCTCGCGGGGCATGGGGCTGGAGACGCTGCTGGAGCTGGTATAACTTTATGGTCAGCCGTTGACTAGGCTGATGGCAATCCGAGAGTGTGTTTGCGTTAGCCGAGATTGGTGTAGAGACGCATACTTGCGTCTCGTCGTTGAACTTCCGCCGCCTGATTCGTTCAACGACGAGACGCAAGTATGCGTCTCTACACCGGTTCGTATTAATGCAAACGGCTTCTCAGAACGAGAGCTATCAGCTAACAGCCAGCAGCTAACAGCCAGCAGCTAACAGCCAGCAGCTAACAGCTAATTTTTGATCTTCATCTTATACAGTCGAAACGGGTACTGTACCTTGTCCTCACCGTTGTTCCATTTGGGGGTGCGGTTGATTTGGGCATCCGTGAGGTAGAGGTAGCCGTCGGGGCCGAGGGCGAAGGTGTCGGGCCAGTGCAGGCGCGGGTCTTGGGTCACGGTTTCGAAGTGGCCGGCGGGCGTTACGCGGCGCACGGCGTGGTTGGGCGAGTCGGTGAGGTAGACATTACCGGCCGCGTCGGCAATCATACCGTGCGACACGCCGGTTTCGCCTACCGTCTCCACATGTTTGGCTACTTGTTGGGGGCTCAAGCTGGCATCGCGCAGGTACTCGGTCTTGATGCGGTAAAGCTTGGTCTGGTTGATGGCGCGGTAGTAGAAATACTCGAAATCGTGGGTTAGGGCAATGCCGTTTACATTGCTGCTGAATGGCTTACCCGTGTTGTCTTTCACCTCCTTGCCATCCAGGCGCAACACAAAGCCCGGCTCCGCCATCGTCGATTTATCGCCTTGTAGCACCAGGCGGCTTTTGCCGGTTTTCAGGTCCAGCACCACAATAGCGGCCAGCTTGGGGTCGGAGAGGTAGGCCACCTGCCGGCGCGTGTCGATGCGTACGTCGTTGAGGCCGCTCCGCTCGCGTGGGATGTCCTCGAAGCGGTAGATGCGCTCCACCTGATTCGTTTTCAGGTTGATTTTGAGGAGTTTGATTCCGGCAATTAATGGTGCGCCTTCGCCGGGGTTCGATGGATCCAATACCCACAAATTATCCTCCTGATCTACAAACACCGTTTGCACGCTCACGAAGCGCGTGCGCGCTTGCAGGGAGTCCCACTGGTTCCACTCGGCGTTGGGGTAGGGGCGGCGCTGCCCGTTCACGATTTCCGCCACGGCATAATCGTAGTTCTTATCCTTCTTCGGAAACGTAATAAATATGCGTCCCTGCTGCGACACGGCCACGCCTATGGGCTGGTGCTTGCCGAACTCCGCCACTTGTAGCAGCGGCGTGCCGGTGGTTTGGGCGGCAGTAGGTAGGATGGACATGGCCGTGAGGAGAAAAAAAAGGAGCGTTGATTTCATGTAGGGGGAGTTCGGAGAAGCAGTGTATAACGCTGTTATCCTTTCCATTCTGTCATCCTGAGTGCAGCGAAGGACCTTCTCACGGCAGAACGATTGACATAACAACGGCTCGTTCTAGCGTAAGAAGGTCCTTCGCTGCACTCAGGATGACAGAATGGAAAGGACAGCTCTTCCCTACGGCAGCGCTTCCTTCCGGGTTGATACGAACCACGTTGCGCAACCTTCAGCATAGTAGCAGGGTAGGGAAGAAGCGCCCCTTCTTCCCACTGTTCTGCTAACCCTGTACCTAATGCGCTTTCTCTTTCTGCTGCTGATCTGGCTGCTGCTGTTACCCCTATCGGCCGCGGCTCAGTCCTCCCCCAACCTCACCAAAGGCCGCATCATTCGGCAGGACCCCGGCCTCGATCAACTCCTCAGCCCCGACGCTCAACTTGAAATTGTAGGCTCCGGCTTCACGCACATCGAAGGCCCGCTGTGGGTAGCCGATAGCAGCATGCTGTTGTTTTCGGACACGAAATCGCGCACGATTTACCGCTGGTCGGAGCAGAAAGGCCTGTCGAAGTTTCTGGAAAACAGCGGCTACACCGGCCGCATGCCCCACGGCGAGGAGCCTGGCAGCAACGGCCTCGCCCTCGACGACCAAGGCAACCTGCTGCTCTGCCAGCACGGCGACCGGCGCATAGCCTTCCTACCCCTCGCCAAGCAAAGCGGCCTGCGCACCCTCACCGATAACTTCGAGGGCAAGCGCTACAACAGCCCCAACGATGTGCTGGCCCACCCCACCAACGGCGCCATCTACTTCACCGATCCGCCCTTCGGCCTACCTCAAAAGGAAATGGACCCCTTGCGCGAGCTGCCCGTATGCGGCGTGTACCGGCGCGATGCGAAAGGCAAGATAACGCAGGAAATTACGGACCTGTCGCGCCCCAACGGCTTGGCTTTCACCGC
This sequence comes from Hymenobacter citatus, assembly GCF_014333615.1. Taxonomy (GTDB): domain Bacteria; phylum Bacteroidota; class Bacteroidia; order Cytophagales; family Hymenobacteraceae; genus Hymenobacter; species Hymenobacter citatus. The sequence goes on along the minus strand of NZ_JACSCY010000010.1, from coordinate 150,726 downwards.
CGATGGCCGCACGCTCTACGTGTCTAACTCCGACTCGCTGCGCCCCGTGATTATGCAATACGATGTGCGCAGCAATGGCAAGCTCAGCAACGGCCGCGTGTTTTTCGACATGGCTACCCTACCCAAAGTGCGCCCCAAGGAACTACCCGATGGCTTGAAGGTAGACCAGGCCGGCAACGTGTATGCCACTGGCCCCGGCGGCGTTTCCATCCTCTCGCCCGCCGGCAAGCTGCTCGGCACCCTCGACCCCGGCGAAGTGGCCGCCAACTGCGCCTGGGGCGACGACGGCCGCACCCTCTACATCACCGCCAATACGTTTCTATGCCGCGTGAAAACCAGAGCGCAGGGAGTAGTAACGCAAAAGAAGAACTAGAGCTAGGAGCTAGAAGCTAGGTTAGTTCTTCTAGCATCTTTAATAACCCCACCAACTCCCGCACCAGTCCAGCATCTGTCTGCCAGTGCGCCACGTCAAACTCATTGGGTTGCGAGGGTAGGGGAATCAGCTTCTTGGCGCTAGTATGAAACTCTGTGGCGCCTATAGCAGCCGCTAGCGGCAGCAGATTGCCAGCGTTGATGCCCGCGCCCGGCTGTATGCTGATGCGGCCAGCGGCCTGGGTCACTAGCGCCGCCAGCTGCTGCTGCCCAGCCTCGGCGGACGTGGCGCTGCCGGAAGTCAGCACGCGCTGGCAACCGAGCGCTACGATTTCCTCCAGGGCCTGCGCCTGGTCCTGGCACACGTCAAAGGCGCGGTGGAAGGTAACCTGCATGGGCTGGGCCAGCTCTATGAGGGTGCGGCAGCGGGCCACGTCTACGCGGCCGGCTTCGTTTAGGATGCCCAATACTACCCCATCGCAACCCAGTTCGCGGCAGGCCAGCACGTCGGTTTGCATGAGGGCGAATTCCTCGGCGTCGTACACGAAGTTGCCCGGCCGGGGGCGAATCAAGACAAACACCTGAATACCGAGCAGCGCCCGCACGCGGCGGATGAGGCCGTAGGAGGGCGTGATGCCGCCCTGCTCCAGGTTCTGGCACAGCTCGATGCGGCCGGCGCCGCCCACCTGCGCCGCCTGGGCCGACTGCACCGAGTTGGCGCAGATTTCCAGGGTGTAGCTCACTTCAGCAGGTACTCGCAATTGACGAGCTGCTTCTGGTTTTTGGCGTCGCACACGGCGTAGCTGAAGCCTTTCTGTAGGGCAAACGCGCCTACCTCGCCCTTGCTGCTCACGGCAATAAAACCCACCTGAATGTCGCGGGCGGCCTTGTCGCCTTTGATGCGGAGGATGCGCTCCACGGCGGCTTTGCAGGCCGCTTTCGGCGACATACCCTGGCGCATCAGCTCCACTACCGTGTGCGAGCCTACCATCCGAATCACGTCTTCGCCCTGGCCGGTGGCGGCGGCGGCGCCTACCTCATTATCCACGTACAGCCCCGCCCCGATGATGGGCGAGTCGCCCACGCGGCCGCGCATCTTGAAGCCCATGCCGCTGGTGGTGCAGCTGCCGCTGAGGTTGCCCTGGGCATCCATGGCCAGCATGGCAATGGTATCGTGGTTTTGGGGGCCGCCCACGGGGCCTACCTTTTTCTGGTTGCCGCTATTTTCGATGTTGACGACGGGCTTATATTCGCTCTTTTTCAGCCACTCTTTATAGGCTGCGGCCGCATCGGCGCTCAGCTCCAGAGGCTCCAAGGGGAAGCCCTGGGCCACGGCAAACTGCTGGGCGCCTTCGCCTACCAGCATCACGTGGGGCGTTTTTTCCATCACGGCCCGCGCCACGCTGATGGGGTGCTTGATGCGCTCCAGGGCCGCCACGCTGCCGCAGTTGAACTTGTCGTCCATGATGCAGGCGTCGAGGGTTACGATGCCGTCGCGGTCGGGGTTGCCGCCCAGGCCCACGCAGCAGTTCTGCGAGTCTTCGGTCACGCGCACGCCGGCTTCCACGGCATCCAGGGCGCGGCCGCCTTTGCTCAGGATTTTCCAGGCATCCTGGTTGGCCGCTATGCCATCATTCCAGGTGGAAATCACCACGGGCTTGTTCTTGACGGTACCGGCGGCGGGTAGGGCGGCCGCGGCTACGGGTTTGGTGGCCAGCAAAGCCAGTCCGGCCGCCGACGATTTGATGAATTTTCTACGATTGGACATGCACAAGCGAAATGCGTTCGGGGTTAAAGAACGCAAGATTTGCGCATTTCTGCGTGATGTGGATGCAGGTCAGGCCAGACGGGATACCCCACCCCCAGCCCCTCCCCTCCGGGAGAGGGGTGCCAGACGCAAGTTGTCGTTGAACGAACCCCTCTCCCGGAGGGGAGGGGCTGGGGGTGGGGTAACTATGTCAGTGAAATCGTACTTTTCGCAAAGTCATTCTGAATACATTACCCTTACCACTTTATCCCTACTACCCTATGCGTACAGCATCTACCATCTTATTGCCCTTCTTGCTCCTCGGCGCCCCACTGTGCAGTTGGGCGCAGGCCACGCAACCCGTAACCGTCAGCCAGAAGAACCCCGCGGGCCGCGAAGAATACAACGTGCTGACCGCCGACCCGCAGACCAAGCAGGGCGCCTACCGCCACTACGGCGGCCGCAAAGGCGCAGTGCTGCTCGAAGAAGGCTTCTACGCGGCCGGCCAGAAAGACAGCCTGTGGACGGAATACGCCGAAATAGGCAGCCAGCCGAAAGCCAAAGGCCGCTACCGCCGCGGCCAGAAGGTAGGCGAGTGGGAATACTACACGCCCGACGGCACCCTGGCCACCCGCTACGACCATACCTCGGGCCAACTGCTTTTCCGCCAACCCAGCAAGTGGCCGCATCAGTTGGTCATTCGCCCCTTGTCCCCGGATGTGGTAATTACTGAGCCTCCCATCGCGCTGGCCGGCAACGATGCCCTGGCCCGCGCCGTGGGCATGAGCGTGCACTACCCGGTGATGGCGTTACGCCGAGGGGTAGGGGGCGAGGTGCGCGTTGCCTTCACCATCGACAGCAACGGCCACACCTCCAACCACCGCGTCGTGCGCGGCATCGGCTCCGGCTGTGACGAAGAAGCCCTGCGCGCGGTACAGAGCCTCAATGCCGAATGGATTCCGGCCTCCGCCAATGGGCAACCCGTGGCGTCGGAATGCAAGATGCCAGTGGTGTTTGCGGTTAGGTAGGGTAGGCGATAGGTAGTATCTTGGTAGCTGTATTTCATATCTATTTAACTTTATCTAATGGACCCTTTGACCGTTGCAATACTCGCCGAGCCAGCTAAGCAGATAGTGAAACCTGTTTATGACAAATTTCTAGAGCCACAGCTAGGTAAGATAAAAGAATGGTTTAAAGAAAAAGATTTGGTATCTCAAGAAGAGACGTTTGAAGAAAAATGTCTTGATTATATAAATCAAACTTACGATAAGTGTAATGTTGTTAATACACTCGTATTTCCTAATGAGCAAATTAAAATTGATGACCTGTACCAACCTTTGAGACTAGTTCCTGTTGGTGATGGTGAAATGCACGTTATAGCCAATACACAGCTTGGTTTTCTTAAGACTTATAGGAAGGTTTTAGTTAGAGATCAAGCAGGAATGGGTAAATCTACATTAATGAAGTGGATTGTCTGTAAAACTATTCTCAATAACATAGGTGTTCCTGTCTTTATAGAATTAAGAAAATTATCTGCTTCAAACAAGATAATTGATGAAATATTTAGTCAATTTAATCAAATTCAAAAACCTTTTAATAAGGATCTGTTATTGAGATTAATAAGTAATGGTCATTTTATTATTATATTAGATGGTTATGATGAAATAGTTCCTTCTGAGCAAAATAAGGTTGTTGAAGATATTGTTGAGTTTTCTTCAAAAGCTAGGAATAATTATTTTATAATGACGTCTAGGCCAGAGTCATCATTATCTACATTTGGAGATTTTAAAGTTTTTAATATTGCTGGACTTAAGAAATCTGATTATATTTCAATTATTAATAAGTGTGATGCAATTAGCGGATTTGGATTGTCGGAAAATCTAATATCAGATTTAGATAAAAAACGTGGACAAGTTCAGGTATTCCTCAAGAATCCCTTTTTAGTAACTTTGTTATATAAAGCATATGCTTATAATAAGAATATACCCTTAAAAAAGTCGGCTTTTTATGAAGAGATATACCAAGCTCTTTACAAACATCATGATCTTTCAAAGGATAGATACGAAAGGCCAAAAAAATCTGGCCTTGATATATATCAATTTAGGCAAGTCTTACGAAGATTTGCTTTCCAAACAGCGAAAGATGGTATTGTGGAGTATACAATACCACAATTAACATCTTACGTTGAGAAGGCTAGAAAAAATTTAGTTGGAATTCCTTCTTTTTCTGATTCCTCCTTTGTTGAAGACATCATTCAGCATGTTCCATTATTTTCTAAAGAAGGGCTTGATGTAAAGTGGCTTCATAAATCTTTGCAAGATTACTTTGCTGCTGAATATATTGTCTTCGCGAATCAAAAAGATGAAATACTAAATAATATATATAATTCAGGCAAGTATTTTAAATATGAGAATATATTAGATTTTATTGTTGAAATAGATTATCCTGTCTTTAGAAATACGATGCTTTACAACGCCTTGATTAAGTATAATGAATTTTATGATAAAAACAAAGGGCTTTACAGTAGATTTTCCGAGGATGAGATAGATGCAAGAATATCTATGATATTTGGTGCTGAGTGTTATCTAACTGATGATGTTAGGGATGATGAGCTAAGTGAAAAACTTAATTTAATGATAATTAATGATTCAATTATGGATTATAGTTATGGATATAATAAGGAATTATGTATTGCATTGGGCTATAATGATGTAGCTAGATTAGTATTAAATTATGTTAAATATTCTAATTGTGAAAATATATTTATAAATAAATATATTCATCCAAGTAAAAGTACTGTGGATGAAGACACTGATTTTATTTATAAAAAAATAAATAATAAGATTGTTCATATTATACCTAGTTCACGGCAATTTTATAATACTTCTTCTTATTTTTCAAAGATTAATAACGTTTATGTTCAAATTATGGGTCCAGAAACAACAGTGATTAGTTACGAGAAATGTAAATTGGTAAAGCTTGATATTGAAAGAAGAAAGGTAGGCGGAGCTGATAATGATGATTTAACTGGTCTTTAAATAAAAAAGCCATCATTTTAAGAATGATGGCTTTTTTATTTGCTACACCCCTACCTTCTCCTCACTCCCCAACTCACTCAGCACCCGCTTCGCCGCTTGCACGTTCTGCACGTCGTCGATGGTGATGATGAGCTGTTCTTTGCGCTCCTTCATGGTGGCGGTGCGGGGGTGGGTTTGCACGTAGTTGAGCACCGTGCCGAACTGGTCGCCCTGGAAGTAGGCCTCGTTGTTGGTGGCGGGCACGTAGGCTTTCAGCACGTTCTTCTTCAGCGTCACCTTCTCGAAGCCCACGCGGCAGGCCTGCCAGCGCAGCTTCACGATGTCGGCCAGCTGCTCTACCTCGGCGGGTAGGGGGCCAAAGCGGTCCACGATGCTGGCCACCAGCTTGCGCAGGGCCTCGGGGTCCTTCACGCGGTCGAGCTTGCTGTAGAGTTGCAGGCGCTCCGACACGCTGCTCACGTAGCTGTCCGGAATCAGGATTTGCAGGTCGGTTTCCACGTTGCACTCCTTGGGGCCTTTGGCGCCGGCGGCTTCCTGGAGGCGGCCGGTGGTGTCGCCCAGGAACAGGTCGCGGAACTCGGTTTCCTTCAGCTCCTGCACCGCGTCGTCCAAGATCTGGTGGTAGGTTTCAAAGCCCAGGTCGTTGATAAAGCCCGACTGCTCGCCGCCCAGCAGGTTGCCCGCACCCCGAATGTCGAGGTCGCGCATGGCCACGTTGAAGCCCGCGCCCAGGTCCGAGAATTCTTCCAGCGTGCTCAGGCGCTTGCGGGCGTCGGAGGGTAGGCCAGCCACGGGCGGCGTGAGCAGGTAGCAGTACGCCTTTTTGTTGGAGCGCCCTACCCGGCCGCGCATCTGGTGCAGGTCGGAGAGGCCGTGCATGTGGGCGCGGTTGATGATGATGGTGTTGGCGTTGGGAATATCCAGGCCCGACTCGATGAGCGTGGTGCTCACCAGCACGTCGTACTCGCCGTCCACAAACTTCATCATGCGCTTTTCCAGCGAGTCGCCGTCCATCTGGCCGTGCACGTAGGTTACGCGGGCATCGGGCACCAGGCGCAAGATCATAGCGGCCTGTTCCTCAATGTCTTTCACGCGGTTGTGCACGTAGAATACCTGCCCGCCGCGCTTCAGCTCCCGCGAAATGGCGTCGCGCACCAGCACTTCGTCAAACACATGCAGCTCCGTTTGCACCGGCTGGCGGTTGGGCGGCGGGGTAGCAATGACGCTCAGGTCGCGGGCGCCCATCAAAGAGAAGTGCAGGGTGCGCGGAATGGGCGTAGCCGAAAGCGTGAGCGTGTCCACGTTCACCTTCAGCTCCTTCAGCTTGTCCTTGGTCTTCACCCCGAATTTCTGCTCCTCATCAATCACCAGCAAGCCCAAGTCCTTGAACTGCACGTCTTTGTTGGTGAGGCGGTGCGTGCCGATGAGAATATCGGTCTTGCCCTCGGCCACCCTACCCAGCGTTTCCTTGATCTGCTTGGTGCTCTTGAAACGGTTCACGTACTCCACCGTCACGGGCAAATCGGCGAGCCGGTCGCGGAAGGTTTTGTAGTGCTGCATGGCCAGGATGGTGGTAGGCACCAGGATGGCCACCTGTTTGCCATCGGCCACCGCCTTAAACGCGGCCCGAATGGCTACCTCGGTCTTGCCGAAGCCCACGTCGCCGCACACCAGGCGGTCCATGGGGTGGGGCTGCTCCATGTCGTGCTTCACGTCTTCGGTGGCCTTGCCCTGGTCGGGCGTGTCCTCGTAGATGAAGCTCGATTCCAGCTCGGCCTGCATAAAGGAATCCTTGGCGAAGGCGAAGCCCGGCGCGGTCTTGCGCTTGGCGTACAGCCGAATCAGCTCGGCCGCAATGTCCTTCACCTTCTTCTTAACGGCCTTTTTCTTGTTTTCCCACTCCGGCGAGCCCAGCTTGCTCATGGTAGGCGGCGTGCCCTCGGCCCCGCTGTACTTGGCAATCTTGTGCAGGGCGTGAATGCTCACGGTCAGCACGTCGTCGTCGCGGTATACCAGCCGGATAGCCTCCTGCAACTGCCCGTTGATGTCCACCTGCATCAGCCCCGCAAAGCGCGCAATGCCGTGGTCCTGGTGCACCACGTAGTCGCCGGGTTGCAGGGTGCGCAGCTCCTTGAGGGTCAGGGCCTTTTTCTTGCTGAACTTGCGTGTTTCCTGGGCGCGGTAGTAGCGCTCAAACAGCTGGTGGTCGGTATACACGGTCAGCTTCAGCGTATCGTCTACGTAGCCCTCGCGCAGGGCCAGCAGCAGGTGCTGAAACTGCACGTTGTTGTCCAGCTCGTCGAAGATGGTGCGGAGCCGGTCGGCCTGCCGCACCGAGTCGGCCGCGATGATGCTGGTGAAGCCCTGCTGCTGGTAGTCGCGCAGATTCTTGAGCAGGCGCGGAAACTCCTTGTTGAAGCTGGGCTGGGGCTTGGCCGTGAAGGCAAACTCCTCGGCCCCGGTCTTGAAGTGAAAGCGCTTGCCGAACTCCACCACCGCGAAGTTTTCGAGCTGCTTGCGGAAGGTCTTGGCCGTTTCAAACAAATCGGCCGGCTTGCTCACAATCTGCGTGCCGCCCGCCGACTCCAGCAACCGCTGAAAGCCCGCATCGGCCTTGTCGAACGACTCGTCTACCACGTCCAGAGTCAGGCGCACGTCCTTGGCCCACACGGTCAGGTTGCGGGGTAGGAAATCCAGGAAGGCCTCGCGGGTTTCGTGCAGCAGCTTGGTTTGCACGTTGGGGATGATGCTGATCTGCGCCTTGCGCTCCACCGACAGCTGCGTTTCGGGGTTGAACGTGCGGATGCTCTCCACCTCATCCCCGAACAGCTCGATGCGGTAGGGCAGCTCGTTGGCGTAGCTGAAGATGTCCACAATGCCCCCGCGCACGGCGTACTGCCCGGCCTCGTACACAAAATCCGTCCGCTCGAAGTCGTACTCGCCCAGCATCTCCCCGATGAAGTTCACGTCCAGCTTCTCGCCCGTCTGGATAGAAAATGTATTCGCCACCAAGCTCTTGCGGTTGATAACCTTCTCGAACAGCGCCTCAGGGTAGGTGACGATGAGGGCGCCGGCGTCCTGAGCTGTTAGCTGTTGGCTGTTGGCTGTTAGCTTTTCCTCCACTTCGGGGGTAGGCTCCACGGGTTTCTGGCCTTTGCTACCCTTGCTGCCGCTGAGGCGGTTGAGCACCTCGGCGCGCATGAGCACGTTGGCGTTTTCTGTCTCGTCGAACTCGTAGGGGCGCTTGTAGGAACTGGGGAACAACAGCGGCTCGGCCTGGGGCAGCAGGTGCTGCAAGTCGGCCAGGAAGTAGGCGGCTTCCTCCTTGTCGTGCAGGATAAACAGGTGGTGCTGCTCGGGGTAGAGCGTGTGCAGGGCGGCGGCCAGCACCGCGTCCTGGCTGCCTACCAGCCCGCGCAGGTGTAGGCGGGGTAGGGGCGTGTCGGCGGCCTCGGCTTTTTTGAGGGAGCGAAGCGTGGCCGGATTCAGGCGGGCGCCTACCGTCAGCACGGTTGGGTCGAGGCGGTAAAGCTGGAGGAAGTCAGTAACCTTCAAAACAGGATATAGCTAGGAGGGAGGGCAAAGGTAGAAGCCCGGCCGGAAGGAATTTCCGGTCGGGCACGCGTAGGATATGGTAGTAGCAATACCGCAACCGCGCAGCGAAAGTTTCCGGCGCGGCTGGCAAGCGCCACCGCAGCAATTGCCGTATCTTAACAAAACGGATTGTCTCTATTCAACTATGGCCGATCATAACGAAAACCTTCCGCTGGGGGCAGCCGAAATCCTAATCGAAATGCGGGCAATGCGGCGGGAGAATCAGGAAAACAACGACCGCCTACTCATGACTATAAATCGGCTTACTGGTACGCTGACCGAGCACGTAGTTGATATTCGTCAGAACGTCCAGCGCATAGACCAACGGCTGGAGAAAATAGAAAAGAAACTAGACGAGTTTACCGATTTCTAGCACCGCCTGCGCATACTTGAAAATATTGTGCTGCGCAAAGCCTCGTAGTATGCGCTAGAAACTAGTTCCTCTCCTTTTTTCAAGGAGGGGCTAGGGGTGGTCTGACTAGAATTAGAAAACTAGAACTAGTATCGTTCTGAGGTATGGAACCACCCCTAGCCCCTCCTTAAAAAAGGAGGGGAACTAGCTTTAGCTTTTAGCTCACAGCTTAGTTCAGTAACGGCCGCGCCGGTATCTTCGTGGTTTATTTATACTAGTAGTATCTCTCCTTGCGCGGATCTTCTCACCTGGCCATTGGCCTGATTACCGGCGTGGCCGTCGCCGGACTTGTTCCCCACGTGCCCTTCTCGGTGGCCGGCATTGCGCTGGCGGGTTTTTCCTCCCTCGCCCCCGACCTCGACCACCCCAACTCCCGCCTGAGCAAGCGCCTGGGCTTTGTGCAGCAGTACGTGCGCTGGGCCTTTGTGCTGGCTGGCGCGGCCCTGGCCGTCTACACCCATTTTCTCCTACCCCTCGGCCCCGACCGGCGCATGGGGTTCACGGCGGCGCTGGCCTTTGGGCTAATTGGAGCAGCCATGCAAGGTAATTCTGTGCGGCGGCTAGCGTTGCTGTTCACAGGCTTATGCACGATAGTAGCCGGGTTTTACACCGAGTTTCTGTGGTTGAGCATGCTGGGGGCCTTTGTGTCGGTAGCGCCCTTCACCAGCCACCGCTCCTGGACGCACACCCTGTGGGCGGCGGGCCTCTGGACGTACATCGGGCACCTGGCCAACTACACTCTGGGTTGGCACGGGGTAGCGTGGTTTGCGGGCGCCGGCTACCTCTCGCACCTTGTGGCCGATTCGCTCACCAAAGCTGGTGTGAAATGGCTGATGCCTCTCACCGATGCCTGCTTCAAGATTCCGCTGATCCGTACGGGCTCTGCGAGTGGCAACGCGTTGGAAGTGGCTATCTGCCTGGGCTATGCTGCGCTGGTGCTGAGTCTGGTATTAGGCAATATGTCTTTCTAAGCTGCGTTTGAGGCCTGTGCTGAGTGGCTGACACCTACTGCACAACATTGCTTGGTGGAATTGGAGTGCGTAGAGCAGGTAGGATAAAGTGAAACGGGGGGAAGCTGATGTAGCAGAAACTGGATTTATACTGGAAAAGCTAAAAATATATTACTATAATAATACAGGAACCAGCTAGATTTGTGGCGGATAGTTGAAAGGAAGGTCGCGTGAAGTAAATTTATATATAGCTAATGGCATATACGAAATAGGTTGGATTTTGCTTTAATTTGCAGATTGCTAAGTGAATATACCTAGAGTAGGTATGAGACAGAATTTATGCGTGGTCTTTCAATCTTCATCCATGCATCATCTCGTATAGTACTCCTTACCGAAGCATATCACTTCTGCCAGATACCTCAGAAATCAAGCTACAGCAATAGTATGTAGCGTAGCTTGATATTCTACAGTAATTACTTAGTAATCAATATGAATAATTTTACACAGTTCAGCTTGTATATTTGACCTGGTACTTCCGCAACACAAGTACCTCCTGTTGTTTGCCCGTTCTCTTTTTCTTACTCACACCTCATTTTGCGCACACACAATTTTTTGCTTTATGAATCAGATTAATAGCCCTCTGGTTAGGATAGGCGTCTTTTACGATGGCAATTATTTCCTTAAAATCAGTGATTACTACTACTTCCAGCACGACCGTAAGGCCCGTATTAGCCTGGAGGGATTGCACGAGTTTATCCGGCAGCAAGTAGCCGAAGAAGAAGACGTAGACGTACGCCTGAGTCAGATCATTGATTCGCACTTTTTCCGTGGCCGCCTGAGCGCCACCGAAGCCCGCGACAAGGACCGCCTGTTCCACGACCGGCTGTTCGACGATATCCTCATGAACCTGGGCATCAACACGCACTACATGCCCCTGAAAACCCGCGACGGCCGGTTGCAGGAAAAAGGCATTGATGTGTGGCTCTCGCTGGAAGCCTACGAGCTGGCCATGTACAAGAGCTTCGATGTGGTGGTGCTGATTGCTGGCGACAGCGACTACGCCCCCCTCATCAAGAAGCTGAACACCCTAGGCACCCGCGTGATGCTGCTGAACTGGGACTTCAAATACACCGACTATAAAGGCGAAAACCGTGTAACGCGCGCCTCGCAGCAACTGCTTAGCAGCGCCACCTACCCGGTAGACATGCACGACATCATCGACCAAGGCCTGTCGACCAACGAGGAGCTGATCGAGAATATGTTTGTGGCCCAGTCGGAGCCTACTACCTACCCTACCTCTACCCTGAAGCCCGTACGCCCCACGGGCCCCACGGCAGCCGGTCCGGTAGGCACGGTGGGCATTAGCACCATCAAAAACCTGAAAAACGGTTTCGGCTTCGTGGTGATGCCGCCCAACAACCTGTTCTTCAGCTATGCTGATATGGCCGAGGGCGACTTCAACGACCTGAACGAAGGCGACTGGGTGGAATTCACCGTAGGCCGCAACCACCGCGACGAGGACTGCGCCCGCAACGTACGCAAAGTGCAGCCCCCGCAGATGGAAGATGGCGACGAGTACGAAGATGACGAGGAGCAGGAGCACGAATCTGCCGGCTCGCCCGACCGCCTGTAAGCCCTAACTTCGGTTTAGCTTGTCATACAAAAGCGCCGGTTTCCACTAGGAAGCCGGCGCTTTCGGTTTATTTTATACAACTAGTTACTGCTTGTGTATACCTGTCTGGTATGCAGTCAACAGCTGTAGTAACTACGGAATAATCTGGTCGTTGCGCAGCTGCGCAAACAGGTCGAAGAATGATTCCTCGGTGGGCTGGTATACCAGGAAACCCAGCTTGCGGCTCTTGCTCATGTCGGTCATCACCTCCAGGGGGCGGCCCAGGTCGAGGTCGGTGTGCCAGGGTGAGGCCAACTGGTGTAGCTCTGGTATAGCCAATTGGTAACGGGCGGCCATATCGCGCCATAGGTCGGCATCGTTGGTCATCTGGGCTTCCAGCGGGTGCACGGTGCCATCGAAACCGGCGGCTTCTACCCCAAACCAGGCCGCCAGGCGTGGCCACAGCCAGCTCCAGCGGAAATAGTCGCCATTCACGATATTAAACGCTTCGTTGCGGGCGGCGTCGGTGGTAGCGGCCCAGGCCAGTTGCTTGGCAATAATGCGGGCGTCGGTTACATCCGAAAGGCCATTCCACTGCGCTTCGGAGCCGGGCCATTGAAACGGCCGGCCGGTTTCCTTGCAAATGCTGGCGTACACGGCCAACGTGGTGCCCATATTCATCAGGTTGCCTACGGCCTTGCCAATGATGGTGTGGGGGCGGTGGATGCTCCAGGTGAAGCCGTCGCGCTCCGCCGCCGCGTATACCTCATCTTCCTGGGCGTAGTAGAAGTTCTCGATGTCGAGCCGGGGCAGCTCTTCCCGGAACGGGGTAGGAGGCAGGGTGCCGCCCTTCGCGTACGCCTCAAACGGCCCCAGGTAGTGTTTCAGGCCCGTAACCAGCGCCACATGCTGCACGGTGCCCTTCGGCGAAAGCGCCGCCAGGATATTGCGTACCAGCGCGCTATTCACACGAATGTTTTCGGCCTCCGTATCCTGCCGCATCCAGGTGGTGATGAACACGTGGGTAGGGTGCACATCGGCTAGGGCTGCTTCCAGGGCGGCTGGCTCCAGCAAATCGGCGGCCACGGGGTGGAGGCCGGCGAGGTGCTGCGGGGGGCGGCGCGCTAGGCCGTACACGGTCCAGTTGGTGGCGAGCAGCTCGGTGGCCAGGTTGCTACCAATGATGCCGCTGGCGCCCACAATCAGGGCAATTCTATTATCGTTCATGCTTTTCGTATCGAGAAAAAGAAGGCGTGAAAGTCCCACGCTCTCTATTCAACCCCCGGAAGGAAGAATAGTTGAACGATACATGATTCGATTGCTGGCGTAGGCTGTCCAGCCAACGCGGGGTAGGAGGTAGCCCGGTAGCTTAGCGCAGCGACTTGCGCATCAGAAAGTGCGGCACGTTGCCGAACAGCGTGTGCGACGGTGCCACCACGGTATAGCCGGCCGCCTCGTAAAACGGCACTGCCGTAGCACGGGCGTGCAGGATGCACTCTGTAAGGCCCTGCTGTCGGGCGCCAGCTTCCAGGAAATGTAGTACCTGTCGGCCCAGGCCCCTACCCTGGTAGGCCGGATCGACGGCCATGAAGCGCACTTGTGCTTGGCCTGGGGCCGAGGGGTGCAGCCGACCCACCGCTACTACCGGCCCATCGGGGGTAGGGTAGCGCAGCAGCGCGTGCAGGGTAGTATGGGCGTCGTCGTCGGGGGCGCGCTCCGAGCCGGGCGGCTGTTGCCAGGGCGCCCGCAGCACTTGGTAGCGCAGCTGGTAATAGGCGGCAAAATCGGCGGCGGTGCGGGGCGAGGAAACAGACATGGCAGCGAAGATAAAAATTACGTACAACGCATCTTTGGCCTACAAGCGGCCTGCGGGCAAACGCCTACCTTTGGCGCCCGCATTCAGCCTGTAGTTCCTTTTTCTTACCCTTCTAGTACTCATTTCCTTATGCCTTCTTTCGACATTGTGAGCAAAGTAGATCCGCAAACACTCGAAAACGCGGTGAATACAGCCAAAAAAGAATTGCAAACGCGCTACGACCTGCGCGATACCAAAGGCGGTATCGAGCTGGATAAGAAAGCCAATACCATCCAGCTCAGCTCCGAAAACTCTATGCGCGTGAAGGCCCTGGAAGATATTCTGCTGGCCCGCGTAGTGAAGCAGGGCATCGACGGCACGGCCCTCGACTTTACGGATGAGGAGCAAGCCAGCGGTGCCCTGGTGAAGAAAACCGTGAAGGTGCGCGCCGGTATTGATAAAGATACGGGCCGCAAAATCAGCAAGGCTATCAAAGATGCCAAGCTGAAAGTAGAGGTGCAGATGCAGGATGAGCAAGTGCGCGTATCGGGCAAGAAGATTGACGACTTGCAAGCCGTCATTGCCCTGCTGCGCCGCACCGATATCGGCCAGCCTCTGCAATTCGTGAATATGAAGTAGATAGGTTGCTTAGAACGTCATGCTGAGCGGAGGTGAAGCACCTCGCTCACATTCTTGAGCTAGGTATGCAACGTCAGCACGCGAGATGCTTCGACTCCGTTGCACTACGCTCAGCATGACATGCTAAGCAACCTGTTGCCACATCACCTCATCAGCACTTCAACCCCGTGTTTGACTTCTCTACCTTCGCCGAAGCCCACACCTGGGTCAGCCTACTCACGCTGACGTTCATGGAAATCGTGCTGGGCATCGACAACATCATTTTCATCTCTATTGTCGTGAACCGGCTGCCGCGCGAACAGCAGGCCCGCGGCCGCACCATTGGGCTGCTGCTGGCCCTGCTGTTCCGGATTGGGCTGCTGCTCAGCATTTCGTGGATTGTGGGGCTGAAAACGCCGTTGTTCCACTTGGATCTGCCGTTCCGGGAGCCCGATTTTGGGGTGTCGGGTAGAGACATTATTCTGTTTCTGGGTGGTCTCTTCCTGTTGGCCAAAAGTACCACCGAGATTCACGGCAAGTTGCAAGGTGAAGAAGAGGAACACGGTACGGGCAAGTACAACACCCTGTCGCGGGTGATTTTCCAGATCATTGTCATCGACATTGTCTTTTCGTTCGACTCCATCCTGACGGCCGTGGGCTTAGTCAACAACGTGCTGGTGATGATCCTGGCCGTGATTCTGGCCATGGGCGTGATGCTGGCTTTCTCGGGCTACGTAGCCGATTTCGTGAATCAGAACCCCACCATCAAAATCCTGGCCCTGTCGTTTCTGATTATGATTGGGGCCATGCTGATTATGGAGGCGTTCCACCAGGAAGTACCTAAAGGCTACGTGTACTTTGCCATGGCCTTCTCGCTGGCGGTAGAGCTGCTGAATATGCGGGTCCGCAAAAAAGTCCCGCCCGTGGAACTGCGCGACGTGAAAGCGCAGTCAACAGAGCAACCGTAAGCTATGCCTATCACCACAACACGCCCTACCCTCCAGCTTGCTCATGGCAGATGGAAGGGTAGGGCGTGCTGCTGCGTATGCGCGCCGGACGTACACCATTGACTGCCAGAATTCTTAGGTCATCAACCTGAGGGCGTGATGCCAGATTTCATCCGAAAAAAAACACGTAATACAGCCGGAGATTCCTAAATTTAGGAACTCCGTTGTGGTATCGAGCTCTCCCCTTATCTGTGTTAATGAAAAAACTATTACTCCTTTCTTTCTTGTCCATAGCCGCTGTTGCGCCTTCTTTCGGGCAGCAGGTAGTGAACTATGTGGGCCCTGGTATTCCGGATACTTGCTATGCCAGTTCCAAGGTGGTGCGCACGCGCGTACTCCCACCGGCCGCTTTTCTGGCAAACCGTCCATCGGCCACCAAGGCCACTATAATTGTTACGTATAAGGACTTTACGCCCGAGGCGCAGGCCGCTTTTCAGTATGCAGTGGATATCTGGCAGTCACTATTGGTGTCCAGCGTACCCATCCGCATCAACGCCACCTGGGAGCCACTCGGGACTGGCGTACTGGGGCAAGCTGGACCAAGCAGCTTGTATACAATCAATGGCGGCGGCGAGCGGATCAGCAATGCCTTGTACCCTACAGCCCTGGTGGAAAAATTGGTAGGTGGGGATATCAATAGAAACGCCCCTGACATCAATGCTAGCTTCAGTAGTACCTTCAACTGGTATCTGGGCACGGACGGCAATACGCCCGCCGGGCAGTATGACCTGGTATCGGTGGTGCTACACGAACTGGGCCATGGCCTGGGCTTTCTAACTTCGAAAGACTATGACGCGACTAGCAAACAAGGGTCTTTGTCGACGCCGCCTAGTATCTATGCCGATTTCATGAAAACCGGTGCCGGGCTAAGCGTAGCCGACACCCGCATCTTTGCCAATCCTTCGGTGGAATTAGGCACGGCCTTCACTACCAATGATTTGTATTTTGATAGCCCCCTAACGCGGGCCGCTAACAACGGGGAGCGGGCGCGTTTGTACGCGCCTACTACGTATGCGGCCGGCTCCAGCCTCTCCCACCTCGACGAAAATACTTACGGTCCCGGCGACCCTAACTCGCTGATGTCGCCGCAGTTTGCCTCGGGCGAAGCCATTCATTCGCCTGGGCCCATTGTGCTGGGTATGTTCAGTGACATGGGCTGGTTTAATACCGCTGTGCGTAATCAAATATTTTATAGCGATACCGAAACGCCTAGTACCTTCCCCGTTACGGTTCGGGTAGATAGCGACGGTACGATTACGCCCGGCTCGGTGAAGCTGAACTATTCCTTCAACGATGGGGCTACCACCACGGTAACGATGACGCCTACCGGCAGCGTCAACGAGTACACCGCTACCATCCCCAATCCCGGCCTTAATGTGCGGGTGAGCTACTATGTAGAGGCTTCCGACAATGAAACCCGACGCATCTACACCGCCCCCGGTCGCAACGCCTTTTCCACGGTATCCAACCGCTACTCGTTCTTCGTGGGGCCCGATGTGGTAGCGCCTACGCTCACGCACACGCCGCCTACCTACCTGTTTGCCAGCAGCCTACCATATACCATCACGGCGCAGGCCACGGACAACATTGGGGTAGCATCCGTAACGCTGGAATACAACGTGAACGGCACGGCCCGGCCTTCTATCACCATGACCAGGGGCACTGGTAACAACGCCAACACGTACACGGCCGTGCTCAGCACCGCCGCTGGCCCTATCACCGCTGGCGACGTTATCAACTACCGCTTGGTAGCGCAGGATAATTCCTCCAATACTAACCGTACTACCCTACCTGCTACTGGTTTCTTTGCGGTGCCGGTGGTAGAAGTGCGCCCGGCGGCCGATATGTACGCCAACGAGTTTGAGCGTACCACGCCTATCGACTTTGTGGGCTTGGGCTTCTCCATTGCTACGCCCGCGGGGTTTGCCAACGGAGCCATTCACTCCACGCACCCCTACGCCAACAATGCAGACTACACGTACCAACTGCTGGTACCTATTCGGGTGAAGGCCGATCCGCAGATTGCGCGGGTGCGTTTTGATGAGATTGTGCTGGTGGAGCCTGGCGAAACCGGCTCGGTGTTCCCCAACGAGGATTTTTACGACTATGTGGTGGTAGAAGGCAGCCTGAACGGCACCACCTGGACGCCACTGGCTCCCGGCTACGATGCCCGCGACAATGCCAACTGGCTCGATTTGTACAACCGTTCAAAAAGTGGCAGCAACTCGGCCGCTGTGGGTACACCGTCCCTTTATGCTTCCCGCACTATCAGCCTACTGGATAAGTACAAGGCCGGCGACGTGGTGCAGCTCCGCTTTCACCTGCACGCCGATGGCGCTGCCTACGGCTGGGGCTGGGCCATTGACAACCTACACATCCAGGACAACACCGTGACGCCGACAGCCCAAGCCCTGCAAGGTGCCGGCGTGAGCCTGTTCCCGAACCCTACGGCCGGGCAGTTCACCGTCCAAACCCGTTTCGATAAGCCAGTAGCCAACCTGGAAGTGGTAGTACGCAACGCCGTGGGCCAGGAAGTGCTGCGCCAGTCGCAAGCCGCCGTGAAAGGCCCGGTGTCCCTACCCCTCGACCTGACCAAGTACGCTAATGGCTTTTACCTCGTCAGCCTAACAGCCGACGGCGAAACTGCCACGCGCAAAGTGATGCTGAACAAGTAGGGGCGCGTTGCCCGTGCCCGTCGTTGCAACACGACAGACCAGCAGCGGCTGCTCCGATTGGGGCAGCCGCTGCTGTTTGTGGTGACCTAAAGTCTGTCATCCTTCGTCGCTGCTTGATGCGCGGAATGCTCAGGAGGACCCACACTTTTCGATTCAAAACGTCACAATCTCATTACTTCCCATCTTCGAGATAAAATCCCACAGCACTACGCCGGCAGCCACACTCACGTTCAGGGAATGTTTGGTGCCGAACTGCGGAATTTCCACGGCCGCATCGCAGAGGGCTAGTACCTCGTCTTCTACTCCAAATACCTCGTTGCCCATCACGAGGGCATAGCTCTGGCCTGGGGTAGGCTGGAAGTCGGGTAGGGGCTGGCTTGCGGTGGTTTGCTCCACGGCTACTACCTGGTAGCCAGCGGCCTTCAGCTGCTCTATGGCGGCCACGGTGGTAGGCGCATATTCCCACGCCACCGACTCGGTGGAGCCCAGCGCCGTTTTGGTGATTTCGCGCTGAGGCGGGCGGCCCGTGATGCCGCACAGCCAGATTTTTTCCACCGCAAAGGCATCGGCCGTGCGGAAGGCCGCCCCTACGTTGTGCAGGCTGCGCACGTTGTCGAGCACCAGGACGAGGGGGAATTTTTGCGTATTTTTGAAGTCTGCCACCGTTAGGCGGTTCAGCTCTTCCATCGAAAGTTTGCGCATTTAGCAAAGGTAGGAACACGCCGCCGGCTGGCGGGTGTTTGCTGAGTTATTAACAAAATACCCATCATGCTGAGCGCAGCGGAGCGAAGTCGAAGCATCTCGCTCGCATTGTTGAGGTAGTTGGATAACATCAGCACGCGAGATGCTTCGACTTCGCTCCGCTGCGCTCAGCATGACGTTCTGATTGCCCTACCCTTTGCGCTCATATTACCCTCGTACTACCCCGCACACCCGTGAAAACGAAATCCGCCGACTCCACCAAAAAGCCTGTTCGCACGCACGGTTCCCTTGGGCCCGCGCCCGTAGCCGATACGCCGCTGATGAAGCAGTATTACCAGCTGAAGCAGCAGCACCCCGGCGCCCTAATTCTCTTCCGGGTAGGCGACTTCTATGAAACCTTCGGCGAAGATGCCGTGAATGCCTCTCGCATCCTGGACATTGTGCTCACCAAGCGCGGAGCCGGCACGCCCTCGGAAGTGCCGCTGGCGGGCTTTCCGCACCATTCCCTCGATACCTACCTGCCTAAGCTGGTGCGCGCCGGCCAGCGCGTGGCCATCTGCGACCAGCTCGAAGACCCCAAACAGGCCAAGGGCCTCGTCAAGCGTGGCATCACGGAGGTGGTCACGCCCGGCGTGAGCCTGCACGACAACGTGCTGGAGCGCCGCCGCAACAACTACCTCTGTGCCATTCATTTCGGGAAGCAGGAAGCCGGCATCAGCTTCCTGGACGTGAGCACCGGTGAGTTTCTGGTGGCCCAGGGCGATGCGGCCTACCTGGGTAAGCTGCTGCAAAACTTCACGCCCGCCGAGGTGCTATTCTGCAAGCGCAGCCGCCGCGAGTTCGAGGAAAACTTCGGCCCCGACTACTGCCATTTCGCCCTGGATGAGTGGGTGTTCGGCTTCGACTACGCCCACGACACGCTCACGCGCCACTTCAACACCACTTCGCTCAAGGGCTATGGTATTGATAATCTGAAGGAAGGCATTACGGCGGCGGGCTGCATCCTGCACTACCTCGCCGAAACCAAGCACACCGACATCGGCCACATCGGCAGCATCGGGCGCCTGGAGGAGGACAAATACGTGTGGCTCGACCGTTTCACGGTGCGCAACCTAGAGCTGGTGCACGCCCAGCACCCCGGCGGCGTGCCCCTCATCGACATCCTCGACCAAACCGTGACGCCCATGGGCGCCCGCCTGCTGCGCAAATGGGTGGTCCTACCCCTGAAGGAGCCCGCCCAAATCCAGCGCCGCCTCGATACCGTGGATGGCTTGCTGCAAAACCCCGAGCTGCTGGCCGAGCTGGACCAATACCTGCGCCAGATCAACGACCTGGAGCGCCTGATTTCCAAGGTGGCCGTGCGCCGCATCAACCCGCGCGAGTTGGTGCAGCTGGCCCGCGCCTTGGAGGCCATCGAGCCGATACGGGAGCTGCTGGCGGCCTCGGAGCTGCGCGCCCTGCAAAAACTGGCTGACCAACTGAACCCCTGCGCGGCGTTGCGCGACGAAATCAAGGCCAAAATCAAAGTCGATGCGCCCTTGCTCATCAACCAGGGCAACGTGCTGAACGACGGGGTAGACCCCGAGCTGGACCGCCTCCGCCGCATTGCGTTTTCGGGCAAGGATGAGTTGCTGAATATTCAGCAGCGCGAGCAGCGCAACACCGGTATTTCGTCGCTGAAAGTGGCGTATAACAAGGTGTTTGGCTACTACCTCGAAGTCTCGAACGCGCACAAAAGCAAGGTGCCCACGGAGTGGATTCGCAAGCAAACTCTGGTGAATGCCGAGCGCTATATTACGGAGGAGCTGAAAACCTACGAGGAAACCATTCTGAACGCCGAGGAAAAGCTGTTTTCCCTAGAAATGCAGCTCTACAATGACCTAGTGCTATCAGCGGCCGAGTCGGTGTCCCAAATTCAGCAAAATGCTCGCGCTATTGGCGTCACCGACTGCCTGTCTTCCTTCGCCAACACGGCCCGCCAGCACCGCTACGTGAAGCCCGTGGTGAACGATGGCACTGTGCTCGACATCCGCGCCGGCCGCCACCCCGTGATTGAGCGCCAGCTGCCGGTAGGCGAAGCCTACATCCCCAACGATATCTGCCTCGACCAGGACGACCAGCAGATTGTAGTCATCACCGGCCCCAACATGGCCGGCAAATCGGCCCTGCTGCGCCAAACGGCCCTCATTGTGCTACTGGCGCAAATCGGCTCCTTCGTGCCCGCCGATGCAGCTACCGTGGGTATCATCGATAAGATTTTCACGCGGGTAGGGGCTTCCGACAACCTGAGCAAGGGCGAAAGTACCTTTATGGTGGAAATGACCGAAACGGCGTCTATTCTCAATAACTTATCGGACCGCAGCCTGGTGCTGATGGACGAAATCGGGCGCGGCACCAGCACATACGACGGCATCAGCATTGCCTGGGCCATTGTGGAGCACCTGCACAACTCACCCAAGGCACGGGCTAAAACGCTGTTTGCCACCCACTACCACGAGCTGAACCAGCTGGCCGACGACTGCCCCCGCGTGCGCAACTACAACGTGGCCGTAAAGGAAGCCGACGGCCGCATTCTGTTCCTGCGCAAGCTCCAGGAAGGCGGTTCCGAGCACAGCTTCGGCATCCACGTGGCCCGCATGGCCGGTATGCCCACAGCCGTAGTGCTGCGCGCCAACGAAATCATGCACCATCTGGAGCAGGAACGCGCCGGCACTGGCCTGGAACCCGACGCCCCTACCGAGTTCGACGAGGTGCTGGCCGGCCTGGATATCGAGCCGCCTACCCCCGAAACGGGCCGCCGCGCCCCCAAGGCCCAGCCCGCCGCGTCCGTGCACAACGCCCCGCGTCCCAGCCTGCAGCTCAGCATGTTCGAGCCCGCCGACCCGGCCCTGGAGCGCGTGCGCGAGCTGCTGGAGAAGCTGGACGTGAATACCCTCACGCCCATTGAAGCGCTGCTGAAGCTGAATGAGCTGAAGCTGGCGGCAGGTAGCAAGTAACCAATCGGCCGTACACAAAAAGCCCCTCGTACTATGGGTAGTACGAGGGGCTTTTGCTTGCTACCCGCTGAGGAGGTAGGCTACTTAGCTAGCAAGGAAATCTAATATCCAGGGTTCTGCTTAAGTTGCGGCGATACATTTATCGCATTCAGCGGGATAGGGTAAATCTTGGTATGGTCGTCGGCGTCCGGCGACTTATCCCACCATGTACCACTATTAAACTTGCCAAAGCGAATCAGGTCAGTGCGCCGGCGGCCTTCCCCGATGAATTCGCGGCCCCACTCGTCCAGCAACTCTTGTTCCGTAAGCACCGCTCCACCTGCACCGTACAGGCTAGATGAGCCAGCAGGGTAGTTCCGGCGCCGCACGGTGTTCAGCAGTTCAGCTGCTGCCGTGGGATTACCTGCCCGGAATCTACATTCGGCCAGCATGTAGTAGATTTCTGCTAAGCGTATCTCGGCATAGTCCGACTCAATTTTGTGCGGGTCAGAAGAGGGGTAAAAAGGATACTTCACCATGAAGATGCCTGAGTTCTGGTCAGCATTGTTCATGTCCGACACCTTATTGGCTGGCACCTGACCAGGTTTTGTGTATTTGAACAGGCCCACCTGGTCGCGTAAGTACAGTGTGTAGCCGCGGGTACTTTTGATGGTGTCCTTGCCGTCGTTATACAGCAGGTAACCTTTCAAAAACATACCCTCGCGAGTGCTATTGCCCAGGTTTTGGTAGTTTTTCAGACGTACGTCATCGGCATACTTCTGAAACTTTACGAATGGCTTCCCCTGCACAAAGGCATATTCCTTATTTTCTACATCGTGGCCCGGTTGCAGTGCGTAGCGCGGGTTACCCCCACCAAAATCGGTGAACTTAAAGTAGTTGACGGGAACGTTGTAGGGGAGTGCCCAGAAGTACATGCCGCCTGTATATTGCCAGTGCGAGCGGCCGAATGAGCCAGGGAAAGCAAAAATAGTCTCCGATGACTGGTCGTTGTTCCAGTCGAACGGCGCGTCCCAGCGGCTCTCGATGGCATACGGGCCGTACTTGCCACTGATAATGTCCTGACACAGGGTCGCGCAATCAGTGTAGTGGTCCTGGTCGATGTACACTTTGGCATTCAGGTAGAGGCGAGCTAGTAGGGCGGCCGCGCCCGCCTTGCTCCAGCGGCCCTGAAACTGCGCGGTACCTTGGTCGCCTTTCGCTAATAGATCTGGTAGTGCCTCCTTCAACTCTTTTTCAATAAAGCTGAAAGCCTCCTGGGGGGTCGATTGGGGCGGACTTGCTGTTTCCCCCTTCACCTTCGTCACAATCTGGATATTGCGAAACAGATCCAGCAGTCGCAGATGGTACCAGGCCCGCATCACGCGCAACTCCGCAATAAGCTGCTTTTGCTCCTCCACGGTCATGTTAAACCGGGCGGGGTCGAGGGCCTGGATGTCTTCCAGGGAGTTTGTTGCCAGCACATTGCCTTGGCTAAGGAGCGTCCAGGTGCCGTTAATGTACCCCTCCTGAATTGTCCAGGTGTGGTAGTGGGCTCTTGCATACTGCCCGCCGTCAAACCAGTCACCCTCCCGGTTAGGAGTCATGAGTTGGTCAGCGCTTAATTCCTGTAACTGGTAGGGTGCATCTTGTATGGTGTTGTACCCGTGCTCGAATGTACGCAAGAAATCACGGTACACGTCGTCTTTAGTTTGCAGAAAGTTGTCGGCCGTAATACGGTCGTACAGCGTTTCATCCAGGTTCGTGCAGCCACTAAACCCAGCAAGTACTACTGCCGCCGAAAGGCCGGCGTATGTTTTAAAGTATTTCATAGGAGGCAGAAAGAGGCGTTTATAGACCGAACTGAAGGCCGAATAGAACCTGCGTAGTAGCAGGATAATACTGGCGAGTACTGTTGATGCCCGGATACAGCCCATTGATGGGCAAAATGTCGGGGTCGCCGCCGGTGTAGCCTGTTATAGTTACAATGTTTTTGGCTGCCGCGTACAGGCGCAACGAGCGGGCATATTTGGAGGTGAATTGAAAGGTGTATCCTATACTCACGTTGTCCAGCTTCACAAAGTCGCCCTTTTCTAAAAAGTAGTCTGAGAGCACACTTGTGGTTGCTGGGTTAGTGAGCTTGGCATACTTACTGTCCCCGTAAGCAGACGTTAGCACGTTGGCGTTGGACTGCGTGGCTGGCGTGCCTATGTAAAACGCCCGAGTATTGAAGGCATCAAAGCCTAGCACGCTTCGGATGAAAATAGAAGCGTCGAAATTCTTGTAAGTGAACCGGTTGCCCAGGCTCAGCGTGTACTTAGGTAGACCGTTGCCTACCACTTGCCGGTCGTCTAGGCTTGCTTGGTTGCCCGGAATGATGTTGCCATCTTTGGAATATACCAGCAAGCGCCCCTGTTCATCTACGCCGGCTGACTTTAGCATGTAGAACGTACCAATGCGTTGCCCTTCCTGCAAACGTTGCGCGTTACCGGGTGAGCCAGGAGAGGGTAGGCCCACTACGTCAATATAGGTTTGGCCTTGGTAGTTGTTATTCGAGAAAGAAACAAACTGGTTGCCGTTGGTAGCCCCGGCAAAGGAGATGTCATACTGAAAGTTTGGCTTGCTAATGATGGGCGCATTTAGCTGCACTTCCACACCCGAGTTATCCAGGGTTCCTACGTTGGCGTACGTGCTGGTCTGCGTATTGGGCGGAATTGGTACGGTATAGCTACCCAACAGGTCTTTGTTGCGACGGGAATAGTAGTTGACGCTACCGGTCAGCTTGCTGTTAAACAAGGCAAAGTCTACCCCAACGTTGAAGCTTTGTGCTTCCTCCCAGCGGAGATTAGCGTTAAGGTTTTGGTTGGGTCCGTATACTTGGTAGTACGTGCCGTTTAACAGATAATATCCAAAACCGGTGTAGGTATTCAGCGACAGGTAGTTGCCAAAGTCCTGGTTGCCCGTCACGCCATAGTCAGCTCGCAGCTTCAGATCATTGATCCACTCTTGGCCATCCAGAAAAGATTCTTCCCCAATGCGCCAGCCCACCGATACAGCCGGGAAATTACCCCACTTGTTACTGGTGCCAAACCTTGTTGAGCCCTCGTGGCGCAAGCTAGCTGAGAAGAGGTATTTGTCTTTAAATGAATAGTTGACGCGGCCGAAAAAGGCAATCAGCTTGGAGTCGTTTTTATAGCTGCCAGCATCGTTGCGTCCAGCTACTTGACCGTACAGGCCGGTGCCAATATTATTATACGTGAAAGCGTCCGATGGAAAATCACGATTGTAGATGGAGTTGCCTTCTGACGAAAAGTACTGATAGGAGTAGCCTGCCAGAGCCTGCAACGAATGTTCTCCGACGTTGAGCGCATAATTTCCAGTCCACTCCAAGCTTTGCTGGTCGCTACGGTTGTAGTTGCGGTTGGCAGAGTTCATACCCCCTTCGTTTTGCAGCGCAAACGTGGAAGTAGAAGGCCGGAAGAAGAAGTCGAAATAGTCAGTAGTGAATCGGCCGTACGTTACCTGCGTGTTCAGGGTAGGCAGAATATTTAGCCTGAACGTAGCGTCGTAGTTCAGGATTTTGCCTTCTGTACCACTCAGCTCCGTTTGCAGGCGCTCTGCTGGGTTGAAGCGACCATCAAATCCACTTTGAATATTATAGTACCGCGTCGGATCATCAGGGTTCCGCACCGGAATGGTAGGGTTCAGTGTCAGCGATTGTTCAAAGCTAGCGTAATCAGCATTGCGGGAGTTAATGTAGCGAGGCGCAAAGTTCAGACCTAGGGAGTAGAGCTTACTGGGTGCATTGTGGTTCAAAGAAATGCGCGCGCCGTATTCCTTCCTGCCTGAGCGCACATCAATACCTTTGGCATCACGATAATCGAGTGTAGCCCGGTAGTTGCTATTTTCTGAGCCACCCGAAGCGGTGAGGGTATGCTTGTGCGAAAAAGCATGATTACGGGAAATTTCGTTTAGCCAGTTCGTTTGGCTGCCGTAATCCGTACCACGTTCCTGCGCCAAGAACTCCTCGGGAGAAAGTACTTTAGGCTGTAAGGTGGCGTAATCGAATGTGGTGTAGGCGTTGTAGAACAGCTGATTCTCCCTGGTTCCTTTCTTCGTGGTCACCACAATCACGCCGTTGCTACCCCGCGTACCGTAAATAGCAGATGCAGCACCGCCCTTCAGTACATCAATGGATTCGATGTCGTTTTGGTTGATGTTTTCCAGGTTGCCGCCCGGCACGCCGTTAATCACAATGAGCGGACCTAAGCCAGCATTACGCGACGATACACCGCGCAACTGCACACTGGGCTGTGAGTTCGGGTCGGCGGCCGAGGTGTTAGCAATGGTCAGACCCGCTACCTTGCCTTGCAACGCCGTCAGCGGGTTGATGGCGGCCACTGTCAGCAGCTCCTTGCTATCGATGTGGGTGATAGTGCTGGTTACCTCTTTCTTATCGAGCGTGCCGTAGCCTACTACCACCACGTTATCGAGCGACTGGCTGTTTTCCTGCAAAGAAACGCGCAGTGTGGTGGTAGCTTCCTGCACCGTCACATCCTGCGGATTGTAGCCGATAAAGCTAAAGGTGAGCACGCTACCCTGCGGCACCGTCAGCGAAAAGTTGCCGTCGGCATCGGTGGTGGTGCCAGTGGTGGTTCCTTTCACTACCACCGTCACGCCGGGTAGGCCCTGGCCATTGGGCTGCGTTACGCGGCCTGATACAGGTACGTCGGCGGCGCTGGCGCTAGTCTCAAGTGGTGCCTGGCTTAGAATCACGCGGCCTTTGCGCACCTCAAACTGTGCCTTGCGCGGAGCAAGCAACTCGTTCAGGACCTTCTCTAATGGCTCGTCTGTCACCCGCAGGGTTACCCGCCGGCTAGAGCCGATAAGCTGCGGGCTGTAGACGAAGTGCACGTCCAGTTGCTTTTCAAGCTGTTTCAGCACCGATTCAATCGTTTGCGATTCCACTTGAAATGAAACATGGCGCTCTAAGAGCACTTGCTGCGCCACGGCTGGACGGGCAATGGCCATGGTAGTCAGTGGCAAGGCTAAAGCAGATTGAATCGCTAGTATCCGGAGGGGATATCCAAAACGCTTCGAAAGAGGTAAGCGGTTTTTCATAGACAGAAAACGATTGCGGTGGAGAGGTAAAAAAAAGTTTATTGTAGTGGTTGTAGAAATGGGCGCGCTATTATGCTGCTTGACAGGTTGGTAAAGCAGTAACTAGTTGAAAAAGAGAAGTATGAAAAGCAAAGTGCCATTAGCGGGTTATGTCAAAAGCTTAAGGCGTACAGCCATCACTGTGGAATAGAATTCGAGCGTTATCAGCAAGCGAATAGCTAGCACCGAGCGCTTTACTCAGCACATCCAGTCGATCGTAGAGCGATTCGGATTCTTGGTAGAAAGTAATGGTGATGGTGCAGTTAGCTACTTTGGCCTCGTCATACACAAGCTCGACTCCGTATGCTTTCTCCAAGGCCTGTAATACTTTGCTGACAGGCTGTTTATCGAAAGTAAAGGTCTGTGGAACCAAGACGACGGGGTTCTGTACTAGCTGTTTGCGCAATGGACGTGGCGTCAGGGCCGAGTACATTACCTGTTGGTTGGGCAGCAGTATAACACCCTCAGTAGCTGGTTGTACTGGGGTAGCACTTAGGTCGGCCCCGCGGCGTAGTTGCACAGACACCCGGCCTTCTTGCACGGCTACCTCATTTTTGCGTCCTGCGTAGGCTTTCACCCGAAAGCTGGTACCCAGCACAGTCGTCACAAGCTGATCGGTGTATACTAAAAAGGGCCGATCGGGATTTTTAGCAACCTGAAAGAAAGCCTCCCCCTGCAATCGAACTTCCCGACGCGAACCTATCAAGCCTGGCCTATAGTGTAAGCTGCTACCTGGGAATAGCGTAACGCGACTGCCATCTGATAGGGTAAGCAATTCGGTCTTTTTTCCCTTGTTGTGGTGCTGCGTCCACTCTACGGCCATCGTACTCGGCGCAAGGGTCGATTTCCATGTTTGGGGTAACACTACTGCCAACGCTACCCCAAGGATGAGTAATGCTGCTGCCAGCCAACGTACCACCGGCATGCGCCAAAAAGAGGTGGAATGGTGAAGTTCTTTACCAGTAAGCGTATGATCAGTGGGCCCATTACCGGAGCGGCCCTGCGTGAGATGCTCAATCTGACGCCACATAGCCGCACGCACTTGCTCCCGTTCAGTGGGTGGTAGAACGAAGTTCTCTGGCTCCCCAAGTTGATTGCTCCACTGCTCTATCAGCTCCCGTTCGCCGGGCTGGCTGGTGCCGTCGAGGTAGCGTTGGAGCAGATCTTCAAATTCAGCTTCAGTCATAGGGGTAGGGCCGAGGTAGGCGTCTAAAAAGGAAGACGCCTACCTCGGCCCTACCCCTAAAGGATAGACAAACTTTTTTTTGATACGCTATTGCCCTAAGTGCCGGTGCTTGCCTACATAGATGCTCTCAGCGGATAAAAAGCAGGAAGGGCGCCAGCATAACCATAAACTCTCGTAAGTACAGACGCAACAACTTCAACGATTTAGTGAGGTGATACTCAACTGTTTTCGATGTGACGCCCAAATGTGTTGCGATTTCCTCCACGGACTGATGTTCCAGGCGACTCAGCCGAAACACCTCCTTCGACTTCTCAGGCAGAAGCTCCACACTCCGTAGAAGCGCAGCCGACAAATCACTGGCATCCAGCGATTCTTCCGTTTCGTGCGTTGTCTCTATTTGTACGGTATGGCAGTAAGTAGCGTAATGCGTTCGGACTCGGTAAGCACGAATGTAGCTTAGTACCCGATGGTTGATGGCTGCCAGCAAGTAGTGGTCTAATTGTGCAATTGTCTGTTCAGTCCGCTTGTGCCAGAGCGCGGCAAATAACTCCTGTACTAACTCCTCCGCTGTTTCCCTCGATTTTAGCTTACGGTAGGCTAATGCAAACACCCGGTACCAGTACCGTTCATACACTTCAGCAAAAGCTCCTCGGTTGTCTAGCGCTACTGCTTCCAATAAGGCAGCATCGGTCCAAGACGCATAAAACCGGATAGACGAAGAACTCACAAATAGAGATGAGAAAGAGGAAAAGTACGGAAAGAAAGATAAGGTGGTATGATAAATATACTGATTTATAATAAAATAGTAATACCGCAAAAGGTAGTCTATCTACCCTAAGCGCCAACACATTTGGATAATACAGGAAGGGTAAATTGTATATATAGCAATAAAAATATGTTTAGAAGATATGCAGGTACTTGAGCAACCAGAAGATGGAGGTACCTAAATCTTTCCATTTTTATTGAAATTTTTCTGCTTGAAAATCAGCTGAAAACAGCTTTTTTGCAGTGGAATAGAAGGCTTTTTTACGGCTAGCACTTGACTTCAGAAATTCTTCTACTACCTTTGTCACATCAAAACGCCGGTAACGGTGTCGAGACTAAAAGCGAGAGTAGCTCAGTTGGTAGAGCGCGACCTTGCCAAGGTCGAGGTCGCGAGTTCGAACCTCGTCTCCCGCTCCAAACAAAAAAGACGTTGCTTTACCAGCAGCGTCTTTTTTGTTTGCACGTAGTAAATAATTGCTGCTGGTAGGTGTAACTACTTGAGCCAGAGTGGTGTAATGGTAGCCACGAGGGACTTAAAATCCCTTGTCTTCACGGACGTACGGGTTCGAGTCCCGTCTCTGGTACTAATAAAAAGCCCTTTCATTGTAAAATGAAAGGGCTTTTTTGTGTCGCTTCTGCTGCTGTTTCTAACCTACTACTGCATCAAGCGGCTGGCGATTTACTACCCGAAGCGTATCGGCAAGCAACTGGTAGGAATACACGCGTGCTTCGTGGTCGAAGATATTGGAGACGGCCATCAGCTCGTTGACTTGCGTGCGGTCAACGAATGCTTGGAGCTCTGCTTGTAGCGTAGCTTTGCTGCCAATGAAGGAATAGGCCAACATCTGCTCGACCATATGCTGCTGGGCCGGCGACCAGAAGGGCTGCATGTTTTTCACGGGCGGCTGTAATGGAGCAGGGTGGCCGGCTACTACGCTCAACATGAATCGTTGCAGAGAAGTAGACAGCCATTGCGCCTGATCATCGGTGTCGGCTGCTACTACGTTTACGCAGGCAATAACGTAAGGTGAGGCCAGCGCGGCAGAAGGGCGGAACTGCTGCCGGTAGATTTCTAGAGCGGGTAGCAACTGTGCCGGTGCGAAGTGGCTAGCGAAGGCGTAGGGTAGGCCCAACTCTGCTGCCAGGTAGGCGCTATCGGTGCTGGAACCCAGGATGTAGATTGGGATGTCGAGGCCTTCGCCTGGCATGGCGCGTACGGGACTAGAACTGTTGGAAGCAGAGAAATAGGTCTGCAACTGCTGAATATCGCGTGGAAAGTCCTGCGAGGCCCCAAAACGGCTGCCCCGAATGGCTTGGGCCGTGCGTTGGTCGGTGCCG
Organism: Hymenobacter citatus; assembly: GCF_014333615.1. GTDB lineage: Bacteria > Bacteroidota > Bacteroidia > Cytophagales > Hymenobacteraceae > Hymenobacter > Hymenobacter citatus. The sequence goes on along the minus strand of NZ_JACSCY010000010.1, from coordinate 120,783 downwards.
GGGGCGCGGCCCAGGCCCAGATCAATGCGGCCGGGGTAGAGCGAGGCCAGCGTGCCCATTTGCTCGGCCACTACCAGCGGCGCGTGGTTGGGTAGCATAATGCCGCCCGAGCCTACCCGCAACGAGGTAGTGCCCCCGGCAATGTGGCCAATTAGAATAGGTGGGGCTGAGCTGGCCACGCTCACCATATTGTGGTGCTCGGAAAGCCAGTAGCGCGTGTAGCCCATGGTCTCTACCTGCTGGGCCAGGTGCAGGCTATTGCGGAAGGTATCGGTAGGGGTGCTGCCAGCAAGGATGGGCGCCAGGTCCAGCACGGAAAAAGCAACGGAAGAAGTATCGGCTGTCATAATTCGGAAGGAAAAGGAGGCTGGCGGAGAGGACCGCAGGCAAAGCCTCATGAGGGTTGTACCTGCTCAACAAAAAAGAGGCGCTACCGGTTGCCGGAAACGCTACGGGGCTGGATGTAGCCAAAGAGCTGTACCATGCCAGCACGATTCCATACCTGCACAACCGGAACTGCTTGCTTATCTTTGCGGTTGAGTACCGGGCACTACCCCGCATACCTTATGTTCCGACTTTCTGCCCTTGCGCGACGTCTGACGGCAGCTACTTTCCTGGTAGCCTTCCTCAGCATGTTCGCGGGGCGGTGCTTCTGCGGCCCGGTGAGCAGTGAGGTGAAAGCACCCAAGATGACGTGCTGCACCAAGATGGCCGGCAAGCAGTGCGAGGGCATGGGCAAGGCAAGCCATCCGTCTGGCAGCACCGACAAGTCGGATTGCGAGACGCCGGTAAAGACCTTCTTTGCGGCGTTGGCCGGTCCGCCTAGCCACGATGTTGGGGTAGGAGCCCCGCTGTGGTTGGCCTTGCCGCCTACCTTCAACTTTGAGTTTGCGCGTTACGTGCGCTGGGAACAAGCCCGGCCGGTAGCCCTGGTGCCCCGGCGCCACCTGAAGCCGAAGATTCCGGATATCCGGGTCTTCACCCATTCCCTGACTATTTAAAGTCGATTTCGCACGCGCTGCCGCCGTGGGTCTAGCTCTGCTATGCCCACGGCGGCAGCGCGTTTTTGCGCGCTAATGCGTCGTAGCAAGCAGCTGCCAGGTAGCTTCCTTTCGTGCTTCTTTATACGTTTCTCATTCATTTTCAACCTTTTTCACTTACAATGATGAAATCTGCATTCCTTTCTTTTATGGCTGCTGGCCTATTCCTCGTGAGCAGCTGCGGTGCCGACAACAAGCCTGTAACGGTAGGCGCCGAAGGCCCTGGCGACAACATGGAAACCACTACAACCGATACCACGGCTACCCCCGCCACCGCCGGAACCTATGTGTGCCCCATGCACCCCGAAGTGACCAGCGAAAAACCCGGCGACTGCCCCAAGTGCGGTATGGCCTTAGTGAAACAATAAAGTAGTTACTGGCTGATGGCTGCTAGCTATTGGCTTCTGTTCAACAAAAAGCTAATAGCTAACCGCTATCAGCCAACCGCTTACAACATGGTAGAGAAGCTCATCTCCTTATCGTTGCGCAACCGGGTGCTGGTGCTGCTGCTGGCGGCCGGGCTGTTTGGGTGGGGCGTGTACGCCCTGCGCCGCAACCCCATCGACGCCATTCCGGACCTCTCCGAAAACCAGGTGATTGTGTTCACGGAGTGGAGCGGGCGCAGCCCCCAGGTGCTGGAAGACCAAGTGACCTACCCGCTGGTATCGAACCTACAGGGGATTCCGAAGGTGCGGAATATCCGGGGCGCATCAATGTTCGGGATGAGCTTTGTGTACCTGATTTTTGAGGACGATGTGGATCTGTACTGGGCCCGCTCGCGGGTGCTGGAGCGCCTCAACTACGCTCAACGCTTGCTGCCCCAGGGCATCACGCCCACCCTCGGCCCCGACGGGACGGGAGTAGGGCACGTGCTCTGGTACACCCTAAAAGCGAAGGGTATGGACCTGGGTGAGCAACGCGCCTTGCAGGATTGGTACGTGAAGTTCGCCCTACAAACCGTGCCCGGCGTGAGCGAAGTGGCCTCATTTGGCGGCTTTCAGAAGCAGTACCAAATCACCCTCGACCCCACCAAGCTCAACTACTACCGCATCCCGCTGCCCGACGTGCTGCGGGCCGTGCGCGCCAACAACAACGATGTGGGCGGGCGCAAGTTTGAGATGAGCGACATGGGCTACATTGTGCGCGGACTGGGCTACATCGAGAATATCCAGGACGTGGAGAACATGCCCGTGGGCACCTACCAGTCTACCCCCATCCGCATCAAGGACGTGGCCACCGTGCAAATGGGTGGCGACCTGCGCTTGGGTATTTTCGACGTGAATGGCGAAGGTGAAGCCGTAGGCGGCATTGTGGTGATGCGCTACGGCGAAAACGCCGACAACGTCATCAACGCCGTGAAAGCCAAGATGCAGGAGGTGGAACGCGGCTTGCCGCCGGGCGTGAAATTCGACATTGCCTACGACCGGAGCACGCTCATCGAGCGGGCCATTGCCTCGGTGCGCGGCACGCTGGTGGAGGAGATGGTGACGGTGTCCCTCATCGTGCTGCTGTTTCTCTTCCATGCCCGCAGTGCGCTCATTATCCTCATTCAAGTGCCACTGTCCATTGCCATTGCCTTCATTCTGCTGGAGGCGTTTGGCGTGTCGTCCAATATCATGTCGCTCACCGGTATAGCCCTGGCCATTGGGGTGATTGTGGACGACGGCATTGTGGTGGTGGAAAATGCCTACCGGCATTTATCGGAGGCGCAGAACCCCACCCCCTAGCCCCCTCCCCTCCGGGAGAGGGGGAACTAGCTTTTAATTTCTAATTCCAAAGAACCTGATTTTACTGCCTAAAAGCCTTCAAAAACTAGAGCTAGTTAATCTAGTATTAGTCCCCCCTCTCCCGGAGGGGAGGGGGCTAGGGGGTGGGGTAATCGTTGACACATGACCAGCGAAGAACGTAACCGAATTATTGAGCGGGCCTGCCAGCAGGTAGGGCCGGGCGTGTTCTACTCGTCCATTATCATCGTGGTGTCGTTTCTGCCGGTGTTTTTGCTCACGGGGCAGGAGGGCAAGCTGTTCGCGCCGCTGGCTTGGACCAAGACCTTTATCCTGCTGGTCGATGCCTTTGTGGCCATTACGGTAGGGCCGGTGCTGGTGAGCTTCCTACTGAAAGGCAAGCTGAAACCGGAGGGTAGCAACCCGGTAGGACGAGTGTTGGAGCGCGTGTATGCACCCGTGTTGGCGTGGTGCCTGCGCTGGCGCAAAACCACGTTGGGCCTCAACCTCGTGGCCCTACTCATCAGCATTCCGATGCTCCTGAGCTTGGGCACCGAGTTCATGCCGCCGCTTGATGAGGGTAGCATCCTGTTCATGCCCGTGACCCTGCCTGATGTATCGAACCAGGAGGTGAAGCGCATTTTGCAGGTGCAGGACCGCATCATCAAGCAAACGCCGGAGGTGGCGCACGTGCTGGGCAAGGCGGGTAGGGCCAACACGGCCACCGACAATTCGCCGCTGTCGATGATTGAAACCATTATCCTGCTGAAGCCCCGCGACGAGTGGCGCGCCGGCATGACCAAGGCCAAAATTGTGGACGAGTTGAACCAGAAGCTCCAGATTCCGGGCGTGGTGAACGGCTGGACGCAGCCTATTATCAACCGCATCAACATGCTCTCTACCGGCATCCGCACGGATGTAGGCGTGAAAGTGTACGGCCAAAACCTGGATTCCATCTACCGGCTTTCCACCCAAATTCGGCAGCACTTGGCGGGTATCGACGGCGTGAAGGACTTGTATGTGGAACCCATTACGGGCGGCAAGTATCTTGATATCAAAGTGAAGCGAGACGAAATTGGGCGCTATGGATTAAGTGTAGACGATGTGAACCTGCTGGTGGAATCGGCCTTGGGTGGCATGGAGTTGACCACCACCATTGAGGGTAGGCAGCGCTTCAGCGTGAATGCCCGCTTTGCCCAGGACTTCCGCAACAGCCTACCTGCCTTGCAGCGCCTGCAAGTGCAGACGACCAGCGGCCCCATCCCGCTGTCGGCGGTGGCCGATATCCGGATTGCGGAAGGCCCGCCTATGATCAACTCCGAAAACGCCCTGCTGCGCGGCACGGTGCTGTTCAACGTGCGCGACCGGGACCTGGGCGGCACCGTGGCCGAAGCCCGGCAGCGCCTGGAAACCATGATGGGCAAGCTACCCAAAGGCTACTTCCTCGATTGGAGCGGACAGTACGAAAACCAGCTCCGCGCCACCCAGACGCTCAAATTTATCCTGCCGTTGGTGCTGGTCATCATTTTTGGGGTACTCTACTTCACTTTCGGCTCGCTGAAAGAAGCCTTTTTCAACCTGGTCACAGTGCCGTTTGCGCTGATTGGCGGCGTGTTCATCGTGTATTTCTATGGCGTGAACCTGTCGGTAGCGGTGGCAGTGGGCTTTATTGCGCTGTTCGGGTTGGCCGTGGAAACCAGCATTCTGATGGTGATTTACCTCAACGAAGCTATGCAGAAGCTGGTGGCCCGCAAAGGCAACTCCCGCGATACTATCACGCCCGCCGACATTCGGGCGGCCGTGATGGAAGGCGCCGCCCAGCGCCTGCGCCCCAAAATCATGACCGTGTCAGTGTCCTTGTTCGGGCTGGTGCCGGTGCTGTGGTCCACGGGGGTAGGGTCCGATGTGATGCTACCCATTGTGCTCCCGCTGATTGGTGGCGTATTCACGTCGTCGATTCATATTCTGCTGGTCACGCCGGTAGTGTTTGAGATGACCAAGGAATACGAGCTGCGCAAACACGGCCAGATGGAAATTCCGGTGGCCCGGCATTAAAGATAAAGAGAATAAGAACGTCATGCTGAGCGCAGCGCAGTCGAAGCATCTCGCGTGCTCCCGCTAATTCCTACCTGTTAGTAGCTGACATCAGCACGCGAGATGCTTCGACTCCGCTGCGCTCAGCATGACGCCCTTTTTCTGCATGACATCATACAGTTGATACCATGAAACGCCTCTTGCTTTTCTTCCTCTTCTTACCCCTCGCCACCCAGGCCCAACTGCCGGAGACGTTGCCGTTGGATACCCTGCTGGCGCGGGTAGAGCGTGTGCATCCGCGCCTGAAGCAGTACGATGCCCAGGCTAAAGCTGCCGATGCTTATGCCGCCGGCGCCCGGGTGTGGACGGCGCCCAGGGTAGGAGCCGGCCCTTTCATGGTGCCGTATAGTGCCAACCGCCGCGGTGAAGATATGGGCATGCAGTCGGGGGGCTCGGTGATGGTGATGGCCGAGCAAGGCCTCCCGAACCGTGCCCGCCAGCGCGCCAACGAAAGTTACCTGCGCAGCCAGGCCAACGTGGAACGCGAAACCCGCGCCTACACCCGCAACCAGCTTCGTGCCGACGTGAAGCAGAACTACTACGACTGGCTGATGCTGCAAAAGAAGCTGCACGTACTAGAAAAGACCGAGCGCCTGATGGAGTTTGCCCTTCGCAGTATCGAACTACGCTACAAATACGGTGGCGAAAAGCTCAGCGACGCCTACCGCGCCCAAGCGGCCATACAGTTGCACCACGTGGAGGAAATGGAGCTGGAAGGTCAGCTAAAGGAGCGCCGCGCCAACCTGAACACCCTGCTGGTACGCGATCCGCAAACCTTATTCTACATCGACACCACCTACCACCTGCGCGCCCTCGACCGCAGCCTCGATACCACCGAGCTGTCCCAGGCCCGTAGCGACGTGCGGGCCTTGGATCAGTCGCTGGTGCGCAACCAGTTGCAGCAGCAGTTGGAGCGCACCGCCGCCCGGCCCGAGTTCAGCGTGCAGGCCCAGCACATGCAGGGCTTGGGTAGTATGCCGAACCAATACACGGTGCTGGGTACTATGTCGGTGCCGTTTGTGCCGTGGGCTTCTCGGCAGTATAAGGCCAACGTGGCGGGTATGCAATTGGAGAATCAAGCCCTGCGCGAGCAGCGTGCCGATTTGCTCAACCAAGCTGCCGGCAAGGTGGAAGCTCTGAATGCCCGTCGCCGCGCCCAGTACGAGCAGGTCCTACTCTACCAGCAAAACGTGCTGCCGGCCGTGCTCAAAAGCTACCGTGCTACCCTGCTCGCCTATGAGCAAAACACCGAAACCTTCTCGGCGGTGCTGCAAGCCTGGGAAACTCTGCGCAACACCCGCCTCGCTGCCGTGGATCAGGAGCAGCAATTGTTGCAGCTACAGGTGGAGTTTGAGCGCGAGCAGGAGCAGTAGGAAGTAAAGAGGTAAGACAAAAGCCGTCAGCGGTTTGTATATGAATAAGAAGAAAAGATGGCAGGTGCGTTTGTATCTGCTGGTGCTTCTGGCAGGCCTATTTTGGATGGCCGCCGGGTGCTCCACCAAACAGCAGGCCAAGCACACCCACGCCACAGCCGAAGAATACTACACCTGCCCTATGCACCCCGAAGTAGTGCAGGACAGCCCCGGCAAGTGCCCGGTGTGCGGCATGTTCCTGGTGAAGAAAACTACCGGCCCGGCCGTCGATGCCGACACCAGCGCCCTACCCACTCCCGCCGGCAGCGCCGCCCTACCCGCCGATGTGCAACTGGTGCACCCAACAACCAGCGCCGAAGCCACGACTATCACCGCCCCCGGCGTCATCAGCTACGACCCGCGCCAGTTCGAGCGGGTGGCGGCCAGGGTAGGGGGGCGCATCGAGCGGCTGTACGTGCGCTACCGCTTTCAGCCCATTAAAAAAGGTCAAAAGCTCTATGATATCTACAGCCCCGAGCTACTCACGGAGCAGCAAAATTTGCTTTTCATCTTGAAAAACAAGCCCATTGACCAAACGCTGCTAGCATCGTCGCGGCGCAAGCTGGAGCTGTTGGGCCTGACGACGGCGCAGGTGCAGGCCATCGAGAAAAGCGGCCGGCCGCAGTTGCGCATCAGCGTGTATAGCCCGGCTGATGGCTATGCAACAGAGGTAGGGCCAGAAACTGAAGCTAACAACGCCTTGGAGCAAGCCGGTCCGCTAGCCATCCGAGAGGGTGACTACGTGCAACCCGGCCAGCCCGTGTTGCAGCTCATCAACACCGCTACGGTGTGGGCCTTGCTGCAAGTATACGCCGCCGACCTGGCCCGGGTGCAACCCGGCCAGGCCGTGGAAATTACGCTGAGTGATGCGCCCCAAGCCGCGCCGCGCCGGGGCAAGGTAGCGCTGGTAGAGCCACTCATCACCAGTAGCGCGCCTACGGCCACGGCCCGCGTCTACCTATCAAACAGCGGGCAGCAACTCAAAATCGGGCAGCTTGTAACGGGCCGAATTCAACCCGCCACGCAGGCTAGGGGCCTGTGGGTGCCCACCGCGGCCGTCCTCGACCTGGGCACCCGGCAAGTCGTTTTCCGGCAACAGGACCATCAGCTACAGCCCGTGGCGGTGGTAACGGGTGCCCGCGCTGGCAACCAGGTGCAAATCACGCGCGGCCTGACTGCCCAGGATCAGATAGCCGCCAACGCGCAGTATCTAACAGATAGTGAAAGTTTTATTGAACCAGTTCTGTAAATAGTCGTCTGCCGGTCCGACGCCGTAGGCGTCCGACCGGTCGTCGTTGAACGAGCTTCGTGCTGACGTCTACCAATGAATGCAGGCGCCCGCAACGATGACCGGTCGGACGCCTACGGCGTCGGACCGGCAGACGACCTAGCAGACAACGACACCCATTCTGCGAGAAAAACATGAAATACACGCTGCTCCTACTGCTATTCTTCGTGGCCTGCCGCCAAGCCACGCCAGAGGCCGATTCGGCCACGGTGCCCGAAGCCGACCCCACGCCCAACCCAGCGCTGGCCGCCACGGCGGAGCAATACTACACCTGCTCCATGCACCCGCAAATCCACGAGGACGAGCCCGGCGACTGTCCCATCTGCGGCATGGACCTCATCAAGGTGCAGCACCAATCGGCCACTACCACGGCGCATACCATCCGGCTCAGCGCCCAGCAGGTGCGCCTGGGCGGTATCAAGGTGAGAAAGGTAGGCGAACAGCCTACGGCCACGGCGGCAACTGGCACGGGCCTCACGCTTACGGGCCGTGTGGTGCCCAACCCCGAAAACCTGACCCAAGTAAGCGCCCGCGTGCCTGGCCGCATCGAGCGGCTCTACGTGCGCAACCCCGGCGAAACCGTGCGCGCCGGCGCGCCGCTGTTTGCGCTCTACAGCGAAGAATTGCAGAAGGCGCAACTGGATTTTCTGCTCGCCAGCGCCCAACAGCGCGAGCTATCCGGCGCCGACAACATCGACTACGCTCCGCTGGTAGCCGCTGCCCGCAACCGGTTGCAGCTCTGGGGGTTCACGGCGGCGCAATTGCGGCAGCTCCTGCGAGCCGGCAAGCCGCTAAACCCTGTGCCCTACTTCAGTTCAACAAGCGGCGTGGTGCAGGAAGTAGCCCTGCGAGAGGGCGATTACGTGCAGGAAGGCACACCCGTCTTCTCCCTCGTCGACCTGAGCACGGTGTGGGTGGAAGCCCAGCTCTACGCCACCGATGCCGCCGTGCGCGCCGGGCAGCCGGTTACGGTCACGTTTCCGTCGTTGCCGGGTAGGGAGGTGGCGGGGCGCATCAGCTTCGTGAATCCTGAGCTGGCCGATAGCAAAGTGACTTTGGTGCGCGTGGCCTTACCCAACCCGCAACGCGCCTACACGCCAGGCTTACAGGCCGTGGTGCGCATGGCCCCTACCTCGCCCCAGGCTCCAACGGCGGCAGGCGCACTACGCGTGCCTATGGCTGCCGTGTTGCAGGAGCAAGCCGGCAGCAGCCTGTGGGTGCGCCTTCCCAACGGCAGTTACGAGAACCGCGAAGTGGAACTGGGGAAGCAGGCCGGCGGGCAGGTCGAGATTCTTTCACACCTGACGGCCGGGGAGGAGGTAGTGGTAGACGGGGCCTATCTGCTGCACAGCGAGTATATTTTGCAGAAGGGTGCTTCGCCGTTAGCAAGACAGTAGAGACACAATATTTTGTGTCTCATCGTTGCTGATGTTGATTGAGCTGGCGCGGCTCTTCTCGTTGCTGAAGTTTGAACGATGCGGCCGCCAGTCGTTCAACGATGAGACACAAAATATTGTGTCTCTACCAGCAATAGCGCAACTTTCTGCGTTACACGTTCTGCTGCCGTATCTTTCGCGCCTTCTTGTTCCTACCCCTCGCCGCCTATGTCTACCCCCGATCCTGAATACTACCGCCAGAAAATTCAACAGGTTTTTGCCGAAGTAGGCAACGTGGTGGTAGGCCAGCAGTACATGGTCAACCGGCTGCTGATTGGTCTGTTTACCGGCGGCCATATTCTGCTGGAAGGCGTGCCGGGTTTGGCCAAGACGCTCACCATCAGTACGCTATCCAAAGTACTGCATTTGCACTTCCAGCGCGTGCAATTCACGCCCGACTTGCTGCCGTCTGACCTCGTCGGCACCATGATTTACAATCAGAATCAGTCGGAGTTTGAGGTGAAGAAGGGGCCGATTTTCGCCAACCTAGTGCTGGCCGACGAGGTGAACCGCTCGCCCGCCAAGGTGCAGAGTGCCCTGCTCGAAGCCATGCAGGAAAAGCAGGTGACCATCGGCGAAACCACCTACCCCATCGACCTGCCCTTTCTGGTGTTGGCCACGCAAAACCCAGTGGAACAGGAAGGTACCTATCCGCTACCCGAGGCCCAGCTCGACCGCTTCATGCTGAAAGTGTACGTCGACTACCTCAAGAAAGCCGACGAGCTGGAGGTGATGCGCCGGATGGCCAACATGAGCTACGTGGAGGCCGTGCGGCCGGTGCTGAGCAAGGAGGATATCTTCGCCATTCGGGCGCTCATCAACCAGGTGCAGATTTCTGAGACGCTGGAGAAGTACATCATTGAGCTGGTATTTGCCACCCGCAAGCCCGCCGAGTACGACCTGGCCGAGTATGCCCAATACGTGCAGTTTGGCGTGAGCCCCCGCGCTAGCATTGCCCTGCACCGCGCCGCCAAGGCCGTGGCCTTCCTCAACGAGCGCGACTACGTGCTGCCCGAAGACATCAAAGACGTGGCCACCGACGTGCTCAACCACCGCATCTTACTCAACTACGAAGCCGAAGCCGACGGCATCCGCACCCAGGATTTCATCGAAGCCATTCTGCGCAAAGTGCCGATCAGCTAGCGTCGGAGCGTTCGGCGGGAGTTGCCGCCACACTCGGCAGCAACAGCCACTTGCGGGCCAATGCCCGCCCGTAAGCAATATCGGCTGGTCCTGGTAGCAGGTCGGGCAGGCGGGTGCCCGTATCGCGCAGAAAGTGCCGGAGCAGGTATACGGTGGCGGTAGCGTAGGAAAGCGACATCGCCAGCGCAGCGCCGCTGATGCCGTAGCGCGGAATGAGGTAGGCGCAGGCCGGCAGCGTGACCGCCACGCCCAGGCCAGCAGCCACGTTGTTGATGCGGTAGCACTCCAGTCCGCTGAAATACGTGCTGCACATAATATTGAGAGCCACAGCCAGTATCCCCGGTAGCAACCACCAAAGCACGGCCCGCGTGGCCCCAAACTCGGGACCAAACACACGGGCAAGTACCGCGCCCGGCAGTGCGCACAGGACCACCAAACCCACGCCGGTTGCCAGCAGCGTGAGGCGGGTAGTGCGCAGGGTAGGGGCTAGCTGCGCCTGTTTATCAGCGGCATGTATCAGGTCGACGTATTGAATCAGGGCCGTGCTGCGCGGAATCAGCCACAGGGCTTCGGCCAGCGACACCCCCACGCTCAACACGCCCAGCGCCCGTACATCGACGTAGTGCGCCACGAAGTAATAGGATAGGCGGTAGTTGATGAACGTTAGGATGTTGGAGAAGTGGGCACTCCGGCTATGGTAGGCCAGCTCCCGCGCTACCAAGCGGAGCGGCTGCCCGGTACGCCATCGGTCGGGCAGTTGCCAGAGCGCGCCCAGGCTGAGCAGGAGCGGGAGGCCGTAGGCGGCGTAGGCGGCGTAGTAATACGCGGCTACCGTGCGTTCCCAATAGCTCAGGAAAGCCACCAAAAGCCCTCCCGCCAGCAACAGCACCTGGGCAACGGTCAGCAAATTGTACGCGGTTTCGCGCTTGCGTCCCAGCAGCAACGCAGTGTTAACAGACAGCAACGCTTGGCACACCGTTACTAACCATACATGCAGCAAATAGCCGGGGGGCACGGTTCGTAGCAGCCCTATTACTGCTGTGCCTGTGGTGCATACCAGCAAGGCCCAGCCATACGCCGGCACCAACAGCTGCCAGCTGCTATACCGCGGCGAGAGGTAAATCAACGATGAGCCGCCCAGTAGACCGGTCAACAACAGCACCACTGCGCAATCCGTCACAAACAGGCTCACACTGCCGCGCCCGGCTGCGCCCAGGTAGTGCGCCGTTAGCCACACCACCGCAAAGCTGAGCAGGGCCGTGAGCAAGCGCGTCAGAAAATGATAGAGGATACGCCGGATCATGGGGTAGGGGGCGTTAGGCCTAGCAGCTCGTTGTATAGATCAGCAAATTGCTGACCCACTGCCATATAGCTAAACCGCGCCACGGCGTGCGCGCGCATACTATCCGTGTCAAATGCTGTGGTTGGCTGTAGGATGGCGCGTAGCGCCTCGGTTAGGGCGTCTTCATCGCCGGGCGGGAGCAGCCGCCCATACCGGCCATCGGGCGGCAGCAGTTCTGGCACACCTCCTACCCGCGTAGCCACGGCAGGTAGGCCGCTGGCCTGGGCCTCTACCAGCACGCAGGGTAGGTTTTCGTAGTTGCTAAACAGCACCAAAGCCGCCGCCTGGCGCATTTCCTGGGCCACGGCCGCAGGGGGCAGCTTGCCCAGAAACTGTACGGCACCATCCAGTAAACCCAACTTGGCGGCAGCTTGTCGCACGGCGGCTTCATCGGGGCCGTAGCCCGCAATGCGTAGTGTGAGGGTAGGGCGCTCAAGGCGCAGGCGCTGCACCACGCGCAGAATGCCCGTCAGGTTTTTGGCTGCTTCATTGAAAGCCGCCACGTGCAGCAGGGACCGGTTGGGGTCTACCGCTGTGGCGGGATGAAACAACGCGGTATCCACCACGTTCGGAATCACTACGGTTTGTTGGTTATACATGCCCAACGTCCGCATGGCCTGCCGGAGGTTGTCGGAGACTGTATGCAGGGCGGCCGTGCCGGCTACCACCCGGCGCGTGAGCCAGCGTCGTACCCAGCTTAGTTGCCGGGCGCGGGCGGGCAGGTAGAGCGTCCAGTGCTCGGTGAGGAGGTAGGGAATGCCGTAGCGCAGCCGCCACCACCACGCCAGCAGGCCCGTGCGCAGCAGCACATGCACGTGCGTAAGCTGGGGTGGAGCCCCCCAATGCCGTAGGGCCTGTCGGTAGCCCTGGCCCGCGCACCAATAGTAGAGCAACAGTTTCAGTGGCTTATCCAAGGGGGCAAATCCGATTGGCCGAGCGCGGTAGTAGTAGCGCCACGTTGGAAACCCGGTGCTGTGGTCGGCCTCGCATACAATAAGGGTAGGAAGCGGGCCCCGCGCTACGGTGGCAAACACCACTGCCACTTGCGCGTGAGGCGCAATGGCCGCTACGTGCCGCGCCACGAAGTCACCCTCCTGGTCGTCGTAGCGGTGCGGGTACCACTTAGGTAGCATCAGCACACGCGGGTTGGTCATAGCGTGCAAGCTACGGGGTTTTGGGTGGCCCAAACAAGTAGGGGCGCAGGCCTGCTTCAGGCTTGGTTCGACGCTGCTGCTGTACTTTTGTTTACGTTTTACCTTTCCTGTTTTCAGTATGCTCCTGTCCATGACCGGCTACGGCATCGCCCACCGCGAAACCGACCACTACACTGCCACTGTCGAAATCAAATCGCTCAATTCCAAAACCCTGGACCTGAGCCTGCGCCTACCCCGCTTCCTGCAAGACCGCGAGCTGGAAGTGCGTAACCTATTGGCTAAGAGTCTAATTCGTGGCAAAGTCAATCTAAACTTTGAAGTAAGTCGCAACGCTGGCACTCGCACCGCTACCATCTTCAACCGCGAAGCGTTGCTGGCGGCCTATCAGGAAGTGAAAGCCATTGCGCAAGAGCTGGGCCTGCCTGCCGGTGAGGAAACCCTGTTGGCGGCTCTGCGCCTACCCGGCGTGCTGGCCGGCCCCGACCAAGCAGCAGAGCCGGAAGAGGAAATCACCTGGGACGAGTTGCTGCCGCTGGTGCACGAGGCGCTGGAGCGTATCAACCAGTTTCGCCGCGACGAGGGCCAAGCCCTGACCACCGAAATTCTGAGCTATATCGACCACATTCGCGTGGCCCTGGCAGACGTAGAGCGCCACGACCCGACGCGTATTACCCAAGTTCGGCAACGCCTGCAAAACCATCTGAATGAGCTAGCTGCGACGGAAAATTTCAATGCCAGCCGCTTCGAGCAGGAGGTGCTGTACTACATCGAGAAGCTCGACATTGCCGAGGAAAAAGTGCGCCTGATCAATCACCTGCACTACTTCACCGAAACTGTGTATCTGCCCGAGCCTACAGGCAAAAAACTCGCCTTCATTTCCCAAGAAATAGGTCGCGAAATCAACACAATTGGATCAAAAGCGAATGATTCTACTATCCAGCATTTAGTAGTGGGAATGAAAGAAGAACTAGAGAAAATCAAAGAGCAAATAAATAATATCCTATAATTGGTAGTGCTTAAATTTGGTTGATAGAAATAGTTATATGGTATTTTTACATGATTTCAAGTTTTTATTTTGATCTATGTTTACAGTACTTTATCAATGATAAGCAAGGAATGTATGTAGGGTGCGAAGAGATTTATATCGTTACAATTGACTATTTTATGAGAAATTGGCAGGGTTTTCGGAGATGGATGTAGAAAGCACAAAAATATTTCTTTTGGACAAAACTTGTCTTTAAGATTATTCGTAGTAAATTGTGCTAATCAAGCAGGGGTATGCTCTATGGCGTATCCATCATTCTTCTGAAATTCATCTTTTTTCAAGTAAATGTTATGAAAAAAGCTTTACTACTTCCGTTTCTCTGCCTTTCCATGCTTCTAATGGCTGCTCGCCCATTCGCCGAGATAGAGCTTATTAAGAAGCGCGTACTCAGCGAACGGGTTGAGATTCTCATTCCCAAAGGGTTTGAGGTAATGAGTGAGCAACAAATGGATTTCAACTACGGCAGCGCCCAAAGCCGCCCGAGTGTTATCTACACCAACAGCAAGGAAGCCAGCGTTGCCTTCACCTACACCGACAACGCAGCTGATCAGGACATGATCAACATGTACGCCGAGACGTTTTACAAAACCTACACCAAGCAGTTCAAGAACGCTAAGTGGTTTTCCAACGGTGTACGCGAAATCAATGGTCGCAAAATGGGCTACATGGAGCTGATGAAGCCGGAGTTGGGCCATGAAGTTTATACGCTGGTGTTCTTCACCGACGTAGAAGGCAAGCTGCTCATGTGCACTTTCACCTGCGCTGACCGCCAAAAGCCCGAGTGGGAAACGGTAGCCAAGCAGATCATGGGCTCCCTCCGCACCAACGGTTAAGACTAGGTAGTAGTCGAGCGTAAGTAAGAAAACCACTAGCACGTCATCAACAGGTGACGTGCTAGTGGTTTTTTGTGCGCAACGGCACAACAGTAGCGCGTTGCAGCACCTGATTTAAGTAACAGAAGAATATACTACACGTTCGCTTGGTTTCTTAAAAGGAAGCCAGAAACTGCGTAATCAACTTAAATACGCCGGAAAAAGCCGTTAGGGGCAGCGCGGCAGCTTGGTCGTGCACATCGTGGTAGGCAGTGGGGCCGCCACGGGTGTAGAGGAAGAAGGCGGGCACACCGCTTTCAGTGAAGTAGTAATGGTCGGAATTGGCAGCCTTGCCGCGGGCTGCTACGGAGGGCACAAAATGCCCAGCCTCGTTGAACTGTTGCAAGCGCTGAAAAGCATCGGGCAAAACACGGCCATTCACCACGGTAATGCCCTCCTCGCCAGTGCCCAATAAGTCTAGGTTAAGCAGGAACCGGATGCGGGGTAGGGGCACCAACGGGTGCTGCACGAAGTAGCGTGAGCCAACCAAACCAGCTTCTTCGCCACCAAAGGCAATGAACACCACCGAGTAAGCTGGACGGTTTTCGGGGCGGGCGTAGTAGGCGGCCAGCTCCAACAGCATGGCTGTGCCGCTGGCATTGTCGTTGGCGCCGGGAAAGTAGGCGCGGCGGCCCATGGTTCCCAAATGGTCGTAGTGCGCCGTAATAACCAAAAACGAATCGGGCTGGGCGGTGCCGGGCAGCATCCCAATCAGGTTTTGAGTTTGGTAGTCGTGCTTTAGCTCTGCATCTACCCGCACAGCTACCTGCGCTGCTAGGTCATCTTGTTTAGAGGTATACTTCTGCCAAACCGATTCCAAAATATCTAGGCGTACTTGGCCAGCCTGTATGGAAGCCAGTGAAGCCGTGAGCTTGGGCACCAGCGTAAAACGCATTGCTGCCGAGTCGAGGTGTTGTTGTAGGGGTAGGGGAAGGGTAGCTAGGCGGGGTACGTCGGCGTTACGGATTGCCACGCCGCCCCCGTACCAAGAGCGTTTCAACAGGCGCTGCTGGGCCGCGACATCTGTGAAAACCAGCGTATCGAGGTGGATAATGGGTGCCGCTGAAAACGGCCCGCCTATTTTGCCTGGGCCTGATTCGGGGGCGGCAATGAACTCTGTGCCTGGCTGCAACTTGCGGGAGCGGCCCAGCACCGGAAACCGCAGCATGCCAACGCTAAGATCCAGTTGCAGCTTCCCCGGAAAGGTATTGACCGTGAGCGGAAAAGACTGGGTATAGTCAGGCGCCAAAGGCTGCAAACCCAGTTGCCGAAACCGTTGCCGTAGGTAGGCGGCGGCGCGCTGGTCGCCGTCGCGTACATAGCCGCGGCCGTGCATGTGGGGCGCGGCGAGGGTAGCAATGGTGTGGCGTACGCGGGACATGTCCTGCGCCAGTGTCCCGAAGGGTAGGAGCCCTACCCCCAGCAGTAGCCAGCGGCGCCCGGTAACTATCAGGCTTGCCACCAGCGCCTCAATAGCCAGGCTGCACCCAGGCCTGCCACGGTGCCCAGCGTGTCGCTGATGAGGTCGGACCATTCGCCGTGGCGGCCTAGGTTCATGGTCATTTGCAGCACCTCAATCAGCGCCCCAAACAAGGTGCAGCCAACGCCTACCCACCACAACGCCCGACGGCGCAAGGTAGGGAAGCGGCGCTGCCGCCGGGCCGAGATGTAGGTGGTAAAAGACAATACCGCAAAGACACCTGCGTGGGCAGCCGTGTCAAACGATAGCAACTCCCACTGCGGCGTATTGGGCATTTCCTGGGCTGGCGTGAGGGTCAACACCAACACCAACGCCGCCCACGTGGCCGGCACGCCAGCAAAGGCGCGCGGCGACGCGGGCGGCGTTATGCTTGTAGAAACCGTCAACTTAGGCGCCTACTATTTCGCCATAGGACTCAGCCGTCAGCAGCTCGTCCAGCTCGGCGGGGTTGCCCACCGACATCTTGATCATCCAACCGTCGCCGTAGGGGTCGGAGTTCACTAGCTCGGGGCTGCCATCGAGGGCGGGGTTGATTTCCAGCACGGTGCCGGTGAGCGGGCTAAACAGGTCCGAAACCGTCTTCACGGCCTCTACCGTACCGAATACGTCGTTTTGAGCCACGTCTTTGTCCAGCGTATCAATGTCGACATACACGATGTCGCCAAGCTCTTTTTGCGCGTGGTCGGTGATGCCCACGTACGCTACGTCGCCTTCAACACGCACCCATTCGTGCTCTTTGGTATACTTCAGTTCAGCGGGGAGATTCATGCAATGCCTGGTTAAAATGAACAGCCCTCAAAAGTACGGGAAAAGGTGAGATGGTGAGATAGTGAAATGGTGAGTTTGCTGTTCTGATTGCGCTATTGGCGCATTTCGCGCAATCAGAACAGCAAACTCACCATTTCACTATCTCACCATCTCACCATCTCACCTTTTACTGCGACAGGCTATAGCGAAGCTGGATACCGCCTTCGGTAGCCGCGTTGCGGAAAGAGTTCTGCACGCGTGGAGCCGTTACGGTGCGCGTGAAGTAGAATTGCAGGTTCAGGCGCTGGTTGAGGGTGTAGTCGATGGTAGGGCGCAGCAATACCTGGCGGGTACCGCTGGTGACGAGGCTCACAGCAGTGCCCACATCCACGCCGTCTACTACCTCGTCAATGGTGCGCTGGATGATGGTGTTGTCGCGAATCGACATGTCCAGGCGGGCATTGAGCTGGTTGCGCAGCACTTTTTGTTCGCCCCCAATGCGGAAAGGTAGCTTCAGGCGGTCCGTCACGTAGCCGAAGCCTATCACCATCTCGGTGGTGTGCAGCTCCGTTACCTGGGCGTTGATGGTGTTCAGGCCTACGTTGCGCGTTACGCGGTACTCCAGGTTGCCGGATACCTTTTGCAGGGTTTGGAACGTGAGGCCAATCAGCGGGGCCAGTTGCTCCGAAATGGTTACCTGCCCCAAAATGTAGTAGGGAACGAACAGGTTGTTGTCGTTGGTGACGGTCGCAAACTCGTTGTTTTCAGGCGCTTTAGTATAAAGCGTAGAGGTAGTGTAGCTGTTGATGCTGTACACCGAGGTGTACGCGTGCTTGAGCGTGACGGAACGAAAGTAGCGCTGTACGAAGGGCAGTTGGGCCAAGCCGTTGTACTGAATAGTCCAGTTGGGCAACGGGACTTTAAATTGCGTGGTCGGGCTGCCACCCTTCGCCTTATAACCATCCGACGACTTGCCGCGGTAGGCATCCAGGAAAGCGGGGAGTAGCACATCCTGCGAGTTGTAGCTGTACACGCCAGGAGCCGTATTGGCGGCCGTCAGGCGGTCATACACAAAAGCTCGGTTCTGCACGAAGCGGTTGAAAGCCTTGGAAATCGTACCCTCCGCCGACCGGTCGCCGAACAGCGTTTGGATGGAGATGAACGAGGTGCTGAACGAGCCCGAGCCCAACGGATTGCTGGCCGTAGCCGTGTTGCCTGGTACGGGTAGCAACGTCTCCTCATCAATAGCCCGACGGTAGAATACTTCACGGTTGCGGACCTGCTGCTGGCGCGCATCCAATTGAATATTGAAGTCACGGAAGGGTTGCAGGGACGTGCGCAGCGTCAGGTTCTCGGTGAACAAGGAGCTGAGCGGCGTATTCAGCAAATCGCTGCGCTCGGTGTACCAGCCGTTGCTGGCGGCGCGCTGATACAGTACATCCAGGTCCGAAAAGTTGCTGTATTGCTTGCCCAGCAGGAACGGAATACCCGGTGCATCAAACGAGCTATTCATCCCGAAGAACTGCGTGCCGGGTAGGTAGCCTGGCAGCAGCGTGCCGTTGCTGCGGGTGTAGGTAAAGTCCAGGGAGCGGGCCGTCATCAAGGAGCGTAGTACCGCCTTCAGCGCCCGGAGCTCGGGACCTTTGCGGGTGGAGTCGGCGGGGGCTCCGGCTACGCCGGGCGCACCGGGCGGAGTAGGCTTGGGCTTAATAATGCGGCCTTTCTCATCGCGCTGCACGGGTGGGGGCGGCGGGGCGTTGTTGATGATGTTGAGGAAGCGCACCTTGTTGTAGAGCTTCACCAGATCAATCTTGCCCGTACCACTCAGCTCGCCGTTGTTCTGAATGGTGTTGCCGAGGGTCGTGCTATCCGAGAGTGGGTTACTGGGGACGCGTTGCACGCGCAGCGCCGTAGAAGCCGCCTGCCAAGTGTAATTGGCCGAGTAGCGCGCATTCATCGATACCCAGTCGGTGAGCGGGAATTTATTCAGCGGCACAGTCCAGGTCACAGCCACTTGCTGGGTGAAGTTGGTGGTACGGCCCCCGCGCAGCAGGTTATCACGAATCAGGTCGCGGTTCTGCTGAGCCTGATCGGAACTGCCCACAGCCCGGCCTACTCCTTCATCCACAATCGCGCGGTTGTTGGCCGTGTAGTCCAGAATCAAGGATTTAGCCAGGTCCCACTTCAGGTCGTAGATGCGGTTGAAATAGAAGCTTTTCTGAAAAATACCTGCAATGCCCGCCGTGGTGGGTAGGGTGCCAGGCTCCAGCACGCGCTGCAAAAACCGCTCGTTGTAGCGCCGGTCCAGGTCGGCCCTGAACGAGAAGCGCGAGGGTAGGGGCGTGAAGTTTACCTCCTGCAAAAACTTCAGGTAGGGCGAGTCCAGCGCCTTCAGGCTGGCCAAGGGCGTGTAGTTCTTGGGTGTGGTCTGATACACGTAGGCCAGCGCCCCCGTGAAGGTGCGGGTGTAGTCGCGGTCGGTGTTGATGTCGGTATGCGTGCGCTCGGTAATGGCGTAGCTCACGGCAAAGTTCTCAATGTCGTAGGGGCGTACCGGCTTTTGTGGGTTGAGGCGCTCCTTGTGGGCGTTCAGAACGCTGATGCTGCGCTGGCTGGTTTGCGAAACGACTTCCTTCTCGTACTCGCGGCGCAGCTCTCGATTAGAACCAAACTTTTGCAGCGACTGCGTGAGCTTGGTATCGGGGTCCAGCGGGTCGTACTCAGGCTTGCTGACCTCGGTGCCGGCCTGCACCAGCACGGGTAGCCGCAGGCCCAGCTTTTCGGGCAGGAACTTATCGGCCGCAATGGTGGCATTCACGTCGCCGCGCATGATGTCGCTGGTGGTGCGCTGTTGGAGCTTGTCCTGCAAGCCGCCGAAACCCGAGGTAACGTAGCTGCCCGTAGCCGTTACGTTGGCCACATCGGCCAGCTGGGTATTGAAGCGAGCCGTGGCGGCCCAGGCGCTCTTGCGGTCAAACTCAAACACCCGAAACTCGTCGGCCCATACCGTTACGGACTTACTGGCGCCGTTGTCCAGGGGGTTGAGAATGCCAATCATGGCGCCCTGCACCTGCGAGAAGTCGGGGTTGCCTACAATCGTAATCCGGGCGCCGTTGGGTAGGTCTACGTTGTACGGGGCGAAGTAAAACTCGGACCCCAGCCCATTCTGAACGGCAACGGCGTTACGCGCCGCTTTGGCATTGATGAAATCCTGGAACGCCACCTGAATCTGGTTGGCGTCGGGCCAGATTTCGGCGGTGGTAGAGGCACCGGGGCGGGTAAGCTTCAGAGGAAGTGAATACTCGTAGTAGTTCTGGGTATAGTCGGTGCCGATGCGGACGAAAGCGCGCACGTCGTCGTCGTTCACGGTAGGATCCTGGCTTTCGGCGTGCAGGAACATCCGCAGCTGCTTGTAGCGTAGCAGGCTGATCTGAATGTTTTTGTAGGCCGCTTTGCCGTAGCCGTCGCGCAGGCCGTCTACAGCCAGGCGCAGGCTCTGCTCGTTTTGCCGACGGTTCACGGTGCTGGAGCCATACTCTTGGTCGCGCTGGATGCCGGGCGGCAACACGTACGGAATAGCCCCCGACGTATTGGCCGACGCGCCGTTTTCCTCCAGGCTCACCGTCGAAATGGCAAAGCCCTCGGCGTCGGTGTCGTTGTTCAGCACGGGCTGACCGGGGGTAGCAATGGTGCTCAGGAAGCGGCGCCACTGGTTGGCCACAAATTGCGGCTGCACCAGGCGCAGCACCACCGGCTGCTGCCACTGCGTGAGGTAGAGGCGCACAAACCGGATGGACTTGAACCCAAACGGCTGCCCATTGGGCGTGCCCCGCACGGCCGAATACTGCCGCACCGGCACCCGGAACTGGTACCACGACACCGACTCGCCATTGGAACCGGCAATGCTACGCGTCACCTTGTCCACGATGTAGTTCTGGCCCACCACCATGTTGTTGGGGCGCAGCTGCATACGATACTCGTAGTAGCGCTCCAGGTCCGTCACCACGTTGTCGCGGTTTAGGTCTTCCTTGTCGGGGTAGGCGGTAGAGCTTTGGTTGGTATCGGAGGTGGAGTTGCCCTCCATGCCGTTGTACTGCTTGTAGCGGCCCAGAATGTGGTTGCCAGCCACAGTACCGTTGTACTGGCCCGAGAGGTGGTGCAGGAAGTCGTCGCCGGCCGGGTCGTCCAGGGTAGAGAACGGACCGGGTACTCCCAGCGCTTTTTCGGCGGTATTGTCTACCCCATCCAGCCCCACGTCCTGCTGCGCCCGCGCCCCGTTGGCAGCCGAGAAGGCATCGGTCAGGAATTGCTGGGTGGTAGCCCGTCCCCAGGATGTGTTCTGCGTCAGGTTGGCCGCGTTGTTGGTGCCATCGGGTAAGCCGTTCTCAAACTCGTTGATGTTGTTGTCGCGCAGCACATCTTCCGACACCGAGCCCAGGTTGATATAAAAATCACCGCCAGGGTTGGCCGAGGCCACCGTCTCGTTCACCCCATCGCGAATGACGTTGTTGCCGTTGTTGCTTTGAATGAACGGATCCATCATCCAGAACTCAATGTACTCTACGTTGGCGTTGTCGAAGTCCGTATCGAAGGTGATTTCGCGGCTGATGGCGCCGTAGTTGCTCTGTGGTGACCCAAGCAATTGGGTGCGGCCATTGGGGTCTCTGGGGTCGAGAGTTACCTGCGGGTTGTAGTTGTACTGCCCACGCTCCGTTGGGAAGTAGGCCAGGTCCAGGGGCAGCTCAAAACCGTTGCCGGTAGCGCCTACGTCGCGGGCCGGGAAAATCTCCGTGCGCGGAATGCCCCGCACGTAGTGGTTGCGCAATTCCTGCGTTCCAATGCTAGAGGGCTTGCTCGGACCATTGGAATAATAGGTCTGATCCACAGTATACCAAGCCAACTTAGCGCGGCGATACGCAAAGGGTAGCCCCTGTAGCTGAGAACCTTGAATGGGTAGGGGCGTAGCGCCCAGGCGCCATACCGTAGCCGAGTTCAGGCCGGCCAGCGTGTAGGGCGTGCGTGCATTCTCGAAGTCATCGAGGTAGGAAACGCCGTTTTCGCCGCGGCCCAGCTCGGTTTTGCCCGGCAGCAGCTGCGCAAACTCCCCGCTAAACGCCACCGACGACGGCGCCTTGGTGCTCAGGCCCGGCAGCATGTCCAGGTACTTGGTGAGGGCCCGCGACTCGCGGCGCATGTTCACGTCGAAGCCGTAGATGGTGTTGTTGTTAGGCTCGTCGCCGATGGCCACGCGGTTGATGCCGGGGGCCTGGTTTTCAATCAGCTTCAGCATGGTAGCGCCAAAGTTGATGTCGGGGCTGAGGCGGTAGTCGAGGCGCGTGCCGATGAGGCGGCGCGGCTGCACCTGCACCACCGCGTTTTTCTCGAAGGTAATGCGCAGCTCGTTGGCCGAGTTGAGGTAGCTCGGGTTCAGGACCTTCACCTGGGCCTGATCGTAAAATACCTGGTAGTCAACTCCTTCCTGCAACAGCGTACTACCCGCGTACACCCGCACCGAGCCCTGAGCAATGCCAAAGCCGGGTAGGCTAATGACATCGGTAGACGTGGCCTGGTAGCGCCCACGCAGGAAAAACTTGTCCTTGTCCTGCACCTGTTGGGCATCGCTCTGCACCTGGTTATACAGGGCCGAGTACACGTACTTGTCGATCAGGTTCTGCTCAGTGCCAGCTATAAACTGATTCTGCAAGTAATTGCCAAATGGCTCTACCTCCGGAAAATAGATGCGCCCCAGGGTAGGGTCGATGGTGATGCCCGAAATATAGTCGAAGTTGCCGTCGGAGTTCCGGTCGTTGTTAGGGTTCAGGTTGTCGAGGTTGAGCACCTGAATCAGCGGCACGTTCCGCACGTTCTGCCCTTCCTTCAGCGAAATCAAGTCTACGCCCGTCACGTCGTCCTTGTACACCACTTGCAGCTGGAAGTTCTCGCGGTTGAGCTGCGTAGCGTTCAGCGCGTACACGTTCTTCATCAGCAAGTCCCAGGTAGGGAGGTTGCGCGTGACCAGGTTGGGGTTCTGCGGATTCACGTTGGGGTCGGCCAGGCCCACGCCAGGGTTGGTGGCCTTCAGCATCTTCAGGAAAATCACCTGATCGGGATTGACGCTGGCGTAGTCATCCACCAGCTCTCCTACCTTGTATACCTGGCCGTTGTAGAGGTATTCGTAGCTCACGCCCAGCACCTGCTCGGGCAGCAGCTGCGTGTTCAGCGAGAGGTAGCCCAACTGGGCGTTGAAGGTGTATTCGGTAGGCGCCAGCTTGCGCGCACGCACCCGCTCGAAGTCAATGGCTTTCACCAATCCCAGCGAATTCAGGGAGTTGTCTACCGTGAGGTTGCCACGGTCCCGGCGTACCTGTTCGTACTCGGTGTTTTGCCCGTTGCCGGGCGGCGTGTTCACCGTGCGGTTGCCTTGCAGGAACTGCGGGCGGTACACCCGAAACGGCTCGGCCAGGTCCATCAGCGGCACTACGTTGCGCAGATCAGTGGCCGTGCGGTTGTCGTTGGTCACGTACACCTCCAGGCGGCGGATTTCGATGCCGCTCTGCACGGTGGGCAGGTTGCGCAGGGCCGCGTTGTACCGGTCGCGGAAAAACTGCGACAGGAAGAAGTGCCGGTTGTTTTCGTACTGACTGGCCTTGATTTCGAAGTTGCGGCTCTGCCCGCCGTTCTGCACCGTCACGGCGTCTTGCTGACCGCGCAGGGTGCTGGCCACGGCCGTCACGCCCAGGCGCCCAAATTGCAGTTGGGCCTTCACCCCAAACAGGTTCTGGCCGCCCGTAATCAGGGAGTTGTTCAGGGGGAGGCTCACGTTGCCCAACTCCACCTTCCGGATAATCTCCGTTTCGTAGCCCGTGTAGTCGAGCTTCATATTGTTCTCGAACTCGAAGGCCGCCTTCGTGTCGTAGTTGAACGTCACCCGCATTTTCTCCCCGATCTGGCCGGTGAGGTTCAGGTTCATGTTCTGCTCGTAGTTGAAGTCGCCGGTGCGCTGCTGGCGGAGCGTGAGGGTAGGGTTTTCGTTACGGTTGAAGCGCGCGCCCATGCGCAGCGTCACGGCGCCTTGGGGCCGGATGTCCACGTAACTACCCCCGAAGATGCGGTCGGCCATGGGGCCGAGGTAGATTTTCGGAATCAGTCGCTGGGCCGTGGCGGGCGTGTTGGCACCGCCCGTTACGCCGCCGGCCGCCTTTTCGCGGTAATAATCGCGCACGGCCTGCTGCTGCCGAAACCGCGAATACTCCTCAAACGTCATCCGGCTCGGATTTCGATAATCGATATCCGAACCTATTTTCTCGTTTAAGTCGTAGTAGTCTAAACTGTCGCTCGCCACCACCTCGGGTTTCACGTTGGCGGGCTGGTCGAGCAGTAAGGGCGAGCGGCGCCGGGTAGGCGACGTGATACCCTGCCGGTCCGTGGGCGCCACCTTGGGGCGCGTGCTGGGCCGGTAACGACTGGTATCGGGCAGCACTACGCGCGGGGTATCCGGCAGCAACTGGGCCACCACGGGTAGGCGGGTCAGAAGCCGGTGCAAGGTAACCGCAGTAGGTGCCAACGGCTTCGCCTGCGACCACCAGGTCACCAGCAACGCACACAGAACCAGCGAGGAGGAGAGGTGTTTCTTATCGAAGCTCAAGGAAGTGAAACGGCCGCGTGGCCGGGAGGAACGCTAATGGGTCTTAAGAGCAAACTTAATCAATTCCTCTACGCTCAGCTCGTTGCCGTGCTTGTGCTGGATGGTATCCAGCGTTTTTTCTGCCGCCGTCCGCGCAAAGCCCAGAGTCACCAAAGCCGCTAACGCTTCCGAGCGGTTGGTATTGTGTGCTTTGGCCAGTGGCACGGTATCCACACCGGCTTTAGCCAACAGCTCATCCTTCCGCAACCGGTCTTTCAGCTCCAGCACTACGCGCTGGGCAGTTTTCGGGCCAACTCCCTTGATACTCTGGATGGAACGCACGTCCTCACTCACAATGGCGTGCCGAATTTCGCCCACGCTCATGCTGCTCACCATCACAATGCCCGTGCCCGGCCCAATGCCCGACACCGAAATCAGGTGCATAAACAGGGCTTTTTCGTTGGGGTCCAGAAAGCCGTACAGCGCGTTGGCGTCTTCCTTGATGTGCTGGTAGGTGTATAATTTTGCCTTTTCGCTTTCGGCGGGCAGCTTGGAGTAGGTGGCCAGCGAAATCTTCACTTCATAGCCAATACCGTGCACGTCGAGGATGGCGAGGGTAGGGTCTTTATAGGCAAGCGTGCCGTCGATGTAGGCAATCATGGAGGGGAAGTTGGGAGTAGGGCGAGTTGCTACTAACTGCTCAGAAAACAGCTGGCTGTTTGTGCAGTGTTCAGTTCAAAGTTAACCCGGTTGCGGCAATAAAGCATCACGGCCCAGCACAAGCAACTACCAAAACGCAGAACGCCGCGCTACCCTGCTTGTGGTAGCGCGGCGTTCCAGAAAAGAAAGCTATTTACACCAATTTTTCCCTACCCTTTGCCAGCTGCTGGGCATCGGCTACGGCAATGGCGGCCATGTTCACAATCTCGCGCACCGAGGCGCCCAGCTGCAAGATGTGCACCGGCTTGCGCATGCCCATCAGCACCGGCCCGATGACCTCGGCGCCGCCCAACTCCTGCATCACCTTGTAGGCAATGTTGCCGGCCAGTACCGTGGGGAAGATGAGCGTGTTGGCACCGCCGTATTTGGCCAGCTCCGAGAAGGGGTATTGCTCCTGCAACAGCTGCGGGTTCAGGGCGGTGTTGGCTTGCATCTCGCCGTCCAGAATCAGGTCGGGGTAGCGCTGCTTGGCTAGCTCCGTGGCGCGGCGCGACTTATCGGGAATAGGGCCGGGGTTGGAGCCGAAGTTGGAGTAGCTGAGCACCGCAATGTGCGGTTCGTTGTCGAAGAAGCGCACCGTGCGCGCCGCTAGGCCAATGATGTCCACCATTTCCTCGGCCGTGGGGTCGATGTTCACCGTGGTATCGGCGAAGAAGAACGGCCCGCGCTTGTGCTGGATGATATACATACCGGCAACGCGCTTCACGCCCTCATCTACCCCAATCACGCGCAACGACGGCTGAATGGACTTGCTGTAATCCTTGGTCAAACCCGTTATAAACGCGTCGGCCTGGCCGGTTTCCAGCATCATCGAGCCGTAGTAGTTCCGCTCGCGCATCAGGCGCTGGGCCTCGTAGAGCGTGATGCCCTTGCGCTGGCGCTTCTGAAACAGCAGCTGGGCAAACTCCTCGCGGGTAGCCTTTTCCTGAATGTTGTCGATGATTTCGCAGCCGGTCAGGTCGAGGTTGCTGGCGCGGGCAATTTCCTCCAGTTTCTGGCGGTTGCCCAGCAGCACGGGCTTGGCAATGCCCTCGTCCACCAGCGTTTGGGCGGCTTTGAGAATTTTGTAGTTGTCGCCCTCGGCAAATACCACCCGCTTGGGATTGGATTTGGCCGCCGACGTCACGCGGTTCAGCAGTTTCTGGTTGGCGCCCAGGCGGCCGCGCAGCTCGTCCTCGTAGGCAAACCAATCCGTAATCTGACGGCGCGCTACCCCGCTTTCCATCGCTGCCCGCGCCACGGCGGGGCTCACGGTGGTAATCAGGCGCGGGTCCAGGGGCTTCGGAATCAGGTAAGTACGGCCAAAGGCCAGGGTGTTGTCGCCGTAGGCTTTGTTCACCAGGTCGGGCACCACATCCTTAGCCAGCTCGGCTAGGGCGTGCACGGCGGCCAGCTTCATGGCCTCGTTGATTTCCGTAGCCCGCACATCCAAGGCCCCCCGGAAGATGTAGGGAAAGCCCAGCACGTTGTTCACCTGGTTGGGGTGGTCGGAGCGGCCCGTGGCCATAATGATGTCCGGCCGGGTTGCCATGGCCAGATCATAGTCAATCTCCGGGTTCGGGTTGGCGAGGGCAAACACGATGGGGTTATCGGCCATCATCAGCAGCAGCTCAGCCGGCAGCACATTGGCCGCCGACAGGCCCAGAAACACATCGGCGCCGCGCATGGCCTCGGCTAGCGTTTTGATGGGCCGCTGGGTAGCAAAGCGCATCTGCATGTCGGCCAGATCGGTGCGCTGGTGGTTGATAACGCCGTCCTTATCGAACACCACCACGTTCTCCAGCTTCACGCCCAGCTCCAGGTACAGGCGCAGACACGATACCGCCGCCGCGCCGGCCCCGCTCACTACCAGCTGCACTTCGTCAATCTTCTTCCCTACCAACTCCAGCGCGTTCAGCAGGGCCGCCGAGGTGATGATGGCCGTACCGTGCTGGTCGTCGTGCATCAGCGGAATGTTCATCTGCTCGCGCAGGGCCGTCTCGATGCGGAAGCACTCGGGCGCCTTGATATCCTCCAGGTTGATGCCGCCGAAGGTAGGCTCCAGGGCCTTCACGATGCGAATAAACTCGTCGGGGTCGGTGGCGTCAATCTCAATATCGAAGCAGTCGATACCCGCAAACTTCTTGAACAACACGCCCTTGCCCTCCATCACCGGCTTGCTGGCCTCGGGACCGATGTTGCCCAGGCCCAGCACCGCCGTGCCGTTGCTGATAACGGCCACCAAGTTGCCTTTGGCGGTGTACTTATACACATCGTCGGGATTGGCAGCAATGGCCAGGCAGGGCTCAGCCACGCCCGGCGAGTAGGCCAGCGCTAGGTCAGACTGCGTACTGACGGGCTTGGTGGGCACTACCTCAATCTTCCCGGCGGGTTCTTGGGAGTGGTAGTTGAGGGCGTCTTGTTTGTTGATTTTCAGCATGAGCAAGGAAAGTGGGTGGCAAACCGTCGTGGGTGCGACGAAGGGGCAAAGGTAAGGCAGCGGTTGGCAAAGGTAGGCGCCCCTGGAAAGAAAAGCGCCCCAGGCAGTAGGCCGGGGGCGCGGGGTAGGGCAATGTCTGTGATTCCGACCGCAGGGAGAAATCTCGCGTGCTGACGTTGAATACTGTCTTTCGTCAGCACGCGAGATACTTTGACAAGCGGACGCTAGATCAAGCAGGGCGGGCTTTAACTGGTCTCCACAATCAGCTTTTGACCCGGCTTCACAGCATCCGATTTCAGATGGTTCAGCCGGCGCAATTGCTCCACTGTCACGCCCTGGTAGCGGCGCGAGATGTTGTAGAGCGTGTCGCCGGGCTGCACCAAGTAGGTACGGGGCGGCGCAAGGGTAGGGGCAGCAGGTTGCGAACGAGGCGCTGGCTTGGGAGCCGCAGCGGTTAGCACAGGGGCTGCCGGAGCCTCTTCCTCTGCCTGTGTCACGTAGAGCGTCAGCTTTTGCCCTGGCATCAATTGGCTGGAAGCCGAAGGGTTCCAGTCCATCAGTTGGGCCACGGTTACCTCGTGGCGCTGGGCAATCTTGCTGAGGTTGTCGCCGCGCCGCACGGTGTAGAGAGTGGCAGCCGTATCCGCAGGCGCTACCGTTGCTGTTGCTATGGAGGGCGTTTCGGGTGTTGAGGTAGGGCGTTCCTGATGAGCAGGGGCCTCCGTGCGTCGGGCAACGGACCGGGTAGGGGCTGCCGCGGCGGTGGCAATAGCCGCCGCCGGCGCAACCGGTTTCACCACTGCTACCGGCGTTACCACCGTGCCATCTGCCCGCCGCGCCGATGCTACGGTGGGTAGGGCCTCCGGTACTTGGGCCGCTACCTTTGTATACGTCGGGGTAGGAGTAGGCTGTTTTTCGGTGGGTGTCGGTACAAATACTAGGAGCTTCTGCTGGGCCCGCAACGTCTGCTGGCGGCTACTCAGCTTGTTCCAACGCCGTAGTTGGCTTTGCGAGACATCATAATGTCGGGCTACTGTGGCAATGGTCTGACCTCGCCGTACCGTGTGCACCTTGCGTTGCAGGCGCGGCGCTTCAGGTGGCGGCGCGGCGGCCAGCAACGCTGGAGCAGCTGGCGCACCCGCCATGCGCGGTGGTAGCGGTACTAGGGGCTGCGGCAACTCCCGCAATGGCTGGCAGTAGGCAAACAGCGTAGACCGATCAACGTTGACCAACTGCGCCCGGAGCGCCGAGGGTATCTGAATAACGTAGGAACGATACCCCGACGGCAAATATGCCCGCTTGATTTCTGGGTTATATCGCAGCAAGGCTAGCGAGTCGGATAAGCCTACTGCTTGGCTGAGGCGGCGCAAATCGAAGGCCCTGCCGCGCAGGTGCAGCGTATCCAACGGCTCAGCGTATTGGTAGCGAAGCTCGGGCGAGTGCAGCTGGTGCTCCCGCGCGTACTTCATGGTATACATGATGGCCGTGAAGGTAGGCACGTAGTTGCGCGTCTCCTTCGGCATGTGCGGGTACAGGTCCCAGAAGGTTTTTTTACCCGTCCGGCGCATCACGCGCTGCACATTGCCTACCCCCCAGTTATACGAAGCCAGCACCAGCTCCCAATCGTGAAAGACGCCGTAGAGGGCCCGCAGATACTTGCAGGCTGCTTCGGTAGCCTTCTCGGGGCTCATGCGTTCGTCTACCCACTCGTCACGCACCAAGCGCCAGTCGCTGGCGGTAGGGCCCATAAATTGCCACAAGCCGGTAGCGCCTACCCTGGATTTGGCCGTCGGAATCAGGGCTGATTCCACTACGGCCAGGTATTTCAGGTCGTTGGGTAGATCGTACTTCGCCAAATACTTCTCAAAAATCGGGAAGTACATATTCTCCCGCTCCAGCACCCGCTGCGTGTAGGCACGGTTGCGCTGGGTGAAAAAGTTGACGTAGGCCAGCACCGAGTTGTTGAACACGTGCGGCATATCGGTTTCAATACAGCCTACCCGGTCGCCCACCAGGTCGCGCAGCTCGGGGGGCGTCTGTGCCCACAGCAGCTTCACGGAGTCGACGGGCGCCGCTACCAGCGAATCGGGGGGCAGGGTCAGCAGGTTCACCTGCACAGTATCATCGGGAAGCGGGAGCGAGCCAATGGGTGGAGCAGGCAGCGTTTGAGCCGTTCCTATCCTTCCAAAAGCCAGAAATAACAACCCCGGTGCGGCTACCCGCTTCCACAACGACAACTTCTTCATCAGGGCAGCGCGGGTGTTAAAGACTCGGCAATCGAGTTGGCAAAAGCCAGCAGGTGCTCCTCGCGGAATGCCCCAGCCAGAAGCTGCAAGCCAATAGGTAGTCCCTCGCTGTCGGTGCCCGCCGGTACCGAAATAGCCGGTACCCCAGCCAGCGACGCCTGCACTGTAAAAATATCGGCCAGGTACATCGCCAACGTATCCTTGTTCACATCGCCGATATGGAAGGCGGTGGTGGGAGTAGTGGGCAACACCAGAAAATCGTACTGGCGTAGCAGTTCGTCTGTCTTTTCTTTGATCAGGCGACGCACCTGCTGCGCTTTGGTGTAGTACGCATCGTAGTAATCGGCCGATAGCACGAAGGTGCCCAGCAGAATCCGGCGCTGCACTTCCGGCCCAAAGCCTTGGGCGCGGGTTTTTTTGTAGAGCGATTCCAGATCGGTAGCGTCTGGGGCGCGGTAACCAAACTTCACGCCATCGTAGCGGCCCAGGTTGGAGCTGGCCTCGGCAGTAGTCAGGATGTAATAAGTAGGAACGATATAATCGAGGTAGGGAAAGTCTACGGCTTCCACCACGTGGCCTTGGCTGCGCAGTAAATCCAGCGCCTCTTCCGTAGCCGCCTTAATTTCCTCATTCAAACCCGGCCGCTCCAGGCAGTCCTTAATGTAGCCGATGCGGTATTGCGCCGCCGGCTCCAGTTGCTGGCTGTATGCCGGCACGGGGTGGTGGCTTACGGTGCTATCAAAATTGTCGGCCCCGGCCATTACTTCTAGCAGCAGCGCTGCATCTTCCACCGAGCGCGTGAGCGTACCAATCTGGTCGAACGAGGACGCGTAGGCAATTAGCCCGTAGCGCGAGATGCGCGAATAGGTAGGCTTGAAACCCACCACGCCGCAAAACGCCGCCGGCTGCCGTACCGAGCCGCCCGTGTCAGAGCCAATAGAAGCCAGGCACAAATCGGCCTGCACCGCCACCGCCGAGCCCCCCGACGACCCGCCGGATACCCGGTCGGTGTCTAGTTCATTGCGCACCGGCCCGAAGTAGGAAGTTTCGTTGGAAGCGCCCATGGCAAACTCGTCGCAATTTTGGCGACCAATCAGGATGGCGTCTTCGTCCAGCAAGCGCTGCACGGCCGTGCCGGTAAACAAGGAGCGGAACCCATCCAGAATATGGCTGCTGCTCTGCAACGCATGGTCTTTGTAGGCCAGCACGTCTTTCAGGCCAATTACCATACCGGCCAGCTTACCGGCCGTGCCGGCTTGCAACTTGGCGTCCACAGCATCGGCCTGGGCGCGGGCCTCGTCGGGCCACACTTCCAGGAAGGCATTCAGATGTTGCTTCTGCTGGATGTTATCCAGATAATACTCGACGAGCTGACGACAGGTAGTAGTGCCTGCCGTCAGCTCGCGACGAACTTCCGTGAGGGAGTTAAAGCGTTTCAAATCGCTGGGTCAGTGAAGTGAAAAAAGGAATTGTCAGGAAGTAGCAGTCTGTTACCGGCAAGCCGTATAGGCTTGCGTGAAGAACAGACCGCTACTTCCTGACAACTAAAGTAAGGGTTTCCTTTGAAACGACGACTTAGGAAGTCTGATCGAGGCGGTTAGAAGTGTGCTCTGGTTGCGGGGCTGGCATAGCCACGCCACCGTCCATAGGAGGTGCTACCGTGGTAGGAGGCACCGGTACCGAGTCGGTATGAGCCGGAGCGCCAGGAGCCGAAGCATAGGGCTGTTGGTACGGCTGCTGATAGGGTTGCTGCGGCTGCTGGTACGACTGGTTCGGATTAGGACGGCCGGAATTTTCAATTTCATTGCGAATCTCCGACGAAGCGTCTTTGAACTCACGAATGCCTTTGCCCAAGCCCCGCGCCAGTTCAGGAATCTTGTTAGCGCCGAAGAAAATGAGGATAACCACCATGATGAGCATTATCTCACCACCTCCTAGGTCACCCAGGAATAAGAAAAGAGGCGTATTCATTGCAGTAGGTTAGTAACGGGGTTGAGTTGGATTCTGAGGCTGATTGGTAGGCGGCGCCTGCTGGTCGCGGTAGGGCTGTTGGGTAGGCTGCTGCTGGTAGGGTTGCTGGTCGCGGTACTCAGGGCGCTCCTCTTTGGTTGCGTCCTTAAATTCCTTCACCCCCTGGCCCAAGCCACGGAACAGTTCAGGAATGCGTTTGGCACCAAAAAAGATGACAAGCACGAAGATAATAAATATGATCGTGCGGGGGGCAATAGCCAGAAACAGCGCGGTTAAGAGCATGGGCGAGGCCACAAGGCCAGTTTGGGGTGGTAAAACTATAGCTACGCAATGAGCTATGGTTTAGGATTGGTAAAGGTACCCGATAATTCGCAAATCAGTTCCGGTAACCAGTAGTTTTCGTGCCGGAGCCAAAGTAGGCTAAAGGTATTGGCAAAAAATGGGGTAAAAAGTTGAGCGCTAAAAACCCAGCTTCTGCCGTGCTAATCTCATGGTTCAACGATTACCACTCAGCAATCTATTATTCAACTAATATCTTCGTTTCCCTTCTATCTTATTAATCTTTTACCAGCGCATGCAACTCAGAAGTTTATCTGCACGCTAATGCCTAAAAATTCCTATAAAAGTCAATCCTCATTGGTTTCAACTAACGCAGCTAGCCAAGAGGCTGAGCGGTTGAAAATACTGCGTAACTATCAGATTCTGGACACACCCAAAGAACAAGCCTTCGACGACCTGGCAAAGCTTACGGCCTACATTTGTGATACGCCGATAGCCCTCATATCGTTCATCGGTGCTGATCGGCAGAGTGTAAAGGCGCAGGTAGGAGGCGAAGGGCTGCACGATCTGCCGCGTAATATTGCCTTCTGCAACTACGCGATGTTGTCGGAAGATCTGCTGGAAGTGGAGGATGCTGCACAAGACGCTGAATTTCGGTATAACCCTCTGGTGGTTGGCAAGCAAAAAGTGCGTTTTTATGTGGGGGTTCCCCTACTTACACCCGAGGGATATCCTCTGGGTAGCTTATGTGCCATCGATACCGTGCCGCGCCAGCTTAATGAGCCGCAGAGAGAGGCGTTACGTATATTGGCTCGCGAAGTGGTGGCACACCTGGAGTTGCGCCGGGCCAGGCTGCAATTGGAGAAAGAAAGGCAGCAGCTGGTAGAAATGATGCGCCCCAACACCGAGGAACTCAATAAGGCAACGACAGAAGAGCAACCCACGGAGATATTCGTGCGCCAGGAGCAGAAGCTGGTGCGTGTGGCCACGGCCGATATCACCTACGTAGAGGCGTTAGGGGATTACGTAAATATTCATACTGAGCGAGAACGGCTTACCGTGTATAGTACGATGAAAGAGCTGGAAAGCAGACTACCTAGCCGGGACTTTGCCCGCATTCATCGCAAGTATATTGTGTGCCTGGGACGCATTGTGGCCATCGAAACTGACACAGCGCTATTTGAAACCAGCAAGACCGCTACGTTGTCGCTACCTATTGGCAACTCATACAAGGCATCACTCCTGAACCGACTGAACTTGATATAGTACCGTTTCCGGATAGTGTAGCTTTTTATTCAGCGTATGTAATCGGTGGCTTTACCGAGTGAAACTATCGCTTCAGCGAAAAAGGGAAGGTTACTCTTTAAGAAGTATATAACTTTCCGGTAGTTATCTAAGATTTAACAAAGGAGCAGGCCATGTTCTGGAGTTGGAAAATTGATAGCTAAGTTTGTTTTCATAGCTCGGAAAGACACCGTATTGTATACGGTGTTTTTTTTGTTTAACGGGGGTTGCTGTGCTGCTCTGCTAAGCACTATTTGCGGCCCAACCAACTTTCCGGGTTAAGATTGGCACTGTTGCGCCACAGCTGAAATTGTACTTCAGAGGTGCCCTCCGAATTGGTTTGTACAGTACCAATAGTTGCACGAGCCTTCACTTCCTGACCTTCGTGCACACTTACGGAGCGTAGCTTGGCGTACACCGTAAAGTACTCACCGTGTTGGATCATGACAATGTTGTTCATGCCCGGCACACTAGACACTGTCAGTACCTTACCGTCGAAAATAGCTCGTACTGGCTCACCAGCATTTGTTTGGATATCTACGCCGCGATTCTCCACTATGACGTTTTTGAGCACTGGGTGCGCGTGTCGGCCAAAGTGCTGGGAGATGAAGCCGCGCGCCACAGGCCACAGCAGGCGGCCTTGGTTGTCGGCAAAGGAAGAGGATAGAGCGGCTGTTTCGGGGGTAAGCGTCACGCGGTTCACTCGGCTGGCGGCGGCATCTTCCTCAGCGGCGCTGGTGCGCGAGGTGCTACCCGCTCCGCCTCGCACTCCGCTACGGGCCGCATTGGCACGGGCCGCACGAGCAGCAGCAGCGGCGCGAGCCGCCCGGGCAATCTCTTCACGCACCCGTTGGGCAATCAGATTATCTAGGCGCTGCACAGCTTGCTGGCGGCGGGCCAGCTCTTGGCCCAGCTTTTCTTCTTGCTGGCTGAGCTTAGTTACTACCTGATCCTGCTGCGTTTTAAGACTGATAAGATTCTTTTTCTCCGTGAGCTGGTTGGAAAGCAGAGTGCTTTTCTGCTGACGCTGTTCGTTGAGATTATTCAGCTGGCGGCTCAGCTTCTGCTGCGTAGCGCTGATTTGGGCAGCCTGGGCCTGTCGCACTTCTGAATACTGCCGTACATAGCGCAGGCGGCGTAAAAAGCTATTGAATGAGTCGGCCGCAAACAGAAACATAATGCGGTTGTAACTATTTGCCGTCTTAGAGGCCGCGTAAATCATGCGAGCGTACTCGGCGCGCAACTGCTCCAGGCTTTGCTGGGTTTGTTGTACCTGGCCTTCGGTCTGGCGCACGTCTGTTTCCACGGTTTTTAACTCCGTGGAGATGTTGCGAATCACGCCTTGCTGCACGGTGAGCTTTTCCTTCAGCGCATTCAGTTGCCCAATAGAAGCCTGTTTTTTCTCCTGAGTCTGGGCCAGGATACGACTGGTTTCTTTGATGCGCCGCAACGTAGTGCGCCGCTCCCGTTCCAGTTGCGCTTTGCTTTTGGTGCGGGTGGTAGGGCGCTTACGCTGTTGTGCCTGAGCAGGAGGTCCGCTCAGGAATAACAGAAAGGCAGTAAGGAGTAAGATGTAAAAGCGCAACGTTCTCTTCACGCGGTTACTTTTTTCGCGTGTAGCCCGAAGGTACGGAGAAGGGGAAAGACAGGCGTTCTTTGTCCAAGTCTACGTTGCGGTAGTTGATGGATAGCGTGGAGGCGCCGCTACCCTGTTTCACCTGCACCAGCGTGGAGTAGGCAAACTGTTGCTGCGTACCGGGTAGGGCCTGAAAATCGGTGTAGTTCACCATGTAGCTGTTCTGCGAGTTTGGGTCGGTCACCGTCAGCTCTTTCACGCGTTGCCGGCTTAGTTCAATCAGTTGCTTGAGTAGCAAGCCCGATTGTGCGTACTCCACCCGCTGTTGTGGGCCCTCGGTTACTACGGTAGGCGTCACGCCGGCCGGGGCGGGCAGGTAGTTGCCCAGCAGCAGCGCCTGTAGCTGCTCGAAGGTTACCTCCACGTTGAACTGCTGCTTTAGGTAGGCAAAGTCGCCGGCGTAGTACTCCCGCTGCAACTTGTTCATGATCTGGATAGAATCGCGCGTGATACGGGCGCGTACGCCCTCAAATCCAGCTAACCCCAGCGACATCCAGATAATACTGTCCTTGCGCATGCGCACGTTGATGTTTACCGTCTGCTTCAGCGAAGGCATATCTACCTGCGCCTTGCCCTTGGCGGCGAGGTAGCGAAAATCGATATTCTCTACCTTGATTTCCGGATTGATGGGCGTGGCTGTGGTAGCCGGATTAGTGGTAGCAGTAGGCGTTAGTTTGCGCTGACAGCTGCCCAACACGAGCAGAACAAGGAGCAGCAAAACGCCGGGGTACTTACTCATAAAGCTTCTTTTCTTTGATCTTACGGTCAATCAGGATCGAGGCGTCGCCGGCTTTTTTGGCGCGCTC
Organism: Hymenobacter citatus; assembly: GCF_014333615.1. GTDB lineage: Bacteria > Bacteroidota > Bacteroidia > Cytophagales > Hymenobacteraceae > Hymenobacter > Hymenobacter citatus. Next base: position 85,021 of record NZ_JACSCY010000010.1, on the reverse strand, counting down.
CCAAGCTGCTACGGCCTGCGTAGGCTGCTGTAGTTGAAACAGCACGTCGCCGTAATGTTCCAGCAGTGTGCCATCGGAACTGTGTTTCAAGGCGGTTTCCAGCGCTTGGCGGGCACCGGTGTAATCTTTCAGCTTATACAGCACCCAAGCGTACGTGTCGAGGTAGGTAGGGTTATCGGGAAACTGCTTCACTAGCCGGCCGGCCATCTGCTTGGCCTTGTCCAGCTTCTCGCCCCGCAGGGACAGGTAGTAACTGTAATTGTTCAGGGCCTGCGCATTGTTGGCATCAATGCTGAGCGCGGCCTCATACGCGGCATCCGACTTAGGGTAGTCTTTCACCTCGTGATATACATCGCCCAGCTGCGTGTTGAATTGCGCCTGCAGCTCGGGGTTATCGGTCGTGAGCTTGCGGCCGTATTCCAGCGACTTGATAGCCTGGGCGGGCTGCTTTTTCAGCACGTGCCCTACCCCGTTGTAGAACCACAGTGGTGCCTGGTTAGGAAACAGCTCCAACGCCCGCTCGGTGTGTGCCAGCAACGAATCGGTTTGGTTCAGTTCAGCATCCAACAGTACCACTTGCTGCCAAATCTGAAACTTAGAGTTATCAAGTTGAATGGCGCGCAGATAGGAGGCGCGGGCATCTTGCTTGTGCTCTATGATGGTTTGCACATCGCCGGCCATAGCAAAGGCCTTAGCTTCCTGGGGGTGGGCTTTGGTGGTGATAGTGGCTAGGTCCAGCACTATTTGGGTGAGGTCCGGATTGGGCAGCTGCCGGATATATTCGATCAGAATCCGAACTTTCGTGTCGATATCCAGCGCCGGATTGCCAAAAGCCAGCTTCAGTTGCTCCACCGACTCGGCCTTTTTGCCCTGCAACCGGTACACATCAGCCAAGATCATGCGGGCCTGCGGGTTGTCGGGGGCTTGGCGCAACGCTTGTTGCGTAACGCGCAACGCGTCGGGTAGGCGGTTGTTGGTCACGTACATCTGGGCCTGCGCCAATACGTACCGAATATCGTCGGGATTAGAAGCAATCAGCGTCTCTCCTTCTTGCAAAGCCTTGTCCAGGTTGTTCTGCTTCAGATAAATCTGCTGCTTCTTGAAGGCTACCTCGTCTGTAGGGCCAAATTCCTGCTCGGCTTGGTCGTAGGTAGTTAGCGCTTCTTGCAGCTTGCCTTGTGCCAGATACAAATCGGCCAGATTGAATAGGTAATAGTTCGAATCGGGCACATCGCGAATTAGGCTGATATACACCTTGGCAGCCTGGTCGTACTGCTTTTGAGTGGTATACGTTTGGGCCAGCAGCAGATAATAGTAGGTATTTTTGGGGTCGAGGCGTACGGCGGCCTGCGCGAAGTTGGTGGCCTCCTTAAGGTTGCCTGTGAGCATATTTACCTCCGCAATTTTGTAGCTAATAGCCGCATTGTTGGGGCTGAGCGCATACGCTTTCAGCAGCCGCTCCATGGCCTTGGGGTAATCTTCAAGCAGCGCATAGCGCACCCCATCTACAAAGTATGCCTCGCTTTGCTCCCGTTCCCGCGTCGAAGGCTCGCGCGACTTCTGCTGCGCTTTTTCTAGGGCCACCCGGTGGGCCAGCTCCTTTCGCTCGCGGCGGCTGAGCTTGCGCTCCTTGGCTGGCGTCAGGCCGGTATCTGTTTCCGTAGATTGTTGTGCAGCGGTGCTACCGGCCACTAGTAGCCCCAGCATCAGCAGCAAGAAAGCAGATAGTTGAGGCATACAGAGTGAAAATAAACCGGCCGGACGGCCCGGCGCATCAACAAAATAACAAAGAAATAGCACGGCCCGTCAGGACCGCGCTATTGCTAACGTCAAAACGCAGAAAAATATCACACCCGCAGGGTGTTAAAATCGCCCAAGCTCAAATCGGCGGGGGCGCTCACTACGGTGGCATTGTTGCCTACCATCGAGTTGGTAATATTGGCATGCAGCACCGAGGCCGATTTCTGCACGATAGAATTCGTCAGCACCGAATCGCGCACGTTGCTGTTGTCGCCCAGCGACACGTGTGGGCCTACCACCGAGTTGGTCACCACGGCGTTTTCGCCAATGTACACGGGCTCAATCAGCACTGAATTTGTGATTTTAGCCGAGTCGGCTACCAGCTTCTCGCCACGCTCCTGCAAGTACTCGAGGTAGCGCTGGTTGGTGAAGACGGTAGCGTCCTTGTTGCCGCAGTCGAGCCATTCGGTTACACGGCCGGGCACAAACTTGGTGCCCTTGTTTTTCATGTTTTCGAGGGCGTTGGTGAGCTGGTACTCGCCTTTGTCCTTGATGTCGTTGTCAAGTAGGTATTGCAGTTCCTCGCGCAGGTAGGCGCCATCCTGGAAGTAGTAAATACCGATGATGGCCAAGTCAGAAACGAACTCCTCGGGCTTTTCTACGAAGTCGGTAATTTCGCCGCTGTCGTCCAGCTTCACCACGCCAAAGGGCTTGGGGTCGTCTACCTTCTGCACCCAAATGGTACCAGCAGCCGACGAATCCAGCTTGAAATCAGCCTTAAACAGCGTATCGGCAAAGGCCACTACCAGCGGGCCGGTCAACGACTCTTTGGCGCACAGAATAGCGTGGGCAGTGCCCAGCGCCTCATCTTGGTACACGATGCTCGCTTTCGCTCCTACCGACTCCGCAATCTTTTGCAGGTTGCTCTCCACCTCTTTGCCGAAAGCGCGGCCAATGATGAAGGCTACTTCGTCCACCGGCTCGTTGCACACCTGGGCAATATCCTCCACGAGGCGCTGCACAATGGGCTTGCCCGCAATCGGAATCAGGGGTTTGGGAACAGTGAGGGTGTGGGGGCGCATGCGTTTGCCCATGCCGGCCATCGGGACGATGATTTTCATATCCTTCCTGAGTAGGAGTGTTAGAAGTGGGTAATAAGTGCTCTATATTATATAGAAACGGAGAAAACCTTGTTGCGGTTGGTTTAACGACTGCCCGTGCTGCCGTAGCCGCCCGTGCCGCGGGCCGTTTCGCTTAATTCGCTAGTCGGCTCCCAGTCAATAACCTCGTGGCGGGCAACGACAAGCTGCGCAATCCGCTCGCCGTCCTGCACTACGAAATCCACGTCGGAGAGATTCACTAATAATACTTGAATTTCGCCTCGGTAGTCAGCATCAATGGTACCCGGACTGTTCACGATGCCAATGCCGTGCTTATAGGCCAGCCCGCTACGGGGCCGCACTTGCATCTCATAGCCCACGGGTAGGGCCACAAACAAGCCAGTTGGGATAAGGGCGCGCTGCAAGGGGCGCAGCGTCACGGGCTCCTGTAGGTTGGCCCGCACGTCGAGGCCGGCGGCATGGGCTGTTTGATAGGCGGGTAGGGGGTGATGGGAGCGGTTGATAACGGGAATCTGCATCGGGCAAAGGTAGGAGGGTAGGCGAAAGAAGCCAGAGCGTCCTTCCGAAAGGACGTCACTCCAAGTGAATGGCGCGCTAAGAGGCCGTCATTTCGCCCAACAGGAAAACTCTCGCGTGTTGACACTTGACCGTCATGCTAAGCTTGTCGAAGCATAACGGTCAATAACAGTCTACCTCCCTATCGCGCGCTGTGGCTTTTCTATTAGGACAATCAACCCGATGAAGCCCAGCGTAAGCAGCGCGTGGAAGGCGTGCCCGCTCCAAGTACCCGACAAGGGTAGCCACCAGCTGACGGCTACTACCCCACAGGCCACCAGCAGCCACGTCAGCAACCGCGCTACGGGGTAGGGAACCGGAAAGTGCCGTTCGCCCAGCCACCAGCACAATGCCGCCATCATAAAGTAGCAGGCCAGCGTGGCAATGGCCGAGCCCATGTAGCCCAGCACCGGAATCAGCAGGAAGTTGAGTATGATGGTGAGCACGGCCCCAGCGAAACCCAGATAGGTGCCGTAGTAGGTTTTGTCGGTGAGCTTAAACCACACCGACATATTCCAGTACACGCCCAGAAATAGGTTGGCCAGCAGTAGTACTGGTACCACGCTCAAGCCTTGCAGGTACTCGGGGCTTTGTAGGAATACCCGCGCTACCAAATCCACATTTACGCTCACCGCCACAAACAACACGGCGCAGCACAGCGTGAACCACTTCAGCACCAGGGCAAACGTACGGGGCGAGTTCTTTTCGGTACTCTGAGAGAAGAAGAACGGCTCGGCCGCGTATTTGAACGCTTGGATTACGAGGCTCATCAAGATGGCAATCTTATAGCAGGCGCCATAGATGCCTACCGCCGCTAAGCTATCCTGGCCGGGGTAGAAGCCCTCGGGCAGCCACTTCGGCAGCAGGATGCGGTCCAGCGTTTCGTTTACCATACCAGCCAGGCCCATCAGCATAATGGGGTAGGCGTAGCGCAGCAGCGGCCGCAACGGTTCCAGGTTCAGGCGTGGCCGGACGCTGAGTAACTCCTGGTACAGCAGTGCCAGTGTGAAAGCGCTGGCCGCTAGGTTGGAAATAAATACATAGCCTACCCCTACCGTGGGGTCGTAGAGGCGGGCCACCAGTGGCTGTAAGACCGTGAGGTATTTGCCGGCCAGTACATCGGGACAGAACACGATAAAGAACAGGTTCAGCCCGATATTCAGCAGAATATTAGCCAGCCGAATAGCCGCAAATTTTTTCGCCTTGTTTTCCAGCCGCAGCCGGGCAAACGGAATGGCCGCCACCGCATCCAGACCCAGAATACAGGCAATCCAGACGGCGTATCGCTCGTGGCCGGGGGGCAGGGACAGCAGGCTCATCAAGGGCCGGGCCAGCAAAGCCAGCCCTACCGTGAGCACGGCGCTGGTGAGCAGCAGCAGCGTCATCACACGGTTGTACAACTCCTGCCGATCAGTATCGGGGCGGTTGGCGAATCGGAAAAACGTGGTTTCCATGCCGTAGGTGAACACCACGTTCAGGAACGACACGTAGGCGAACAACCCTGTTACGATGCCGTACTGCGCTGCCACAAACCGGGCCGTGTACACGGGGACCAGCAGCGTATTCAGCACCCGTCCCACAATACTGCTCACGCCGTACACGGCCGTCTGGCCCGCCAGCTTTTTGGCTACGCTCATAAATAGTGAAATGGTGAGATGATGAAATAGTGAGTTTGTTGTTCTGCCAACCTCAGAAAGAGTGCGTTGGGCAGCACTGATGAAAGGAATGAGGCGCTGTTCAGTCAATGTATGCTGCGCTGATAGCGCGAGCAGAACAACAAACTCATCATTTCACCATCTCACCATTTCACTGCCCTGTAAAGGCCGCCGGGCGCTTTTCTAGAAAGGCCTGCGTGCCCTCGCGAAAGTCAGCGGAGCCACAGCAACGCCCAAACAGGTTGGCTTCGGTCTGGTAGCCGTGGCGCTCCTGGTCGTAGGCCGCATTCACGCAGTCGATGATCATGCCGATAGCCAGCGGGGCTTTACTGAGGATCTTTCCCAGCAGCTGCTCGCAGAAGGGTAGCAACTCCGCCAACGGTACTACATGGTTCACCAGGCCCAGCCGCAGCGCCTCGTCGGCTTTCACCTGGTCGGTGGTCATGAGCAGCTCCAGCGCTTTGCCTTTGCCAATGAGCTGGGCCAGCCGCTGCGTGCCGCCGTACCCCGGAATTAGGCCCAAGTTGGCTTCGGGCTGGCCGAAACGGGCATTCTCAGAGGCCACGCGCAGGTGGCAGGCCATAGCCAATTCGCAGCCGCCGCCCAACGCAAAGCCATTTACGGCGGCAATAACGGGCTTAGAGCTTTCCTCAATCATACAAAATACTTCCTGACCTTTCTCGGCCATACGGCGCCCCACTATCTCGTTCAGCTCGGCCAGCTCGGCAATATCGGCGCCGGCTACAAAGGCCTTGTCGCCGCTACCCGTCAGGATAATGCCGCGCACTGTTTGCGCGTCCAACGCATACTGCATGGCCTGGCGGATTTCCTCAATGGTGGCCGCGTTCAGCGCGTTCAGCTTGGTAGGGCGGTTTAGAGTGATGCGCAGAATGCCGGAAGCCGAATCCAGCTGCAACAGCAAATTATGAAAGAGGGGAAGCATAGTGCCGTAACTAGATAAGAAGCCAAAAATCGGGTAGGCAAAGATAAAGCAAAAGCGCGGGGCCTACTGGACTTGCCCCGAGCAATTGCAGCAGCCCAGTCTTGAGAAGGCAATTGCTTGATAGTGAATTATAAATGATATAACATATAGTAAAGTATATTTACTTTGCGCTGTTCACCTTCACTTTCTCACCAAAACAAATAGGCTACATGGGTTTTTTCTCTGAGTTCAAGAAATTTGTCTCGAAGGGCAACGTGCTGGATTTGGCAGTCGGTGTTATCATTGGTGCTGCCTTCAGCAAAATCGTCACCTCGCTGACCGATGACATCATCATGCCGATTATTGGCTTGGCAACGGGAGGAATTGATTTTAAAAATTGGTTTGTCGCACTTGACGGAAAATCCTACGATACTATAGAAGCCGCCAAGACAGCGGGGGCAGCTACCGTCAATTTTGGCCTGTTTTTAAATGCTGTTATCTACTTCTTTATCATTGCGTTCTGCGTGTTCCTGATCGTGCGCTTTGCCAATCGATTTAAAACGCCGGATGTGGTAGAAGTGAAGCCGAACCCGACACCAAGCAAAGAAGAAATATTACTTACCGAAATTCGCGACGCCTTACGTAGCCGCGCATAGCGGCGAGAGTGGTCTACTGAGCAGCCGGTTACCAAGCTCGTAAGGCTTGTACACCGGCTGCTTTGTGTATATGATAGTTTGTTTCCGTCCTGTTTTGTCCTTTACTCTTCGCGTTGCCCTCTTATGGTTGCTTGTGTTGCCGGCCGTTTGTCGGGCGCAAACCATGCCGCGTCGCATTGCCCTTGAGCCTTATAAGTTGTCCACTGAAATCGACACGACCCGCGGCTGGCGACGTGGTGGCGCCGGTTCCATTAATTTCAGCCAGGTAAGCCTCAACAACTGGGCGGCCGGTGGGCAAAGCTCCTTATCGTTACTAGGTATTGGCAACGTGTACGCGCATTTCCGGGGAGAGAAACACACCTTCGCCGCAGCTGTCGATTTGGTGTATGGGTTGTTGAAGGCTGGCCCAGCCAAGATGCGCAAAAGCGACGACCGGCTAGAGATGAACATTCGCTACGCCCGGCAGTACTCCAACAAGTGGTCGTACGCTACGCAAGTCAACATCAAAACTCAGCTCACGCCCACCAAGTCCAATGAAATCCGGGATTCGCTGACTTCCCGGTTTTTCGCGCCCGCGTACATTCTGGCGTCGGCGGGCTGGGAATACAAGCCGGTTGAGTATATCTCCATCCTCTTATCGCCTGCTACCGGCAAGTTCACAGTGGTTAATAGCCAGCGCCTAGCCGATTATGGAGCCTTCGGAGTGCAAGGCGCACGCCGCGACGCCGATGGGCGTCTGGTGCGCGGAACCGGAAAGCTGTTTCGGGCCGAGGCAGGGGCCTACATGAATGCCCGGCTGGTGAAAACCATTCTGCCCAACGTTTCCTATCAGACCCGACTAGAGCTTTTTAGCAATTATTTCTACAATCCGCAAAACGTTGATGTGTACTGGACCAACTTGCTTGATTGCAAAGTCAACAAGTTCATCAGCGCCAACGTAGCGACTATTCTGATGTACGATGATGATATTCCCGTACCCATTGGTGATGGCACCACGGGCGAGAAGGGACGTCGTATTCAGTTCAAAGAAACCTTAGGTATTGGCCTGACTTACAAGTTCTAGGACTGAACTAAAGCAAGAAAGCAAGGGTTGTCGTACCAATCAAAAAGCGGTATCTTAGTTGCTTGCCGCCTATAGTCTCATAATACGCTGCTGCATGAAGCATTTTTTTGTCTGTTTAAGCCTGTTGCTCCTCATGTCCTTGGCCCAGCAAGCCATTGCTCAGGCTACCCTGGCTACTCGTAAATCGTTGGTTAGCGACGAGCCTGCTACTCGTCGTAGTGGCAAAAAGAAGGCTTCTGATGCAGAAATCGCCCGTATGCAGCAACGTATGAGCATGAATGCCGATGAGGCCAAACGCGACAAGCAGATGGAAATCCTGGAGGCTCGTTCGGGCATGGGTTCCAACACCAGCTTTAGTCGCGGCAGCAGTTCCGCCCGTCAATACGATTCGCGCAACGGTGGTTTTACTGTCAAGAAATTTAAAACAAAAGACATCGGATCGTTACGCCAGAAACGCGGTCAGACCCACGCTGCCCCCGGCATTGACCCTAAAGGCAAACCGCTGAAACACAAGCATAAAAGGGGGTTCTTGTTCTTTTAATCAGGATCAAAAACATCTCCAATAATAAAAAGCCCTTACCACACTGTGTGGTAAGGGCTTTTTATTATTGGAAATACAGGAGGTATCAACCAGTGAGAAACAACCATGCTGCTACCAATGCAAAGCCAATAGCAGCTTACATAGATGATGGATATGAGGCGAGGTAGAGACGCACTAGTTTGTGCCTTGTCGTTGCTAAGGTCGGCTCCATTCTCTACCATTCAGCGGAGTGGAAGGGCCTAGACCCTTCCACTCCGCTGAATGGTCCAACCAAGGTAAATCATTAGCGTGTAATTGCTACGAAGAAAAAATACAAAACGCTTCCGGCTCCTGTAAGAGCCGGGGGCGTTTTGTATTGGCTGAAAATACCAGCGGCTACTTACAGCGTCCGCTTGATTTCCTTTTCCTCGAAGCCTTCAATGATGTCGCCTTCTTGCAAATCATTGTAGCCTTTAATGCTAATACCGCACTCGTAGCCTTGGCGCACTTCCGACACATCGTCTTTGAAGCGTTTCAGGGCCTGCACGTCGCCCGTATACTGTACGATGCCATCGCGTACTACGCGAACTTTCGTGTTCCGGTTAATAGAACCCTCCGTCACCATACAGCCGGCAATGGTGCCTACCTTGGTGATGTTGAACACCTGACGTACCTCCAGTGTGGCTACCGTCACCTCCTGCACCGTTGGGGCCAGCATACCTTCCATAGCATCCTTCACCTCGTTGATGGCGTTGTAGATGATGGAGTACAGACGGATATCGATCTGCTCCTGCTCGGCCAAGCGGCGGGCGCTCTGTGAGGGCCGCACCTGGAAGCCAATGATGATGGCGTCGGAAGCCGAAGCCAACAACACGTCCGATTCGGAGATGGCGCCTACCCCTTTGTTCAGGATATTCACGGCTACCTCCGGCGTGCTGAGTTTCAGCAGGGAGTCGGCTAGTGCTTCTACCGAGCCGTCCACGTCGCCTTTCACAATCACGTTCAGCTCCTTGAACGAACCGATAGCCAAACGACGACCAATCTCGTCCAATGTGATGTGCTTCTTGGTACGCATGCTCTGCTCGCGGGCCAGCTGCTGACGCTGCGTAGCCAGTTCACGGGCATCACGCTCCGTATCCATCACCACGATTTTGTCACCAGCTTGCGGAGCACCCGTCAGACCAAGCACCTGCACCGGAGTAGCCGGGCCGGCTTTCTTCATCTTCTTACCGCGGTGGTCTGTCATGGCCTTCACGCGGCCGTAGTGCGGACCGGCCAGCACGATGTCACCTACCTGCAACGTACCGGTTTGCACCAGCACGGTGGTTACGTAGCCACGTCCTTTGTCCAGCGAGGCTTCGATAACCGTACCCACAGCATTGCGGTCGGGGTTGGCTTTCAGCTCTAGCAGTTCAGCTTCGAGCAGTACCTTCTCCAGCAGATCGTCGATACCGATACCGGTTTTAGCCGATACTTCCTGCGACTGGTACTTACCGCCCCATTCCTCTACCAGAATGTTGATAGCTGACAGCTCCTCCCGTACTTTCTCGGGGTTGGCGCCAGGCTTGTCAATCTTGTTGAGGGCGATGATGATCGGTACCCCAGCAGCTTGCGCGTGGTTGATAGCTTCCTTTGTCTGCGGCATCACCGAATCGTCGGCAGCTACTACGATGATAGCAATGTCCGTCACCTTGGCACCACGGGCACGCATGGCCGTAAAGGCTTCGTGACCCGGCGTATCGAGGAACGTAACGGGCTTGCCCGACTGCGTTTTCACCTCGTAGGCACCAATGTGCTGGGTGATACCACCGGCCTCGCCCTTGGCTACGCTCGCATCGCGGATATAGTCCAGTAGCGACGTTTTACCGTGGTCAACGTGACCCATGATGGTAACGATAGGAGCCCGGTCGCGGAGGTCTTCCGGATCGTCCACAATCTCCATCTCGGTTTCCTCTTCCTCCGCCGACAGGAATTCCACGTCGTAGCCGAACTCGTCGGCAATAACGGTAATGGCTTCCGCGTCGAGGCGCTGGTTGATGGAAACGAACATGCCCATGCTCAGGCACACTTTAATAACGTCGTTAACCGACGCATCCATCAGCGAGGCCAAATCATTGGCCGAGATGAACTCGGTAACTTTCAGTGTCTTCGAGTCCAGCTCGTTCTGCTGACGCTGCAACTCGTTGGCTTCGGCCACACCAGCCCGCTTATCGCGGCGGTATTTGGCGCGGTTGCCACGGCTGTTGTTGTTGCTATTGCCGCTAAGCTTGGCTAGGGTTGCCTTAATCTGCTCCTGAATCTGCTTATCGTTCTGCTCAGGCGTATTGGCTACGGCCGGGCGGGCCGGCTGATTGCGGTTGCCCTGACCACCAGGACGGTTGTTGCCGCGCTGCTGATCGGGACGGCCTCCGCCGGTACGATTACCTCCTTGCTGGCCGGGCTGGTTCTGCCCGATTGTGCCACCACCCGAGGTAGGGATGCGCTGCCGCTTTTTCTTGTCGGCACCAATGCCGCTCTTCCGTACATCAGACGAAGCCACAGGCCGACGACCACCACGCCGCGACGAATCTACAGGCAGTTCGATTTTGCCCAGTACCGTGAGGCCCTTGAGCTGGTCGGCTTTTGCTACGATGGTCGAATCTTCTTCAACCGGAGCAGTTGGGGCCGCAGCAGGTGTTTCCGGTGCTTTGGTAGGAGCAGGGGCAGCAGGAGTGGGTGCTTCTTTTGCTGCCGGGGTAGCAGCCGCTGGTGCTGCTGGCGCTGGGGTAGGAGCCGGAGCGGGAGTAGGAGTAACCGTAGGAGTTGGCGTAGTGGGTGCCGCTGCCACTGGTGCCGCCGGGGCGGGAGCCGGGGTAGGCGCAGCCACTACGGGCGCTGGTGCGGGTTTCGGAGCTTCCGGCGCTTTTTCCTGAGCAGGTTGCGCTGGTGCTGACGCAGGAGCAGCCGGCTTGGGAGCCGGAGCTGGTGCGGGCGTGGCAGCTGCCGGAGCCGGCGTGGGCGTCGCTGGCCGGGGCGGCACGGGACGACCTTTGGCATCGAGCTCAATTTTACCCAACACCTTCAACCCGGGCACGCGGGGTGCTTCGGGCTGGGCGGGGGGAGCAGGGGCCGATGGCGCAGCCGCCACCGGTGCAGCTGCTGCGGGAGCAGGCTGTTCGGCGGGTTTGGGCGCAGCAGGTTGCTCGCTGGCCTTGGGAGCCGGAGCCGGCTCGGGTTTGGGCTGGGCAGTTTCCAACTCTGTCTGGCGCTTGGCCTGGCTGAGCTTGGCAGCCTCGATTTTATCCTGAACCGACGATTCAAAGGCCTTATTGAGCATGCGTACTTGCTCGGCCGTCAATTTCGTGGTCGGTTTATTATCGATATCAATGCCTTTTTCCGACAGAAAGTCCACAATTGTGGAAATTCCGACGTTCAGGTCTTTGGCCGCCTGATTCAGCCGTTTGGTTGCTGCTTCCGCCATTCTATGCTCGCGAACGATACTCTTATCCAGTTGCAAAGTTACTATATTAAATCTTGTCAGCCGACGCTAAGTCGCGCCACTGGCGTGATTTAGCGTCTTTGCCGTACCGGCCGCCGCGCCCTCATTGCGCGTCGTCGGAAATGGTTGGTTCTGTTTGCTCTTCGTCGGCTTCAAATTCCTGGCGGATAATGCGGAAAACGTCTTGTACCGTTTCCTCCTCCAGCTCCGTGCGCCGCACGATATCCTCTTTGCTGACCGCTAATACGGCGCGGCCAGTATCGAGACCGATTTTTTTGAACTCATCGAGGATCCACTCCTCAATTTCGTCGCGGAACTCGTCGAGGGCAATGTCCTCTTCGTAGTCGCCCGCGTCGCGGAACACGTCGATTTCCATGCCCACCAGCCGCGAAGCCAGCTTGATGTTGGCGCCGCCCCGGCCAATGGCCAGACTCACTTGGTCCGGCTTCAAGAACACCGAAACCCGACCAGTTTGTTCGTTTATCTTCATCGAAGTCAACTTTGCCGGCGACAAGGCTCGAGCGATGTACAACTCCAGGTTGTCGGTGTAGTTGATGACGTCGATGTTTTCGTTTTCCAACTCCCGTACCACGGCGTGAATACGTGAGCCTTTCATGCCCACGCAAGCACCTACTGGGTCGATGCGGTCATCGTAGCTTTCAACGGCTACCTTGGCCCGCTCGCCAGGCTCGCGCACGATATTTTTGATGGTGATAAGGCCATCGTAAATCTCGGGTACTTCCAACTCAAACAAGCGCTCCAGGAACGCTGGCGCCGCCCGCGACAGAATAATCTTGGGCGTGCCGTTCAGCACATCTACACGGTGCACTACGGCCCGAATAGTGTCGCCCTTGCGGTAGCGGTCCTTTGGAATCTGCTCCGATTTGGGCAATACCAACTCGTTTTCTTCTTTGTCCAGAATCAGCGCCTCACGGCTCCACACCTGGTAAACCTCGCCGGTGATAATCTCACCCACCATGTCCTTGTATTGCTGGTAGAGGTTGTCGCGTTCCAGGTCTTTCACTCGCTGAATCAGCGTCTGGCGGGCCATGAGCACGGCACGACGACCGAAATCCTCGAGCTTCACGTCTTCAGCTACTTCCTCGCCTACCTCAAAGTCAGCCTCAATCTTGCGGGCTTCAGCCAGCGGAATCTTGTCGAAATCCCAGATATCTTCGGAATCATCGTCCACGATTTCGCGGTTGCGCCAGATTTCCAAGTCACCCTGGTCCACGTTGATAATGACGTCGAAGTTTTCGTCGGTCGTATACTTCTTGCGGATCATGGTACGGAACACGTCCTCCAGGATGCTCATCATCGTGGGACGGTCGATGTTCTTGGATCGGGCAAACTCGGCAAACGATTCGATCAGGACGTTGCTGTTCATCGAATTTGAAGATTAAATTGTTGAATTGTTAAATGGCTGCTTGTTGAGTGATAAACGGTTGGTGAGTTCAGCTAGCGCAAAACAACCATTTAATAATTCAACTTGTCACTACTTAACTATTAACCAGTTACTTAAATGAAATAACCACTTTAGCCTCTGCAATATCTGCAAACGAAATATGCGCGGAGGGTAGGGTTTTCTTTTTGTTCTTTTCTTTCACTACCTCCGCCAACTGAATGCCGTCGGGCGTAGTTTCTTCTAGCACACCGGTTTTCTCAGTGCCATTGGTAAGCTTCAGAGCCAAGGAGCGTCCCGCGTGCCGGGTGTACTGGCGCGGGTCGGTGAGGGGTTGATCGGCGCCGGGCGAGGTAACTTCCAGCGTGTAGCTGGCTTCCTCGCCGTACTCCTCTTCAATGCGGCGGGCCAGTCGGCGACTCGTCTGCGCGCATTCATCAATCCCCACTCCTTGTTCGCCATCCAGCGTGACGGTGACTTTGGGCCGAATGGCATCCGAAACCGTCAGGCCTACCACAAACAGGTTGGCGTCATCGGGCAGGCTAGCTTGCAACAGCTCGGCAATGCGGTCACGATCAAACTTCATAGGCAGAAAAACAGGGGGCAAAAGAAAGAGGGGACTGCGCGTCCCCTCTTCACGATAGTTAATAAGTGGGGCAAAGGTACGAAATAAGAATGCAATTCGCAACCTGTAGCCCACTTACTGTTGTATGGTAGAGAGGGGTAGCAGTGGTATAATAGCGTAACACTATGTTAGGGCTACTTAGTTCATGCTACACTGCTCTTCGCCAGGCAAACCTATCTACGTATTTCCACCCATCCTTTCACAGTACGACCATCTATCAACCGGAGTAGATAATAGTAGATGCCATCGGGCTGGGTGCCGCCGTCCCAATCGTTGTGGTAGGCCACCGACTCGTATACCTTAGCGCCCCAACGCGAGAAAATTTGCAGCTGCGGTGGGCAGCTGGTTGTAACCTCGAAAAAGTCATTTATCCGGTCGTGGTTGGGGGTGAAAATGTTGGGCGGTGTGAAGGCCGGTAGTACTTCCACAACGGGAAGCGTGAGTGGCAGCCGGCATAAGCTATTATTATAAGGTAGAACGACGGTAGGCTGATAGCGTCCGGCTGTGGTGTAGACGTGCTCCGTAGCGCTGCCCGTTGCTTGTGTGCCATCGCCAAAATCCCAGGTGGCATTGGGTGTGGCGCCTATAAACGAAATTCGCAACGGGGCTTCCTGGTTTTCGGGGCAGTATTGTGCCTGCCAGCTAGGCTGAGCGGTAGGCGGGGTGGCCACGCGTATGGTACGGGTAGTGGTGCTCGTGCAGGCGGCGTTGGTTGCGGTGTAAGTGAGTACAGCCGAGCCAGTGAAGCCAGCAGGCGGCGTAAACAGGCCATCGGCCGTTACGCCGGTGCCGCTCCAGGTACCACCAGTTGGGGTAGCACGCAGGCGAAATGGCTGAGTGGTGCCAGGACACAGCACCGTGTCGGGGTCGGTGCGGGGGGTAGGGGGTGCCAGCACCGTCAGTTCGACGGCGCTTTCGCAGAAAGAACCTACCACTCGATAGAAAATTTTGTGCTGCCCGGCCCCGGCAAAGCTGGGGGTGAAGATGTAGCGCGAAATTGTATAGGAATACACGACGCCCGGCCCATACCAAGTCGCGCCTTGTGGTAGGGAAACGTCGGGCATAGTGGTGCAGTAGGCCGGAAATGCCGGGAAGCTGAAGGAAGGTGTGGCTTGTACAGATAGGGTAATCTGTCGGCTGGCAGAACAGCCGCTCGCCGGTTGAATTGTGTACGTAAGTACTTGGCTGCCTACAAGCTGGGGGGTAGGCGTAAAGAAAAAGCCAGTGCTTTCAGAGCCCGTTACCCCTGGCCCGGTCCATGTGCCTCCGCTTGGGTAGCCGCCCAGCCGCACGGGCACGCCGTCGGAGCAAAGGGTAGCGTTATAGCCCGCATCAATATAAGGCGGCGCCGTAACGGTTACGCTTTGCGAAGCCTGCGTGCGGCAACTATCGGCAGCAGTATATACCAGGCGATGGGTGCCGGGACCAGCAGAGGCGGGAAAGAACTTGTTGTCTCGCACACCGGGGCCGCTAAACGTGCCGCCCGCTGGAGTAGCGGTGAGCGGAACACCTACCGGAGGGCCATTATACGAGTAGTCGAGGCAGTAAGTCGACTGGGGTAGGGGCGAAAAGGAAACAGTGGCTCCAGGCGTCACCGTTAGTTGCAGGCTCGACTCGCCTCCGCAGAGGCCTTTGCCTTCTACCACGTAGCGCAACGTATTTTGGCCCACTAGCGCGGGCGTAGGCACGAAGCGGTAGCCCTCAGCAGCAGAGCCTACCACGCCGGGGCCGCTCCAGGTGCCGCCAGCCGGATGGCCCGTTAAGCGGTAGGAGGTAGCCGATAAGCAAACTGTCGCATCGGGGCCGGCGGAGATGGCAGTTGGCTGGAAATCAAACTTAAAGGCGAAGTTGTTGCAGTTTGTGCTATTGTTGGTAGCCGAAAAAGTAGTCGCTCCCGGCGGAATTGGTAGGTTAGAAGAGCCGCCGCAGCCACCGCATACAGCTTGATAGACCACGCCCCGCTTATCGAAGCGTGAGGTGCCGCCGTCCACATGTTCCCCAGAGGAGTTATAGCCGCCATAGAAAGTGGCGTATTCCAGCTTGGTAGCTCCCGCCGAAAGCTGCAACAGATAAAAGTCCCTACCATCGGTGGTAGGCTGCAGGGCGTTGGCGGTAATTGGTAGTCCGAACGTGCTGCTCCCACTAATGTATGCACCGCCACCATAGCCACTCACATAAATTCGGTCGCACTGATCGACAAGAAACGCTGTAGGAGAAATATCCAAAGCAGGGCGGCCGCTGCCAAACACCGTGGAAAATTCAGTGTTGGTCAGATCAGCATTGAGCTTATGGATGAACTGATGGCTGCCAGGGTTAGTGTAGCGGCCGGCTGTAACGGGGTAGTTGCCCAGGCTCTGGCCCAGGGTGTACACGCCGCCATCGGCATCCAGTTGCAGAAAATAGGCTTGGTCGTAGCTGGCCGTGCCCAGGTAGGTGGTGCGGTTCAAAGTAGTCCCATCGGCGCTGATGCGGGCCACGAATGCGTCGATGTTGCCGGGAGCATTGGGTAGTAGGCTGCCGGCGGTGGCGGGTAGGGTAGGGCTGGTGGTGCCCCCACACACGTACAGGTCATTGCGCGCGCCAAGCTGAAGCGAGTACGCCGCATCGGCCTCCGAACCGCCCAGGAAGCTGCTCCACAACAGGCTGGTTAGGCCGGCATTCAGCTTGCACACCAAGGCATCGGTGGTGCCGCCCTGGTAGGTGCGGGTGAAGCCATTGACAATAGGAAAATCAGGGGACCCCGTGTAGGAAGCCAGATAAATGTCGTTGGCGTCATCCACCAGAATATCACCTCGGAAGGCATCGCCGTAATTGTGAAATAATTTCAGACCCGTTTCCTTGGGATTAAGGATGCCATCGTTGCCGCTACCGCCCAAAAAGGTAGAGCCTAGCAGGCGGGTACCATCGGCACTAAAGCGGGTAACTACTAAATCGGAGCCGTTGGGTAGCGCAAGGGCGCCACTGCTGCTGTAGGGCTCCACATAGGTGCCGCCATTGAAGTGCCTGCTGTAGGCACCAACTGTAGTTGGAAAATCGGTGGAGGAAGTGGTGCCCAGCATCACCAATTCACCTAAGTTATTAACTACTAGGCTGTGCGGATATTCGGTTTTGGCGCCACCCAGGTAGGTAGCCCATACGCGGGCCGCGGGGCCATTGGCCGCGGGGTTATACTTGATTAGCGCAATATCCACCACGTTGCCAACGGTGGTATTATAGGCTCCAGTGGTGGTTGGATAACCGGGACCAAACGCAATACCGCCAGAGTAGAGGTTGCCTTGGGCATCGTAGGTAGCCGTGAAACCCCAGTTATCGGACGTGGAGCCGGTGAAGGAGGCAAATACCACGGTCGGGTCGATGGTGAGCGGGCGCTGATGGTCGTAGGTGCCCACGCGCAATGTTACGGTGTAGTTGTGCACTTCATAGGCGCACGTTACGGGCTGCCGCTGGCCCGCCGCATCAAGCTGCCAGGCTTGTGGAGCCAGCTCTGTGAGTGTTCCTACAGACGTCTGAATCAGCAGGGCGCCGTCGGCGCGAAGGCGCAAAGCGTCGGCTCCTTCGTAGCGCAGCTGAATAACGGTGGCATCAGCCCGCGGGGCTACCTCAAAATCGTATTCCAGCTGCTGTTGGGCGTTTTCGTAGAAGTGTACATCTATACCGGGCCAAAGCTGCTGGTAGCGCACCTGCCGGAAGCTGGGGACCTTGCTGGCCCAGTGGGTAGGGTCGGCCCCGTGCATATAGTTGCGCACTTCGCCGGTTACCTCCTCGCCACGGAGCTGCACTTGCGGGCTGGCACCCGCAAAACGTACGCGCAAGGCATGGGCGGCCAGCTGGTCGGCGGCAGCTGTGGGGGCAAGGGTAGGGCGTTGGGCCGTAGGTGCAGCCTCGTCGTCGTGCGCGTGCGCCAGCGGGTTGCGGGCAAACAGGGCATACGTCAGTCCATCTGGTTCCAAAAATAGCCGCCCTTGGTGCAGGTTAGCTGCGTAGCGGGCACGGGTGTCCCACTGCCCACGATTCTCAATAAAATCTAAAATTTTTGTGGGTGCCGCCGCCAAAGCTGCGGCCATAGAGAGCCAGCCTACGAGCACGCAGGCGGCTATTCTTTTTAAAAACATAAAAAAGGTAGTAGAAGTACCGTTAAGAGATAGGCAAGGCTTAATAACCTTGCAACATACTCAACGTCTGACTTCTACCCAACCTTTGGCCGTGCGGCCCGCCGTATCGCGCAGGTGGTAATAGTACACGCCATCGGGCAGATTATCGGCGCGCCAGTCGTTGCGGTACGTCTCGGTTTCGTACACTTTGGTGCCCCAGCGGTTGAACATCTTGAGCGAAGCCGGCTGGCAGCTGAAGCGCGGCACAAAGGTTTCGTTCTTGTTTTCCGAATCGTTGTTGGGGGTGAAAATATTGGGGACGAATACGTCGCCTACCTCCACCGGAGCAAACTGCGTCACCACCACGCAATTGGCGTAGCGAGCTGTCAGCTTCACGCGGTAACTGCCCCCTTTGGTGTACTCGTGGCTGGGGCTGGGGTCAGTGGATTTCGTATTGTCGCCGAAGTCCCACTCATAGCTGCCGCCGGGCAATACTGGCTCAAATTGTACTGTGAACGGCGCCAAGCCCGCATACTGAGGCGCGGCAGTGCATTCGGGCACGTTCAGGGCCACGTTAGAGGCGGAAAGGGGAGTCAGTACCACTTGCTGGCTGCCGGTATTTGCACACCCATCGGGGGTAGCATAGCGGTAGGTGAGGGTGAGATTAGCGCCTTTGCCCTGAGTATCGGGTGGCGTGAACATACCACTCGACGATACGCCCGTGCCAGACCACGTGCCCCCGGCCGGAGAAGCCGCCGGCAGCTGGAAGGCTTGCAGCTGATCGGCGCAAAGCGTAATGACCGGATTGGTGGTGATAGTAGGGAGCGGCTGCACCGTGACGGCCATAGTAGACACCGTGCAGCTCACCGTATCGGCAAGAGAGTAGGTGAGGGTGTGCGTACCCGCACCAGCCCGGCTGGGTGTGAAGCTGTTGTTGGCAACACCAGGACCACTCCAGGTACCGCCGGCTACGTTGGCCGCAAGGGGTAGGGCAGCCGTGCTACTAACGCACATACTGGGCAGGGCCGTGAGGGCAACAGACACGGTGCCCGTTACCACATAACGTACGGTGGTACGACTGACACAGGTGCCTGTAACGGGAGCCGCGTAGGTGAGAAAGTAAGAGCCTGCACTCAGGTTGGCCGGCGAGAACTGGTAGGAGCCCGCGGCAGTCCGTGTCACGCCGGGGCCGCTCCAGGTGCCACCGGCGGGCGTGCCGCCCAACGTCATAGGCGAGGCGCTGGCGCACACGTAGCGCACTGGGCCAGGGTTGGAGCGCACTGGCAGGAAGTCAATTTTAAAGGCTGCATTGTTGCAGTTGCTGCTGCGGTTGGTGCTGGAGTACGTGCTGGCACCAGGCGGAATCGGAAAGCTGGAACTGCCCCCGCAGCCTCCGCACACAGCCTGGTAGACCACACCCCGCTTATCGAAGCGCGAGGTGCCGCCGTCGACGTGCTCACTAGATCGTTGGCCTGTACCTCCGAAGAAGGTAGCATACTCCAGCCGCGTCATGCCCGGCGTAAACTGAGCCAGGTAGAAGTCAGCGCCGTCGGTGTCTTTTTGAATGGCATTGGCCGTTGTAGGCAGACCGTAGGTGTTGCCGCTAAAGTTATTGCCACCGCCCCAGCCACTAATATAAATTCGTTCACACTCATCCACCAGAAAGGCCGTGGGCGAAATATTAGGATTAGCGGCGCCCGAACCGAAGGTGCTGATGTACTCGCTGCGGGTGAGGTCGTGGTTGAGCTTCTGCACAAACTGGTGCCCATTTGCCACGCCGTATACGCCCGCGGTAGCCGTCAGGCGGCCGCGCGTCTGGCCCAGCACATACACATTCTCATCGCCATCGAGCTGTAGAAAATAGGCCTGATCGGTGGAGTTGGTGCCCAGGTAGGTGAGGCGCTCCAGCGTGTTGCCATCGGCGCTGATACGGGCCGCAAATCCGTCGATGTCGCCCTGGCGCGTGGGCAAGTAGCTGCCGGCGGTACCGGGCAGGCCGCTGCTGGCCGTGCCGCCGCATATGAAGACGGCGTGCGCCTTATCTACTTGAATGGAGTAGGCCGCGTCGGTGCCGGTGCCGCCCAGGTAGGTGCTCCACACCAGCGTGCGCAGATCGGGAGAGAACTTGCAGATCACCGCATCGGAAATACCGCCCCCCATGCGACGCTGTAAGCCCGTGGCCGGAAAGTTGTTGCCGGTGGTGGAAGACGCCAGGTACACATTGCCCTCGGCATCGGTGGTGATATCGCCCCGAAACTGGTCGCCGTAGTTCTGTACTAGGCCGTTGGCGAGGCGCTCCAGAATGCCGTCGTTGGCGGAGCTGCCCAGGTAGGTGGAAGCCACCAGCTCGCTCCCGTTAGCGCTGAGCTTCGCAATGATAATGTCGGAACCGCCGGGGTAGTCCAGGCCCGGATCGGGGATGAAGGTGGTACCGCCGTTGTAGGTGCGGTCGTAGGCGCCGGTGCTGGTGGGGAAGTTGCTGGAGCTGGTAGAGCCCAATATCACCAGCTCACCCTGCGGGTTCACTATCAGGCTCTGTGGCACCTCGGCGCCGCTACCTCCTATATAGGTGGCATACAGCCGGGCGGTGCTGCCGCTCACGCTGGTGTTGTATTTGATGATGCCAATGTCGGTATTGCCGCTCCAGGTGGTGCTGTATGCCCCGCGCGACACCGGGAAGCCCAAGTCGAATACCGTACCGCCCGAGTACATGTTGCCCTGCGCGTCGTAGGTGGCCGTGAAGCCCCAGTTGTCGGCCGTAGAGCCGGTGAACGACGAAAATTCCAGGGTGGGGTCGATGATGAGCGGTAGGCGGTGGTCGTACTTGCCCAGCTGAAACGTGAGCGTGTTGCCAGTAAGCACGAAGGCCACGGGTACGGCCACGCGCCGGCCGTTGCGCTCCTGCCAGGCCTGCGGAGCCTGTTCCGTTACATGGCCCACGCTGGTGGTCACAATTAGGTTGCCGTGGTCGAGGCGTAGTTGAGCACCATCGTAGCGCAGGCTGATTTGCTCGGCTTGGGCGCCGGGCTGCACCGTGAAGTCGTATTCCAGTAGCTGGCGGCTGTTCTCATACAAGCGCATGCCAATGCCAGGGTAGAGCTTCTCGTAGCGCACCGTGTGGTAGCCGTGCGCGGCGCTGGCCCAGCGCTCCTCCTGGTTGCTCAAGAAGTAGTTGCGCTGCCCGGCAGTAGGCTCCTCACCGGTCAGCACAGCATCGGGGTTGGCTCCTATAAACTCCACGCTGTAGGCGTGGGCGCGTACCTGGTCGGTCACCTGCCCCGCTACGTGGTCGTGGTGGGCGCGCAGGGCCGCCGGATCTACAAAGGCATAGATGAAGCGGGTAGGGCTCAGAAATAGCCGGCCGGCCGGTAGCTCGGCCGCAAAAATAGCCTGGTCGTTCCATTGCCCACGATTTTCTACAAACTCCAGCGTACGCGCATCTGGTGTAGCCGATGCCAAGGCTGGTAGGGTTCTGAAAATCAAACTAATAAACAGGGTGCACAAGGCAGTGCGTAGGGTAAAAATAAGCATAGGCGGATAGTGGCAAAAACGTAGGTAATGTACGGACAAAAAACTGTTTTCTACCCTTCCCAAAGTCGTCGAAAGATCAGGGTAGTGAAGCCTTGCCTGTAGTCAATCCGCCCCGAAATCCTACCTTTGCCAGCGGACCCGCGCTGCCGGCGCAGGCCTGCTTTTCCGCCGATTTTCGTGGCCTTGTGCCGCGCCGTAGTGCCTGTGCGTCGTTCCTTTGCTTTTAAGTCTACCCTGCTTATCATCCTGTGGGTGCTGGTGGCCATTGCCTGCGTGCAGGTGCCGGCCCGCACCTTCTGGCCCGCTGCATTTGGGGCGCTTACCCTACCCGTAGCATTGGGCTTCAACGTGGGTGCCCTGTTCTACTGGCTGTTGCGTAGCTGGCGGGTGGCAGTGCTGCCGCTGCTGGTGGCAGTGCTCACGTGGCCGCACTTCCAGCGCGGGTTGGCCCTGCACCCACTGCACGTGGTGCCGCCTACCAGTGCGCCGGGCCAGCCGGTGGGCGTGCTGAGCGCCAACGTGCGCATCTTCAATGTATACCCGCAGCTGCGCGATGGTGGCCTGAACTCCTCACGCAAACTGATTAAATGGATTGCCACCAACCCGGCCGATATCATCTGCCTGCAAGAGTTCTACAACGAGCCCAAAGCCACCCAGGATGGCGACGTATTCAACGCCGTGCGGCGCATTGGGCCGGCACAGGGTAGGGAGGTATTTGTGTCGAAATCGTTGACGAATAGCATTGGAGGAGAATTCGGCTTGGCCATTTTCTCGCGCTTTCCGATCGTACATCGGGGTACGGTTTCCTTCGGCAAGCTCACGCAGAACCACGCCATGTTTGCCGACGTGCGCCTACCCTCCGGCGACACAGTGCGGGTATTCAATTTCCACCTGCAAAGCATGAGCATGGAAGAGCGCGACATTGTGGACAGCTACTCCAGCAAGGCCGGCTTCGAGCAGAAAGGCCGGGGGCTGCTGGCCCGCTTCCGGCGTGGCATGGTGGCGCGCAGCGTGCAGATCGACTCGCTCATGCAGCGCTTCGAGCGTAGCCCCTACCCCTTGCTGCTTTGCGCCGACCTCAACGACCTGCCCTACAGCTATAGCTACGACCAGCTGGCCGACCGCTACCAGAACGCCTGGGCCAGCATTGGCAACGGGGTAGGGGCTACCTACAACGGCCGCCTGCCCTTCGTGCGCATCGACAATCAGTTTGTCAGCCCCGAGTGGACCATTGACGACGTGCAGGTGCACCGCGAAATTCCATACTCCGACCACTTTCCCCTCACGGCCCGCTACCGGCTAAACGTGCCGGCCCTGGCAAAGAAGTAGCGTTATGTACCGGCAATTGAACCTTATATACTGTCGAGCTTCGGCTTTATACTACGCAAACTGATTTTTGTACTTGGTTGCGTCAGAAAACAAGAAAAAACAGGACGCTAAAAACGAAATAGCGTCGAAACAGTTAGCAGTGCTTACGCACCAACTATCCAGCAGCAGACCAACCACGACCACCGTGCACAAAATCAGCGTAATCCGCTGAATCAGCAACATCTGCGCTTTACCTTTGCCCTCATGGAGCACCCGCTTTCCCTCTACAATACCCTCACGCGCCGTAAGGCCCCGTTCGAACCCCTGCACGCACCCTTTGTGGGGGTGTATTTGTGCGGCCCTACCGTGTATAGCGAGGCGCACCTGGGTAATGCCCGCGGCCCGGTGGTATTTGATGTGCTGACGCGCTACCTGCGCTACCTCGGCTACACCGTGCGCTACGTGCGCAACATCACCGATGTGGGCCATCTCGAAAGCGACGCCGACGAAGGCGAAGACAAGCTGGCCAAGAAGGCCCGCGCCCAGCAGCTGGAGCCCATGCAGGTGGCCGAAACCTACGCCCACCGCTACCATCACCACATGGCGCAGCTGGGCAACCTGCCGCCCGATATCGAGCCCCGCGCCTCGGGCCATATCACCGAGCAAATCACGATGATTGAGGAAATCATTGCCAACGGGTTTGCCTACGAGGTGAACGGCTCGGTGTATTTCGACGTGCCTACCTATAATGAGAGCCACAACTACGGCAAGCTCTCCAACCGCAACATCGACGAGCTGCTGGCCGGCACCCGCGACAACCTGGCGGGCCAGGGCGAGAAACGCTCCCCGCTGGATTTTGCGCTCTGGAAAAACGCCTCGCCCGAGCACATCATGCGCTGGCCCTCGCCCTGGGGCGAAGGCTTTCCTGGCTGGCACCTGGAGTGCTCGGCCATGAGCCGCAAGTACCTGGGCAAGGAGTTCGACATTCACGGTGGTGGGCTGGACCTGATGTTTCCGCACCACGAGTGCGAAATTGCCCAGAGCCAAGCCAGCCACTCGCACACCGACGAGTCGCAGGTGTGGATGCACAACAACATGATTACGGTGAACGGCACGAAGATGAGCAAGTCGACGGGCAACTTCATCACCCTCACTGACCTGTTTGCGGGCACCACTGAGGCGCTGTCGCAAGTGTTTTCGCCCATGGTGGTGCGCTTCTTCCTGCTGCAAGCCCACTACCGCTCGCCTGTAGACGTGACCGAGGAAGGCTTGCAAGCCGCCGGCAAAGGCTACCGCAAGCTAATGAACGGTCTGCGCCTGCTCGACAAGCTGGCCCTACCCGAAGGTACCGAGCGCGCCGCCGACACCGAGAAGGCCGACGCTGAATTGCGCAAGCTAACAGCCGACTGCTTCGTGGGTCTTAACGACGACCTGAACACGGCCCGCTGCGTGGCCAGTCTGTTTAATCTGCTGCGCAAGCTGAACGGCTACGGTGCCAATCTGGCTACCCTCGCCAACGTGAGCGAGGCCGAGTTGCAGGAAACTACAGCGTCCTACCGTGCGTTGGTGACCGACATTCTGGGCCTGGCCGACGAGCCCCGCGCCGACGCCGAGCAACTGCTGCACCTCACGCTGCACTTCTACCAGGAGGCCAAAGCTGCCAAAGACTACGCAAAAGTGGACGAAATCCGGGCCGCGCTCAAAGAGCAAGGCATTGTGGTGAAAGACACCAAAGCCGGCGTTGATTGGGCGTACAGCGAAGAGTAGGTTTGCCGTTGAAGCCAAAGTTGAAGTTGTAAACTGGAACGTCATTTCGACCAGCGGGAGAAATCTCGCGTGCTCCCGGTAATTTCCTGCCAATTGAATTAGTATGGCACGCGAGATTTCTCCCGCTGGTCGAAATGACGTTCTGGCTTGATAACGTTCTTATTTTTATTACCCCATGACCCAAAAATTCTCTTGGCTGGCCCCCGCGCTGGCGTTGCTGCTGCTCGTAACGGGTTGTAAGAAAGACAACCAGGCCGAAACCATCGCTACCGCGCCCGAAACGCCCGCCCTACCCAAAGCCCCAGCTTTCAACGCCGACTCGGCCTACGCCTACACGGCTCGGCAGGTAGCGTTTGGTCCGCGTGTGCCCAACTCCAAAGCTCACGTAGCTACCGGCAACTGGATTGGGGACAAGTTCAAAAGCTTCGGGTTGAGCGTGCGCGAGCAGCCGTTTGAGGCCATGGCCTTCGATGGCAAAATGCTGCGCAGTCGCAACATCATTGCCCAGTTCAACCCGCAGGCCGGGCGCCGCGTGGCCGTGTTTGCCCACTGGGACACGCGCCCCTTTGCCGACAAGGACAAAGAGAAGAAGAATGCCCCGCTCGATGGGGCCAGCGACGGCGCCAGCGGCGTAGGCATTGCCCTGGAAATGGCCCGCCAACTCAGCATGCAGCCCGATAGTTTGGAGCCCAACGTAGGCGTCGATTTCATCCTGTTCGACTCCGAAGATTACGGCTACGACGAATCGACCCAAAGCGAGCTGAAAAACCGCATCACCGACGGCACCGACAGCTGGTGCCTGGGCTCGCAGTACTGGGCCAAAAACAAAGTGCCGGCCAACTATAACCCCAGCTTCGGGATTCTGCTGGACATGGTAGGCGCCCAGAACGCCAAGTTCAGCCGCGAGGAGCTGTCGGTGCAAAACGCCAAGGACGTGGTAGATAAGGTGTGGAACAACGCCTCCAACCTCGGCTACTCCGACTACTTCCTGTTCCAGAGCGCCCCCGGCATCGACGACGACCACGTGTACACCAACCAGGCCGGCGTGCGCACCATCGACATCATCGACCACCTACCCGTGGGCGACGAGTACTTCCCCGCCTACCACCATACTACCCTCGATAACATGGACATCATCGACAAGCGCACGCTCAAAGCCGTGGGCCAAACCGTGCTGACTACGATTTACGGGGAGTAGGTGTCATTCCGAGCGCAGCGATGAATCTGAGTGAAGGCGTGAGTTTTGAGAAAATTTTGGTTTGTTATGTGGGTCTTGGTAACGTAAGTTGCCAAGACCTATTTTTTATCTAAATGATGACACCTGCTGGATTTGTAGAAAGCTGGAACCAAGGCGTGGAAGATGAACATAATGGCTTGGTCGCTCCTACAGCGGCGGCTTTAGAAGGCGTAAACATTCCTGATGAAGCACGTGAATTTTTATTGCAGGCCGGCTTGCCATACTCCGCGGCTCCTTTTGTGGATTTTGGCTACGATTTAAAGGAGACACACATTAAAACACTAGCAGAAGTCTGCGGTATTACAGATACAGTGGCTCATCAGCTATACTATATAGGTAGTACAGGAAGTGGTGATCCTATTTGCATCAGTAGCACAGGCAAAATCTGGTTTTTCAACCACGACAATGATTTTGAGCCATTCTTCATCAATTCTTCCATAGCTCAACTCGCAGCTTGTTTGCTGCTGTATCGCCAGCTACTTATTTTGCCTAAGCATTTATGGGGTAAAGAGAATAGTTTGGAGTTTCAGCAATGGCAACCTGCTTCAGAGGAATTTGCTAAGCAGGTAAAGCAGATAGACCCAGAAGCATATCCTACGTCGCATCGGATTAAGCGAGGCTACGACTGTATGTGGCCAATGGAAAATCAATAAGTAACTCACGTGACGAAGTGGCTGCGTAGCGGCCGTAGGTTTGTAGAAAACCAATGGCTCTAGTCAACCGCGCCGCGTAGCGGTGCAAGAGACGTATGGTTTTCTTGCACCGCTACGCGGCGCGTCCCATACTTTCCGGTGTACTACAAACCTATAGCCGCTACGCGGCCACTACTCCACATGAGCTGAATAATTAAACGAACATTTCCCGGGCCTCGGACGCGTGCAACGCGCCCCTACACGTACGTCAACTGTGCACCTTCTGCTTCAACCTCCAGCCGCGCCCGGCGACCCACTACCAGCGCCATATTCTCAGGCTCGTGGCCTACCGGGAAGCCGTATGCCACCGGAAAAGCATACTTGCTGGCGTAGGTGGCAATGATTTCCTCCGGCGTTTGCCCGAAGGGCACCGTATTGTCCTGCGGCGCCGAGAAATGACCGACTACCAAGCCCGCCAGATGGCGCAGCTTGCCAGTGCGGTCGAGGTGCACCAGCATCCGGTCGATGCTGTAGAGATACTCCTCCACGTCTTCTAGAAACAGGATGCGCCCGGCCGTAGACACGTCGGAAGCCGTGCCGGTGATGGTTTGCAGCAGACTGAGGTTGCCGCCTACCAGCTCGCCTTCGGCCATGCCTAGCCGGTTGAGCGGGTGCGCCGGCACAGCATACGAAACCGGTTCCCCGAACAGCGTCCGTCGCAGGCTTTCCAACGAAGCCTCGCCGCCCGCCTGATGGAAAAGCAGCGGCATCACGCCGTGGATGCTGGCATGGCCCAGAGCCAGCAAATGGCAGTTCAGGGCCGTGATGTCGCTGAAGCCGGCTACCCATTTGGGGTTGGCGGCGAAACCGGAAAAGTCTACCTGGTCGAGGATGCGGGTAGTACCGTAGCCACCCCGCGCCACCAGAATGGCGCGGATATCGGGGCGGTCCAGCATCTGCTGCAAATCCTGGCGGCGCACCTCATCGGAGCCACCAAATTGATTGGCAGCTACGTTGGTAGAGGCACCCAGCACTACTTCCAGCCCCCACGCAGTGAGGGTAGCAACGGCGGCGGCCAGCTCCTCGTGCGAGGCTTTGCGGGCGGTGCAAACAATAGCTACCCGGTTGCCGGGGCGTAAGGCAGGAGGTAGGGTAGACATGGCATAGTGGCTGATTCGGCACAAACCTACTCAACAAACCAGGGATGCGGTCCGAAAAGTTAGTTGAAATTCTACGCCAGTAGCCCGACGTTCATCTCGTAAAGCTGCTCCAACAGGCTCACCTCCACCTGTTGGTTGAGCGCTATAAATTCTACATCGGCTACCAAGCCTTTGTTGAAAATGGACTGTTGAGCGGCTTGCTTTCTGGCTGCTGTCAACTCATCATGCTGGGCATATTCTTTCCGTAGCCGCTGGGTAAACTCTGTTCGGTTGATGGGCAGCGGTGCACCAGGCTGCTGACGGATTTCTTCCAGCAGCAACAACAGCTGAAAGGCCTGCAGCTGGCAAGTAACCGGAAAGAGAAACAGTTTCGGCAACGTACTGGTCACTGGCTGCCCATCCGGAGCTTGCGTGTTGTTGCGGACCAGCGCGCACAATTGACTGTGCTGCACCCGCGCCCTGCTATTAAACCGCTTGATCTGACGCGGTGCCATACCCAGGCGCTTCTGCATCTGTTGGTGCGCTTCGAGTTTGAGAAGTGCGTTCAGTATCTCCGATTCTATCACCTGAGGAACCGGCGCTTTGTCGGGTTCGTGGCGGTACTGCCACCAAGCGCTACCACCGGCCGTTAGGGCGGCGGTTAGCGTAACAAGCAGCAGGGCCTGCCACACTGGCCGGCTAAGGCTCGAGGCTAGGGTAGGCACAGGGCCGGCCAGCTGTGTCAGGCGGGTTGGTTCCGGGCGGGCAGTAGGAGCAGGCGAGGCTTGCTTCGGTGACATTTCGGTGGGCGTTGACTCAGGAGTGGCAGGCAAGGTTTGGACAGCAGGGGTAGAAGTCAGGGTGAGCAGCTCTTTTTGCAGTCGGGCTTCTGTAACTTGCTGCGTCAGCTCAGCAATTCGCTCGTCGGCCTGTTCCTTTTTCTGCCGCCTTACCACTTCCTGCGCGTGCTGCGCAACGCGCTGCTGGATGCCGGGTTGAAGGCCAGCGTAAAAAATAACAGCCAGCATGGCCCCCGCCAGCAAACCAGCCAGACACTTCCTGTATCGGCCAAGAAATAGCGCACCGGCACGCAGCGCATCCAGCAGCCTTTTCAAGGCTGCTTTTCTTGTCTTAAGAAGCAGAAGTAGCTGTTTCATACAAGGAATTGATATTGCGGCCCTGCAGACTAGGAATATTTACCGTCAGATCAACCAGCTTGGATAAGTAGTTGGCGGCCAGCAGTTGAGCCACGGCGGGAGCCAGCTGCTGGGTAGGGTCGAGGGCGGGGCCGAGCACCCGCACCACTTCAGGCACATTCATGGCCAGCACGAAGTAAAGTTTCGCGCCTGACGCGCCACCGTTGCGGTAGTCCACGGCGCTGGTGACAATAAAATTGAGGGTTTCAAGCAACTCCAGCACCCGCGAGCCGGAAATCCGGTCAATGTCATCCACAAAAATGAGTAGTGTTTCATCGGCCGCATCCTGGATGATGGTTCTAAAATCCCGCTGATAGCGCTGCCGCAAGCCTGCCGGACCTTGAGCCATTTCGTACTGCTGCTTGTACGGAACGAGTTGCAACAGCGGCTTCATTAGCTCGGGCATACTGCGTAGAGCCGCCACCACCGAGCCCACTACCGTGAAGATGGCAAACAACCCGGCCGGGTCGCCCCAGGATTTGCTCGTGCTTTGCTTGTCGCTGGGCAGTGCGTCGGGTAGGTGGCGGAGCACGTAAAAAGGGGCGTGCAGCGCCGCCGCCAAACTTTGTCCAATTCCCGATTGCCGAAAAGCCAGCAGCAGCGCATCAAGCCCCAGATACTGGCTGGCGTCGCGTACCAATACCCACAGCGTGAGTAGCAATACGGGTAGGGCAAGGCCCAGCAAACCGGCTCGGTAGAAGGTAGTCCAGAAGCCTATTCCGCGCAGGTTTTTTCGAATTTGCTTCCACCGGAAGCGCCAATCATTAAGCTCTTCCAAAATCTTCTGCAAAAACGCAGTCAGCAGCTGGTCCTCCTGCTGGAAGTGCCACACATTGATATCCACGGCTTTGAACCGGACCTTCTTTATCCGCAGCTCTTCTTCGATCTGCTGCATCACGGAGCTTTTGCCTGAGCCCCACCCGCCCGACAGCGCAATCGTATAGGGCTCTTTGGTGCGGGGGTGCGTGAGTAAGTTCACCAGCACCGGGGCTATACCTAGTTGCAGGCTGTCTATTTTCGAGGGCTGGTCAGGCTGGCCGGCAGCGGCCTCAACCGCCGCCGCGTCCTGTTGCTCAGATAGGGCGTTGCTTTGTCGGCGCACGCGGCGCAGCTGCCGTGCCAGCCATGTCGCGTAGCCAGCCCACACCAGTAGGGCGACCACCAGGCAATAGAGGAGCAAAGGCGGTGAAGGCGCTTCGATCTGAAAAACGGGTAGAGCAACCATAAGCTTATTTACATAGCTGTGGTGGAGCGCCCAGTGTCTTGCCTGCTACTGCGGCGCGGCTTTTTGGAAACGGGCTGTTGACTTACCGGATTGGTTTCTTGTTGCGCCTGCTTTACAGGCAGCTGTTGACTTGCTGGAGTATCGCGCCGTTGCCGCTGACTGCCGGGTACTGTATCCGCTGTCGTCTGGTTGGGTCGTTTAGTTGGTAGCGCTTCTGGCAACTTCGTGGGGCGCGAGTTGGTATCCGCCGTTTTTTTGCCGGCCGCCGGATTCTTTGCCGCCCCGCGTGGGGTGACACCTACCTCACTGGACTTGCTAGTAGGGGGCTTTATGGCCGATTTTGGCAATAATTCCAACTTCGGAGTAACCGATTTGCCGGTACTGCTGCCAGCGAACGGGCGTGCGGCGGCAGCCAGCAGCTTTACGCTCTGCTGAAACAGTTGCGTTGGGCTAACGCCCAGGAAGGCGCCTGTGCTATCGAGCTGCGCCGCTGACGTGATGTTGCGGAAGAAAGCCCGCGCTCCTATATCAGTGCCAGAGGTATCATGGCCTACCCAGTTGCCAAGCCGGTCTACTGCCAGCAAACTCCCGGTAGCCCCCAGGCCGCACCAAACCGCGGATGCTCGCAAAGGAGTATGCCACGGATAAAAAAAGCCGTTCTGCGCCGACTCATCTATAAACTCCCTGTTTGTGGTATCTGCAGTAGGAATAAAGATATGATACGCCCCCTGGCGCGTAACGAAGCGAAACTGGGCAAATGCGCTGTCTGAGCTAACATATACTCCCGTCTCAATGGGCTCCCTGGCAATGGATAGGGCAGATGCCGGAAAAGACGCTGGCAGCACGGGCAACGGCCTTCGTACCCAGTCCCGGCCGCCGTTGTTGGTACGGTATACCTGCCCAGCTTCTGTAATAACAACCGCAACCTGGCCCCGCTTGTCGACTACCACGCTAGGCCGCTGCCTCGATACTAGCTGGGGTTGCTGCGCCGGGTCGGTGGGCGGCGGGGGTAGCGCGCGCGGCAGCGCCTCCACCGGCCGTAGCAGCGAGTCGTAGACCTGTACTGTGCCGTTGTCGCCCACCAGCAGGACCTTGCCGCCCCAGTCCAGGGCAATAGCGCGGGCGCGGGCCGAGTCTACGCCCAGCGCGTGGTGCTGCCAGCCGTGGCTGGTGTCGGCAGGCTGAAACAGCAACTCCGCTTGGCCGTCGGCGGGGCGGTAGGCCAATATCCAGCGCAGGGTGCCGGGCCGCACGCCTACCTGCCGAAAGCGGTAGCCAACTAGGGGTGCGCGCCGAGCTTGGGGCCGTCGTAGCTCTTGGTACAGCAGCGCCGGTAGTAGCAGCACCAGCAGCAAGGTACCTACGCCCAGCAGCCAAGGCACCCGCCGCCGTAGGCGGTCGTGTTCTATTACTAATTCCCCAACAGTTTTTGAGGTGGGAGCATATTCAGAGACGGGAGCAGCGGCCATACAACGTGATACTAAAGCAGACGCAAAGCAGCAGTTAGCCCCACCATTCTTCCAGAAACTGCCGTCCGTTGGCGTAGAAGAGCTGTTCCAGCACCAGCTCCACATCGGGTACACCATTGGAGCGGGGTAGTAGCTCGCCTACCTGGGGGCGCAGCTTGCGGTAGGCTTTTTCGGCTTTCGGGAAATACTCGTGCAATTCCTGCCGGAAGCCCGGTAGCTGCTCCACGGTGCGAGCGGCTTTGATGGAGTCGATGAGCCCGTCGTAGTCAGAACCCAGGCACACGTAGTCCCAGGCCGGACGCGGCGCGGCCGGGCGCATGGCCTGCACCACGGCTACTACGTGCAGCACGTTGAGACAAAACAGGTACAGCTCACGAGTGCGGCGGCTGGCCTGCCCCAGTACTTCCTGCCCCGATAGCGCTACTTCCACGCCGGGGGGCGTGGCCGCTTCTTCCACCTCCGGCAAGGGGGGTAGTGCTGGGCTCAGGTCGGGAAAGTAAGCCGCAAAGTCCTCCCGTGAGAAGTAGTCGTAGTCGCGGTCGGGGCCGGCGGCATTGCGCTGTGTTAAGCTTTGGTAGCCTAGAATGCGGGCATCTAGGCTGATACCTATCAGGCCGTCGCTCCCAGCAATTTCTTCAATGTCCTCATCAAACAGACCAATACTGGCGGCGTTAAAAAACACGTTTTCCTTGAGCAACCCTTCCTTGAACTGCCCGGCCCTCACCCGGTTGAAGCGTAGCCGGACACTGAATGGATTAGCCGCCTCTACCCCATACTCAACCAACTGGCCGCGCAGCTGCCGCCGCCGGAAGCCCGTTACGCCCATGTGCGTTGCCACAATGGGCCAGGTAGTGGGCGGCGCGAATTCCGCGGCGGGTGGCTGGGCCAGCAGCTCACGGCGGTAGGCGTAGAACTGCTCCCGGCCACGGGCGCTCATGTGCTTTATGTCGATAAGAATAGGAAAGTCATTGGTTTTTAAGTTTATGCAGGCTCGCACCACGTCTTTGCCCAACTGGGTGAGGCCCCCAAACTGAGGCCGCGCCGCGGGCATGTTCTTCACTAGCTTAAAGCCGAAGGCGTGGCTGCACAGCGGCTGCTCCGGAATGTGGGAGAGATGCGTTAGAGTGAGATAGAGGAAATCGAGGGTAGGGTCTTGGCGGTATTTTTCCACCTGCGCCACCGGGCTAAGCGAGCCCACCAGTTGCCGAATGCGGCGCTGGCTCAGCGAATGGCCGCCCTCAATGGCCAGCACCAGATTCAGCTTGTTGGGGTCCAGTTGGTTGGCTACCGGCTGCTGCGCTTTACGGGTTAGCAGGTGGATGGGGTGGCGCAGCCCCGGTTCTTGTACCACCCACTGATAGAAAGCAATTTCTTTATCGAGTAGCTGGGCGTAGCTGCCCTCACCTTTGTTGACAAACTCCACGAAGCGGCTGTCGAGCATGGCCACTACGTCGCGGTGCAGCACTTCCAACTCCAGCAGCTTCAGCAGGCCCTGGCGACTAGCAAATACGTACTCCATAGCCAGCACGGCCGCCACGCCCAGCCGGATGGCCTGGGCAGGCTTGCCGGCCAGCGTCTGCGCCACGCTAGCCTGATTTTCCAGAATGTGACCCACCAGCGCGTCCAGCACACGGCCAGGCCCCGGCAGCCGCACCGGCAGCGTACAATTGCTATTGTGCCGGGCTGCATCGTCAAATTGAGTCACGTACCGCTTAAAAAGCGGATGAAAGTGAAAGTCGAATGTATGCATGGGAAACAGAATGAGACTTTCTGAGGCGAACGTGAGGTCATCTTACCTGCTTAGCGCATGACTGCCTATTTGCGGCTTTGAGCATAGCTTAGCGGGACTTTAGCTAATAATTGGGTTTTGGGCGCTGCTGCATCTCCTGCAGGGCACACAGGCGGGTGTAGGCCGCGTTGGGGGTAGGGTCGGGACCGGAGGCGGTTTCTAAGGCACTGGTAGCCCGGTGCAGCCCGCTATAGCTTTCCAACGTTTGGGCCCACTGTTGGGCTGGGGCGCTAAGTGTAGGCAGGCTAGCCGCTGCTACCTCTTGCGACCGGCCGGCTACACTGGGGCCAGCCGTGGGCAGCTCGAGCGTACTGCCTAGCCACTGCTGCCAGTCCCGGTATTCCAACTCTCTTACAGCTAGTGGCTGCTTCACAGTGGCTTTTTCCAGACCCGGTGCCCCTGTGTAGGCGTGGCGTAGCTCGCCCGGATCGGGCAGACGCAGTTTGAGGAGCGCTCCAATATGGAGAATGCCCGCCCCGAACTGCCCAGCCGGTAGGTTGGGTGCAGGCCGGGCCGAGCGCTGCACACTTAGCCGGAACGCCTCTACCCGCTGCCAGGCCTGAGGATATTTTTCCCCAATCTCCTGTTCGTTTTTGGCCAGCCACAACATAGCTGCGGCGGCCACATGCGGGGTGGCGTAGCTGGTACCGTTGCCGTAGCCCATGTCTTCGCGGCCGTCGCCGGTGAGGATGGGCACGTACACGTCGCCGCCCGGCGCGGTGATGTCTACTGCTGGCCCGCGGCAGCTACCGGGCCAGGGGGCATCGGCGGGGTTGGAGGCGGCTACGCAAATGACGCCGGGGTACTGGCCGGGTGCTACAACCAGCTTTACTTGGTTGCCGGCAGCACAAGTCCAGATAATGCCCCGCTCGTACACTGTGCGAGCTAAGTCAGCCAGGATGGCGTTGCCCAGCGTGCCCATGCTCATGGTTAGCACGTGGCAGCCATGGTCGAGAGCGAGTTGCACAGCTCGCGCCACCCGCTTCACGCTGCCCAACAAGATAACCGACCGTGCTACCCGGAAGGGAATTAGGCGCACACGGGTTGTGTAGCCGCCAGCACACAGTTCATGCAATAACCCAAAATTGCCTTCGTGGGCGGCGTCTACCTGGCTATCGGCGGCGCCTATTAGCAGGCTACCCGTGCGGGTGCCGTGGCCCGGAAAGTCGGCAAAACCGCGCTGGAGTGGGTCGCGGGCGTCGTTATCGTCGTCGATGGCGTCGTAATCGGCGTCGAGATTGTAGCCAGTTCGCACCTTAGAGTGGTCGGAGTAGCCGGTGTCGAGCTGCACCAGTCGCAGGCCGGCCAGGGCCCGCAGCCCTTCTGCCTTGAGCTGCGCAGCCACCGAGCTGACATCGTAGCCCGCAGCCCGCTGGCTCCAGCGGCGGATTTCGAGCAAGTCGGCGGGTTGGCTGGGGTTTAAGTTTTTCAGCCATACGCTCTTTTTCAGCCAGGTAGCCAGAAACCGACTTTCATCCCACTCACTTCGGCCGCTGCTGCTTTCCCAGGTTTTTAGCCCCTGCGTCGTGCGTAGGTCAGCGGCTACATCGGTGGGACTGGCGGCCAGGTAGCGCGGCAGGTCAGGTACGGCTTCTTCTACGCCATCGAGCCCTTCCAATTGCGCTGCTATCGTCCAGGGTTGCTGCATGCCCGGCACGGTCACTACCAAGTAGGCACGCAGGCGCGACGCCGTTTCTTCCGCTACCAGCTCTTCTATCTGCGCCCCCGGCAGTCGTTGCTGGAGCGCGGCCCGCACGTGCGCCCGTACCGGTTGCTGGCTGCTTACCCGTACCAGGAAATCCACGGTTTCGCCGGCCGCAGCTGGCCGGCTGGTCGGGGGAATGGTCCCGCCAACCAGAGGTGGGAGCGTAACAGGTAGTACTCCACTGTCAGCCGGCAGGGTAGGCAGCTGGGCGGTCTGGCGCTGTATGGCGGCTACCAACTGGTTTTTGCGGCCACTCATAGCAGGCGGCACCGAAGCCTGGGTGATGAAATCGACCAGCCGGCTGACGCGTACGCCCTGATTGGCAATCCAGTCTACGGCATCGTCGCCGTCGGCCTCCTGCCAGGGCTGACCGTCGCGGCGTAGCACCCGGCCCTGCTCGTTGAGACGGGGCACGCTGGCGCGGTGTAGAGCAATGGCCTCACCAGTGCCCAAGCCAATCACCAGTCCACCGCTGGAGCCTTCGAGCGTATCGCTTTCGTAAAATAGGTGCTTGTCGGCGTCGGGCTGGTTGGTGACGAGCAGCAGCCGGGTGTCGCGCAGGGTTATCTTTTTGTAGTCGCCGCGCGGGTGTTGTATCACTAAGCAGTTTTCTGACTCTATCACTTTGCCGCCACCTCCATCCAGTGGCACAAAGCCGTAGTCGCTCAACGGCTTGCCTTCCTCACTTACGCTTTCCACGGCCACTACGGCAAAGTCCAGTTCCACTTCCTCTTCTGCAGAGGTAGTTTCGCGCGGAGTCAGGTAGAAGAGGTCGGGGCGCAGGCCAAACGTCTGGCCATTTTGAGGTTTGCCCTCAGCGCTACGCTCGTAGCCCAGCATCAGGCTGCTCCCCTGGGCCACGGCGGCATTGGGCAATACGTGGTGGTTGGTTAGTAGTAGTCCATCGCCAATCAGCCAGCCAGTGCCCAGGCCCTGCCCAGCTGGCAGCACCACGCGCCCCACAGCTTTGGAAAACTTCACCAGCTTTTCCAGCAGACAGGCTTCCTGCAAATCCAGCTGACTACCCATCATGCGCTCCTGGGCGCGGCTAAAAGCGGCGGTCCGTCCGCCGGGCAGCCACGCTTCGTGGGCTATTTCCCGGCTCAGGCGGGCCCGCAGCCGTGCTGGGTCGGGCGATACTTCCTCCAAGGATGCCAACCCCTGCCGATGCAGCCGAGCCATATGCCGGACCTGATCGATTTCTGGAGCAAAACGCTGGTATTCCGCGGCGGCCGACTGCGCAATAGCCCAGCTAGAACGAATGATTGCCATAGAAAAAGAAATAGAGCCTAAACCATCAAGCTAGTAGTGTGTAATGTGTAAGAGCATAGTGCCACTTGCTCGCATTGGGGTATTATGCGTCTTTTGTCACAACTCAGAGCAGCCATCAGAAGCATAATAGGTAGCGTAAGATTCGCTATTTGAAAGAGATATGAATGCGTGCCAGCACTGAATCTAGTGCCTCCTTTCGGCCGGCAGCGTACGCACAAAAGCGGGCGCACCCGCACCTATGTTGTTTTGAGAATAAGCCATTCCGAAACAACATAGGTGCGGGTGCGCCCGCTTTTGTGCGTACGCTGCCGGCCTTTTAGCTCGCTAATGCAGTAGCGTAAAACTGCGCCAGGTGATGCGCAATCTGCCCTACCTCAATCAAAAAACCATCGTGCCCGTAGCGGGATTCCATTTCGGCGTAGGTAGCGCCCGGAATATGCTGCGCCAGAAATTGCTGTTCGCTGGGCGGAAACAGCACATCGGACGAAATGCCTAACACCAGCGTATGTGCCCGAATACGGGCCAGCGCCGCTGCTGCCCCGCCCCGGCCGCGCCCTACGTTGTGCGAGTCCATGGCTCTTGATAGCGTCACGTACGAATACGCATCGAAACGAGCTGCGAGCTTTTGGCCCTGGTAGCGTTGGTAGGCGCTGGCGCGGAAATCGGTGAGCTTGTCGTCGGTGTCTTCCTGTTGGGTCTGGCCGTAGGCATTGTAGGTGCGGTAGCTGAGCAGGGCCACGGCCCGGGCCGCTTGCAGACCCGCCTGGCCGCCATCGGGTGTAGCCGCGTGGTAGGTAGGGTCGGCCAGGATGGCCATGCGTTGGGCCTCGTTGAATGCAATGCCCCAGGGAGAATGCCGGGCGCTAGTAGCCAGTATTACCAGGTGCTCAAACAAATGGGGTTGCTGCACGGCCCATTCCAGCGCTTGCTGCCCACCCAGCGAGCCACCAATCAGCGTGTGTATGTGCTTGATGCCCAAGTGCCGGTACAGTAGCTCGTGAGCCGCTACCTGGTCGCGAATGGTAACTAGCGGAAAGGCCTGGTAGGGCGCCGGGGCGCCGGGTGCGGCCGGCGTAAGCGGGCCCGTAGAGCCGTAGCAGGAGCCCAGCACATTGGCGCACACGATAAACCAATCGGCCGGATCATAGTAGAAACCCGCACCAAACAAGCCGGGCCACCACGTCAACACGTCGGCGTTTGCCGTGAGGGCGTGGCACACCCACACAACGTTCGTACCCGCATCATTCAGCGTGCCATAGGTGCTATACGACACCTGCACCTGGGGTAGGGAGGTACCGCTTTCCAGCGGGAAAGGCTCAGGTGATACAAAAAGGTGGGTCGACTCCTCCATAAAACGCGAAAAGCAGGCAGCGGCACCGGCGCACAAAGCGTCCGGCACGCGCTTCCTGCGCATCAAAAAATAGATACTCAAATTGGAGCCGGTGCCGGGGTAGCGTTTAAAAGTCCCACCCCAAAAACAAAACCCAGCCGGCACCGGACCAATTCGTTGTTGAGGCCAGTTGAAGCCCCTTGTTTGTCATGCTGAGCGCAGCGGAGCGGAGTCGAAGCATCTCTCCTGATAGTATCTCAACGAAGCGGCAGAGATGCTTCGACTCCGCTCCGCTGCGCTCAGCATAACGTTCTACAGTTCAACTTACACTTCCAGCGGTTGCAGGTGCTCCTTAGCGGGCTTCTGCAACGCATCCTCCGACTCGTCGGGGGTAGCCAGGTTTTTTACCGCGTCGAAGGCTTGTTGCAGGTCGCCTTTGATGTCCTCGAAATGCTCGATGCCCACCGACAGGCGTAGGGAGGTAGGCGTTACGCCCGAAGCCAGCTGCTCCGCTTCCGACAACTGCTGGTGCGTGGTAGCTGATGGTTGAATGATGAGGGTTTTGGCATCGCCTACGTTGGCCAAGTGGCTCACCAGCTTTAGGTTGTCGATAAACTGGGTGGCCGTTTCCTTCGAGCCACGGATGCTAAAGGTGAGTACGCCGCCTGCGCCTTTGGGCAGGTATTTCTGCGCCAGTGGGTAGTAGGGGCTGCTCTTGAGGCCGGGGTAATTCACCGATTCCACCTGCGGGTGCTGCTCCAGCCACTGGGCAATTTTCAGGGTGTTTTCTACAGTGCGCTCCACGCGCAGGCTCAGGGTTTCCAGGCCAATCAGCAGCTGCCAGGAGTTGAAGGGGCTGATGGCCGGACCGAAGTCGCGCAAGCCTTCTACCCGTGCACGAATGGCAAACGCAATGTTGCCGAACGGCCCGCCTACCCCAAATACATCGTTGAATACCAAGCCGTGGTAACCATCGGATGGCTCCGTGAACTGCGGGAATTTGCCGTTCCCGAAGTCGTACTTGCCGCCATCCACAATCACGCCGCCCACGCTGGTGCCGTGGCCGCCAATCCACTTCGTAGCCGATTCTACCACGATGTGCGCGCCGTGCTCCAAGGGGCGGAACAGGTAGCCGCCCGCCCCAAACGTGTTGTCTACCACCACCGGCAGGTCGTGCTTCTCGGCAATGGCCGTAATCTTCTCGAAATCTGGAATGCTGAAGCTGGGGTTGCCAATGGTTTCCAAGTAGATAGCCTTGGTTTTCTCGTCAATCAGCTTCTCAAATTCCTCGGGCTTGTCGCCATCGGCGAAGCGCACTTCAATGCCCAGACGTTTGAACGCTACCTTAAACTGGTTGTAGGTGCCACCGTAGAGGTAGGTGGTGCTCACAAAGTTGTCGCCGGCCTGCAGGATGTTGTTGAGGGCGATGAACTGTGCTGCCTGACCCGAACCCACGGCCACGGCCGCCACGCCGCCTTCCAAGGTCGCCACGCGCTGCTCAAACACGTCGGTGGTAGGGTTCATTAGGCGGGTATAGATGTTGCCAAACTCCTTCAGGGCGAACAGATTAGCGCCATGTTCGGCGTTTTTGAACACGTAGGAAGTGGTCTGATACAACGGTACAGCACGAGCGCCCGTGGTGGGGTCGGGTTGTTGGCCGGCGTGGAGTTGGAGGGTTTCGAAGTGGAGGTTCTGCGTAGACATATGGAAAACGAAAAAACGATTCAGAGAAAAAAAGAGAAGAAGCAGGGTAGGGAACTCCAGGGGCTGTCGGAGCCGGGCCAGAGACGCAGCAGGGCGTGCGTCGGAGGAAAGAGCCGCTTGTGCATAGGGCAACAAGTGGCGTGCTGGCAAGGGAAAAAGGAACGATGCGCGCTACGGCAGCATCAAGAAGCTACATCCGACAACCCCAACACATTCGCATTCGCGTCGGCGCGGCGGCCAGCGAAACGCAAGAACCCGCAAAGCCTTCGGGGCGCGACGAAGCGGCCGGAGCGTGCGGGTGGGTAGGGATGAAGTCGGAAGAAGGTAGCATGGGTACTCAAACTTATAGTTCCCACTGGCAATACGCCAAGCGGGCAGGAATTGGCACCTGTCGCGCTTTCGCGGATGGTTGCCAGTGGGTCACGGAGCCTGTTCTCTCGCCACTTCTGTATAAATCTCAAAAAAACTACCCCAGCGTGTTGGGGGAGTACCGGGTTGGTGGTTGCAAATGTAAAGGCAGGATTTTAAAATCCAAACCTTCGCTGAAATATTTTTTTGGCGGGGCTAAGAAATTATTTGTGTCTCGTTGTTGAACAACCAGCATCAGCAACGACGAGACGCAAGTATGCGTCTCCACACCGTTTCGGCTCAAACAGCCTTTAAGGGAAAGTAACCCTGCCAGGAGCACCTAAGAACGTAAAAAGCCGCTTTCTGCAATAGAAAGCGGCTTTTTAAGGAGGTGAGATAGTCTCCTACAGCTTGGGTAGCTGGAGCACTTGGCCTACCTCAATTTTATCGGGGTTGCTGCCGATGGTGCCTTTGTTGGCATCGTAGATCTGGTGCCATTTGCTGGCGTCGCCGTAGTGGTTTTTAGCAATTTTGGAGAGCGAGTCGCCGCTTACTACTGTGTACGTTTCGCCGGCTGTGGCGGCAGCAGTAGTGGTGTCGACTTTGCTGTTGCCGAAGAAATCGGTGTCGGCATTGGCGTTGGGCGTGCCGGCGGCAGGAGCAACGGGTTTCTTGTCGCCTTCGTTGGAGAGGAAATCAAATAGTCCCATGATGGTGCGTGTGTTAATGGAAGAGGAGAAAACAGCTCTTGCAGACCCGCACAAAGCAGGCCCGGGAGATAAGCTGATATGCTTACGCCCGCCCTATCAATAAGTTGCAGGTAGCGCCTAGTTGTGGTACAAGGGCTGTTTTTAAGGCAATAGCTTAACTCTTTCTGAAGGTGACCGTAAGAACCGCAACAACTTCCACTATAGCCGGCGCTGGTCTGCGCTTCGCAGCTGACAAAGGCTACATCTCTCACTCCCAAACATCTTTTTTCATGCAGACTCAACTTTCTCCCCTGCGTTACATCACCAGCCTGATGGCACTGCTCGTGCTCCTAATGGCGGCTTCCTGTGGCAACAAGGAAGGCAAAGTAGAAGGCGTAAACATGCTGTACGGCGAAAACAGCAAAACCTGGAAAACCGACAAGCAAACCAATGCTGCCGGCGACAAGGTGAAGCAATCTGACGCCGATGAAGACCAGCGCATTACGTTTTATGCCAATGGCCAGTACAACATGATGTCGGGCGCCCAGACCATGAACGGCAAGTATGATTTCGATCAAGCTGGCAAAACCATCACCATGACTCAAGATGGCGCTTCGCAATCGAACACATTCAACGTAGTAACCCTCACGGACGATAAGCTGACGCTGAAAGGCACCAGTGGTGCTGAGCTACACCTAGAAAAGGAATAGACTCATCAAATGTCTTATTAAAAAGGCGTTCTGCACCATGCAGAACGCCTTTTTTGTTGGGCTTGTGCGCAGTTAGGTGAGGCGTAGAACCGCAAGGAGGAGGCTCGTCATCGAGCGTCCACGGCTTGCATCGTTCAACGTAGCGCTATAAGGATACGGCTCTATATTGGTTAAGGATTATGCGGCTACTGCCGCAGCCTGAGGCCGGCCAAACACTCGCCCTACCCACCGCGGCAGGAAGATGGCCCCGAAGATCAGATACAGATAATAGGTAGTGATGCGGTAGATCAGTACAATGAAGTTGGTCATGGTGGGCGTGCCGATGAACTTACCAAAGAAGGTAGGGAAGGCACCTTCGGCTATGCCCGATCCGCCGGGTGTGATGGCTAGCAGCAGAATGACTTTGTAGGTGAGGTTGCGGGCGAAAATCATGGCGAAATCGTGGCCCGTGACGTGGATGAACGCCGCAATGATGCAGCCGATAACAGCGTAGCGGGCCGTCCAGACGAAGATGGTGGAGAAGATGGCCCGCAGCCAGTAGCCCGCACCGTTGCCGCGCAGCTGGGCCGAGGCCGCCACCATCTCGGCGCCGTGCTGGTAGGCGTTGCCGCGCCACCGTCGCAGCATCCGCCACGAAAAGAACCGCACCAGAAACCGCCGCACCGATACAGGGTTGATAAACAGCGCGTACAGCATCAGCCCCGAATAGAGCGACACCATAATGTAGCTCAGGATGAAGGCAATTTGCAGGGTTGTGATGAGGCCGCTGTGCAGGGTTTCGTCAGGGTAGAGGCCCTCGCCGGCCAGCAGCACCACCAGCGGCACCAGCACCACGTAGTACATATTGTCCAGCAGGGCCGTCACCATCACATAAGCCAAGGACTTGCCTAATGTGATGCCTTCCTTATTGAGCAGAAACGGGGCTACCGAGGTGCCACCCACCGCCGAGGGTAGCACGCAGGAGGCAAATTCCCAGATCATAATCACCTCCATGCTGGCCCGCCAGCTCAACACCTTTTCCGAAATGTGCCGGATGCGGTACATGTAGCCCGCATCACGAGCAATGAGTACGAGCAAGGTGATAAACAGCCAGTGCAGCTTGGCGTCGGCCAGCGGGGCCAGGTCGCCGGGCTTGTAGCTGCGCCAGAACATAAAACCCACCACGCTCAAGCCCAACAGTACCGGCAGCACGATGCGCGAAGGGCGCAGTTTGTGAAGCAGTTGCTGTTCCTGGGAGTCTTGGATGGTAGGCATAGGAAAGGAAGATAGGGAAAACGTAAAAGTAAAGATTCTGAGAAGCCGACGGGGGTACAGCGCCCGGGCCGGGTATTGTACAACCGGCCGTTCGGAAAAATCGTACCTTTGACTGTTGTACGTGCTACAGCGTGTGAGTTGGGTTGTTTCACTAAACCCGGCCCGCGGGCCCGCGCTTCTTCTCGCCTATTCTGCTCCCCTACGATGATTGTTGAACCTGGTACTCTGCTGGCGGCGATAGACTCGCCCGACGACTTAAAGAAGCTCAGCCCCGAGCAGCTCGTGCAGCTCAGCCAGGAACTCCGACAATTCATTATTGATTCCGTTTCCATCTACGGTGGTCATTTTGGGGCCTCGTTGGGCGTGGTAGAGCTGACGGTGGCGCTGCACTACGTTTTCAATACTCCCTACGACCAATTGGTGTGGGATGTGGGCCACCAAGCGTATGGTCACAAAATCTTAACGGGCCGCCGCAACCAGTTTCCTACTAACCGCCGCTACCACGGCATGTCGGGCTTCCCGAAGCGCACCGAGAGCGTATACGATGCCTTTGGGGTAGGGCACAGCAGCACCAGCATTGGGGCTGCGCTGGGCATGGCCGTGGCCAGTGAGTACAAGGGTGAGCACGACCGCCAGCACATTGCCGTGATTGGCGACGGCGCCATGACGGCCGGTATGGCCTTCGAAGCCCTCAACCACGCGGGGGTAGAGAAATCCAACCTGCTGGTAGTGCTCAACGACAACTGCATGAGCATCGACCCCAACGTGGGCGCGCTCAAAGAATACCTCACCGACATCACCACCTCGCGCACTTACAACAAGGTGCGCGACGAGCTGTGGAACGTGCTGGGCAAGCTCTCCAAGTTTGGCCCCAATCCCCAGCAAATTGCCCGCCGGGTAGAGCAAGCCATGAAGGCTACCCTGCTGAAGCAAGGCAATCTGTTTGAGGCGCTGAAGTTCCGTTACTTCGGCCCCGTGGATGGGCATGATGTGCAGCATCTGGTCAGCATTATGCGCGACCTGAAGAGCATTCCTGGCCCCAAGCTGCTGCACTGCGTGACGGTGAAGGGCAAGGGCTACGCGCTGGCTGAGAAAGACCAAACGCTGTGGCACGCGCCGGGCCTGTTCGACAAGATTACGGGCGAGATCTACAAGAAAATTCCCGACAAGCCCCAGCCGCCCAAGTACCAGGACGTATTCGGGCACACGCTAGTAGAGCTGGCCGAGCAGAACGACAAGGTGATGGGCGTGACGCCTGCCATGCCGTCGGGCTCGTCGATGAACATTATGATGAAGGCCCTACCCGATCGGGCCTTCGACGTGGGCATTGCCGAGCAGCACGCCGTGACGTTCTCGGCTGGATTGGCCACGCAGGGGTTGGTGCCGTTCTGCAACATCTACTCGTCGTTTATGCAGCGCGCCTACGACCAGGTGGTGCACGACGTAGCCCTGCAAAACCTACACGTGGTGTTCTGCCTCGACCGCGCCGGCTTTGCCGGTGCCGACGGCCCTACCCATCACGGCGCCTACGACCTGTCGTACATGCGCTCCATCCCAAATATGGTGGTGGCCGCCCCTATGAACGAGGAGGAGCTACGCAACCTAATGTATACGGCCCAACTGCCTGAAAATGCGGGCCCGTTCACCATTCGCTACCCCCGCGGTGAGGGTGTGATGCCGGAGTGGCGCACGCCGCTGAAAAAGGTAACCGTAGGCACCGGCCGCGTAGTGCGCGAGGGCGAAGGCGTGGCTATCCTGACTATCGGCCACATCGGCAACTACGCCGTGCGCGCCACCAAAGAGCTGGCTGCCGAGGGCCTCAGCACCGGCCACTACGACATGCGTTTCTGCAAGCCCCTGGATGAAGAAATGCTGCACGACGTGCTGCGCCGCTACCGCGCCATCGTGACGGTAGAAGACGGCTGCCTGCCCGGCGGCTTCGGCTCGGCGGTGCTGGAGTTTATGGCCGACCACGGCTACTCCCTACCCGTCCGCCGCCTCGGCATCCCGGACAGGGTGGTAGAGCACGGCACCCAGGACGAACTATACAAAGAGTGCGGCTTCGACGCCGCCGGCATCGCCGCCGCCGTGCGCGAGATGAGCGGCAAGGTGGAAGCCCTGGCCCCGGTGGAAACGGTGTTGCTGTAAAGAGAAATCATCTGTCATCCTGAGCTTGCGAAGGACCTTCTCACGGTAGAACGATTGGCATGACAATGACTCGTGCTCACGTAAGAAGGTCCTTCGCTCCGCTCAGGATGACAGATAGGAAAAAGAAAACCCCGCCGGATGCTGCGTCCGGCGGGTTTTCTTTCAGATTGCTGGCGTCTCGCAC
The DNA here is from genome assembly GCF_014333615.1 of Hymenobacter citatus. Taxonomy (GTDB): domain Bacteria; phylum Bacteroidota; class Bacteroidia; order Cytophagales; family Hymenobacteraceae; genus Hymenobacter; species Hymenobacter citatus. Next base: position 40,556 of record NZ_JACSCY010000010.1, on the reverse strand, counting down.
CTTTTCCGAATGACAGTTAGAATTCGTTCTTGAATGTCACCCATAATATAATCTGTCCAGAGGCCAGCGTAGAAATTGAGACGCGTACTGAGGCGCTGTTGGCTGTAGAGAACAAGGCGAGTTTGGGTAGGCGATACTGCGTGCAACTCGTATGTACCGTGCAGCACATCAAAAAAACGTCCGCCGATAGTTACGTGCTCATCAAAGGTAGTGGGTGGAATAGTGGCCGTGTTGGGTTTGATGCTGAAGGATAAGCGCCGCTGCGGTTCCCACACGTCCACCGTTTCGATAAATTCTACGCCGCGTTCGAAGGTAGCATGCCGCACGCCGCCTACCCCCTCGTAAGTGAGAGTGGCCTTCACAGGACGCGGAAAGCCGAGCTTGTCCACTAGGCTAGGAGCTAACTCAGCGGTAGAAATAGCAGGCACGCGGGTGATGTGCTGCCAGACAACAGAGGCAGGAGCCTGAATCAAAATTGTGTTTTCGACGCGGCGGAAATCGGTAGGGGCTGCGTACCACGTCTCGAAAGTGCCTGCCAGAAAAGGGGCTATAATGAAGACAGCAACGGTAAATGACCTGTCGCGAGGCGGGCGTTTGGCAGCCCACATATCGTATAACTTAGCTCCAATAGTGGCCGTGAAGATGAATAACGGCAGAATCATGAGGATGCAGATCATTCCTTCCAAATGGAATGCTAAGGCAGATGCTATAAATAGCAGAACTGTCAATAGCGGATTCCAGAGAAGCCGCCAAGTGCTAGAGGCGGTAGTCGGGGTAAAATGCGCTGACAATGCTCCAAGAGAGGTAGGCATTACAACCAAAAAACCTAGTGTAAGCAGACCGCCAGCGCCGTTGAAAATGCTTGTGGTGAATACAAAGCGAGAAAATAGAGCGAAAAATAGTCCGATGCCACTAGCAATAAAATAAGGCGTATGTCGGCGCGCGATGGAGAACATATCAGGAAATAGGTAGGTAGAAGTGGAAAGTCAGTAAGTACGACGTATAGAATTCCAAACCCAATAATAATGCCCCAACACCCTACCCTCGTCTTCCTCCACGGCTTTATCGAAAGCCGCGAAATCTGGACGAACTTCACCCGCGACTTTCCTGCCGCCTACCCCGTTTTCGCGCCCGATCTGCTGGGCCACGGCGCCAATACCGCGCCCGTAGCCAACTACTCCATGCGCGCCCAGGCCGAATACGTGGCGGAGCAGCTGCAACAACAGCAAATCGAGAAAGCCGTGTTGATTGGCCACAGCATGGGCGGCTATGTGGCCCTGGCCCTGGCCGAGCAGCGGCCGGAACTGGTAGCGGGATTGTGCCTGCTCAACTCCTCCGCCCTGGCCGATACGGACGAGAAAAAGCAAAACCGCGAGAAGAACATTGACTTTATTGAGCGGCACGGGGTAGAGAAGTTCATGAACTCCTTCGTGCGCCCCCTGTTTGCGCCCGCCCACCGCGACACGATGCCCGAGCAGCTGCGGATGCTGGAGGATATTGGCAAGGCCACACCCAAGGAAACCTTCATCGGCGGGCTGCGGGCCATGGCCGCCCGCGCCGACCGTACGCAGGTGCTACGTGAGGCGCAGTTTCCGGTGCTTGTTATTGCCGGCAAAGACGACTTAGCAGTGCCCTTTGAGCAATCGGTGGAGGTGGTGCAGTTGGCTCCGGTTACGTACGCGCTGTTTCTGGCGGAGGTAGGGCACCTGGCCTACCTAGAAGCGCCGGAACGCACGCGGCGGGCATTGCTGGATTTTGCGGGGGTAGCGTTTGGGTAGGAAGTAAGCGGCGATAGAAACAACCTGTCATCCTGAACGCAGTGAAGGACCTTATCACGTGAGAACGATGGTCGTAACAACGACTTGCTCTCACGTGATAAGATCCTTCACTGCGTTCAGGATGACAGGTTTGTTATCTGTCAGCTAAAAACTTACCCAATCAGCCCCATTTTCATCATGGCCTCGGCAATCTGCACGGCGTTGGTGGCGGCACCTTTGCGCAGATTGTCGGCTACTACCCACATGTTGAGGGTGCGGGGCTGGGTTTCGTCGCGGCGGAGGCGGCCTACCAGCACCGCGTCTTTGCCGTGGGCGTCTTTGGGCATGGGATAGACGTTATTCTTTACATCATCTACCACTTCTACACCTTCAGTCTGGCGAAGTAGTTCGCGCACCTCGTCGAGGTCAAACTCCTCGGCAAACTCCACGTTCACCGACTCCGAGTGGCCGCCCATCACGGGAATGCGCACGGTGGTGGCCGTCACGCGGATGGAGTCGTCGCCGAAGATTTTCTTGGTTTCCTTCACCATTTTCATCTCCTCCTTAGTGTAGCCGTTATCCTCGAACACGTCGATGTGGGGCAGCACGTTCAGGTCGATGCGGTGGGGGTAGGCGGGGTTGCTAGGCGCCTGGCCGGCGCGCTCTTCCAGGAGCTGGTCCACGGCTTTTTTGCCGGTGCCCGTCACGCTTTGGTAGGTGCTCACCACAATGCGCTGCGCCTTGTATTTTTCGTGTAGCTTATTGAGAGCCACCACCATCTGAATGGTAGAGCAGTTGGGATTGGCAATGATTTTATCATCAGCCGTCAGCTCCTTGGCGTTGATTTCGGGCACCACCAATTTTTTGGTATGGTCCATGCGCCAGGCCGAGGAGTTGTCGATTACCACGGTGCCTACCTCGGCAAAGCGCGGGGCCTCTTCCTTGCTGGTGGTGCCACCGGCCGAGAAAATAGCCACGTCGGGGCGGGCGGCCACGGCGTCGTCCATGCTCACCACCTTGTATTTTTTACCCTGAAACTCAATTTCCTGGCCCACCGATTTGGCAGAGGCCACGGGTAGAAGCTCGGTGACCGGGAAATTCCGCTCGGCCAGCACTTTCAGCATTTCGCCCCCGACCAGGCCGGTGGCACCTACTACGGCTACTTTCATGGTTGTTTAAAAAATGAGTAGAACAGTAAAGGTACACGCTGCTATTCTTTTTTGCAGCAGGATTTGAATTTCCTGATACAGAGCGCAAAGGTTGGCGCGCATTGTGCGTGAAGATGCGCCGCGCCGGAAATTATCATCTCTATCCTCGTGAAAATCTACCTATTACTGGCAGCTCTGTTGCTCACGTTGTCCGCGCACGCCCAACTCAGCGAGTCCTTCGCCGACGGCGACTTCACCCAAAACCCAACCTGGACCGGCGACGTGACCGGCTTCGCCATCAACGCGCAGAAGCAGCTGCAAACCAATGGCCCGGCCACAACGGGCACCCAGCTGCAACTCGCTACGCCCTGCCAAGCCGTGACCGGCACCACCTGGGAGTTTTGGGTGAACATCAAAAACGCCGTGAGCAGCGGCAACTACGCCGACGTGTGGCTGCTGGCCGACCGCGCTGACCTGAAAACCAGCGGCACCCAGGGCTACTTCGTGCGCGTAGGCGGCACGCCGAAAGAAGTGGCGCTGTTTCGCAAAAACGCCACCGGCAGCCCCGCCTACGTGGTAGACGGGCAGGATAACACGCTGACGTCGAGCACCAACAACCTGGTGCGGGTGCGCGTGACGCGCTCTGTGCAAAACGTCTGGACCCTGGAGCGCGACCTGACTGGCGGTACCACTTTCACCACGGAAGGCACCGGGACCGACGCCACCCACCAGCGCGGCGGCTACGTGGGGGTAGTCGTCACGTACTCATCGGCCAACAGCCAGAAGTATTTCTTCACCGATTTCCGGGTGACGGATACCACGCCGCCTACCCCGATAAAAGCAACGGCTACGGCTGCCCGGCAATTCGACGTGACGTTCAATGAGCCTGTGGCGCCCAGCGTGGGTGCTGCTAGTTTCCGGCTGATGGGGGGCGGTGCGCCGGCCATTGTTAGTGTTGAGCGTGATGCCACGGACCCCGCCGTGGTGCACCTCACGTGTGCGGCCAATCTACCGCTGGGTAGCAACGTGGTAGAGGTGCGCCAGGTAGCCGACCTGTACGGCAACGCATCGGCCGGACCGCTTACGATAGGCTTCGTCAATAATGGCTTTGCTGTGGCACCTACGTTCAACCAACTGCTCATCACCGAAATCCTGGCCAACGAGACGCCGGTGGTCGGGCTGCCGGCTTCGGAATACGTGGAGGTGCACAATCCCAGCGCCACGGCCGTGCTGGATTTGGCGGGCGTGCGCCTGCTGAAACCGGGCAGCACCAGCAATCCGGCGGTATTTCCGGCCGGGGCGGTGCTGCTGCCTGGCGAGTACGCGGTGGTGTGCGGCAGCACGCGGGTAGGGCAGTTTGCCGGCCTGGGCAAGGTATTCGGGCTGACGAACTTCCCCAGCCTCACCAACGCCGGCGACCAGCTGGTGCTGCGCGCCCGCACGGGCCAGACGCTGTTCGAAATCAGCTACTCCGATACGTGGTACAAAGACAGCAAAAAGAAGAACGGCGGCTGGGCGCTGGAAATGGTGGATACGGCCAACCCCTGCGCCGGCTCCGGCAACTGGACCGCCAGTCAGGACCCCAGCGGCGGCACGCCCAGCCGCGCTAATTCCGTGCGCGCCACCAACCCCGACCAGACGCCGCCCGCGCTGCTGCGCGCCCTGGCTACTGGCCCTACCACCGTGCGGCTGTTTTTCGGGGAAAAGCTGGATAGCGCCGCCGTGGCCAACGTGGCGCTGTACACGCTGAGCGCAGGGGCTACCGTCACGCGGGCCGCCGCCGTAGCGCCCGATTTCCGAGCGGTGGACCTTACGCTGGGCGCGACGCTGCAAGCCAACCAGCCCCGCACGGTGAGCGTGCAGCGCACCGTAGACTGCGTGGGCAATGCCACCGGCGCGGCGGCCACCGCCACGTTTGCCCTACCCGGCACGGCCGCGCCCGGCGACGTGGTTATCAACGAAATCCTCTTCAACCCACGCACCTACGCGGTGGATTTTGTAGAGCTGCTGAACCGCTCCGATAAGTACCTGGATGTGCAGGGCTGGACCCTGAGCAACCAAAAGCCCGACGGCACCTTGGACACCAAACCCGTAACGGCCGCGCCCTACGTGCTGGCCCCGCGCCAGCTGGTGGTCCTCACCGAACGCCCCGACATTGTGCAGGCCCAGTACCCCACCTCGCACAATGCAGCGGCCTTTCTGCAAGTTGCCGCCCTGCCTACTTACCCTGATGACGCCGGAACAGTAAGCGCCAGCTCGGCGGCTGGGGTATTGCTCGACCGGTATGCCTACGATAAAAGTCAGCATTTGGCCCTGCTCGGCGACCTAAACGGGGTGTCGCTGGAGCGCATCCGGGCTGATGGGCCGAGTGTGGCGGGCAACTTCCACTCGGCGGCCAGCACGGTAGGCTATGCCACGCCGGGTAGGCCCAACTCGCAATACCAGGACGACCCCGGCGGCGACAAGCTGTTTCGGTTGGAGCCTGAAGTCTTCACGCCCGACGAAGACGGGCAGCAGGATTTCACTACCCTCAACTACCAGTTAGATCGGCCAGGCTACGCCGCCACCGTGACCATCTACGACGCCCAGGGCCGACTGATACGCCGCCTCGTGCGCAACGAAACCCTACCCCTCAGCGGGTTTGTGCAGTGGGATGGCCTCACCGACCAGGGCCGCGAAGCATCGGTGGGGACCTACGTACTGCTGATTGAGCTGCTGCACCCAGCTAGCGGCGAGCAGCGGCAGTATAAGAAAACGGTAGTAGTAGGCGCCCGGTTCTAGGTAGGGTTTCGGGCGGAGTAGGTAGATAATCAAATAAAACCGTCATGCTCAGTACCGTTGTGGCCTCACTGCCGCTTCATTCGGGTGCATCCGATGAAGTGGTAGTGAGGCCACAACGGTACTGAGCATGACGGGCTACGCGTACTTTTTGATAACCAGTTGCTTAGTTGCTGCCGGTAGTGCTCATGCTACCCCCTGTGCTGCCGGTAGTGCTACCGCCTGTGGTACCCATGCTGCTAGTAGTGCCACCTGTGGTACCAGTAGTGCTACCCCCTGTGGTGCCAGCGCCACTGGCATTACCAGCGCTATCGGCCATGCCGGCGTTGTTGGGCGCATCTACGCGGGGCGAGAGTTGCTCTTGCTGGGCAGTGGTTTCGGGGTTGCCGTTACCACCAGCCTGGTAGGTCTCGTCGGTGGTATGGCTACGGCAAGAGCCCAGTGTGGCAGTGAGGAGTGCAGCAGCGGCAACTGTGGAAAGAAGACGTTTCATCGCGGGAAGAATAAGAAAGGTGTGGTTTTGTGATGTTACCGCGGAAAGTCGGACAAGGTTGTGTCCTGGCTGAAAATCAAAGGACAGCAGCGTCCTGGGTAAGTAAGCCTCTGGAGAAGGTAGGCGCCCAATGGCCGTCACGTGGCAGCGGTGTTATGGCGCAGCAGCAAGTCCAGCATGTATGCTGGCGTGCCGGTTTTGGCCGACGCCCCCATGACGTGGCCGCCGGCCAGACCCTGGGCAGGTTTGGCGACTTGCTGCTGGCTGTAAGCCAAGAGTCGGCTATACTGCAATTCCTGAACAGCCAGCAAAATAGAAAGCAGCATCAGCATCCCAACGAAAACTTTGTCTGCGAGGTGATGGAGCTATTTACGAGGGGCCGCAGCCACTACGCCGAGCAGCATATGAAAGCGGCTGCTTGTGTCTTCATGGGGTAGTGTAAGCTGCGCCGCAAGCCATGTAGCCAAGCTGAAGGGTAGAAAATCGAGGCGGGTGAAAAAGTAATAGCTCGACAATATCCATTGATTATCAAGGCCGTAGAAGGAGATACACGCTGTTTTTATCACCAAAACGCTTCACCTTATGAAAATTCTGTCACCGACCGCACACGGTATACTCGACTACCTCACGGTTGCCTTTTTTGCTTTGGCCCCTACCATGTTTGGGTTCACTGGCACCTATGCCACGGTTTGCTATGTGCTGGCCGCCGGCTACCTGCTCATCACGCTGCTCACGGCCTTCCCCATGGGTGTGCTCAAAATGATTCCGTTTCTGGTGCACGGCCGGTTGGAGCTGGTGAGCGGCCTGGTTTTCCTGGTTTCGCCCTGGCTGTTTGGCTTTGCCGACGACAACCTGACTGCCCGCAACCTCTTCATGGCCTCGGGGGTGGTCTTTCTGCTGGTGTGGTTCATCACCGACTGGCACGCCGAAACCCGTAGCGTAGCTACCGATACGCCCCGCGTATAGCGCCTGATACAACGAAAAGCTATAGAAAAAGCCCCGTCAGTATTCACCGGCGGGGCTTTCTTGTGCACTTAAACAGGGTTTTTCGTCAGAAGCTGAAGAAAAAGCAGGAGTGCTAAATCCGCTTAAAGCTGCGGCTTCTTCGATACGTACAGCATCCCGTTTGACTTGTTGCAGTATTGAAAAGTCTCCCGCCCGCCGCACAGCGGCGCCGAGGCCGTGACGTAGAGCCGGGACTTGGTATCGAAGGCAATACTGGTAATCTGATGATCCTGTGGCAGCGTCAGGTGCTGACCCGTAGACGTTTGGATGCCGATGTAGTCGACGCGCGAACTGCTGGAGTTGGGCGAAAGGGGCGTCAGCAGATACTCGATGCTATACACTGTGCCCGAAGAGGCGGTGGCCTGATTACGAGGCACGCGCGGTTCAAAATTAGCACGGCGCCAGTTGCGGTAGGGCCGCCACGTCGCGCCCTGATCTAGGCTAAAGTGGGAGGGAGAAGTAGCGTATTCTGTGTTATCGCCTCCCCTTGTGTACCCCGCACTCATTGTAAACAGGGTATCCTGTTGCTGTAAAAAGCCAAACAGGCCCGCGTTACTCTTGTAATCAGCTTGCTGCCAGGTTTTGCCGCGGTCTTTTGTGCAATAAATAGTGAAGCGGGTGGTAATGACCAATGTCCCGTCGATGTCGCCGGCTACGGCTTCAATGGCGCGGTCGTCGGGAGCACGCAGGACGTACCAGTCGGCGGTTTCGGTAGGCGCTAGCTCGGGGGTAGCATCTTTTTCTTTCTGGCAGGCAGCCAGGGATAGGGCCAGCAGCGTGGCGGGTAGAAGTAGCTTCATTTCGAAAAAGGATAAGGATAAAATCAGATGCCTTAAAGGTAGGGCATAATAGTATCCGTATCTAATCAACACGCTGCCTTTCCTACCCTATCTCCGCACCACAAACCCCACGAAATACTCCCGGTCGGCCTCACGGGTGAGGGCAAAATGACGACCGAAGTCAAACTGAATGTTTTTGCCCACGAAGAATACCGGCCCCACGTTCACGGCCTCTTCCCAGCGGGCGGTGCGAAAGTCGTGCGTGGCTACTAGCTCCACAAAACCTGTGAGCCAGGGCTTAAACGAGTGGTCGAGGTTGATAGAAGGTGCTGTTTCGACATAGTGCCGGCCAGCGTCGCGGTCGAAGACGAGGCGAGCGGGTAGCTGGGCACTTAGGTTCCAGTTGTCGTTGAGGACGTAGGTAGCGGGTAGGAGCACGCCATACTCGAAACCGCCCGCGCCCTGTGGGCCGCCAGTAGGCAAGCGCACATAGCCAATCAGCCCCACCGACAGCGGTCCGCTAGCGCTATCATTGCCAATAAAGTTATGCTTCACGCGCAGCGTGATGTCGCCGAAACCACGGTGGCGCTGGGTGGCGCTGGTGTCGGTAGCAAAGGTGCGGTCCCACTCGTAGGCATCGAGAAACAGCTGCACATCGGTGCGGTTGGTGAGGCCCATCTTCAGCACAAAGGCATCGGCCCGAATAGTGCGGTGGCGTGGTACCACGCTCGGTTTGCTATCAATCAGCCGGCCCAGGTCGGTTTCAAATTGCACGTGGCCCGCATCTACCGTAATAGGGCTTTCCGTCACGCCGGGGCGGTCGGGCGTGAGGGGGCGCATCAAGGAGCGCGGCACCGGCCGGGAAAGCGAGTACCGGCTTTTCACTACCGTAATAGAGTCGGTGGTCTGGGCCTGGGCCGCGGGCAGGCACGCCAGCAGGAGCCACGCGGCTGATAGGAGGGAGTAGAGTCGGGTCATAGGCAGCCCTACTACGGGGAATAATGCGCTTAGTTGATTTTTGGGTGCTCTGCCCTGTCTCTATGGCCATGCGGCAGGCGCAAATGCAGTTGCTCGCGGAGAATTTGAGCAATTTGCAGGCAACTGGCGGCAAAGCAGACAGTCTTTGTCCCTTCTGCCGTTGCCGGTGCTGTTCATTTCCCACTCCTACCCCATGCGTAACATTCTTTTATCGCTGCTGGCTGTTGGTGCGCTAAGCGCGCACAGTGCCACTGCTCAAAAAGCCACCAAGTCGGCCCCCGCACCGGCTCCCAAAACCTACTCCGCTGCTAGCAAAAAGGTGCAGGTATACACCACCGCCGCCGATACCCAACTGCGCCTCACCAAGGCCGACAATGACCTCAGCTTTCAGCCCATGGGTCAGCCGCTGGAAACCCAGGTGTGCCTGTTCGTGGATCCTACCCACACGTTTCAGTCGCTCACCGGCATCGGCGGCGCCCTCACCGACGCCTCAGCCGAGGTGTTTGCCAAGCTGCCCAAAGCCCAGCAAAAGGAGCTGTTGGAGGCTTACTACAGCCCTACCAAAGGCATTGGCTACACCCTGGCCCGCACCAACATTGCCAGCTGCGACTTCTCCACGGAAAGCTACACCTACGTGGCCGACAACGACAAGGAGCTGAAAACCTTCAGCGTGAAGCACGACGAGCAGTACCGGATTCCGTTCATCAAGCAGGCCACGGCGGCGGCTGGCGGCAAGCTGCCCCTGTTTGTGAGCCCCTGGAGCCCGCCCGCCTGGATGAAGGACAACCACAGCCTGGTGAAGGGCGGCAAGCTGCTGCCTGAGTACCGCCAGGCCTGGGCCAACCACTACGTGAAGTTTATCAAAGAATATGAACGTCAGGGTATTCCAATTTGGGGCCTCACGGTGCAAAACGAGCCCATGGCCAGGCAAACCTGGGAGTCGTGCGTGTACTCGGCCGAGGAAGAGCGCGACTTCGTGAAGAACTTCCTGGGGCCTACCCTCAAGAAAAACGGCTTGGGTGACAAGAAGCTCATCGGTTGGGACCACAACCGCGACCAGATATTCCAGCGGGCCAGCACCTTGTTTGATGACCCCGAGGCCAGCCAGTATTTCTGGGGCCTGGGCTTTCACTGGTACGAAACCTGGACCGGCAGCGGCCAGCTGTTCGACAACCTGCGCCGCGTGCACGAAACCTACCCCAGCAAAAACCTGGTGTTCACGGAGGGTTGCGTAGAGCAGTTCAAGCTCGACAACATCGGCGACTGGAAACTAGGCGAGCGGTACGGTCGCTCCATGATCAACGACTTCAACGCCGGCACCGTGGCCTGGACCGATTGGAACATCCTGCTCGACGAAAAAGGCGGCCCCAACCACGTAGGCAACTTCTGCTACGCCCCCGTGCACGCCGACACGCGCACCGGCAAGCTCACCTACACCAACTCGTTCTACTACATCGGGCACATCTCCAAGTTTGTGCGCCCCGGCGCCAAGCGCATTGCCGTGGCCTCCACCCGCGACTGGCTCTCGGCCACGGCCTTCGTAAACCCCGACGGCAAAGTAGTCGTGGTCGTGATGAACGACAGCGACAAAAAGCAGGAGTTCAGCCTCTGGATCAAAGGTCAGGCCGCGCCCACCGTCAGCCTGCCGCACTCCATGATGACGCTGGTAGTGAATTAGATAATAGGTGTTGACACTAATATAGAACGTCATTCTGAGCGGAGCGAAGAATCTCGCGTGCATCGCTACTCCCAATCAGCAGGGGATTACCAAAGCACGCGAGATTCTTCGCTCTGCTCAGAATGACGTTCTTTGAATATTTTCTACCCTACCCCAACCCATGAAAACCCTTCTGCTCGCTACCCTTTCGCTCTTTCTGGCTTTCACGGCTACGGCTCAATCCTTCTCCAACATGCGCTGGCTAAACGCTCCCAAAAAATCGACCGTAGCGGCCAACAAAATACAAGTACAGGTAGACGGCGGCACCGATTTCTGGCGCGTAACGCATTACGGCTTCATCCGCGACAACGGCCACTTCTTCTACCAGGAGCAGGAAGGTGATTTTCTGGCGAAAGTGAAGGTAGTGGGTCAGTACAAAGAGCTGTATGACCAGGCCGGCCTCATGATTCGGCTGGATGAAAAGAACTGGATTAAGACGGGCATTGAGTACGTGAAGGGCGTGCAGAACGTCAGCGCCGTGGTCACCCGCGAGGTGTCCGACTGGTCGGTGGTGCCGCGGCAGGACAGCCCCAAGGCCATGTGGCTCACACTGCTACGCAAAGGCGACTACGTGGAAATTCAGTACTCCTTCGACAACAAGGAGTTTAAGATGCTGCGCCTGGCCTACTTCCCGCCCACGCCAGGTAAGAAAGTACAGATTGGCCTCATGTGCGCCGCCCCCGACGGCAAAGGCTTCCCGGTGACGTTTGAGGAGTTTTCGGTGACGTCGGTAACGGGCGGGAAGTAAATAGCCCTGCGCAATGCTACCGCCCCTCGCACTCGCTCGGCTATGCCGAGTGAGCCCTACGTCTGAGGGGCTGTGCCCCGAATCCGGCCGCGCCGTTTGGATAAGGTCGTGCTAACATCAGACAGACGCGCGCAGCAGAGCTGCTTGAGCGTTGAATCTCACTCGGTATAGCCGAGCGAGTGCGGGAGTAGGGGAATTACCGAAGCACGTGAGATTCTTCACTCCGCTCAGAATGACGTTCTTTTCAATTTAATGCGGTATCCTCAAAAAGGCACCACCACCTTCACGCTCACATTCCTACCCTGATTATAAATGCCTGAGCGGCCATTGGGCGACGCGCTGTAGTACTCGAAGTATTTCAGCCGGTTTAGGTGCGACTGGTACGCCACATTTAGCACATTATCCACCTGCACAAATAGCTGCGCTACCTCGCGTTGCCCGCTGCGGAAGGTAGTGCCCGCGCCCAGACCCAGCAGCGTGTAGCCGGCCGTGCGGGTTTCGGTGTTGTCTACGGCGTAGAAGCGGTTTTGGGCGGCGTTGAAGTCCAGGGTGGCACGCACGTAGGTGGCGTGCAGCGGGCCGAGCGGGCGGGGCGTGGTGTAGCGCGCCTCGGAACGCACGTGCAGGGGCGGAATGAAGGGCAGATACTTGGCCGCGTTGCCTTCCAGGGCGCGTAAGGCGCTGTTTTGGTTGAGGCCCACCACATAGGCCAGGCTGTTATTGAGCACGAAGCCGGGTAGGGCCGTGGGGTGCAGATTGGCCGTGAGTTCGGCGCCGTAGAGGCGGGCGCCGCTCTGCTGATATTGGTAGGTGGCGTTGCCGGGCACCAGCTCCACGGGCTGGCCGTTGGCGTCGGTGAGGCGGGCCTGGTAGATGTAGCCCGTGATGCGGTTGTGGAAAGCGTCCACGCTCAGGTCGGCCCAGGGCAGGCGGGCGGCCAGGCCCAGGTCTTGTTGCAGGCTGAATTCGGGGTCGAAGGTGCGGTTGCCGAGGTACACGATGTGGGCGCCGGGGTCAAGGCCGTTGGAGCCTACCTCCGTGATGTTGGGCGCCCGGTAGCCCCGCGCCACGTTGGCGCGCAGCACGTACCGCTCGCCCAGCGCATAGGTACCCCCCACGCTGGCCGACACGCCCCGGTACCAGCGCCCAAACGCCGCAAACTGCGGCTCCCTACCCGGCGCGGCCGGCACCCGTTGCGCAAAGCCCGTGGCGGGGTTCGGCCCCACGTAGAAGTCGTTCCAGGTGAGGTGGCGCGTGTCGTAGCGCAGGCCGCCGGCCAGGTCGAGGCGGCCAAAGGTTTTCTTCAGATGCAGGTAGCCGCCGATGTCAAACAACTGATAATCAGGAATAGGAAAATCGGTGGCGTCCTGGTTGCGGTTGCGCTGGGCCATGCCGTTCAGGCCGGCCGTGGCCTCCACGCCCAGCAGGGTAGGGGCGGCGTAGCGCAGGTCGTAATTGTAGGTGGTGAGCTGCACGCTCAGGCCCGGCTGCTGGGGTAGGGTAGGGTGATTATACTCGCGGCGGCGGTTTTGCTGCACGCCCAGCAGCGCGTGCACCTCGCCCGCCCCCACCCGGAAGCGGTTGCGCGTGAGCAGGCGGTAGTGCTGAATGCGCTGGTACAGCGGATTCAGCCGATAAGTGGAAAGCTCATCCTCAGGCACCACCGGCCGGTTGCGGATGTCGTCGCCCTCGTCCAGCACCTGCCGCGTGAAGCGCCGACTCAGAGAGTCGCGGCTACCGTCGGGAATTTCCTGGTGGTTGTCGTAGAGCGTCACCGACCAATCGGAACTGCCCCAGGTTTTATCTACCCCGGCCGTGGCCGTCGCGTTCAGCTCCCGGAAGGCGGTGCCATACACGCGGTCGTCCACCGGGTTGCGGTAGTTCTGGGCCAGGCGGTAGGAAGCGCGGCCACCATAGTGCCAGCCGGCGCGGTGGTAGCGCAACCCCACCGACGCACCCAGCAGGTGGTTATTGGTTTGATATTCCGTGAGGGCGTCGCCGTGGAGCTGGCCCTCGGGGCCGTCGTCGGGGCGGCGGGGTAGGAGGTTTACCACCCCGGCCACGGCATCGGAGCCGTAGATGAGGCTGGCGGGGCCTTTCACCACTTCAATACGCTCAATGTCATACTGATCTACCTCGATACCGTGTTCGTCGCCCCACTGCTGGCCCTCCTGGCGCAGGCCATTGTACATCGTCAGCACGCGGTTGTAGCCCAGCCCCCGGATGAACGGCTTGCTGATGTTGGGGCCGGTGGTAACGGCATTCAGGCCGGGTACGCCCCGCACGGCCGCGTCAATCACGTTGCCGTTGGCGTTCAGGTTGATGTCGCGGCGGTTGAGGGCCGCTACCGGCACGGGGCTGCGGCGCAGCTCCGTTGCGCGCGATACGCCCGTCACAATCACCTCATCCAAGGCCGCGAGAGTGGCAGTCAGGGTAGCATCCAGTACCAAGGTTTGGCCGGGGGATATCGTCACGCGCCGCCGCACCGGCTGGTAGCCCACAAACGAAAACACGATTTCGGCGGCGCCGGCCGGTGCCTGGCGCAGCTCGTAGCGCCCCTGGGCATTGGTGGTGCTGCCCGCCGTGGTTCCCACCAGCGCCACCGTCACTTGCTCCAAGGGCTGCCCCGCCGCCCGCACCTGCCCTCGGATAGTAGCCGTGGCCAGTTGCGCCAGCGCCTCGCTCCCCATCATCAATACCCAAAGCAGAAGGAAAAGCTGTTTCATATTTAAAGCCTGTGAAAAATATATTTAGATTAACCTAAATTTTAAAACCAAAAAAAACGTCGTGGTGAGCCAGCCCACCACGACGCCGTATGGATTACCCTATAAACGTCTGCACCAATAGGTACACGTTCAGAACCACGATGATGGCCGACACGGCCCAGGCCGTGGCTTGCAGCCACGGCTTGTTCACGAACACGCCCATTTTGAGCTTGCTACCCGTGAAGAGCACCAAGGGTATCACGGCAAAGCTGAGCTGGAATGACAGGATGACTTGGCTGAGCACCAGCAATTCGCTGGTGCCGTGTTCCCCGTACAGCACCGTGACCACAAAGGCCGGTACCACGGCAATGCTGCGCGTAATGAGGCGGCGCATCCAGGGTTTCAGCTTCAGATCCAGGAAGCCTTCCATCACAATCTGGCCCGCCAGCGTGCCCGTGAGAGTAGAGTTTTGACCCGAAGCCAGCAGCGCCACCGCAAACAGCACGCTGGCCGCACCCGCGCCCAGAACCGGCGCCAGCAGCTGATGCGCGTCCGTAATGTCGGCCACGTCGCGGTAGCCGTTGTAGTGGAAGGCCGCGGCCGACGTCACCAGGATAGCCCCGTTCACGAAAAACGCCAGCAGCAGCGACACCGTGCTGTCGATGGTAGCAAACTTGATGGCCATGCGCTTGCCGGGTTCCGTTTGCTCGATCTGCCGCGTTTGCACAATGCTGGAGTGCAGGTAGAGGTTGTGCGGCATCACGGTGGCGCCCAGAATACCAATGGCAATGTAGAGCATGTGCGGATTGGTCACGATCTGGGGCTGAGGCACTAGGCCTTGCGCTAGCGCAAAGTAGTCGGGGTGCGACACCACCACTTCGTAGATAAAGCACACGAAAATCACCACCATCAGGCCCGCCACAATGCTTTCCAGCGCCCGGAAGCCTTTGTTCTGGAACAGCAGCACTACCATCACATCGAGGATGGTGAGGGCCACGCCCCAGGTGAGGGGTAGGCCGAAGAGCAGGTTGAGGGCAATGGCCGAGCCAATGACCTCAGCCAAATCGCAGGCGGCAATGGCAATTTCGCAGAGTACCCACAGCACCAACGACACCGGCCGGGAGTAATGGTCGCGGCAGGCCTGGGCCAGGTCGCGCCCGGTTACGATGCCGAGCTTGGCCGCCAGGTGCTGCAAGAGCATGGCGAAGAAGTTGGAAATCAGAATCACCGATAGCAGCGTGTAGCCGTAGCGGGCGCCGCCCTCAATGTCGGTGGCCCAGTTGCCGGGGTCCATGTAGCCCACGGCCACCATCAGGCCCGGCCCGCCAAAGGCCAGCAGCTTGCGCCAGAACGAAGCGTTGGCGCCGGGCACTTTAATGGTGCCGTGTACCTCGGGTAGAGAATTGGCACGCCGGGCGTGCCGCCAGCCGGCCTCGGGGGCGTCGGTGGGGGTAGGGGCAGGCGCGAAGGAAGCAGGAGAATCCTGTAAGCGTGGAGGCATAAACGACTTGAAACAGATGCGTTACGAAAGCTAGCTATCTTTTTTAGATAAACCTAAAAATTAATTTAAGCGTCTATAAATACGTGGAAAAGTAGGATAAAAGTTTCGCTGAAAGCAGAAGTGGTTTTTTTCGCGGAATTTTGTGGCCCTTTTTGCCGTTGCTCCCCTCCCTATGCTTGATAAGAAAACCAAAAACCGTCTGGGCCTGCTGTCGTTGGTGGTGAGCGTGGCGCTGGTGGCGCTCAAGTTCTACGCCTACTTTGCCACTGGCTCGCAGGTGGTGCTGACGGACGCGCTGGAGTCGATTATCAACGTCTTTACCAGCGGGTTTGCCTTCTACAGCATCTACCTGGCTAGCCTACCCAAAGACGAAAACCATCCCTACGGCCACGGCAAAATCGAGCACCTATCAGTAGGCTTCGAGGGCGGACTGATCTTGTTTGCCGGCCTCTATATTTTCTACAGTGCCACGCGCACGCTCTTCGAGCCGCACGCCGTAGCCGCGCCCGACCTGGGCGTATGGCTGCTGGCCGCGGCGGGCATCATCAATCTGGGGGTAGGCTACCTGCTGGTGCGCGAGGGCAAGCGTCTGAAATCGGCCGCGCTGGTCGGCGACGGACAGCACTTGTATATTGACGCGCTGACCTCGCTGGTGTCGTGCGCAGCGCTGCTGCTGGTGTTTTTCACCGGCATTGTGCTGTTTGATACGCTGGCGGCGCTGCTGCTGGGCGTGGTGATTGTGGTGAACGGCTACAAGATGCTGCGCAGCTCTGCTTCGGCGCTGATGGATGAGTCGGACGCGGCCACGGTGGCCGAAGTAGTGGCCGAGCTACAGCGCCACCGCCAGCCCGCCTGGATAGACGTGCACAACCTGCGCGTGCAGCGCTACGGCGCCAACCTGCACATCGACTGCCACATGCAGATGCCGTATTATTTCAGCCTCGAAGCCATTCACAACGAGCTGAATAAGATTGAAACCCTCATGCGCCAGCACGCCGACGCGGAGGTGGAAATGTTCGTGCACGCCGACCCCTGCACCTTCCGCGCCTGCTCGCTCTGCCACATGCCCGAGTGCCCCGTGCGCCAGCACGCCTTCGCGCACGAGGTAGAGTGGAACCTCGCCAACGCCGTCCGCAACGAGCGGCATCAATTGGGGGAGGGGTAGGGATTTTGTTGAAAAATCTGTCATCCTGAGCGCAGCGAAGGACCTTATCACGTTTGAACGACCGACGTATTAACGACTCGTTCAAACGTGATAAGGTCCTTCGCTGCGCTCAGGATGACAAATGAAAACCTACTTCTGCCGATCCTGACCGGTCATGTCCAGCATCCAACCGGGGTACTCAGCAGGCAACTTGCTAGCGTCGGTCAGCTTCTTCAATTCTTCCTCGGAGAACTGCACGTCCACCGATTTCAGGTTGTCTTCGAGCTGCGACATTTTGCTGGCGCCGATGATGATGCTGGTGACCACCGGCTGGTGCAGCAGCCACGCCAGCGACAGTTGCGCCACGGAAGCGCCTTTTTGCTCGGCCATGGGGTGCAGCAGGTCCAGAATGTCGAAGGCCCGGTCGCGGTTCACGGGCGGGAAATCGAAGTTGGCGCGGCGGCCGTCTTCGCCTTCTTGCTTCTCGCGGCTATACTTGCCGCTGAGCAGGCCGCCGGCCAGCGGGCTCCACACCATCAGCCCTACCTTTTGGTCTTGCAGCAGCGGCACCAGCTCCCGCTCCAGGTCGCGCCCGGCCACGGTGTAGTAGGCTTGCAGCGACACGAACTTCTCCAGGTGCAGGCGCTCGGAGGTGCCCAGGGCTTTCATGAGCTGCCAGGCGGCCACGTTACTGGCCCCGATGTAGCGCACCTTGCCGCTGCGCACCAGGTCGTCGAAGGCCCGCAGGGTTTCCTCGAAGGGCGTCAGCGGGTCATAGCTGTGCATCTGGTAGAGGTCGATGTAGTCGGTACCGAGGCGCTTGAGGCTGGCTTCGGCCTGATCTAGGATGTGCTTGCGGGTGAGGCCTACCTGGTTAGGTCCGTCGCCCATTTTGCCGCGCACTTTGGTGGCTACCACCAGCTCGCTGCGGCTCAGGCCCAGGTTGCGGATGGCCTGCCCGGTCATCTCCTCCGACTGGCCTTCGGAGTACACATTGGCCGTGTCGAGGAAGTTGATGCCCGCGTCTACGGAGCGTTTCAGCAGCTCGTCGGCGCCGTTCTGGTCTACCTTGGCAATGGCCTTGAAGCGGCCTTCGGTCTGACCAAAGGTCATGGTGCCCAGGCACAGCTCCGATACTTTCAGGCCGGTGTTGCCTAACAGGTTGTATTTCATGTTGAGGAGGGGTAGTTGGTTGTGGAAAGGGTATACTTACCTTAACTACAGGGTAGTTGCACTTGATGTTTTCTCCTGCCTCTTACTTCCATAAGAGTTGAATGGCTACCCGAACGATGTAGAGACGCATATTTGCGTCTCATCGTTAAACGATTTCGTTGGCCGCCAAGCGGGTGCAAAAGCTTTTTGCTTACGTCTCGTTGTTGAACGATTTTGGCCATTTGGTGCGGACGATGAGACGCTTGCTTGTTTCGTTCAACGACGAGACGCAAGTATGCGTCTCTACATCGTTCGGGTAGCCCGGAAAATCAACGCTAACAATCTGGCTTTTTCGCTGCGGTCAGAATAACAAGGAGTTGCTTGCGCAAGTCAGCGCCGCGAGTAGCTTTGCTACTACACGCCCTCACTCCTCCGCTATCCATATGATGAAAGCCTTACCCTACCTCGCTGTGGGCCTGACCTGCTTTGGTGCGGGTGCCTTCGCCACGCGCCCGGCCGAGCTGCCGCCCATCACGCTGGCTACCGTGCAAGCCGCCCAAGACCTGCTGGGCCTGCACTTCTCCGATGCCCAGCTCGACTCTACCCTCAGCAACCTCCGGCAGAATCGCGCTAGCTACGAAGCTCTGCGTCAGCTGAATATGCCCAATAGCGTAGCCCCCGCTGAAACCTTCGACCCGCGCCCACTCCGCATCCGCCAGGCTATGCAGCCCGTTCGCGTACCGGATGCCGGCAAGCTGCCCAAAATGGACAGGATGAAGCTACCTGCCAACCGCGACGACCTGGCCTACTATTCCGTGCGCCAGTTGGGCGAACTGCTGCGCACCCGGCAGCTGTCGTCGGAAGAGCTGACGCAGTTCTGCCTGGCCCGCCTCAAAAAGTATGACCCGCAGCTGCACTGCGTCATTAGCCTCACCGAGGAGCTGGCCTTGCAGCAAGCCCGCCAGGCCGACCAGGAAATACGGGCCGGCAAGTACCGCGGGCCGCTGCACGGCATTCCGTTCGGGGTGAAGGATCTGTTCAGCGCCAAGGGCTACAAAACTACCTGGGGCGCCATGCCCTACAAAGACCAGACGCTGGACGAAAACTCGGCCGTGGTGGAACGCCTGGCGCAGGCCGGGGCGGTGCTGGTGGCCAAGTTCACGCTGGGTGCGCTGGCCCAGGGCGACGTCTGGTTTGGGGGCAAAACCCGCTCGCCGTGGAAGCTGAGCGAGGGCAGCAGCGGCTCGTCGGCGGGGTCGGCATCGGCGGTGGCGGCGGGGCTGGTGCCGTTTGCTATTGGTACCGAAACGTTGGGTTCCATTGTGAGCCCGAGCACGGCTTGCGGTACCACGGGCCTGCGCCCTACCTACGGGCGCATCAGTAGGGCTGGCGCTATGGCCCTTAGCTGGACGATGGACAAGGCCGGTCCGCTTACCCGCTCGGCCGAGGACTGCGCCCTGGTACTGGCCGCCCTGGCCGGCCCCGATCCCCGCGACCCGGCCACCCTGCAAGCGCCCGCGCCCTTCCGCTACGCCTTCGATATCGATGTGAAAAAGCTGCGCGTAGGCTACCTGAAAGCCGATTTCGACCGCGACTACCCTACCAAAGCCAACGACCAGGCCAGCCTGGAAGTGCTGCGTAAGCTGGGCGTGGAGCTGGTGCCGTTGGAGCTGCCTACCCTACCGGCCGGCGCCATGCGCTTCGGCCTCTCCGTGGAGGGGGCCGCCGCCTTCGACGACCTCACCCGCTCGGGCCGCGACGGGCTGTTGGTGCAGCAACACCGCTACGCCTGGCCCAACACGTTCCGGTCGTCGCGCTTTGTGCCGGCGGTGGAGTACATCCAGGCTCAGCGCGCCCGCACTTTGCTCATCGAGGCCATGGACCAGAAGCTGCAAGGCCTGGACCTCTACCTGGCGCCGACCAGCAGCGCCAGCCTTACCATCACCAACCTCACCGGCCACCCCGCCGTGGCCGTGCCCAACGGCTTCCGGCAAAATGGCCTACCCAGCACAATCACCTTCACTGGCCAGCTCTACGAGGAAGGCAAGCTGCTGGCCCTGGCAAAAGCCTACCAGGACGCCACGGACTTCGACGAAAAGCACCCGCCGCTGTTTCAGTAACGCGAAGCTCTGCTTCGCGCGTCGTTGCTGATGTTGCAGCCGAAACAACGACTACCATTCACCGAAACGCGAAGCAGAGCTTCGCGCTACATCTTATGCACTCCCACACCAACCCCGACGGCTTCCGCATCAGCACTGACCCTACCGAGCTGGACGTAGCCGCCATTCATCACTACCTGACCGAAGACTCGTACTGGGCCACCAATATGCCGCTGGAAACGCTGGAGCGCGCCATTGCCAACTCGCTCAACTTCGGGCTGTTTGCGCCCGATGGCCGGCAGGCAGGCTTTGCCCGCGTCATAACAGACCGGGCCACCTTTGCCTGGCTCTGCGACGTATTTGTACTGCCCGAGTTCCGGGGTAGGGGCTTGTCGAAATGGCTGATGGAGGTGATATGGACGCACCCGGAGCTGAAAGACCAGCGCCGGCACATGCTGGCTACTGTGGATGCGCATGGGCTGTACCAGCAGTTTGGCTTCACGCCGCTGTCGGCGCCCGAACGCTTTTTGGAAAAACGCCGAGTAAATCCCTACGGCGTGCCTACTAAGAACTAATCAGGCATCATTTTTTGTAGGGAGTAGACTGCTTACTGACGTTGATTGATGTGACGAATTCTACCCTATCCAACCGCTGGCACCAGCTGACAGCACCTCTACTGCCTGATGAAGCGACCCGCACCGCTACCTACGAGCAGCTGAGCGCCGCCTATTCTGCTTCCGACCGGCACTATCATACCTTACACCATGTGCGGGCGTTGCTAGATGTTGCTGAGCGCCACACTTCTACCTTGCAAGACCCCATGGTGGTGCAGCTTGCCATCTGGTTTCATGATGCCGTGTACAGTGCCCGTCGCTCCGACAATGAGGAACGCAGTGCCCGGCTGGCGCTGGACTTTCTAGAGAAAACCAGCTTGTCTACCAAACAGCGGCAGCGAGTGGCCTACCTTATCGAGCGCACCAAAGACCACACCCAACCGATTTCCGCCCCAGATGCCGATCTGGCGTTTTTCCTGGATGCCGATCTGCAAATCCTGGGTGCACCCGAGGCTGATTATTGGCAGTACGCCCGCCAGATCCGGCAGGAATACCGTTTGATTCCGGACATGCTCTACCGCCCCGGTCGGCGCAAGGTGCTGGAAAAGATGTTGGCCGCGCCTACCCTCTACCGCACGCCCGAGTTTCGGCAGCGGTTAGAAGATACTGCCCGCCGCAATTTGCGCCTGGAGCTGGCTGATTTATAGCGCGAAGCCGTTCCCCTATAGGAGAGTGTCTGGAGGTGGGGCTGCTAGCATAGCCGTTGCAACGCCCGGCCGGCGGTTGGCGTCCTTGGGAGGAACTGCGTAAGTTGCGGTTCTTTCTTGTGCCTGTCTATGCAAAAACTCTCCGCTCTGCTTGCTTTTGCCAGCGTGTTGCCCCTGGCTGCGTCTGCGCAAACCGCTTCCTCCACTTCTGCTCTGGCTCCGCTGACGGTGGAGAAAATTATGCGCGACCCTACCCAGTGGCTGGGTACGTCGCCCAGCAACGTGTTTTGGAGCGAGGATGGCAAGCGCATCTACTTCAATTGGAACCCCGATAAAAACCGCCAGGACTCGCTGTATTATGTAGCGCCCAGCGGCGGCCCGGTGCGCAAAGTCGGCTTTCGGGAGCAGCAGGCCCTACCCGCCGGCAGCGGCACCTACGACGAGCGGTACACCCGCAAGGTATATGAGAAGGACGGCGACATTTTCCTACTCGACCTGAAATCGGGCAAGATTCGACAGGTGACGAACACGGCCGAGCGCGAATCCAACCCCGATTTTGCCCTGCAAGGTCAGCTCATCAGCTACGCCCGCGGCGGCAACCTGTTCACCTGGAACCCCACCACCGGCGAAACGGTCCAGCGTACCGACTTCCGCCGCGGCACCAAGCCGAAAAACGGCCTCACCGACCCCAGTGAAAAATTCCTGAAGGCCCAGCAGCTGGCGCTGTTTGACATTATCCGGCAGCGCGACCAAGACGCCAAGGCCCGCGAGCGGGTACAGAAGGCGCTCAGCAAGCTACGGCCCAAGCCTATTTACCTGGGCCAGCAAACGGTGCGCAGCCTCCAACTTTCCCCAGATGGTCGCTACGTGACTTACTCCCTGGCGCAAGAGCCCGCTAGCGAGAAGGTGGCCGTAGTGCCGGCCTTCGTCACGGCCTCGGGCTTCACCGAAGACATTTCGACCCGCACCAAGGTAGGCGCCCCGCAAACGGCTTTGCAGCTGGGCATCTACGATGTGGGTAGGGACACTACGTTTGTGCTGGGCTACAAGGAATTGCAGGGACTCGACGAGCAACCGGCCTACCGCAAGGAGTACCAGCTGAAGGCCAAAGCGCCTACCCCCGCCGACTCGGTCAAAGCCGCCACGGCCGCCAAAAAGGAGAAGCCCGCCACCGAGCTGCGCCGCGTGCAGCCCTACGGCCCTGTGTGGAGCCCCGACGGCAAGCACGCTTTCGTGGTCATCCGCTCGGCCGACAACAAGGACCGCTGGATTGTGGGCCTCGACCCGGCTACCCAGAAAATAAAACTGCTCGACCGTCAGCACGACGACGCCTGGATCAACGGCCCCGGCATTGGCTACGGCACTGGCAACGTGGGCTGGCTGCCCGACAACCGGCGCATGTGGTTCCAGAGCGAAGCCACCGGCTACTCCCACCTCTACACCATCGACGTCACGAACGGTCAGAGAAAGGCCCTTACCAGCGGCAAGTTTGAAATTCTGAACGCCCAGCTCAGCCGCGACAAAAAGACGTGGTACCTCACCGCCAACAAGCCCGAGCCCGGCCAGCAGCAGTTCTACCGTATGCCGGTAGAAGGCGGCGCCATGACGCAGCTAACCACCAAGGTAGGCGCCAACGAAGTCACGCTCTCGCCCGACGAGAAAACGCTGGCCGTGCGCTACAGCTATTCCAACAAGCCCTGGGAGCTATACGTGATGGACAACAAGCCCGGCGCCAAGATGCGCCAGCTTACGCACTCTACTACCCCCGAGTTTGAAAGCTACCCCTGGCGCGAGCCGGAAATCGTGACCTTCAAAGCCCGCGACGGCGCCGATGTGTACGCCCGCCTCTACCGCCCCGCTACCCCCGCGGCGCAAGGTCCGGCCGTAATTTTTGTGCACGGTGCGGGCTACCTCCAAAACGCGCACAAGTGGTGGAGCAGCTACTTCCGCGAGTACATGTTCCATAATCTGCTGGTAGAGAAAGGCTACACGGTGCTGGATATGGACTACCGCGGCTCGGCTGGCTACGGCCGCGACGTGCGCACAGGCATCTACCGCTACATGGGCGGCAAGGACCTTACCGACCACGTAGACGGCGCCAAAATGCTGGCCGACAAATACGGCGTCAGTCCCCAGCGCATCGGCATTTACGGTGGCAGCTACGGCGGTTTCATCACGCTCATGGCCATGTTCACCCAGCCCGACGTGTTCAAGGCCGGCGCGGCCCTGCGCTCCGTTACGGACTGGGCGCACTACAATCACGGCTACACCGACAACATCCTTAACGAACCCTACAACGACAGCATTGCCTACGCCCGCTCCTCGCCCATCTACTACGCCGATGGCTTGAAGGGCGCCCTACTCATGTGCCACGGCATGGTGGATACCAACGTGCACTTCCAGGATATTGTGCGCCTCACCCAGCGCCTCATCGAGCTGCACAAAGAAAACTGGGAACTGGCCGTCTACCCGGTCGAGAATCACGGCTTCGAGGAACCCGCCTCGTGGACGGATGAGTACAAGCGGATTCTGAAGCTATTTGAGACGAATCTGAAGCCAAGTGGGGTAGGGAGTGGTAGCAGCGGCGGTACCGGGCAGTAGGACTGCTTGCTTCGTAAAATACCATGGCCTCGCTACGCAATTATGTAGCGAGGCCATGAGACTGTGTTCAGTAAGTTGTTACAGCAGCTTCGTAATCGCCAAGCCGCTGTATCCATACCCATTGATGTTAATCCCCTGCACCGGCGCCAGTGAAAGACCCGTACGGTCGGCGGTTTTGTGCAACTGGGGCACTACAATGCCTGTAGCGGCACCTATCACATACCCTACAATATTGTCAGATAGGAAATGCTTGCCGGCTTTAATACGCGTATAGGCCTGGGCGGCCGGTACTAAGGCCGCCGCCGTCCACACCAGCGGCTCGGCCGCCGAGCCAGGGTTGAAATCGTGGTACACCTTGGCCGCAAAGAAGGTAGCCACCGCTGTGTTAGCCGTATGGCCAGCGTAGAAGGAGTTGGTGGAGATGTGACTGTTTCGGGAGCCGCCGCCCTCGGTGCCGTACAGAAACGGACGGTAGCGGGTAGTAGTCCCTATGGTCATCGTGAAAATGGCATTCTGGGCTGCCAGGGTTTGCAAATAGAGGCCAAGCACCTGCCCATAGCGTCCGCGCACATTGGTATTCAGTGCCAGCAAGCCTGGTGCAATGAGTAAGCTAGGATAGACAATGAAGTCACCAGCAGTCAGAGCGCTTTTGCTGTAGTAACCAGCCGAAAACCGATCAAACTTGGGAATATCGTTCCTATTCAAGGCCGACAGCTGGGCGTCGCTCAGGCCATCTTTCCGCGAAGACAAGTACAATCCCAAGCCGCTCACGGCTCCCAGGCCCACCGAAATGGGAGCGTCTACGGCAAAGCGGGTTTTATAGGGCGAAGGCGCTTGTTGAGCCGTTGCGGTGGGTAGTGTAACGGTTGCCAACGAAGCAGTCAGCAATAGGGTAAGAATGTATTTCATGGAGGAAAATTGAAGTATAAGAATACAACGCATACTAAATGGTAGAGGTTAAGGCCGATCTGCTATTCATTCTATGCCGTACAAGTGAGTAGCCACACATAAAACTCGTAGCTTTGCGGCCCAACCTAGCCATACTGCCAGTGTTGGGCAGGGGCTGCCGGCCCCTTGCGCACCTTATATGCTTCTACGCTGATGCCGTACTTGTTCACCTCCGAATCGGTTTCGGAAGGCCACCCCGATAAAATCGCCGACCAGATTTCGGATGCTATCCTCGACGAATTCCTGCGCCAGGACCCTACCTCTAAAGTAGCCTGCGAAACCCTCGTCACCACCGACTACGTGCTGCTGGCCGGCGAAATCAAGTCAGCCGCCCAGGTAGACGTAGAGCAGATCGCCCGCGATGTGATTCGCCGCATCGGCTACAACAACCCCGAGTATAAGTTCGATGGCAACACCTGCCAGGTGGAAAACCGCCTGCATGCGCAGTCGCCTGATATCAACCAGGGCGTAGAGCGCCAGAATCCCGAAGACCAAGGTGCCGGCGACCAGGGCATGATGTTCGGCTACGCTACCCGCGAGACGGACAACTACATGCCCCTGGCCCTCGACCTCTCGCACCGCCTGTTGCGCGAGCTGGCTGCCATCCGCAAGGAGGGTAAGGAAATGACCTACCTGCGCCCCGATGCCAAGGCTCAGGTAACCATTCGCTACGCCGATGACAACACCCCCGAAGCCATCGAAACCATTGTGGTGAGCACCCAGCACGATGAGTTCGACGAGTCGGAAGAGAAGATGCTGGCGCAGATTGCCACCGACATCAAAACCATCCTGATTCCGCGCGTGAAGGCCAGCCTCAGCGCCGACGTGCAAAACCTCTTCACAGATCAGATCACCTACCACATCAACCCTACCGGCAAGTTCGTAATCGGTGGTCCGCACGGTGACTCCGGTCTTACGGGCCGCAAAATAATTGTAGATACCTACGGCGGCAAGGGCGCCCACGGCGGCGGTGCCTTCTCCGGTAAAGACTCCTCCAAGGTAGACCGCTCGGCGGCCTACGCGGCACGTCACATCGCCAAAAACCTGGTAGCCGCCGGCGTGGCCGACCAGGTGCTGGTGCAGGTAGCCTACGCCATAGGCGTAGCCAAACCAGTAGGCGTGTACGTAACCACCTACGGCACCACCAAAGCCACCAATGCCAGCGGCCAGCTGCTCACCGATGGCGAAATATCTGCCAAGGTACAGGAGCTGTTTGATATGCGCCCCTATGCTATTGTGCAACGCCTGGGTCTGCAAAAGCCCATCTTCGGCGCTACTGCGGCCTATGGCCACATGGGCCGTCAGCCTGGTCAGGTTTCAGTGAATGGCAACGGTCAGACCGCCGAAACCTTCACTTGGGAAAAGCTCGACTATGTAGAGCAAATCAAGGCTGCTTTTGAATTATAGAATGGAAATTCTTTCCATAGAAAAGGCCCTACCCACAGCATGTGGGTAGGGCCTTTCTTGTATCTATAAGCAAAGGCAGAAACCTTAGTGTGACATGTGTTTTTCCTTGTATTTCACAATCTGCCGGCGCAGGCATTCATACGCTGCATCTGCTGCCGACTCGAAGGTAGGCGCTTCTTCCTGACAAAAGATAGTGGAGCCGGGGACCAGTAGTTTCACTTCCAAGGTTTTATTGCTAATGCCGTCCTTGTTGTTCAGCTTCAAAATAACTTCGCCTTCTGTCACGCGGTCGTAGAAGGTTTCCAGTTTGTCGAGGCGCTTCTGGATGAAGTCGAGCAAGGATTGGTCGGCAGTGAAGTGCACCGAATGCATCTGTACTTTCATCGGAAATGGGGTTAAGGGTAAGAGAAATAGCTTAGGCTTTGGGATGAGCCTGCTCGAAAACCGCTTTCAGCTTGTCAATCGACAGGTGAGTGTACACTTGGGTAGCAGCTAGATTAGCGTGTCCCAACAGCTCCTTAATGGCGTTGAGGTCGGCCCCTTTGCCAAGCAGGTGCGTGGCAAAGGAGTGCCGCAACACGTGCGGATGCTGCTGCGACGAGGCGGTGGTTATCTGGCTCAAATAGTGCTTCACGGTGCGATACACAAACTTTTCGTAGAGCGGGTCTCCCTTATCCGTAACGAGGAGCGCCCGCCGGACGTTGTCGGCCGGCCCGAATTCCTGCTGCTTGCGTGCTAAGTACTTGTCCAGCACACCCAATAATGTGGGGTTGAGCGGCACAATGCGCTGCTTGTTGCCTTTGCCCGTTACGCGCACCGTACGGCCGGGTAGGCTCACATCGTCGGGCCGTATACCAATCAGCTCCGACAAACGGATGCCGGTGCCGTAAAGTAATTCGAGTACCAATTGGTCGCGCACGCCGGCAAAGGTCTCCGGAAACTCAAAAGAATTCAGCAGCCCGTTCAATGAATCTTCGGGCACAAAGTCGGGTAGCTTCTTCGCTACCTTCGGCGACTTGATGCGCAGCATGGGGTTGCGCGTGGCAGCACCCGTTTGTAGCAGAAACTTATAATAGGAGCGTAGGCAAGCAATTTTTCGGTTCACGGTGCGCGGGTCCAGCTCCTGTTGCATCAAACTCACTACCCAGCCACGAATAAGCGTGTGGTCGGCTTGGTCCGGTTCTGCCAGCTCATACTCAACCTGCAAATACTCAGCAAACTGCCGCAAATCGGTTTGATACGACAGCAAGGTGTGCGGACTGTAGCGCTTCTCAAAGCGCAGGTACTCAAAAAACAATTCCATACAAAAGCACCGGCCAGGTAGGGGCTGGGTTGCCAATGTATGGAATTCCACAGAAAAGTATGCACGCGAAAAACCGGCTGACTTACTTCTGAAAGTAAATCAGCCGGTTTTCTCAACTCAAAGAGCGGTCAGACTAGTCGTTGCCTGTGCCGTAGGTGGCTTGCTTGTAGATAGCCTTCTCTTTCTGCTTGCGGTTGGTTACCGACGGCTTCTGGAAGAACGTGCGACGACGCAGTTCTTTCAGCACACCCGTGCGCTCAAATTTCTTCTTGAAGCGCTTCAGCGCGCGGTCTACCGACTCGTTCTCCTTGATTTGGACGATGATCATATGTTCAGTTAGCTTGAAAACTTCTGCTTTGGTAAAGGGCTGCAAAGATAACCATAGTTTCTGATGATTTCAAAGCAAGGCTACTAGGTTTCAGCCCATAAAGTGTTCTACAGCCTGTCAAATCGATTATCGGAGCACAATAAATCGATTTGACAATGGAAGTATCTGTTTTAGGCATTGAGCAAACTGCGGGCGATAACCAGTTTCTGAATCTCAGAAGTACCCTCCCCAATAGTGCAGAGCTTGGCGTCGCGGTAATATTTCTCCGCAGGGTAGTCTTTGGTGTAACCGTAGCCGCCAAAAATTTGCACCCCCTCGTTGGCCACGCGCACTGCCACTTCCGAGGCGTAGAGCTTCGCCATGGCTGACTCGCGATTCACGTTCAGACCACGTTGCTTCATATCAGCTGCGCGGTAGGTGAGTAGCGAGGCAGCCTCAATTTCAGTTGCCATATCTGCCAGTTTAAAGGAAATTCCTTGGAAGCTGCTGATGGGCTGATTGAATTGATGGCGTTCCTGCGAATAATTCAGTGCAGCCTCCAGCGCGCCCTGCGCGATACCCAGGCTCAGTGCCGCAATGCTAATGCGGCCGCCATCCAGCACCTTCAACGACTGAATAAAGCCGTCGCCTACCTTGCCAATCACGTTTTCCTGCGGCACACGACAGTCTGTGAAAATCATTTCGGTGGTTTCAGACGCGCGCATGCCCAGCTTATCTTCCTTGCGGCCACCTGCAAAACCGGGCGTACCACGCTCCACAATAAAGGCCGTCATGCCGTGCGAGTCGCCTACCTCGCCAGTACGCGCAATGACTACCGCCACATGACCGGACTTGCCATGGGTGATAAAATTCTTAGCGCCGTTGAGCACGTACTCGTTGCCATCCAGTACGGCAGTCGTACGCATGTTGCCAGCATCCGAGCCGGTATTCGGTTCAGTGAGTCCCCAGGCCCCAATCCATTCACCGGAAGCCAGCCTGGGAAGATATTTTTGTTTTTGCTCCTCAGAAGCGTGCTGGAGAATATGGCCGGTACAGAGTGAATTATGCGCCGCCATAGAAAGGCCGATGCTACCATCAATTTTGGCCAGCTCAGCAATGGCTGTCACGTATTCAGGGTAGCCAAAGCCCGAACCTCCGTATTGCTGCGGCACTAATACGCCCATTAGACCTAATTCGCCTAGCTTATGAAA
This sequence comes from Hymenobacter citatus, assembly GCF_014333615.1. Lineage (GTDB taxonomy): Bacteria > Bacteroidota > Bacteroidia > Cytophagales > Hymenobacteraceae > Hymenobacter > Hymenobacter citatus. Next base: position 11,514 of record NZ_JACSCY010000010.1, on the reverse strand, counting down.
AATATCAATGGGAAATTCTTGGCTTTCGTCCCAGCGCATCATATGCGGCTTGATATGAGTGGCGCCAAAATCGCGCACCATCTGCGCAATCAGGGTTTGATTTTCAACTTCTTCTACTAGCATGGGTGGGGTGGGAGAGAGTTTTTACTAACAAACGTAAGTTATTAGTTCTGTGTTGATATTAAAAATAATGTGGCTAATGATCTGATGAGGGGCCAGGCCATACTGGTGCGAATTTTGAAAGCGACGGCCAATTTGGTTACTTTGAAGGTTTCCAGATAGGCAAACCAGTGCTAAGGCGCTGTTGGTCTGTATCCTAGCTCTGATCCGGCTTGCCCGGCCTGCATGCAACAACTACCCACTACTCGTCGTCTGCTGCGTTTTTGGCTTCTCTACCTGCCTTTTTCGCTGATAGCACTGCTTTCTTCCTGCACCACTTCCCGCGTGCGGCAACAGAATACCATGTTCCGCCTCGATGGTACGATGGCCGATACATCTAAACTGCGTCGTGCTCTGAATCGTGCCGAGCGCAACTATGTTATTCAGCCCAACGACTACCTGGCTATTCGGGTGTATACGAATGAGGGTGAGTCCATTATTGATCCAAACGGCGAATTATCATTTGGTTCCCCTACTGGAAGTGGCAGTCGTCAGTCCGCAGGTGCTGGTCGGCAGGGCGCTAGCCGCGGAGGTAGTGCCCAGAACGGTGGTGCCGAGTTTCTGGTGCAAAATGACGGTGTCGTGCGTCTACCCATGGTAGGCGACGTAAAGCTGAGTGGGTATACCTTACTAGAAGCAGATAGCGTGCTCAAAGGCAGATACAACGAATTTTATCAGCAGCCTTTCGTCACAACGCAAGTCAGCAACAACCGCATTATTATACTAGGAGCCGTAGGTGGTAGCAGTGGTCAGGTCATTCCGCTGGTCAACGACAATATGAACCTAATTGAAGTGTTAGCTTTAGCTGGCGGCATTGATGGTGGGGCCATTACCGGAACAGGAACTGGACGTATAGGCCGAGCAGACAATATTCGCCTGATTCGGGGTGACCTGAAAAATCCAAGAGTGCAAGTTATTGACCTCACATCCTTTGCTGGTATGCGCCAAGCCAATTTGCAGGTGGAACCCAATGATATAATTTATGTTGAGCCAGTAAGGCGGCCTTTCTTTGAGGCAATAGGGGATATTGCTCCTTTGTTTGGTATCGTTAGTGGGTTAGCAGGACTGGCTACTACTATAATTTATTTAACGGTTAACCTGCGAAGTAACAATTAATACGCATCCCTATCACTGTCGTCAAACAGTGCTAATCAAACTCAACAGTAAAGCGCCCCTATGGCTGCGAAAGAAGAAGTTGAATTGGAAGAGTTGATCCGCAATGCGGGTGGTGGCGAAGCCGAGTCGGAAGAAGACGAAGGCTCTGGCTTAGATTTAACCACGCTCCTTATGGTAGCGCGCAAGAGCCTACCATGGGTATTACTACTAATTGGTTTAGGTTTAACAGCCTCTTGGCTGTTCTTGCGTTATACCCCTCCCATCTATCGCTCATCCTCGGTGTTAAAAATAGATGAGAAGACAGAGGCCGGAGTGCTGGGATTTGATATAGTTGGAGGTGATAAACAAAGTATAAGTAAACTGTCCGGTGAGGTAGAGTTAATTAAATCCGATCTTATTTATCGGCGTTTAAAAGATTCATTGATGCTAGACGTAAATTATTATGTAGAAGGTACAGTGCTCGAGCGAGAGCTGTACCGTATTTCGCCGTTTATAGTTAGTTACACAGTGCAGGATGGATCTCAGTTCAACGTCCGCTTTGCGGTTGATTTTCTAGACAAACAGCGCTTCATTCTTTCTTATGAATTGGGTGGACAGGAACAGAGCCAAGAATATCGTATTGGCCAACCTATCAAAACACCTGGTTTTCTGTTAACTATATCAAATACTGGTTTTTTTAATTCGGAAACGTTAGAGAATAATTACTATTTTTTAATTAATGATAGTGGAGCAATAAATAATTATTTAAATGCTAATCTAAGTGTGGCTATTGAGAATCCGGATGCGAACACCATCAATATTTCTTTCACAGATAAGACACCGCTTAAGGCTCAGGATATTGTCAACAAGGTAGATACAGTTTATTTAATTGAAAAAGTACTGAAAAAACAGGAGGTAGAAAGAAGGCAGCTTCAGTTTATTGATTCTGAGTTATATAAAAGCAAAGAGGGGTTAAGTAAAGCGGAGGAGGATATGCAGTCGTTTGCTGAGCGTAATAAGGCATTCGATGTGAAAAGTGAATTGACTGCCATTGCTTCAGCTATTGCTGAACAGGAAATGGAGCGTCAGAGGCTACTAGATAAGGTAAAACTGCTTATAGAACTACGTAATACTGTAGACAGTGACCGAATAGTTGGACAGGAAGATGTAGATGTAATGCAGGCTATTCCCGCATTGGGGGATATTGGTGATCCACAATTGCCACAACTCTTGCAACAGTTCAATAACCAACAACTTGCTTTGCAGCAGTTATTGAAATCGTATAAGCCGACTACTACTACTGTACAATTGCGACAAGAAGCACTGGCTTTCACGAAAAAAACAGTGCAAGATCTGTTGTCCCAAAATCAGGCTGTTTTACAAAAACAGCTTGCACTTATGACCCAGCAACGACAGCAAATGGAGGCTAGACTTCAGACCATCCCTCAGAAAGTTACTGAGCAGGGGCGTCTACGCCGGCCATTTGAGTTATTGGAACGCTATAATGGCATGCTGATGGATCGGAAAATGTCATACGGCATTGCAATGGCAGGCACTATTCCCGACTTCCAAATTTTGTCCCCTGCATCGGTTCCGACTACCCCCATCTCACCTGTGCGTACTATGGTGTATGCTATTGGGCTGGCGGGTGGCATTGTGCTGGGTATTGGGCTGATTGCGGTGCGCTACCTCATGCACAACACCGTAACAAACATTCGGGAGTTGGAACGGAATAGCTCGGCCACAGTATTGGGTGTAATCCCTACCTACGATCGGGAGAAGATGGCTGTGTCGAAATTGGTGGTGGATAAGAATCCGAAGTCGGCTATTTCGGAGGCTATTCGCTCTATTCGAACTAATCTGGAGTTTATGGCTTCTTCCAAAAAGAAGCGTTTGATTTCGGTGACGTCTACTATTAGCGGTGAGGGTAAAACCTTTGTAACGGTGAATCTAGCCGCTATTATTGCTTCTTCGGAGCAGCGTGTGGTGGTGCTGGATCTAGATATGCGCAAGCCGAAGGTGAACTTGGCATTTGATTCGCCTAACATAAAGGGTATCAGTACTATCCTGATTGAGCGTCATACTTGGGAAGAATGCATTCAGCATACTTCTATCCCTACCCTCGATTTCATTTCAGCTGGTCCTACGCCGCCTAACCCGTCGGAACTGATTCTAAATCCGAAGTTCGACGAATTGCTGGCCGAGCTATATCAGCATTATGACGTCGTGATGATTGATACGCCGCCGGTAGGACTAGTGACGGATGGGATTTTGATTATGCGTAAAGCCGACGTGCCGATTTATATCGTACGGGCAAACTATTCGAAAAAAGCCTTCCTGAAAAACATCAATAAACTGATCCGTGCCAATGGCTTCACGAAGCTAACCACCATCCTGAACGATGCCAAAGCAAATGGTATGTATGGTTACGGCTACGGCTACGGCTACGGCTACGGCTACGGACAAGGATACTACGAGGAGCCAACAGCACCACAAGGGCTGGTTGGACGTCTGCGTAAACGTATGTCCTCGTAGCTTTTAATACGGAATGGCTTCTTTTCTGCAAAGAATATTTGGTAGTATGGCGCCGGCTGCGGCTCCCGCTTCGTTGCAGGAGCTGGTGGTAGACATGCACTCGCATTTATTGCCAGGTATTGATGATGGAGCGGCCACGGTGGAGCATTCGGTAGAGCTGCTGCGCGAACTGCAAGGTTTAGGCTACCGCAAGCTCATTATGACGCCCCACGTGATGGGGGATTTCTTTCGGAATACGCCCGCTACTATTAAGGGCGCACTGGCACAGTTACAAACAGCCGCTTCGGCAGCGGGCATTACGGGCATAGAGCTAGAATGCGCCGCCGAATATTACCTGGACGAGTGGTTTGGACGGAAGCTGGAAACGAACGAGGAGCTGCTAACCTTTGGTGGCGACCGGCACTACCTACTCTTCGAAACCTCCTACATCAACGAGCCTTTCAACCTGGCTGAAACTGTATTTAATCTACGGGCAGCAGGCTACCAGCCGGTGTTGGCGCATCCTGAGCGCTATACCTACCTCTACGGGCGGTTTGAAGAACTGGAACGCATCCGTGAAAGTGGCGTGCTGTTGCAGGTCAACCTGAATTCCTTGGCAGGTTACTACTCATCAGGAGCGCAGCGCGTAGCCGAAAAGTTAATTGATGCAGGCTTGGTAGATATGCTGGGTACCGATGCGCACAACGTAAAGCATACCGCTACCTTGCGTAATAAGGTGCTCACGACCAGCTATCTGCGGAAGGCGCTGGAATTGCCTTTGCTGAATAACAGCCTGTAAGCGGCTGCGGACCCGCAAATTTTCCTATATTCGATTACGGACGGTCCGCCTTCTTTACGCTTACTTCTTTCGTATGATTTTCGTCACCGGTGGTAGCGGCCTGCTGGGCAGTTTCCTGATTGATGCGCTGGTGACGCGTGGGCACGCGGTACGAGCTTTATATAGACAAACTATTCCGGCTGGTGTGGTAGCCCAGCAAGTGGAGTGGGTACAGGGCGACATCCGGGACGCGGACTTGCTGCATGCCTCTCTTGCCGATGTCACGCACGTGTTTCACTGCGCGGGGTTGGTTTCCTATGCTCCTCAGGATGAAACGGCTCTGCTCCAGGTGAATGTAGAAGGAACGGCGGCCGTAGTAGACGCTTGCCTGCAATACCCCGGTGTACGGCTGTGCCACGTGTCGTCGGTGGCGGCGCTGGGCGGCGCAGCTGCAACGCCGGAAGCACCCGCTGCCCCGCTGACGCTGGACGAAACTGCAAAGTGGGATCTGGGCGCTGAACACCCGGCCTACGCTACATCGAAATATCTGGCTGAGCTGGAAGTATGGCGTGGCGTAGCCGAAGGGCTACATGCTGTGATAGTAAATCCCTCCGTGATATTGGGACCGGCCGACTGGGACCGGAGCAGCACCCGCTTGTTTCGCTATGCCTACCAGCAGCACGCTTTTTACACGGCTGGCAGTATCAACCTAGTGGATGTGCGTGATGTAGTGGTCATGATGCTGCATCTGGCTTTCGAAACCAGCCTGACGGGCCAGCGCTACGTGCTGAACGGGGGAGCCATGCCCCTGCGTGAATTTCTGGCGGAGGCGGCGCGGTATTTTCAAAAGAAGCCGCCTACCCTACAAGTACCGGAGTGGGCCGCCGAGGCAATCTGGCGGTTGGAGCATGTACGCTCCGTGGTAACGGGAGCACGGCCGCTTATCACTAAAGACACGGCCCGCGCCGGCCGCCGTGCCACTACCTACCGCACCAAAAAGGTGCAACAGGCCACAGGTATAGCCTTCCGGCCGCTGGCTGAAACCATTGCCTGGTGCTGCGCAGGCCTGCAACAGAACTTGCCGGCATCCGGTGCGGTTGTTGTATCTTAGAAACCGTAGTGTCATACTAGTGGCCTACCCTACCATAGTCGGCAGAGTCTGCCTTTTTGACGGTCCTTTGCTTTTTGCAGTATGAGAATGAACGAGAATTTTGAGGAGCGGGACGAAGTGCAGGCTACCGTACGCCGTTTTGAACAGATGATGGCCAGCAATGAGTCCGCCTTTTTTGATTTGGCCGAGTTCGAGAATATCATCGACCACTATACCACGAACACTCAGTACGCCAAAGCCTTGCAGGCTTGCGAAGCCGCCATTGCACAATATCCATTTAGCACGGAGCTGTTGATTGACCGGGCGCAGGTGCTGGCTATGAAGGGCGAGTATACCGAAGCGGCTACCCAAATAGAAGCCGTAGCCCTACTCGACCCTGACAACCCCGACGTGGCCGTAACGCGTGGCATTATCGCTACCCAGCGCGGCGACTTCTCGACGGCTGTGGAGTTTTTTCTGGGCGCTGTGGAGCGCGCGCCTGACCGCGACGACATCTTTTTCAATCTGGGGCTGGCGTATCAGAGCTGGCAGAAATACAAAAGTGCTGCCAAGTACTACAAGCAGAGCCTTCGCCTGAATGCGGACAATGATGTGGCTGTGCAGGAACTGCTGTATTGCCTGGAAGTGAGCGAACGGCTGGAAGCCAATCTGGAATTCTTCCGCCGCTTCACCGACGAAGACCCCTACTCTGCCATTGCCTGGTACAACCTGGGGCAGGCCTACTACCGCCTGGGCGACTACGAGAAAGCGGTTAGCGCGTTTGAGTACGCGATTCTCATCGACAACAAATTCTATGATGCTCACGGCTACCTGGCCAGCACTTATGTGAGCCAGGAGAAATACCAGGAAGCTATTGAAGAATTCACGTTGAGCTACGAGAAAGATCAGCCCACGGCTGAGGCCTTGTGTAATATCGGGGAGTGCTACGAAAAGCTGGAAAACTGGGCCGAAGCTCGCCGTAACTATCAGCGTTCCATTGATATTAACCCGGAGATGGACGAGGCGTGGTTTGGCATCGGCATTGTGCTGAATGCGCAGGAGCGGTGGATGGAGGCCATCCATTTCTTTCGCAAAGCCACGGCGTTGTATGATGAAAGCGTAGAATATTGGCTGGCGTTGGCCGCAGCAGAATATCAGCTAGGCAACGTAGTGTCGGCGGTAGAAGCCTACGACCGCGCCACGCAGGTAGCCCCCGACAACAAGGAAGGCTGGCTGAACTGGAGTATCATCCTCTATGAGCAGGGCAATTTTGATGGGGCCATCGACCTGATGCGCAACGCTGTGGAGGTGCAGCCCGCCGAGGCGGAGCTATACTACCGCCTGTGCGCCTACCTGCTGGCCGCCGGGCGCTACCGCGAGGCATACGAGGTGCTGGAAAACGCCCTCACGCTGGATTTCAGTAAGCATCGGCTACTGTTTGATTACTTCCCGGAGCTGGAGTCGCAGCGTGCCCTGGCCCGCCTGATTGATCAGTACCGGAAATAGATGATAAGGACTGGGTTGACGTTTAACAATTGGTTTTCAACATCAACCCGGTTCCTCAGTCTCTCTGCTTCCAATTTCCTCACATCTACTTATAAAATTCGGGCGTACTTTTACGCCCGTTCTTTTTTCGGGGTAGTCGCTGGTGCGCAAACCAAGACCCTAATCCCCTAAGCTCCCAAGACCCTCATATGAATTACCACCTCGATCAACTTCCCGAACGCACCCAGAAACCCCGTGAGCAAGGCTATACCATGGTGATGGACAAAGGCCTGAGCGTACGCGAAACGGAAGACTTTCTGGAAGTAGGCGCGCCGTATACCGATATTGTGAAGCTAGGCTGGGCCACGTCTTTTGTGACGCCCAACCTGAAGCGTAAGCTGGCCGTGTACAAAGAAGCGGGCATCCCGGTGTATTTCGGTGGCACGTTGTTCGAGGCATTTATCATTCGCAACCAGTTCGACGACTACCGGCGATTGTTGAGCGAGTTCGATATGGAGTACGCCGAGGTATCGGATGGCTCGCTGGACATGCCTCACGATCAGAAATGCGAATACATTCGCACGCTGTCGAAAGAGGTGAAGGTGCTATCGGAGGTGGGTTCCAAGGACGCAGAGAAGATTATTCCGCCCTACAAGTGGATTTCGCAGATGCAAACTGAGCTGGAAGCTGGTTCCATCAAAGTAATCGGCGAAGCTCGCGAGGCTGGCAACGTGGGCTTGTTCCGGAGCACCGGGGAGGTGCGCTCGGGTCTGGTAGAAGAAATCCTGACCAAAGTGCCGGTAGAGAAAATCCTGTGGGAGGCCCCACAGAAGGCGCAGCAGGTATGGTTTATCAAGCTGCTGGGCGCCAACGTGAACCTGGGCAACATCGCTCCCAACGAAATTGTGAGCTTGGAAACCATCCGTCTGGGCCTGCGCGGCGACACGTTCACGCACTTCCTCGACATGGACAACGTGGATGAGATGTTTAAGCCGGCCAAGCCTACCGGTCGTCCTGGTACTTCCATGCCGCGCGGGTAGTTTCTAGCGTTTCGCATAAGAAGGAACGTCCTTTCGAGCTTGTCGAGAAATCTCGTGCGCTGATGGTGAATACAATCTCACATCAGCACGCGAGATTTCTCGACAAGCTCGAAAGGACGTTCTGTTTTTCTTACCTATTCTTCTTTCAGGGGTAGGAACATTGCTTGAGGCTGATGCGTAAGCGAATATCCATTTTGTATTACCCATCATGAATCGTCAACATCTTTCTATATTCCTGACTTCTTTGCTGTTAGCAGGCGCGTGCAGCGGCCCTTCGAAAGAAGAAAAGCAGGAAGCCCAGGCTACTACCCCCACCGATACGGTAGCCACTGCCGTGCAGCCTCTGAAACTGCCGGCCCCCTACAAAACGGAGTCGGTGACGCACCGCGTGAAGGTGATTGGCTGGCCGGCTGGCAAAACGCCGGTGGTGCCCGCGGGCTTCACCATCACTGAGTATGCCGGCAATTTTGACAGCCCGCGCTGGGCCTATGTGCTACCCAACGGCGACGTGCTGGTAGCCGAAGCCAATACAGTGCCCAACAAGACCATCAAAAAGAAGGTAACGGCCGCGCTGGACCTGGACCCCTCCAAATCGTTGCAGGCTACCAGCGCCAACCGCATCACGCTGCTGCGCGACACCAACAAAGACGGGAAGCCTGATGTGCGCGAAACGTTTTTGAGTGACCTAAACCAGCCTTTCGGGATGTTGGTGCTGGACGATAATTTCTATGTAGCCAATACCGACGGCGTAGTACGCTATGCCTATAAGCCGGGTCAAACCAAGATTACCGGGCAGGGGCAGAAAATCCTGAGCCTACCTAAAGGCGGCTATAACAACCACTGGACGCGCAACCTGCTAGCCTCGCCCGATGGCTCCAAGATTTACGTGACGGTAGGCTCGGGCTCCAACGTGATGGAGCACGGACCTGAAAACGAGGAGCGCCGCGCCAACATTCTGCAAATCAACCCCGACGGCTCCGGCGAGAAGGTATATGCCAGCGGCTTGCGTAACCCCGTGGGCATGGATTGGCAGCCAACCTCCGGCAAGCTCTGGACCGCCGTGAACGAGCGCGACGAGCTAGGCGATGAGCTGGTGCCCGACTACCTGACCAGCGTGCAGGAAGGCGGCTTCTATGGCTGGCCCTACTCGTATTATGGTCAGAACGTGGACCCGCGCCGCAAAGACGAGCGGCCCGATCTGGTGAAGAAAGCCATTATGCCCGAAGTGCCGCTGGGTCCGCACACGGCTTCGCTGGGCCTCGCGTTCTACGATCAGCAAGCCTTTCCGGCGCGCTATCAGAACGGCGCTTTCATCGGGCAGCATGGCTCGTGGAACCGCTCTACCTTCTCGGGGTATAAAGTGGTGTTTGTGCCGTTTGAAGGCGGTAAGCCTACGGGTAAGTTCGAAGATTTTGTGACGGGTTTCCTGGTAGGCAACGGCGACGACGCGTATGGCCGGCCGGTGGGCGTGACGGTGATGCCCGATGGCTCGATGCTGGTAACCGACGATGCCGGCAATAAAGTATGGCGTGTGGCCGCTACCTCGGCTGAGGCGCGGGGAGTAGCCAAACTATAGAATTGGTAGTCAGTGAAGCCGAAAATCTGACAGCGAAAACTTGCCGGATTTTTGGCTTCACTCGGAATGACGGCTGCACGTGCTTTCTTTGTGGTCTAAACCCCGCTTCATGGAAATCCTACACCAAGCGCTGGACTTCGTTCTGCACCTCGACAAGCACCTCACCGCCATCATTGCCGACTACGGCACGTGGACCTATGCTATCCTGTTCCTGATTATTTTCGTGGAAACGGGCGTGGTGGTGCTACCCTTCCTGCCCGGCGACTCCCTGCTGTTTGCGGCCGGCTCGCTGGCCGCGCTGGATGGCAGCCCGCTGAACGTGGCCGTGCTCATGGTGCTGCTAATTGCCGCGGCGGTGCTAGGCGACACGCTCAACTACCACATCGGCGACTACCTGGGGCCGCGGGTGTTTACGGATAAATCCCGCTTTTTGAAACGAGAACACCTACTGAAAACGCAGGAGTTCTATGTGAAACACGGTGCTAAGACGCTGATTCTGGCCCGCTTCATTCCTATCATTCGCACGTTTGCGCCCTTTGTGGCGGGCATGGGCACCATGAGCTACGCCCGGTTCCTGGCCTACAATGTTATTGGCGGTATTCTGTGGGTGATTTTGCTGGTAGGCGTGGGTTTCTTGTTTGGGCAAGTGCCCATCGTGCAGAAGAACTTTTCGCTGGTAGTAGTAGCCATTATTGTGCTGTCTATTTTGCCGGCGGTATTCGAGTTCTTCCGGTCACGCGGCCAGAAGTCGGCCGTATAGCTTAAGGGGCTGGTTGCACATAAGAAAATACGGCTGTCATCCTGAGCTTGCGAAGGACCTTATCACGTGAGAACGACCATCGTAGCAACGACTCGTTTAACTGGCAGAAGGTCCTTCGCAAGCTCAGGATGACAGCCGTATTTCACTGACAACTCACAACTGATAACCCGCAACTCACAATGAGAGAGTTTGGATTGATTGGCCGCACGCTGAAACACTCGTTTTCGCAGACCTACTTCACCCAAAAGTTTCACAACCTGGGCCTCGAAGACCATCAGTACGAGTTGTTTGAGCTGCCTCAGGCCGCCGATCTGGCGCAGTTGCTGGCGGCGCATCCACACTTGGCGGGCCTCAACGTTACGATTCCGTACAAGGAGCAGATCTGGCCTTTTCTCGACGAGCTGGCTTCATCGGCAGCTAGGGTAGGGGCCGTGAACGTGGTGGAGTTTACGGCCGATGGTCGCCGTGTGGGCCACAATACCGATGTCACGGGCTTTCAAGAGTCGCTACGGCGCTTCTACCCCCGCCGCGACACACCCGACCGCGCCCTGGTGCTGGGAACCGGTGGCGCCTCTAAAGCTGTGGAGGTAGCCCTGCGCGACCTGGGCATCGGCTATTGGTTGGTATCACGCAATCCGCTGGCGCACGGACTCACCTACGACGACCTCACGCCTGAGCTGGTAGCGGCACATCCGCTCATTATCAACGCCACGCCCTTGGGTACTTTCCCCAACGTGGACGACTGCCCGCTACTGCCCTACCATGCTCTCACGCCCCAGCACTACCTCTTCGACCTCATCTACAACCCCGCCGAAACGAAGTTTATGCAACACGGCCTCGCCGCCGGTGCCCGCGTCCTCAACGGCTTCGAAATGCTCTGCTTGCAAGCTGAAGCTGCCTGGGAGATTTGGAATAGGTGAAGTGGTGAGATGGTGAAGTTGTGAAATGGTGAGATAGTGAAGTGGTGAGATGGTGAGTTAAAAAAGTGCTGTCATCCTGAGCGGAGCGAAGGACCTT